>NZ_CAKAKF010000002.1:0-407546 GCF_916618935.1 Paraeggerthella sp. Marseille-Q4926 | reverse complement strand
GGCAAGATGCGCCTCCCACTTCGCCTCCGCCGCTTTCAGGGCCGCAGATTTGACGAGACGCGCCTTTCCGCGCGAATCGGAGACGGCCACGAGGTCGTTGTGCGTCGCGGTCGGCGGCACCATCGGCTCGAAGAACTCGATCATTCGCTCACCGCCTCCCGCTTGCACGGCACGACCATGTCGTATGCGTCGTAGCGCTCCTCGCAGCACCAGCACCCGTACAGCCACTGTTCAGGGTGGGTGCAGCCATCCCGGCAGTGGCGCCTGGCGTACTCGTACTCGTCGATCTTGACGCATGCGTAGTCCGGTATCGCGCAGACCTCGCAGGCCGAGAATCCCGCGCGCTCGGCTTCCACGGCGCTGCCGTACGGACAGGTGTCGATGGTCTCGTACTCGGGCCAGCTCATGACGAGGCCCCCTTCCACGTGCCGGTTGCGGCGTCGTATTCTATGAGGCCGTTGCCGCTGGCCTTGTCGAACAGGTACAACATCAGCTCCGGCTGCGATGCGAGCCACTGCAGCACCTCGCTCGACTTCGCGTCGAATTCTCTGCCCGGCAGCGTGTGATGGAGTGCGGGCATGCGCTTCGCCGCGTCCAGCCTCTTGTCCAACCGTCTTGCTTTCATAATTGATGCCTTCTTTCTATCGTTTAGCTGCTTGGTTTTGATGTTGGCCAGAAACAGGGGACGGTAAACGCCGGGCGCAGCCCAGCCCGGCTTTCCGTACCCTCTGGCCCTGGGGACAGGGACACTGTTTTTAACTACGAAGTAGTAAGCTTTGTCTGTCCCTCGGGTCAAAGTCGGTTTTTGCCGAGTTTGTCCCTGCTATGGACAAACTCGAAGCTTTCTCGACTTTGTCCATTTTTGACGGACAGACAAACTCGACGATACGCGTCCATTTCGGACAGGGACAGGGACTGTTGTCCCGCCGATTTTGTCCCTTGCTCAATCATTGCCCTTGCGCCCTATCTCTCCCTCGTCCACCCAGTATCCGCCGTGCTCCTTGACGCGCCTGCGGATCGTTTTGTCCGATACTCCCATGCAATCTGCTACGTCCTGGAGCATTATCTTGCCGCCTGTGTTGCACATGTCGTAGGCTTCGTCGAGCGCTGCCTTGCGCTCTTTCGATCGATCTTCCGGCGTCTTTTTCTTGCAGAAATTACGCTTCCAGGAGGGGGCCTCGCCCTCGGGGTCGACGTCCGACAGGGCCCCCGTCGCGTCGGGGCGGTGCACCGGGTAGTCGAACCACAGGTTGAGCGGCTCGAAGCGCGGGAACTCGCGCAGCGTGCCCTCGATGCGCCATGCCGTGCGGGCCTTGGCGGCGGCTCTCGCGGCCACGACGGCGTCCAGCGCGGCGCGCTCGCCGGCTCGCGAGAGCAGGGCGCGGGCGCCCTCCAGGAACCGCTTGGCCGAAAGGCGGTCGTCGTCGCCGATCACGTCCCGCCATCCGTCGGGGCCGAGCTCGGCCATGGCCCGCTCCAGCGCGGCGCACACGGCGGCGTCCTCCTGCTGCTGCCTGAGCGCGTCGGTCTGCTCAAGCTCGATCATGTCCAGGAGCGCGTCCGGGTCGCGGGCGAACACGCCCGAGCCGCTCACGCGGTCCATGGATCGCTTGGATCCCTGGCTGCCCTTCGAATGGTGGTGGCAGTACACGACGGCGCATCCCAGCTCCGTGGCCACGCGGTCGAACTGGTTGCAGAACGCGGCCATCTGGTCGGCCGAGTTCTCGTCTCCGGTGATGACCTTGTAGATCGGGTCGATCACAACGGCGATGGGCCGCGTCTTGAGGGCGCGCCGGATCAGCGAAGGCGCCAGCTGGTCCATGGGCTTGGACTTGCCGCGCAGATTCCAGACGTCGATGCTTGCCAGGTTCGCCGGCTCGACGCCCATGGCCCCGTAGACGTCCTTGAAGCGGTGCAGGCAGCTCGCGCGGTCAAGCTCCAGGTTGACGTAGAGCACCCGCCCCTGGGCGCAGCCGAAGCCGAGCCAGGGCACGCCCTCGGCTATGGCCACGCACAGCTCGATGAGCGCGAAGGACTTGCCGGCCTTGGACGGCCCGCCCAGCATCATCTTGTGGCCCTGGCGCAGCACGCCCTCGATCAGGGGAGGGGACAGCTCCGGCAGCGCGTCCCAGCAGTCCGCCAGGCTCTCCGGATCGGGCAGGTCGTCGTTCTGCTCGTCGATCCACTCGCGCCACTCGGCCCATGACGCCTTGCCGGCGTCGGTGGCCACGAGCCACTGCTTGCGGCCCGATCGGGTCACGCCGGGCATCCTGGACAGGCGGCTCGGGTTCTTGTTCTGAACGTCGACCTTCAGCCCGTTCTCCCGGCACGTGGCGTACAGCAGGTCGACGCGCTTTCGGTACTCGTCGTAGTTCGCGGCGTCAACCCGCACGATGGCGTGCACGCTCTTGCCGCCGCTGTGCACGATGGCCGCCGCCGGCAGCTCCAGCTCCCTCATGATGGCCAGCTGCCGCCCGACGGCCATGTCGTCGCTCTCCACGAGGGCGTAGCGGAACTCCGCCACGTTCTCGTTGCGCACGCCCTTGCCGTCGAGCGGGTTGAAGCGGATCCACGCGCCCGCCTCGGCGTTGTTCCATCCGAGAGACGACGCCATGTCCTCGCCGTGCTTCTTGACGCGCTCGATTATCTCGCCGGCGGTCTCGGTGTGCGGGCCCTTGTTAGACGGCTTCCACGCGCCCTCGTCGTCCCACGCCTCAACCACGTAGCCGACTACCTCGCCGGGGTCGAACAGCGCTTCCAGGTAGTGCACGAGGTCCGCCGACCCGCTCCAGTCCGCGCCGGGCTCGACGAGGTCGGCGCTCTCGACCCACGTCGGGTCGACGATGCGGCCGGGCGCGGACGACGCCGGAAGCTCGGACACGTCCCAGCCGATGGCCTCTCCCATGTCCCAGGCGGGCGACCAGCCCGCGTCGCGCGCCATCTGCACGATGGTTCCGCCCTTCACGTCGCTCGAGCCGCAGCGCCCGAACCCCCTCCATTTCCTCTCGCACTCGCCGTCCTTGTAGCGGGCAACGTCGCGGCGGCTCCATTCGTCCCAGAGCGCGAGCGGCATCCCCTCGGCGTGCAGGGCCATGCCGGCGCGCAGCCACTCCTCGTAGCTGCACGCGGCGGGGTCTATCGCGCCCAGGCACTCCGCCAGATCGTATCCTTCGGCCATCTTCCCTCCTCTTTACGCGCCGAGCTGCAGCGTCGGGACGTGGACGGCGCCCTGCGCGGCCCGCCCCGGCTCGTACGTGGCGGGATCGATGCTCGCCGGCGTGCGCCACCCGTTGGCGGCTATGCGGCTTATGAGCGCCGACGCCTGGTCCATCGTCCATTCGCCGACGCGGCGGAACCCGCGCCCCTCCAGCTGCCTGATCTGCCTGGGCGTCGCCAGGCCCTCGGCCCTGCGCTTCGCTATCTTGTCCATCATCAGCGACGCCTTGCCGGCGCACTCGATCTCGTCGGGGCAGATGCCCGCCTTCTCGAGCGCCTCCTTCTGGGCGTCGCTCGCCGGCGCCATCTCCCAGGCGAACTGGGGGACGTAGCCTGTCAGGTCCTCCGACGCTATGCTCATCTCGAACTGCAGCGGGTCGACGAGCTTGCGCTTGCGCTTGCGCATCGACTCCAGCTGCTCGGCGAGCTTGCGCTCGCGCTCCTCCACGACGTCCTTGGCCGCCTCGCGCTCGACGGCCTCCAGGTCCTCAGGGCACCCGGCCTGCTCCAAGCGCTCGGTCATGGCCTGCGCCACGTCGTCGCTCTCCGCGATGAGGTGCGCGGGGCGGCACAGCTCGTGGCGCTCGACGTGCCAGAGGAAGTCGAGCAGCAGCAGGTGGTCCTTGCCGGTCTCGGGGCTCAGGCGCGTGCCGCGCCCGACCATCTGGCAGTACAGCGAGCGCACCTTCGTCGGGCGCAGGACAACCACGCAGTCCACGCTCGGGCAGTCCCATCCCTCGGTCAAGAGCATCGAGTTGCACAGCGCCGCTCCCGGCCCCGCCTCGTCGAACGCCGCCAGCGTCTCGGCGCGGTCCGCGCTCTCGCCGTTGACCTCCATGGCGCGCAGGCCCTTAGCGGCGAGGATGCCCGCGAACTTCTTGGACGTGGCCACGAGCGGCAGGAACACCACCGTCTTGCGCTCCATGCAGCCCGCCGCCACCATCTCGTCGGCGATGCGCTCCAGGTACGGGTCGAGCGCCGTCCCGAGGTCGCCCGCGGCGTAGTCGCCCGACTGCGTCCGCACGGCCGCCAGGTCGATGGACAGCGGCACCGTCTGCGCCTTGATGGGGCAGAGGTACCCGTCCTTGATGGCGCGGGGCAGCGTGTACTCGTAGGCGATCGAATCGAAGTAGGCGCCCAGGTTCCGGCGATCTCCTCGGTCGGGCGTGGCGGTCACGCCGAGCACGTCGGCCCCGTCGAACCAGTTCAGCACCGCCTGGTAGCTCGCGGACAGCGCATGGTGCGCCTCGTCCACGATGACGGCGTCGAAGTAGTCGCGATCGAACCGCTTCAACCGCTTCTCGCGCATGAGCGTCTGGACGCTGCCGACGGTCACGCGGAACCATTCGCCCAGGCACGTGCGGTCGGCCTTCTCGACGCTGCAGCCCAGGCCCGTCGCCCTGCCGATCTTGTCGGCCGCCTGGTCGAGCAGCTCGCCCCGGTGGGCGAGCACGAGCACGCGGCCTCCCCGGTCGACGACGTCCTTCGCGACCATCGCGAACACGATGGTCTTGCCGCAACCGGTGGGGAGGACGAGGAGCGTCTTGGCGCGCCCCTCGTCCCATTCGCGCTCGATCGCTCGGCGCGCCTCGTCCTGGTACGGCCTGAGATTCACGGCCTCCATATCGCTACATCTCGTAGGTTGAGTGCGGAACCGGCGCGGTAGGCTGCGGCGGGACCGGCATGCTCGTCTGCTGCGCGGCCTGCTGCTGGTCGACGAGCCACTCGGACGGCTTGAGGTACGCATCGATGTCGTTGGCCTGGCGCGTCTCGCCCTTCGATTCGTACTCGCGGACCTTGATCTTCACGTACCCCTGCTTTCCGACGGCCTCGTTCCAGTCGATGCGCACGCTGCCCGTCTGCGGGTCGCGCTCGAAGCCCAGCCCCTCGAAGAACCTGGCGATCCTCCACGCCATCTTGGTGTTGAGCATCAGACGGTCCGAGACGGGCACCCATCCCTGGTCGGTCCAGACGTTGAGGGTCACCTTGGCCCGCGGGCAGGCCGCCATCTTGTCGGATCCCTCGAACCGCTCGCGCTCGATCTTCAGCACCTCGAAGGCGTAGGTCCCGGCGGGCAGCAGCGTGAACCCGCCGTCGTCCGACACTTCCCTGACGTCCCAGTCGAACGCCTCTCCCTTTTCGTTGTCTGCCATGTCCTTGTCCTTTCCTAAGCTTTGGTCATATCCGGCGCGCCGAACGGCACCGGTTCGTTTTTCTCGCGGAGGTTCCGCACGTTTTCCACTACTTTCGGCCACTGGGTGACGATCGCGCCCTCCACGTAGTCCTTCGGATAGCGGCTTGGCGGCGTGTCGGGCGTGAAATGCTTCCTGTAGACCGCGTTCGCGACTATGTCGTCGATGGCCACTCCGTCCTTCTCCATCAGCTGCAGCGCGGGTGCCCAGAAGCCGGGGAGGCCGGAGGCAGCCGCCTTCGCCGTGTCGCTCACCACCGTGCCGTCCTGCGCGAACGTGACGCTCTGCACGGGCTTCGGAGCTGCGGGACGTTCCTGGCGCGGCGCGCTGCTCAGAGCAGCCCGTGCTGGAACGGCAGGGGCCGGGACCGCTGCGGCGGGAGCCGGCGCGGCTTGCGCCGTCGGGCTCGGAGCCGCCGCCGGCACGAAGGCCGCTATCTGCGCGTAGTCGAGCGGGATCTCCGGCGGCAGGCCCCAGCGGTTCTTCGCGTCCCAGCAGGCGTGGTGCTGCGTGTGCAGCACGCGCTTCTGGCCGCCGCGGGCCTTGCCCTTCGCGCCCTTGCCCTCGCCGACCGTCTCCACGATCGTCTCGTAGTTGGCGAACAGCACCGCGTCCGCCCATTCCTTCGTTTTCGCAGCGTTCGACATCTTCGCCGCGTCGATGAGCGCGAGCGCCCAGCGGTTGTAGCTCGCGGCCTCGTCGGGCTGGTCGAATTTGCGGATCGCAGCGTGGGCCGTGAGCACCACGTTGACGCCCGCCTCCGCGACGTCGGACAGCAGGTTGAGAAGCTTGCCGAACTCCTCGACCACGAACGTGTAGCCTTTTCCGTAGCTCGCGTCCTCTATGCTCTTCCAGTTCTTCTCGGCGCAGACGTGGCGGATCGCCAGCTGCTCGGCCCAGTCGGCGGTGTCGATCACGAGGGTCGAGCAGGGGAGCGCTGCCTTGACCTCGCGCACTTGGTCGAGCAGCATCTGCCAGCTTCGCGGGACTTCCGTGCGGGCCACGTCGTAGTGCTCGGTAGAGCCCTCGGTGTCGATGAACAGCGGATCGGGGAACTTCGACGCGAACAGGGTCTTGCCTACGCCTTCGGGCCCGTACACGACGACCTTCTGCGCCTTCGGCACGATGCCGCGCGTGATGTTGAGCGCCATCTACATCACCCACTTCGACTCGGTCTCGACGGCCTCGGCGTCGAGCACGGCATGGTTCGGGGCGATGGGATTGCCGCAGTTGAGCACCTTTCCCGCGTCGGGATGCGCAGCCTGTCCGCCGTAGCCGTCCTCGATGACGATGGAGCATTCGTCTCCCGTGCTGACGCGGGTGGCGATGACCTGCAGGCCCTCGGCCTCGGCCCACTCCCCGAACTCGCGCATGGTCTCGGCGTCCATCTGCTCCAGCTTGTCGACGAGGACGAAGCCGCACTCCGGCTTGAGGCGCCGCACGATCGCGGTTGCGGCCCGCAGCTGCTCGGAGCCGCTCATGCAGTCCCACTTGCGGCCCTGGTAGGTCAGCAGGCCGTTCTCGACCGCCAGGCCGGGCAGCGGGAGGTCGGCGCCTTTCAAGAGGTCCATCTTCGCCCGGCGCACCGACTCGATGCGCTCGGTCATCTCCGCGTACTGCTCGTCCAGCTCCTCTGCCTCGCGCTCGGCGTCCAGGCGGCGCTGGTTGTCGCGGACCTTCGCGTTGACGGTCTCGATCTGCTGCAGCTCTTCCTCGATCTCGGCCGTGGACTCGTCCTGCAGCTGCTCGGCGGTCTTCTTCGCGATCAGGAGGTCGGCGTGCAGGTCGGAGACCTCCTCGCACTTCGCTTCGAGGGCTTTCTGCAAGCCGGCGATCTGCTCCTGGATCAGCAGAGCATCGTTCGTGGCGTTGTCGTACGCCGTTTTCAGCTGCTCCGCCTTCTGCCGCTTCTTCTGGTTCTCGCCGTTCCTGGCCAGGATCTCCTGCTGGCTCTGGATCAGCTCCATCGCGCTCACCGGCTCGGCGGGCGCGTCGGGGTGCATGGGCATGTCGGCTGCCGCGCCCTTCTTCTGGTCGCGCATCTGCCCGATGCCGGTGCGCTGGTTGTAGAGCGTCTGCTCCTCCAGCTCCAGGCACGCCAGGTCCTCGCCCACGCCGATGATGCCGAGCAGCGTGCGGGCCTTGTCCTTGTCGTTCATCGCGAGGAACTTCGGCAGGTCGAGCGCGAGCGACTCCACGAACGAGTCGAGCAGCTGCTGCCCGCCCTTGCGGCCCTCCGGGTCCGTCACCTTCAGCGAGCCGGACTTGCCGCGGCGCTCCACGACGATGCCGTTGGACAGCTCCACCCGCAGATGCGGGTCGGTCGCGCTGCCGTCCCGCTTGGCGTCGCTCGGCCGCTTGCGGTCGCCGCCGAGCGCCCAGGCGATGGCGTCGAGCACGCTGGTCTTGCCCTGCCCGTTGCGCCCGCCGATGACGGTGAGCCCGTCCTCGGACGGCTCGAGGGCCACGGCCTTCACGCGCTTGACGTTCTCGACTTCCAGGCTGTTTATCTTCACGGCCATTCTATTCCTCCTCTTCGGTTTCTTCCTCAGGCGCTGATTCGAGCCATGCGCCCACCTCGGCGACGACGTCGGCGCATGAGAGCGGCATCTCCCAGCCGTCGGCCCTTGCCAGGGCTACGGCGTCGCGGAACGCCCTCGCGTACTCGACGGCCCAGCGGGGATTCCCCTCGTCGGCGCCGGTCGCGTACGGGATCGCGACCTTGACTCTGCGGGCGGACGAGAGCCAATCCTGCAGAATCGACACGCCTGCCATGCAGGTGGCCTTTCCGATCCGGCGCGGGCCGTCCCAGCCCGATGCGTTCACGGCCTCCGCCGCCTTGCTGCGGCGGCTCCACTGATCGTCGCAGCCCATGAACTCGTCCATGGCGCGCGCCATGGTTTTCTCCGGGTACGGCCCCTCCATGAGCGCGGCCACCAGGTAGTCGCTGACGGAGTCCAGCGCCTTCTCGGCCGCGTTGGCGTACGCCTCGGCGAGCTCGCGGGCCGCCGACGCCTCGGGGTCCTCGGCCTCGTCCGGCGCGTAGACGACGACGCGCGCGCCGTTCCATCGGTCCGCGATCGCAACGTACGCGGCCCCGTCTGGGGCGTCGGAGCACGCGGTCTCCAGGTCGTCCGGCGTGCGGCAGGTCGCCACGTAGGACATGCCCTCGACGCTCTCCAGCAGCTCGATGCCGAGCTCCGCGGCCTTGGAGCGCAGCTCCGCCATGGCCCGCTCGTTCTCGGCCTTCTCGCGGAGATCCTTGGCGATGCGCCGCCAGTCCTCGTGCCGGCAGCTGGCAAGCTGCTCGACCGCGTCCTCGTCGCCGGCCTCGTCGAACTCGGCTATGGCCAGCATGCGGTCGAGCGTCATGTCGTCTCCCGCGTCGTCGACGGCCTTCCTGGCGCGCCGCAGCCTCGCGGCGCTGCCCTTGGCCATGCGCCCAGCGCGCTCGACCTTCTCCGGGTCCACGCCGAGCAGCAGCATCTGCTGGACGCCGCGGCTTCGCTCGATCTCGGTCAGCTGGCGCTTGTCGTCGGTCGCGACCATGGCCACCATGGCGTTGGCCTCGTCCATGCCGTCGCACACGACGGCATGGCAGCGCTTGAGGCGGTTGGCCTTCATGGCCTTGTAGCGGCGCTCGCCGTCCACGATGCGGTAGATGCCTCCGTCCTGCACGACCACGATGGGGTTCACCGGCTCGCCGGGGTTGACCGCGTTGAGCATGCAGCTCTCGGCCAGGGCGGAGATGTCGCCGAAGTCCTGCCTCGGGTTCTTCTCGTCGGGGTACACGTCCTCGACATTGATTTCTCTGAGTTCCATTGACACCCTCCTAACAGGGGTTTCGTTGAAAACCCCCACTCGTTTCACTTTTTTCTCGGGTTCGTTCCCGTGACTTCCCGCATGCGGCGCAGTCGTGTCTTGGCGGCGTCGTACGGCAGCTTGAGGCGGCGGTACTCCCACTTTTCAAGATCGAGCAGGTACTCCGCCTGCGCCTTGTCCCTCTCGTAGCGGCTCATGGGGCAGCTCTCGCGCTTGGCGGGCCTCGGCCTTGCGTCGAAGCGGCGCGTCGCGCGCAGCGCCTCGCTCTCGGCGTACACCGCTCGCTGCTCCGGGGTCATGGCCGCCAGCGCCTCGGCGCACGCCGCCTCGCGCCCTGCCAGCTGCTCGCGCATCCGGCACACCCGGCACCTTCCGTCCCTGTCGAGGGCGGAGCGCCACGTGGCGCACTCGTCGCACCATACGAGCCTCGTGCGGCAGCACCTCAGGGACAGGCCGAGCCTGGCGGCGGCGTGCTCCACCGATTTGCGCGAGCGCTTGAGGTTGCGGCATATCTCGCGCACGGGGATCCTGCCGGCCATGTCGCGCAGCCGGTCGATCTCGGCGGTGGTCCACGCCCTCTGGGCCGATCCCCTTCGCGTCATCGCGGCATGGACGCTTTCACGTGCCGCCAGCTGCGGACCAGGGGGCGGCGCCCCGTGACCTCGGCGAACTGCAGCTGCAGCCACGTCGTGCCGGCCTGGCTGTCGAGCGTCGGGTCGAGATGCGGGTGTATCCGGTCGGCCAGGCCGGGATTGTCCATGATCAGCAGCCTGGACAGGCACGGCCAGTGGGCCATGGCCAAGCCGGGGAGCTGGTGCACGACCGCCTGGCCCGCGTCCGTCGTGCGGACGACGCGCAGCACGTCCAGGTACAGCGCCGTGTAGTTGTTGACGGCCGGGTCGACCTTTGACGGGGCCTTGCCCCACGCTACGGCCTCGCGGGCCGCCTTCATCGCGGGCGCCTGCTCCACGGTCACCACCATCCCTGGGCCATGCCGTGCGCCGCCAGAACGATGACGGCGTAGGTGACGGCGAACGACCCGAACGCGAACAGCAGATCGCTTCGCATGTCGTTGTATGCTCCGCGCCGCCCGCTTTCGCGGCCCTTGAACGACGATCCCTTCATCTGACGCCCTCCTCGAACCATTCGTCGAACCACTCGGGCTTCACCAGCTGCCCTCGCTCGCGGCCTGGCGGCAGGAACGTCTTCAACCGCCCTCGGCTGGCTTCGCGCCGAAGCGTCGTAGGGGACACGCCCGACGCCGCCGCGATCTCGCTGATGGTGTACGCTCCTTTGACCGGCAGCCCGACCAAACGGGCCATCCCGAGGAGCTGACCGGTATCTCCGATGGTCTCCATTGTGGTATCCTCTCTCATGTCATGCGGGCGTTCCTGGCAGGGATTGCCGCCCGCTTGTCTTTCCGGCCACCGCATTACGCGGTGGCTTTCTTGTTCAGCGCGTAGCCCATCAGCTGCATGTCTACGGCGATCGGCCTGGTTCCATTCACGATGACGTTCGATTCGTCGGCCAGGTTGGCTCCGACGTTCACGCTTCCGGGACTCGACCTCCTGATGTGCACGGAGTCGACGGTGTAGACCTTCCCGTCGGCCAGCGACAGCAGCTTGTCGCCGACGGCTACCGTGTCCCCGTACGCGTCCATCAGCCCGAGCGCGTCTGCGATCTGCTGCGCGTCCACGTGCACGGAAGCGCGGCGCTGCTTCTCGGCCATCCCCGACTCGATGCGGGCGACGGCCTCCTTGAGCTCCTCGAACTCGGCGAGGGTGGGGTACTTCCTAGGCGTTGCCATGTCTCGCCTCCTATCGTTGACGGTTCGACTTTGCGTCTCGGGCGGCCTCCTGTTCGATGCGATAAAGGCGCTTGTTGGCCTTTAGCGCTTCGGAATAGGTAAAAAAGATGCTTACTAAGATCGCAACGCTTGGTCCGTCCCATTGGCGGATCCAATCCGTAATCCATTCCATCTGGGCATTCACCTCCTTTTCGCTTTCTTTCGGCTTTTCGCGAGCTTGACGATGTCGAGAAAAAACACGAATCTCCGGCGACCGGCGCTTACAGATTGGCGGCCACTCTCGTGGCGACCTTCGTCACCGGATCGTTGCTCCATGCTGCGAGGTTCTGGTATTCAGAGCCGATTGAAGCCAAGCTGAGAAGCATGGAGAATGCGGCTATTGCGCCGATGGTGATCGCAACCCAGCAAACCCCGGCCCAAACGTCCTCTCCGCCGTGCTTCAACTTGCGCCAGGCAGCCACTGCGGCGACGGCGCAGACGGCGACGATCGACAGCTCGATGGCGACGGCCATCTGGTACCCTGAGATCGCGAGTTCGCACGAAGCGATCTTTTTCGCGACGTAGTCCGGCGTCGCGATCTGGCTTGCGAATTCGAACAGTTCCATTGATCTTCCTCTCTATCCCGCCTTGCGTTCGTCCCATCCCATGAGGTAGTCGGGCGTGCATCCGAGCGCCTCTGAGAGCAGGCACACCTTGTCCGCGCCGGGCGTGTAGCTGCCGCTCTCGTACTTCACGATCGCGTCGACGCAGACGCCGACCTTCTTGGCGAGCGCAGCTTGGCTGATGCTCGCCTCGGCTCGCTTGCCCCGCAGCCTCGCGGCGAACACATCCTTGTCGAATCCCATTCATTCACCCCCTTCCCAGTTTCCGAGGCCGATTCCAATGCCCGTGATTAAGATTCCAAGCAAGACGTTGACCTGCCACCACGGGTTGAAAGCGGCGAATGCGATCGAGCCGAACAGGAACCAGAACCCACAGATGCGGACTTGCAGCGCGCAGGTCGGGCGGATCGCTTTCCAGAGCTTGTCCACGTGGGGCCTCCTTTCGCCAAAATAGGAAATATCTCGCTTATCATGATTGAAGTATAGGCGAATTATCGCACAAATCAAGAGTAAACTAAGAAATATCTCGCTTATTTTATTGAACTGAATTACAATTAATGGCAATAGGTCGCCACAATACTGGAGGCATAGTGGAGCTTAAACTTAGAGAATTGAGAAAGAAGTCTCGTATTCCTCAGACAGACTTGGCTTCAATGGTTGGCGTGTCGCTTAGGACTGTAGGGGCATGGGAAAGAGGCGAAACGATACCGGATGCCGAGCAGGTATGGAACTGCGCGGTCGCGCTCGGATGCACGCCGAACGACGTGCTGGGCTGGTACGAGTCGCATCCGCGCGAGGCGATGCTCGAGGACGCCTACGAGCGCGAGCTCGTCGGGTGCTACCGGGGGAGCACGGTGCAACGCAAGGCGAACATCCTGCAGACCGCCCGCGACGCTGCGGGAATGTCTAAAGAAGCTGCCGAACATGCTGTACATGAACCCGGCAGAAAGGCGATGTAGATGAAGGTGACGAAGGACAAAGTGACCGAGTGGTCGCTCGGGTCGATCGTCGGGAGTATCGTACTTGCAATTTTGACGGGCATCGTGACGGTTTACACCGGATCATGGGACGTGGTAGCGCCGTTTGTCGCGGAGAACAAGTTCGACTCGGTCATGTGCGCGTCGTTCGTGCTCGCGCTTGGGATCGCAATCGGAGCATCTGTCGTGAAGTTGCAGAACGCAATATCGAGAAGAAAACTGCGTTCTGCTATTCTCGCACTCCCCGGAGAATCAAAGGCGATGCTCGAATGGCTCCATCGTGAAGGCGATGTATCTACGGTTAACAAGCAGAGCAACGCAAGGATGATGCATCTTATGGGCTGGGGAATGGTTGGAATGGTTGAGAAGACTATAAGTCTTGACGATTCGATAGGGGATACCTGGATGGTCGTTCCTCGCGTCTCTAAGCTTATCAACAAAGACAGCAAGGTTTCAGAAGATCTCGATAAAGCATATTTTGATTGGTACGAAGATGCTGAACTTCTTGGAAGAATTCCAAGTTAGTAGTCTATTGAAAGGATTCAAGAATGACCGTAATACTTCAGATCCTGGCGTTCGTGCTCGTTGCTACGGGGCTGCTCGCTATGTTCGGAGCGAGCCTCCCCACCGGCCTCATCATATTCGGCATCGGATCTACCGTGCTGGCGCTTGCGTGGATCCTCGACGAGCTGAAGAAGATCGAGAAGAAGCTCTAACAGAAGAGCGCCACCGTCATGATGGCGAGCATGCACAGTAGGAGGGCGAGGACGACGATCCAGCAGCCGATGATGATCTTGAACAGCGTGTCTATGCTCATGGAGCTTCTCCTAACGGTAAAGGATGCAGTATGAACATCCCAGATATGTCACATTTCGATTGGGGCCAGGCGTTACCGTACCTTTCGGTGCTGGTGGCGGCTGTTGCCGCTGTCGGCGCTATAGCGTCGGCGATCGTTTCGCGCAAAGTGTACTTGTCCCAAACGCGTCCTAACGTGATCGTCTACGTCGACCACGACAGATCGAAAGGATCCATTGTTCTCTGGGTGAAGAACATTGGAAACGGCGTGGCTTTCGACATATCGTTTGAACTGAATGGCCTGCCTGGGCTCGATTGTTTGGATCGTGGCTTCGTGGACAAGCTCAACAAAAGCGGGATTAAAATGCTCGCTCCCGGAACGTACGTGGACTCAGTGGTCGGGATATCGTCCGATGCCGTATTTCGTGATCCTGTTGGAGTTATACCGGTTCGAGTATTCTATTACGGTAGAAGCAATAAAGAAGGAACCCGGTTTTGCGACGAGTACTTTCTGGATTACGATGCATTTCTTGGCTCGATATATACAGATTCAGAAGAGCGCCAAACCAGGCGCGCGGTCGAGAGGATCGCCGATTCCATCGGTAAAAACGGCAGCGGCCTGAAAAGCGAGATAGCCAAAGCGGGAACCGCTATAAAAGGAGCGATCGAGGAGATGTCCAAGTAGGGTCTACGGCAATCGCACCCCCGCGTAAGTTTGGCGACCTGGGCGGGGGTGCAACCTAACCTGACGGAAAGGCAAGGTGGATTGTACCATGCCGAGGAAGAAACGGCGGCGCTCGTGGGGTTCGATCACGAGCGTGACGAAAACCAAGCACGTCCTGCGCTGGACGGAGAACACGCCGGAGGGGCGGAAGCGGCGCTCGCGCACCGTCGAGTGCACTTACAAGGAGGCGTGCTTCGAGCTGAGCCGCCTGGAGGTCGAGCATTCGGAGGACCGCCCCGTCCCGACCATAGGGGAGGCGTACCGAATGTGGTACCTGCCGTGGATCGAGCGGCGGGTTGCGGACGGTCGCACGAAGCCGAACACCCGCGACGCGTACGCCGTCTGCTGGCGCAACGTGGCGGCGCCGCGATGGGATCGCGTGCCCGTGGACAGCGTCGAGCCGGCGAGGGTCCAGGAGTGGCTCCTGACGCTCTCCGTCGGCAATGCTAGCCATACCGTCGTGATCCTGCGCAAAGTGCTGGACTTCGCGGTCCAGTACGATCTGGTCCTATCGAATAAGTTTCGCCTTCCGTACGAGATGCCGGTCAGAAAAGCGATCGAGAGGCGAGTCGGGACGTACGACCTTGCGCGCGCGGAAGCCGTGCTCGCGAAGCTGCGAGGGACCATCGTCGAAGCACCCTACATAATGGCTTGCTTCGGAGGGGCGCGCACGGGCGAGTCGCTGGGCGTCAAGCCGGAGGAAGTGGAGCTCGTCGAATCCCACGGCGTGCGACTGGCGGTCGTGCCGATAGTGCGTCGCATGGAGAAGGCGGGGGAGGCCCCGATGCCGGACGGCGATCTCAAGAACCCGCAGAGCGTGAGGACGACCGTCATACCGGAGCCTTACGGGGTCCGCTTGCACGAAATAGCGCGCCAGAGGATAGCCGAGGGGTCGGGATGGATGGCCGACCGCGGCGACGGGGTGCCGCTCAGCATGAACTCGTTGAAGCACGCCTGGGAAGCGTCCGCCGGCTCTGACGCGATACCGTTCGCCAGCCTCCGGAACTCATGGCGCACCATCGCCCAGTACGATTGGATGGTAGACTTCGACACGTTGGAATTCCTTATGGGGCACGTCCTGCCGGGGGTGACCGGCAAGCACTACCTCAAGCCGACGGTCGACAACCTGGTGGACGCCGTGGGCCGCGCCTTGGTGCAATCTGCGTCCAGTTAGGATATTTAAGGATATTTCGACGAATAACCCCAGGTCAGAGAGATTAAATCTTAAGCTTTCCTTAAATTTTGAGTCGCCGCGACCGGGGGATCGACCGGGGCGGATACAATGAATCCAACGAGAGGCAAGGAAAGGGGCTAGACGTGGAGTCGAGGAACCGGGTGGCCGTATGCGATGACGAGCAGGCCATCGCCGACCTGGTAGGACAGCTGCTTTCCGAGCGGGGCTTCGAGCCCGCGGTGTTCTACGCGGGCGCCGATCTGCTCGACGTTTTCGAGCGCGAGGGGTTCGACCTCGTCATCCTCGATATCATGATGCCCGGTATGGACGGGTTCGCCTGCTGTCGCGAGATCCGCAGGACAAGCGCCGTTCCCATCATTTTCCTCACGGCGAAAGACGAGGAGATCGACAAGGTGGTCGGCTTCGAGCTGGGCGCCGACGACTACGTGGTCAAGCCGTTCAAGCCGCGCGAGCTGATAGCCCGCGTACGGGCGCGTCTTCGCCGCACGGCTCAACCCTCAGATGCGCGGTCAACGCCGTCGCTGTTGGAATCGAGCGGAATCGTGCTCGACGAGGGTGCCCACGAAGCCTCGCTGCACGGCGAACCGCTCACGCTCACGCCGAAGGAGTTCGCTATACTGGCGGAGCTGCTGCGCGCGAAAGGGCGGCCGGTGGCATCGCAATCGCTGTTCGAGAGCGTATGGAACGAACCTGCGAACCCTCAAAGCAACAACACGGTCATGGTGCATATCAGGCACGTGCGCAAGAAGCTGGCCGCCGTGGATTCCTCGCAGGAATTCATCGAGACGGTGTGGGGCGTCGGGTACAAGTTGGGCTGACAGCCTCGCGCTTGCAAGGAAAGGGATGGATGCTATGAAGGAAACGGTCCTCGACCAGGCCCGGCAGGATCAGACGCGCAGGCTTTCGAATGCCATTTTGCGCCGTACGATCGTGAACGTGATCCTGTTCTCGGTGGCGTACATAGCAGGGTTCGCGCTGTTCATGCTGACGCTGGGCAACGTCGTATCCAACCTCGTCTACCGATTGGTGCTGTACAACGACCAGATTCACGGACTGATCGCCATGCTGTTCATCCCGCTGACGATTTGCGGGTTCGTCCTGGGAATTGTGCTGGTGGTGCGCTCCGGCATTAACCGGGCGCTCGGCTACTTCGATCTGCTGCTCGACTCGGTGTCCGACATTCTCGCGAAGCGGGAAGGCCCCATCGTGCTGCCGGCCGAGCTGGCTCCAACGGCCATGGCTTTGAACGGGATAAAGGTGGAGTCGGAGCAGAACGAGCGCACGGCCAAGGCGGCCGAGGAGCGCAAAAACGAGCTGGTCATGTACTTGGCGCACGACATCAAGACGCCGCTCACGTCCATTATCGGCTACCTCTCGCTGCTTGAAGAGTCGCCCGACTTACCAGTGGAAGTCCGCGCTCGCTACACGGGCATCGCGTTGGCGAAGGCGCATCGGCTTGAGGAGCTGCTCGAAGAGTTCTTCGAGATCACGCGGTACAATTTACAGGCGCTTCCCATTGAGCGCTCGCGTTTCGACGGCGTTCTGTTCGTGAACCAGGTGATCGAGGAGTTCTATCCTCTGGCCGAAGGGCGCGCCCTGAGCCTGGCCTACGAAGGACCCGAGGAGCTTTCGGTCTTTGCGGACGCAAGCCGCGTCGCGCGCGTGCTCAACAACGTGATGAAGAACGCGGTGGCGTACGCCGATGCCGGAACCGACGTGGTCGTGCGCACGAACTTGACCGTTGCGGCGGACGGCTTCGTGTGGTGGGAGCTGACGGTGACCAACCGGGGCCGCGAACTGTCTCCCCAGCATATCGAGCGCATTTTCGAGAAGTTCTTCCGCGCGGACGAGGCGCGCGCCTCGTCGGGAGGGGCGGGGCTGGGGCTTGCCATCGCGCGCGAGATAGCGCGGGCGCACGGCGGCGACATCTATGCGACAAGCGATGCGGGCGTCACTTCGTTCACCATCTGGATTCCCCAGGGGCCGAGCGTGATCGCGCCGTCGCAGAGCGCTTGCGAGTGACCGACGCCGTTATATGTGGGCAAGCTGTGGCGCGCCCGTATCGTCTGCTTGCCGGGCGCGGGTGCTTGGCATACAATAGGCGGGCTGCGAAAACGCAGGCACTTTCCGCTTGGTTCGCATACGTCCACCGTATGTCCACCCAGAGGAAAGCGCGTACCCCGCGCTCCGTTTTCGGACGAGCGCAGAAAACGCGGAGCCGCAAGGCCCGCAGGAAAGGTGGAGACATGGCTGATAGGCTTAGCATCAGCAAGGAGCGTACCGCGGAGCTCATCAAGGAGTTCGGTAAGGGCGAGGGCGACTCCGGTAGCCCCGAGGTGCAGATCGCGATTCTTTCCGAGCGCATCCGCAACCTGACCGAGCACTTGAAGGTGCACAAGAAGGACAACCACACGCGCCGTGGCCTCATGATGCTCATCGGTAAGCGTCGCGGTCTTCTGAAGTACGTCAAGAACCGCAACATCGAAGAGTATCGCGTGCTCATCAAGAAGTTGGGCATCCGCGACAACATCTAAGCTCCGAGAAGCCCGCCCCGGCGGGCTTTTTCGCATAAACGCAGGGATCTTTCCCCGCACGAGCGGGGTTGGAAATACAAGCGGTCGGAAGCGCAAGGGCGCATTCGCTCGCGGCAGAGAGAAAACGTAAGTACCTCGTCGCCGAAGAAGCTGAGCAGCACTAGGGCCGCTCAGGTGAAGAGAAAGAAAAGAAGCTTATGGAGAAAATCGTCGAATCCTTCGAACTGTACGGGAAGCAGTACCGTTTGGAGACAGGCGAGCTGGCCAAGCAGGCCACGGGCTCGGTCGTCGTCACTCAGGGCGACACCACCGTGCTGGTGACGGCCGTCATCTCGAACCAGGAGAAAGACTACGACTTCTTTCCCCTTACGGTCGACTTCATCGAGAAGATGTACGCCGTCGGCCGCATCCCCGGCGGCTACCTCAAGCGCGAAGCGCGTCCGTCCGACAAGGGCACGCTGACCGCGCGCATGGTCGACCGTCCCATCCGCCCCGGTTTCGTGGACGGATTCAAGCGCGAGGTGCACATCGTGTGCACGACGCTCGTGGTGGATAGCATCAACCCGCCCGACACCGTGTGCGTCATGGGCGCTTCCGCGGCCCTCATGCTGGGCGCCGCTCCGTTCGACGGCCCTGCTGCGTGCGTGCGCATCGGCCGCAACCCCGAAACGGGCGAGTTCATCGTCAACCCGACGTTCGAGGAATCCGAGAACTCCGACCTCGAGCTGACCATCGCCGGTACGGCCGACTACATCTCCATGGTGGAGGCCGGCGCCGACGAGATCTCCGAAGAGGACATGCTGGCGGCCATGACGTTCGGCCAGGAGGCCATCGCCGCGTTCTGCGAGGCGCAGCAGCGCTTCCTCGACCGCGCCCATATCGAGCCGCGCGAGTGGCCCGTGCATGTGGCCGATCCGGCTATCGCCGAGCGCATCGCTCCGTTCGAGGCCGAGATGGCCGCCGCGCTGCGCGACGCCGACAAGCAGGCTCGCATGGGCAAGGTGGAAGAGCTCAAGAACCGCATCAAGGCCGAGCAGTTCACGGACGAGGAACTGGCCGCCTGGAAGGGCGACGTTTCCGCCGAGCTCAAGAAGCTCGAGAAGAAGGCTATGCGCGCCATGGTCATCGAGACGGGCGAGCGCGCCGACGGACGTCGCCCCGAGGATATCCGCCCGCTCTACATCGTGCCGGGCTACCTGCCCCGCGTGCACGGATCGGGCCTGTTCCAGCGCGGACAGACGCAGGCGCTTTCCATCTGCACGCTCGGCATGCTGAACGAGTGGCAGCGCCTTGACACCATCGACCCCGCCGAGGGCAAGCGCTACATGCACCAGTACAACTTCCCGCCGTACTGCACGGGCGAAACCGGCCGCATGGGCGCTCCGAAGCGTCGCGAAATCGGTCATGGCGCCCTTGCGGAGCGCGCTCTCATTCCGGTTCTGCCGAGCGAGGACGACTTCCCCTACGCCATCCGCGTGGTGTCCGAGGTGCTGGAGTCCAACGGTTCGTCCTCCATGGCGTCCACGTGCGGTTCCACGCTGGCGCTCATGGACGCTGGCGTGCCCATTAAGGCTCCCGTGTCCGGCATTGCCATGGGCCTCATCAAAGAGGGCGACGACGTGGTCATCCTTTCCGACATCCAGGGCATCGAGGACTTCCTCGGCGACATGGACTTCAAGGTGTGCGGCACCGAGAAGGGCATCACGGCTCTTCAGATGGACAACAAGGCCCGCGGCCTGTCCGTCGACATCCTCGCTCGCGCGCTCAAGCAGGCAAGCGAGGGCCGCGCTCACATCCTGGGCGCCATGCTGGAGACCATCGCCGCACCGCGCGAGGAGCTTTCCCAGTTCGCGCCGCGCATCGAGACCATTCACATTCCCGTTGACAAGATCCGCGACGTCATCGGCAGCGGCGGCAAGGTCGTGCGCGGTATCCAGGAGGAGACGGGTGCGCACATTGACATCCAGGAAGATGGCACCATCCACATTGCCGCCATCGAGGGCCCTGCTGGCGACGCTGCAAAGGCCATGATCCTGGGCATCGTCAAGGAGCCCGAGGTGGGCGAGGAGTTCGACGGCGAAGTCGTGGGCATCAAGGACTTCGGCGCGTTCGTCAAGCTCACGCCGGGCAAGGACGGCCTGCTGCACATCAGCCGCGTGGCGAACGGCCGCGTGGGCAAGGTGGAAGACGTGCTGAACCTGGGCGACATCGTCAAGGTGAAGGTGCTCGAGGTCGATCCCAACTCCGGTAAGATCTCGCTCGACCGCCTGGACAAGCCGGAAGCGCCCGCCGGCTCAGCTCCCGAGCGCGGCGACCGTCCGCGTCGCGAGGACCGCGGAGACCGCGACACCCGTCCCGGTCGTAGCGGTCGCGAAGGCCGCGGCGGCAACGGCGGCAACGGCCGTACGCCTCGCAGGCGTCACGAGGGCTAATCTTTCGGGAAAGGCTGCCGAAGCGGCTTTTCCGAGTTCGAGCGTTTTCGTTTGACGACGGGCGCCGACGACCCTGCGGTTGTCGGCGCCCGTTTCGTTTCTCCGGAAGCGGTAGGGCCGCTTCCGGAGATTTGGGCGCGAATGGTCGCAGGGACCACGCAGGGCGTTCTGCCGCTGACGGGCTTCATGTGCGAACGCCGCCCGATCCCGCCGCCGAAGCCCCGATGCGCCGATGCAGCGCCGTTCCTTTCCGGCTCGTGGTACTATGCTGCAAACAAAAGACGAAAGGAAGAACATGATCAAGGTTGCAGTGTCGGGTTGTGCAGGTCGGATGGGCACCGCGGTGGTAGATGCAGTAGGGAAGGCCGAAGACATGGAAGTCGTCTGCGGCATCGATCCGCACGGAGCGGAGCTCGACGCTGCGCAGCCCGTGTTCGCCAGCATTGCCGAGGCGCTCGAAGGCGCGACGTTCGACGTGCTGGTGGACTTCACGCAGCCTTCCGTCGTGGCCGACAACGTGCGCGCGGCCCTGTCGGCCGGCGTTGACTGCGTCGTAGGCACGACGGGCATGTCAAACCAGGTGCTCGAGGAGCTTGCGGCAGCGGCGGCGCCGGGCGCGTGCTTGTTCTACGCTCCGAACTTCACGACGGGCGCCGTGCTCATGATGGAGTTCGCCAAGGCGGCGGCACCGTATTTCCCGGAGGCCGAGGTCATCGAGTTCCATCACTGCAACAAGAAGGACGCTCCTTCGGGAACGGCCGTGCGCACGGCGCAGATCATCGCGGAAGCTCGCGGCGGGCGCGCAAGCGAGGCTCCGGGTCGCGAAACCGAGATGGAGGGCATGGAGGGCGCGCGCGGCGCGCTCGTCGAGGGCGTTCCCGTGCATGCGGTGCGCTCGATGGGCTACGTGGCAAGTCAGGAGGTCATGTTCGGCTCGCTCGGCCAGACGCTGACGATTCGCCACGATTCGTGGGATCGCACGTCGTACATGCCGGGCGTGCTGCTGGGCATCCGCAGCGTAGGCGCGCGCGAAGGCCTCATTGTAGGTTTGGAGAACTTCATGTCATGACGCTTGCGTCGTGGCATAATGACGGTTTGTACATGATGTAGGAACAGCAATGCGGCACGGTGCCGCGTTGCAGCAAGGTGAGGAGCACGAGCATGTCGCAGCCCCGTTTCGGTCGCATGATTCCGGCCATGGTGACGCCCTTTAATCAGGATCGCGAACTGGATCTGGACAAAGCCCAGGCTCTCGCCGTGCGCCTGGTCGACGGCGGCAGCGATTCGCTCATCATCAACGGCACCACGGGCGAGAGCCCGACCGTGTTCTACCCGCAGAAGATGAAGCTGTTCAGCGCAGTAGTCGAGGCCGTTGGCGATCGCGTCCCCGTCATCGCCAACGTTGGCGACAACTGCACTGCCGATACGGTCGACTTCGCACGCGACGTCGCAGCCTTGGGCGTCGACGGTTTCATGTGCGTGGTCCCGTACTACAACAAGCCGCCGCAAGAGGGCATTTACCAGCACTTCCGCGCTATCGCGGGCTCGGTGGAGCTGCCCATCATCCTGTACAACATCCCCGGTCGCTGCGTGGTCAACATGGAAGCGGAAACCACGCTGCGCCTGGCCAACGAATTCGACAACGTGGTAGCCGTCAAGGAAGCGTCGGGCAGAATGGACCAGGTGAAGGCCATCATCGACGCTGCCCCCGAAGGCTTCGACGTATACTCGGGAGACGACTCGGCCACGTTCGACATCATGCAGATGGGCGGTGCCGGCGTTATCTCGACGATCGGCAACGTGGCGCCTGCTCGCATGAAGGAAATCGTCGATCTGTGCGCCGCCGGCGATTGGGAAGTGGCGGCGGCCGCCAACGACCGCCTCATGCCGCTTATGACGGGCCTGTTCGAAACGTCGAACCCGATCCTCGTCAAAGAGGCGCTGCGCCTGCTCGATTTCCCGGTAGGCGGCGTCCGTCTTCCCCTGGTGGATGCGACACCCGAACAGTCCGAGCGTTTGGCGCAGATCATGCGCGAAACGGGCGTACTGCAATAAAGGAATGTAGCGTCGGTCACGACGCATTGACATAGCCGCGACGTGCGGAAGCGTAGAAGCTGGCCGTTTTGGTTCAGGCTTCGCGCGAGGAAGCCGGGTCTCCCGGCTCCTTGCGTATGCGCTGACGTGCGCGCACGATGAAAAGGAATGACATGGAAGAAAACAAGCCGCGCGCGCAACGCGGAAATGGACGTGCGCGCAAAACCGAACAGGACCAAGCCGGCAATCCCCAGCAAGGGCAGTCGGGCGAGAAGACGCGTTCGTACAAGCACGTGAAGCTGGACCGGCAGCGTCCGCAGCTCTCGAAGGAAGGCGTCGGCAATCGCCGCGCGCCCGGTTCCGGAAACCAGAGCTCGCGACGCAACTTCTCGTCGCCCAAGAAAGACGGCTCCGCAACGCTCAAGATCATCCCGCTGGGAGGCCTTGATGCCATCGGCAAGAACATGACGGCCTTCGAATGCAAGGGCGACATGATACTCGACGACGCCGGCCTGATGTTTCCCGACGACAACCATCCGGGCGTGGATCTGATCCTGCCCGATTACACGTACGTTTTGCAAAATGCCGAGAAGCTTCGCGGCATCATCATCACGCACGGTCACGAGGACCACACCGGCACGCTGCCGTACCTCATGAAAGACCTTGACCGCCAGGTGCCCATCTACGGCACGAAGATGACGCTGGGCCTGATCGAAGGCAAGTTCGCTGAGCATAAGATCAAGAACGCGAAGCTCGTGGAGATCAAGCCGGGCGACCAGGTGAAGCTCGGTTGCTTCACCGCCGAGTTCTTTGCCGTGAACCACTCCATCCCCGGAGCGGTGGGCGTGTTCTTCCAGAGTCCGGCCGGCAACGTGCTGCACACGGGCGACTTCAAGCTGGATCAAACGCCCATCGACGGCGTGACCACCGACTTCGCCGCGCTCTCGAAGTTCAGCGGCATCGGCGTGGACCTCATGATGAGCGACTCGACCAATGCCCAGAACCCGAACTTCACCCCCTCCGAAGCCGAAGTGGGCAAAGAACTGGCGAAGATCATCTCCCAGGCGAAGGGGCGCGTCATCATCGCGTCGTTCGCCAGCCACATCCACCGCATGCAGCAGATCTGCGACGCGGCCGTGGCGAACGGGCGCAAGGTGGTGGTAACGGGCCGTTCGATGATCCAAAACACCGACATCGCCCGTCGCTTGGGCTACCTGGACATCAGCGACACCGACATCGTGGACGCCTACGACCTCAAGGGCATCCCGGCCGACCAGGTGGTCATCATGTGCACGGGCAGCCAGGGCGAGCCGCTTTCGGCGCTGGCGCGCATCGCCAACGGCGACCATCGCACCATCTCCATCGACGAGGGGGACACCGTCATCGTGTCCGCCACGCCGGTGCCCGGCAACGAGAAGGCGGTGACGCGCGTTATCAACTCCCTGGCGAAGATCGGCGCCGACGTGTACGACAAGAGCCGTGCGCGCGTCCACGTGTCCGGTCATGCGGGAGCTGAGGAGCTCAAGCTGGTGCTGTCCATCGTGCAGCCCAAGGCGTTCATGCCGGTGCACGGCGAAGCCACGCACCTGCGTGCGCATGCGCGTTTGGCCGAGGCTACGGGCGTGCCCGCCGAGAACGTGTTCATCTGCGAAAACGGAGAAAGCCTCGAGCTGACCTCGCGCGGCGTCCGTCGCGGCGAGATCGTGCAGTCGGGCATCGTGTTCGTCGACGGCCTGTCGGTGGGGGATACCTCCCAGGGCGTGCTCGACGAGCGCAGCGCGCTGGCGGCTCAAGGATTCGCCGCCGTGGCTGCGGCGGTTTCCGGGAAGAAGAAGTCCGTGGCGGGAGCGGTGCAAGTCGAGATGCACGGCATCACGGGCGGAGATGACGACTACCTGGTCCGCGAAGCCCAGACTACAGTGAAGAACGCCATCGGGCGCGCGCTTTCCAAGGATGGCGGCGTTAAAGAGATCAAGAAGGCCGCGCGCGACGCGCTCCTTTCGCTGCTGTGGGAGCGCACGAAGACGCGCCCCATGGTAATTGTAAATTTGCTGGAGGTTTAAGCTATAATGGCCGCATGTGCCTTGGGTGCATGCGGCCCTCGCCGACGAAAAACGAACTCATCAAACGTAGATCAAATGCAGCACGAAGGAGCGGGGCGTGGCCCGGAACTCATCAACCACATCGAAATCTAAGGCAGCGACCTCGAAGTCCAAGGGACGTGCCGCTTCGCCCGCGGAGAAGCGCGGCGGCAAGAACTCTTCGAGCCGCGCGAAGGCGGCGGCCGACGAGCAGCGCTTGTTCGACGATCGCGTGCGCCGCGACATCACCGGCGTCGCGTTCGCCATCGCGGGCATCGTCTTGTTCGTGACGGCCGTTCTGCCCTCCGACGCGGTGGTGACCTCGTTCGTTTCGAGCGCGTTGCATCTGCTACTGGGCCTGGGCGCCTACATCCTGCCGTTTTTCCTGCTGGTCGTAGGGGCAAGCTTTCTAGCTCGGTTCGAGCGCGAGCGCGTTCCCCTGCGGGTGACGGTGGGACTGGTCATGATATTCGTGGCAGTGCTCGTGCTGCTTGCCCTGTTCACGCCCGAATCGGCTCCTGATGCCGTCGATCGCCTGTTCGTCGAGGCCGAGCTCGTTTCGCGCGGCGGATACGTGGGCGCCGGCATCGCCTGGGTCGGCCTTCGTCTGTTCGGCCAGGTCATATCGTGCATTATCATGCTCGGCGTCATCTTGGCCGGGCTGATCGTCATCGGCTTCTCCCTTTCCAAGCTCATCGAGCGCGTGCAGGACGCGCGCGCAGCAGCAGCGGGGGAGGGCGGCGACGACGTGCTGGCTGCACCGCCCTTCGCGCGCGTCAAGCGTTCGGCAAGCTCGAAGATCCCCGTCGTTCCCACGATGGGCGACGCATTCTCGCAAGGGGCCACCAACGTGCTGCCCAAGGGCAAGAAAGCCGAAAAGGAGCGGTCCTCGAAGGCTCGTCGCGGCTCGCAGTCCCTGGCCACTCAGGCCATCGGTCGCGTAGAACCCGCCGCCGATACGGCAGGGGAGGCTCCTCAGACGCTTACGCGCAAGCTCGGCCGTAAGCACGAACGCGAGGCCGACGCCTCCGCATCCATGCCGAAGCCCTCGTCGGGTTCGAGCACGCCGTTGGCCGCTCCGCGCCCTGAAGACGGCTTCGAGCTTCCTCCCATGAGCCTGCTGGCCACGTCCAAGAACGCGAAGAAGGACGTCGCGTCGGATGTCGAGCTGAAGGAGACGGCGGCCTGCCTGCAGGAATCGCTCGAGAGCTTCCAGATATTCGCGGAAGTGGTGGGCTGGGTGGCCGGACCTACCGTCACGCTGTTCAAGGTCGACCTGCCCGCCGGCGTGCGCGTGAGCCGCATCACGGCGCTCGAAGACGACATCGCGCTTGCGCTGGCCGCGCCGGGCGTGCGCATCTTCGCGCCCATTCCCGGGACGAACTACGTGGGCATCGAGGTTCCGAACCGAACCCGCCAAAGCGTGCTTTTGGGCGACGTGATCAAGGACGCGCCTGCCGGGCCGCTCCAGATCGTGATCGGCAAGGACGTGGAAGGACGCTCCATCGTGTCCGACCTGGCCAAGATGCCGCACCTGCTTATCGGCGGCACCACGGGTTCGGGCAAATCGGTGTCCATCAACGCGATGATCATGTCCATCCTCATGCGCGCCACGCCGTCCGAAGTGCGCTTCATCATGATCGACCCTAAGCGCGTGGAGTTCACGCCCTACAACGGCATTCCCCATCTGTACGTGCCCGTGGTGACCGAGCCGCGCGAGGCGGCCAGCGCCCTGTCGTGGGGCGTGGCGGAAATGGAACGCCGCCTCAAGGTGTTCTCGAAGGTGGGCGCGCGCAATATCGGGCAGTACAACGCCAAGGTGCAAGCGGCGCAGGCCGAGGCCGAGCGCGCGGCGGACGCCGGAGAAGAGCCTCCCGCCAACGACCTGGGCGGCGAACTGCCTTACATCGTGATCATCATCGACGAGCTTGCCGACCTCATGATGAACGTGGGCAAAGAGGTGGAATTCTCCATCAGCCGCATCGCGCAGCTGGCGCGCGCGGCGGGTATCCACCTGATCGTGGCCACGCAGCGTCCGTCCACGAACGTAGTCACGGGCCTCATCAAGGCGAACATCACGAACCGTATCGCGTTCAATGTGGCGTCGGGCATCGACAGCCGCGTGGTGCTGGACACGCCCGGAGCCGAGAACCTGATCGGCTTGGGCGACCTTTTGCTGTCGAAGCCCGAGTACGCCAAGCCCCAGCGAATCCAAGGCTGCTACGTCTCGGAGGACGAGATCAACGCCGTGGTGGACATGCTCAAAGAGCAGGGCGAGCCCGAGTACCATTCCGAGATCCTGCAAACGAACCTCATCACCTTGGGCGCTTCGCAGCCCGACGGCAGCGGCGGTTCGGGGCTTTCGGACGATCCGCTCATCTGGGAGGCCGCAGACATCGTGGTGTCGAGCGGCCTGGGATCCACGTCGAACATCCAGCGCCGTCTTAAGGTGGGTTATTCGCGCGCTGGCCGTATAATGGACATGCTGGAGGAAAAAGGCGTCGTGGGGCCGCCGAACGGCAGCAAGCCCCGCGAAGTGCTGGTAGACGCCATGGAGCTCGAAACGCTGAAGGCGTTCGAAGCGAACGACGCGTCGGGTCCGGAGGAGTAACAGGATGGCTCAGGTTAATTTCGGGATGATTCTGCGCGAGGCGCGCGAGCGCAAAGGCTACGATCTGGCCACGGCCGCGCGCCGGCTGCGCATCAGGCCCGACATCTTGCGTGCGATCGAGGAGAACGACTTCTCGCGCATGCCTCCGCGCGGTTACGCGCGCAACATGGTGAACGCTTACGCGCGCCTCGTGGGGCTCAATCCCACCGAAATGACGCGCATGTACCTGGACGAGGCGTACGCTTATCAGGTAGGACGCGTGCGCACCGAGACGAAAACCGGCGCACGCTTCGACATGGGCGCGGCGTCGCGCCGCGCAGGAAGCTCGTCGGGCAGCGGTAACGGACCGGTCCGCCCGCGCGAGCGCGCAGCCCAGCAAGAGGCCGAACGCCCGCCGCGCCAGAACGCGCTCGGGCGCACGATGTACGACGATCGCCGCGAATACGTGCGCGATTACAGTTCGCGGGCCGGCGCGCCTGGGCGTCTGTACTCAGAGGATCGCACGCATCCAAGCAGGCACGCAGCGCTTCCGAACGGGCACTACACGAATTTCTACGCCGGCCCCAAGGCCCCCAATGCCGTGCAATCGAAGCTTCCTTTCATCATTGCGGGCGGCGTCATCCTGATTCTGCTGGTCCTGGTTCTCGTGCTGGCGTTCGGCGGCAAGGGAGGCAGCACCGACGACGCGCCGAAGGTGCCCATTACCGGCGTGACGGACACGACGCAAAACGGAGAGGGATCGAACGGCGGGCAGGAAACGGCGCCGCCGCAAGAGGCGAAGCCGGTGGAAACCGCTCCCACGAAGGTGACCGTCGAGTACAAGGTTGCAACCGGGAAGGAAGTGTACGCGGTCATAACGGCTGACGGGACCCAAACGCCCCAGATGATCACCGGTCCGGTAACCGAAGCCGTCGACGTTACGGGCACGTGGAGCTTTGCCACCTGGGTCGTCGACGCGGTGACCATCACGGTGGACGGCAAGGCTGTGAGCTTCGACGGCAAGGATGCGTCCGGCATGCCGCAGTGCACGGTGGATTTCCAGGCGTACCTCGAGCAATGGAAGGCCGACCATCCCGACGCTGCGTCGACCGGCTCGAGCACGTCGACGGGCACCGGATCGAGCAGCAGCACGGCAACCGGCGCGACGGGATCTACGGGCGCCTCCACCGAATAAACGAACAAGCACCTGCAGAAATGCGGTATGCTGTCATGATGCGAACGCTCAAGCGGCCTGCGCTCTTGCAGGCCGCGTTGTACGGAAAGGACGGTCTCCATGGCCAAGGAATCTAGCTTCGACGTCGTCTCCACGGTTGATATGCAGGAGGTCGACAACGCCTTTCAGCAGGCAAAGAAGGAACTTGCGCAGCGCTACGACCTGAAGGATTCGGGTGCCGAGATCACGCTTGACAAGGCGAACAAGACCATGACGGTTGCGGCTCCTGCCGACTTCGTGGCCAAGCAGGTCATTGACGTGATCGCGTCCAAGATCATTCGTCGCGGCATCGACCTAGGCGCGATCAAGTGGGCCGATCCGGAGGCTGCCGCCGGACAGAGCGTACGCCAGAAGGGCACTATCGTCGAAGGCATCGACAAAGAAACCGCCAGCAAGATCAACAAGGATATCAAGGCCGAGAAGTTCAAGGTGAAGGTGCAGATCGAGGGCGACAAGCTGCGCGTGAGCTCCGCATCCCGCGATGCTTTGCAGGAGGTCATCGCCTTCCTTAAAGAGAAGGACTACGGCCAGCCCCTTCAGTACGTCAACTACCGCTAAGGACGGCAGCCTTATCATGATGTCAGCAACAAAGCCGAACGCCGCGGTTCCCGCCGTGGCGTTCGTTACGCTCGGGTGCGCGAAAAACGAGGTCGACACGGCGCACATGAAAGCGCGCCTTACAGAAGCAGGGTTCGCGCTGGAGGACGACCCTGCCGCCGCGGACGCCGTCGTGGTCAATACGTGCTCGTTCATCCAAAGCGCTACCGAGGAAAGCCTCGAGGCCGTGTTCGATGTAGCGGGCCTTCCCAATGTGGCCGAGGGAGCCGCGCTCATCGTTGCCGGATGCATGCCGGCGCGCTATGGCGACGACCTTGCAGGCGAGCTGACCGAAGCGCGCGCGTTCGTTCCGTGCAGCCGCGAGGACGACATCGCGCAGGTTCTCGTGGACGCGCTCGGCCTTGGCGAAGAACCCGCTGCATCGGATCGCTTCGATACGGTGGAAGCCGCCTGCGCGAAGCAAACGGCCCCGACAAGCGTCTCGGCTTACGTGAAGATATCCGATGGGTGCGACCGATTCTGCAGCTTCTGCACCATTCCGTACATCCGCGGTCGGTACCACAGCTTCGCGTACGAGGACGTGCGCGCCGAGGTAGCCGGGCTGGTTGCCGGGGGCGTTCGCGAGATCGTGCTGATCGCTCAGGACACTGGCAGATGGGGGACGGATCTCGACGAGCCCTCTTCTCTCGCATGGTTGGTTTCCGCTTTGGCCGAAGAGTTTTCTCACACTTGGTTCCGCGTGATGTATATTCAGCCGCAAGGGCTGACCGATCAGCTGCTCGATGCGGTAGCCTCGCACGAAAACGTGTGCGACTACTTCGACATCCCGTTGCAGCACGTCAATCCCTCCATCTTGCGCGCGATGAATCGTTTGGGCTCGCGCGCCGAGTTCGAGGCGCTTGCGAACCGCGTGAGGACGCGCATTCCCCATGCCACGCTGCGCACTACCTTGATAGCCGGGTTCCCCGGAGAAACCGACGATCAGTTCGAGGATCTGTGCGATTTCGTGGAAGAGGGCCTGTTCGATTACGTGGGCGTCTTCCCGTATTCGCGCGAAGAGGGCACGAAGGCCTATGATTTGCCCGATCAGGTGGATGAAGACGAGAAGGCCGACCGCGCGCAGCGCTTGCGCGACCTTGCGGACGCGGTGTGCTGTCCGCGCATAGCCGCCCGCGTGGGGCTTGAATTGGACGTGCTTGTGGAGGGCGTGGAAGAGGACGGTCAGTTGTTCGGCCGCGCCATGTGCCAAGCTCCCGAGGTGGACGGCGTCACGTACGTGGAGGCGGGCGAGCCGGGGCAGATCAAGCGCGTGAAAATCACGGACACGCTGCTGTACGAGATGGAGGGGGAGTAGTCCCATGGCCAGCTCAAGCCAGATGAAGCCCACGCCGACCGACAAGCTGTGGACGCCGGCGAACATCGTGACGCTTGTGCGCATCTGCTTGGTGCCCCTGTTCGTCGTAGCATTGCTCAGCCCCTGGCCGCAGTGGTTCGGCCTGCCGCAGGTGGCGGACGACTCCAAGAGCCTCATCGCTGCCGGCATATTCATTCTGATCTCATGCACCGACTGGCTTGACGGCTACCTGGCCCGCAGCCGGGGGGAAGTCACCGATTTCGGAAAGTTCATGGATCCGCTGGCAGACAAGATCCTTGTTGCGGCGGCCCTGCTGGCGCTCATCGAGCTGGGAGCCCTGCCCAGCTGGGTGGTGCTCGTCATCTTGGCTCGCGAGTTCATCGTTTCGGGCGTGCGCATGGTGGCGGCCAGCGAGGGCGTGGTTATCGCTGCCAGCTGGTACGGCAAAGCGAAAACCGTTTCGCAGATGGTGGCTATCGTGCTGTTCACCATCAAGGACAGCTACATGGTGGGCAGCGTGCACGCTGCGTTCTCGGACTGGATGTGGATGATCAGCTGGCTCGTCATGATCGTGGCGCTCGTGCTGACCATCGTGTCCATGCTGGACTACATCGACAAAGCGCGTCACCTGATCGGGCTGAAGCCCAAGGAGCCGAAGCGGAAGCGTCGGGGATCGAAGGATGCGCGCGCGGTGGCGTCCGAACCGGCGTCGCCTGCTGCACCCGTAGAGAGCCGGGTCCTTTCCGATGCGGATCTTGCCGAGATAGCCCCCGAGGCGCTCGAGGCCCTTGCTTCCACCGTGCTTTCCACGGCGCGTGCAGCTGGAAAGACCATCGGAACGGCGGAAAGCCTGACAGGCGGGCTGATCGCCGCTACGCTTACGCAGATCCCGGGCAGTTCCGATGTGATGCGCGGAAGCGTGGTCAGTTACGCGACCGAGGTCAAAAGCCTGGTGCTTGCGGTGGATCCCGACACGATCGCCGCGCATGGCGTAGTGAGCGAGCAAACCGCGAAGGCCATGGCTCAAGGTGCGTGCGCGGAGCTTCGCTGCGACGTGGCGGTGGCTGTGACGGGCATAGCCGGTCCGGGGGGAGCGGAGCCGGGCAAACCGGTGGGGACGGTATGGCTCGGCTGCGCTGACGGCTGCGGTACGGTCAAAGCGGAGACGCGCTGCTTTGCCGGCACGCGCGAGCAGGTGCGGCTCCAAACAGTGCATGCTGCGCTCCAGGTCATGCAGCATGCGCTGGAAAGCCGCTAGAACGGCGATAGGTTTCTGCTAGATTCGCGTGACGGTTCAGCAAGATTCGACGCAGGTCCCCGATAGAACCATGTTGGAAACCCGCTTGATTCGAAAAGGATCGAGCGGGTTTTTGGCTGTACGCGCGTCATGATTCAGCTAGAAAGGGCTTCTATACTTGAATTGCGGACTTGCCGATAAAAATGCTTGACCGACAAACAGATGTTCGTATAATAGGAGAAGTCGAAAAGCGGCGCTTTGGCGCACCTGCGGAAAGAGAAGGAAGCGCATGAACGAAGAAAAATCGAAGATGCTCAAGCTGACCACCGATCAGATCGAGACCAAGTTCGGAAAAGGCTCCATCATGAAGTTCGGCGAAAGCGACCAGAGCCTCAATATTGGCGCTATACCCACAGGCTCGCTTCCTCTTGATGCCGCATTGGGCATCGGAGGGGTGCCGCGCGGGCGCATCGTGGAGGTCTACGGTCCTGAATCGAGCGGCAAGACGACGCTTGCGCTTCAGGTGCTTGCCGAAGCGCAAGCGCTCGGCGGCATCGTCGCTTTCATCGACGCCGAACATGCGCTCGATCCGGTGTACGCGGCGCGTCTCGGCGTCGACATCGACGAAGTTCTTATATCCCAGCCCGATACCGGCGAGCAGGCGCTTGAAATCTGCGACATGCTGGTGCGAAGCGGCGCCATCGATTGCATCGTCATCGACTCCGTGGCGGCTCTTGTGCCCAAGGCCGAGATCGAAGGCGAGATCGGCGATACTACGGTGGGCTTGCAGGCGCGCCTTATGTCTCAAGCGCTTCGCAAGCTGGCAGGCTCGCTCTCCAAGTCGAACACCACGTGCATTTTCATCAACCAGCTGCGCGAGAAGATCGGCGTCATGTTCGGCAATCCCGAAACCACGACCGGCGGACGGGCGCTCAAATTCTTCTCGAGCGTGCGCATCGACATCCGACGCATCGACTCCATCAAAAAAGACGGCGAGATCGTGGGCAACCGCGTGCGCGCGAAAGTCGTGAAGAACAAGGTGGCGCCGCCGTTTCGCCAGGCTGAATTCGATCTCATGTACGGCGAGGGCATTTCTCGCGAAGGCTGCATCGTCGATATGGCGGTAGAGGCCGGCGTCGCGAAAAAGTCCGGTGCATGGTACACCTACGGCGAAGAGCGCTTGGGGCAGGGCCGCGAAGCCGCGAAGCAGACGCTTAGGGAGAACCCCGATCTGCGCGACGAACTGGAGAACAAGGTGCGCGAGGCGTTCGATATCCCCATTATCACGCGAACGGCAGAAGAGGCGGACGTCCTCTCTCCGGTAGCGAAGCCCAAGGGAAAGAAGTAGCGCGTCATGTCGCATAGCTCCGACGACGTGAAAGCCCTCTTGCGGGCGAATATCGCTGCGATCGAATCGGGGGAACGGAACTCGTTGCCCGGTGCGCGTCAGGCAACGAGCTCCGAGCGAAAAGCACGACCCGCCTCGTGCGAGAGCGTTTCCGTCGGCCGGGATAAAGAAGGGCCGGACGATTCGCCTGAGCGCGCGTTTCGCAAGATCGAGCGCCTTGCCTGCGCGCGCGAACAGGCAAGCGAGGCTTTGCGCCGACGTTTAGTGCGCGAGGGATTTTGCGAGGATGCCGTCGAGGAAGCGGTGGCGCGCGCCCAGGCATGCGGTCTTGTCGACGATCTTCGCTATGCCGACGTGCTCGTCCGAAGCCGTCTTTCGCAGGGCAAGGGGCGCCGCGGCATCGTCGCCGAGCTCGAGGATCTTGGCATTGCCGTCGACGAAGTCGCGTCGTTGTCCGAAGGGCAGGGGGTCGGCGACGATGCGTCGGAGATCTCGCGCGCCATCGCTTTGCTCGAGCGGAAGCCCCCTCGGTCGAAGAACGCTCGAGAGGCGGCGTATAGAAAACTCGTCCAGAAGGGCTACGGCTCATCGGTCGCTTCCTCGGCCGCCCGTCAATGGCATGAATCCCTTTGCTCGGCGCAGTTCGACCGGATAGGGTAAGGCCGGGCGTCGGACGTGCAAGCCGTCCGACGCCTCCGTTTTGCCGACCCTGTTCGTGAAGGTGCGTTTCGCCTTGTCGTTTCCGAATATTTCTTGTCGAGGGCTTTTACAAATCGCATACAAGCCTTATTATGTATAGAAGCTTGGGTGAAACGTACCTGATGAGGGTACTTCTTATAGACAAATTCATACGATGCTTCCCGTATCGCGTGCGTTCGCTCATGCCCGGTTTTGCCGGGATTTTTTATGCCTACGAGTACTTTGAAACACACTGACAGAATGCGAAACGAAAGGGGGGAGCGTATGCCTGAAATCATCTGGCTCGTTGTCGGAGCCGCAGCTGGCATCGCCCTCGGATTCGTCATCACGCGTTTTCTCGTCAATGCGTCCACTAAGCGTGCGGCGCAAGAAGCGGAATCCGTGGTGACCGATGCGAAACGACAGGCGGAGACGTTGCGCCGAGAAGCAATCGTCGAAGCGAAGGACGAAGCGCTTCGGCTCAAGCAGGAAGCGCAAGTTGAAAGCAAGGAGCGCATGCGCGAGGTGCGCGCCGCCGAGAACCGTATATCCCAGCGTGAGGAATCGCTCGACCGTCGCGTGGAGTCGCTTGATTCGCGCGAACATCAGATCTCGTCGATGCAAGGGCAGCTCGATCGCCGCGAACGCGATCTGTCCGAGGCAGAGCAGGAGATCAACCACCGTCTAGAGCGCGTGGCAGGCATGAGTCCTGACGAGGCGAAAGCCGAGTTGCTCGATACGCTGAAGGACGAGGTCACGCATGCCTCTGCAGCCATCATTCGCGATGCTGAAGCGCGCGCGAAGGCCGAGGCCGACAAGAAGGCGCGTTCGATCCTGAGCCTGGCAATCCAGCGCGTTGCAGCCGACCATACCGCTGAAACCACGGTATCGACCATCCATATCCCGTCGGATGACCTGAAGGGCCGCATCATTGGCCGCGAAGGTCGCAACATTCGCTCGTTCGAGCAGCTGACGGGCACGAACCTCATCATCGACGACACCCCTGAGTGCGTGACGATCTCCTGCTTCGATCCGGTGCGCCGCGAGATCGGTCGCGTCACGATGGAGAACCTTGTTGCGGACGGCCGCATCCATCCGGCTCGTATCGAGGAGATGTTCGGCAAGGCCGAGGCGTTCGTGAACCAACGCGTCCAGGAGGCCGGCGAACAAGCTGCGTTCGATACGGGAATTCACGACCTGCATCCTGAGCTCGTGCGGACGCTCGGTCGTTTGCGGTACCGCACCTCTTACGGGCAGAATGTGCTCAACCATTCGCTCGAAGTCGCGTACCTGTCGGGCGTCATGGCTTCGGAGTTGGGACTCGATCCCATTCCGGCCAAGCGCGCCGGCTTGCTGCACGACTTGGGAAAGGCCGTTGACCACGAGGTCGAGGGAAGCCATGCCGTGATCGGCGCCGACCTTGCGCGCCGTTTCGGCGAAAAGGGCGATATCGTGCATGCTATCGAGGCTCACCACAACGACGTGGAGCCTTCGAGCGTGCTTGCGGTTCTGGTCCAGGCTGCAGACGCCGTATCCGCCGCGCGCCCCGGTGCGCGCAAAGAGACGCTTGACGCCTATATCAAGCGTCTTGAGAAACTTGAGGAAATCGCGAATTCGTACAAGGGCGTCGAGCGCACCTACGCAATCCAAGCGGGTCGCGAAGTACGCGTCATGGTGGAACCCGAAGCGGTGGACGAAGCGGCTACCACGGTGCTCGCCCACGATATCGCGCAGCGCATCGAAAACGAGATGCAGTACCCCGGCCAGGTGAAGGTCGTGGTCATTCGCGAGAGCCGTGCGGTCGGCATCGCGAAGTAAGGCGGATCTGTTGTGAAGCACGACTCTCTCGAGAGCTTCATCGAGGACGTCTGCGGCGAAAGCCATCTCCGGGTCGAAACCGACCTCGGGGATGGCTTCGTCCGTTTGAGGAGCGCAGAAGCCGAGCGGCGCCAAGCTGCGCACGACATACGGTCAACGGAAGACATCGTTATCGAGATGTTGAGAAACGCACGCGATGCTCATGCGCGCAGTATCTTCCTTGCGGTTACCCGCGAGGATCGGCGGCGGAAACTGGTCATGATCGACGATGGAGACGGCGTTCCCCCTTCCATGCACGAGCGCATCTTCGAGCCGCGCGTTACCTCGAAGCTCGACACTATGTCCATGGATAAGTGGGGCGTCCACGGACGCGGCATGGCTTTGTATTCTATTGCCGTCAATTCCGAGTCTGCGTACGTAGCAGCTTCGGATTCGGGCAAAGGATCTTCGCTGTACGTCGAGACGAACCTGGACAAGGTGGGGGAGAAGACCGATCAGTCGAGTTTCCCCACGTTCGAGCGAAATGAATCGGGGAACGTGGTCGTACGCGGTCCTAAAAACATACTGCGTACGGCATGCGAGTTCGCCATTGAAAGCAGAACAAGCTGCACGGTATACCTGGGATCCGCTACGGACGTGGCCGCCACGCTGTACGCCTTCGGGCTTGCTTCGCTGACCTCGTCGGCAAGGGCGTTTTGCAAAGAGCCATCCCGCCTTCCCGTCAGCAAGCGGTTGTCGGTGTGCGCCGACCCCGCTTCGTTCGCACAGGAAGCGGCCCGATTGGGTCTTGAATTGTCCGAGCGAAGCGCGCGACGCATCATGGACGGAGAGATAGCCCCGTTATCGCCGCTTATCGATCGAATTCGCATCGAGGCTGTTCCAGAGCCCGACAACGCCCCGACACCTCCGCGCAACGTGCGCGATCGCGCAGCTGCACAGGATGCGCGCGGCCTGAAAATCGCCACCGAGGATTTGGAGATCTTCTCGAAGCGCGTTGCCGCAGCTTTCCAAGACGTGGCGCGCGATTACTACCTCGAATCGGGGGTAAGCCCGGAGGTTCGCGTTGGGAAGGACTGCATTCGTATCACCATTCCTATTGCCAAGTTGCGATAACGCCTAGATGCCCTGATCGCTTCGAGTTCTCCATGGTTTCGGTATACCCGCAGGTTGCACGCCATAGATCGAATGGGTAGAATGTTGAATGCATAAACATTGCAGGCTGAGCGAAGCATATTTATCGAACTAAACGCACGCGTAACGGACCAAACGAAAAAGGATATGCATGTCCACTACAGAGCATAAGCCAGACGTCGGCTGCCTGAAGGTGTCGTCGAAATCGTCGCCCGCTTCCGTAGCGGGCGCCATCGCCGGCATGGTGAAGGACGGCGTTTCCGTCGAGATTCAAGCCGTGGGAGCGGGAGCCGTCAATCAGGCGGTCAAAGCCATCGCTATTTCTCGAGGGTTTCTGTCGCCTATTGGAATCGAAATCGCTTGCGTCCCTTCGTTCGCCGACATCGTAATCGACGGCGAGTACCGCACCGCAATCCGATTCACGGTAGATCCTCGCTATACGCGCGGCGTCGGAGCTTCCGTTTCCGACGAGCGTCGCGACTCCCTTTCCGACCTCTAAGATAGACGAGCCTATGCAAACTCCCTTTATGAACTTGACGTTCTGCATCCGTACGTTCGGATGCCAAATGAACAAGCATGATTCCGAGCGTATTGCCGGGATGCTCGAGGGCTTAGGGGCCCTCATGGTGGATTCCATCGAGGATGCGGACATCGTCGCGTTCATGACGTGCTGCGTTCGCGAAGCGGCCGATACGCGCCTGTACGGCCAAGTCGCCTCGCTCAAGAATATCCCGCTGCGCGAAGGCACGCCGCTTTCCAAACGCGTTGTGGCCGTTGGAGGCTGCATCGGCCAGCGCGACGGCGAGAAGCTTACCGAAGAACTGCCTCATCTTGATGTGGTGTTCGGAACGCACAATCTAGGATCGCTGCCACGCCTTTTGCAGGCAGCTATAGAAGAGGGCGGCCATCAGGTGGAAGTGCTCGATGCGGCCTCTTCGTTTCCGACCGAGCTGCCCACGGCGCGCGAGCACGAATGGGCGGCCTGGCTTCCCATCACCATCGGCTGCAACAACTTCTGCTCTTACTGCATCGTGCCGTACGTGCGCGGGCGGGAGAAGTCGCGTCCGCTCGAGGACATCGTCGGCGAAGCCGAGCGGTATGTGGCTGCCGGCGTAAAAGAGATCACGCTGTTGGGCCAAAACGTGAATTCGTACGGTCGCGATCTGTATGGATCGCCTCGTTTCGCGCAGGTGCTCGATGCGCTCGACGCAACGGGAATCGAGCGGCTCCGCTTTGCCACGAGCCATCCGAAGGATTTGACCGACGAGGTGATCGCGAAATTCGGTTCGCTACGCTCCCTTATGCCTGCTTTGCATCTTCCGGTTCAGTCCGGGTCCGATGCCGTCTTAGCTGCGATGAATCGTCGCTACACGCGCGAGCACTACCGGGGCCTTATCGCCAAACTGCGCGACGCCTGCCCCGATATTGCGCTGTCGACCGACATCATCGTAGGCTTTCCGGGAGAGACCGCCAAGGATTTCGAAGATACCTACCGATTGCTTGACGAGGTGGGCTACCACCAGGTGTTCACGTTCATCTATTCGAAGCGCGAAGGCACGCCTGCCGCCTCCATGGACGATAGCACCCCGCGCGAGGTTATCCAGCAGCGTTTCGATCGCTTGGTGGACCTTGTGCAGGACAAGGCGTTCGAGGCGAATCAGAAAGACCTGGGAGCTACGGTGGATGTGCTGGTAGAGGGCGGATCGAAGCGCGACGAAACCCTTCTGACGGGCAAGAGCCCGAAGAACCAAACCGTTCACGCAGCTGTTCCTGCAGGACTTTCGGTGGAGAGCCTGACCGGCCAAACGGTGCGCGTGCGCATCGACGAAGCGAAAACGTGGTATCTGGCAGGCGAGGTTGTAGACGGTGCTTAGCCTTTCGGCCCCTGTCGTATGCGTCGTAGGTCCCACGGCATCGGGCAAGACTGCGCTTGCGCAAGCGCTTGCCCTCGAATTGAACGGCGAAGTGGTCAGCGCTGATTCGATGCAAGTGTATCGCGGTATGGACATCGGCACGGGAAAGCTCCCTATCCGGGATCGCATCGTGGCCCACCACGGATTCGACTTGGTCGACCCGGGCGAGCCTTATTCGGCGGCATTGTTCCAGGCGTATGCGCGAGAGCGTTTTCTTGACGTCGACGCACGCGGAGGAAGAAGCGTGCTCTGCGGCGGTACGGGGTTTTACGTGCGTGCAGCGATAGACGATTACGATTTTCCCAAAGGCGAGCAGGTCGGCAATCTTGTACGAGATCGCTGCAATCGCATTGCGCAGGAGCAAGGCCCTGAAGCCCTATGGAATCTTCTTGCGGATCGCGACAAGGAAAGTGCCGCTTTGATTCCGTCTGCCGACGTGAAGCGCGTTGCTCGTGCCTTCGAACTTCTCGAGGACGGTACGACGTACGCCAAACAGCGCGCCAAACTTGCGCAGTTGCCGCAATGCGTTCCCGCCGTGTTCGTGGGGTTGGCGGTCGATCCCGACGTTCTTCGCGCTCGGATCGACGCACGTGTCGACCAGATGATCGAAGACGGCTTGGTCGACGAAGTGAAGCATCTGCTCCAAAAAGGGTTCAGAAACGGAATCACGGCTCCGCAGGCTATCGGGTACAAAGAGATCGTTGCCGCGCTTGACGGTGAAACTACCATGGAGGAAGCGATTCTCAGTATCAAAACGGCAACGCACCGGTACGCTAAGCGACAACGTACCTGGTTTCGCAAAGATACGCGCATCCGCTGGATCGATGCAAACGCTCCCGATGTGCGTGCGATGCTGCGCGCGTCTTTAGCGGTTCTCGAAGAAGCTCAACCGCTTGCAAGCGGTTGTTGAAGATAGCGATGTTCTCTGGGAAGGATGGCTTGATGTCCGATTTCGAAGCAGTGATTACGCGCGGCATGACGCCTACTGCCGAAGTACGGCGCGAACGGGCCGTTCTTGTGGGGGTCGACCGACCCGGAACCGCATGGCCCTTAACCTCGTCGCTTGCAGAGCTCGAGCGGTTGGTAGATACGGCGGGAGCCGACGTCGTCGCCAGCACGACGCAAAAGCTCGAGGCGCCGAACCCTCGCACCTTCGTGGGCACGGGCAAAGCCGAGGAAGTTGCCGAACTCGCACGCGCCCATGCTGCGGACCTCGTCGTTTTCGACGATGAGCTGACGCCTTCTCAGCAGGCGAATCTGGAGAAGGTGGTAGGGCGCGATGTGAAGGTCATCGACAGAACGGCCCTCATCCTGGACATTTTCGCCTTGCATGCAACCAGCAAGGAAGGTCGTTTGCAGGTGCGGCTAGCTCAAAACCAGTACTTGCTGCCTCGCCTGCGCGGCATGTGGGCTCACTTGGCATCGAACCGCATGGGCGGCGGTGTGGGGTCGCGCTTCGGCGAAGGCGAGAGCCAGCTCGAAGTCGACCGACGCATGGTTCGCAAGCGAATCACTTCGATCAAGCGCGAGCTCAAGCATCTTTCCGAGGTGCGTGCGGTACAGCGTGAAAGTCGCTACGAGAGCGGCATGTTCAAGGTGGCGTTGGCGGGCTATACGAATGCGGGTAAATCGAGCTTGCTCAATCGTCTGACGAAGGCCGATGTGCTTGCGTACGACAAGCTGTTCGCCACGCTGGACTCCACGACGCGCAAGTTCGAGCTTCCTGAAGGCCGGGAAATAACCATCACCGATACGGTCGGGTTCATTCAAAAGCTTCCGACGACGCTTGTCGAGGCGTTCAAATCGACGCTTGACGAGATTACGGGCGCGGATTTGGTACTGCATGTAGTGGACGCTTCTTCAGAGGAATACCAAGGTCAGATAGATGCCGTCGATGCTATTCTGGGTCAAATTGGCGTTCAAGACCTTCAGCGCATTCTCGTGTTCAATAAATGCGACCTGCTTGACCAGGAGCATCAACGTGCGCTCAAGACGCGTCATGCTCAGGCTCGGTTCGTTTCCGCTGAAACAGGGGAGGGGATTGCGGGGCTGATCGAGCATATCGCGCGCGTTGCTTCCGCGCATGACGATCACCTGAGCGTGTTGCTGCCGTACCACCGAGGGGATCTTGTTTCGCTTGCGCACGAGCGTTGCCATATTCTATCGGAGACCCACGAAGAGCAGGGAACGAAGATCACCATGCTGGCATCGCCTTCGTTTTCCGGATTGTTCACGCCGTTCGTTTGCGAAGAATAAAACGACGGGCAGTCTCCAGGTCGCGTGCTTGCTGCATCATGCGAATCCTTGCTAACCGCATCGCAGCACACGAGAAGATCTACGCATCAGGTCCATGCTAGAGTAACTCTAACATGGACCTGAAATCGTTTCGCCACCATAGGAGAGTGCGTCTCTCTCGAAAAACCGCTTACGCTTAGAGACGGCGAAACACTGCGACTACTTTGCCCGCGATAGAGCAATCGCGGGTGATGATGGGGTCCATGGAGGAGTTCTCCGGTTGCAGCCGAATATGATCCTGCTCTTTAAAGAAGCGCTTGACTGTTGCACCGTCGTCGATAATCGCCACGACGATATCTCCGTTGTTCGCAACGGGTTGCTCTTTCACTACAACATAGTCACCGTCGTTGATCCCGGCTTCAATCATGCTCTCCCCGCGAACCGATAGAAGGAACGAGGGAGAATCCCCCACTATATCGGTCGGGAGAGAGATGGTGTCGGTGATGTTCTCTTCCGCAAGGATGGGGGAGCCTGCTGCAACGTTTCCGACCAGCGGAACATTCACGATCTTGCTGAAACTCGGCTGCACGACGTTCGTTGCAAGCGCAGCATCTTCAAGGGGATAGGTAAGCGCTATAGAACGGGATTTGAGCGGGTCGCGCTTGATAAGCCCCTTGTCTTCAAGCGCTTTCAAGTGAACGTGCACTGTGGAAGGGGAGGAGAGCCCCAAGCTTTGGCAAACCTCGCGCACGGTAGGGCCGTACCCCTTTTCGCGAATGCACTCTTCAATGCAATCAAGTACAGCCTGTTGGCGCTTCGTCACTTTTTCGGACATACTCCATCCTTTCCTAAAAGCGAACAAATGTTTTGATTTTATGTTGACATGAACCTTTGTTCGCTCTATTATATACGCGAACAAAGGTTCTACGCAAGAGCAAGGAGGCAGAAAGATGAGGAATTTCGAGGTGCGCTACCCGACTGACGGCACGTCTGCTTTGCAACCCGAGCTTCATAGTTGCTCGGTAAAAAACGCGCGCATACTTTCGTTCCCGAATCATGCGGTCTCTTCTGATTGTTTTGAAGTTCGATCGATTTCTGCCTCCCGCCCAGGATCATGCGGTACGCTCCAAGGCTTTGTTCGGACTTTACGGCAGGGCAATTGTCGCGGACGGGCTTATGATCGCTTTAATACGGGGCAGGCTGTTGCAGGCGGAATTGTTCTTACGGCTTGTTCTTTTGCCGGCGTGCTCTTGAGCTTGTAACTGCGACGGCTTTCAAGCGGCGCATGTGATTGCACAGTGGAGGCGTTGGTTTTCTTGCAGTGATCAAAGAACGCGATTGAACCACTATATGTAGTATGTTAGGCTAGGGCAAATTCGAGAGAAGGAGTCCAGCCTATGCGTTGCCCAGCCTGTGGAAATCCTGAATCGAAGGTTGTCGATTCCCGACCTTCTGAAGACGGCACGGCTATACGGCGCCGTCGCGAATGTCTTGATTGCGGCCGACGATTCACCACGTACGAACGACTAGGCGACAACCCCTTGCTCATAATCAAAACGGACGGATCGTCCGAAGCTTACGACCGCCAGAAACTCATGCGAGGCTTGCTTATGGCATGCGCGAAGAGGCCTATATCGCCTGAGCAAATCGGATCGCTTATCGACAGCATAGAGAGCGAGCTCCGCAACGCCTCCAAGAGCGAGATTAAATCAAAAGAACTAGGCGACATGGCGCTTGTCCGTCTAGCTAAGCTTGACGATGTGGCTTACGTTCGCTTTGCGAGCGTGTACAAGGACTTCCAGAACGTCGAAGAATTCTCGGCTGCACTTGAAGGGTTGCGATACCATGACTGACCTTACAATACCGGTAAAACAGCTCGATTCCGGTTTACCTGTACCTGCGTATGCCTACGCAGGCGATGCGGGAGTTGATTTGCGCGCTACCTGCGACGATGTGCTGCAACCTTTTGAACGAAAACTTGTTCCTTGCGGCCTTGCGATGGCAATACCGCAAGGCTATGCGGGCTTCGTCCTTCCGCGAAGCGGGCTGGCCATTAAACACGGCATTTCCCTGGTAAATGCACCCGGTTTGATCGACAGCAACTATAGAGGGGAGATAAAGGCGGTTCTCGTGAATCTCGATCCCCAAACGCCGTTTGAAATCAAGCGCGGCGATCGTATTGCTCAGTTGGCTGTCATGAAGGTTCCCGACATCGCTTTCGAGTCGGCCGATGAGCTTCCTGAGAGCAGCAGGGGCGCGGGTGGTTTCGGCAGCAGCGGAGTGCGTTCGTAAGACAATGCGATCAACTTAGAGTAACTCTAAGTTGCAGTACAAGAGTACTTAGAGTTACTCTAAGTACTCTAATTCTTGGCTGAATAGACTAGGACACGAACGAAAGGGATCCGACGTGAGCGGCGTGCCATGTTACAGCATAAGCGACGTTGTCGACACGACGGGTATCTCTGCATTTACGATTCGCTATTACGATAAGTGCGGCTTCTTTCCAGATCTCGCGCGTGATCATCGTGGTGTGCGTTCGTTTTCACAGGCTGACATCACGCAATTGCTGTTTGTAGATGCATTGAGAAAAAGCGGGCTTTCAATCGAGGGTATTCAGTACTTCGTGAAGCTGCAGAAACGCGGCGCTGCGACGCAGGCTGAACGCTTGGAGATCGTCAGAGACCAGGAAACCGTCCTCGAGTACCAGATCAGTGAATTGAAGGAAAGCTTGAAGCGCTTGCATGCAGCGAGTATGGAGTTGTCGGCAAGCGATTCGAGTCAATAGCGCACCATGGTATAGTTTGATAACAGGTCATCGAAAATCATTGCGATTTCCATGGCCTAGGAGTCGCGAAAGGGCAATATAGGGCCTTAGAACGGCTCTCAGAGCGTCGTTTACAAAAAGCCTGGTCAGAGGCATGAAATAGAGGGTACTTATGGCAGATGAAGAAAACAAAGCTCCTGAAGCGCCTCCAGCGCCGAAAAGCAACCGAGAAGAAAAGTATCAGCCTCCGACTGGTCCGCGGATATCGATTGCGCCTCCGCCGTTTCAGCCGAACATGCAGGATTATCGAGAACTGAAATCTTCCCAGACGCTGATCATGGTCGCAAATATCGCCGGACCCGTTTCGTTGTTCATCGGCGGTGTCTTATTGAGCGGCACGGGGCTTATATGCGGAATAATCGGTTACAGAAAATTGAGCGCGCTTGCAAAGAAGCAGACCGAAGTTGCTGCCGTTGCATCTCGCTTAAGACGGTCGAGCGTCGTAGGCATGGTTATCTGCGGCATCGCACTCGTCCTCAATGCGGTTTCTCTATACTTCCTGCTTCCTGAAGTCATGCAATTGGTCGAAAGCGGCGATTACACTGGGCTTGCAGCCGATGTCGGAAGCGGAGCTGCTGGTCCTAGCACGACGTGGGGCTAAAGTCGCGTATTTGCAACCAGTCTGTTTTGCATGCCGACGGCAATCGTATGCATAAAGCATCACGAAACCGTCGGCATGTTTTCTTTAAAGTAGCTAATGGGTTTACGAACCATGCTTTCCATCAGCCCCTTTATCACTCCCCTTCATACGCTTTCTAATTTATTGATAACATGTCTTATGTAAAGTAACACTCATAAAAAATTCGGGGTGATAACTACCCCGATAAACCCGTTCCATTGTCAATTGACGGCGCGAATCCCCCTACGTTTATCCCGGCCCCCTGCCAGGACTGCTACGCTTCGCATGATGCCATACAGCCCGCAGCGGCAAGGGCAGCCGACCGGCGGGTTCCTTGCCGCTGCGGGAACGCAGCGCCGTCAAGCGCTTACGCTACATCATCCTCTCGAAAACCAGGTTGCATACCGTTCTGTCGCCGCCGCCGAATCCAGCAGAAGCCGCCGTGGACTGGGCGAAGGTGTGCAGGCGATATCCTTGCGCATATTGCTGATTACAAATTTCCTCGATTTCCGTGAAGTTCTTCGATCCTTTGCCGACGAACTTCTCCCTCAGTACCACCTGCATAACGCGGTATTGCCCTCCGTTGAAGTTGGTCTTTCCTGCTTCGTCATTGAAGTTGTCCATAAAGCCCATGGCCGCACTCCCCCACTCGTCGTCGAGCGCACCCGCTAAAGTACGCTACCCCTGATCAGAACACTGTCTTTCATCAGTATAGACCCTCTTCAAACACGCAATGATCGTCAGGAGAGGAAACTTGCCGGAAAGGAGCTCCCCGGGGAGGCGATGCGCCGCAAGCCCTACCCTTCTAGCCCCGAACCTCTTCCTCCATTCGACGCTTCAACTCTTCGACCAGCAGAAACCGTCGCGTTTTTCCCGTTGCAGTATGAGGGATCTCGTCCACGAACTCCAAGCGCACGGGAAGCAGGTGCTCGTGCGCCTCTTGAGCGCGCATGTAGTCCCGCACTTCCGCAAGCGTTGCGCACCTGCCGTTCTCCGAGACCGCGAAGAGGCATACCACTTCGCCCAGACGTTCGTCGGGCATGCCGATCGCCGCATGATCGCCGATGCCGGGACAACCGTCGACAAGATGGTCCACCTCGACTGCGCTGATGTTCTCGCCGCCGCGGATGATAATTTCCTTTTTCCGTCCGTTGATGCGTATTCGACCCTGTTCATCCTGGTAGCACAGGTCGCCGCTGTAGAACCACCCCTCATCGTCAAGCGCCTTGTCAGTGCGTTTGGGATCTCCCAGGTAGCCGACAAACTGATGCGGTCCGCGCGAAGCCTCTTCCCCCTGCGTTCCCCGCGGAACCTCGTTGCGATGCTCGTCCACCACGCGCACCTCGATCCCCGGATACGGAATTCCCGACCAGCTTCCATTCCAAGCAAGACAATCCGCAGGTGGCACGTATACGTGCGGGCAGCTTTCGGTCGAACCGTACACCTCGCAGAGCAGCACCCCGTGCTTCCATGCGCGTTGGACAAGAGAACCGGGAACCGGGGCACCGCCGCAAAGGAACAGCTCAAGAGATTCGAGTTTTTTGCCGGTCCGGTCAAGCTCGTTCAGCAGGTCGAATATGAAGGGCGTCGCCCCCATAGACCACGTGCACCGCTCCGCATTGACCAAGTCAACGGCTTCTTCGACATCAAATCGCTCCTGCAGCACGGCGCGCCCGCCCATGATCATCGGAGAAAGCAGTCCGTGGAAGAACCCCGTAGCATGATTGAGCGGCGACGGCATGTACATCACATCTCGCTTCGTCCTTCCGGCACCCGCAATGAACGAGGTTTCGGAAAACAGGATGTTGTTGTGCGTGAGCATGGCCGCCTTCGGTTTTCCCGTAGAGCCGGACGTTGAGAGAATGCAGGCCACGTCGTCAGAAGATACCTCAGGCCGACCAGGAGTCCGTCCGACGTCTTGAAGAACGGCGGACAAAGCCGTGCCCCGTTGCACAGGAGCAAGACGATCGACGAACAGCAAGCAACGCAGCGAAGGAACCTCGTGCCGGGCATCGAGCGCCAACGACTCGAAATCAGTGGATTCGAACAACGTGGGGCCTATGTAAGCCCTCGACGCAACTTGGTTCATGTTCTGAACGACGCTGCGTCTCCGGCGATCAATGGAAAGCGGATGCATAACCACGCCCGCTTTCAGGCAGGCAACGTAGACGATGCAGAACTCTGCCCAGGTGGGCATCTGGAACGAAACGACGTCACCGGGCTCTATCCCCTGATCGATCAGCCAAAAGGCAAGCTTCGAAGCGGATTCGTCCACTTCGCCGTACGTAAAACTGGAACCCTTGCTGTCGGTAACGTACGTATCAGACCAGCAAGCTGCCGCCTGCGCTTCCCATACATCCAGGATGGTCTTTTCAGTCCACAGCCCCTCGCGATAGTACCGCGACTTCCGGTTCTCGTTGATTCTTGCTTCGGTGATCATGACGCCCCTTTCATGAAAGCCCTGGTATCATCCTAGCGTTCCATGAACGGGGAATCACCGGTCAAACGCGTAGCTTCGCGCGGTCCGCCACCTGGCTGAATGGTTCGTCTGAGCGGTCCGCTGGTCTGGACTGATCTGCTGAAACAAGGTATCCTTCCTGATAGAGGCCGAAAAGGGCGGCCTATGAAGGAGGGGTAGCATGAAGACCAGGAACGTGTTTGTCGCGTGTGCGGCTGCAATGCTCATGGCGTTTGGGGCGGTTGCGCTCACGGGATGCGGGCCCAGCGACGAGGAGATCATTCGCGAAGGGGTCACCGAGCAGCTCGAAGCTATCAAAACGCTCGATCCCGCTTTGCTCGATGAACTTGCCACGGGCGCAGGCACGGCGGAAATGGCCGCATACGGGATAGATCCGAAGGAGTTCGTCACATCGTATCTGGCGGGTTTCGACTATCGCGTTGACGGCATAACAGTGGATGGCGACAAAGCCCAGGCCAGCGTGGTTCTCACCTGCAAGAACCTCAAGGAATTCGAGAAGGGATTCGCGGAAGCGACCCAGGCGCTCGCTTCCGATGAGACCGTTGCCAACATGACCGAAGCCGAGATCACCTCGAAGATCGGACAAATCATCATGGATACGCTCGGGGCTCTTTAGCCGGCTGAAACGGCGCCCATCACCATAGGATACGAGCTCAAAGATGACACCTGGATGCCTGATTCCAATGCCGAGCAGGCTGTTTCAAACGCGCTTTTCGGCAACTAAGCATGCTCCAAGTCGCTTGATGAGCGCTACGGTTCGGCTACCGCTCGGTAACCGAACGCGCTTTTCGTAGCAGGCCATCGCGCAAAAGCGTATTCTGCGGCTAGGGCTTGAGAGCGTGCAAGGAGGATGCAATGGGATACGTCATAGGCCTGTTATGCTTTATGGGGGCCGTAATGTGCGCTTCATTCGTTCGGCGCCTTGCATAACGGCAAAAAGCTCGATCAAGAAAGGCGGGCTGCTTTCGCAGCCCGCCTTTTGCATGGGCAGAGCGGCTATCCCGCAATGACTTAGAGTTACTCTAATCTACGGGGCCAGCAGGAACCGATAACAGATTATCGGGTTGTAGTCGAATATCTGGATGCACCAGTTCGAGAGCTCAGGTTGCGCCGAAGCTACCAGAAACGGCAGCGTGAGCTCGCGCGTTTCGCCTGGCGCAAGAGCGCTCCATGATTCGTCGAGCGCATTGCAGGTTATGCCGACATCTTCAGGATTCGCCGGATACAGCGCTCCGAGCAGGTGTTTGCTCATGCCCGTCTCGCTTTGACTGACGCTGGCATCCGAAGCGTCGTCCGAGTACCGGAGGCTCAATATCGGAATAGTCGCCACTGTTTCAAGGGAAGGATTGGATGCTTCGACATTAACGAGCATGACCGTTTTACCTGGATCGTAATCGAATGAAGACAGATATGCGGGATAAAACTCAGCAAACGAAGCGGACGAAACGGTTCTTGCGCCGGTCACTTTCATGCTGAAGGTCGGCAAATCGGAAGCAACCCGCAGATATCGAGGCCACGGTCCCTCCTCTGAGTTCTTCTGCACGCTCAGCAAGGGAAGGCTCGCTTCGACGAAAGGCTTCACCTCGTCGGGAATCATCGCCCATTCGTCTTCGTCGAAGTCGTCGCGGCTATACGCCTTTCCCTGCGTGACGCCAGTCAAATCGAGCGTATCGCCGAACGCGGTCTCGACAACCGTATCCACGATCACTTCAGACCGATCGCCCACTACGGAAACCTCGCGAGTACCGAGGGTCTGCGAAGCAGGACTATCTGGTTGGCCGGGGATATAGTGCCCCGCGAACCATCCCATCGTAAGCAGAAATGCCGCAATGCAGCAAACGCAAAGCAGCATGCGTGCTCGTTTCGCGGTCGAGGTCATGCAATCACCTTCGTCCAAATCGTCCTTTACCTGGGTGGACTCTAGCATTGATCGGCGGCGTAGGACAATGGTGATATTTTTCACCCAACCTCACGGCATTGATTGCGGGCTTTGCGGATTCAGAGCGGCATCCGGTGGAGTATGCTTACGCAATGAAACGAACGGAAAGGACGCACGTCAATGCTGGATGCCCCTACCCTGCTCATGCTGGCCTGCGTTGGGGCATTGTGTTTGGCAAGCTGCTGGCTTATGATACGTGCCCTTGTCTTCAATCCTCACGATCGTGCGGTCTTGCGCAGCGCGGGGGTTGCAGCAGCTTGCTTCGCGGCGTCGATCATCGGATGCTTGGCGCTTTCGGACGCCTTCGGGTCCGAAGCTGCCGCTGCATGTTCCGTAACGATTTTCGCGGCGGCAGCGGTATTGCTGGCAGCGGCGAATCGAACGCGGCGGCAAGCAAGCCCCGATACTGAACTCACCAGCGGGAACGCCGGCGTCGCCCCGACGGACGGGCCGTACCCTTGCGCGCCGCAGCTCGACGATACGGCGCTGCGAGCGCACATGGCGCGCGCATACGATCTAACCCGTCGCGAAGAAGAGATTTTAGGACTGATTCTTGACGGGCGCGCTCAAGCGGATCTGCCGACCGAGCTTTGCATAGCGGAGAACACCGTTAAAACCCACGTACGACATATCTATCGCAAGCTTGGCGTCCGCAGTCGCGACGAGCTGTTTCAGAAAGCAGAATCGTTCCGGATATCGCATCTCGCTCGTACGACATCCGGAACGAGCAAAAGCTAGCTTGCAGACGATTCCTCACAATCGAGATTCGCCGCTTTCCCGCTCGCAGCGTTAAGCTGGCGCTTCAAGACCACGCCGAGCAGGATGCACAGCGCCAGGATTGCGGCGCATATCAGATAGGCTGCATCGAACGTGCCCGTGACGTCGAACACCACATCGGCCATGACCGGCGCCAGCACGCCCGAAAGCCCCCAGGCAAGATAAAGAATGCCGTAGTTCGTCCCGTAGTTCCTCAAACCGTACAGATCCGCTGTCATCGAGGGAAACACGCTCAAGAGCGTTCCGTACGAGAATCCAACGAACAGCGCCCCCAGCGTCAGCAGCGCGAAGTTTCCGTACAACGCGAACAAGCACATGTTGAGGCACTGGATGGCGAACACTAGAACAAGGGTGTTGATGCGCCCGATCTTGTCCGACAGGATGCCGCCCACAACACGACCGCCCGTATTGAACAGGGCCAGAAGAGAAACGAGCAAGGCTGCGTAGCCTGCGGCGCTCGCAGGATCCTGGATGGTCGCGATCTTCGAAAGGTTGCCGATGATCATGAGACCCACCGAAGACGACAGCGCGAACAACGCGAACAGCAGGTAGAACTCCTTGGTTCGAACCATTTGACGCCACGTACGATCCGGGGTCCGCTCGACGGATGCCTTCCCCGCTTTGCGAACGGAGGATGAAGCGGGAACGTAGTCGGTTTCGGGGTTCTTGATAAGCTGGGCGATGGGCACGCTTACGACGATCGTGACAATGCCCAGGATCAGGAACGTCTGCGAAATGCCGAAGCCCTCGATCAACATCTGCGTAGCCGGTGCAAGATAAACCGCCGCCAGCCCGAAACCGCCGACGACGAGTCCTGCGACAAGCCCCTTCTTGGAGGGATCGAACCACTTCAAAGCGCACGGCGTAACGCAGCCGTAGCCCAATCCGATTCCCGTTCCAGTAAGAACTCCGTACGTGAGGCACACTCCGAGCACGCTTTGCCCCGCGAACGAAGAAAGCACCATGCCCAAGCCGGCCAGCAAGCCGCCCGCCGTGATGACCTTACGAGGCCCTATCCTGTCCTGCACGATGCCGCCGCCCAGCAATCCAAGCGCGAAGAACACGATGGCGATGGTGTACGGCAGTCCCGCCTGTGCGCTCGACCAGCCGAACCCGCCTGCGTCAGGCGCGGCGGTCAGCCCTGATTTGATAACGCTCCACGAATACAACAAGCTGATGGAGAGGTTGAACAAAACCCCTGCTATCAGGACGACGTTCGCTCTGCTTTGAGTCTTCGATCGTTGCATGGATCCTCCTCGTCTTGGGGGAAAGCACGCAGTATAGCGAACGAGGTTCGGTGTCTTGATGCTTGCCCATCCTTTTCCGATAAGCGGCAAACGCATCGTTTACGCCGCGAGCCATCGTTTCCGGGAAGGAGCAACGAGAACATGCATATAACCTAGTAAAACACTTTCGATTATGCGAAAACGGACACCCGATCCGCAGGGCGTTCGGAATACGCCCAATCGGCGAACGGCTGCCGGCGCGCGACCCGCACAGCCGTTGAGGCCCATTGAACATACGAGATCCAACAAGCGAAACCTCCGTCTAAGCCGTACCGACGTCGATCGAGCATCGGAATCCCGGCATACGGCCCCGAAACGGCGAAAGCGAGACCGTGTCGGCCTCGCTTTCTTGCCAAGGAACTTCAACAGCTCCTTTTATATCAGGTTGATCGACTCCTGCTGGAAGCTTACGCCACCGGAGGGGTGCCCTCGGCGTTGCCGAAGATGGCGTCGATCTGCACCAGGGCGTCCATGGGCAGAGCGGAGGCGCCCACGACGCGGCGAGCAGGGGTGCCGCCCGGGAAGAACGTCGCGTACACTTCGTTCACCGCATCAAGGTCATCGATGTTCTTCAGGAAGATGTTCACCTTGACGGCGTCCTCCATCACGTGGTCGACGCACTCGATGATGGCCTTGATGTTCTTGAAGCACTGCTCGGCCTGCTCCTTGACGCCGCCGGCAACCATGGCGCCCGTGGCGGGGTCGATACCCAGCTGAGCGGAGATGTTGTTGTAGTGCGAGAAGGCAACGGTCTGCGTGGAGAGCTTGCACTTCGGCGCGGCGTCCGTGTTGTTAGCCTCGAGGATGAGCCCGTGACGGTCCTCAACCAGCTGCGGGGGCGTGCCGTCGCCATGGGAAACCACGGCTTCGATCTGCACGAGCGCATGCATGGGAAGGCCGGCAACCTCGACCACCGTGCGAGCCGGCATGTAGGCGACCGCGCGAGCGATGCCCGAATCCGGGAAGAAGCGCGTGTACGCCTCGTTCATGGCATCCGTGTCGGCGAGGTCCTTGAGGAACACGTTCACCTTGACGATGTCGTCGAAGGGCACGTCGATGCTCTCGAGCACGGCCTTGATGTTCTTCAGGCACTGCGCGGTCTGTTCGCGCACGCCGCCGACCACGATCTGGTTCGACTTGGGGTCGATGGGCAGCTGGGCGGAGATGTTGTTGTAGTGCGAGAAGGCCACGGACTGCGTGGACATGACGTCCAGCGGAGCGTTGTGCGTGTTGTTCGTGTACTTCAGGATGTCGCCGGCCTGCGGAGCGTTGGGGATGGTGCCTTCGCCGTTGGAGATCAAGGCCTCGACCTGGATCAGGGCGTCCATGGGCAGAGCGTCAACGGCGACGACCGTGCGGGTGGGCACGTAGGTCGGGAAGAACACCTTCTGCACCTCGTCGACGGCGTCCATGTCCTGGATGTCCTTGACGAAGATGGTGATGCGGATGACATCGTTCATGACGTGATCGATGCTGTCGATGATCGTCTCGATGTTCTCGAAGCACTGCACGGCCTGCTCCGTGATGCCGCCGGGCACCAACTCGCCGGTGGCGGGATCGATCGGCAGCTGAGCCGAAAGGTTGTTGTAGTGCGAGAAAGCCACGGTCTGCGAGTACAGATCGCTCACCGGGGCATCTTCCGTGTTCCTTGCCAGTACTACGTTATCGCCGCTCATTAGTACCCTCCTTTTAGAGTGTCTCGCTTACGATGCTTGCGATCGGACCGCATGGGCCCTGTTCCCGAGGCGGACCGCCCGAAGGACGCTCCTAGTCTTTTTGGGAGGGCTGCATTATACCTATTTGTGCAGGTGCACAAATCCCTTTTCGGCAGATTTCCCCGCAGCCCTACCGGGCCCGTCCGACCGTTCGCCGCAAAATCTGGAAGGCTGAAAGCTGGCATGCAAAAAACGGGTGCGTTGCTCTTGTTTCATGCAGGATTATCGCACCTACCGTTCACCGATTAATTTTCGCGCACGTGCGCACGACCGCAATATCACCACGGAATATACCGAACTTCGTCCCGCAATGAAATGAAGGCGCCCTCCTGCGCAAAAAGCGACAGGAGGGCGCCTTCGTCAATGCACGACGAGCGCTTCCGAAGCTACCCTCGCCTTCCTCCGGCGTTCAGCCAGGCCAACAGGCCCGTGCAACCGGCCAGCACGTCGTCGTACGTGGTTTCGAAGTCGCCCGTGTACCACGGGTCGGCCACATCACGATCCGTGTCTGCAAATTCAAGCAGCTTAATGCAGCGGCCTTCGGCCTCCCGACCCAGTTGACGACGCATGTCGCGCATATTCGCCTCATCCATGCCCACGAACAGGTCCCACTCCCCCGCGTCTGCCCGCTTGAGCCGTCGCGCCCTCTTGCTAGAGCAGTCGATCCCCTGCGCCGCGAGCACGGCGCGCGTTCCCGAATGCACGGGGCTTCCTATCTCGTCATCGTGGGTGGCCGCCGACTCGATGACGAACGCATCGGCCAAACCGCGCTTGGCAACCAGGTCCTTCATGACGAACTCCGCCATGGTAGAGCGACAGATGTTGCCATGGCACACGAATAGGATGCGGTACGGCGCACTCATCGAGCGGCCTCCTCGGGCTCGAGCACTTCTTCGTAGCAGGCAAGCAGGTCGGGCATGACGCGCTTGATGCTAACGGGCTTGAACGTAGTCGCATCGACCAGGCAATGGGTGCTGCGCCCCGTGCAGCACGGCTTCTCCGTTTCCATGTCCTGCCCTTCCCTGAACACCTCGTAGGCGTACACGGTCTTCGTCGGCCGTGACAGCACGACGCGCGTGCGCACGATGGCCGTGTCCCCGTAGCGCAAGGGCATGCCGTAGTCGCATTCGAAATGCGTGACGGGAGAAAGGTAGCCTGCTTCTTCGATGCGCGCGTACGGAAATCCGATCGCCTCCAGAAACGAGGTGCGCGCATCTTCGAAGTACAGCAGGTAGTTTGCATGATAGACGATGCCCATCATGTCGGTTTCAGCATAGCGTATGGTTATTGGCGTGCAGACGCGCATGGGTGGCGGCCCTGCCTTTCGCAATCGGCTACAATGTGAGTATGCGCAATATCGTATCGTATATAGCAGAAGAGCAGCGGACTTTCTCCGAATTACCGTTCAACCCGGTGGACTCCCTCGTATTCTCGACCCTGGCTTACCTCAACTACGAAGAAGCCGGACGCGACCAGGCTGACGCCTTGCGCTCGGACGGCTCGATCGCCGCCCCCTGGGAGGCGCTGCTCGACGCAAGCGGCCCCCGGCGCGTGCGCTTGCACGACGTTTTGGCCTTGTCGGACTGGGAGGCCCTTACCGCGCACAGCTGGATGGAGGATGCGCGGGACACCGTGGCTTTTTTGCACGTGGCAATGGCGAGCCGTCGTTTGCGCGACGTGCGGGTATCCTTCTATGCCAACGAACGATCCGAGGTGGTTGAGAAGCAGTTCAGCGCCGTAACCTTGTTCTTCCCCGCCATTGAGGGAGAGCGTGCTTACCTGGCGTTTCGAGGCACGGACGGCAGCTTCGCCGGTTGGAAAGAAGACTTCAACCTGTGCTTCAAAGACGTCATCCCGTCGCAGTGCACGGCGGCGGCCTATCTTTCGGGCGTGGCGTCGGCCTGCGCGTGCCCGCTTCTGGTTGGCGGCCACTCGAAGGGCGGAAACCTTGCCGAGTACGCGGCTCTGGTTGCAGACGACGGCACGTTCTCGCGCCTTGAAGGCGTGTTCAACCACGACGGCCCGTCGTTTTTGGACAACCCTTCCCCGCGCATCGACGATCCGGCGTTCTGCTCGCTCCTGCACAAGAGCGTCCCCGAATCTTCCGCGTTCGGCATGATATTGGAACGGCGCGCCGACTACCGCGTGGTAAGATCATCAGCGCTTTCGGTGTTTCAGCATGAGCCGTTCACCTGGCAGACCGAAGGATCGGACTTCCTGTACCAGGACGAGCTCAACGCATCGGCCGTGTTCTTCGACGAAACGCTCGACGCATGGCTGCGCAGCAGGAACGCGTCCGAGCGCGAGCGGTTCATCGATTCGATCTACGATCTGTTCGCCTCGACCGAGGCGAACACCTGGGCCGAGTTCCAGGAAAACCTGTTCGCGAACACCCGGCAGCTTTTGGGATCGGGATCCAAGTTGGACGCGGAAACGAAGAGCTTCATCTGGAAGACGCTGGGAGGATTGGGCAGCGTGCTGAAGGAAGAGACCATCAAGCGCTTCAGGTCGTCGCCGCCCATGTGGCTGCCGCGCCGTCGCGAAGCGTATGCAATGAGGACGAGGAAGGAAGCGAAGCATGAGCGCAGAAGCGCCCGCAAGGACGGCTGACGAAGGGAACGCGGTAACGAAGAGCGCATACGGAAGGTTCACGCTGCGCATGGCGGTGCAGCTGGCGGCCCCTCACACATGGCCGGCAGCCATTCTGCCCGTACTGGTGGCCACCGCAGCGGCCGCTGCCACAACGGGAGCCGTTTCCGCCGTGATGGCGTGCGTACTGCTGATCATCTGCATACTGATGCAGGCCTCGGTCAACACGTTCAACGACTACTACGATTACGTGAAAGGCGCGGACTCGGCTGACGACAACGTGGATCCGACCGATGCCGTGCTGGTATACAACAACGTGAATCCGCGCGCAGCGCTCGGACTTGCCGTTGGGTTTCTGGTTGCGGCGTTCGGACTGGGCATTTACGTTATCTGGCAAGCCGGATGGATTCCGCTGGCTTTGGGCGTCGTCGGCGCGATCATCGTGGTTTTGTACTCGGCGGGGAAAACGCCCATCTCCTACCTGCCCATTGGCGAGCTTGTCAGCGGGCTCGTCATGGGCGGGCTCATTCCCCTTGCCTGCTACCAAGCACTGACCGGAGCGTTCGACCTGCGCGCGCTGCTGTGGGCGGTGCCCACCGTGCTGGGCGTCGGGCTGATCATGTTCACGAACAACACGTGCGATATCGAGAAAGACGTCGAATCAGGACGCCGCACTCTGTCAGTGCTGCTGGGACGCGACCGCGCGCGCAAGCTGTACCACGGCGTGGTGGCGGCCTGGATGATCTCGATCGTAGCGCTGGTGGCCCTGTTCTTCACGAGCGGTGTCATCGTGATTCCGTTCATGCTGCTTGCGTCGTATCCATTGGTGAAGGCGCTCATGGCGAATCCGCTTGCGCCGCCTTCGCGCATAGGCGCCATGGCGCAGGTATGCAGCCTGAACATTGCGTTGGGCGCGTTCTATGCGGCGGCGCTGTTCGCAAGCGGTTTCACCTTGTTCGCATAGGAGGCCGCCATGACGTACGATTTCGATCGGATAATCGAGCGACGTGGAACCAATAGCGAGAAATGGGACTGCGGGCCGCAACTCAAAGGGCGCGACGATCTGTTGCCGCTCTGGGTCGCCGATATGGATTTCGCGCTGCCCGATGAAGTGCTTGACGATATGCGCACAGCCGTGAACCATGGCGTGTTCGGCTACGGTTTCGCAGGAGCTGCGTACTACGAATCGGTTTTAGCCTGGTACTCGGATCGTTTCGACTGGACCGTGGAGCGCTCGTGGCTCACGCAAACTCCCGGCGTGGTGTTCGCGCTGGGAATCGCTCTGCAGGCGTTCACCAATCCAGGCGATGCCGTGCTGATCCAGCAGCCCGTTTACTACCCGTTCGCACAGCTCATCGAATCGAACGGATGCAAGCTTGTTGACAGCCCGCTCGTTTACGAACAGGGACGATACCGGATAGACTTCGATGATTTCGAGAAGAAAATCACGTCCTCTCGGGTGAAGGCGTTCATTTTATGCAGTCCCCACAACCCGGTCGGCCGGGTATGGACGCACGACGAGCTGGATCGGATCGGGCGCATCTGCCGCGCGCACGACGTGCTGGTCATCTCGGACGAGATCCATGCCGACTTCACCTACCCAGGGCATCGCCACCACGTGTTTCCCACGGTAGATCCTTCGTTCGCCGAACGCTGCGTAGTATGCACGGCGCCGAGCAAGACGTTCAACATCGCCGGGCTGCAGATAGCCAACATCGTCATCCCGAACGAGGAGCTGCGTACGTGCTATCGCAAGGCTTTGGAGCGGATCGGCTACTTCGGAGCAAGTCCGCTCTCCCTGGAAACGTGCCGTTCGTGCTACACTCACGGCGGCCCTTGGCTGGACGAGCTGAAGGACTACCTGGCAGAGAACCTGAGGTTTTTAAGAAATTTCCTGAGCGAACGGATGCCCGAGATCGCGTTGGTCGAGCCGCAAGGCACGTATCTTGCATGGCTCGATTGCTCGGGCTTGAGCCTAGACGATGCGCGGCTTGAAGAGCTCATGGTGGACGACGCGCACGTGTGGCTTGATTCTGGCAGCATGTTCGGACCGCGCTCGGGGCAGTTCGAACGCGTGAACATAGCCTGTCCGCGCGCCACCCTCGAACGCGCCCTCGAGCAGATAGAATCAGCTGTCGGAAAGGTGCGCGCGCAGCGCGCGGCCAACCGGAAAAGATAAAGGAGCACGCTATGGAAATCGTTCGTTTCGGCGTAGGGTTGGTGCTGTTGATTGCATCAGGTGCGTTGACGGTGCAATTATGGAACGGCAACTGGCTATCGCTGATCGCAAAGCCCACGACCACGAAAAAAGGTACGTTCTACCCTGAGGGCACACGCAAGTCAGGGCAGCGCGCAGCCTGGGTCATGGTCGCATGCTTCGCGGTGGTCGCGACGCTCATGGCGTTCGAAATGGCGAAGATGACCGGACTCGTCCTGTTCGCGCAGATCGCTTCGGTGCTGTGCAACGTGATGCTGGTTGGATTCTGCGCATTGGCGGTATGGACCCTGTTTTCCCGCTCGAAAGGCGCAGACGGCAAGCTGAACTTCGGCGGCGACAACGTGCGCCTGACGCTTTTACTGCTAGGAAGCTGCGTGGTCCTTACGCTCGTGTCGCTCCTGTTCGCGTAGAGATCCGTCGTCGTTCAGCGAAACCTAGTGGGAGGCTGCGGTCGAACCGTTTCTAACAACTGAACCCCGAATTCCAGCAAGCGTTCAATCTCACTCGTTATTCTAGGGCAGGCTTCACGAAAGCCTGCCCTGACTTTTCTCCAGCTGAAAAGCCGCCCCTTGCCACCCTGTCGACTTGTTACCAAGGTTTCGCGATACAAGAGCGGTTAATCAGCAAGGCTCCTACCAGGGGAAACTTTCTCACTCACGCATTATGCGTTAACGAAAAACCCTCGAATTCCCGACATTTCATGCATATTGCGGTTAGCGTTTCCTCCTATCCGTTTTTACAGTTCTCGCAATGGGATCTCCATTCGAACCAAGGGGAAGACCGACAAGTTCGCTTTAGAAGCACTTACCGGTCGAGGAGGACGGGGAGGACGAACGCATGATGCAAGCATGGGCTGCAGACGATTCGGGTGCCGGGCAGCAAGAAAACGGCTTAACGGACCCGGCGAAAACCGATATCGAATCAAAGCAGGAGCACGAACCGGATCTCAGTTTCGACGAAAAGCTGTCGACGTTGGAAGAATCGGTTACGAGGCATCCGCTCAATCGAGAAATCCTTTACAAAATACTGGCGCATTGCACGGAAGAACGGTTGCTATCCGATCTGGAGCGATACGTTGCTTCGTGCCCCGAATTCAGAGGCGCTACGCAAAACCCTCACCACATGGCGCTGACGCTGAAGGACGCTTACGGGCTTGAACTGATCGAGCGGGATCAAGAGGGTTGCGAGATCACGCCCGAAAGAAAGCTCGGGCTGAACGAAGACGAGCTTGACGATCTTGTCGACACCCAGTCGTTTCGAAGCACGGAGGTTGGATCCCGCTTCGTCGAGCTGCATCACCCGCAGGCACGCCTCATTGAGCTTCTCGACCTTGCGCCCGAACGTGCGTCGACCTATCGAGAATTGCTCGAATTCATTTTGGAAACTCCTCGAAGCTATCCGCAAATCGAGACCTTGCTTCAAGGAAAGCCGGTGCTCGAGGCTTTTATCGACGGCGAGCGCATCGTCATGCAGCCAAGCGTGTTCGTGGATGAATTGGAGCGCTCCGGCGCTCTGGTTTGGGATGGAACGTGGAACCTGACCAAGGAGGGAACGGAGTTTTTGAGGGACTTGCAGGAAAAGCAAAGCGTATAAAGCTCAGGAGGAAGGAAACTACTATGGCGGAAACCACATTGACGCGGCGCAGCTTCGTCAAAGCGTCTGCTCTTGCCGGAGCGGCCACGGCCATCGGCGCATCGATGGCCGGCTGCATGCAGGAAAAGCCGAAGGAGGAAGCTGGCAAAGACAGCACGAGCGATCTTGTGAAAATGAAGACCTCCTGCCATGGCTGCATTCAAATGTGCCCGGCAATCGCGTATTTGCAGGACGGCGTCGTTGTCAAGTTGGAAGGAGACCCGGACGCTCCGGTCAGCCGCGGCTCGCTCTGCATCAAGGGACTGAACCAGCTGCATACCATGTACAGCCCGCGCCGCGTCCTGCATCCGCTCAAGCGGGCGGGAGAACGCGGCGAGAACAAATGGGAAGTCATCTCTTGGGACGAGGCGATCGAAGAAGCAGCCTCCCATATCGTCGACTCTATCGAAAAGTACGGACCGTATTCGTTCTTTGCAAGCGTGGGCGGCGGCGGATCCTATTCCTTCATAGAGGCTATGACGTTACCCATGGCGCTCGGCTCCCCGACGGTGTTCGAGCCCGGCTGCGCACAGTGCTACCTGCCGCGTTGGAGCATGTCGAAGTTGTTCTACGGCGGCGTGGACCAGTCCATCGCCGACAACGCCGTGCAGGAGATCTTCCGCACGGGGGAAGACAACAAGGCAGAGGTCGTGGTCCTATGGGGCGCGCAGCCGTCCGTCAGCCAAACGGCGGAGTCCGGCCGCGGTATGGCGGAACTGCGTACCAAAGGAGTCAAGACCATCGTGGTCGACCCCAACTTCTCGCCCGATGCTGTCAAGGCAGACGTATGGCTACCGATCCGACCGGCAACCGACACCGGTCTTCTGCTGTGCTGGTTCCGCTACATCTTCGAAAACAAGCTTTACGACGAGAAATTCACGAAATACTGGACGAACCTCCCCTTCCTGATCGATCCTGACACGAAGCTGCCTGTAAAAGCACAGGAGCTGTTCCCTGATTTCGAGCAGAGCACGCCTGAGAACACGCCTGCTTATGTATGCTACGACCTGAAGACGAACGCCGTGGCACCCTTCGAGTACTCGGCGCCCGACAAGGCGACGGTCGATCCTGAAATATTCTGGTCCGGCGACTTCAACGGCAAGACGTACAAGACCGCCGGTCAAATCTACCGCGAGGAGGCCGACCCCTGGACGCTTGAGCATACGGCCGAAAACTGCTGGCTGCAAGCGGACAAGATCGAAGAAGCTATCAAGATCTACGCTGAAGCTGCCGTAGCAGGCATCGCCAACGGCGTAGCGTCCGACATGACCGAATCGGCCAGCCAGGTGCCGCTCGGCTGCATGGGCCTCGATTCCATCATGGGTTACATCAACAAGCCGGGTTGCACGATGACGCAGTACGGCGCAGCGGGCGTGCAGCCCACCAAGCGCCCGGTCACATACAACAACGGGTTCGACGGCATGTTCTCCGACATGTACGGCGTCGGCGCGGTTATCGGCATGTCGGAAGCGGAAAACGAAGCACGCATCAAGAAGCTGGGCGAAGAGAACCCGCAGCAGAAGCTTGCAAACAAGCTGCTGGTCGATCGCTTGGGCATGAAGGATCACAAGGGTCTGTACGCTTGGTGCCATTCGCACATCCCCACAGTGCGTCAAGCCATCGCAACGGGCGAACCGTACAAGCCGCGCGTGTGGTTCGACATGTCGGGCAACAAGCTGGCGATGCTCGGCAACGCGAAGTCCTGGTACGAGGTGTTCCCCGAAATAGACTACATCATCTGCCAGTATCCGCATCTCACGTCCTTCCAAATCGAAGCAGCCGACCTTGTCTTCCCCGTACGCGAGTGGCTTGAAGAGCCTATGGTGAACATGTGCCAGCTGAACACGCAATGGCTCCAAAACGAATGCGTTCACATTGGCGAGACCGTGTCTCATAGCATTCCCGCTGCTCAGGTCCTCGCGAAATGCGCTGAGAAGATGGGCGGCGAGCTTCCGGGCTTGAAGCCGGGTTATTTGGGAGCCCCGACCGAAGAAGCCGTGAAGGCCGATGTTGCTCAAAAACTGCAGGCTCCCAGCTGGGAAGAGCTTGTCAACAATACGGACAAGTACGTGCCTTGCGTGACGCCTGCCGAAGAGTACTTCCAATACAACCAGCATGAACCCATCGTCGACGACGGCTTGCCTGCCGGTTTCGGCACGGAATCCCGCAAGGTCGAAACCTATTGCCAGATCTTGCTCAAGCTCTCCCGCACGGGATATCCCTTCTGCTATCCGGAGCCGCAAGAACCGTGCGCGGATTACAGCCCCATTTGCTCTTACATCGAGCCTGCGGAAAGCCCGCTCACCGACACCGAGTTCCCTTACGTTTTGACTTCGGGTCGCGTGCCCTACTTCCACCACGGCACGATGCGCCATGCGGCGTTCTCGCGCGAGCTGTTCCCCACGGCCGAAATCCGCATCAACCCTGCAACCGCAGCCGAGCACGGCATCAAGCACATGGATTGGGTGAAGGTGTCCAGCCGCCGCGGCGAGGTGCACGCTCGCGCGTACCTGACCGAAGGCGTGAATCCGAAGACGGTCTGGATGGAGCGCTTCTGGAACCCCGAATGCTTCGACGAGTCGCAGGCGAACCCCACTGCCGGATGGCGGGAATGCAACGTAAACGTGCTGACGAAAAACGACGCTCCGTTCAACGAGGTTTACGGCTCGTACACCAATCGTGGCTTTACGGTGAGCATCGAGAAATCGGAGAAGCCCGCGAACGTCTGGGTCTCCCCCGAAGAGTTCGCGCCGTTCCTGCCGTCCGCGGAAATGAAAGCTGAAGCTCAGACTAAGGATGTGTTCTAATGAAAAACTGCCTTGTTATCGATCTGGATCGCTGCAGCGGATGCGATAGCTGCGTAGCGGCCTGCAAGCATGAGAACAATGTCGACCTGGGCATATACTACAGCAGGGTGAACGCGGCGGGTCCTGCGGGCACGTTCCCCGACATCGAGATGTACTGGCTTCCCTCGCAGTGCCAGCAATGCGAGAACCCGGGCTGCATCGAGGTGTGCCCGACCGGCGCATCGTATCGCGACGAGGAAACAGGCGTGGTATTAGTGAATGCGGAGGAATGCATCGGATGCGAGTCGTGCCTGTCCGGCTGCCCGTACGACGCCCGCATGCTCAACCCCGCCACGAACGTCGTCGAGAAGTGCACTCTGTGCTTCCAACGCCACGCCGACGAGAACTGGACGCCCGCCTGCGTCCACAACTGCTGCTGCGGCGCTCGCTACTTCGGCGATCTGGACGATCCCAACGGCCCAGCCTCGAAAGCCATTGCCGAAGCAGGGGCCGACAACTGTCACCATCTGGCCGACCCTGACGGCCTGAAGCCCTCCACGGTCTACATCCTTTCGAAGAAAACCGCGGCTTGGCACGACGCTCCCGATGTTGTCACGCGCTCCGTACAGGAGTAGACGCAGATCAAACAATCTACCGACCCCCGGCAGGCTCCCCTCCCTTTTTCGCCTGCCGGGCGGTCCTCTCCACCCGATGCATTCGAAAGGCGGTTCTCATGACGGATATGGAAGACGCACTGGTAGGACGCGCTTCGTTTTACGATCTGCTTGCAGCGCTGTACTTCAAACCCTTGCGCGAAGACCAGCTTGACGGCATCGCTTCGCTCGACTTATCTGCGTACGCCGATGTGAATCAGGATTTTGCGGATGGACTGAACGACATCGCAAGATCCTTGGCCAAGCGGACCTCTGCAACGCGCCAGGATTTTGCCGTAGATTTTACGGGGGCCTTCGCGGGAACGTCCACCTGGGAGGGAAAGTGCGCCGTTCCCTACGAATCGGTGTTCACGAGCGACGACGGCCTTATGTTTCAGGATTCTTTCCACGAGGTGTACCGCATATTCCGCGAAAACAGCGTCGAACGGGCTCCGGGATACGATTTCCCCGACGACCACCTCTCGTTCATGTGCGAGTTTTTGTCCATGCTCTCTACGAAAGCGGCGAACGCTTTGCGTGCCGGGGATCTTCAGGCAGCGCGCGAGGATATCGAGCTGTCCCGAGACTTCCTGCAGGAGCATATCCTGTCTTGGTTCGATGACTTCGAAGACTTGGCCATGAAGCTCCTCAAGACGCGCTTTTACCGCGGCGTGCTCAAGGTGAGCAAGGGGTTCTTCCAGTTCGACCTGAACGTTACTGAAGACTTGCTCGAAGAGCTGAACCGTTGATCCTGTTCAGAAAGCATGCCTGAGACGAACTGCGGGCATGCGACAACCGGAAAGAAGGCATTATGACGTTCGCCATTGTTCTTGCTTGCACCGTTGCGGTGTGCTTCGCCTTGCGCAATCCCCTCAAGAAGCACCCTCTGCTTTTCTACGCAGCCGCCGTGGCGATCGACGTCATGTTCATAGCGGGATCATTCGTGGATCTGCCGCGATCGGTGTGGCTTGCGCTGTTTCTGCTCGTGCAGAAATGCACGCTCTCGCTTGCCCTTTTCGTTGTGGTCATGTATATAGGCGTGTTCGCAAGCGATTCGAAGATCGGGTTGTGGCTCAAACCGGTGCGCGCCGAGCTTTCGATCGTCGCGTGGATCCTCTCGCTCGGCCACATGGCCGTCTACCTGGAATCGTATCTGCCGCGCGTAATGGCCGGAGGCCCGTTCGATGTGAACATCGTCTGCTCCTTCCTTGTTGCGCTCGTGCTGTTCGCTTTGCTGCTCATTCTGGGGATCACGTCGTTCAATATCGTGAAGAAACGCATGCATACGGAAACATGGAAGAAGGTCCAGACGCTTGCCTATCCGTTTTTCCTGCTCGCGTACGTCCACTTGCTGTTGATGCTGCTGCCCTCGGCCCTGCGCGGCGGCGTTGCGTCGTGCGTTGCCGTTGCGGTATACTCGGTTATCTTCGTAGGTTACGCAGTATTGCGTTTGGCTCGTGCCGTGAAAAACAAGCGCATGGCCGCTCGCTCCTGAGCAGCAGGGAGCCATGCATCTTTCGCGGAAAAGCTGCTGGATAAGGCGGGGGAGGATTTCGGCGGCTGTGAACGCGTTCTTACATAAGCTTGTCAGAGCATGCCCGGCCTTGCCTTACATGGCCTTGGGAATATGGCTCGCTTGGGTCTACATCGCGTACAGCGGCACGGCTTGGCTCTCGGATACGGAAACCGACGGAACGAACATCTCGGCACTCTACATCGTTTCCACCATGGTTTTCGCTATCGCTTTCATAGCGATGACGTTTTCCGTTGACCGCGTGCGCAGGCTTCTTGAAAAGCCTGCGGTTGTCGCCGCCTGCGGAGTGCTCGCGTCGTTTGGATGCCTGATCATCATAGCCATTGGACCGTACTATCTTTCTCGAGTTCTCCCCCAAGATTTTGTGCGTATCCTGTTCTATTGCGGGAGCGCGCTATCGGGGTTGGGAACGTCTGCGATCGGGTTGGCCTGTGGTCGCCTGTACGGCGAGCTTCCTCCCCGCAAGGCTATTCTGTATGCGGCGCTTTCTCATATCACGATTGCCGTCATCTACTTCACCGTTATCGGATCGCCTACTTGGCAGCCCGTTCCCGGCGGGCCTTCGCTTGTTGGCATATTGGCTTTCATCTGCATGCCGATCCTTGCAGCCTTGGCGGCAAATCTTTCTTTCGTCATGCCCGAAGGAAGCCCTGAGGTGAAGCCGGTTCAATATGCGCAGAAGCGCAGCAGGCTCCCCCGCTCGTATTGGAAGCTCGTCTCGGTAACGTTCGTGCTCTCGATCGTGGTCGTAGCGCTGAGATCGGCTTTGATCGAAGTGTCCCCTGTGAACGAGACGTTGGACAACACAAGGCTCGTAATGCTTTTGCGCATGGCTATGGCGATCGCGTTCGCTTGCGCCGCGATCGGCATCGAAGGAGAGCGCTTCAACTTCGGAAAAATCTATTCGGTCATCATGGCCGCCACGGTTGCTTTGATTGCGTTTTGCCCGCTTGTAGGGGTTTTGCACCCCATCTGGAGCCAGGTAACCACGTTCATGTCATGTGTCTTCGAGTTCGTTCTTTGGTGCATCCTGGCATTTATCGTGTACCAAAAGAAGATTTCGCCGGTACTCGTATTCGGATTCGGGTACGGGGCGTTCATGCTTGGCAGCGCGCTTGGGTGGATGTTCGGCGTGTACGGCATATCGGAGCTGTCTTCCGTAACGGATGATTTCGCTCTTTATTTGGTTTTGGCTGCAGCGGTTCTTGCGTGTGCTTTCCTGCTGTTCTCGGAAAAGGAATTCGACAACCTGTTCGAGCCTGAAGGAAAGGGAGAATCTCCGCTTGAAGTTCTTTTGGGCAACGAATTGCCTGCCAGCCTGTCGGATGCAGGAGATGAGACCCCTTTGAAGAAGGGAAAGTTCCAGACGACCATCGACGCAGTAACGTCTCAATACGGACTCTCAGAGCGCGAGAAGGATGTGCTGCGTCTTTTGGCAATGGGATATAGCAGCGCTGCTGCGGCAAAGGATCTGAGCATATCGTGGAACACGGTCCGTACGCACACGCGCAACGTCTACGCGAAACTGAACGTGCATTCCAGACAAGACCTCATAGATCTTGTCGACGAGGCATCGGGAGGCTCGCATTAAACCCGCAGCTTTAAACGCTTCCGCAGGATAAGACGTTGCGCACATTGCTCAGGAGACACGTAGTGCACCCGTCCGCCACAGATTCGTACTCGAGACCCCTCCTGCTCCCGCGACGGTTTCGGCAACGAAATCCTTAACGATCCTCAACGTTGCGGTATCCGCCCCTTCAAACGTCGAAGCAAGCTGCTAGGATACGGTATTCGAGGGATGAATCTGGGCGAAAGGTACGGACACGATGGTCGAAAGCGCGCTGCTGGCCGCGTACGAGCTGGCGACGGTGCTCGCGCCGTTTCTTGTAGCCTACGCGATACGGCATGCCCACGCACGACGAACGGGCTCCATTCCCGTTGAGTTCGCGCCCGCTTTCGCGTTCGTGCTGTACGTGTTTGCCGTGCTGTACGTCACGGGATCGGGCACGCTGTACGACCTGCTGCGGCAAACGGCCAGCTGGGGGCCGAATGACCTGTACTTGATTCCGTTTCTTGCCGCCGACCCGATCGGATGCGCTCTCAATGTCGTGCTGTTCCTCCCCTTGGGCTTTTCGATCCCGCTCATCTGGAAGCGAGTTGACCGGGCGTTCACCATAGGAGCGATGGGCTTCTCTTTTTCGCTCGCCATCGAGCTGAGCCAGCTTCTCAACCATCGCGCGACCGACATCGACGACCTGATATTGAACACGCTCGGCGCGCTTTTGGGCTTCGCGCTGTATCGACTTTGGTCGAATCGCGCGAATGCGGCGCGCAGCAAGCATGTTTTCGTCTCGGAGCGTCTTCCGAGCGCACGCGAACCCGCCCTGTACCTGGCCGTCACCTTTGCGGGGCATTTCTTTTTGTTCAACGAGATGGGTATTGCGAAACTGCTTTACGGGTTCTAAGCACCTGCGCCCTCCGCGCCAAGCCGATACGCTCTATCGCCAGCGTATCTGGGTAAGATCCTTCAGGTCGGTTGAAATCCTGTCGAAATCGAACAAGGCCAGCAACTCTTCGGGCGACGCCGGATCGCACGTGGGGGCAAGCCCCGTGATTCCCGCAATATGGCCGATAACTCCCTCGGACGTTTTGAACCGATCCAAAAGAGCATCGAGCGCCGCGTCGTGATCGCGCTTCGAAAGGCGCCGCTCCTCTTCCGCAACGATAAGCGGCACGTGCGCGTACGCAGGATGCCCCAGACCGAGCAGTTCCTGCAGGTACAGCTGCTGCGGCGTGGAACAGAGCAGGTCGACGCCGCGCACGACCGAGTTCACACCCTGTTCCGCATCGTCTACGACCACGGCCAGCTGGTATGCGAACGCCCCGTCCGAGCGCTGTATCAGGAAATCGCCGCACTCGCGAGCAAGGTTTTGACGATACGGTCCTTGCACCTGATCATCAAGCGAAACGGCCCTGTCGACAACCAGCAGACGTTGCGCCGGGACGCGCTGAGCGCGCCGTGCGGCGCGCTCTTCGACCGTCAACGCACGGCAGGTTCCCGGATACACGGGCTTTTCGCCACGATGAGGCGCAGATGCCGCATGCAGGTCGGCGCGCGTGCAGAAGCAGGGGTACACGAGCCCGCGCTCAGCCAGCGAATCGAAGGCGGCCCGATACGCCTCCGTGCGGTCGTGCTGAAAGTACGGCCCTTCGTCCCAAGTGAGCCCTAATGTCTCGAAATCGCGCTGTACGGCATCGATGAACTGCGGTTTCGATCGTTCGGCATCAAGATCCTCTATGCGCAGGACAATCCGTCCGCCCTGCGATTTCGCCACAAGCCACGCCACGAGCGCCGCGAACACGTTTCCCGCGTGCATGCGCCCGGTCGGAGAAGGGGCGAACCTCCCGACGATTTCGTTATGCGAAGGGGCTGCCTGCATGGGCCGATCTCCCGTTGGTCCTTTCCGCGTGCGGACGGCCGCACCGCAATGCCGACAGGAGGCCTCCGCACGGAGGCCTCCTGCATTCGATCTACTTGCGTCGATCTTCGACGTGCTTCGTCTTGCCCAGAGACCTCTCAATGCCGCCGGGCTCGACCAGCTTCACGCGCACGCCCACCAGAAGAACGCCCTTGAGCTTCTCCTCGATAGCGCGGCGGAAGCGGTCCATCTCCTCGAAGGAGTCGCTGAACGCCTCGGGCTTGAGCTCCACGTGCACCGCCATGCGGTCGAGCCCGCCCTCGTTGTCCACCACGATGCGGTAGTGCGGCGTGACCCCTTCGATGCCGGTGAGGACATCCTCCACCTGGCTGGGAAACACGTTCGTGCCGCGGATGATCAGCATGTCGTCCGAACGCGCGCGCACCTTCTGCATGCGCGCCGTCGTGCGCCCGCACGCGCACGGCTCCGTGACCACGCGCGTCAGATCGTGCGTGCGGTATCGCAGCACGGGAATAGCCTGCTTGCCAAGGGGCGTGAGCACCAGCTCGCCCATCTGCCCATCGGCGACGGGCTCGCCCGTTTCGGGATCGATGACCTCCCACAGGAAGTGATCCTCCGCAATATGCTGCATGTCGCGCGCCGCCAGGCATTCGCCCGACACGCCTGGACCCATGACTTCGGTCAGACCGTAGTTGTCGGTGCAGACGATGTGCATACGGCTTTCGATCTCGGCCTTCAGGCCCGGCGGGCAGGGTTCGCCGCCGAACAGGCCCACGCGCAGGGTGGACCGCTCCCAATCGAAGCCCATGCGCTCTCCCACCTCGCACATGTGCAGGGCGTAGGAAGGCGTGGCCACGAGCACGGTGGTGCCGTAGTCCTGGATCATGGCGATGTGGCGCTCGGTGTTGCCCGACCCTGCGGGAATCATCATGCAGCCAAGCTTCTGCAGCCCGTAGTGCAAGCCGAAGCCGCCGGTGAACATGCCGTATCCGAACGCCATCTGCGCTCGATCGCCCGGCACGACGCCCGCCATCTGCACAAGGCGCATGATGCAGTCGGCCCACAGCTCCATGTCATGATCGTTATAGCCGACCACGATGGGCTTGCCCGTGGTGCCCGAGGACGAATGCAGCTCCTTCACCTGGTCGAGCGGTACGGCGAACAGCCCGTACGGAAACGTGTCGCGCAGGACCGACTTGTCGGTGAAGGGGAGTTTGCGAACGTCTTCAAGCGTCTTGATGTCATCGGGGCTCACGCCGTCGCGGTCCATGCGCTCGCGGTACCAGGCCACGCGGTCGTACGTCCAACGCACCTGCTCGATCAGGCGCTCGAGCTGCAGCGCGCGAATCTCCTGGCGCGAGGCGCACTCGACGGCAGGGTTGTGGATGGGCAGGCTGGAGAAGTCCCCGGCTTGGGCGGCAGCCAGCGCCGCGCCCTTGACGGTCATATCGGCCATGACGTTCACCGCCCTTCAGCGGGCGCAAGCGGCTGCGCGAGATCGTCCTGCCCGATGAGCTCCACCGGTTCGCCGGCCAGCAATTCCTCGGCACGTGCCAGATCCTTGACGGATAGCGCGATGTAAGTGGAGATGAGGGAATAGCTGTACGTGACGTTGATGCCGCAATCGGCCATGACGCCCATGACGCGCGCCAACTCGCCGGGCGTGTCGTCCAGGCGCGCGCACAGCACCTCCGATTTCGTGGCGGCGGCGCCCATGTCGGTGAGCACGGCCAACGCCTTGTCCGGATCGCTCACGATGAAGCGCACGATGCCGTAGTCTCCCGTGTCGGACGCGCTGTATCCGCGAACGCTGACGTGAGCGGCCTCGAAGGCGTCCAGCACGCGCCGCAGATGCCCCGGCCTGCTCTCAAGAAACACGCTGATCTGCTGTACGCTCATGCTCGATCCCCTTCCCTGCTCTCGACCGCTTCCTCGGCGAAGGCGAAGCCGGCGCGAAACGCGGCCAGGTTCGCTTCGACGGTTTTGGGCGGCACGCGCTTTGCGATGACCCGCTCCCATGCGTCCTGCGGAAACTCCAAACGCGTGGCAAGCGCGCCCAGCAGCACGACGTTAACCGACTTCGGGCTGCCGACGCCTGCGGCTATGTCACCGGCGGAAATGAGCGTGGCACCCGCGTCGGCCAGCGTTTCGCGGGCGTTCTCGGGCATGGACGCACGTCCGATGAGCACGGGCAAAGGCTGGATGGACTCGTCGGCCACCAGCAAGTACCCGCCTTCGCGCACGAAGGAAAGGTTGCGCAGCGCCTCGGTCGTCTCGAACGACACGACGCAATCGGCGCACCCCTCGTCAGCCACCATGGACTGCACGCCGTCGCGCCCGAAGCGCACCACCGTGGTAACCGCGCCGCCGCGCTGAGACATGCCGTGAATCTCCGAAACCTTGGCGTCGAAGCCGGATTCCAAAGCCGCATGGGCAAGCAGATCGGCGGCGAGGATGGTTCCCTGCCCGCCGACGCCGCACAGGAGCACTGTGGTCGCCTTATTCATGGCAGCCCCCTTTCTCCAGAGCAGGTTGCGCGATGGCCTTCCAGGCGCAGTACTGCGCGCATTGGCCGCACCCGACGCACTGGCCGGCGTCGATGATCGCATGGTCCGTTTCGGGATCCTTCGATATGGCAGGGCAGCCCAAGGTCGAGCAAACGCCGCACGCCGTGCAGGCGTCGCTTACGGCGTACACCGGATTCTTGATGCGATCGATGAGCACGCACGGGCTGCGGAACACCAGCACGGAAAGGTCCTCGTTCGCCACGGCCTCCTTGAGCGTGCGGCGCACGGCCTTCGCATCGTTGGGATCGATCGTGCGAACGTCCTCCACGCCCAGCGCGCGCACGATGCCCTCCAAGTCCATCTCGCGCGACGGACGTCCCTGAAGCGTTTCGCCGTTGAACGGGTTTCCCTGACGGCCCGTCATAGCGGTCGTACGGTTGTCGAGCACGCAAACGGTGCCGCCGCCCTGGTTGTACACGGTGGAGATGAGCGCCGAAAGCCCCGAATGCGCGAAGGTCGAATCGCCGATCACGCCCACGACGGGACGATGGTCGGTTCCGGCCCACGCCAGCTCGAAGCCGTGCGACATCGAAACGGACGCGCCCATATCGATGGTGGTGTCCATGGCGGAAAGGGGCGGCAGCGCACCGAGCGTATAGCATCCGATATCGCCCGTGACCACGGCCTTCATACGCGAAAGCTCCTTGAACACCAAACGGTGGGGGCACCCGGCGCACAGCGCAGGCGGGCGGCCTGGAAGGCCTTCGGGCATGGATGCGTGCGCAGGCTCGTCGAGTCCGAACGCGGCGCGAATCAGACCGGGCGAAAGCTCGCCGTCGCGCGGCAACGGGTTCTCGAACTCGGCAACCGTTATTCCGAGCGCTCGCACGGAGTCGGTCAGGTATTCGGACGCTTCCTCGACCACGTACAACGCATCGACGCTGGCAGCGAAGTCGCGCAGCGCACGAGCGGGCAGCGGCCACGTTACCCCGAGCTTGAACACCGACGCGTCAGGCAGCGCCTCGGTCACGTGTTGGTACGTCGCGCCGGCGCAGACCACGCCGACGGCGCTTTCCTTATGCACGACGTTGTTGTACGGGCATTCCTCGACCCACGCGCGCAACGCGTCGATGCGGTCGAGCTGCACCTTGCGGCGCGGCTTCGCGAATGCGGGCATCATCACCCACTTGGCAGGATTGCTCTCGTAGGCCTTCACCGGAACGTCGGTGCGCTCGCCAGGCTCCACCGGGGTCTTCGTGTGCGAAACGCGCACGGTCGAGCGAATGAACACGGGCACGTCGAAGCGCTCGGACAGATCGAACGCTTCGCGCGTGAAGCGCAGGGCTTCGGCGGAATCCGCAGGATCGAGCATGGGAATATGCGCTGCGCGGGCGTACCAGTGCGAATCCTGCTCGTTTTGCGACGAGTACATGCCCGGATCGTCCGCGGCCAGCACGACCAGGCCGCCTCCCACGCCCGCATATGCGGCGGTGAACAGCGGGTCGGCCGCCACGTTCACGCCTACGTGCTTCATCGTCGTGAGAACGCGCGCGCCGGCGGCAGACGCGCCGATGCCCACCTCCACGGCCACCTTCTCGTTGACGGCCCATTCGGCGTACACGCCGTCCTTCTTCGCGAACGCTTCGAGCGTTTCCGTCGAAGGCGTTCCGGGGTACGCCACGCCGATATGGGCGCCGGCTTCCCACGCCCCTTGGGCGATCGCCTCGTTACCTGACATCAATTCCATTAGACGAACCTTCCTTGAATGCTGACCCGCAGGGAATTATACGGCAAAGCGCGCCGCGCGGCCCGGTCAAAGAAGGAAGACCGTTCCGAGCGGCGCGCTATTCGACGCTGGGCGCCCGACGGCGCGTCGTCGCCCTGAAACGCGAAGCTCGGCTTCAGCTCGGCCTCAGGACGACGACGCGCGAAAGAGCGCGTTACTCCTCTTTGTAGACCAGGCAGAACGCCCCGATCTGGATGACGTCGCCGTTTTCGAGCTGGCGCTCGTCGATGTTCGCGTTGTTCACCCACACTCCGTTGAAGGAGTTGGAATCTCGGATGACATAGCCCCCGTTCGCAGGCTCGACCGACGCATGGGAGCGCGACACGGTCATGTCGTTGAGAAACACGTCGCACTGGGGGCTGCGGCCGATGGACAGCGGCGCGTCGGCAAGGTGGAAGCTGACGCCGGTCTGCGGACCGCGCACCACATGCAGCACGGCGCTCGCCTGGGGCTGGGCTGCCGAAGTCAACGGGTCGTCCGACAGCGCCACCGGCTCGAAGCGCTGCGTGCTGCCAAGAAGCTTGAACCCGCAGGTCGGGCATGCGGCTGCCTGGGCGTCAACCGGATTGTTGCAAACGGGGCACATGGTGCTCATGGCAATTCCTCTCTGCGGCGCGCCTTACGCGGCGGGGGCCGTCTTGTCTACGACCAGCGGCGTTTCGTTGATCGTCACGGATTGGGCCACGGTGCTCTGCCCGGAGAACCCTCTGAACAAGCGATCCCACCAGATTCCCACGCTCTCGAAGAAATTGGGGGCTGCAACGTCTTCGCATGCGACCAAGTCCATAGTGGCTATTTCAGCGTTGCGCTGCTTGAACGTGATGGTGCCCACCTTGTCGCCTGCGCGCACGTCGGTGGTCAGCTGATCGAACGAAAGCGACTGGCTGACGTTGCCGTTCAGGTCGAAGATCGTGGCAGAAGCTGCAGGATCCGCAAGCGTGGCCTTCACGGTCTTGTCGATCCATCCTTCGTGCGCCACTTCGGCGATTACGGGAACCTCGGCTCCGTTCATGATGGCGGTCTGGTTGCTGTGGGCCAACGGGTACTTCACCTCGTGCTGGTACACCCACTCGCAAAGCGCCTGCGCATCCCTGAAACGCTGAGGCTCGGACGAGGAGTTGATGACGATGGCGTACAGCTCTTTCTCGCCGTTGTTGGCAGCGCCTGCGAACGAGAACCCTGCGAGCGCGGTGAACCCGGTTTTGACGCCGATGGCGTACTCGTAGATGTCGAGGAAGCCGTCCGTGGTCTCGAGGCTGATGTCCGCCTTCGCGCCGCCGCGCGTCACCTGGATGACGGTATCGCCCTGGGAAACGTCCGCGCGGAACGTCTCGTTCTTCATGGCGTACTGCACCACCTTGGCCACGTCGGCAGCCGTGCTGTGCAGGTTGCCCGCGTACGCGTCGAAGTCCAGGCCGTGGGGGTTCTCGTAGACCGTATCGGTGCAGCCGAGCTCTGCGGCCTTCGCGTTCATCTGGGCGACGAACGCGCCTTGAGCGCTGTCGCCCGATGCCGTGCCGCTTGATTGGAGCGCAGCGCCCACCGTCTCGGCGATGGCGACGGCCGCGTCGTTGCCCGACGGGACGAGCAGCGCCGTCAGGGCCGTGCGCAGGCTCATGACGTCGCCTTCTTGCAGCCCGGCCGACGATTCGCCCGCGGCGGCGGCGGTTGCGGACACCGTGATCGGGGTGTCGAGCGATACGATGCCGCTGGACACCGCATCAAGAGCCACCACGCCCGTCATGACCTTGGTGATGGAGGCGATCTGCGTGGGCGAGGACGCGTTGCGCTCGAAGTACACGGTTCCCGCAGAGTCCATCACGATGGCGTACTCGGCATCGATGTTGGGGCTTTGCGCGACCGATAAGCCGCGCGCGTCGACGGTTTGGCCGTAAACGACGTCCGCTTTGCGCACGTCCGCTGCTGCAACGGCCGGAAAGGCCGCAGCGCTCGCGAACGCAAGCAAAAGCGCCAGGGCGCACGCGAGGATGCGCGTGCGCCCGCTCTGGGCGATATGTTGAACGGTGCTAGTCAATGCGGTAGATATCCTCCGGTCGAACCGGCTGGAAGCCGGCATCGGTCAGCTTCTGCTCCACGGCGTCGTCGCTTACTTTAAGCACGTCGACGGCAGTGTCCTGATTGACCGAGAAGCAGTAGCCGTACTCCACGTTCACGTTCTGCTCGTCTAGGAACTCCAAGAGCTTGGCAAGGCCGCCGGGCTCGTTGGGAACGCGCACGGCCAGCACGGGCGTGACGGCGGCGCGCCAGCCCTGCGCCTTCAACGCTTCGGCGGCGGCTTCGGGCGTGTCGCACAGCATGCGCACCACGCCGAACTCGGTGGTGTCGGCCAGGTTCAGCGCGTGCATGTTGATGCCTGCGTCGGAAACGGCGCGGCAAGCGGCCGCCAAGCGGCCTTTCTCGTTCTCGAGAAAAACGGTCAGCTGGGAGATCATGCCTTCTTCCCTTCTCTCAGGTCGATGATGCGCTTCGCCTTGCCCTCGCTGCGCTCGATGGTCTTGGGCTCGACGATCTTGATCTCGACGGCAATCTGCAGGTTGCTCTTCAGCTCGGAGGCCAGACGGCGCTTGAGGTCCTGGAGCTTGCGGATCTCGTCGAACGGGAACTCGGGAACGGTCTCGACGTTGAGCTCCACGTGATCGAGCGCGCCGCGCGTGGTCAGGACGATCTGGTACTGCGCCGCGATCTCCGGGAATTCCGTGATGACCTGCTCGATCTGCGACGGGAACACGTTGACGCCGCGCAGGATGAGCATGTCGTCGGAGCGGCCGACGATGCGGTCGATCTTGCGATGGGTGCGTCCGCATGCGCACGTCTCGGGTATGATGCGCGTGATGTCGCGCGTGCGGTAGCGCACGAGCGGGCAGCATTCGCGCACGAGCGTGGTGAACACGAGCTCGCCCCATTCGCCGTCGGGCAAGGGCTCGAGCGTGTCCGGATCCACGATCTCGGCGTAGAACTGGTCTTCGGCAAGGTGCAGGCCGTTCGATTCAGAGCACTCCACGGCCACGCCCGGTCCCATGACCTCCGAAAGCCCGTAGATGTCGCAATAGCGAATGCCCAGCTTCTCGCGGATTTCCTGGCGCATGTTCTCAGAGCACGGCTCGGCGCCGAAGATGCCGGCGGAAATCTTGAAGTCGGTCGCGGGATCGTAGCCCATCTCCCGCGCCGTGTCCGCTATGAGCAGCGCGTAGGAGGGGGTGCAGGCCAGGATGTCGGTACCGAGGTCCTTCATCATCTGGATTTGTCGCTTGGTGTTGCCCGAAGACGTGGGGATGACCGTGCAACCAGCCGCCTCGCCGCCGTAATGCGCGCCCAAGCCACCGGTGAACAGGCCGTATCCGTACGATACCTGGATGGTGGATTCCGGGCCGCCGCCCGCCATGTAGATTCCGCGCGCGAAGCAGTCCCCCCAGTTCTTGAGGTCGTTCGCCGTATGCCCGACCACGGTCGCCTGGCCGGTGGTGCCGGAAGACGCGTGAATGCGGGACACCTCTTTCTGGCCGACGGCGAACAGCCCGCGAGGATAGGCGTCGCGCATGTCCTGCTTGACGACGAAGGGGAACTTCGAAAGATCGGCGAGGCTCTTGAGGTCGCCCGGCTCCACGCCTGCTTCCTTGAAGGACTTCTGGTAGAACTCCACGTTATCGTATGCGTGCTGCACGCTTTTCTTCATGCGGTCGAGCTGCAGCGTGCGCAGCTGCTCGACGGGCATGGTCTCGATTTCGGGCTGGTAGTACACCTTGAGAATCACCTCTCCTACTGTTGTATACGGATGTCGGCGGAGATCTCTCCGTCAGGTGTTGGTCTCGTCGCTATCGGCGTCAGGGCCTTTCACCACGACTTCCGTCACGGGATCGTACACAGAATAGAACGGGTCCTCGTGCAGGATGGAGCCCGTTTCGTCTTTGACCGTGCGAACGACCGTTATCTTGCGCCCGTCGGTTCCGCGGATTTTGATGTAGCTCGAACCGGGAGCAAGCGATTCGTCAACCTTCGTTTTCGTCGAGTAGTGCTTGCCCTCGCTCCATTCGCCCGCGACCGAGGCGACCTGGTAGCCGGGATCAACACCGTACAGTGTAGCCGTTACCGACCCGTCTGTACAAGAAAGACGGACCAAAACATCGCTCGCGCCGTCGTTTTCCCACACAAGATCCAGGTCGGGCCAGCTGACCGCGGCATCGCGTCCGGCCGGGTAGCTGGATATGTACAGGGAATGGTTGTGGCGCGTCTTCACCGGGTACCCGGCTTCGTACACGGCGTTGAACATGGTGGTCGCCACCTGGCAGATGCCGCCGCCCACTGCATCGTCGTACTGGCCGTCGATGATCGCTCCGGCTCCCAAAAACCCTCTCTCCTCGTTGCACTCCCCTGCCGTTTTATTGAACGACCAGGAGCCGCCGGGCTTCACGACGGAGTTGGAGAGCAGCTGGGACACCAGCTTGATGTTATGGTTGCGGTTCTCCGTCCCCGCGCCCGTAGTGAACTGCGTGGTGTACGAGGCTATCGAGCTTATGATGCCAAGGTCCATCGCCTCGTCGAACGAAAGGGTCGCGGGCGCCGGGCCTTCGGTTATGGATACCTCTATGGGAGATCCGCCGGGCGTCGAGCCTTCCGCTTTGCCGCCCGGCCCGAACAGGGCGTCGTTGAGCGCATGGACGCCTTCGGCGACGAGCGGCATGGTGCCCGTCCCGTCCGTATGCACCGCCACACCCCCTTCGTTCGCTTGGAAAGTCACGCGGACGGGGTCGTTCGTGTCGAGCTTTTCCACGTGGGTGAGAAGGGACGGCTTGGCTTGCGCCTCGTCTATGTACGCAGACAGGGCGAAGGACCCCTCGCCCTCGTCGATGCGCGTGGCGATCCATGCGCCCATATCCGAGGGCGTGGCCTTCCAGGTCGATCCGTTGTAATTGAACTGCGCTCCGTCGGCGATCGCGCGGTTCACGGCATCCGCGACCGCCTGGGCGGCGGCTTCGTCGATGCGCAGCGGCGCATGCTCGGCACGCGCGACGAACGACCCCTGCCCGGCTTCCTGCGCGAGCAGAGCCTGGTCGAGCGAACGAGCGAAATCTCCTCGGTTGACCATGGAGCCGTCGTGGCCCTGCACCACCGTCGCGACGCCGCCGTTGACCGCCACGTTGAAATCGACGCGCGGATCGCCGATGGTTGCGTCTATGTCGGAGGCAAGCTGCTCGAGCCGGTCGCTCGCGTAGTCGGCTCGCGGCTGGATGGTGCGCCCTCCGAACAGCGCCCCGATGCGCGCGAAGATGCCGCCGTCGCTGCGCCCGGCCGCAACGGCCTCTTCGGCCAAAGCGCGGGCAGGAAGGGTGGCGCCCAGGTCGGAGGCGCTCGTGGTCCATGCCAGCTTGTTCGCACGCGCCTCCTCCACTGCCAACTGCTCGGCAAGAGCGGCATCCTGGGCGGCGGTCATCTCGTCGTTCACGCGCGCTTCGGCATCGTCGTTGGCGTATACGATGGCGGTGTTCGATTCCAGGCGCGGCCCGTAAGCTTGCTCGATGGATGCCTCGATCTCGTCGACGGTTTTCCCGGCGACGTCGATCTCCCCCACGCGCACGCCCGGATACGCCTTGCCGTAATTCAGGCCGAAGTCAACCGCGCCGCCGACGAGCAGGACCGCGGCGAGCACCATGACGGCGAGCGCAGCGCGGCTGCGCGAGGCAAGCGAGACCATCGCGCGCAGAAGGGCGAGCAAAGCCGTGCCCAGCAGACTGACCAGGGCAAGCAACGCGCGCCCGAGAACACGCAAGATTCGCAGAACGAGGCTTTCGCTCGACGAGGAGCGCGGCGCATCCTTCGTCCAAAGCGAGGGGGCGTTGTAGGCGCCCGCGCTTCTGCTTCGAGATCGATGGGAAGAAGCAGGTCGGCCTGAAGACGCTCGGGACGAACGCGGCGAACGCCCGGCATCGCGGCCCGTCTGCGGGCGCGACGATCGCCGGGAAGCCTCGCGGCGATCGGGTGCGCGATTCGGACGCGGCTGCCTTGGAGCGCCTCCCTGCCTGCGCGCTGGTTCTCTGGGCGTACGTCGATCCATCCGCTATCGTCCGCCCTCCGGCGTTGCGCCTTTGGCCTCGCGCAGCTGTCGAAGCGCCGACGCGATGTAGTAAGCCGTGGTAGCTAACGCCAGGACAAGGCCGGCGTACACGAACCAGATGCCCCACGAGCAGGCGTCGGCGTTGAATCCGGGCAACCAGGCGACGTCGGCGATTCCCAGGCCGGGCAGCAAAGGCCAGTTCAAAAGCAAGCCGGCGAACCCGATGAACAAAAGCGTGGTAGCAACCTTGCCGGGATAGACGACCGCGACGCGAATACGGAAACGCTTGATGAGGCACGCGCCTCCAACAAGAAGAAACAGGTCGCGCACGATTACCACGAGGATGATCCACAAGGGAAGGCGGCCCACCAAGAACAGGCCCAAAACGCCCGATATCATGAGGATGCGGTCGACGGCGGGGTCGAGCAGCTGGCCGAGCTTCGACACCTGGTTCGTGCGACGGGCGATCTGCCCGTCGACCCAGTCGGTGCCGGCGGCCAGGGCGTACAGCAGCGTGGCTACCAGGTTGTAGCCATTCATGAGCAGGACGAAGAAAACGGGGACGAGACACAGCCGGATGAACGATATGACGTTCGGCACGGTGAATATCTTGTCAGAAACCTGCACGTCCTCAATCGTTGCTTCCTCGCTGCGTTTCGCCATATCCTCTTCCCTCGTCGCTTGCCGATCGCGCTTCAACAAAAACCGGGCGCGTTTAAGGCAGCCCGGCTTTTCCTTTGAATTCACTGGATCATTTTAGCAGGTTTCATCCAGGCCCCCGCAGGGTTTCGCGCTTCGACAGGTTTTCCATCAGGCGCTGCCGGGCAGAGGGCCACGAGCCCCGGTGCAAAGCCGGTATCGACGTTCGCTGGGCTAACGGGCGAAGCGACGGCTTCCCATGTCAAAACGGACGAGTTTTGCGGCGGTTTTTCGCCCGAACGGAGCAGCTTCGCGCAAGGCGTTTTTCATCATGCCTGGTCAAAAGCTTGCCGCCTGCTATTATCCTGGTTCGAGGACCAGCAAAACTCGTCCGTTTTGACAAAGGAGCCGCATCGTTTCCGATGCGGCTCCTCATGTTCGAACGTTTCGCCTTGGTTTCGACGCTACGCCGTCTTCTTGGCGTCGGGCACCTCGAAGGCGTCCACGTGCTTTTTGGCCGCCGGCGGAGCATACGAAGGCTCCATCGTCAGGCAGTCCTTCGGGCACTCGCGCACGCAGCTGCCGCACTGCACGCAGCGGAAGCGGTCGATGGTCCACGTGCGGCCGGGCTTGTCCACCGTGATGGCGCCGCATGGGCAGCGCTTCTGGCAGATGCCGCACAGAATGCAGTTCGCCACGTCGTTGGCCACATGCCCCTTGAGTCCCGGCGGCGGCGTTTTGGTCTGAACCGGGTACTGGATGGTCTCGGGCTGCTTGAACAGCCCCCCGAGGGTCATCTTTCCAAGCTTGAAGCTTCCCATGGTCCCTCCTACCTTTCCGTGCAGCTGATGCAGGGGTCGATGGTCAGCACGATCATGTTCACGTCCGCCAGGTCGCAGCCCGCGAGCGCCGTGGTCATGCCGGCCAGGTTCTGAGACGTTGGCGTACGCATGCGCATGCGCTCCAGGTTCTTCGAGCCGTTGCCGCGCGCATAGTAGTAGCATTCTCCGCGCGGCTGCTCCACCACGTTGGCCGCTTGTGACCCGGCCGCCGGGGCGCCCTTCACGTCGACGGCGATCTCGCCCGCAGGAATCTTGGCGATCATCTCCTCGATGATGTCGATGGACTGCAGCACTTCGAGCGCGCGCACCTTGACGCGCGCGTAGCAATCGCCCTGGCCGTCCAGAATAGGCTGGAAATCGGACAGGTACCTGTACCCGCCGCCGCCGAGCATGCGAGCGTCGTAGTTGACGTTGGATGCTCGGGCGAAAGGGCCCACCATGCTCTGTGCAAGGGCGTCCTCTTGGCTGATGTAGCCCACGCCCACGGTGCGGTTCTTCACCGACGTGTCTTTGAGGAACGCGTTGCACAGCTGCGCGTAGTCGTCCTTGATGCCCTCGAGCACGCGACGCATCTCGGCGAACTGGGCGTCGTCGATGTCGCGGACCACGCCGCCCACCTTGACGACCGAGAAGATGACGCGGCCGCCGGTGGTCTTCTCGAACACGTCGAGCACGCGCTCGCGCAAGCGCCAGCAGTGCATGAACAGGCTCTCGAAGCCGAATGCGTCGGCGGCAAGGCCCATCCACAGCACGTGCGAGTGGATTCGGCTCAGCTCGTGCCAGATAACGCGCAGGTACTCGGCGCGCGTGGGAATCTCGACGCCCATGAGCTTCTCGACGGTTTCGGCGTAGCCCATGGAGTGCCCGAAGGCGCAGATGCCGCAGATGCGCTCGGCCACGTAGATGAACTGGTTGTAGTCGCGCGTTTCGACGAGCTTCTCAAGACCGCGGTGGATGAAGCCGATCTGAGGGATCGCCTCGATAACGGTCTCGTCCTCCACCACCAAATCGAGGTGCAGCGGCTCGGGCAGCACCGGGTGCTGCGGTCCGAACGGGATGACGGTCGCCTTTCCCATGCTACTCACCTTCCTTTCCCGCTGCCTCGGCGTCGGCTTTCGCCTTCTCGCGCGCAGCCTTGGCCTCGAGCGCCGCCTTGACCTTAGCGGCCTTTTCGGGATCGAGGTCCTTCAACTTGTCTTCGGCTGCAGCCTGCTTGGCTGCAGCTTCCTTCTTGGCCTTGGCCTCCATGGCGGCGCGCACCTTCGCGGCTTTTTCGGGATCCATCCCGGCCAGCTTGGCCTCCATGGCCGCCGCATCGTCGGCAGCAGGCTTGTCCTCCGCCGCCTTCTCCTTGGCGGCTTTCGCGGCCGCGATCTTCGCAGCCTTCTCGCGCGCGGCTTTCTGCTCGGGCGAAATAATGGTCATGGGCTCCTTCTGCGAAACGGCGTAGAAGTTGCCGCCGAAATCGATGGCGATGCCCTTGATGTCCACGCCGAACAGGTCGTGCGTCTCGTTCTCGAACACGAACGCGGCCAGGAACTGGTCGGTGATGCTGGGAACGACCGTGCCCTTCTGGACGCCCTTGATCTCGTAGTTGACCAGCAGGCTGTCCTTCATGAAGGAGTAGATGAGGTCGATGCCGTCATCGGTGTTCACTGCCAGCAGCTGCACGAAGCGCCAGCCTTCGGCCTTCTTCTCGGCCGCGAGGGCGGGCAGGCCCTCGACGGTCAACGGGATGAACTCGGTTGCAAGCGTCATGTCACGCCCCCTTCTTCTGCGCCTGGAGCGCCTTGGACTTCTCTTCCAGGATACCCAGGCCCTGCACCACGGCGTCGATGATGGCTTCGGGGCGCACAGCGCAGCCCGGTGCGTACACGTCAACCGGAATGGCCTGGTCAACGCCGCCGATCACGTTGTAGCAGTCATGGAAGATTCCCGCAGAGCACGCGCAGATGCCGCAGGCGATGACCACCTTCGGCTCGATCATCTGGTCGTAGATCTCTTGCACTACCTTGATGTTCTGCTCGTTCACGCTGCCGGTGACAAGGAAGATGTCGGCGTGCTTGGGATTGCCGGTGTTGATGATGCCGAAGCGCTCGACATCGTAGCCCGGGCAGAGCGCGGCCAGCACTTCGATGTCGCAGCCGTTGCAGCTGGAGCCGTCGTAGTGAATGACCCAGGGTGATTTGGTTGCATACGTCATAGCTGCAGCTCCTTTACAGGTACGCCAGGACCGCGATGTTCACGCCGCCCGCCACGAAGGCCACGATCCAAGCCGACTTGAGCATGAACTGCCACTTCACACGGGCGAAGTTGTTGTCGATCCAGATCTCCAGGAAGTACACGAGCAGGGCCACGACCACCGCGAGCAGGATGGACAGCGGGTTGCTCCAGACGAAGAACAGGCCGGTCCAACCCAGGAACAGGATGTTCTCGCACCAGTGCATGACCTCGACCTTGGCAAGCGTCTTGCCGCTCATCTCGGTGGTGATGCCCTTGACGATCTCCTGGTGGGCATGGTGGGAGTACGACAGGTCGAACGGAGACTTGCGCAACTTGATGGTCAGCACGAACAGGAAGCCCAGGAACACAAGCCATATATTCGTGATGACGGGCGCGTCGAGCAGCAGGGCGCCGGCCGAGCTGAACGTGCCGATGGGACCGATCAGGCTGGTGGACATGAAGAACGCCACGGCCATGAACAGGATCATGGGCTCGTACGCCATGACCTGCAGCATCTCGCGACCCGCGCCGATTTCGGCATAGGGGCTGCGCGTGGAGTACGCGGCCACGATGAAGAACAGGGCCGACAGCGTTATCACGAACACGCTCATCAGCAGGTTGCCGCCGGAGAAGAAGATGCCGCCGGCAATGAGCGTGAACACGAGAGCGCAGGTCACGTACGTGCCCTCGGTGGAGTTGACGGACACGTTGTCCTTCTCGATGAGCTTGCGCACGTCGTAGTACGGCTGAAGCAGCGGAGGGCCTACGCGTCCCTGCATGCGCGCCGAGATCTTACGGTCGAGGCCCGCGAGCAGACAGCCCAGGATGGGAGCCAGAATGGCGAAGGCAAGGGTGCCGATGAGAACGAAAAGCAAAGACATGTCGAATCACACCCTTTCCTAGAACAGTCCCGGAACGGCCACGGCCGAAGCCGCGAACGCCACGATGATGACGACGGTGCACAGCGCGGTGCCAACCGGAGAGAGACGCTTCTCGCCGAAGTAGTCCTCCATGTACCAGTTGCGCGCGGTTGCCGTGGATTCGCCCGACAGCGAGTTGCGGAACGTGCGCGCCTCGTTGTCGCGGCTCACGCCGGCAAGGTAGATGTCGGCCTTCTTGGCTTTGCTGCGACCCAGGCCCGCGAACAGCACCACGACCACGAGCGCCGACAGGATGGAGCCGATCCACAGGTTCGTGGTGGAAATGTCCTGGCCTATGGTCCCGAACACGCTGTAGACGTACGGATCGATGACGGCCCAAGAGATCACGGGCAGGCCCACGCAGCACAGGATGACGAGCACGGCCATCACCATGATGGAAACCCACTCGCTCTTATGCACGCTGACCTCGACGTTCTCAGGCTGCGCGGCAATGCCGGAAAGCTTGCCCAGCCATTTCGCCCAGAACATGAACGTGGCGGCCGAGCCGAACGCCAAGATGATGATGAGCGCCACCTGGCCGGTTTCGGCGAACGACACGAGCGTTGCCCATTTGGCGATGAGCATGCCAAACGGAGCGATGAACATGACCATGATGCCCAGCATCATGAAGCGCGCCAAGCGGGGCATGCGCTCGAACAGAAGGTCCATGTCCTCGATGTCGCGGCTGCCGATGTGGTGCTCGGCGGTGCCGACGCACAGGAACAGCAGCGATTTTGCAATAGCATGGAACAGCACCAGAAACGATGCGGCCCACACGGCCTCGGGGGTGCCGACGCCGGCGCACGCTACGATCAGGCCCAGGTTGGCGATGGTCGAATACGCCAGCACGCGCTTGGCGTTGCTCTGCGAAATGGCCATGCACGAGCAGAACAGGAACGTGAAGCCGCCCACGAGGATGACCATGACCGCCGGAACGGGGCATGCCATCATGATGGGAGCCAGCTTGATGAGCATGAACACGCCGGCCTTCACCATGGTGGACGAGTGCAGCAGCGCCGAGGTGGGCGTAGGCGCCACCATAGCGCCCAGAAGCCAGGTGTGGAACGGCATTTGAGCGGCCTTGGTAAGGCCTGCGAACGCAAGCGCGGTCACCGGCAGGGCCACCATCGCAGGGTTCTGGATGCCGATCTGCAAGAACTCCAAAAACGACAGCGTCTGGAACTGGATCGCCATGACGAACAGCGCCACCAAGAAGGCGATGCCACCCAGAAGGTTCATGATGATCTGGCGAAACGCGTTCTTGATAGCCTCTTCGGTACGGGTGAACCCAATGAGCAAGAACGAGCACACCGTGGTGATCTCCCAGCCCGTGAACACCCACATCATGTTGTTCGAGAACACGATCAGGAACATGGCGGACAAGAAGGCGAACATGAGCGCGAAGAACATCGGTCGGCGGTCCTTGGCGCCTTCAGGCTCATGCGCCTGGAAGTCTTCCATGTACCCGAGCGCGTACACGCAGATGCCGGAGCCCACCACGCCGATGATGAACGCCATGAGCAACGACAGCGAGTCGAGGTACAAACCTTCGGCCACCAAGATGTCATGGGCGAACCCGAACTCGAACACGAGCGACCCGACCACCTGCACACCGGCCAGGACGCATGCCCACACGTTCTTGTACTTGATGCCGAAGTACAAGATGACGACTGCGATAAGCACGCTGATCGCCATGCACGCGTAATCCGCCACGGGCGAGTAGAATTCGTACGTTATCCACGGAGCTCCTAGGTAGGCCACCACCAGCCACACGGACACCAGTCCGATGACCAGGGCCGAGGCTCCCACAATCACGTTTCTCGCTCGATTGTTGCGCACGACCAACAGGACGCCTGCAACAACCAGCGGGAAAAGGATTAAAAACCCGAGCATAGCCACGTAACTTCCCCCTTCACCTTTACCGATTGCTTGCGAACAATAAAAGCGACCCGTGTCGCTTGCCTAGCACTCTATCAAAGAAAAGCAGGGAGGTCGTATCTAGGGCCGCGTCGGGGGCGTTTGCTCGGTAAAAGGGCGTTTTGGGAAAACGGCGACAGCGCAAGCGGCAACACGTCTTAGGCGAACGGTTTCAGGGAGCCGCACAGGGCGCCCGCCCCCTGAAAACCCCCTATCCTTCCAGCGTGCGCAGCCTCTTCATCTCGAAGAACAGGAACAGCGACACCAGCAACGTCGAGGTGATGTCCGACAAAGACGGCGCGAACCAAACGCTTTCGAGCGGGGTGATCGGCAGCACGGACGGAAGGAATACCGGGCAGAACACCAGCAGCGGTATCAAGAACAGTATCTGGCGCGTCAACGTGAGCACGGTGGCCTTCACGGCTTGCCCCGTTGCATCGAAGTAGTTCGACCCAATAGCCTGAACAGGCAAGATGGGAACGAACACCAGGTACAGCACAAGCGCCCACGCGGTTTCGGACAGGTAGGCTTCCGGCAGGCCGAACAGATGGGCGTACATGTTCGGCGCAACGATGACGGTCAGCCACAGCGGCACGGTGATGACCACGCCCATGAGAATGGCCTGCCCCAGCACGCGCTTCATGCGCTTGAACTTGCGCGCGCCGTAGTTGTACCCGATGATGGGCTGCGCGCCCATGGCAATGCCCATAGCCGGCATGAACGTGAACAGCCCCACGGCGGAAAGCACGCGCATGATGGCCAGCGCACCGTCCACGCCCAGAGGGTCGGAAGCGCCGTAGAACACGAGCAGGTTGTTCTCGACGGCCGACGACACGGCGAAGCCCAGCTGCATGACGGAGGGGGCCACGCCGAGCGCGCAAATGCGCAGGGCGAGCCGAGGCCGAAGCTTGAGGGACGGCACGGTCATAGGCATGGGCGAGCTCTTCTTCAAGAAGAACTGCATGACGAACAGGGCCGACAGAGCCCACGAGCACACGGTGGCAAGGCCCGCGCCGCGCATGCCTCCATCCAAGACAACAATGAACAGGTAACCGAAAACCACGTTCGCGCCGGTGCCCACCAGCATAGATCCAAGCGCACGGTTCGGATGCCCGGCAGTGCGGATGAAGTTGTTCATGCCGAACGCGATGAACTGAAGGGGGCAGCCCGCCACGATAACGACCATGAAGTCCATCGCCAGAGGCAAAACGGCGTCATCGGCGCCGGAGTAGCGCAAGACCGGCTCGAGCGCGAACGGCGCCACGATCCAGAGCACCGCAGCCGCGATCAGCAGGAGCACGAAACTGTTCCCCAGCACCTGTCGGGCGACGTCTTTTCGGCCCTCCCCCAGCCTGATGGCGGCAAGCGCGTTGCCGCCGACGCCCACCAACATGGAAGCCGCCACCATGGCGGTCATCATCGGGGTTGCCACCGTGGTGGCGGCAAGGCCGTCCGCGCCCACGGCATGGCCCACGTACACCGCGTCGATGACGTTGTAGAGCATCTGCACGATGACGCCCACCACGGCAGGCACGGAAAACTCCAGGAGCAGCTTGAACGTGCTCTCGGTGCCCATGCGATCGATCTTGCGATCTGCCGATCCGGCGCTTTCGCAGAGCGAGGGCGCCTCCGCGCCCGATTCATGTACGGTCTTGCTCATAGGTGCTCGTCGCTTTCGATAAAACGACCACGTATACACCCGGACGATCTGGGCGTATACGTGGTCGATGAACGTTCCGGGTTGTCCCGGCTAACGGGATCTCGGCTGCGGAGCTTCCTCGAAAGGGCTCGACGCATCGAGTCTCGGGTCATCCCGAGCAGGCATCAGTATACGGGAACGAACTTTGTCCGACAACCCGGCCGAGCGCAGGAAAACGGCCCGGCGAAACGCTGCCGGGCCGTGACGAATATCGGGCGCGCGTACCGTTGTCCGACAGTTGCGAAGCGCCCGCGGATGTGCGTTGGATCACGCGCTGTACATGAGGACCTGCGCAACCAGCAGGATGCCGCCGAACACGAGCACGAACACCACCATGGGCCACACGAACTTCAGCCACTTCGAGTACTTCATGTCCAGCATGGTAAGCGTTGCCAGCACCAAGCCCGTTGGCGCAAGGTAGAGCATGGCGTACTGGCCCCACTGGTAGGCGCACACGACCACCGAGCGAGGGATGCCCACGGTGTCGGCCAGCGGCGCCATGATGGGCATGGACAGAACCGCAAGACCAGACGACGAGGGAACCACGAAGCCCAGGAAGAAGAACACGAGCATCATGACGATGATGAACACGGGCCCCTGCATGCCCTGCACCAAGCCCGAAGACCAGTGCAGAAGGGTGTCGGAGATGAGCCCCTGCTCCATGATGAGGTTGATTCCGCGAGCCAGGCCGATGATCAGCGACACGCCCACCAAGCTGGACGCTCCGTTGATGAAGGCGTCAACCACCTGCTTCTCGGCTATGCCGGAAAGGAACATGATAATGATGGCGATCGCCAAGAACGATGCCGCCATCTGGGGGAACCACCAGCCTTGGCTGACGACGCCCCACACCATGATGGGAAACGCCATCACGAACAGCACCAGGATGGTCTTCTTGCGAAGCGTGAACCCGCTTTCCTTGGCCTCTTCGGTCTCGCCCGCTTCCACGTTGTAAAGCTGCGCGAACTTCTCACGATCTTCGTACGTGTAGGAGAACGTGGGGTCGGCTTTGATCTTGCGGCTGTACCAATACAGGTAGCCGATGACCACGAGCGCGCCCACGATGCAGCCCGCCACGCGCCATTCGATGCCCTGCGTGAAGTTGATGCCCGCCGCGTTCGATGCGATAACGACCGAGAACGGGTTGATGGTCGAGAACGTCGTTCCCATCGACCCGGCCAAGAAGATGGCGCCCACGCAGATGATGGAGTCGTAGCCGAGCGCCAGGAATATGGGCACGAGGATCGGGTAGAAGGCGACAGCCTCCTCCTCCAAACCGCAGGTGGTGCCGCCGAGCACCATGAGAACGCTCACCAAGAACACGAGCAGAAACTCGCGTCCCTTCGTCTTCTTGGTGAGAGCCATGAGACCCGATTCGAAAGCACCGCTGGCGTTGACCACGCCGATAAGGCCGCCGAGCACCAGGATGAACACCATGATGTCCGCCGCTTCGATGGTTCCCGACACCATGCTCACCGTGATGTCGGCGATGCCCTTAGGCTGCTGTTCGAGCTGTTCGTAAGTGCCCGGAACGGAAATGGGCTTGGATAGCGCGCCCGACGTGAATTGCTCGATGTCGATGTTCACGCCGATCTTGTCAAGCTCCTCTTGCGTGGCAGCCACTTCCGTAACCTGCTTCTGAGGACTGGTGATCTGCAGCACGTTGTCATCCGCGTTGTACGCGAGCTTCGCGTACTGGCCCGCGGGCACGAACCACGTTGCAGCTACCGCAACAATAGTGAGCGCGAACAGGATGGTGAACGCGGTGGGAAAGCTGAGCTTGCGGCTCTTCTTCGGCTTTCCCTCGCGCTGCCCGACGGATCGGGCGGGTGCAGTCGCTTCCGTCGACATGGGGACCCCTTTCGTAGGCGTTGGACCTTGCTGCGGCACATGATGTACCGTCGGCGCTCATCCGAACAGGTATAACGCGGGGATATAGGCGGGTATAATTCGGTAATACACCCAAAGGACGATGCTCGATCAGGGCTGATGCAGCGGGAGTTTGCGCGCGCAGCGTTGCGGCATAGCCTATACTGTTGCCATTCTGCTCGACCGAGGTGGCCGACGATGGAGAACGCTTTATGGACATGGGTCTCGTGCTTTTCTACTACACGCTGTTCGTGCTGCTTGCCGTGATTCTGACGGCGGCGGCGTGTCTTGCCTCGTATTTGGTTTCGCGGACGAAAGCGCTGCTGTACGCGTTCTTCGGCTTCCTGTTCTACTTCTTCGACGTCGCCTTGGTCTTTCAGGACGACTTCATGATGCGCCGCGCCGCCGACGTGCTGTCCACGCCGTTTTTCATCGGCAGCCCCGCCGCGTCCATCGTCATCGGAGGCGGAGCGTTGATGGCTTTTTGGCTGGTGGTGTGCGAGTACATCGAGGAGCGCCGGCTGTTCGCGCAATGGATTCCGGGAGCCGCTTTCGTGCTGGGAAGCATCGCGGTGCTGCTGTTGGTCGAAGAAGGGAACGTCCAGGAGTTCCTCTTCTACAGCATGCGCGAGCTGATGATGTACTGGATGCTGGCCTACGTTGCCGTGATGTACGTGGGCGCGCAGGACGAGGTGCTGCGCCTTCGCATGCGCCGATTCCGCAAGCTCTACCTTGCGCTGTGGATCCTGGTGACGCTCGTGCTGCTGGAAAACGTCACCTTCCTGCTGGTCATCGGACCGAGCATGGTGGCCGACGGGCTGTTCCCCTTCCTGCCGCAACGCAACTTCGCAGAAAACCTGCTGGTTCTTTGCTGTGCGTTCGTGGCATGCCGCGGATCATGGAAGAACCTTTCGCTGCGCCATGCCGACCCGCCCACGCAAGGCGGAGACTCGCTTCAAGCGTTCATCGAGCACAACCTGGGCGCGTACAGCGCCGCGCGCAACCTGTCCAAACGCGAGGAAGAGGTTTTGCGGCTGGTGCTCTTGGGAAAAGACAACCAGAACATCGCCACCGCCATGAGCCTGGCGCCCGGTACCGTGAAGGTGCACATGCACCATATTCTGCGCAAGACGGGCAAAGCGAACCGCAAAGAGCTCATGCAGGATTTCTGGGAGTTCTCTTAAACCCTTCGGGAGCGCGGAATCCTCGGCGCGTCTTCTCGAAATCTTTCGCGCGGGTGTCAGGATTCGCGCATCTCGTTCGTATTGTCGGTGAAGCAGCGTTGCCGCCCGGCGACGATCGGGCCCCACACGACAGGAAGCGAACCGGATCATGGACAAAAGACGGCCGGCGCAAGCCGAAGCCGAACGGCTGGTGGACGCGTACGCGGACCTTATCCTGAGGTTGAGCTACACGTACCTGAAATCCACGCACGACGCCGAAGACATCTGCCAAAACGTGCTGTTCAAGCTCATGAGCCGCACGGATCCCTTCGAAAGCGCCGAGCACGAGAGGTCCTGGGTGATTCGCGCCGCGGCGAACGCCTGCAAAGACGTGCTGCGCAGCGGGTTTCGGCGAACGTCGGCGCCGCTTGACGAGATGGCGGACCCGCCCGCGCCCGAACCGCCCGAAAGCAACGTGCTCGACCAGGTCATGCGGCTGCCGCAGAACTACCGCGAAGCCATCTACCTGCATTACTACGAGGGATACTCCCTGAAAGAGATAGCCGAGATGACCGGACGCAGCGAGTCGGCCGTAGCGGCGCACGCAAGCCGCGGCCGCGCGAAGCTGCGCGCCATGTTGAAGGAGGAATCCGATGAACGATGAACTTCGACGCGCACTGGACGACCTGCGATTCTCCGACGACGAGAAAGCGCGCTTGGCACGCAACCTCGCGGCCGCCTGCGAAGAACCCGAGCGCTCGGGGAAGCGCGCCTTCGCAGCCTCGGCGCAACCCGGTGGAAAGCGGACCCGCCGGACGATCGTCGCCGTAGCGGCTGCCGCGTGCTTGACGGCTGCGATCTGCGGCGGCGCGTACGCGTCCGGCGCGCTTTCGAGCATGGAAGACGTGTTCGACGACGTGTTCGGGGGGCCTCCTGCGCAAACCGAGGTGATCGACAAGATAGGGCGTCCGCTTGGCGTAAGCGCCACGACGAACGGCATTACCATCACGGCCGAGGCGATCGTAGGGGATGCGCGCAGCTACGCGCTGGTGTTTCGCGTCGAGAAGGACGACGGCACGGCGTTCGAAGGCATCGAGCCTCTCGAAAACGGTCTGCTGCCGCTCTGGTTCGAAAACGGCTCCATGCTGCATGTACCGGGCTTTACAGGAAGCGGAGGCAGCTCCAGCTTCCACGATCCCGATCCCGCCGACAACGCCCTTCGATTCGTGCAGCGAATGACCGTGAACACCTCCGACGGCACCATCGCGGGCAAGACGGCGCACGTCGAGCTGAGCGATCTCTGCACGCTCGGTCCGGAAGGCGACAGGCGAATGGTGGCCGAAGGGACGTGGAAGATGAAGTTCGCCATCGACTACGAGGACACATCCGTCGCCCTGCCCGCCGGGCAGACGCTCGACGTCGACGGCATGGACGCCACCGTCGAGGCGATCTCCCTTTCTCCCCTTTCGCTTGCCGTGGACTACACGGTGCAAGGGGCGATCGGGCAAGACGAGGGCGCTTTCGAGCAGGATCCCGCAATGCGGCCCGAGGAACTGGATCGGTTCCGCGACGTGAGGATGACGGTGCGCCTGAAGGACGGAACGTCGATCGACGCGTCCAACGCCGCAAGCAGCATGCGCGAGCAGGGCTCGGCCACGGCATGCAGCAAGACGTTCATGTTCGATGCCTTCCTCAACCTTGACGAGGTGGCGTCGGTCACGATCGGGAATGCGGAGGTTGCCTTTCCGTAGGGCGGCAAGCCCCGCGCATGCGGCCCGCCCGCTCTGCGAGGCGGGCCGTGCTTTTGCTATGACTTCTTTCCCGTGATCAGGTTGATCGCCGCCAAAAGAACGATGGACCCAATCAGCGCGACGACGAACGACCACACGTTGAGGCCGGTGAACCCCGCTTGCCCGAGGAAGTCCATGAGGAACCCGCCGACGAGCGCGCCCACCACTCCGGTAACGATGTTCTTGAGAAAGCCTCCGTCGGTTTTCATGATGAGGCTTGCAATCCAACCCGCCAGTCCGCCGATGACTATCCACACGATGATGCTCATGATCGCTCCTTTCCATCGACTGCACCATAAGCATAGGAAAGGCAGGGGGCGACCGCCCGTCAAGCAGTTAAAGGTAACCCCGTCGTTATGGAATCGTTGCCGCTGCGACGCGGCGATCGGAATCGGCGCGGCCTAGTCCTCCCCGTACACCGTCAACCCGTTTCGACCCTTCTCCTTCGTGCGGTACAAAGCCTGGTCGGCGTGCTTGTACAGCGTATCGAAGTCCGAGCCGTCGCGAGGGGCGAACGCGATGCCGATGCTCGCCGACATGTGCCACGTCTTACCGTTGCTGACATGGTCGCGATCCAGCTCGCGCGAAAGCTCCTCGGCCTTCCTCCTGGCCCACGCCTCGTCGGGCACGGAGGCGAACGCCACGAACTCGTCGCCGCCGATACGGCCGATGACGTCGTCTTTCCTGAACGCCGAGCGGATGGAGCCGGTGAAGGACTTGATGACCGTGTCGCCGAAGGCGTGGCCGAACCGGTCGTTCGCCTGCTTGAACACGTCGATATCGAAGATGAAGAACGCGAACAGGCCCGCACGATCCTCTTCGAGCGCCTGCCCTATGACGCGCTCCGTCGCAGACTTGGTGTACAGCCCCGTCATCTCGTCCGTCATCGCAAGGCGGCGCATGTGGCCCTCGCGCAGCTTCTCGGCGTTGACGTTCTGACGATACACCAGCATGTGCACCGCGCCGTCTTCGTCGTTTTTCACGATGCGCCCCGTGATGCGCAGCCAGTAGTACTCCCCGCCGCTCGATATCATGCACTCGTAGCGCAGCTCCTCGCGCCCGGCCTCGTACGCTTCGAGCACCTTGTCAGGAGAGAACGTGTTCAGGTAGCCGTCGCGGAATTCCTCTTTGATCTGCTTCTCCGCAATGATGGCCAGCCCTTCGCTGAACGAAGCGCCTCGAGGCGCGCCCAGGCTTTCGAAATAATCTTCGGCCGCTTCGTTCGCGGGGCGGTCGTTCGTCACGTCCAGCTCGTAGATGTCTTCGAACAGGTGCTGCGTGGCTTTCTCGAACGCGGTTCGGCGCTCTCGCTCGATAGACTGCGTCAGATTCACGATCTTGCGGTTGAAGTTGCGGATGACCGACGTGATGACGAACAAGATGACGCCCACGATGAGGACGATCACGGCAAGCGTCTCAGCAAGCTGCAAGCGCAGATCCGTCAAAAGCTCGCTCGTGTCCCTTTCGACAACCAAATGCCAGCCGGCATCGGGCAAGAAGCGCGCGACCACGTAGTCGGATTCCACCGGGATGACGCCCGAGCTCTCACCCGCCCAGAACCCGAGAGATTCGGTTGCGGAATCCCAGCTCGTCAGCTCCGCCTTCTGCTCCTCCGTGAACGGATGCACGTCGAAGTAGTTCAGGTTCTCCCCGACGTCGTGGTTCGCGGACACTTCCACCGTGCCCGCGGCGTCTACAAGGTAGGCGTCCACGCCGAAGTCGTCGTGGTACTGCCTGAAAAGCGATTGCAGATGCTCGATGCGCACGCCCACGCCAACGACGCCGAGCGCGTTGCCTTGCGCATCGCGGATCACGCAGTTCGCGAACAGGGCGACTTCGCCGTTCGCTGCGTCGTCGTTATCCACGTTCGCCGCGTAGGCTTCGCCGCTTTTCAACAGGTCGTAATACCAATCGTTGGCAGGATCTTCAGGATTCATCGTGCGATCCGACCCGGTATAGCTGTAGTAACGCCCGGTATCCGCCGACACTAGGAACACGGATTCGTAGCCGTACAGCTCGTGGTACTCCCCCAGGTAGGTTCGGATCGTCTCATCGTAGCTAGGATCGTCCTCGCGGTCGCGCTCTTCGGAGAGCAGAAGTTTGAGCAGGCTGTCGTTCGCCATGGTGAGCGACACGTTGAGCGGCTTCGAAAACGTGGTGTTGAGCTGGTGGTACATGCTGCCCGACGCAAGGCGGGACACTTGCTCGATGTTTTGAAGGGAGGCTCCGTAGTTGGCCTGGTAGCTCAGCGCAGACGTGACGACGAATCCCCCGACGATGATCAAGCATACCAAGACGTTGGTCCGCATGAGAATCCCTCGCCTCACCTGGCTCCCCCTTCGATACGCGAAACAGCTGACGCTTGGCCCGTCGTTGGACCGATGCGCTTCCCTAGCCGGCATCCGCATATCCGCGGTGCGGTTCCCATGGTAAACCAACGCTGCCAAAGAAACCGCGCGGAGTCGACGGTTTTTCGCGCGCTGCGCACCCTGTCGCGTATTTTACGGGCGCGAATCGCATCGATCCCGCTAATCAAGCTAGCTCCGCGACGCGCGGGCGCGCGCCATTCCACGCGCAGGCAAAGCGAGCGCTAGGGAACAACTCGCTTGTGCTTGGCCAGCAGCTCGACGGGAATATGGCAGTAATCGTCCGGGCATCGATCGAGCCTGTCCTGATGCTCGTCGGCGCTTCTGACGTACCTCGACAACGGCTCCACCTCGACGACTATCCTCGCTGCATCGTCGCGCGCTTCGATGAAGGCCCTTGCTTCATCAAGATGGCGAGGATCCTCGCTGTACACGCCGGTACGGTACTTCTTGCCGACGTCGATCCCCTGCTTGTTCAAGCTGTACGGATCGATGATCTCGAAGAAGTACCCCATAAGCCGAGGAACGGATACGACGCGCTCGTCGAAGACGGCCCTGACGCATTCCGCGTACCCGTCGTAGGGGCCGTCGAGCGTGTCGGTGCTGCCGTTTGCGCGGCCCGCTTCCGTTTCGACGACGCCCGGCAAGGTCTTCATATATGCCTGAACGCCCCACAGACAGCCTCCGGCGAAATACATGGTTTGCATGACGGGTGCGCCTCCTTCTTGAACTCCGCGCCTATCATAACCGTAGAGCGACCGCCCTGCCCTGCGAACCGGAAAAACCAGAGGAGGCCGAGCGCAAGCGCGCCGTGCAGCAGCGAAGCTCTACGGGCCCTTCACGGGTCCGGGGATGCAGACCCTCCTCCCACCGACGCTCTCGATGCTCGCCTCGATGCCGTAAAGGGCGCGCATGCTCGCTGAGGTGACCACCTCGTGGGCGGGCCCCGCATGGCTTACGACGCCGCCGTCCATGATGGCAGTCGAACCCCCCAGGCTGAGCGCGTGATCCGGAAAGTGCGTGGTCATGATCACGCCCATGCCCTGCGCGCGCAGCTGCTCCACCAGCTTGAGGAAGCGGTGCTGGTTGCCGAAGTCGAGGTGCGCCGTCGGCTCGTCGAGCACGAGCGCCTCGGGTTCCTGGGCCAAGGCCGACGCGATCATCACGAGCTGGCGCTCGCCTCCCGAGATCCGCGTGTACGGCTCGGCGCTCAGATGCGCGATGCCGAGGAAGTCCAGCTTCTCGAGCGCCGCGGCCTCGTCCGCCGCGCCCGGCGAGGAGAACCTCCCGATGGCGGACGTGCGCCCCATGGCCACCACGTCGACGACCGGGTACTCGAAGGTCGGGGCGTGCGCCTGCGGGATGTAGGCCATGCGCCGCGCGAGGTCGCGCGGCGCATACGACCCCACGGGCCTGCCGTCGATGCGCACCGTGCCGCCCGCGGGCTCGAGCGCACCGACGACGCACTGCAGAAGCGTGCTCTTCCCCGCGCCGTTCGAGCCGAGGATGCACAGCACGTCGGGCGACTCGTACGTCAGGGACAAGCCGTCGATGACCGGCCGACCCCTGCCGTAGGAGAACCTCAGGTTGTCGATGTCTATGCGCACTACCATGCGACCTTTCTGCGGTAGATGAAGTACAGGAACATGGGCGCGCCGATGATGCCCGTGATCACGCCGATGGGAATCTCGAACGCGGAAACCGTGCGGCACAGGTCGTCGATCGCGATGAGGTAGCACATGCCCAGCGACGCAGAGGCCGGCAGGAGCCGTCGGAAATCGGGCCCCACCAGCATGCGAGCCAGATGCGGCACCACGATGCCCACCCAGCCGATGATGCCCGACAGGCTCACCGTGAGCGCGGTCACCACCGAGCACGACGCGATGATGATGCCGCGGTCGCGCGCCACGTCGATCCCGAACGAGCGCGCCTCCGCGTCGCCCATGCTCAGCACGTTCGCCCTCCAGCGGAACAGGAACAGCACGCCCATGAACGCAAGGTACGGCGGCAGCACGCCCGAAAGGGCGTCGTAGCCCACGCCCGACAGCGATCCCATGAGCCAGTAGACGATCTGCGGCAGCTTCTCGGTGGGGTCGGCCACGAATTTGAGCAGCGACACGAGCGACGAGAACAGGGAGCCGACGAGCATGCCCGACAGGATAAGCGTCACCGTGGACGCGCGGCCCCGCGCCACGATGGCGAAGGCCAGCGCCACGGCCGCCAAGCCGAACGCAATGGCCCCGACCTGCGTGCCGAAGCCCGACAGCCCCGCCACGATGGCCAGCGCCGCGCCGAAGCCCGCGCCGTTCGAGACGCCGAGAGTATCAGGCGCTGCCAGCGGGTTCTTGAACAGCCCTTGGAACATGGCGCCCGTGACCGACAGGCCGGCGCCCACCACGGCAGCCGCCAGCACGCGGGGCACGCGAACCTCCCACACGAGGTTCGCCGCCATCGCATCCGCGCCGAGATCCCGCCCGACGATGCGCGCGAGCAGGATCCGGCACACTTCGATCGGGTCGACGGCGTAGGCGCCCAGCGCAAGCGACCCCGTCGCGAAAACGAGCGGCAGCGCAACGAGCGCCGCTGCCGTCACCGCGTCGAGGCCGCCGCCGGCCTTTGCTTTCGCAGCGCGCACGCTTACACGGTGCCCGCGAACTCGACGCCGTAGAAGTCACGGTAGAACCGCTCGGCGTACTCGCGCACCGTGTCGGCGCTCACCTTCTCCGGATAGAACCGGTTGGCCAGCCACAGCTCGCCCAAGGCGATGGAATCGGTATCGGGATTTCCCCACGGCTTCGTCCAGTACGGCGCCAGCAGCACCTTGCCGTTCTTCACCGCAGAGAGCTCCCGGTACCTCGGATCGGTGGTGACGGCGTCGTAGACGTCCATGTAGCGGTCCTGGACGATGATGACTTCGGGGTCCCACGAAGCCAGCATCTCGAACGTGTAGGGCTTGTAGCCCTGGATGGCCTCGGCGGCCACGTTCTTCGCGCCGGCGCGCAGAAGCTGGCAGCCCACGTACTTGTCGTTGCCGTAGGTCTTCTCCTTCTCGTTGGCGACGAATACGCGGACGCGGTCGGCATCGTCCATCTTGCCTATGGCGCGGTCGACGATGGCCCGACTCTCCAGGCACATCCTCCAGATGTCGGAGGCCTTCTGCTCGGCGCCGGTCAGACGGCCCAGCGTGGAAATGGCCCACTGGCAGCCCTCCGTGTAGGCGGCGTCGGCGTCGGCGAGGCGAGGGTTCTGGGCCTCGGCCTGCTTGCCCTCTCCTCGCAGCGAAACCACGACCACGGGAATGCCCAGGTCGGTCACCTGCTTCATCGCGTCGGGGTTGGCCTGCGACGCAGCGATCACCACGTCAGGCTTGAGGGCAGCGATGGCCTCGACGCTCCAGTCCGTCAAGTCGCCCGGGGCGGGCAGATCGTCGATGCCGGGGAACACGTCGCGCATGTAGGAGCCGAGGTCGCCTTCCCAGTTCTTCTCGACGCCCACCACTTTGCCCTGCTGGCCCAGCTGGGCGAGCATGTCGAGGGAGTGATGCTGCATGACCACCATGCGCTGCACGGGCACGCCGACGGTCACCGTGTTGCCAGCTTGGTCCTCGAAGGTCCAATCTTGCTGCGACGGAGCCTCGGCGGCCTTGGCGCCGACGTCGCCGGAGGCGTCGCCCTGCGATGCGCCCGAGCAGCCGGCGAAGCCGAAGGCCGCCGCGCTTCCGATGCCTACGAGCACGCCCTTCAGGAACGTGCGACGAGAGAGCATTTCCATGGTTTTCCTACTTTCGTTTGGAGGTTGCCTGCACTTTTATGCGTTCAGCCGGCTTTCGCCGGTCGAGAGGCCTTGCGTCACTTGCGCGCGCTCACGACGAACAGCGCGGCGCGCTCGCTCGCGCTCGCCTGCGCCGAGAAGCGGTCGCCGCTGTCGATGCCGAGCAAGCGCTCCGCGTCCCGGATGCACCGCACCTCCTGCGCGCCCAAGCCGAGCAGCACGCCCGCGTCCCAGGCCGGCCGCTGCGCGCGCGTGACCGGCAGATCGGCGGCGATGGCGTTGCGCTCGCGCAGCTGCGCGGCGCTCTGCGTGGGATGCACGGGCTCCTCCCCCGCCTCGGCGGCCGCGTTGAAGGCCCGCCCGTAGTTCGCGTCGAGGTTCACGAGCACGCCGCCCGACCCGAGCGCGCGGAAGATACCCGCGTAGGCGGCGGCCGCATCGGGCAGCACCCACAGCACGTTGCGCGAGACAGCGAAGTCGAAGGAGCCCTCGTCGAAGGAGAGATGCTGAACGTCGGCATGAACGAGCTCGATGCCTGAAGCGCCTGCGCGCGCGACGTTGCGGGCCGCCTCGGCCAGCATATCCTCGGAGAAATCGACGGCCGTCACATCGCATCCCAGCTCGGCCAGGATGAGGGACATGAAGCCCGAGCCGCAGCCCGCGTCGAGCGCGCGCAGGGGGCGCTCCTCGACGCGCGGCATGAGATCGCGCAGAAGAGCGCGGAGAGCATCGCGAAGGGCCTCGTGGCGGGACGCCGCATGCAGCGCCGAGTACTCCTCCGCCCGTTGCGACCAGTATGCGCGCGAACGTTCGAGGAGCGCGGCGTTCGGCAGGATATCGTCCATATCGCCTCTTTCGATTTTGTCTAATTATTCTTTAACTGATATATTCTTAATTGAGAATATCACAACTCGAGCAGCGCGATCGGCAAAAAAGTCAGGGAAAGCGAACTCCCGCGACGGGCTGCAAAGACAGGCAGGGCGCGTCCCGTCGAGGCTCTTTCGCTCGAGCTCGGACCCGGTTTCGGGCTGAAGGGGCTCCCCTCGCCGCGAACGGGCTGCGAAGACGGGCCCTTCATTCCTTCACGATGGAGAATTCATGGATCCGCCCAGCGTGAACCGAGCTTCGACTACCTTGGAACTACTTTAATTAGATAAGACTAACTTATATCGCCTAGCGACGGGCGCCGCCCTTTCCGCAGGTTGCGGGAATCCAAAAACCGTGCACCATCGCTTGCCGGTCGCCTCGGCGCGCGCAAAGGAAACGGCCGTCCGCACGGCTCGCGTGCGCCTTCATCCGGGAAAGAGGGGGTCTCCATGAAACTGACCGAGAACCAGCTGCCGGGCTTCATGGCCGGTCTGCGGGAGCTGTTCGACGTAGCCAGGCTTGTCGACGCATCGGCAGCCGAGGCCTGGGACGTGTCAGAGGACGGCAGGCTCGTCGCGTGCGAGGGACGATGCCACGCGATCTGGGGAAAGAGCAGGCGTTGCCGTGATTGCACGTCCGCAAGGGCGCTCTCGTCCAAAGGGCAGGCGTCCAAGTTCGAGATCGCGGACAACGAGGCATTCTTCGTCGTGTCCACGTACGTCGAGGTCGACGGCTCGCCCTACGTGCTCGAGACCGTGAGGAAAGTGGGCGAAGACGCCCTGTTCGGCGCCAACGGCAAAAGCCGCTTCCTCGAGATGGTCGAAACCTACAGCAAAAGGCTTTGGCTCGACCAGCTTACCGGAGCATGCAACAGGAGGTACTTCGACGAGCAGATCAAGAGCCTCGAGGGCTTCGACGCAGCGGCGTTCGTCGACGTCGACGACTTCAAGTCGGTCAACGACTCGTTCGGCCATGCAGCGGGCGACTACGCCCTGAAGGAGATCGCATCCGCTCTGGCCTCGTCCGTCAGGCCCTCCGACCCGCTCGTCCGCCTCGGAGGAGACGAGTTCGTCATAGCGTTTCGAGGAATGCCCCCGGCGGCGTTGGCCGGCAGGCTCGAGGAGGCGCGCCGCAAGGTCGCGGCGCTGAGGTTCCCCGAGACCCCGGACCTTCGGGTGTCGGTCAGCATCGGCGGCGCCTGCGGAGCCGGCGGGATCGAGCAGCTTGTAGCGCGCGCCGACGAGGCCCTTTACCGCGCCAAGGAAGGCAAGGACCGCGTGGTCCTCGCCCCCGCCGACCCGCAGCCCTGACGGGCCGAGAGCGGGCGGGGCGGAACCAGGCCGAAAGAGAGAGGCGCACACCCAAGCATCGTAGAAGCCGGCCTTTTCGGCATGCGCCAACGTTCGGGAATGCCGAAAGAAACGTCATCGGCCGGGCGCGAGGCGCGCGGGGGGCTTGGCCGCCGCGACCCGCGCGTACATCCAGAAGCCCAGGAGGTCGGACAGGAGACATCCCGCGACCACAGCCCAGCACACGCCCGCGAATCCAAGCGAGGGCGCGACGGTTGAAAACGACCACGTAAACCTTACCAACCGCGACAACCCCACCCGCAGTCTACGCGCCGACAAGCTTAATAGCCATCTGGAAGCAAGGAGCATCCTCGAGCGCTATGGACAAAACATGCTGGAACTGCGCAGCCTTGAAGAGCTTCACCGGTTTGCGGGAATCCTCAGTGGCGAGCTGCAACAAGGAAACGATATGCATGCAGAAATACATGCATGCGACAAGCGCTGCCGCGAGAGCTCAACGACTACAAGAAATCGGCATGCAAGTGCGGCAGTATGAGCCGCAAAGACTTCCCAAGTCTCGAAATGTCCAAGGCAAAAATCCTAGTGGAGCGTATGCGTTATCAGCAAACCGGCCGTGATTTCAATGCTTCAACAAAAGCGGACATGAACAGACGACGTGCCGGCACCTACGCAAATGGCAGCCGCAGCAAAAGCCAACCGTTCCGCGCATTCGTCCGGTAGCTATCATAGCCACCAACAGCACACCCATGCTCAATCGCGGTCGCACGGCATGTCGCGCCAGGAAAAAAGCCCTATGGTTAAAGAAAAATCGCCCGAAAGCATGATTACGCAAAGCAGTTAGGTGCAGGCATTGTTTGAAGCAACGAAATCCGGCAAAGGCATACCTGTAGAACTACGTTGCGCCGAGGTGGTACTTGAGCAGACGCGCAACACCGAACTAATCAAATGACTTGCAAACAGCAGTGGTCTATCTCACTAGCGATAAGGCTTGAAACTAGAAGAAACGCACCTACAAATTCGATAATTCTTCCGGAGTCAATTTACGCGTCTTTACTGGACCTGACATTTTCCTGCAGCGCTGCTCAAATCTTTTGGCTTTGTTTTGCTGACGTTTACGTCCCGCAGGCGTGACTTCAATAGAATTCATCTGCGTACCATTGGTGCCCTTGAGACCCACAGCCACACATCGCCTTTCGTTTAATTTATTCGTTAAAGCTAATTCGATATTCTTCAGTACCTAAATCATGTTTAGGTTATTTTAACTTATACACACATATCCAAATAACTATTCAGTTGATATTTTGAACATATTTCTCCGGTAAATGATTATTTAGCTGCGTGATGTAAACCTGAGAGACGTCGATTTCGCCAGACATGAGCTTAGGGAGTAATGCGTCTCTCAGTTCCAAAAGCCTAGCGTTTTCCCTGTTGTTGGTGCTTATTTTATTAAGTATCGATGCAAGTATCTCGAGACCTCGTTCGTCACATTTGCTCGCTACAGGGTACTGCATCATCTGTTTCTTATCGCCACGAGGCATCTTGGTGCCCTTGGCTCCGGTCATGACATGCTCGAAGTAACCATCGCTGCGAAGTACCGAGTATAAGTATGGAGCAAGCTTGGGGTTATTTGCCCGGAAGACGATGACGTCACCTGAACAAGTTCCTATGCAATCTGCATACCAAACCTTTTTGAAATAGGGCCTAATGTTGGAAACAAGCGTGTCTCCTGGCTGGTAAACCGTGACTTTTCCCGTTGATGGAAGAGCTGAAGCAATCTGTCGACCGCCTTTTTCTGGCAGCAATGATTCCGTTGAAACGTAGCTTTCGATTGTCGATTCTTCGCATGCCACCCTTGCGGTTACTTGCGTAGAAATATCTGTCAGTGTTGTTGTGCCTTTGATATTCATAGCTCCCGCGACGACCTCACACATCTCAGCTAAATAATCATTTAGAAGAGTATTTGCTGTGATTTTGTTTTGAATTGAATCAAGAACACCGACGATACCGTATAGCACCTGTTCGTCTTTAGGGTAAGAAATCGGAAAAGCTCTCAAAGCTTTTAGGCTAAGGTATTGCTGAGTACTTCCAGCTAGAGATCGAAATATATAATCTTTCGCAAAACTCGATTCGAGGTAGTAATAGAGGTATTTGCTTTTGATTTCGTCTGAAATCTTGAATAAACCTACGTTCTTTATGGCGAAATTGGGTTCTATATCAACACGGTATATGTTGCCAACTGTACCAATCATGCTGAAAAGAATATCATTTCGATTGACTTTGCTTCGTTTGTTGATTGCCTGATAGTCTGATTCGCTAATTGTATTTGCACGAGTCAAATCCAAGACACCATTGCTGATGTGTTTTGATGTTACAAGTTTGAAGCCTTTATCGCATGGCTTTGGTGAATCGTGAGTACCATCCCGAACAGAATCGCAGAACTCAGAAGCGCGCACAGTTTCCCAATTCTTATTCATAATCTACTCCTCAGTATACTCAATGATGAAATAGGGACTCATGCTGTACCGCGATGCGGAAGTCAACAGCTTTTGCGAAGAGGCAACAACACATTGACCCATCACGTTCTTCGATGCCTTTTCAAAGGCATAGACCTTGAACCAGCATTTGAATTTTTCAGCCATCCCGCGATAATAAGAAGGAATCCCGTCAGTTGGCATCGCTCTCTGAATTCCCTCAATATGCGCCCAATATCTACCTTGTGCTCCACTATGAATTAGCAAAATCATGGGATCTTGCGACTGGAGAATCTCGCCAGCGACCTTGTCAGATATTGGATTTCCAAGCTTTCCATACCATACGTATCCGATTGCGTCGATAACCTGCTGATGCGCAGCAATAGTGCCCTCGTTAGGTGCAAAGTTTTCAGCATACCGTAGGGCGATTGTTCTCATTCCCCGCCCTCCAGCTTCTTTGCCTCAGCTTCTAACTCTAGGAAGCGGTCGAAATCGCTTTGATAGAGCCGATCTTGAACAACGCGGTACTTTTGAAACTCGCTTTCGGCGTGTTGCTTGGCGAGGGCGGCTGACACCTTCCCCGCATCTTGTAAGATATCGTGGTCGAGAAGCCTCAAGAAACCGTTCAACTCGTGTTCCCAGTCTTCCATCGTCATGGGAATATGACGCATAGCGCGCAACTCGCCCAAATCCAGATACGCCGACACAATGCGCTGAAGCTGTTGCATCTCGAATTCTGTCAGATAGTTTTTTGCTACGGTCACGTCGTACAGATGGATCTTTCCCTCAGGCGACCCTTCCCACGTCGTCAAACCCATATGAGCCTTTTCCGCATCGGCACGATGATAGATAACCTCGGCCGCCGTTTCACCGTGTACGGCATAGTGCAGCTTGTTCTGTACCGCCGCAAAAAAGCGCTGCGTCGACTTGGCCCTTGGGTCATAGTCGATAGCGGTAGCGTACAGATCTGTCACCTTTTGGTAGAACTTACGTTCGGAAAGACGAATCTCGCGGATCTTTTCAAGCTGCTTCTCGAAGTATTCTTCGGTAAGGATGCTCCCGCCGCTTTTCAGGCGCTCTTCATCCATTACCCAACCTTGGATGGTGTAATCCTTGACGATGCTGTTCGCCCACGTGCGAAACCGGACAGCCCGTTCGTTGTTCACCTTGAATCCAACAGCGATTATCATCTGCAGGCTATAGTGATTAACTTCACGCGAGACTTCACGAGATCCTTCGGTTTGAACTATCCGGAATTTCCGGATAGTTGCGCTTTCTTCAAGCTCACGGTCTGAATATATCGTTTTGATATGCTCGTTTATTGTTCTGACATCAACATCGTACAGCTGCGCCATCAGCTTCTGCGTCAACCAAATGTTCTCGTCCTCGTAGCGCATTTCAATACTGTCTTCTTGGTCGCCAACGGCAGCGCAGAACACAAGGTACTCAGCAGCGCTGGAGCGAATGGTTATCTCGTTCTTCTTCCTAGAAGCCAAAGCCAATCGCCTCCATGTTCCTTTTTATCTGCTCTTGAAGGCGGTTACTTTCCTCGAAGCACTTGGCAATCTCGCCGGTCAGGCGCTCCATCTTTTCCTCGAAAGGCTCGTCATCCTCTTCTGCGTCGGCAATACCTACGTAGCGCCCAGGTGTCAGAATGTAGTCCTGATTTGCAATGTCTTCAGTAGCCACCGCGGCGCAGAAGCCCTTTTCGTCTTCTAGGGTTCCCTCACGGAACTTATCGAAGGCGTTAGCCACCTTGCCTATGTCGTCTGCTGTGAACTCGCGTAGCTTACGGGTAACCATGGTGCCCATCTCGCGCGCGTCAACGAACAGCGTCTTACCCGGCTGCTCCTTGCGTTTGCTCACAATCCAAAGGCTTACGGGAATACCCGTGCTGTAGAACAGCTGGCCGGGCATCGCAATAATGCCCTCTATGAGGTCAGCTTCAATTATCTTGCGTCGAATCTCGCCCTCGCCACTCGACTGCGACGAAAGCGAACCGTTAGCAAGCACCATACCCATGCGACCCGTACTGTTCAGATGGTGAATCATATGCTGCATCCACGCAAAGTTTGCGTTTCCCTCCGGCGGGATACCGTATTCCCAGCGCGGGTCTTCCTTCAGCTTGTCGCCACCCCAGTCAGAAAGGTTAAACGGGGGATTTGCCATCACGAAGTCGAAACGTTTGTCCTTGTGACAATCGTCAAAAAATGTATCGGCGTTAAACTTCCCCAAATCTGCATCGATACCGCGGATAGCCAGGTTCATGGTAGCCATCTTCCAGGTGGTAGGATTACTCTCCTGCCCGAAGATAGAAAGGTCATCTATCTTGCCCTGATGATGCGTCACGAAGTCTGCCGACTGCACGAACATGCCGCCGCTGCCGCAACAAGGGTCATACACGCGCCCGTGGTAGGGTTGGATGACCTCCACCAACGTCTTCACAATGCAAGCAGGCGTATAGAACTCTCCGGCATTCTTACCCTCGGCCTCCGCGAACTTGGAGAGGCAGTACTCGTAAGTGCGACCCAGAATGTCTCGCGTGTCGCCCTTCTCAGCCATCCTAACATTGGTGAACAAGTCAATAACCTCGCCTAAACGTCGCTTGTCTAACTCCTGGCGCGCGAAGTTCTTCGGCAAGATGCCCTTCAGCTTGGAATTCTCGGATTCTATCTCACGCATCGCCCCATCGATTACCTTGCCGTTCTCAGGCGTATGCGCAGCGGAGGCAATCATCTTCCAGCGTGCGCTTTCCGGCACAAAAAAGATGTTGTCGCACGTATATTCGTCGCGATCCTCCTCGAAGCCTTCCCCTTCATCGAGAAGCTGTTGATAACGCTGGTCAAACTTGTCGGAGATGTACTTCAGGAAAATTAACCCTAGAACGACATTCTTGTATTCGGATGCGTCAATGTTGCCGCGTAGCTTGTCGGCTGCTTTCCAAATTTGCTCTTCAAAGCCAATGTTTGCCGTATTGTCTGCCTTCTTTGCCATCATCAGTCCTATTCGTAAACTTTAGTGTCGGCCCACAACTCGCACTGCGCCATTACGGTTTCCATTGCATCATCGACGCCCTCGGGCGGATATTTATACTTCTTCAGCAACCGCTTAATGCAACGGCGCATGCCTGCTCGTGCGCTTTGCTTTTCTTGCCAGTCTATTGTCGCGCTGGTGCGCATGGCTTCAGTAAGTTCGCGGGTTATGGCAACTAATTGCTCGTTATCGTAAAAGTCTTTAACGGCCTGCGGTTTGGTGAGGGCATCATAAAAAGCAAGCTCTTCATCGTCCAATCCAAGTTTCGAGCCTTCCTCGCGATCCGCCATCATATCATGAGCCATTGCCAGAAGTTCTTCGATAACTTCGGCATTGGTGAGCATGCCGTTTAAATAGCCGTTAACAGCAGATTGCAGCATTTCGCTGAACTTATTGGCCTTAACCACACTGCGCCTTGAATAGCTTTTTACTTGCTCCTTGATTAATCTCTTCAAAGTTTCAACTGCTATGTTCTTCTGCTTCATCTTCGCAAGCTCTTGCAAGAAAGCTTCGTCGAATAAAGAAATCTCAACTTCGTCCTTGTCGAAAATATTGACAACGCCTTCTGCCTGAACGGATTGCTCCAGGATGGAAGCAACGCGCTCATTGAATTCCTTGTAGGTCATACCATTGCCGCCCGTGCTGGTACGGCCGGTAATGCGCAGCACTTGTACACGCAAAACCGACAAGTATGCAGCTTCATGCTGGTCCTCCTTTGACACCAGGCTCTTACACAGACTCAAGGCTTGGCTCATAAGCTGCGACTGCTTTAAGAAGTCTTCCATTTCATCAGCGTGCTTTGGATCCAACAACCAATCAGTGCCATCGCTAATCAAGCGGGCAAGCTGAACTTTGCTGTCAGTGAATACCTTCTCTGTGTATTTGAAGCCGTAGAGAATATCGCGACACACATCCAGTTTTTCCAAAAACCTCGGATAGGCCGTAGCCGCAATATCCATATCGCCGTAATTGTGCTGATCGCGATTAGTATAGTCTTTCATAGCTCGCTTCAACGCATTGGCAATTCCTATGTAATCGACAACAAAGCCACCTTCCTTGCCCTTATAGACACGGTTTACACGCGCTATGGCCTGCATAAGATTGTGGCCCTTCATGGGCTTGAACACATACATGGTTGCTAGCGAGGGCACATCGAATCCAGTAAGCCACATGTCTACCACAATAGCTATTTTGAGAGGGTCATCGTCAGCTTTGAAGCGGCGCTCCATTTCTTTCTTGTGCTCTTTGCCACCACAAACCTCAAACCACTCTTCGGGGTCTTGGTTGTCCATGGTCATTACTACACCGATTTTTTCTTTCCACCCTGGCCGTATACGCATAATCTCTTTGTAAATCTTCATTGCTACTGGTCTTGAGTAGGCCACAACGAGTGCTTTACCGGTGAGGATATCGGAGCGGTTTTGCTCGTAGTGATTCACAATGTCATTACAAAGAGCCTCTATAGTCTCTGGAGCAGAAAGGACCCCCTCTAACCCTGCCATTGTATGCTTGGATCGCTCAACACTCGTCTCGTCAGCACTTTGCGCAAACTCAGCATACTCATGGTCGAGTTGTTCGAGCGCGTTCTTATCAAGATGCAGCGCAACAACGCGGCTCTCGTAATAAACAGGGCGCGTTGCGTTGTCCTCAACAGCCTGGGTCATGTCATATATGTCAATATAGTCGCCAAATATCTCGCGGGTATTTTTATCTTCTGTCGAAATTGGCGTGCCAGTAAAGCCGATGTATGAAGCATTGGGAAGCGCCTTGCGCACCAGCATAGCGGCACCGATGCTTATATTGCCCTGAGCATCCATTTTCTCCGTCAGTCCGTACTGACCCCGGTGCGCCTCGTCCACCATAACAACGACGTTGTCTCTGTCGCACAACGAATCTTCTCCATCTATGAACTTCTGCATGGTAGTAAAGATGATGCCGTTTGCCTCGCGGTCTAGAAGCAGGCTTTTCAAATGCTGTCTGCTCTTCGCATTCTCAGGCGTCTGACGCAGAAAGCCTTTGCAGCGACTAAACTGCCCATAGAGTTGGTCATCGAGGTCGTTCCTGTCGGTAATCACGACAATAGTCGGATTGTTAAGCACATTCTGCAGCATATGGGCCAGAAACACCATGGACAAAGATTTGCCACTGCCTTGGGTGTGCCAGAACACGCCAATTTTTCCATCTCCCGCAACGGCTTCGACGGCGCGTTTGGCGGCTTTATGTACAGCAAAATACTGGTGATATGCCGCAAGAATCTTGATGGTCTTCTCGTTGGTGTTGTTGAAGCAAACAAAGTTGCGGATGATATCCAGAAGGCGATCTTTGCGAAACATGCCTTCTAGCATGGTTTCGTAATTTGCATGCTGCGTGTTGGCGTAATCGCCATCGACGCTTTTCCATTCAACGAATCTATCTTCGGTTGCAGTGATAGTACCGACACGAGTGTCGGCCATATCGCTCATTACGCAGAAAACGTTAGGGACAAACAGGCTGGGGATATGCTGCATGTAATTGCGTAGCTGCAGATAGGCGTCTGACGCGTCGGTTTCTTCGCGCGATGGTGATTTAAGCTCAAATATCGCTAACGGCATGCCATTAACAAAGATGATGATATCGGGACGTTTTTCAGAGTATTCAATAAAGGTCCATTGATTCACAACATGGAAGACGTTGTTTTCAGGGTCCTTGTAATCAAGCAGATAGACGATATCATCTCGGTCCTGTTTGCCGTCAAAATAACGAACCTCGACACCGGATTGCAGATAGTCGCTGAATCGCTCATTGCGAATTTCCAGCTTACCGGTTTCTATGTTGTTGAGTTTGATGATTGCTTCTTGGATAGCTTGCGCAGAAAGGCCTGGGTTTATTTTGCGCAAGGCAGTGGGCAATACTTCAGGAATAAAGACATCGTCATATTTTTTGGAGGTACGCACAATATCGGGCCCGGGAAGATACTCATAGCCCAAAAAGGATGTGAAGTACTCGATAATGGTCTGCTCATAGAAATCTTCGTTCATATGAATGCTAGTTACAGCATAGTTGAGCTGTCCCACACTAATCACCAGCCGTAAGGTCATTTATCAGACAAGTTCGAACATAGGCGCTAAAGCTCATACCTTTCAATGACGCTTGTTCCTGCGCAGCATCTTTCAGGTTCTTAGGGATTCGCAGTGTGATCGCAATCTGACCACCGTCTGCCAAGAATCGCATCTGATCCGTTTCAGTTGCCCCGTCAACGAGCATATCCGCAAATGATTGCTTATCCATAGCGCCCCCGCTGTTCGCATTAAAACTGCAATACAAATTGTAGCAGTTTATCTATTTATGACATTAGTCAATAGTCAATATGCGGTGAACATCAGACAGCAGGAAGCGTCTTGCGCGGAGTATAGGCAAAGACAGTTCAGTGAAATCACTCAAGCAATTTATGGGCTATTGCATAGGGTACACGTTTCTGCCTATAACCCAGAATGTGCCATTCGATGTACCACTGGCAAAAAAGAAACAGGTCAGAAGCTCTTAAGCTTCTGACCTGCTGTAATAGCTGGTCGGGTTGACAGGATTTGAACCTGCGACCCCTTGACCCCCAGTCAAGTGCGCTACCAAACTGCGCCACAACCCGTTCATGCTCGCTTCTTCGAACTCGCGCTCTTCCGAAGCAGCGCAGATTATATTAACCGTATCGCCCAGGCTTTGCAAGCCCGAATTTCCATCTTTTGAAAATTTCTGGCGCTTGCACTAAAAAGTTCGAGCTTCCCTTGCCCGCAGGCCAGGGAAGCTCGAACTCCCGACGCTTTACCGCAGGAACTCGACCGCCTTGTTCAGGATCGCGTCGGCCAAGCGGGCTTTCGACATGCGCGGAAGCTCCTCGATATCCTCGTCGTCAACGAACCACACCTCGTTGTCGTCGGTGCCGAAGGCCTTGCCCTCGCCCACCTGGTTCGCCACCACGAGATCGGCGTGCTTCGACACCAACTTCTTCTCGGCGTTCGCCACCACGTCGTTCGTTTCAGCCGCAAACCCTACGACCACCTGGTGCGTTTTCCGCGCACCGAGGGTCGCCAGGATATCCGGGTTCTCGATCAGCTCCAGCACGCCCAGCTCCGCGTCCGACTGGCCCTTCTTCAGCTTTCGGTCGGCCGCCAGCTTCGGGCGCATATCGGCCACCGCAGCCGCGAACACGGCGATGTCGGCGCTTTCGAACGCCTCCTCAGCTGCTGCGAACATGTCGCGCGCCGTCTTCACATGAACGACGCGCACGCCCTCGGGAACCGGAATGGACACCGGGCCGGAAATCAGCGTCACGTCCGCGCCGCGCAAGGCAGCAGCACGTGCAACGGCGTATCCGGTCTTGCCGGAAGAATGGTTGGAAATGTAGCGCACCGGATCGATGGGCTCCACCGTGGGGCCGGCCGTCACCATGACGTGCCTGCCCGACAGATCACGGCTCATGCCCAGTTCCTCGAGCACCGCCGTCACAATGTCGTCGATTTCCGCCAAACGACCGCGGCCCACGTCGCCGCAAGCAAGGTAGCCGTCTCCGGCTTCGATGATGCGCGTCCCGCGGATGTGAAGCTTGCCGATGTTGTAACGCGTGGCGCCGTTCTCGTACATGTTCACGTTCATGGCAGGCGCTATGACCAACGGCGCCGTGGTGGCGAGCGCGGTCGTGGTCAGCAGGTCGTCGGCAATCCCGTTCGCGATTTTCGCAATGACGTTGGCCGTGCACGGAGCGATCAAGAACACGTCCGCCTCTTGAGCAAGCGAGATATGATGGATGGGATCCGACGGATCGTCGAACAGCCCAACAGCCACCGGCTCATGCGTAAGCGCGCGAAACGTCGTAGGGCCCACGAACTCGGTTGCGTGCTCGGTCATGACGACCTTCACGCGTACGCCGGCTTTCTGCAATGCGCGAACGATCTCGCAGGACTTGTAGACGGCGATGCACCCCGTAACCCCCAACAACACCGTTTTTTGCGCGGGCTCGACCGCAGAGCGGCCCTCGTCTTTACCCATGGTTAGCCTCCTCGATATGCGGCCGCAGCACGTCGGATAAAACGCGCAAATGCGCTCGGCTGCGGTCGAGGCAAGGCACGTATACGAAACTATCGGAGCCAGGCGTCCTCCCCGCCTGGCGAATATGATCAAAATAAAAAGGTTTCAACTCGTATTCGATATCGTAAAGCGTCTCCAGGCAATCGACGGCGAAGTTCGGGCAAACGTAGAAAACGCGCCCCACATCGGCTTCCGCCCATCGAGCCAGCGTGTCGCGCGAAAACGGCTTGAGCCATTCCCTGCCCTTATCGAACTGGCACTGATAGCCGATAGTCCAACGGTTGCGATCAAGGCCCAGCTCGCTGGCTATCTGCAGGCTCGAGGCGCCCGTTTGCAGCTCGTAGGTGTCCCCCGCCTCGATGTCGACAAGGGGGATCGAATGATACGAGAACAGCAGGCGATCGTCTGATTCGATCTGAAAGCCCGCATGTTCGATGGAAGCCGCTATCGCGCGGATATACGTGACGTGATCGTGGTAGTTGTCGATGAAATCGCACGGGACCTTCCAGCGCGTTTTCTTGAGCGCGCGCTCAACGCTGTCGGAGACCGACCCGGTGGTGGAGTAAGCGCTCTGCGGGTACAGGGGCAGAACCACCAAACGCGTGCATCCGGCCGCCTTCATCTGCTTCACGCAGTGCCGAACCGTAGGATCGCTGTAACTCATGGCGCAGCGAACCATCACGTCGAAGCCCTCTTGCTGAAGCGATGCGTTCAGCCCCGATTCCAGCTTCTCATGCGCCACGGTGAACGGCGACCCTTCGTCAGTCCAGATCTTCGCGTACTTTTCGCCTGACGCGCGCCCGCGCTTGGGCAGAATGAACAGATGCAGAATGAACCACCAAGCCACGCGATTCATCGGAGCTATGCGCTTGTCCATGAGAAACCTGGCCAAATACGCACGAACAGCACGAGGACGCGGCTCAGCCGGCGTCCCGGTATTCACGAGGAGAACCCCGCAGCGACTACCGGCTGACACGATGCTCATCACCTTCCTGCAATTGACATGGGGTGTAACGGTTTAATTTCAAGCCCCCTAAATCTGATATAGTTTAGCCCATTGACTTATCGGAGGGCAGGTGAATGGAGAAAGAACCTCAAAATTCAAGCGTCTTCAAGGAGATAGGTCAGGAAGTCCGCGAACAGGTCAAGCCGAATTTCGGCTATTTGAAGATCGACTACTTCACATTGTTCTGGCTGTTCGTGGCCGGCAGCATGTTTGGACTTGCCGTGGAAACCATCTTCCATGCAATCGTGTACGGAGGCTACGAAAGCCGCGCCGGTCTGGTCTGGGGTCCGTTTTCCCCCATTTACGGCATGGGGGCCGTGCTGCTCACGGTGAGCCTGAATCGCTTCCACCATTCCCACAACTTGATCATCTTCATCGTGTCGATGGTACTAGGATCCGCGATCGAATACACGGCAAGCTGGCTCATGGAAGTGCTTTGGGGAGCCATAGCCTGGGATTACGCCGGCACGTTCGGGAGCATCGGAGGACGCACGAACTTCGCGTTCGGCGTCATGTGGGGCCTTCTGGGGCTTCTATGGGTTCGCAGCGCAATGCCGCTCGTCAAGCGCGCGTTCTCCCACGTGAACGCGCGAACCACGACGGCAAAAGCGCTGACCGCCACAGCAAGCGTGCTTATGGCGCTGAACATTGCCGTCACCGTGCTCGCCCTCGATCGCGAAAGCCAGCGGGCGCAAGGCGTGCCCGCCGTCACCTGGGAGCAGCGCGCTTTAGACGAGTGGTTCCCGCAACCCTACATGCAGGAGCACTTCCATAACATGAGCGTCTACGGGAAGTGATGCGAAGCGAACGGACGCTAGAGCCGACCCCGCGCCCGGATCGTGCGCCCGGCTCTAGTGCGAAAGCAGCTCGAAAACCTCTTCGCCGGCCGCCGTACGGCCCTCGCTTCGGTCGGACAGCGCGTCAAGAGCCGCCTGGAGATCCTCGGGCAACGCATCGAAGAAGCGCAGCTCCTCGCCGGTTTCCGGATGCGCGAAGCCAAGCTGGAACGAATGCAGGAACTGCCGGTCAAGCCCCAGATCGGCGGAAACGTCCTTCGGAGATCTGGACGAGTACACGGGATCTCCCACCAAAGGATGCTTCGCGTACTCCATGTGCACGCGAATCTGGTGCGTTCGCCCCGTGAACAGCTTGCAGTCGATAAGCGTGTAGCCGTCGTCTTTCGCGCGAGGCTCGAACCGCTCGAGCACGCGAAACGTGGTAATGGCCTCACGCGCAGAAGGCGCGACGCGCACGGCCATGCGCGTGCGCTCGTTCGCAGAGCGGGCGATGGGCGCGTCCACCATGCCCGTGTCGTGCGCGACAATGCCATGCACGAGCGCCAGGTACCGACGATCGACGGCGCGATCGCGGATGTCGGCCATGAGGGCGTACCCCGCCTCGTCGGTTTTCGCGGCCAGCATGAGCCCGGTCGTATCGCGGTCGAGGCGATGCACGATGCCCAGCCGATCGTCCTCGCCCTGCACGTTGCACAGGTTCTCAGCCCCGCAATGAAACACGAGCGCGTTCACCAACGTGCCGTCATCGTGATCGACGGAAGGGTGGCACACGAGCCCCGCCTGCTTCGAAAGCACGATAAGGTGCTCGTCCTCGAAGCGAATGTCCAAATCGATGGGCTGGCCCGCCAACGGACCCGCCTCGATTGCGTCTTCTACCTGGTAGACAATGGTGTCTCCAGCGGCCACGGCGTGCTTCTTCGCAACGGACGCGCCGTTCACGTACACGGCGCCGTCATCCACCGCGCGCGCAGCAGCGCTGCGGCTCGGGTACAGCCCGCGAGCGGCCAGCAGAGCATCCAAGCGCTGGCCAGCATCTTCGGGGGCGACGATATGGGACAGCAGGCGCGTCATCGATCGCCACCCTCCTGCACCCGATCGACATGCGCGGCCGCCAAAGCGCCCATGCGCCGCTCGCGTATCAGCAAGCCCACAATAAACAGAACGAACCCGCAGGTCACGCCGATGTCGGCAACGTTAAACACCGGAAAGTCGATGAAAACCGGTTCGATGAAATCCACTACGTAGCCCAACGCGAACCGATCGATGGCGTTGCCCAGTCCTCCGGCAACCACCAGCGCAAGGCCCAAAGCCTCAAGCGTCGAGGCGGTCGGCGAGAACCCGATCAAATACACGACGAGAACCGCGCACACGACCAGCGACATAATCCCCAAAGCGAACGTGGAGTCGCCGAACATGCCCCACGCCGCCCCGGTGTTATGAACCAGATGAAAGCGCACGATCCCCCAAAGCGAGTTCGCCGAAGCCTCCCCCACCGCGTAGTTCGCAGTGAACCAGCTTTTGGTGAGCACGTCCAGCGCAAGCCAGGCCAAGCCGGCCGCCCCGAGAATCAGGGCGCTGCGCAGGCGATGCGAGGGAGCAGCGCCTGCAACAGCCCCCTGCGCCTCGAGACGGTCGGTTTGGGCTTTGTTGTCGTCGATCAAAAACCTACTCGCTTTCCGTGAAGCCGATGGCGTCGAGCGCGTCGCCGCAACGATCGCACACGTCAGGATGGCTCGCGTTGCCGCCGAGCACGCGATAGTTCCAGCAACGCGGGCACTTCTCCGCATCCGTGCGAGCAACCGCGGCTGCAAGCTCGTCGCCTTCGACGAACGCCACGGATGCCACGATGAACAGTTCTTCGTACACGGCGGCGTCGTAGCGCTCCAGCACGTCGAGCACGCTGCGCGGAGCTGTCACCGTCACGGCGGCTTCCTGGCTCTTGTTCACAACCTTCTGGCCACGGGCGTCCTCAAGCGCCTTCGTCACCGCTTCGCGCACGCCCAGCACCACGCCGAAGTCCTCGGCCATGCGCTCGCCGCCTTCCGCGGGAATGGCGGGCACGAAGTCCGAGACTTCAGGCCAACCGGCCAGCTGCACGTTGGAGGGACGGCCTTCGCTCATGCGCTCGGCCTGCGGGTAGTGCTCCCACACCTCGTCGGTCGTGAACGCCAGGACGGGCGCCAGCACGCGCACGAGCACTTCGAGGATGTTCGCGAGCACGGTCTGCACGGCGCGGCGGCGCGACGAGTTCGGCGCCTCGGAGTACAGGCGGTCCTTCGTCGCGTCCATGTAGACGGCCGACAGATCGTTCACGATGTAGTCGTACACGCTGCGGTACACGTAATGGAAGCGGTAGCTGTCGTAGGCCGCCTCGACGTCGGCAAGCAGATGCCGCGTGCGCACCATCGCCCACTGGTCGATCGGCTCGAGCCCCTCCCAGTCGGAAACGGCGTCGCGCTCGAAGCAGAAATCGTCCAAGCTGCCCAGCAGGAAGCGGAACGTGTTGCGAATGCGGCGGTACGCTTCGCTCGTGCGCTGCAGGATCTCGTCGGAAATGCTCACGTCCTGCGAGTAGTCGACGCTGGCCACCCACAGGCGCAGCACGTCGGCGCCCGCCTTCGCCATCACGTCGGCCGGATCCACGCCGTTGCCCAGCGACTTCGACATCTTGCGGCCTTCGCCGTCCACCGTGAAGCCGCAGTGCATGACGGACTTGTACGGCGGCACGCCGTAAGCGCCCACGCTGGTCAGAAGCGACGACTGGAACCAACCGCGATGCTGGTCGGAGCCTTCCAGGTACATATCCGCCGGGAAGCGCAGGCCCTCGGCCTCGCGATGCTTGAGCACGGAGGTATGGGACACGCCGCTTTCCCACCACACGTCCAGGATGTCCTTTTCAGGCACGAGCTCGCTGCATCCGCACGTTTCGCACTTCACGTGGCGGGGCAAGTACTCGGAGGGCTTGCGCGTGAACCACGCGTCGGCCCCTTCGCGGTTGAACAGGTCGATGACCGCGTCAAACGTCTCCTCGGTAGCAACCGTGCTGCCGCACTTCGCGCACTTGAACACGGGAATGGGCACGCCCCACGAGCGCTGGCGCGAAATGCACCAGTCGGGACGGTCGGCCACCATGCTGCCGATACGGTTCTTCGCCCACGCGGGGATCCACTCCACCGTGTTTTCGATGGCGTTCAGGGCGTTCTCGCGCAGCGCGTTCTTGTCCATGGACACGAACCACTGGTCGGTGGCGCGGAAGATGACCGGCTCGTGGCAGCGCCAGCAATGCGGGTAGCTGTGCAAGATGGTCTTCTGGGCCACGAGCGTGCCGCGCTCGCGCAGCCACTCGATGATCACCGGGTTGGCCGCCTCGACGTCAAGGCCAGCGAAGGGGCCCGCCTCGTCGGTCAGCACGCCGTTGTCGTCCACCGGCATGAGCAGCGGCACGTCGAATTCGAGCGCCACCAGGTAGTCGTCCTGGCCGTGTCCGGGAGCCGTATGCACGGCGCCGGTGCCCGAATCGAGCGTGACGTGATCGCCGTAGATGATGGTGCCCTTGAGATCCTGGCGGATGGGGCACGTGTAAGTCAGGCCGGTCAGCTGACGGCCCTTGAGCGCAACGGGCTCGCCGTCTTCGCCGAGCACCAGGTCATAGCTTTCCCAACCCGCGATCTCGGCCACCTGCTCCACCAGCTCGCGCGCGAAAATCACGTTGGACCCGTCGGCGCGTACCATGACGTAGTCGGCGTCGGGGGCAAGCGACACGGCCGTGTTGGCCGGCAGCGTCCAGGGCGTGGTGGTCCAGATGAGCACGTAGGCGTCGCCCTCGGCTCCGGCGGCCTCGAACACGCCCGGCATCACGTCGAGCTTGAACTTCACGAAGATGGACGGCGACGTTTCGTCGGAGTACTCGATCTCAGCCTCGGCCAGCGCGGTATGGCAGCGCTTGCACCAGTGAATGGGCTTGCGGCCGCGGTAGACCGAGCCGTCCAGGTACATCTGCTTGAACACTTCCACGTTGCCGGACTCGTAGTTCGGCGTGAACGTGAGGTAGGGGTGATCCCAGTCGGCGTTGACGCCCAGGCGCTTGAACCCGTCGCGCTGGATGTCGACGTACTTCTCGGCCCATTCGCGGCACAGGCGACGCAGCGTGGGCTGGTCGATCTTGGCCATCTTCTCAGGCCCGAGGGTCTTTTCCACCATGTGCTCGATCGGCTGGCCGTGGCAGTCCCAACCGGGCACGTACGGCGTGAAGAAGCCGCGCTGCGCGTGGGACTTGTTCACGAAGTCCTTGAGGATCTTGTTGAAGGCATGACCGATGTGAATGGGGCCGTTGGCGTACGGGGGGCCGTCGTGCAGAATGAAGGGCTTGCCGTCCTTGTTCTTTTCCAGCACGCGCTCGTAGATGCGCTCCTCTTCCCACTTCGCAAGACGCTTCGGCTCGCTTTCGGGCAAGTTCGCCCGCATTGCGAAGTCGGTCTTGGGCAGGTTCATCGTTTCCTTGTACGTATTGGCCACGGGATGCCGTACCTTTCCTCAAGAGTCCAAGATGCATGCGGCGCGCGGACCCAAAGAATCCCCTGCGGCCCGCCGCGCGTTTCAATCGTTGCAAACCGCTATAGTATAGTGGAAGCAAGGCAGGATACGGCGAGTTCGATCGCACTTTTCAAAATTGCGACATAGGAAAGCGCGCGAACCGGTATACTTCTTGTGTTTGCAATTCAAAGCGAGCGGCTTTTGTTTCCGAACATGCCGTTCGCTTGGCTTTTCAGGAAGGAAGCGACTATGTCGATGAACTTCGAAATCGTCACCGATTCAAGCAGCAACCTCGTCGAAGAGATGATCGACGATTTCGGCTTGCACGTCCTGCCCCTCACCTTCATGGTCGACGGCGAGGACGAAGTGTACCAAAGCTACCTCAAGGGCGAGCACACCGACCTATCGCAGTTCTACACCATGATGCGCGAGGGGAAGGTGTTCAAAACCTCCCTGCCGAACCTGGCCGATACCGAGCAGCTGATGCGCGGCCTGCTGGAGCAGGGTCGCGACGTCCTGTACCTGGGATTCTCGAGCGGCCTGTCCGGCACGTACGAAGCCGTGGAGCTTCTGGTGGGCCAGCTTGCCGGCGAGTTCCCCGACCGCACGGTGCTCTCCGTGGACACGCTGGCGGCCTCCGGCGGCGAAGGCCTGCTGGTGTGGCACGCGGTGCAGCGCGCTCGCACAGGCGCCGCCATCGAAGAAGTCAGGGATTGGGTCGAAGCCAACAAGCTGAAGCTTGCCCACTGGTTCACGGTGGACGACCTCATGTTCTTGTTCCGCGGCGGACGCGTGTCGAAAACGAGCGCCTGGGCGGGCACGATGCTCAACATCAAGCCGGTCATGCACGTGGACGACGACGGGCATCTGGTGCCTATGGAGAAGGTGCGCGGGCGCAAGAAATCGCTCAACGCCCTGGTCGACCACATGGAGAAAACGGCCATCAAGCCCATCGAGGACCAGATGGTGTTCATCACGCACGGCGACTGCCTGGAGGATGCGGAGTACGTCGCCGCGCAGGTCAAAGAGCGCTTCGGCGTGCGCGACGTGGTCATCAACTACGTCGATCCGGTGATCGGCGCGCACTCCGGGCCGGGCACGATGGCGCTGTTCTTCTTGGCTGACACGCGCTAGCCCCTCGCGAAACGCAACCTGCCAAAAGGCCGACGGGACGCCCCGCCGGCCTTTTTCGTTCGCCCGCTTTTCAACGAGAACCCGCCCGCTACGTCCGCCCTTCCTCGACGCAGCGCTTCGGATGCGCTTCTACTTGTAGTCCGCGATGTTCTTGCTTGACGAGCCGGTGGTGTTCTTCTCGTTGCGCAGCTCATGCCCGAACCGCACGGCCGATTCGCCGAACCGGTTGCGCACAAGATCGGTGGCGTCAAGAAGGCCCCGGCGCTTGCCCTCGTCTTTGATGACGGGCGCGGCATCGTCGTCCGACGGCGCGGCCTCGGACAGGTCGAACAAGCTCTCCTGCACGGCGGCATCGGCGTCGAACCCGGTCATCGCAACGCCGATCAAGCGAACCGGCATGCCCGGACGCCACACTTCGTCCACCATGCGGTACAGGATCGGCGTGTAGGCCAGCTCGTCGTCGGAGGGGTTCGGCAGCTGCCGCTGAACCGAGCGCACGCTCCGATCGTCGAATTTGACCCGTAGGCCAACCGTGCGTCCGACAAGCCCTTTGCGACGTAAGCGACGACCCACTTTGGCAGCCATGGTGGCGATGGCCGCTTCCACGTCCTGCCGATCGACCAGATCGTGCGCGAACATCATTTCGTTGGACACCGACTTCACCGCATCGTCCTGCTCGACCGGCGCATCATCGCCGCCGAGCGAGCGGATGTGCATGACGCGACCGTTTTTGCCCAGCATCCTTACCAGCATGGCCTCGTCGGCTGCGGCCAGCTGCCCGAGCGTGACGATGCCGCGCGAGCGCAGCTTCTCCTCGGCCGCGGCCCCGATGCCGCTCATGACCCGAACGGGCAACGGCGCCAGGAAGTCCCGCTCGCTTCCCGGATACACCACGGTCAAGCCGCGCGGCTTGTCCATGTCGGAAGCGATCTTCGCCACCGTCTTGGAGGTTCCAACGCCAATCGAGCAGGTCACGCCGAGCTTTTCCACGCGCGTCTGGATGCGCTGCGCCACGAGCACCGGGTGCTCGCAGTTGACGGCGGTCGGCGTCACGTCCATGAACGCCTCGTCGATGCTCACCTGCTGCACGCGAGGGGTTTCGGCCTTCAGGATGTCCATGATCTGATTGGAGACCGTCCGATAGCGATCGAAATGCCCGCGCGTCCAGATAGCGTGCGGGCACAGGCGCTTCGCCGTTGACGAGGGCATGGCGCTGCGCACGCCGAACGGCCGGGCCTCGTAGGATGCGGTGGACACCACGCCGTGCTTGTCGGGGTCGCCGCCCACGATAACGGGCTTGCCGCGCCAGGCGGGATGGTCCAGCTGCTCGACCGAAGCGAAGAACGCGTCCAGATCGACCAGAAGGATGGCAGAGCCTTCCCAGGGGGCCAGCAGCATCGAGGCGCCCTGGTCGCCGCTGCAAGCCGAATCGGTATGTTCGCCCGAGAGATTCATGATCGCAATTAGTCTACCATGTCCGCTGCGCGCGTATGGAACTTGTGCTAGGATGTTCATTCCCTGCCTCTTAAGGAAGGCATGGATGCGACCGCATTCGAACGCCCGCTTCAAACGCTCACCTGGATTTCGACGTCGAGTCCATTTGCGGTTCGTTGACGACAGTCGGAAAGGAGGGACGATGGCGCTGCATGAAACCGTCGCGCGCGGGTGCGTACGCGACTGCGTGACCGCGCTTCCCGAGCAGCTGCTCTCTCCGCCCTACGAGTTGCGCACCGAAATGAACTGGATAGACTTTTCGGGCACGGCGAACCCCTTGGGCACTCCCCCTACGTTCATACGAGCTATGGAAGCGGCGCTTGCCGCCGGACAGCTGAACTATCCGCCCGACCGCGAGGCTCATACGCTGCGCAGCGTGCTCGCGCGCAGGTTCGGGCTGCCCGTGGCATCGTTTCTCGTGGGATCGACCGTCGGCGACATGGTTCGGGCGGTTGCCCAAACCTACCAGCCGTGCACAGTCGGCGTCACCGTGCCGGGACCGGCCGAGTATGCGCTGGCGGCGGGAAACGCCGGGCATCGCGTGGTCGAGATAACCAGCCCGGCAGGATTCGTCATTCCCGATCCCGCCGCAGCCGAACGGCACGGCATCTACTTCGACGCCGTCGTGCTGGCCAACCCGGGTTACCCCACCAGCCGCCTCTTGCCGCAGCCGACATTGCTGTCGTACCTGGAGGCATGCACGTGGGTGGTGGTGGACGAACGATCCATCGAGCTTACGCTCGGCGGCGAGAGCATGGTCGAGCTCACGTCCGAACATCGCAACCTGGTGGTGGTTCGCTCCTTCTGCGAGCCCTTCGCCATGCCGGGCGTGCCCATCAGCTACTGCATAGCGCACCCCGACACCATCGCGCAGATCGCGCGCTTCTACGACAGCTCCGCAGTTCCGATGTTCGCCGAAGTGCTCGGCGAGCTGACCCTGACCGAAGTAGGGCACCTGGAGCGCACCCGCGAGTTCCTGGATTCCGAGATTCCCTGGCTTCAGTGCATGCTCAACCTGATTCCCGGTATCGACATTTTCCCGGCGGAAGCGAACTACGTCATGTGCACCTTCGATGCAGGAGCGGACATGACTTTAGGCGTCGCAAGCGCCGAAGAGCTTGCCAGCAGACTGCAGCTTGCCGGCTTCCTGATTCGCAAGCTGGAAAGCACGCCGGGCCTTGAAGACGGCCGCTACTTCTGCGTGGCCGTGCGCACGCGCGAAGACAACGAGAAATTGATCAGCGCACTGCGCGAGATCATCGTAGGCTGCTAACGCGGGAAGGGAGCCTTGCGAACGGCGGCTCCCTTCCCGCAATGCTAATCGACCTTCGTCACCTCGTATCCGGCATCTGTCACAGCGGCGGCAAGATCCTCGACGGGCACGTCCTTCCCGAGTTTCGCCACAGCGGTCTTTGCCTCCAGATCCACGATCGCCTCTTCAACGCCGTCCACCCCTTCGAGGGCCTTCTTCACGTGCGCGACGCAATGCGGGCACATCATGCCCTCCACATGCAAGGTTCTTTCCATGGCTGTCTCCTTTCTTTCGGGCGCCTCGACGCCGCCCGATTCGCTTTGCTGATCGGCAGCCTGCCGGGCCGCCGCCGTTGCCGTCCGGCTAAAGCGCGGCTCCCACCTGCGCAGCCGAAGGGCGTTCGCCACCACGCACACCGAGCTCATGCTCATAGCCGCCGCCGCGATCATGGGATTGAGGTTGATCCCGGCGAACGCGAACGCACCGGCCGCCACGGGAATGCAGACCGTGTTGTAGACAAGCGCCCAGAACAGGTTCTGCTTGATGTTGCGCAGCGTGGCACGCGAAAGCTGAATGGTTGCGGGCACGTCGAGCACGTCGCTTTTCATGAGCACCACGTCAGCGCTCTCGATAGCGATGTCCGTACCAGCTCCGATAGCTATCCCGACATCGGCGCGCGCAAGCGCGGGCGCGTCGTTGATGCCGTCGCCCACCATGGCAACCTTTCCCTGGCGGGCCAAGCGCCGGATCTCGCACTCTTTCCCATCCGGAAGCACCCCGGCAATGACCTGGTCGGCTCCCACTTCGCGCTGAATGGCCTCAGCGGTGCGCTCGTTGTCGCCGGTCAACATGACCGTGCGAATGCCCATGGCCCGCAACTCGGCCAGCGCCGCCGCGCTCGTAGGCTTCACGGTATCGGCAACCGCCAAAACCCCCGCAAGCCGACCGCCCCATGCGAAGAAGAGCGGCGTCTTGCCCGCTCCGGCGAAACGCTGCGCGTCAGCCTCCAAAGAGGAAGCGTCCACGCCCTGCTCGCGCATGAGCCGATCGTTGCCGGCCGACGCAGGTTTGCCGTCCACGACGGCCGTCAGGCCCCCGCCCGGCACCTGCGCGAACTCTTCCACGGCAAGACGTTGGACGCCGCGTCGCTCGGCCCACGCGACGACGGCCAAAGCCAGCGGATGCTCCGAGCGACCCTCGATGGACAGCGCAAGCCGAGCCAGATCGTCAAGGCCGGAATCCGGCGCGCACAGCGCGTCGGTCACGCTCGGTTCGCCGCGCGTGACGGTGCCCGTCTTGTCCAACACGACGGTTTTCACGTCATGGGCGGTCTCAAGAGCCTCCGCCGATTTAACCAGGATGCCGCGCTGCGCGCCACGGCCCGTGCCCACCATGATTGCCGTGGGAGTTGCCAAGCCCAGCGCACACGGGCACGAGATCACCAGCACCGTAACGGCATGCGAGAGCGCGGTTTCGAGCGGAGATCCCAACGCCGTCCACGCAGCGAACGTCGCCACGGCGATTACGATGACCACGGGAACGAACACGCCCGATATTCGGTCGGCGATCTTCTCGATAGGGGCTTTCGTGGACGTGGCCTCGTCCACCAGGCGAATGATGCCGGAAAGCACGGTGTCGTCGCCCACGCGGTCCGCGCGCATGGAAAACCAGCCCGTTCGGTTCATGGCGCCGCCGGTCACGGCGTCTCCCGGCCGCTTCTCAACCGGAACGCTCTCCCCCGTGATGACGGACTCGTCCACCGTTCCCGCGCCCTCGAGCACAACGCCGTCCACAGGCACGCCTTCGCCCGCTTTGACCGCCAGCACGTCGCCCACGCGCAGCTCTTCCACCGGCACGCGCTCCTCGCACCCGTCCGTCAGGCGCACGGCCTCCTTGGGAGCCAGATCCATGAGCTTCGCGATGGCATCGGTGGCCCTGCCTTTCGCGCGCGCCTCGAAGTACTTGCCCAGCGTGATGAGGGTCAGGATCATGGCCGCAGACTCGAAGTACAGGTCCATGGACGCCGCATGCGCCGCGTGCAGGTCCCCTGCGCCCAGCGCGTACCCCATTTTATACAGAGCGTACACGCCGTACCCCGCCGAGGCGGTCGAGCCCAGCGCTATGAGCGAGTCCATGTTCGGAGCACCGTGGAAAAGCGCCTTGAACCCCACGCGGAAGAACTTGAAGTTCACGAACGCCACGGGGAGCAGCAAGAGGAACTGCGTGAGCGCGAACGGGATGACGTTCGCCTCGCCGAGCAGAAACGCCGGCAACGGCCAACCGAACATGTGCCCCATGCTCAGGTAGAACAGCGGAACCGTGAATGCCGTCGACACGGCCAGGCGCATCCTCACGTGCGCAGCTTCGGCGGCTGCGTCGACAACGGGGCTCGCCTGGGCGGCGCGAGCCCGACTACCGCCCGAAGCTCCGCCTTGCTCGACGCGTGGAAAAGCCCCGTATCCGGCCTTTTCCACGGCGGCGCTCACTTCGGCGGCAGCGTCCGAAGCCGATGAACCGTCGGCGTAGGTCACGTCCATGCTGTTTTTAAGCAGGTTGACCGACACGCCCTGCACGCCGTCCACCGACCGAGCGGCTTTCTCCACCCGCGCCGAGCATGCCGCACAGGTCATGCCCGTCACGTCAAATGTTTGCTTCATCTTGCATTCCTTTCCGGCACATGCCGAAACGCCCGCCTTGCAACCCGACGCTCCGTGAACACAGGGCGCCGAAGCGCCGCGTGAGAGACTCGGCGGAAGCGGAGGCAGAACCTATTGTCGCCCGAAACGTACGCTTTCGAGCTATTTTCCGTACGTTTCGGGCGACAATGACCCTGCGCGCCGGCCTTTCGCAGCGGATGTTCACGACAGCCGTTCGCGTCAGGCGTTCGCAGCGGGCCTGCGCGTCGGCCCTGCGCGCTAACGCGAGAACTTCTTCAGCAGCTGCATGACCTCGTCGATAACTTCCGTGTTGCCGCGCTCGATTTGCTCGACCACGCATGTTTCCAGGTGATTGCGCAGCATAATGGCCGAAACGCTGTGCACGGCGCTTTCCGCCGCCGCAAGCTGCGTGAGCACGTCACCGCAGTAACGGTTGTCGTCGATCATTGATTTCACGCCGTTGAGCTGGCCTATCACGCGATTGAGCCGCTTTTGCAAGTCATCCTGTAATTCAGCCGAGCGCGGCGTGTCCTTATGACGGCAGCAGCACGAACCGGCGGCGGGCGCGCTTGTTTCGCCGTTGCGCTTATCGGTTGCCATGACGGTCCTTTCTCGAAGGCGCATCCATTCTGCACATACCCCCAGGGGGCATGCGATTACGCGAAGTATATACCCGCACGGGGTATTGTCAAGCACTCTTATGGGAAATTTCGGAATACGTCGCACGGCAGTGCCGGATCGTACGCAAGCGCCCCGGGCTCCCCATCCGCCAAGATGCCGGAGACCGGCGCTTACGATGAACTTCTCGAATCCTCAACGATGCGCGCCACCGTCGGAAGGCTCGTGATACAATGCTCGACCACCTTCGAAAGGAGCTGGACCCATGTCGACCGTGCAGTCCGTGCAAGACATCAAGAAAAGCCGCCCGAGCGCGCGCGTGGCCATCGTCTCCATGCTGCTCATTCCCTTGGTGGGCGTCGGATGCCTGCTGTTTCCCGATATCGCCGAAGAGGTGCTGCCCTATTTTCTCGGCGTGCCCATGGTCCTTTCGGGCGCGGGCAGCATCGTCACGGTGGCGCGCGAGCGAAACGTCGATGCCGCGCAGAGCAGCGTGGGGACCGCCATCGTGCTGTGCATTCTGGGAATGACGACCATCGTCCATGGCTCGAAGTCCACCATGTTCATCGGAATCATCTGGGGTTTGCTGGGCCTGTACAAAGCAGGCGGCGAGTTCGACCAGATCATAGCGTCCATCAAAGCGAAAGAACCCTACCTTCTGCCGCTCGGCCTGTGCGTGTTCCAGCTGGTGCTGGCGGTGCTTTTGATCCTCAACCCCTTCGCCAATATCGAGCATCATCTGCTGTTGCTGGGACTCGAGCTCATCGTCTACCCCTTCAAGGTCCACCGCGAGCACGGCAAGTTCAAGCTGGAAGCCGAGGCGTAAAGCCAGCCATCGCCCGGAAAGCTCGACCCGCCAAGGAGCAGCCATGTGCCACCGATTCGCCACGCTCAAGCGCGCAGACATCATGAAAGCCGCCGAGTCCATCGCGGCGGAGCTTGCGCGGGAGCGCATCGACCTCAGCATGCTCGATGCGCTCGAAACGTATCGCCAGCACCTCTCCCGCCCGGTCGATGCAGCGGAAGCGTACCCCTCGTCCACCGTTGCGGTGATTGCGGCAACAGGTCGGGGCTCGCAGCTTGCCGTCGCCGATATGGTATGGGGATTCGATGTTCCTTGGGCCTCGTCGGGCACCGTGTACAACGCGCGCATCGAATCGATCCTCGAAAGCCAAGATGGCATGTGGGCGGACGCCGCTGCCCGACGAAGGTGCATCGTCGCCGTGCGTGCGTTCTTCGAAACCCACCGAAGCGAAACCGCCCTCGACAAGACGACGGGGAAAAGCGCGAAGCGCCAGTACGCGTTCGAGCGCGCCGACGGGGAGCCGCTTTTCCTTGCGGCAGTTCACGAAAAAGGTCGCTTCGCCCTTGTGACCACGAAGCCGTGCGCATGCGTGGCGGACGTGCACAACCGCATGCCGCTCGTGCTGAACACGCAGGAAGCGGCTCGATGGCTGGACGGACGATACGCCGACCTGGCCGATCGAAGCCAGGTGCCCCTGCGCGCAAAGCCCGAAGACTGAGCTTGCTCGAGCCGCTCCAACGTGCAGACGAAGTTCAGAACTCCGGCGAACCTCCCGATCAGACGCAAGGATCTCGCAAGCGGCGCTCACTTTCCCCGCTCGGACAGGAAAAGCCCCGCCACCGTAAGAAGGACGCCCACCAGAACAGGCGGCGTCAACGAGTCCCCCAGTACGACCGCCGACGCCATGACGGTCAACGCCGGCACCAGGTAGATGTAGAGGCTCGTGCGCACCGGCCCCAATTCGCGCACCGCAACGTTCCAAGTCACGAAACATAAAGCGCTCGCCCCTAAGCCCAGAAACGCCAGGTTCGCCCAGGATTGCGGCAAAAGGAGCGCAGGCCAGTCGGGCGAAAAGCCCAGCAGGGGCAGCGTCGGCACCATAAGCGCCAAGCCCCAGGCGAACGTCCGGCGCGTTGCCAGCACGCTGTCGTATCCAAACGTCGAGATCTTCTTCGACACCAGGGAGTAAACCGCCCATGTAGCGGCGGCCGCAAGGGCAAGCGCCACCCCTACGACAACCTCCCCTAGCCCTGCCCTCGCTCCGGCATCCGCCGGAAGCGCCTCCGCGCCGCCGAAACTGACCAAGCACACGCCCGCCATGGCCACCAAGAAGCCGAAGAAGAAGGGCGCGTGCAACCGCTCCTTGAAAACCGCCGCCGAAAGCAAACCGGTGAACAGGGGCGCTGCCGCCACCACGACGCCGACGATCGATGCCGTGACAAATGTGAGCGCAATATTCTCCAACAGGTAATACAGCATGACGCCCGTAGCGCCGGCCGCGATAAACCAGCGCTCCTCGGCGAAACCGCGAACCGACAACCGTCGGGGCCTTAGGGCAACAAGCGCTAAAAAGCCCATGACGAAGCGGAAGAAAAGGATTTCCACAGGCGCGAAATGCTCCAGCAGCACCTTCGTCGAAACGAAGGTGACCGCCCATATAAGCACCGTGACGAGCGCAACCGCATGCCCGCGCGCAATGGGAGAACCGCCCGACCCGCCGGCAGTTCCCAACCGTTTTCCTCTAGACGTCCCGTCGCCGCGCGCGCCAGCCTTCATGCTTCACCTTTCGTCGCAGACGAACGATAGCACGAACCGGCGCCGCGCGCGGCAAGAACGTCGATCGCTACAGCAGCTCTCCGCGCACCGACACGGTTACGACTTCGAACGGCACGTCCTTGCCGCTGAGCTCCAGCGCCGCGCACGCCGCATGCTCGATTCCGCCGCAGCACGGCACCTCCATGCGCGCGACGGTCACCGACGCGATGTCGTTGCCAGCGAATATGGCAGCCAGCTTCTCGGTGTAATCCACGGCATCGAGCTTCGGACACCCGATAACCGTGGTACGGCCGCGCATGAACCTTCGATGGAAATCAGCGTAGGCAAAGGCCGTGCAATCCGCTGCCACCAGCACGTGAGCCCCCTCGAAATAGGGCGCGCGAACCGGCACGAGCTTGATCTCGACCGGCCATTGAGCCAGCTGCGAAGGGGGCGTCGAGGACGCATCGGCCTCAAGCGCGACGTCGGGCTGCTGCAACGCAGGCCGAACCGGAGCAGGCTCCTCGGCTGCGAAGAACCGAGAGAGCGACCCCGGGCATCCGCCCGACCGGCCGCCTGCGGGTGCGGCGGCCATCCGCGCTTTGACGGCCGCTTCATCGTACGGGGCCGCCTCGCGCTCGACGAACGTGATGGCGCCCGTAGGGCACGCCGGCAGACAGTCGCCCAGACCGTCGCAGTAATCGTCGCGCAACAGGCGGGCCTTCCCGTCCACAAGGCCGATGGCGCCCTCGTGGCAAGCGCTCACGCATATTCCGCAGCCGTTGCAGGCCGCTTCGTCTATATGGATAACTCGTCTTATCATGGCAGCATCTTTCTCCTCATGCACAATCCGCCTAGCGTTCGCCGATCGTACCAGGACGCTGTGCTCTATTCCGTTGTATTCACAACAAAAAGCGCACTGAGCCGCCTCATTCACGTTCTGCACACGTTCACGGCAGCGCAACGGACGTCAGAGGAGCGCGGCGGCGTCAACGCTTGGCAAGGGCGCGCTCAACCTGCGCGACGTACATGCAATGGTAGTCGTGCTGGGAATACCATTGCTCATCGTTCTCCTTCGCGATGAAGTTCTCGGGCGGCATGTCCGCAGCGTAGAGCTTACGGCACACGAGCACCAGATCGGCCTCTTGAATGCCCGTCGTGCCATCTACGTAGTAGGGCGACAACCCGGCGCGCGCAAGCTTGTCGGCTTGATCGCGTCCCGACACCTTGCCGCAGTACGCAAGCGCCTTGCGATGCTCCTCGCCCAGAAACGACAGCGTGAAGCGGTCGTTGGCATCGACGAACTCTTTCGTGTAGCGCTGAGGACGCAGGTAGACGGTCGCCGCGTTCATCCCCCACAGCACGCCGAAACCGCCCCAACTTGCAGTCATCGTGTTACACCCGCGCTCGTCGCCTGCAGTCACGAGCATCCATTGGTCGCCGATCATGGTGAACGGGTTCATCTGCAGCTGAGCGACGTCGATCTCTTCGAATGCCATGCGAGCTCCTTCTCTCTTGTCCGCGGTCGCCGCCATGATACCGCATCTTGCGAGACGCTTGCAGCCCGCTCGCCGCTGCCGTTACCGGAAAAGAACGGACGAGTTTTGCAGATTGCTTCACGAACGCTTGACAGCCTCGCATGCGTCCGTATACTTATGAACAGTTGTTCACATGAAAAGAGGTTACCATGTCCACGGAAGAAGCTCCGCATCTTGCCAGCTCCCACGACGGAGGCTGCGCCTGCGGCAATGCCGAACATGCAATCGACGCCACGCTTGACTGCATGCCCGACGAGGAACTGCTCTACGACCTGGCCGACCTGTTCAAGGTATTCGGCGACACCACCCGCATCAAGATCCTGTACGCCCTCATGGGCCAGGAACTGTGCGTGGCGGACATCGCCGACGCGATCGGCGCCACGCACAGCGCGGTGTCGCATCAGCTGCGCACGCTCAAGCAGGCGCGGCTGGTGAAATTCCAGCGCGACGGCAAGAACGTCATCTACTCGCTTTCGGACGATCACGTGCACACGATGCTCGCCCAAGGCATGACCCATATCTGCGAATAAAGCCGAACCAAGAACGAAAGGACAGCGACATGCGCAAAGCGTTCAAACTCCAAGACCTCGAATGCGCGAACTGCGCCGCTAAAATGGAAAACGGAATCAAGGAAATCGACGGCGTGCAAAGCGCCACGATCAGCTTCATGACCTCCAAGCTGGTGATCGAAGCAGACGAAGGTCGCTTCGATGCCGTCCTTGCCGAAGCCCAGCGCATCTGCAGCAAGTACGAACCTGACTGCGTGATCGTGCGCTAGCCCCTCCAGACAACCCAGGTGCACCACGGCGCCGATCGACGCCGGGCATCGTGCGCCCCGAAACGCGAAAAGAAGGACCCTATGAACAAAAAGCAGAGACGGACAAGGAACCGCATCGTTGCAGCCATCGTGCTGTTCGTCCTCGTCTACGCTGCCGTCGAAACGCTTCCGCTAGCCACCTGGCTCGGCAGCGAAACGAACGCCTTTTGGATCGAGTTCATCCTGTTCCTTGTCCCCTACCTCATCGCCGGCTACGACGTTCTGCTGCGCGCAGCCAGGAACATCGGGCGCGGGCAGGTGTTCGACGAGAACTTCCTCATGACGGTAGCGACCATTGGCGCGTTCGCGCTCGTGCTGTTTCCCGACAGCGACCCGCACATGGCCGAAGGCGCCGCCGTTATGCTGTTCTACCAGGTAGGAGAGCTGTTCCAAAGCTACGCGGTAGGAAAGAGCCGCAAGTCGATCGCCGACATGATGGACATCGCCCCCGATTACGCGAATGTCGAACGCGACGGATCGCTTGCGCAGGTGGACCCCTACGAAGTGAACGTCGGCGACGAGATCGTGATCAAGCCTGGCGAGCGCGTGCCGCTCGACGGCGTGGTAGTCGACGGCCGAAGCCAGCTTGACACCGCGGCGCTTACCGGAGAATCGGTGCCGCGCGAGGTGCAAAGCGGCGACGAGATCATTTCGGGATGCGTCAACCTATCGGGCAAGCTGGTCGTGCGCGTGAGCAAGCCGTTCGGCGAGTCCACCGTGTCGCGCATTCTGGAACTGGTGGAGAACGCGGCCGAGAAGAAGGCGCGCACCGAGAACTTCATCACCCGATTCGCGCGCTATTACACGCCCGCCGTGGTGATCATCGCGGCGCTCCTGGCTGTAGCTCCGCCGCTTCTCACGGGCGCAAGCTGGTCGGACTGGGTGCAGCGCGGCCTGGTATTCCTGGTCGTGTCGTGCCCGTGCGCGCTCGTCATATCGGTCCCGCTTTCGTTTTTCGGCGGCATCGGCGGGGCGTCGCGCCTGGGCATCTTGGTGAAGGGCAGCAACTATCTGGAGGCGCTCGCATCCGCAGAAACCGTCGTGTTCGACAAAACGGGAACGCTGACCGACGGATCGTTCAACGTCGTAGCCGTGCACCCGCAAGCCGACATCGACCCCGACCGCCTGCTGTCCATCGCAGCGCATGCCGAAGCGTACTCCGACCACCCCATTGCGCTTTCCGTCAAGAAAGCATACAGCGGGACTCTTGATCGGCAGCGCATCGCGGATACGGAAGAGCAAAGCGGTCACGGAGTGCGCGCGACCATCGACGAGCACGTGGTGTACGTTGGAAACGACAAGCTCATGAGCTCGTGCGGCGTAGACTTCCGCGAATGCGACTTGACGGGGACCATCCTGCACGTGTCGCTGGACGGAAGCTATATCGGCCACATCGTCATAGCCGACGTCGTCAAGCCCGACGCCGCCCAAGCTGTCGCCGATCTGCGCGCGGCGGGCGTACCCGAAACCGTCATGCTCACGGGCGATCGCGCCGACGTAGCCGCCGCCGTGGCCAGCAAGCTGGGAATCGACGAGTACCGAGCACAGCTGCTTCCCCAAGACAAGGTGGCCGAGGTGGAGAAGCTGCTCGACCGCACGCACGCGCACGGTCGAGGACGGGGCAAGCTGGCGTTCGTGGGCGACGGCATCAACGACGCGCCGGTGCTCACGCGCGCCGACATCGGCATCGCCATGGGAGCCATGGGATCCGACGCTGCCATCGAAGCCGCCGACGTGGTGCTCATGGACGACAAGCCGTCGAGCATCGCGCAAGCCATACGCCTTGCGCGCAAGACCATGAGGATCGTGCGGCAGAACATCGTGTTCGCCCTGGGCGTGAAGTTCCTTGTGCTGATCCTGGCTGCGATAGGCTTCGCCAACATGTGGCTGGCCGTATTCGCCGACGTAGGCGTGGCGGTTCTTGCCATCCTGAACGCCATGCGCGCCATGAACGTGGGAAGCATGAAGCGCTAGGCGCTTTCCCTATCGCGTTGATTCGAAAGGTTGCTCGCGCTTTGGCGCGGGCGACCTTTCTTGTACTATGGAACCTTGCGAAACCGAATACGAGAAGGACGACCCATGGCCTCCGACAACCCAAAGATGCGCGAGCATCCCAACGACCCGCTGCACGGCATCACGCTCAAGACAATGCTCGAGGAGCTGGTGGACGAGTACGGCTGGAACGAGCTTGCCCGACGCATCCACATCAACTGCTTCAGCAACAACCCGAACCTTAAAAGCTCGCTCAACTTCCTGCGCAAGACGCCTTGGGCGCGCAACAAGGTGGAGGAGCTGTACAAGGAATCGGGGCTCTGGAGAAAGGAGTAGGACGAGAGTCCGTTTCCTTACCGGTAACGAAACGGATGCGGCTTTCATTCGAGATCACGAAGCCGCCTTCCCCAAGGTAGCATGAAGCCATGAACGACCTCGAAGACAACGAGCCTCCCGCGAAGCGCAACCTTGCCCGGTGCGCCATAGTCGTTCTGCGCTGGGCGCTCGTGGCCGGATGGTTCGCCCTTTCCGCGCTCGTTCAGCCTGGTGCCGAAGAACTCATGCGCGCCGCTTCCCAGTCTCTTGCCTCCGCAGGACTCGCCTTCCTTTTGGTCAATGCTCTCTGGCAGCACATGCCGCTCAAGTGGGCATGCTTGGTCGGCGCGCTTGCCGCATGCAGCTTGAACCTGCTGGCGCTTTCGCCGGACTCCTGGCTTGCCATCGCCATCGGCTCTGTTGCCGGAGTGCTGGTGGGCTACCCCGTTATCCAGCGCATCGACCACCTCATCGCATCACGCCGTTGAAGCCGGCGCGCGTCGGGCACCCTGCCCCGCTTACGCGATCGGTTCAAGCGGAACGAACGCATCGAATGCGCGACCGGGGACACGGCGCGAACTTCGCCAAGCAGCAAGATTCTGAGCGAAGATTTCGTTTAGAAAGGGCGGTTACGAGCCGTCGCCGCCAAAGCGCCGTTTCTCGACGTCCGTTCGTCCGCTATAATCTCACCAGTGAAACCAAGGCTGCGGCCGCGCGCCCGGCTTACCGACGAGAAAAAGGAGACCGCATGGATCCCAACAAGCGTCCCGACGACATGGAGCGCATCACCACGCCCGAACTGGCAAAGGCGTTCATCGACGAGCAGGTGGAGGCCATTCAGGCGCAGGTCGGCGACCAGAAGGTGCTGCTGGCCCTGTCCGGCGGCGTGGATTCGTCGGTCGTGGCGGCGCTTTTGATCAAGGCTATCGGCAAGCAGCTCATCTGCGTGCACGTGAACCACGGCCTCATGCGCAAGGGCGAAAGCGAGCAGGTTGTCGACGTGTTCCAGAATCAGTTGGATGCGAACCTGGTGTACGTGGACGCGACCGATCGCTTCCTGTCGCTTCTCGACGGCGTGGAAGAGCCCGAGGCCAAGCGCAAGATCATCGGCGCCGAGTTCATCCGCGTGTTCGAGGAAGAGGCACGCAAGGTGGGTGACGAGGTGAGCTTCCTGGCGCAGGGCACCATCTACCCCGATATCCTGGAGTCCGACGGCGTGAAGGCGCACCACAACGTGGGCGGCCTTCCCGACGATCTGCAGTTCGAGCTGTGCGAGCCCGTCAAGCTGCTGTACAAGGACGAAGTGCGCGTCATCGGCCGCGAACTGGGACTGCCCGAAGGTATGGTCGAGCGCCAGCCGTTCCCCGGCCCCGGCTTGGGCGTGCGCTGCCTGGGCGCCATCACGCGCGATCGCCTGGAGGCGCTGCGCGAAGCCGACGCCATCCTGCGCGACGAGTTCGCGGCGGCCGGCTTAGAGGGCAAGGTGTGGCAGTACTTCGTGACGGTGCCCGACTTCCGCGCGACCGGCGTGCGCGACGGCGTGCGCGCCTTCGAGTGGCCGGCGATCATCCGCGCGGTCAACACGGTGGATGCCATGACCGCCGAGGTGCCGGAGCTGGATTGGTCGCTGCTCAAGAAGATCACCACGCGGATTCTGGCCGAGGTCCCCGGCATCTGCCGCGTGTGCTACGACCTGACCCCGAAGCCGATCGGGACGATCGAGTGGGAGTAAGACGTACATTTGTTCGATAGATTATCTTTAGTGCCCGAGGGTTTCTTCGGGCACTTTCTTAATGAAGACTATTACGAAGTAGCAGCAGTTGAAGCTGCAGGATATTACAAATTCGCGGATCGTGACCAGAACGAAGCAAGCCTTCGCTGCCCTCAGGAAGCCGAATTAATCATCGCCGCTAGTGAAACCGCCTCTTGCGACTCGGGCCGCGATCCGCTTGAAGCAGCGAGGGTGCAATCGAGACAAAGGCTTAGTTCAGCAAGAGAGATATGTGCATGCAACCCTGGACGCTTCCTTAGTGTTGCTACCGCCCTTCTGCTCGACATGAGGCGTGCCAGCAAGAGCAACCTTAACTGTCTCGCGATCCGACGTCATCATGCTGGTTAAAATACGCTCCACCTCGCTTATGGTCGCGATGAGCTTCGTCAATGAAGTAAATCTCTGTACGTTGAGCGAGTAAACGCAATCCTCCACCTTGGCCGCGCCCCCTTTCACTACACTCGGCAAACTTTTACTTGACCCATGGGTTGTACAAACTTAAACTAAGTAAATCAGCGCCCACCCAAGGCTACGCTTAGCGTCCTGAAATGCGGTGGGCCTCCTTGTATCCGCGGAAGGCTCGCCATGTCCCAGGATAAGCCATTCAAAACCATAGATGAACTTGTTAGCTTGCTTGTTTACGACCGTAAAATCGAATGCGAGGATACAGACGAACTCGCTAAATTTCTCAAAGCAACGAACTACTATCGCTTTACTGGCTATGCGCGCCAATTCCAGCGTAATCCAGAATACGGGGACAACGCATTCGTCGAAGGCGCAAGCTTTGCCGACATACGGAAAATCATGGAGCTAGATAGTCAGCTTCGTAAGCTGCTGTTCCAGCAACTTACCGTAATCGAAATAGGCATAAGAGCTGCGCTTGCCCACGAACTCGGTCGTACGCATGGGAACAAAGCGTTCTATCTTGGCGAATCTTCGTATCTCAACTTAAACGACAAGCGGGAAAACATAGTTAAGAGCCTTGTGAGCGACCTCTCCCGGACAAAGGCTGCTTCTATAGCCCACTTCGCCGATGAGGAATTTAATGGCGATGACCTAGAAAGCAGGATCAGCCGTTACAGGAAGGTTCCCATCTGGGCCGCTGTGGAAGTTGTATCGTTCGGCCATATTTCAAACATGATCGAATATTTCGCTGACCGTGATTCGGTCAAAGCAGTTGCCGCGTCATTATCGTTGCAGTGGGATCCCTTCGGCAGCGTAGTGCATTCGCTGTCCGTTCTTCGTAATATGTGCTGCCACCATGCTCAGATATGGCATCACAGGCTCGACATCCAATGCCCCGTCCAGAAGAAGCTTCGCCCTCGCCACGTCAAATACGATCCAGCTGGACCATACGCCGCAATCATCATGGCGAACCATTACAGAAAAAAGATCGACGGAGACACAACCATTGCGGATGAGATCACTGCGCTTTTGGACAGCAGCCAGGAGTTTGCAAAAGGTATCTACTTCCCGCAACCGAAGTAATTCTCTCCGCTCATACCCGCCGCACCACTTCGAGCGGTACTCCCATGACTACACGCTCACCTCGCCTTCTTCGAGCACGTCCTGTCCGATCCTACGGACTGTGGCCAGGACGTCACTTAACACTTTATCAGCCTTATCCCTAAGTGAACCATTGCTGAAGATGAGCGTGCAGGTATCGGGGTCAAATTTGTGTTTTTCACCAAATACTTGCGTTATTGGACTTTAGAAGCATGCAAACAGCTTCGTGCTTATTCCTAGGGCGCTGGTCATCCACATCAAAGGCGCTAATGAGCAGTCCGTCGTGCATATCAGCAATATAATGAATGACAAGCATCGCAGGGCATTATAAGAGCGAGCGTATAGATAGAAAAGCTATGGGAGGGGAACATTATGGGGTTTAATCTTTTCTCGAAGGCAGCAGAAGCAGTTCAGAGTGCTGCAAAAATTGCCGGCGAGGTTGCCGATACGACATCAGGCAAAATTCAAGAAGCAGCGAATGCGGTTGGCGAAACGGCTTCAGGGGCTGTTAAGGCAATCGGTGGCGCTGCTGCGTCTGCCGCTGATGGTATTACCGACGCTATAAAGAATGCCCAGGAAGAAGATGAAAAGCGAAGGGCTCAAGAGCTTTCAACTTACCACGCTGAAACTAACAAGGCACTGCAGAAGTTATCTGAAAAGGACTCGGGGTCGAATGACGAATTAATATGCAGGCAAACGTCGAAGGGAGTTGTAAAACTTCCGTTGACTGAGCTTGCCGCGCTTGGTGCAGGCTTTGCTTCTCTTTCGGATTCGTTCCGCCAGATAGCCGTCCAATCAAACGGTTCGATTGCTGGCGGAGAAACCTTGTATCGCTGGAGCGCGCCGAGTATCGGAGCTGTACCGTTCGCCCGCGGAGACGGAGCAGGGTTTCTCTCAGCAACCACTGGGGCAAACGGATTAACCCAAGGCGCTTTCGTTCCTGTTGATTCAGGATTCAGCATGACGAGCATGGCGGTTGTGCCCATTGACCCCATGACGCTCTTTATTGCTGCAGCAGTTGTCAACATGGATAGAAAACTCGATGACATCAAAGAGACACAACAGGCCATTCTTGATTTCATAGAGGATAACGAGAAGGCAAAGCATATTGGCAATATTAATGCCTTAAACGAGATAACCGATGCCTATCAGCACAATTGGAATAACGAGAAGTTCAAGGAAGCCAAACTGCACTTGGTCCAGCAAATTAAGAAGGACGCAGAACAGGCGATTGTATTCAGGCGTGGCAGGATTTCGAAAGCGCAAGAAGACGGCTCGCTGATACATGGTGATATTTCCGTAAATTCAAAGCTTGAGGCTCTGAATGCAGAATTTGACCAATACCAACTCGCGCTCTACGAATTTGCCCATGCATGGTTCCTTGAAGTCATGCTTCTGGAGAACTTTGAAGAAGGCTACCTGCAAAGCGTCTGTGACAAATTGCAGCGATATTCGTTGCAGTACCGAGAGCTTTATACCGAATGCTTTGATGGTCTGATAGAAAAGTCGGCCACAACCGTGGAATCGATGCTGCTTGGCGGCGTCTCCGTTGCAAGCAATGCAATCGGCAGCGTTATCGGGTCGATACCCGTTCTAAAGGACGGTCCAGTCGATGAAGCCCTTATCGACGTTAGCTCCAAGATTGGGGATTATCGCTACACCCGAATCGCCGAGTCCCTTGCCAAAATGAAGGAAACGGGCGATACGCGCATTACACCGTTTATCGACTCTGTTGATGGCCTCAATGCACTCCATAACGAGCCAATCGAGGTCTTCTTCGATTCTGGCGAGGTAACATTCAAGTTGCCGGAATAAAACGATCTAAAAAGGGTTGCGAAAAGCATTACGGGAAAAACACCTCTGCAATTCGCTTTCCTCACAAAAGTGTTTATCAAATTCCTACGTGCAAACAGGGAGCAAACGCGCGAAATCCGTATCACCCCTATGATTCGGCTGCGGCAATCATAGGGGTGATTACGCAATGGTTCGGATCGGCGTAACTGCGGATGGCGAAGTGATGCGCATGGAGAGACTGCGAAAACGGAGTGAGAATAGGTCCCTCAAAATAACCGTAGGTATCCAAGCGAATGAAGCGACCTGTCGATTCAAAATCAGCAGGTCGCCCCTTCTATGCAAACGCGGCTCCGAGCCTGAAGTGAATGCCCGCACCACTGGGCGGGTTCAGACGCACAATCAACCGCGACGATCACGACCGGGCGCATGACCCACCCGCCAATGTCCGCGCTTTTTCTCTTCCGCTTCTCAGAACGCTGATCGAATCGAGCTTGCTTCCGCTTGCACCTTCGTGCTCACAGCGGGATTGCCAAGCGCCTTAGACGCCTCGCGTTGGCGACGCTTCGGACTCTTCGCTAATTTCGGCTCGTCAGACCTTTCGTCACCGAAGAACGACAGCGCCTCCCATTCACTCGCCACAAATCGCAGGATCTCGCCCTCCGACGCTCCGTCCCGAATACGATTCGGGCGGCTTGGAGCCTGCCGTCCTTAATCCATTCGACGATCCCCGCCCAAAACCGGCCGTCGTGATAGAGGGTCAGGGTAGACGACACGCCGATCTGCAGGTTGTTCCTCCTTTAAGTAAACAAGCCCTGCAGAGAAAGGACGACCAAGGAAGCAGGTTGCTGATGCGCATTGCGCACGCCCACGACTACCCAACGGAGACTGTGTTTTCATCCTTGATGAGATCATCGTAGTTCAGGCGTAGATTGAAGTAGCTTTAAAAAACACTCGTGGCGACGAAAGCCACACAGCATGCAAGAGGAATTAACTCATGTCGCAAAGAAAAAAGTCCTGACCTTTCGTGCGGCAAAGATATCCAATGCGATTCCGTCCATCAATCATTGCAAGCAAGGTATCGACCTCTTGTATTCTTTCGCCTCGAAACAGTTTCCGATAAACGCCCCAAGGAGTTTCTATTGCAGGATTTTCCTCGATTCGCTTTTCCCATAGTTTGATTTCGGAGTCGGAGTAACGCGGGATTTCAAAGAACAGCTCGTAGTTCTCTTTGTAGTATCGGTACACGCAGTCGGCCAGCCTTTCGCAGTATTTCTGATTGCGGATGCACGAATGCCCCATTGGCTCAAAGATCCTCTCGCCATCATAATTCATGACAAAATAGCCAATTTGCTCGTTACTGCGGTTGCACGCCAATCTCCCGAAGTCACGTTTTGCAAGATCGTTTTCGAACATATCAAGCTTTACAGTTTCACAAGACGTGATGAAACCGCCTTTTCCTACAGATGCCACAAACATGCTTCTATTGGGATTGTTTAAAGGATCGTCCGTGACAATCACATGCCCGACCGCAACATGAGGAAAACCATGGTTTAACAATGACGCAGCCTGAGAATATCCGAATTTATTAGGCGATTTTCCAGGACGCTGCCCGTCTCCCCTCAAGACTTTAATTTCTATAGCGATCGTTTCAGAAAGAACGAGGTCGTTTTCGTCGTATGGAATTGCAAGGATATCTACATCGCCAGGAAAAGACATAGTGGGGTCAATGCTTTGCGAAGGAGCAGACATCGTCACCATAAGACCAGAACGCAAGCCCGATTCGAAATAAAGATTCGGCATAATGCAGGAAAGCCATCTCCCAACAATGTTCATATTCGCAATGATCCGGGCAACAACATACTCTTCATCCCATTTGCCCGTAATCTTGCGAGAGAAGGGCGCAATCATGATTCGTCGCTCGCTGCTATCGCAATAACGAGGAGGATGCTTAGAAATAGGCTTACGATACTCTCGTCCTGTCATCTCTCTTCTTTTCATTATTTCGAATGGCTCAATTGGTGGCGCTTAGCATAAATGCCTGAAGCCATCTTCCGTTTTTTTTGATCAGCGCTTCTACTTTATCTAATAATATGTATTCTTCCAGAGACAGACCGTCCTCCATATTTTTAAGATCGCTTGCATCAACCAGGATAATGGCTCTTCCCTGCGCAGCAAGCCTCAAGGCATGCTTTTTCACTACTCTCGTAAAACCTTAATAGAAACAATAATTCCAGCTCAAGCCCCTTTTGCATCCATTACAAATGAGAAATTGCGCAAGACGGTAGCCCCGCGACTCAATTTATATTCTTGCATTCAATAAGTTTATAAACGTATCTAAAGAAACGAATTCAAATCGCCCCCCATCGTCTAGAACAGAAAAGTACGGGTATTCGAGCAATTCTTATTCCTTTCTTCGAAGAAGCTCGGACACCGTTCTAGAACACCGTACTTCATAGTGAAGCTAAGATCTTTTCGAAGTTTTACAAAACGTCGCATAAAAACCTCTGAATCAAGTCTTTCCCGAAAATTTCTGCGCTGTAGAATCAGGCTAGGCGATACCCGTTATCGGAGCTGCCGCACTTTACACTTAGACTGGGCAAAGCCCGGTGGGGTATCGCCCACTCACAACGTCAATGCTGGCTGTCGATGGCCTCATCATCTTGCCAACGAGTCGTCAACAGCCAGCACCCACCACGCCCCTACTCCCCAAGGCTCACAACCGCATCGCCAGCCAAGCGGGCAAGCAGGCTATCGTGAGTGATGACGACCACCGTCTTGCCGGACCGCGCCAGCTCCTTGCACCACAGGGAAACCTCAGCCACGCCGCGCCCGTCAAGCCCGCTTGTCGGCTCGTCGAGCACGACGAGCTCCGCGTCGGAGCAATACGCCGCAGCAAGGGTAACACGCTGCTTTTGGCCTCCCGAAAGACTCGCTGGATGACGATTCGCCACATCGATCAGGTCGAACGTATCAAGCGCCTCCCACGCGCGCGCCTTCAAATCGTCGTCGACTTTTCGACCGAGCACTACTTCGTCAGCCACGCTCCCCGCATACAATTGATAGTCAGCGTCTTGCATGACGAAATAGCTCATCCGCCTCCTCTGTCGACGAGACAGCGGCTTTCCGCCGCGCACCACGCATCCCCGCTGCTGCTTCGCGGCGCCGCACAGCACTTTTGCCAGCGTCGTTTTTCCCGCGCCGTTCCCTCCTTCGACAACCGTAACCTTGCCGCTTGCGAACACGGCATTCACGCACGCGATGCCGCGCTTGGTAGATGGATACAAATACGAAACATCTTCGACGATCCAATCCTCGCCCGCACGCTCGCTCGCTTTCGCGGAAAACCTGCGTGCCGCTTTTTCCTGTCCATAGAAAGTTCCGGCGACCATGGAAGGATGCCTGAGCCCAAAGCGAGCAGCTTCCTCCGTCGAAAGAGCAGCGAAAGCCCGCGCATCCCATCGAGCCGCGATCCTGCCATCTTTCAGGCAAACGAACTCGTCAGCTACGGGCAACATGCGATGCAGACGATGCTCTGAAATCACGATGGCAACACCCGCCTGCTTCAAGCGCATCAAGATGCTCTCGAGGTCGTCCGTTCCCTGCGCGTCCAGGTTCGACGTCGGCTCATCCAAAATCAGCACCTTGGGATTGCATGCTATGGCAGCCGCAAGGGCGACGCGCTGCTTTTGACCGCTCGACAACTCGGACAGCCGTTCTCCAAGAAGCGCGTCGATACCGCACCATGCGGCAGCGCGGTTGATCCTGCTGATGGTTTCGTCCGGATCGACGCCCAGGTTCTCGGACGAGAAGGCGATCTCGTCCCCAACCAATCCCATGAAAAACTGGCTCCGCGGGTCCTGCAGCACAACGCCCATGCCCGAAGCCCTATCGTAGGAGGTCACTTTTCGCACATCGGTTCCGCAAACGCAAACCACCCCTTCAAGGCATCCCGGGAAAAACGTACCTGCAAGCCCATCGATCATGCGCAAGACAGTCGATTTCCCATCCCCCGAACGTCCGCATAGAACCGTGCAGGCGCCCGGTTTGATCTCGAACGAGATATCGTCTACGAAACTCCCCGCTACACCGTGACGCGCATCGCACGCCGCCCCGTCGGCGGCCTCGGACTGATCGACGTAGCGAAACGATGCGCTCTCCAGCAACACCGAAGCCGTCCGCCGGCATGGCATCCCGCTCATACGTAAAACCCCGTTCCGTACAAGAGGGCGCATGCGCATGCGAAGACCGCGACAACAACGACATCGCGCGCGGCGAACCCCACGTGGTATATCGACGAACGCCCTGTCTGCACGTCAATCCCCCTTAATTCGGACGATGCGGCAAGCTCGGAGGACAAACGCAAGCAGCGCATTACAAGCGGTGTGTACAAGCACTCGTACACAAGCCCCAGATGGGAAAACGCATCGACAACCCGAGGAAACACGCCTCGCATGCGAAGGCCGCGAACTATGGACGAGAACTCGAACGGAAGGATCGAGGCGAATCGAAACACCATGCATACGCCGATCAACGCGCGGTTCGGCATGTGCCACCTGCGCAAGGCGCACATGATAGCCGACGGCGAGAGGGTGAAAAGCGCGCTTCCCGCCGACATCGGCGGCATCATGTGCATGAGGCTTACGAACAGCACGCCGTAAAGTCCGGGCAGCGGAACGAAGCTGAGCCCGCAGATCACCGCGAAGCTTACGCACATCCTCGCAGCCAGCCTCGCCCTGCCGTTCGCCGCAAGATAGGCCGCGCAGAGGATCTGGAGACCGACGAGTTCGGGCAGCCCCACAATAGCCAAAGCCGCCATGCCCGCAGCCAGGATGACAAGCAGATGCGTACGGGGATCCAGCCCAAGAACGCCCTCCTTCATATCGGCATGCAAGAAAGCCGCCTTGTGCGCAGACCCATTTCCAGCCGCAACAGGCTCGATACGCTGCCGCACTGCGGAAGGAGGAGAAAACGGATCCGTACAGTTTTCCAATGGCGTCTCCATAGCGAAACCCTTACGCGATCTTCGCTTTGCGGACATGCTTTTTCAAGAACTTGCCGCCAATAAAACCACCCGCGAACGTACCGGCAGCGAACATAGCCAGCATAAGAACAATCCATGGCAGCTCGGTATATTGAGCCACCATCGCAGCGATGTCAGAGGCGCTGTAGTACGCGCCCAACTGCTGCATGTAAGCTTCTTTGAACAGCAGATACGGAACTATTCCGTAGAAGGCGAATGCAACCCAGTACACGTAGTAGCCCAGCACAACGCGTTTCACCTTATGATACGAATCCTTCCCCCACATAAGCAATTCGCCCACGATCGCGCCGACGATAGCCACGGGAATGCAATACAAGCCGCCCATGATCGCGTAGAAAATGCCGAAGACGATGATCGAGGCGCTCAACACTCCGCGTTTTCCTATACGGTCGGCCATAACCAGGTAAAAAGGTGTTGCGAGCAGCGGAAACAGCCATGACCCAACGAAGAAAGTATTCTGAGGCGATAGCAGCATGTCCTCCACCATCTTCGCCGCCATAGTAACAACAACAATGATGATGTTGAAAACGACAAAGGTTAAAACGTCATGGGTAGTCCAGCCCCCGCCTCGTTTCGAGGACTGAGAAGACGAGGCGTCTTCCCCTCGATCGTATACCGCTTGCGACATAACGAGCGCTCCTTTCAAGCCAACGGCTTATCAATCGGTTATGGTTAGCTTTAGCTAACTTTTGCTACAATAGTCGATGAGTTCATAAGGAAACGCGGCTCAAGCAACAACCGGCCGATTTCGGCATTAAGGCGACCAGACAAGGCTGCGTCGTTTCGACGCCTTTACCCGTGCGCGAAGGAGTGGGAGCCCTGCGTTCTTTCGGCTGTTTGATTTTTTCGCAATGACGACAGAGGGCACCGGCAATCGAAGGAAGGGGAACGCGAGCATGCTCGATATAAAAAGCGACCTGTACGACAAGGCGTTTCAGCAATGGAACATGACGCCGGTCGCGTCGGAGCGCTCCTATGCGCAAGCCGGATGCTCGTACCGGATGGACAACGAAGAAGGCTCGGGCGAATACTGGGTCTATTCTCGAGACAACTTCTTCGCCGTCAGTGCTTTTCGAATCGAGTTCAAAAGCCAAGGCATCATGCGCTTTCGCCATACCGAGCACCTTTCAGTTAGCTACTACGACAAAGCCGGCTTGATCGCAAAAGCCCGCACTGCCACGCCGAGGCCCGGAACGGTCTCCACCTACATCGCGAGCGAAGGAAACGAGTACGTGGCGCGCTTTCTTCCTGGCTCGACCGTGCAGGCCACGTCGATCACCGTATCGCCGGACTATTACAGAACCTACCTGCATGAACGGTTCGGCAATATACCCGACATGCGCAAGGCTTTCCTGCTCGTCGACGGAAGACCGGACTGCCCGGAGCTCATCGCCCTCTTCAAGCAGATCAAACGCTATCGAGGAGCCGGCATGGCGGCTGACTTGTTTTACGAAGGGGCCGTAGCCGAAGCGCTGGCGCTCATCATCAAACGAGCAAGCGAGATCGAAGAAGAGGATGCCGGACGAGAAAGCGCTTTGTCGCCGCTCGACGACCGGAAATCGCTTGACAACGTCGGCAGCTTCATTAGAAACAACCTGGACGCAAACCTTACCTGCAACGTGCTGGCCCATCGCGCATGCATGGGCCAAACGAAATTCAAGGCAACGTTCAAAAGCTACTTCGGAGCGTCCCCCAACGCTTTCGTTACCGAAGCGCGCATGGAAGAAGCTGCCGAACTTTTACGGACCACCAACATGCCCGTGGCCGATATTGCCGAAAAGGTCGGTTACAGAAAGCCGGCGGCGTTCGCCGAGGCGTTCAGACGTCATACCGGCATAGCCCCAAGCGCCATGCGCGGCAAGCGAATGCGTTAGCGCAGGGTCCATGCGGCCCTTTGCCGTCCCGTCTTCCGTTTTCCACCCGACCGCCTAGATTGGCCCGTCGGTTTGACAAAGAGCATCGCGAGCGGTAGCATCCAAAGTTAGATATAGCTAATTTCTAATTGAAGCACGGATCGAAAGCCGCGCGAAGCACAAGTCGCAAGCACCCCCCTTCCCCGCCCAACCAGGAGCTGCTTTATGTCGAACAGCGAACCGAACAAGAAGTTCTGGGACAAGGTCGCGCCTCTGTACGCGCCCCTTGTCGAAAGGCGCAACGGACCTTACCCTCAGCTGTGCCGAGAATTGAGAAATTGGCTGGAAAGGGACATCGACGTGCTTGAACTGGCCTGTGGAACCGGGCAGCTGACCTTCGCGCTTGCAGGGAGAGTCCGCTCTTGGGAGGCTACCGATTTCTCTGAGGCCATGATCGAAAAGGCTCGCACGCGATCGCCTGAAAGCCGCGTCTCTTTCTCCGTGCAAGACGCCACGAGCCTTCCTTATCGCGAAGCGTCCTTCGGCGCCGTGGTCGTCGCCAATGCGCTGCACGTCATGCCCGCACCCGAACTCGCACTGCACGAGGCGCATCGCGTTCTGAAACCGGGCGGTTTCCTGCTGGCCCCGACGTTCGTCCACGACCGGGTAGCATCCCCTGCAAGGCTGCGATTGATGGAGGCGGTCGGCTTCAAGACGTTCCACGAATGGACGTCCGAAGAACTGGCTTCCTTCGTCCAAAACTGCGGCTTCCATGTGATCAGCGCCAATCTGGTCGAAGGCGGTCCCGTCCCCGAATGCGTCTTGATAGGAATGAAGTCCTAGGCGCCCGGCGCGTCAACCACGCCCGAATGCACGATTCTGTTCCCAATGTTGCGCTCGGGCGCATATTGAAACCCGTTCGTCGGCAATGAGCATCCGCGACCAGGCGAAACGCACAGTCGCACCGAAGATCGTCGCTCTGCATGCCCTTCGAGCGCAACATTGCAGTAAGAATCGTGCGGCAAGCAAGTCGTCTGCCTCCGACGCCGCCTGCAGCCCCTTAAACGCTCGCACGGACGACGGACGTTTGGAACCTGCGATTGACCAATTCGGGAGTGAATTCGAAGCCGCTCGGCGCCACGCCATCGCCTGGGGCGAACACGCACGTCGAGAAACCCGCCTCCCGGACGGCGCGCTCGAACGTGCGCTTGCTGCGTGCTGCGCCGAACACGTTGCCGCGCGCAGCAAGCCGGCTCATCGGATCTTTCGACAAAGGAGACTCGGCGAACACGCCCGCGTGGTACAGAAATCCTCCCGATACGAGCACGCGCGCGATCTCGCGCAGCGCGGACGGCAGATCGCGCACCAGGTTGAGCGCGCTGTTCACGACCACCACGTCGAACGTCGCATCCTTGACGCCGGCGGCCCGCAGATCCTCGGGACACCCCTGCGCAAACGCAAGGGTTCGCCTCCAATCGTCACCTTGAGGATGGTTGCGAGCCGCTTGCTCTCGTGCGTGCTCAATGCGATCCTCGTCGGGATCGATTCCCAAAACGAACCCGTCCGGTCCTACCAGATCGGCAATTTTGTAAGCGCCCTTGCCGCTACGGCACAAAAGATCCAGCACGCGCTTGCCCGAAAGACCATCGGGAAGCGACATCTCGCAGCGGGAGCTGTACCCTTGGCGCGGCAGGGCCGCATAGTAGCCCTCCCCGGAAAGCTGCTCCTCCGAACGCCCGCGGGTTTCCACCCCCAACGAATCAAGCAAGCCGACAAGCTCGTCTATGGTTTTGGGATTTTCCAACATGCTCGCTCCTGAATCCAGAAGGTCGCGCCCGACAAGGGCGGCACCCTCCCTCGTCGGCAGCCGTCATGGAACTCCCTCGACTATACCACCGTGCCCAACCCAAATGCAGGGTTGTTTTTTAACCGGATACCGCCTAGTGCCGAATGCCGATGCAGCACGGCGCCTCGCTAGTCCAGCGAACTCGTCTCCAGAAGCGACTTACCCTTGGTCTCGGGCGCCATGAGCACCGACAGCACCAATCCCAGGATCACGAGCCCCGCCGCAACAAGCATGGTGGGTCCTATGCCGTATGCAGCCAAGAACAGCGGCGTACCGTACGTGGCGATGATGGTGCCGATACGCGAGATACCGATAGCCACGCCCACCGCCGACGCGCGCACTTCGGTCGGGAACAGCTCGTTGGGATAGAGCCACTGCAAAATGCCCGGCCCGCCGCTGAAGAATGCGTACAAACCGAACGCCACGATGATCACGTACACGGGAGCATCGGGGAACAGGCCCAGGATAACCAAGCCCACGGCCATAAGCGCCAGCGAACGAATGAGCAGCGGGCGGCGACCCATCGAGTTCAGCCAGAACATCGCCGGAATAGACCCGATCAAGAAGAACAAGCTGACCACGCTCTCGCCCAAGATGGCCTCGTGCCCCTCGCCCAAGCCGAACGCTGTCATGATCTCGGGACCGAACGTGTAGATGGCGTACATAGGCACCACCTGGCACAGCGTCAAGATGCCCAGAAACACGATGCGCTTGGCATAGCCGCCCGCGAACACCTTGCGCAGGCTGGTCTTCTCGCCCGGCTCCTCAAGCTCAAGCTCCACGCCCTCGCCGAAGACGCGACGCATGACCTCGTCGGCCTCGGCGGTGCGCCCTTTCTGCGCCAGCCACATGGGCGATTCGGGAATGTCGTGACGGCCGATCAGCAAAATGATACAGGGAACCACCGCCGACCCGAGCATCCACTGCCATCCGTTGGGAACGCTGTACAGGAAGTAGCCCACGAACGCCGCAACGGTAGCGCCCAGATACCACGCAGCCGACACCATGCCCATCGAAATGGATCGATGCTGCTTGGGGGTGAACTCGGCAATGAGCGACGTGGCGATAGGATAGTCCGCGCCCACGAACACGCCGATGAAAAAGCGCGCCAAAACCAGCTGGAACGGGTCGGCGCAGAACACGCTCAAGATAGAGAACAGGCCGATAGCCACGATGTCGACGATGAACATCTTCTTGCGCCCGATGCGGTCGGTCAGGTAACCGCCGAGAATCGTGCCCACGAAGATGCCCAGCAGAACCGACGCGCCGATAGCGGCGCTCCAGGCGCCCGTCAGGTTGAACAGCGGCGTGATCTGCGTAAGCGCCACGCCGATCAGGGAAAGCACGTACCCGTCCAAAAACGAGCCGCCGCTCGAGAAAAACGTGATCTTGCGCAAAAACGGGGTCATGGCAACGTCGTCCATGGTCTTCTTGGCGGACTTCTTCACCTTGCCCACCATACCCTCGCCAATCTGCTTGGCACCGTCCATCGCCTCGCCCATTGTCGGGCTCGTCACCTGCGTGATCTGCTTCACATCATCCATGCTCTCGTCTCCTCACATGCTAAAACCAGCTCCGCCCGCGTCAATCGCAGGAGGCGATCCTTGGGCTGAGGGTTCCTGAAATATCCTTGGAGCGAAGCAACGGTCTTTCAGGCACCCTCAGCCCAAGGATCGACCCCGCCCGGTTGAACCTGCTACTCCCAGGTGCAAATACCGAAGTTCAAGTGCGGCTTCGCGCCCGTCTCGTCCACGTCCGCATCCACCAACTGGAAGCGGATCTCCTTCTCCCCCACCTTCCACATGCGAGTTTGAAGCGCGGTGCCCGGAAGCACCGGCGAAGTGATCCTCGTCTTGAATCGCTTCATGCGCTCAGGCTCGCCCGGGAAAAACGAGCTGATGATGTGGCGCATGGCGAAGCCGCCCAAACTCACGCCGTGCGCGATCGGACGCGCAAGGCCGGTCTGCTCGGTATAGGCGAAGTCGATGTGCTGCTGATGCCAATCGCCCATAAGACGATAGATGAGCGGCATGTTGAGCGGCATCGTCTCCTCGACCACCGCATCGGGCGCACGATCAGGCATCTCGACGATGTCCTTCGGCGGCTTGGGCCCGCCCCATCCACCGTCGTAGATGCACACGTCCCATGTCTCGGTTTCACACAACAGCGTCCCGTCGGAGGCGAAGGAACGTCCCGTCTGCTTCGACAGGCACCCGCGGCCCTCGCCGCGGTCGTACAGCGCGTCTTGCGTCACGAACGTCTCGATGCGGTCGCCCATCGGGAAGGGAGCATGCAGCTTGATCTCGAACCCGTAATGCAGCGAGCCATCGTAGTTGTAGCCGTAGTCAAGCGTGCGCGTCATCTCCTCGTGCACCGTCAACGGCACGCCGAAAATGGGGAGCACCTTGAGCTGCGGGTTCTCCGCGTCATGCTCGTTCACGTACTCAAGATCGGTCTTGCCGTCGAATCCCGCGTTGCAGCCGAGCGCGCAAATCTCCAGATCCTTGAACGTGTACTCCCGCACGAACGGCCCGAACTCCTTGCCCACGATCTCAGTGCTAATAGCCATGACCCTCTCCTTATCTCCCAACCAGAAAAACAGCACCCATTCACCAGGTTCTCAAGTACGCCCCGTCCACCGACCCCTTTCCCCGCTCTCGTCGAAAGTCGAGCACGTTCAAGAGACTTCGCAGCGACGGGCGGCCCGGGCGGTATCCACCAAGCGAGTTCCGCAGCGAAGCGAGGACTGTTCGAGCGACTGGATGCCGCCCGGGCCGCCCGTCGCCGACAACAGGTTACTTCAGCAACTTCTTCTCGATCTTCATAGAGCACGTGCGCGGAAAGTCGTCGACGATCTGGACGAACGAGGGGACCTTGAAGCCCGCCATGTGCTCCTCGCAAAACGCCAGCACCTCCCCTTCGGTGATCTCGACGCCCGCGCGCGGCTTCACGAAGGCTTTGACGGCCTGGTCGCGAATAGGGTCGGGCACGCCGATCACCGCGGCCTCGTCGACGGCGGGATGCTGCATGAGCACGCTTTCAAGCTCGCTGGCCGATATGTTCTCGCCCGCTCGCTTGATCATGTTGGCCTTGCGGTCGACGAAGAAGAACCAGCCGTCCTCGTCCATGTAGCCCTTGTCGCCCGTGCGCAGCCATCCATCCTGGGTGAACGTGCGCGCCGTAGCCTCGGGGTCGTTGTAGTACTCCTTCATGATGGTGCGCCCGCGCGTGCCCTTGACCTGGATCTCCCCCAATTCGCCCGCAGCGGCTTGCACGCCGTCGTCGCCCGCAATGCGAACCTCGTACCCCAAGCCCGGGCGTCCGACGCTCGGCCAACGACGCGGACCGGTCGGAGGGTCGGTAAGCACCCAGCTGATCGACTCGGTGGAACCGTACGTGTTCATGATGCGCACGCCGTAGCGCTCCTCGAACGTGCGCTTCTCCTCGTCGGAAACGGCCAGGAAATACAGCATCTCGCGCAGGCAATGATCCTTTTCGTTCGGATCGACCGGTTGCAGCAGCAGGGTGCGCAGCATCATGGCCACGCATTGCACGACCGTGGCTCGATAGTCGCGGATCTGCTTCCAGAAGCGGCTCGCGCTGTACTTCTCCACCACGATGAGCGTAGCGCCCGCCGTGAGCACCGGGGTGAGCGCCGCCAGTTGGAAATTGGAATGGCAGGCAGGCATGGTCGAAAGCATGCGGTCGTCGCGCGTAAGCGACACTTCCCAATCGCCATACAAGCCGCTGAACAGCATGTTCGCATGCGTAAGCACAACACCCTTCGGACACGACGTCGTGCCCGACGTGAAGATGATCTCAACCGGGTCGTCCGAGGCAAGGGGGCGTTCCTCGCGTAGCACGGTCGGCTCGCACGCGCGCGCCTTGTCGAAACAGCGCACCGGAACGGAAGCGGGCAAGCCCGCTTCGGCATCTGCCGAACCGCGCGCAACGAACACGCCTTTGGCAAGATAGCCCTGCTCGTCAGCCAAACCGTCGTACAGGCCGACGAAATCCGCCTCCACCACTGCGCACGACGCGCCGGTACGCTCGAGCACGAACGCCGCCTCTTCGGCCAGGTACTGCTCGTTCATCGGTACCATGACGGCACCGATCTTCGCCAAGCCGAACAGGCACATCATGAACTCGGGGCAGGTGTGCATCTGCACGGCCACCCGCTCGCCCGCCTCGATGCCCAACGTGAGGAACAGGTTGGCGGTTCGGTTGATCTCCTGGTCGAACGCGCTGTAGGAAAACTCGCACGTCGCGCCCTCGCGATCCTGGAAGATGAGGAACGTGCGGTCACCGCACGAGTCGACGAGTCCCGTCCAAAGGCTTCGCAGCGTTTCGTTTCCTACGATGTCGGTCACCCGTCTCACCCTTCTCGTCCTTCGACCCCTCGTTCAATCCCCTACCCGCACGATGCCGCCGTTCGACCGCGCTTCGCTTTCGGAAGGCGGCATCGTGCGGGTGCGCGGAACGTTCGGGCCGCGCACCCGCATCCGGTTTCACCGGACGGCGGTCCCTTGAAAACGGAACCGCGCTACGGGCGGCGTGCCTATCGCAAGCCGCCCGCCAAACGCATGGACCTTATTCGCTGATCTTCACGACGCCGGCCTCGGCCAGCTCGTTGATCTGCTCGGGCGTGTAGCCCAGCTTCGTCATGATGTCCACGGTGTCGCCACCCTGATGCGGCATCGGACGCCAGATCTGACCCGGGTTGTTCTTGAACTTGGGGAACACGCCCAAGCCGTGGAACGTCTCGCCGTCGACGGTCTCCCAGTCAACCCACGTGTTGCGCAGCTTCAGGTGCTCTTCCTTCACGAGATCTTCCATGTCGTTGACCACCTGGGCAGCGATGCGGTGCGCAGCGAAATCCTCTTCGATGTCGTACTTGGAGTTCGCCAGGCAGTACTCCTCGAACGCCTTCTGGATCTCGTCGGCATGCGGGTTGGACAGCCACAGGCCCGACGTGTCCTCGGGAATGTCCTCGGTGCCCCACAGATGTCCCAGGCCGATGGTCTCCAGGAAGTACTTGTTCTGGTCGACGCCGTACAGGCACACGCCCAGGAAGCCGTCCTTGCACTTGAACTCGCCGATGCCGCACAGGTTCTGGTTGCGCGCGCCGGGGCGGGGCCACTTGATGCCCTCGTTCAAGTAGTCCACCAGGTAGTACTGGCCGATGGCAAGCAGCGTCTCGTACATGGCCAAGTCGATGCTCTCGCCCTTGCCGGACTTCTCGGCCTTGTAGAGGGCCGCCAGCGCCGAGCTTGCGATCATGAGCGTGTTGAAGTAGTCACCGGCGTACGGTCCGGGCAGCATCGGCTGCTCCTCCGTGCCGTTCTGCATGATGATGCCGGAGTAAGCCATCACCGTCAGGTCGTACGCAGCGCGCTTGACCATCTTCGGGTCGCCTTCCTGGCCGAAGCCGGAAACATGCACGATGACCATCTTCGGATTGAGCTCCCACAGCACGTCGTCGGTGATGCCCTTGCGCGCCCACGTGCCGCCCTTCGATGCCTCCATGAAGATGTCAGCATCCTTCACAAGGTCGAAGAACACCTTCTTGCCCTCTTCGGAGAAGTAGTTCAAAGCCACGGAACGCTGGTTGCGGCGCTCGGCCTGCTTCACGTACGCGGTATCGCGGATGGTGTCGCCCGCGCCGGTGTTCTCGAGCCAGATGACGTCGGCACCCCAGTCGGCCATGAGGTCGGCTGCTTTCGGGCAGGCCAACTCGACTGCTGCGTAGACGACCTTGACGCCGTCGAGGGGGCCGTAGGACGGCTTGTCGGTAGGAATTGCCATGTTGTTCCTCCTTGTTCGCATGGGTTTCAGGATGCGGGGGCGCTATCCGCGCCCCCGTGGACGAGCGGCAGGTTACTTCTGCTTGTACTTGATGGAAGCGCCCTTGGAGGTGGCCAGGATCATCATCTCGTCGGTGCCGCCGGAAACGCGGTCGACGCGCAGGTCGCGCCAGATGCGGTTGATGCGATGCTCGCTGGCCACGGCGATGCCGCCCATGATCTGCATGGCGTCGTCGGTCACCTCGAAAGAGGCGTTGGCGCAGTAGTACTTGCACATGGCGGCCGCTGCGGCGTTGAAGTTGCCGTCGTTGTTGTCGGCGTTCCAAGCAGCCTCGTACAGCATGTTCTTCATGTTGGTCAGCTTGATGCACATCTCGGTGATCTTGAGCTGGTTGAGCTGGAAGCGGCTGATGGGCTTGCCGAAGGCGATACGGGAGTTCGCATGCGCCATGGCGTCCTCGAACGCGCAGATAGCGGTGCCGTAGTCACACGCGCCCACGAGCCAGCGCTCGAAGTTGAAGTCGGACACGCCGCGCATGAAGCCGTTGCCCTCTTTGCCGAAGATGTCCTTTTCCTCAAGTTCCACGTTGTCCAGGTAGACTTCGCAGCAGCTGTCCATGCGCAGGCCCAGCTTGGTCAGCGGGGACAGCTTCACGCCCGGCTTGGACATGTCGACGAAGAACTCGGTGAACACGGACTCGTCGTCAGCGTTCTTGGCCATGATGACCAGGTACTTCACGCCAGCGGAGGAGGTGATGAACGTCTTGGTGCCGTTCAGGTAGATCTTGCCGTTCTCGCGCTTGTACGTGGTGGCCAGCGCGCCCACGTCGGAGCCGGCGCCCGGCTCGGTGCATGCGGAGTTCCAGATCTGCTCGCCGGAACCCAGCGTGGACATGACGGCTTCGATCTGCTCTTCGGTGCCCTCGCGGATGATGGTCTCGAAACCGGGCAGCTGATACAGCACGTAGGTGGGAGCGCCGTACTTGCCCAGGATCTCGTACACGGCCATCAGCGTCACGCACGGCTGCTCAAGGCCCAGACCGCCATGGCTCTCGGGAAGCATGATCTGGTCGAAGCCCAGCTCGCACAGGCCCTTCACCCAGCGAAGCGGGTACTCGTGCGCTTCGTCGCACTCGTGGAAGTAGGTCTCCCAGTTCTCGCTTTCCATGTACTCGCGGTAGCTATCGACGATCAGCTCCTGCTCGTCCGTCAACTTGAAATCCATGACGATCCTCCTTTTTGTATGTGTTCAGCGGGATCCTCCCGCTTTGAAACCTGAATGATGTATCTCTCGCCTACAGGCCCATCTGCTGGCGATAGAAGGTCGCACCGTGCTCAAGGGCGTCGTTCGCCTCGTCGAGCATCTTGGTGTAGTGCAGAAACGCGTGGATAACGCCTTCGAACAGTTCGAAACGGTACGGAACCCCGTACTCCTCGCAGATCGTCGCCAGCGTGGTGCTGTCGTCGCGCAAGGGGTCGTACTCGGCCGCCGCGATATAGCAAGCAGGCATGTCGCGCGTCATGTCGTTGAGGAACAGGTTCGCGTACGGGCTTTCCTCCAGCTCGGCGGGATCGTTCGCGTACATCTGCATGTAGAACTTCCAGTCCGCCTCGGTCAAGCCGTCCCACGAGCCGCCCAGAAGGCGCATCGAAGACGAATCCTTGAGCCCGAACCAGCCGTAGTACAAAAGGCAGCACTTCACGAAATCGCTGCCGCCCAGCTCCTCGCGCAGATACATCGTGGCCGCAAGGCTCAGATGCGCGCCGCCCGAATCGCCCGCGAACGACAGGCGCTCGCCGTCGATGCCGTGCTCGGCACCGCGCTCGTGCAGGTACGCAGCAACAGCCGCAACCTCGTGAACCGCGCTCGGGAACTTCGCTTCGGGCGAAAGCCGGTAATCCACGGCCACCACGGCAACGCCGGCGTTGCGAGCAAGCACGCGGCAGATGCGGTCGTGCGTGTCCAGGTTGCCCAGGACGAACCCGCCGCCGTGCACGTACACGATAGCCGGAGTCTCAGGCTTGCTCGCGGCGCGCGCCGCGGCGGACTCGTCAGTGGGATAGTAGTAACGCACCGGGATGTCGCCGTACGGACCCGCCACGGCAGCGTCGAGCTTTTCGGCCATGACCGGGCCGCCTTCGACCCAGTACGCGCGACCGGCAACGTAGTTCTCGCGCATCTTCTCGAAACCCACGCTCGTGTCGTTCGCGTCGCCAGCCAGCTCGTCTTCCTTCGCCAGCACGGCGTTCATCTGCGGATTGATCAGAGACAGTACATCGAGCTTGTTCACGTTCGCCTTCCCTTTCCGATCGGTGATGCAAAGCCGCGGAGGGCTCGGGCGAACCGTCGCCCTCCGCGGTGATCTGTAAACGCAGCGCTTGGATTACGCCTCTTCGGCCTGAGCGGTCGAGCCGAAGTGCTTCTTGACCGTGCGGAGCAACATGACCAGGCAGAAGCAGCCGATGACGCCGAACATGATTTCGAATCCGAAGATCATGTTGAAGGCGGCGGTGCCCTGAGCGTCGATCATGCCGCCGTACCAGGTGTGGATGAACACGTCAGGCAGGAAGCCGACGACCGAGAGGATGCCCGTAGCGGTACCGAAGATGGACATCGGGATCTTGACCTCGGACAGCGGGGAGGAGCCGATGGAGAAGGCGCCGTAGGTGGTGAAGCCGAACACGACCACCAGGATGGAAGCGATCACGGCACCGGAGGGATCCTGCGGGAAGAGGATGAACCCGACGAGCACGGCGACGGAGAGGATCAAGCCGCCCAGGATGGCCTTCGAGGGGCTCTTGATCTTCGTGGCGATGTAGCCGATAACCGGGCCGGCGATGAGGCCGATACCATAGGTGCGGATAAGGCCGACCACGTTCACCAGGTTGCCGTCGGCGTTGAAGCCCTGCGTCAGGTACGGGGTGGTGTAGGTAGCGCCCTGGTACACGGCATACACGCAGAAGTAGGCGACGCAAGCCCAGATCACGCCGGGGTGCTTGACGGCCTGCAGAGCCTCGGACACGCTGAACAGCCTCGCGTCCTTGTTGATCTCGCCCTTGAAGTCAGGGATGATGAAGTACGAGACCACGCCCAGGATGGCGATCATGACGCCCAGGAAGATGAGCATGGCCTGCACACCGGCAGAGCCGGAGATGGCAGCGATGATGCCGGCGTTTATAAGGCCGATGACCAAGCCGGTCACGCCGTAGATGGAGTAGCTGACGCCGATCTTGGAGGCGTACTCGTTCTCCTCGCAGCACAGGCGGATCACCTTGAAGCGCGTGCCCCACCACACCAGGATGGAGGTAACGCCCATGAGCACGAACAGGATCAAGCAGATCTGCACGGAGGGCAGCGTCGCGTATACGAACACGAGCACTGCGGTGGCCAGGAAGCCCAACCACGCCAACGTGCGCATCCGGAACTTGTCGGCTACGATGCCGGAAGGCAGGTAGCAGATCATGGCAGCGATGCCGTAGGCGGACACCATCAAGCCGAGGTCCGCGTTGGTGGCACCGAGCGCCTGCATCAAGGGATCGTAGAACACGTTCTTCAGGTACATAGGCGCGTAGATAATCGACGAGCCCATGGAGATGAGCACGACGAGCGCCCACTTGTGCAGCGTGGAGAGTTCCTTATAGGTAACCTCTCCCTTGCTCTTGGCAAGCAACGACATCTTTCATTCCTTTCTCCTTGTCTTTGCCCGGCCTCGCGGCCGGCCGCCGGTAGCTTTCCCTCGGCGTCCGGCTGCCAAGTCGAGCCGATGGGTGCATTCTGTCCTCGAGCGGTCGAATTAGCATCGCAAAATGCCCACTAATTAGGCGAATACTTAATTTCTTGCGAGGGTTTCATGACGAACTAGTGATAGGTTTCTATACTAACGATTGCGAAGCTATGCACTGCAAGTGCTGAACAATCTGAGCAGTTCAGCGGCATCATCATCTATCACAAACGCACGATAGGAAGGATGGTCGACTTCATGGCACCCCAAACGGCAGCATCTCCTGCCACCGGAACGGAACCGCGCGAGGCTTTTGCATCCATCATGGCCCGCCCGTCGTTGAAGTACGTGGGTTTCGCGCTTCTTCTTGCCTGGCACTACGCGCTGTGGTTCGTTCCCCACATGTTCGCGCAAACTCAGCTGCTCGATGAACGCGTGACAATCGCCTGGCTCGTGAACCTGGGGGCCACCGTCCTCTTTCTTTTAGCGTTCGCCTTCTTGCTCGGACGCAAGAAGCACCTCTCATCCTATAAATGGATGTACGTGGCTGCCCCCGCGCTGACGGCGGCAGCCACGTTGACGCTCTGCCTGCTCCCCCAGGTGTTCACTGTTCCGGGCTTGGCGTACGCGCTTTCGTTTTTCCTGGGAGCAACCGAATCGGCTATGTGGATCCTCTGGGGCGAGCGCTACGCGTGCGTGAAGGCGAACTACTCGCTGCGCCACATCGGCACGACGTTCGGCGTGGCGGTCCTGGCAACCGTCGCTATCGCCTGGGCGCTGCCGACGTACGTGACCACGGTGTTCGTGGCCGCGCTGCCCATCGCATCCGGCGTGCTGCTGGTGCAGGCTCGTCGCGACGGCGAGCGGTCCTTTCCCGTCCTGCTGCCGAAAAGCGCGGCGCAAGGCGGGCTCAAGAACATGGTAGCCGTCAGCGCCATCACGTTTCTAGCGAGCGTCGCCTGTTACTTCCTGGTCGCCATCATTCCCTGGGAGGTGCTCCCCACCGACGACCTCAGCTTCACCCTGGGCATCATAGGCGGAGCCGTGCTCATGCTGGGGCTGGCCGGAATAGCTCTTCTCACGAAGGACAAGGCCAACATATTCAAGATGTTCCCGTGGATGATCGTGCTGCTGATAGCGGCGTTCGGCCTTTTCCTGGCCGACCCGGTCACCTACTTCCCCTCGTTCATCATGGCCACGGGCATCTCTTCGCTCATGGAGATCCTGCTCATCATGTACTTCGGCATCTTGACGTCGAAGGGCTACGTCACGCCCGCCATGGCCTTCGCGTTCGCCGGCGGGTTCGTACGGGCGGGCATCGCCGTGGGCAACACCTGGGCCGTAGGCTACGAGCACGCACCGCAACTGGCAGCGGCCATCACGCCGGAAACGTGCCTTGCGCTTATCTGCTTGCTGGCGGTATTGCTGATCCCGCTCGTGCGCCAAGAGTTCAACATCATCGCCCTGACCGCAGCCCCGCCCACGAAGGCCGAAATCGACGAGATTTGCGCCGAAGTGGCGAAGGAGTTCAGCCTGTCGGGTCGCGAAAGCGAAATCCTCGTGCTTATCGCGCGCGGGTACACCACTAACAACATGGCCGAAAAGCTGGTGATATCGCCGTACACCGTGAATACCCACGTGCGGCATATCTATGAGAAAATGCAGATACACAAACGAAGCGAGCTGCTGAACTACCTTAATATGCAGCGCAGCGACTTTTAGGAGGGGTTTTGGGGGAAGCGAACGCAACCGAGCAGCGCATGAGCCCGACGCGCACGCGCGCGTCGTGGAAGCCCGGCGTAAGCAGCCACCCCCTGCCGTTTTTCCGCTGCACCGAATGCCACGCCGTGCTCTGCGCCGTCGACGACGCAGCGGATCTTCGGATCGACCGCTCGCTGCGGCGCGAAGACGCGACGCTCCCCTTCGCCGGAAACGCGTTCGCCCCTTCGTGCTGCGGACGGCTCATGGAGCGCTTGGAGCCGCTTCCCGACGGCCAACGCGCCGGTTTCTCGATCGGCTACGAAGTGGTAGGCGGAGTCGACGCGAACGCGCTGCGCGTTCGATGGAGCTCGACAAGCGATCATCCGCTGCGCTGGGTCGCGCTCAAGACGTTCACCGGCGTGCAGCTGAAGTACGTGCTGCCCGGGAAAAAGCCGCCGCTCGTATTCGCGTTTGCAGACGAGGACGCCTACGCGTACTGCAACGAGGATCCATGCCGCGCTTGCACGTTCCGCTGCAAGCGCGGCTTTCACCTGTACGCCTATCTGGACGGCCTAGGCTTGATCGACCAAGCCGTCCACGCAGAAACCCTTAGGATGTAGAGACAGGCCGCCCTTCGGGCCAATGGCCGAAATCCACATCGTCTGAATCGAACCGCTTGACGAAATCGATGAACGAGCGAACTGCCCCGCTTTTGTAATGCTTCTTGCTGCACGCGAGGTACACCCAGTAAAAATCGCGGGGAACGCCTTCGATGGGAATCATCGTGATGTCCGAGAACAGCTTGATCCCAACCGAGTTCAGCATGAGCGCGCCGGTACCGCCGTCAATCGAGATCACCGAAGCCATGGAGATGTCGTCGTCGTAGTTTTGCACGACGCCTTCAAGAGCCGCTTCTTCGAGCAGCTTTTCAACTTGTTCTCCTATGGGAATTCCCCGTCGATACGTGATAAGGCGCATGCCGCGCAAGTCGTCGAACGTCACCGAGGAGCGCCGCGAAAGCGGATGACCGGACCGAACGCACAGCTCGAGCGGACGGTTCAGCACCGGAAAGTAGGCTATGTCGGGCTCGTTTTCCCGTTTCCCGCAAAACGCCAAGTCCAAGGTTTCGTTGTGCAAGTTCTGCGTCAAGTAGTTCGTGAACGCCTGATGGATCTCGATGCTCACGTTGGAGCCGAATTCCGCCTGGTAGGCGCGCAAGAGCGCCGGCAGGTAGTCGTCCTGCACGGTAAAGATCATCCCCAGATTGACAAGGCCGTGCAAGTCTCCCTTGCGCGCCTCCATAGCGGCAACGCCCTCGTCAAGCTGGCGCAACGAAGCGCGCACGTACTCGTAGAATTCCGCGCCGTGCGGCGTAAGCTTAATAGATCGTCCGTCTCGCTGGAAAAGAGGAAGCCCCAGTTCCTTTTCGAGCGAGGATATAGCGTCGGACAGCGTCGGTTGCGTGATGTACAGCTCCTTCGCCGCCCGCGTGTAGTGCTGCAGTTCCGCCAACTTCTTAAAGTAGTACAACTGCGATAAGTTCACGATTTCCCCCTCGTTCGCCTCGAAGCAATGATAAAAGAAGTCCCCTCCCCCCGACAAGACTTCCCTTACACCGAAAAAAGGGGGATCCGCGAAACCGGATCCCCCGTGAAGCTTTTCAGAAGAGCCGCCCCTTTTTCTCGAGACGTTATTCAGTCCACTGGCTCTTGAACTTTTTGGCGTTGGAGAAGGTGAAGAAGCCCAGCATCAGGATGAGAGCAAGCATCACGAGTCCGACGATGAACACCACGTTGAAGCCGAAGCTGGAGCCGATCCAAGCCCAGATCATGGACGCGAACGCTGCGATCAGGTTGAACACGGTGCTGACGCGGGAGTAGATGACCGAGTACTCACGCGAGCCGAACGACTGGCGAACGATGATCGGCACGAGCACGACCGCAGTGGCGTAGAAGGCGCCGAAGATGAACGACCCGATGTAGAGCATGTACTCGGAAGCAAAGCCCAGCCAGCACAGCAGGATACCGGCAACGCCGCACACGAAGGCGAACACGAGCGCGCCCTTGGAGTTCTTGTCGGCAACCGCGCCCAGGATGATCTTGAAGATAGCCTGGCCAACCATCATGACCGTGGTCATGAGACCGCCGACCACCAGCACGTCGAAGGTGACGTCCGTCAGCGACTTGGTGTAGGTGGGGAACTGCATGGCGATGAGAACGGCGATGTTGATGATACCGGCGCACACGCAGACGGCGTAGAACGCGGGGGTCTTCATAGCCTTTGCAGCAGAGAGGCCCATCGGCTTGGCAGGAGCCTGGCCGGCGGCGACGGAAGCGCCGTACGGAGCAAGGCCGCAGTCCTCAGGAGAGTTGCGCACGCAGAACAGCGTGAACGGCAGCGAGGTGACAAGCGCGATAACAGCCCAGATCAGGTAGATGGTGTGGAAGTCCATGCCGCCGGAGCGCAGCGCGGTGAACACCGCAGACCAGATAGCGCCGCCGATGCCCGTGAAGGCCATGCACAGACCGATGAACGTACCCGCCTTAGCGGCGAACCAACGGTTGATGAGCGTGGGGATGGCAAGCCACAGGATGGAGATCTCGCCCAGGCCCAGCAGCACGGCCGCCAGGTAGAACATCCAGATCTCGTTCGAGAAGCTCATGAGCAAGAACGCGCCGCCCACCAAGCAAGCAGAGACGGACAAGATGATGCGGATGTCCATGGTCTGCAGAAGCTTGCCCATGAACGGAGAAGCGACGGTCATCGTCAGGTACATAACCGTGACGTACATGGCGAAGGCAGTAGTTTCGACCCCCAAGCCCTCAGCCACGACCGGCTGGAACAGGCCCCACGTGGAGAAGCACAAGGCCGAGCATCCGAACGTGATCATGATGCCCGTGAGAACGACGAGCATGTGGCGCACGCTCATCTTCTCTTTCGTTGCTGTTGTACTCAATTTGATCCTCCTAAGAATGTCTGTCGCCCCTTTTCGTGAAATTGAGTCACACGAAAAGGAACGGCGCCCCTGAACCGATACTACACAGAGCTGGCTCTCTGGGCAGCATTGTCCCCCGTTCGCCGAAACGTGAGAATGGTCATACTTGAGAAACTGACCGAGGAAATGCTTCCTCAATGGACAATTGCCTATATTTGAGTAGGTATTACATACAAAAAAGACCTGCAGAATCGAAAACGCATTCTGCAGGTCATTAAAACACAGGACAGGGATGCTCTTTGTGCCGCATCCCAACGCAAGAAATTTCCCTTAGTATTTGTCCAGAACAAGCGGTGCGGCAATGTACACCATGATCTGGTCCGTACCCTCTGCAATCTGGTTGCCGCGACAATCCTGCCAAATTTGACTGACGCGCGCATGCTCGGTATAGCCCATGCCGCCGAGTATCTGCATGGCGGAGCTGGCCACGTCGGTTGCAGCCGCCGGGACGTAGCGCTTCATGAGCGCCACGGACAGCCGCTCGTCGTCTTCCCCGTTGTCCACGGCAAGACAGGCGCGATACAGCATGGAGCGCATGTTGTAGATGCTCACCTCCATGTCCACGAGCATCTGCTCGATCTGCTGGAACCGCCCGATCTGCACGCCGAACGCCTTGCGGCTGCGCGCGTGCTTGACCGCGTCCTCCATAGCCGCGCGCGCCATGCCCAAAGAGCCCGCGCACGTTGTCACGCGCCCGAACTCCAGCATGCGGAACAGCTGACGGAAGCCAGCGTGGCGTCCCGTCAGACGATACTCCGGCTGCAACTCGACGTTCTCGAACACCACCGTGGAAAACGGCAGCATCGACTGCCCTATCTTGTTCACCGGATATGCGCGGATGCCCTTCAGATCGCGCGGCACCAGCCAGAACGTAAGCGCAGGGTACTTGTCCGAGCCCTCCGCGTCGCGGTCGATGGCCGCAACAAGGATGTAGGGCGCGTACTCCCCGTTGTTTACGAACGTCTTGCACCCGTTCAAAATCAAGCGCCCGTCGACCGTGCGGTTGTACGTCTGCATGTTCATGGAGTCCGAACCGGCTTCCGGCTCGGAGATGGCAAGCGCGAACATAAGGCGGCCCGTCTTGCGGTAGTCGTCGACGATAGCGTCGAACTCGCTTTGCGCGGCGAACTCGCCCATGAGCGCCAAATTGAACAAGTCGATCTGGAACGGCAGCGTCGCGCCCGAGCAGCGCGAAAGCTCCTCGATGATAAGAGCTTGGGAGCACAAGCTGAACGCGCCGGGGCCGTCGCCGTCCGCAAGATCCTCCAACCCGAAATACAGGTCGACGAATCCCTTGACCACCTCATCAGGCAGTCCTTGGTCGCGGCGCCACTGATGCACCAGCTCGGGCTTGAAGCGCTCTTCGCCGAACGTCCGAAACGCCTCGACGAGCTTGCGCTGACCTTCCGTCAGGCTGAAGTCCACGATGGGATCCTTTCTCCTATATATAGGCAAGACGCTTTCGTGCGCCCTCGTTTCAAGGACGCGTTTTGGCTCAAGCGCCCGATCTTCTCTAAAAAGTATAGCGGGCATCTGCCCCGCCGTTACCCCCAGTTTAGCGAATTCAACCATGTCAAACGGCAAAACGCTTCCTAACCGACAAAAACCCATGCCGTTTGCGATCATGGAGCAGTCCAAGACCGCAGTCGCTCGGCCCGTAGCAAACCGAAGCAGGCTAGCTTCGGGCTGAAGCATATAGAAGCACATCGCCCGGACGAATCAATAGATCTGTGTACGCAGAAGGCGCATCTGGTAAACAAATAGCGTTGCATGTGAGTATTTCCGGCAAATTTAATATTAATTGCAAAAGTCCATCAAGTATTAGCAATTGTCCATAGCAACAAAAACAAGAACATGTGAGTATAACGACAGGAGAAATCACCGACCGCAAAAGAAAGGAGAACCGTCGTATGACCGTCACTGAGAAACTCAATGGCTACGGCCCGCTCGCGGGCATCAAAGTGGTCGAGATGTGCACGTACGTCGCGGCTCCCGCAACTGTTCGAGTTCTGTCCGAAATGGGTGCCGAGATCATGAAGATCGAGTCGTTCGATGGCGACATCCAGCGCACTCAGGGCCCGGGCTTCGGCTGCGAGCTCACCGACACCGAGGATCCCACGATCGACCTCAACAACACGAACAAGAACTGGATCTCCCTCAACCTGAAGTCCGAGGAAGGCCTGGCCATCGCAAAGAAGATGATCGGCGAAGCTGACATCTTCATGAACAACATGCGCACGGCCGCCCTGGAGAAACTGGGCTTGGACTATCCCACGCTTTCCGAGCAGTTCCCGGGCCTGATCTGGGCTCAGATGCGCGGCTACGGCGAGCACGGCGAGTTCGCGCACGCTCCCGGATACGACGCGGTCTGCTGGGCTGCACGCGGCGGCGTTGCCGGTACCTTCTGCGAGAAGGGCACCTCTCCCGCCATCCCGCCTCAAGCGTTCGGCGATTACAACACGGCTATCATGATGGCCGCAGGCATCCTGGGCGCGCTTGTCAACAAGCTGCGCACCGGCAAGGGCGACAAGGTCGTCGTCAACCTGTACCACGCAGCCATCTGGGGCGGCAGCATCGGTATCTGTGCCCAGCAGTTCGGCGCCGACTATCCGAAGTCGCGCACGAACGTCCCCAACCCGTTCAACAACACGTACAAGACCGCTGACGACAAGTGGATCTACATCTGCCAGCCGCAGCACAACCGCTACTACAACGACATGATGAAGATCATCGGTCGCGACGACCTGGTCGACAGCCCGGACTTCGCCACCATCGAGAACATCAAGGCCAACAACCTGCAGCCCGATCTCATCAAGATCCTCGAAGAGGGCTTTGCGAAGAAGGAACTGGACGAGTGGCTGCCCATCCTGTCCGAGTGGCAGGTGCCGAGCCAGAAGGTCTTCCGCTTCACCGACATCATCAAGGACGAGGAAGCCTACGTCAACGACGCTATCCGCAAGGTCGAGTACAAGGCGTTCGGCGAGCATGCGCTGCCCACCACCCCGATTCGCTATGCGAGCTTCGGCGATCCCCCGGTAGTGCTGTCCAAGCCCATCGGCTACCACACCGCCGAGTACCTGCAGAAGTACGGCTACACCGACGAGCAGATCGCGGAACTGGAAGCAAACGGCGCTGTCAAGTGCTACCACGGCGAAGAGGTTCCCGACGTGGTCTTCAAGTCCCAGCGTCAGGTCGAGGGCAAGGTCGAGTGCAAGTTCTAAATCCTTGAATAGGGCATTGATTCAGAAAAAGGAGCCTTCGGGCTCCTTTTTCGCATTCGGGTGCGCAGATGCCATGATGTCAACGCATGGCCAGCTCCGTCGCATCGCTTGATCTCAACGCCAGTGTATTGTCGATCCAAAAACACGTTCTTCGGGCTGAAAACGTGTTTTTGGATCGACAATGACCGCCGCAGGCACGCAAAAGGGAGCCAACCGGGCTCCCTTTCAACCACTTGCGCCAAACTGCGCAGATCGCAGCCTGACGCAGGTTCGAACACCTGGCAGCGCTACGCTCCCAAGCGCTCCAGCAGCTCTACCATATCGCGTCCCAGCTGACGAGCGACATCGAAGGCCACCTGGTCGTCCTCGACGCGACGCCACTGAACGCGCCCCTTCTCGGCGTTGAAGCCAGCGTACTGGGTGGCGGCAGCTCCGGACCCAAGCACCGGACCTTCCGGGCGAGGATGCACCACGAGCATCTCCTGCGTAGCGAACCAGCGGTCCATGGTGGCAAGCGTCTCCTCCACGCCGCAATCGCTCAACCCGGCCGTAGCCACCATGCCGCCCACCTTGCCCTTGAAGGCGTTGGCCACCATGTGCTGAGGGCGCGTGCGCTCCATGAACGTCTTCATGCGAGCCGAAACGCTCGAGAAGTAGTCGGGAGAGGCCAGCACGATACCGTCCGCAGCCAAGAGCTTTTCCACAAGCGCCGCCATGTCGTCCCCCGAGAGCGCGCAAGCAGGCTTCGCAAGGCACGCGTTGCATCCCACGCAGTACTGAATATCCAAATCGGCAAGCTCCACAAGCTCAACCTGCGCGCCTGCCGCCGACGCCTCGTCAAGAACCGCCGCCAAGAGATGCGACGTGCCCTTTCCGCTTCGATGGCTTCCGTTTACACCGATGATTTTCATGCGATTCCCTTCTCCGCCTCGGTATAGGACAGTGCCCCCGCGCCAAAGGGCACGAGGGCACTGCAAAGCATTCGAACGTTACGCTTGACGCGTTCTTACATGTTATGGAACGCGTACTTGTCCGGGTTGTCCTTGACGTCCTGCTTGTTCTTCGGGTTCATCTTGAGGGTGCCCATGATGCCGTCGTTGGTGTTGGAGGCCAGCACCTGGTTGCGGTTCTCCATCTTGATGACGTTCTCGAAGCTGGTGCCGTCCAAGGAAGCCTGCAGGCATTCCTTCGTCAGACGCAGGCCGAACGGAGCCGTGGCATCGCACATCTGCTGAGCGAAGGCAACAGCCTCCTCAACCACGTCGTCGTCGGCAACGACCTTGTTCGCGAAGCCCCACTCGAGCAGCTTCTCAGCGCCGAAGCGGTTGGGGTTCATGAGGATCTCGCAAGCGCGAGCATAGCCCACGATCTTGGGCAGGAAGAACGCGCCGCCCATGTCGGTGCCGGTGTAGCCGATGGACAGGTAGCCAGCGTTCATCTTGTAGGACTCGCCCAGGAAGCGCATGTCGCATGCGCAGGAGATGGACAGGCCGCCGCCCACAGCGTAGCCCTTGAGCGCGCCGATGATGGGCTGCTCGCAACGACGCATGTTGATGATCTGGTCGGAGCACATGCGCTGCATGATGTAGAAGTCGCGCTGGATGCGGCCCATGTCCTCGGGCGGATCAAGAGCCAGGTCGTTGAGGTTGAAGCCGGCGCAGAAGGACTTGCCTTCGCCCGTCAAAACGATAGCGCGGCAATCCTTGTCCAGGCGAACCTTGATAAGGAAGTCGTTGAACTCGCTCATCTGCTTGTACGACATGGCATTGAGGTTGCCCGCGTCATTGAACGAGCAGATGTAAACCGGACCGCGCTTCTCGATCAGCAGTTTTTCGTACTCGTAGTCGAACTCCGGCAGATGATAGCTTTCCTGATATACGCTCATTGGTTTCAAGCCCCTTTCCCTGTGTTCCTCATTTTTACGTTTTGATCCATACGATTTTTTTAACGCACACAGGCTGGTACTATAGTCACATGCTACCCCGGCATACACCACGGACAATTCAATAGTATTGTTGATTTTGGAAGCCCTATTGGTAACACATTTCAAATAATGACCGGAATCTAAAGGGGATCTACCGACGAAAGCGGTCGGGCGCCCGCGCTTCCCGCATTGTCTCAGCACGCATCACGTCGGCCGAATCGGGCTCGTTCTCAATCGCGGGCGCGTCCATGCCGCCCGCCGCCCTGCTGGCAGGCCCCGCGGCTAACCGGACGCTCGCACCGCTCGCCTGGGATTATAGGCGCTCCCTATCGTTTCATAGGAACTACCGATAGGTCCCGAAGCATTTCACCGACAAATCATACCTTCAGCATCATACAATGGCCGCAACGCACATGATCCATGCAAAAGGCCGCACAAGCGCGGCATCGCAGTCCGCATCTCGAACACGAGGAGGCCACCCCGCACAGGCAAGTCATACACCATCGGCACTGAACCAGCTTCAACCCGCTTTGCTGCAAAGCGCATCGACAGTTCAAGGGCATAGGCGGGCAAAAGTCGATCAGGAGAGGACATCAGGGGCATGATAACCGATCTAAAAATCAACGAGGATCGCAAGCGGCACTACTACGAGCAGGGGTATTGGACCGAGAAAACACTGGGGGATCTTTGGAGCGAGCGGGTGGCCAGCCATCCGGAACGCGAATACGTGTGCAACGACCAGGGCTCGCGCTACACGTACGGGGAGATTGACGACAAAGCATCGCGTCTGGCCGCATGGCTGGTCGAACAGGGTGTGCAGCCCGGAGACGTCGTGACGTTCCAAATGCCCACCTGGGCGGAATTCTGCATCGTCTACGTAGCGGCGCTCAAGGCAGGTGCGGTCATGCATCCGCTGCCCCGCAACTTCAACGACGCCGACCTGGTGTACGGCATGAACCTTGTCGAATCGAAGGCGTTCATCTGCCCAACGAGGGCTGGCAAGGTTGACTTCGAGCAGCAGATCCTGAGCATCGTCGACCAGATCCCCTCGCTCGGCCCGGTGGCGCTCGTCGACAAAGTGGAGCCCAAGCATTCCGATCTGCCCGCCTTGAGCGAGATCTGCTCGCAGTACGAGCCTTTGTCGAAGCGGCCGGCCATCACGTCCGACGACATCGCGTGCATCCTGTCCACCTCGGGGACCACGGGCAAGCCCAAAGCGGTTCTGTTCACGCACAACAACCTTATCTTCTCGGAAAGCTCTTTCGTGAAGGGCACCGAGCGCACTTCGGACGACGTCATGTTCATGGCCTCCCCGCTCAACCACGCCACCGGCTTCTACCACGGCCTTATCTCCCCCATGATCCTGGGCGGGCGCACAGTGTTGCAGCAGGATTTCCGCCCTGCTCAGGCCATCGAGCAGATGAACCGCGAGAAGTGCACGTGGTCGATGGGCGCAACGCCGTTCATCTACGACATGCTCAAGTGCATCGAGCACGAAGGCGGCCCGCAGATCGAAACGCTCGAGCTGTTCCTGTGCGGAGGCGCGCCGGTTCCCGGTTCGCTCGTGCAGTGCGCCGCCAACCACGGCGTCATGCTCTGCGAGGTCTACGGTTCCACGGAAAGCTGCCCGCACATCTTCGTTCCGCCTGCGGCTTGCCGCGAATGGAACGGGTCGTGGTCGGGAACGCCCTTCCCCGGCATCGAAGTGCGCATCGTGGACATGGACCGCAACGACGTGCCCCTGGGAGAACAAGGCGAGGAGATTTCGCGCGGGCCCCATCAGTTCGTCGGCTACCTCAACGCGCCCGAGCGCACCGCCCGCGCCTTGGACGACGACGGCTGGTTCTACAGCGGCGATTTGGGATACATGGACGAACGGGGACGCATTCGCATCAACGGTCGCAAGAAGGAGATCATCATCCGCGGCGGCGAGAACATTTGCGCTCGCGAAATCGACGACGACCTGATCGGCTGCCCCGGCATCGGCGAAACGGCCACCATCGGCATGCCCGACGAACGCCTTGGCGAACGCATCTGCACCTTTGCCGTGCCCACCGACGACCGCCGTCCCACCGTGGCAGACGTGACAGCCTACCTGGCCGAGCGCCATGTCGCAAAGCGCCTGTGGCCCGAGCGCATGGAGTACATCGATGCCATCCCGAAGACGGCGACCGGCAAGGTGAAGCGCTTCGAGCTGGCACAGGAACTTGCCAAGCGCATGCAAGCGTAAAGGTTGTTCGAGAACGGCTCTGAAGGCAGCTAAAAGGCCCTGTACCAAGGAGCGCACAGCGTGCGAGCTCCACGGTACGGGGCCTTTCGCGCCATCGAAGACCGAAGCACGCGTCAACCGTTACGAACCTGATCGCATGACGGCGATGCGGGGCGCCCTCAAATACGGGTCGAGGAAGCAGCCTCTTCCTGCAAGTACGCGATCTGCGCTTGAACGTTGACGCGCGCAGCGGGATTCAGACGCGCGTCAACGTCGTCGTACACCGTTTCCAGAATACGATCGACATCGAACCCCGCCCCCGCCGCGACGATCTTCCTCACGCGGTCGAGACGGCTCAGACGGTGCGCCGTCTGTCGGTCGATCAAGCCCAAGGGATCGTCGATCGGCAATCCATGAGCAGTCAACAGCACGCGTATGCGCCGCGTTCGAACGATGCGCCTCAAGCGCTCCAGGCTGGCTATATAGTCGGACAGCGTGCCGTCCGGCCAGCAGATGAGCGTGGAGCTCTGACGGAACACGTGATCGCCCGTCACAACGGACCCATCCTTGGGAAACACGAGTCCGATGGAGTCCTTCGAATGGCCCGGCAAAAACACCGCTTCGAGCGCAGGAGCATCTGCCCCCAGGTCAAGAGGACCCTCCGAAAGCGTCTGAGCACGACGCCCGAGCAGGGGCGCCTTCGCCCGTCGTGCGAACTGCTGCGCGCCTTCGGCATGGTCGTAATGGTCATGCGTGAGGACCACCGCCGCAACGCGCAGCCCGTCCTCTTCACACGCGGCATGAACGGCATCGAGGTGCGCGGGCAGCGCAGGACCGGGATCGACCACGACGCACCCCGTGCAACCCGGTTCCGAAAGCACCCAGGTGTTGGTTCCCACGTACGTGAGCGGCGAAGGATTGTCGGCTAGAATGCAACGCGCCCGCGCAGAGAAGCGCCCGCCGCGCCACGTAGCCCGATCGGCAGGCACGGTGCCCGGAGCGGGCCGGGGAAGCTCGCGCTCGCACGCAGCTACGGAAGCACGCATCGCAGCACCACCCCTTCGGGTTCGCGCTTGCACGGCTCGAGCATGATGCGCCGAGCGCCATCGACGCCCGCCGCGAAAGACTCGGGGCTTTCGGCATACGCAAGATGGGATAAGTTGTACACCGTCGGAGGCACAAGGCGCATCTCGCCCCGAGCGCCTTTCTCCAGCGCGTCGACCGGATCAATCCAACCAGCGCCGTTCGCTTCGCTTGTACGGTCATCGGGAACCTGCCCCTGCGGAGCAAGCGCGGCGAAAAAGTACGTATCGTAGCGACGCGGCTCGAATTCGGGCGTCAGCCAATGGGAACGCAACCCTAGAAGATCGGCGCGCAGCACAAGTCCATGGCGAAGCAGAACCTCCGCGAACGACGACTCGTGCTCGGCAAGACGCTGCCGCTCTTCAGCCCATTCGGAGGTGCCCACCTGCTCAACCACGGCGCCGTGATCCCGTCCCGCCAGCAGCACGCCGCACTCCTCGAACACCTCGCGGGCCGCCGCCGTCACCACCCGCCGCGCCGTTTCCTCGTCTACGCCCATGCGCCGAGACCAGACGGCAGGCGAAGGACCCGCCCAAGGAAGGCGCTCGTCAGCGTCGCGAGGGTCCACTCCCCCGCCGGGAAACACCACCGCATCGGGAACGAACGCCATGGTTTTCGCGCGGCGCAGCATGAACACTTCGCGCGGGCCGCGCACCAGCATCACCGTGGCGGCAAGGCGCGGAGGCACAGGGTCAGCGCCCGACGCGACGTACGAGCGAAGTATCTCCGAAAGCGCTTCGCCCACCGGCACTTCCAGCAGTTCTCCTGAGCGCCACGCATTCACCGCGAACTCCTTCCCGCATACGCCCCGACGCCGCCGCAAGCAGAATGCGGCGGCGTCTACGACACGCTATATCAATCGAAGAGCCTCGGCAAGAAGCTCCGCCACGTCTCTTGCGGGAACGTCGGCGTCGCGTGCCGCCAACCCGTCCTCGAACATGGCAAGGCAGAACGGGCACGCCGTTGCCACCGCATCCGCGCCCGTAGCAAGCGCCTGGTCGGTTCGCATGGCGTTGATGCGCTGGCCCTCGCGTTCCTCGAGCCACATGCGCCCGCCGCCCGCGCCGCAGCAGAAGCTCTGTTCGCGTGTGCGCTCCATCTCCACCACGCGCGCGCCGCTGGCGGTCACCAAGGCACGCGGCTCTTCGTACACGTCCGCATAGCGACCCAGATAGCACGAGTCGTGATAGGTAACGTACTCGAACGGCAGTCGCGAGCTCATGCCGGCGGTGCAGCCCAGCTTGCCCTCTCTCACCAGGCGCTCCAGCAGCTCGACGTGCCGCACCACCTCGAACGTGCCGCCCAGCTGCGGATAGTCCCGCTCGATCACGTGCGCGCAGTGAGGGCACTGCACGATGATCTTCTTCGCTCCGTACGCCTTGAGCGTTTCGATGTTCTCGGTAGCCAGCTGATAGTACACGAACTCGTTGCCCAGGCGCCGCGCGGCATCGCCGCAGCACTTCTCTTCGTTTCCGATGACGGCGAAGCTCACGCCGGCATGCTGCAAGAGCGCCACCAGAGCGCGCGACACCTTGCGGTTGCGCGCATCGTACGCCCCAGCGCAACCGGGCCAGTACACGTACTCGGCATCCGGTACGTCGGCCAACGTCGGCACGTCCAGCCCCTCGGCCCAGGACAAGCGGCTCTGCCATCCCAAGCCCCACGGGTTTCCGTTGGTCTCCAAGCTGCGGAACGTCGAAGTCGCCTCGCTGGGAAACGCGCTTTCCATCGACACCTGGTACGTACGCATGCCGACCGTCTTCGGAACGTGCTCCAGAAGCGCCGGGCAAGCCTCCATGCACGCGCCGCACGTCGTGCACGACCAAAGCGCTTCGGGAGAAATCACATCGCCCACCAGTGCCTTGTCCAGCACCGCCTGCTGCTGCTCGGTCGGCTCGAACGCGACCGCCGGAGCGCCACCCTCCTTCGACCCCGATTCGGAACCCGCCGCCTGCGCCACCTCGGCTTTGCGCTGGGCGAGCACGATCGGCCCGCGTTCGCTCAGATGAGCATCGAGCGATTGCATGAGATCTTTCGGGGACAGCGGCTTTCCGCTTGCATGGGCGGGACACATAAGCTCGCAGCGCCCGCACCTGACGCACGCCTGTGCATCGAGCAGATCCTTCCAGGTAAAGTCCTCCAGCTTTCCAACGCCGAATTCCTCCAGGTCCTCGTCCTCCAGGTCGACGTAAGGCAGCGTGCCCTTCGGCTCCAAGGAACGGCAGTACACCGTGGCGGGCACCAGCAGCACGTGCGCCAGTTTGGAATACACCCAGTACGCCAGGATGCCGAAAGCCACGGCCATGTGGCCCCACCAGAGAACCCTGTGGACAAACGAGATCTGCTCTGCGCTCCAGGTGGCGAACAGCTGCGCGAACAGGTTTCCTATCGGCGAGAACGCCGCCCAAGGATCGCTCGTCCCCACGATGCGCAGACCTTCGACGAAGAAGCCCGACACGCCGATGACCAAAAGCCACACCAGCACGACGATATCGGCCGGCTTCGTATCCAGCGAAGGGTTCGACCCTGAAACGCGGCGAACGATGCAGGCGACCATCGCGATGCAGAACGCAAGCCCTGCGACGTCGGTGGCGAAGGCCAGAAAGTACAGGTAGTAATCCCCTTTTGCTATATCAAGCCCCAGGTCAACCTGAGCTGCATAGGTAACGGTGGACACCGCCATAACGGCCATGCCCACGTACATCCCCAGGTGAGCCAGCTTGATGCCCGCCCCGCGCCCCTTGAGCACCGAAGCCTGCAGAACCGCATCGACGAACGCGCCTTTCAAGCGCTCGCGCGGATTGTCCGTCCGATCAGCCGGAAGCCCCACCTTCCATAAGCGGTAGCGCCGCCAGAAACAGTAAGCGGCTACGGCCAGCACCAGCAAAAAGCACGGGTACATGATCCATGAACCCTCGATGTTCCACAAAGCCTCGCGAGAGGGAACCGCCGCGTCCACGCTACGATGCCTTGCCGGCGCGGAACGCCTCGGTCAAAAGCGGAACTGCCTCGAACAGGTCGGCTACGATACCGTAATCGGCCACCTTGAAGATGTCCGCTTCGGGATCGCGGTTCACCGCCACGATGCACTTCGAACCCGCAGCTCCTGCCATGTGCTGGATGGAACCCGAAATGCCGCACGCGATGTAGAGCGAAGGCGCAACGGTCTTGCCCGTCTGCCCAACCTGGAACTGGATGTCGGTCCACCCCTCGTCGACCGCAGGCCGCGATGCGCCGACCGCGGCGCCCAGCACGTCGGCAAGCTCTTCGATCAGCGCGAATCCCTCTGCGCCCTTCGTGCCGCGCCCGCCCGACACCACCGTATCGGCCTCGGTCAGCTCCACGCGGCCCGACGCCCGGCGCACCACATCGGCCACCGTCTGGCGCACGTCGCCGAAGCCGTCCACCTGCTGCATGACAACGGAAGCCGTCCGCTGCTCGTCTGCCTCAAGGGGCTCGAACGCCTTCGGACGCACAGTGGCCAGCATGGGGCGCGCATCGGCTGCGAAAACGACGTCGGCCTGGACCTTTCCCGAGTACGGCTCGCGCGTGAACGCGAAGCCCGCTTCCTCGTCGCGCGCGATCGCCACCACATCGGCCACGAAGCCGGTATTGAGCCGCTGAGCAAGCACGGGAGCCAGATCAAGTCCCGTCGCCCCCTCCGCGAACAGCACGGCATCGGGGCGTTGCTGCTCCGTCAACGCTTGAAGCGCCGACGCGTACGCGTCGGTGGTGTACGTCGCCAACGCCGCATCGTCCAGCACGGCAATCGCATCGGCGCCCGCATGGGCAAGGCAATCGAGCGAAGCATCGGCAAGCCCGCTGCCCAGAACTACAGCGGTCACGCTGCCGTCGCCCTCGGCGGCCATCGAGCGCGCAGCCGCCAGCATTTCAAACGTCACACGCGGAAACGAACCGTCTTTCGGCTCCGCATAAACCCAGATTCCTGCCATCGGTGATCCCCTTTCGTCCTACAAGACCTTGGCTTCGCTAGCCAGCAAATCCATCGTGGCGCGAACCACCTCGGCAGTCGTTTCGCCTTCGACGATGCGCCCTCCCTGACGAGCGGGCTTCTCGCGATAGCGCAGCACGCGGGTCCGAGGCTCCACCTCAACCACTTCCGCCTGATCAACGCCTATATCGGCAAGCGTCCACACCGTGACGGGCTTCTTCTTCGATTGCATGATCGACCGAACGTTAGGATAGCGCGGCTCGGCCAGGCCCTGCTGCGCCGTCACCACGGCGGGCAAGGCAACGTCGACCAGGGCAACGCCGTCGTCGATCTCGCGCGTGGCGTGCACCGTTGCTCCCGCTACGTCAACCGTCAGCTCCGTGACCACCTGCACGCACGGCAAGCCGCGAAGCTCGGCAACGCGCGGCATGGTTTGTGCGCTCGACGTATCGGCCGACTTGCACCCGCCCAAGATCAGATCCACGGACAGGCGTTCAAGGGCGGCGGACAGCACGCGCGCCTTCGCCGCACCGTCCACGCCGGAAAGAGCCGGGTCGTCGATGAGGTACCCCGCATCCGCGCCCATGGACAGCGCATGGCGAACGGCGGGCATCGACTCGTCCCCGCCTACGCACACGACGAAGACCTCCCCGCCGTGCTCCTCTTTCAACTGCACCGCCCGCTCGACCGCGAACTCGCTATACGGATCGATAACGAGCGTCTGGCCCTCAGTCGACACGCGTCCCTCGGAATCGACACGCACCTCTGCCTCGGTGTCGACGGTTTGCTTGATGCAGACTGCAACGTTCATGGGCAGCCCCCCTTCGTAGTCATCGCGCTGCATGCGGCGGCGCAACGCTTCCTAATACTCCTTCAGAACCGATTTCGCAATAAGGGAACGCTGAACCTGGCTGGTTCCCTCGACGATGGTGAACGATTTTGCATCGCGGTAATAGCGCTCGACCGGGTAGTCCTTGCACAGGCCGTAGCCGCCGAAGATCTGCACCGCCGTTTCCGACGCCTTCACCGCCGCCTCGGAGCAGTACACCTTGGCCACCGAAGCGGTTTTCATCATGGTCTGGATGTCGCCGCCGAACGCGGACGACGCCTGGTCGAGCAGCAGACGCGAAGCCTCCAAGGATATTTCCATATCGGCCAGCATGAAGCGGATGGCCTGTAGATCGGCGATATGCTTGCCGAATTGGATGCGGTCCTTCGCGTACGCTGCCGCCGCCGCAAGCGATGCGGCCGTCACGCCCGTGGCAAGCGCGGCAACGGCCAAGCGACCGCGGTTGAGCGTGTGGTGAGCGATCTCGAAGCCGTCGCCCACGTTGCCCACCACGGTTTCGGGGCCCACGTGCATGTTCTCGAAGAACAGCTGCGACGTCACGGAACCGCGCAGCCCCATCTTGTCTTCTTTGCGGCCGATGATCAGGCCCGGCGTGTCCTTATGCACGATGAAGCACGAAGGCTTCGATTCGCCGTCCTCGTTGACGCGCGCGAACACGGTGAAGTAATCCCCCACGGCGCCGTTGGTGATGAATATCTTGCTGCCGTTGATCACGTAGCCGTCCCCGTCGGGCAGAGCCGTTGTCGCGATGGAGGAAATATCGGAGCCGGCATTGGGCTCGGTCAGCGCAAAGCAGATCTTGGCTTCGCCTGCGGCCAGCGCGGGAAGGATGGACTCCTTCTGCTCGTCGGTGCCGGAAAACACCAACGCGTCGGACCCGATAGCCGAGATAAGGATCATCAGCGCCACGGCCGGAGACTCCCGTGCAATGCGCTCGATCACCCGCACCCAGCAGTGCATGCTCACCTCGACGCCGCCGTGCTCCTCGCCGTACGCAAGCGCGAACAGCCCCTGCTCCACGAACAGCTCGTAGATGTCCTCGGGGAACTCGTCCTCCTCGTCAATATCGGCAGCACGCTGCGACACGACGTCGACGCACAGATCGTCCACCATCGCGAGGATCATGCGCTCCTCTTGCGTTAGTTCGTACATGGGACCCCTTCCCTTATCGTGCTTTGATCGAGGATTGATAGCAGGAGGCCGCCGCATACAGGTCGAATCGCCCACAAGCGATTGCAACGGCGTATTCCTTTCCCACTGATTACTTTCATGATAGAGCGTCACCAAGGTATGCCTACGGTCAAAACAAACGGAATGAGCATCATTGCTGGCCAAAGATTTGGTTCTGTTCCTTCCTTGCGCATGCGCAGTCAAGTCCGATTGGGTAAGCTGCGAATTCTGCCCCGCTACGCATGCGCGAAAACTGCACACAGGAAAGTAAATGACCGGGTCGCATCAACCTCCGACGCGCTATCATCACACTGAGAGATCATTTGAATTGCGCCCGGAGAACGCAAGGCGCAAGCAAGCCCGCAAAGGAGAACCACTATGGCCGTCCAGCTTCGGCAGATCATCGAAGTGCCGTGCGAGATAGACGCGCTTTCTCGTCTTGACGTACTGCGCCAGCTGGACGACGACGCGTTGGCTGCGCTCAACGTCGATCCGTCCGAACTCGACGAACCCTCAACCGAGGAAGAGCCCGCATCGGGCGATCCGGACGAGGTGGCCGACGAGCCGTACGAGCCCGCGCTTTCCGAAGATGCCGCGCATCGCATCGACCGCGCCATCGCCGCCTGCCTAGCCGCATACGAACCGCGCGGAGCCTACAAGGTGTTCAACCCCGCTATCTGCACGCTGCCTCCCAAATACGTCGAGCCTGCCATCAAGCTGGTCGGCACCATGATGGTGTTCCACGGGCAAAGCTCCTACGAGAAGCTGCGTCGCGCCACGCACTGCGCGCTCATGGCCGCAACCATCGGGCCCGAACAGCCCGAAGCGCTGCCCGCAAACGCGGACGACCTCGATCGCGCCATCGCACGCGCATGCGCGCTGGCCTTGGTGGAGAGCACGGCCGACCACGTGAACGCCGACATCGTGAAAACCGCCCTGGACGAAGAGCTCTACACCGACGACCGGCTCTGCCCCGGCGTCGGCGACTTCCCGCTGGAATCCCGTTCGCAGTTCGTGTTCTACACGCAGTCCGAGCAGCGCCTGGGCTTGAAGCTGAACGCCGACGGAGCGTTCGACCCTCCCTTCAGCACGGTTGGCGTCGTGGGCATGTACGACCCCACGCAAAAGGGCCGCAGGCGCGCGTGCGGACGCTGCAAGTACCGCTCCTTTTGCTCCATTCGCGCCATCGGCATGAACTGCCACGGAAGCAAGGGATCTTTCAAGAACCTCTAAGCTCCTCTTCTTGCAACAACGAACGCCTCCCGCAAAGCCCTGCGCATGCAACGCGCAGGGCTTTGACGTCGCACCCCCCCATTCGCGCCCGCAATCGATCCGGAGCGCCCCTGTAAACGGCGAGAAGCCCCAGCTTGCACCGGGGCTTCCGCATCGCTTTCGGAAACGTCCCAGAAAAGACGATCCGACGGGTAGGTGGGACTTAGATCGTGTACAGGTGATCCGGATCCTCCACGGCCTTCGCGTACTCCTTGAGGATACCGCGACCGGAGATGTGCACCATGATCTCGACGGTGCCGCCACCGATCTGGAAGCCGCGGCAGTCGAGCATGAGGCGGGACACGCGGGTCTCGTCGGTGTAGCCCAGGCCGCCCATCAGCTGCAGAGCGCGCGAGCAGCAGTCGGTCATCGCGGGAGCACCGTAGCGCTTGAGCATGGCGGCGTCGTTGTTGACGGGGATGCCGTTGTCAAGCTTCCAGCAGGTGCGATACAGGAAGTTACGGGTGTTGGAGAGCTCGATCTGCATCTCGACGATGTGCTCCTGAACCAGCTGGAACGTCTTGATGCCCTTGCCGAACTGCAGACGCTCGTTGGTCCATGCGCAGGCGTCGTCCATGGCAGCCTGAGCCTCGCCCAGAAGCTCGGCCAGAAGCACGCAGCGCTCCCACTCGAAGTTCTTCATGAGCTGGTAGAAGCCCTTGCCCTTGATGCCCAGCAGCGCGCTTTCCTCGACCACGACGTCATCGAAGTGGATCATCGAGAACGGCATGATCTGCATGCCGATCTTGTTGAGCGGCTCGATGATCACGCCGGGAGCGTCGGAAGCCACCAGGTACATGGACATTTCCTTGTTGTCGCGGGACGGATCCTCGTCCTTGCAGACAACGATGAAGCCGCCGGAGTTCTCGCCCGAGGTCACCCAGGTCTTCGTGCCGTTGATGTGGATCTTGCCGTCGGCATCCTTGGTGGCGCAGGTTTCCATGCCCTGGTTGTCGGAACCGGCACCGGGCTCGGAGATGGCCAGGCAGTACGGAGGATAGCCGTTCTCCTTGTAGTAGTCGATAGCGTACTTGACCTGCTCGGGGTTACCGAACTCGCACATGTCGAACATGATGAGCAGGTTGGGAGCCATGGGGATATTGCCGCCAGCATGGTTGAGCTCTTCGATGATCATGGCCATGGTCACATGGTCGACCGGCTTTCCGCCGTACTCCGCGGGCAGGCCGTACATGCCCCAGCCGTCGTCAACCCAAGCCTTGGCAACCTCGGGAGCGATGCCGCGGTTCTTGTAACCGGCAGCGATGACTTCCTCGGTCAGGTGCTCCTTGCACCACTCGCGAATACCCTTCTTGATCTCGAGCTGTTCCGGGGTGTAGCTGAAATCCATGTTTCCTCCTTCAAAGGACGGTCTCTATTCAAAACACTTGCGTGCTTGAACCTTGGTAATCGGATGCCGCCGTTGCAGCAGACGGCATCCGCTTCCGGAGGCGCAGCGTCACCGCGCCTCCGGGTCGCGCCATAAGAACTACAGGGTCATCGACGCTGCGTAGCCGCCCTTGACAGCCTCGAGCGTACGGTAGACCTTGCCGGCCGGCGTGGTAGCGTCGCCGATGAGCTTGGCGTTCGGGAACACCTTGGCGATCTCGTCGTAGAGCTTGGTGTTCTGCTCGACGCCGAGCGACGTCAGAACGGTATCGCACTCGATAAGCTGCTCTTCGCCGGTCTCGACGTTCTGAACCTTCGCGCCCTTCTTCGTAACCTCGACCAGGCGGGTCAGCGGCATGAGCTTCACGCCCTTGGACTTCACCAAGTTGATGGTGGGGTTCTTGTCGATGATGCCGATGCCGTTGCCCATCTTCTTGGCTTCTTCGATGACCGTGATCTCACGGTTCTCGCACATCGCCTCGGCAACTTCCAAGCCGGCGAATCCGCCGCCCACGACCACGACGCGCTTGCCCACGATAGCGGTGGGACCGGACGCCATGTTCAGGCCCATGCGCATGAAGCCCACGGTACCGCCCTGCGCCTTGATGGCCGCGACGGCAGCCTTCCACAGCATGCCCTTGCCCTCGGGAACCTTGCCGGAGCACATCTCTTTGATGTCCTCGGACTTCACGACGTTCTTGCCGTCGATGCCGGGAACGTCAAGGCTGATGATGCCGCCGCCGGGAGATACGATGACCTCGTCGGGGTTGAGAGCCTTCACTGTGTCGGCATCCACGTAGGTGTTGAGCTTGACCTCGATGTTCGGATGCAGCTTCATCTCTTCGTTCCAGTAGGACACCAGCGGCTCGATCTTGGCGTTGAGCACCTGCGCCATGCCCAGCAGGCCGGCAACGCGATCGGACTTGTCGAGCACGGTCACCTTGTGGCCGCGGACGGCCGCAACGCGAGCAGCTTCCAGGCCACCGGGGCCAGCGCCCACGACGACAACGTGCTTCTGAGCCTCGGCCGGCTTCTCCTCGGGCAGGCCCACCTTGACGCCTTCCCACACGTTGGCGTTGACGGAGCACTGGCACGGCTTGCCGATGAAGATGTTGTCAAGGCAGCGGCTGCACACGATGCAGGGGCGAACCTGCTCGGGATGACCGGCGGCAACCTTGGCAGCCGTATCGGGATCGGCAATGAACTGGCGCGCCATGCCCACGGCGTCGCCGTAGCCCTGCGTGACAACCTTGTCGCACATGTCGAGCGTGTTGATGCGGGTGCCGGGGAAGACGGGCTTGTTCGTAACGGTCTTCACCTGCTTGGCAAGGTCGATGAACTCGCCTTCGGGAACGATCTGGTTCGCGACCGGGCGCGGAGCCTCGTGGAAGCCGGCCTGCACGCTCCAGGCGTCCACGCCGTGCTTCTCGACGATCGGGATGATCTCGAGGGTGTCCTCGATGCGGTTGCCGTTCGGCATCAAGTCGTCGGCGGAGATGCGCACCAGGATGGGCATGTCGTCGCCGCAGGTCTTGTGGATCTCGTCGACGATCTCGCAGAGGAAGCGAGCGCGGTTCTCGGCGCTTCCGCCGTACTCGTCGGTACGATGGTTGGAGTACTTGGACAAAAAGCGCATGACCATGTAGCCGATGCCGGCATGGATCTCGATGATGTCGATGCCGCTGTCCTTGGCGCGCTTGGCAGCTTCGCCGTACTGCTTTACCACGATGGCGATCTCTTCTTTGGTGTACTCGCGCTCGGGCATGCCCACGAACGGACCGCTGGGAACGTCCTTGGAGGGAGCGTAGGACAGCAGCGGATCGTCGCCGGAGGCGCGCCACTCGTAGCACAGCTGCAGCTGAGCGGCCACCTTGGAACCGTGCTTGTGGCAAACCTCGGCGATGCGCTGCCAACCGGGATTGAACTCGTCGGCCCAGATGCCGCATGCGCCCGTCGTGGTGTGGTACTTCGGCTCCGTGTTGAAGCAATCGCAGATGTACGCGCTGCCCACTTCGATCAGGCCCACGCCGCCCTTAGCGCGCTGCTCGTAGAAGTCCACCAAATCGTCCGAAATGTGATAGTTGTCGACCTTCTCGATCGTCATCGGCAGCATGACGAACCGGTTCCTCAGCTCGACGTTGCCGATCGAGAACGGCTCGAGCAGCTTCTGATACTTTGCCACGTTACAACCCCTTTCCGCTTTGCGTTTGCCAAGCGTTCATTCACGTGATACGCCAAGAGGGCGACTCGTCTTGCCCGACCTCTTGATCGTCATTGTACGCGCTGACTTTTAGGCTGACGATGGACAGATAGATTAGATTGTTGGTTATTCGGGGTGTTTAACCCAACATTGCTGGTACAAATTGCCCATTTAGTGGGCTTTTTAGGGCATAGTTATCCCAATTCTGGGGGTTTGCAAACTGCAAACATGCACATTTTTTTTATTTTGTCCTAGAAATAGCCGGCAGCACACGCTATACTGCAAGCGTTCACCGCAGGCCGTACAATCCGAGAGCGAGGCAGCCCTATGAACGCGCTAAGCACGATGCTCCTCATCGCCGACACCTTCGTGGCGCTTTGCGACGAAATGCCCTTGAAGAAAGTGTCGATCAGCGACATCATCGAGCGCACTGGGAAGAACCGCAAAACGTTCTACTACCATTTCGAAAACAAAGAATGCCTCATCACGTGGATATTCCGCTACGATTTAGGCCAGGAGCTCAAGAAGCGCTTCCCCGAAAGCGCGCTGGTGTACGAAGAGAACTCGAACGACTCCATCTCCCGCTTCCCCTACTACATCCTGCAGAAATCCGGCGTTCGCTCGCTCGACCATTCCGAGTTCTTCGAATGCTTCGGCAACGTGCTGGAGACCAAGCGACGCTTCTACACGCAAGCGCTCGTGGACAACAGCCCTTATTCGCTGCGCAACTACCTGTACAACCTGTACTTGCCCGCATTGCGCACGGACATCGACACCATTTTGTCGAACCGCTACCTTCCCAACGAGAACATCCAGTTCCTTGCCGAGTTCTACACCTGCGCGTTTCTGTACTACTACATCCGCAAGTGCGACCAGCCCACTGTCGAGCATTTAACCGGTCAGGCAGGCCCCTTCGCCAACATCATCCACAGCTCGCTTGAAATGCAGATCAAGGAAGCGCAGCTGCGACGCAACCTGTAGGCTTTCAGCGCCCCGAAGGAAGGCTGCGGATTGCGCGGCCTTCCTTCGGGGCGCTGTGCTTCTCATGCGAGAAACTTCGGCGGCAACGCGGCAGATCCCAGTTCGCGCACGGCCGCGCTCATAGGCTGAAGATGAGGTCCTACCAGAAGCTTCGAAGTTGCATGCGCCAGCAGCGCACCCTGCCCGTTGCGCACTTCAGCCTCGCAGAAGCACATGGTGCGACCTCGCTTGATAACGCGACCCGTCGCCGTAACGGGACCGACGCTCGAAGCCTTGAGGTTCGATACGTTGATGTCCATAGTCGTGCAGCCCTCGTCCTCTTCAAGCCATCCGTACACCGCCCAATACGCAGCGCAATCGAGCAGCGAGGCGTACGCGCCGCCATGGGCCCCGCCGAATGCGTTCATGTGCTTGCGCTGAAGATCGCACGACGCGACGCACGACCCCTCGCCCAGCTCCACCAGCTTCACGTCAAGCAGCTCGAAGTAAGGAGAGCGGTTGATCAGCTCGATCACCGCGCTCGCGTGTTCCGGATTCATGGTAGCCATCGTTTTCGCCCTTCCCTTCCCATTGCCTGCGTTTCATGGTAGCGGCCCGCACGTACCGGCGACACGGGCAAATCGCGTGCACCGTGAACCCTTGCGAAACCCCGCGAACAGAAGACGGCAAGCCAGCAACGGCGCCGCCGCCGCAGACCACGTGCGCACGAAAAATCGCGTTTGCTGGCAGGTTTTGACGGTTTGGGGTCGTCGAACCGGGCAAGACGCGCGCCCGCGAAAGGGCAATACCGCAGACCAAAGCTGTGACCTGGTAAAACAAAATACGATCCGAGCAGCGGCGCACGTAACGACGAGAACGACAACCTCTAACCGTCAAAACCTGCCAGCGACAGCGGTTTTTCGCGCGCAAGCCGGCTTGCGCGGAAGCAAACGCGCGCCGAAAGCCCTCGTTCGCAGGAAGAGCGCGCCCGATCCGACCGCGCGCCAACCGTTGGCGCACCACGCAAAAGGGGCCCGACGCAATGCCGGACCCCTTCGAAGGTTGAAGCGCGAACCGCTTGCAGCGCTTACTTCTGGGGATAGAAGCCGCTCGGCTCTTCGCCCAGGTTGATCATGATGTTCTTCGTTTGCGTGTAGTGCTCGAGCATCACCTTGTGGGTCTCGCGACCGATGCCGGACTGCTTGTAGCCGCCGAACGGCGCGCCCGACGGAATCTGGTTGTAGGTGTTCACCCACATGCGGCCCGTCTTCACGCCTCGGGCAACGCGGAACGCGCGGTTGATGTCGCGAGTCCACACGGCACCGCCCAGGCCGTAGACCGAGTCGTTGGCCATGTCGATGACCTCTTGCTCGTCCTTGAACTTGATGACCACGGCCACCGGCCCGAAGATCTCCTCCTGAGCCACGCGGCACGAGTTGTTCGGCACCTCCAGCAGCGTCGGCTTGAGGAACGCGCCCTTTGCCAGCTCGCCTTCCGTAGCTCGCTCGCCGCCCACGAGCACCTTGCCGCCCTCCTGCTTGGCGATCTCGACGTACTCCAGGATCTTGTTCATCTGGCGCTCGTCGATTTGGCTGCCCATCTGAGTGTCGTCTTCCCACGGCAAGCCGACTCGCACGTTCTCGAACGCCTTGACGGCATCTTCGACGAACTTATCGTAGACGTCCTCGTGCACGAAGATTCGGCTGCCGGCGCAGCATACCTGGCCCTGGTTGAACAGGATGCCCAGCTGCACGCCGTCGAGCATCATGTCCCACTTGCAATCGGGGAAGATGATGTTCGCGGACTTGCCGCCCAGTTCGAGCGTAGCCGGAATCAGGCGCTCGGCCGCCGCACGGGCGACGTCGCGACCGACCTCGGTGGAGCCGGTGAACGCCAGCTTGCTGATCTTGGGGTTGTCCAGAATGTACTGGCCGGACTTGGAGCCGCGGCCCGTCACCACGTTGAACACGCCGGCGGGAATGATGTCCTGGGTCAAGCGAGCCAGTTCGAGCACGGTCAACGACGTGGTAGAAGACGGCTTGAACACCGTGCAGTCGCCGGCAGCCAGCACCGGAGCAAGTTTCCAGGCGGCCATGAGGAAGGGGAAGTTCCACGGCACGATCTGGCCCACCACGCCGATGGGCTCGTGGACCACGAGCGACATCATGTTGCCCGGCAGCATGTCGGCCTCGCCCGTGTCGGCCAAAAGCACGCCGGCGAAGTAACGGAAGTGGTCGACGGAGTAAGCCACGTCGATGGCGCGCGTCTCACGGATGGGCTTTCCGTTGTCAAGGGTTTCCAGCAGGGCGAAATGCTCTGCGTTCTCCTCGATGACGTCGGCTATCTTGTTCAGGATGATCGCGCGCTCGGCCTTGTCGGTCTTGCCCCAGGTCTCAAAAGCCTTCCATGCGGCGTCGACGGCGCGCTCGACGTCTTCTTTCGAAGCGTCGGCAATCGTGGAGAGCTTCTCTCCGTTTGCAGGGCAGTAGACATCGAGCGTCGCGGCGTCGGACGCGTCGGCCCACTGGCCCCCGATGTAGAGTTGATAGGATTCCTGAGCAGGATTGTTCATTTGTGCATCCTTTCTCTTGGAAGCGCATGCGATGCGTTCAGGATAGCGATTCACCTTGATCGCTTTCTCTAGCATACCCCGCGAGCAGCAGAACTGTCAGTCGTCTTCTCATGAAGAATCGTCAACGGTCCGTAAACGTGGGTGATCAGGTGTCAATTACAGGCGAACGGAAGCTGTTCCAAGACGAAAGGCGAAAAAACCGATCGGGAAGCCAGCCGCGGAAACCGGGATCCAGCGCGCAAGCGCAAGCGCCCGCGTCGCATCGAGCGCAACGCACCCCGGCACGCCCGCGCCCCAGCAACGCGACGAGGGGTGCGCCAACCTTCGTCAGCGCACCCCTCGTCGGTCCTTGCCAGCAGCTTGCACGCAGCCGAAACGCTTACGCGCGCTGCTGCTTGTCCAAAAGCAGTCGGTTCAAGGCGTTCAGGTACGCCTTCGCCGACGAGACGATGATGTCGCCGTCCGCCCCGCGACCGGTATAGGCGTCCCCGCCCTCGGCCGTCACGCGCACGGTCACCTCGCCCAAGGCGTCGATGCCGCGCGTGACGGAGGTCACCGTGAACTCGGTCAGGTCGTTGCCCACCTGCACGATCTTGTCCACGGCCTTGAACGCGGCGTCGATGGGGCCGGTTCCGTACTCGCACACCGTGCGAACCTCGCCCTCGGCATCGCGCAGCGTGAGCGTTGCGGTCGGGGTGAGCGGGAAACCGCAGCTGATCTGAATGGCTTCGAGCGTGTACAGCGCGCGCTCGTTGCGATCGCGCTCGTTGATCAGGCTCTCCAGGTCTTCGTCGTAGACTTCCTTCTTCTTGTCGGCCAGGTTGAGGAACGCCTCGTACACCTGATCGAGCGCCTCGCCCTCGAAGTCGTAGCCCAGTTCCTCCAGGCGATGCTTGAGCGCCGCATGGCCCGAACGCGCCGTCAGCACGATCTGGCTCTGGCCTGCGCCCACGTCCACCGGATCGATGATCTCGTAGGTGTCGCGCTTCTTCAGCACGCCGTCTTGGTGAATGCCCGAGGAGTGCGCGAACGCGTTCGCGCCCACGATAGCCTTGTTGGCCTGCACGTTCATGCCGGTGATGGACGACACCAAGCGGCTGGCCTTCACGAATTCGCGCGTGTTCACGTCGGTGTGCGCGTCCAGCTCTTCTTCGTGCATCCTGATGGCCATGACCACTTCCTCCATGGCCGTGTTGCCCGCACGCTCCCCCAGGCCGTTGATGGTGCACTCGACCTGGCGGGCGCCGTTTCTCACGCCGGCCATGGCAAGCGCCGTGGCCATGCCCAGATCGTTGTGGCAATGCACGGCGATCTTCACGTTCTCGATGCCGTTCACGCCGTCGACCAGGTACTTGATGCGCTGTCCGAACTCTTCGGGCAGCGAATAGCCCGTCGTGTCGGGGATGTTCACCACGGTGGCGCCCGCGTTCACGACGGCCTGTATCACGCGCACCAGGAAATCGTAGTCGGAACGGCCCGCGTCCTCGGCGTAGAATTGCACGTCCTCAACGTACTTTTTCGCGTACTTCACGCACTTGACCGCGCGCTCGATGCACTCTTCTTCGGTGATGCGCAGCTTGTCGCGCAAATGGCTCGGACTCACGCCGATGCCCGTGTGAATGCGCGGGCGCTTGGCGTAGCGAAGCGCGTCGGCTGCCGAATCGATGTCCTTCTCGACCGCGCGCGTCAAACCGCACACGACGGCCTGATCGCCCGCCAGCTCGGCGATGCGGCGGACGCTCTCGAAATCGCCCGGGCTCGAAATGGGGAAACCCGCCTCGATGACGTCGACGTTCAGACGTAGCAGCTGACGCGCGACCACCAGTTTCTCCTCGGTGTTCATGGATGCGCCCGGCGATTGCTCGCCGTCGCGCAGCGTGGTGTCGAAGATATCGATCTTGCGCGTCATGTGCTCATTCCTTCCCGTCATACGCCTGCCGCCCGCTTCGCCGAAAGGCGCCGCGGGCGGCAGGCTGCTCAAATTGGTTTGATAATCATAGCTAATTAAGCCAACCGATTCAATTGGGATTCTTCGAGCTCCGGTCAATTCCGGGAAACCGACCGTAAAGGGAGGCGAGCGGCGCTTCTCTGAAGCACCGCTGCAACTTCTCCCCCCGATCTTACAGCTTGATGTACCAGAGGTTCTTGAGGTCGGCCAAACCCGCGCGCAGCTTCGCCAGCACGTCCTCGTCGACCGAACCCTCCACGTTCATGTATGCAAGCGCACAGCGCTCCTCCGACTTCGTGCCGATCTGCATCGTGGTGATGTTGATGCCCGCTTCGCCCAAGATGGTCCCGATGGTGCCCACGCGACCCGGCGCGTCTTCGTACTCGAACACGAGCGACTGCGACGCCGGGGCGATGTCCATCTTGTACCCCAAAAGCGACACCAGGCGCGCCGCCTGCGCCTCGCCGGCCAGCGTGCACGCAACCTCGGTGCCGTCGGCCACGATGGACACCGTGGAAGCGTACCCGGCGGCGTCGGCGTTCGACAGCGTATCGATGCGAATGCCGTGGCGCTTCGCTACGGCCTCGGCGTTCACCGGGGTGACCGTTGCCGTGTTCTGGTAGGACAGCAGCCCCTTGAGCATGCCGGCAACCAGAATGGACAGGTCGGCGTTCGCCAGCGCGCCCGCCGCCGTCAGCTTCAAGAACTGCGGAACCTCGCCGTGAATCTGGGACAACATGCTGCCCATCATCTGGCAGGCGGGAACGTAGGGTCCCACCGTGTCCATGACCTCGGGCGGCACGGGAGCCATGTTGAGCGCCGTGGGAACGATGGACCCCTCCAGGCCGGCCGCCACGTACTCGGCCGTCTGCACGCCCGCTCGCAGCTGAGCCTCGAGCGTGCTCGCACCCAGATGCGGCGTGAGGATGGCGTTCTCGAACTCGTGCAGCGGGCTCTCGCGGCACGGCTCCGTTTCGTACACGTCAAGCCCCACCGCGCCGATCTTGCCCGCCGCCAGGAAATCGGCCAGCGAATCGACGTTGAAGATGCCGCCGCGCGCAGCGTTGACCAAGATGACGCCGTCTTTCATGGCGGCGTACTGTTCCGGCCCGAACATGCCGATGGTCTCTTTGGTCTTGGGCAGGTGAACCGTGATGAAATCGGCCAGCGGAACGATGGCGTTCACGTCGTCGTACAACGTCACGCCCAGCTGCTCGGCACGCTCGGGGCTGCAGTACGGATCGTACCCGATCAGCTTCATGCCGAACGCGCGGGCTCGCTCGGCGACCAAGCCGCCGATGCGGCCCAGGCCGAAGATGGCCAGCGTCTTCTCGTACAGCTCGACGCCCGTGAACTTGGCGCGCTCCCACACGCCCGCATGCATGGACGCGTTCGCAGGCGCGATGTTGCGCGCGCATGCCAACATGAGGGCCATGGTGTGCTCGGCGGCCGACACGATGTTCGACGTCGGCGCGTTGCATACGATGACGCCGCGCTCGGTTGCGGCCTCCACGTCGACGTTGTCCACGCCTACGCCCGCGCGCCCGATGATGCGCAGCTTGCCGCCAGCCTCGATCACCTCGCGCGTGACCTTCGTGGCCGACCGCACGATGAGCCCGTCGTACTCGGGAATGGCCGCAAGCAGCTCTTCGGGCGTCATTTTCAGCTTGACGTCGACCTCGATGCCCTTGTCGCGCAGCACCGCAAGGCCGGCTTCGGCCAGCTTCTCGGAAACCAGCACCTTCTTCGTCATAACGAACCCACCTTTTGATTCATGTAACAGTGTCGGAATGAAGATGCCCCGACCAGGCGCACATGCCTCGGCCGAACGGGCGGAACCATCATACGAAAAAACCGCCCGCGCGAAAGCACGAGCGGCGAAATAACCGATGAAATGCGAACTGCGGGGCTTATGCGGCCGCACGAACCGCATACGACCCCGCAGTTGAAAGCAGTTTTCTACCAGCGCATTTCCCGATGCTTGATGTTGTTCGCAAGCATCACGCACGCAATGGGCAGAGCCAGGGACACGATCGCGCTCACGATGGACGAGAGCTCCGCGCCGCCGAGGAACGTGCCCACCAGGTTGAGCGCGCCGAACACCACGCCCAGAACCGCCAGAACGAAAAACGCGCCGATCTTGCTGGGGTTGTTCGCCCCACGCAACCCGAAAATACCGATGATCAGGTTGAAAGCGGACGACAAAAGCAAGCCGAACCCAACGATCATAGTCAATCCACCCGCAACGGCGGCATCGTCGTTTGCCGTATCGATACCCGATACGCCCAAAGCACCGCCTCCGGCCAGCAGCAACGCCCCCGATACAACCCCCAGGACGCCCAGCACAATCATGATGATCGAAATAACCTTGAGAACCTTCTGAGACCCGCTCTTTTCCATGTCATCCTCCATTTTCTTGGAAAGGACCCAAACAAGGCAACGCTTGCTGCCAGCAGATCCCTCGCTTCCTTCTTCGTTATTCGCTGCGCTTGCGTACACCAACCGCGCCCAGCGCAACGGCGCCGAACGCAACGCACGCGATCAAGGCCATAGCTATCATGTTCGACGTATCTCCCGTTTTAACCAACGTCTTAGGCTGAGCCTCAGCCGCCGGCACGATCTTGCCGTCCTGCACGTCCTTTGGCACCGTCAAGGCGAAAGATGAAAGCTCGCCCACGCTGACCAGCACCTTCCCGTTCGCGCATTCGGCCGTCATCGTCTCCAAGGTCCCATCCGCCTTCAGATGGCGAACCGTGACCGTCTTCCCATCGTGCTTCCTATCCAAAGGGAACGACAGCCGCAACGCGCCCTCGTACGAGCCGCCCGTCAAGCGCACCTCGTACGCGGAAAGCACGTCGTGCCCCTCACGGCCGGCCTGCGCCAAAACCGCCTGGTACGCAGCGCCCGAGGACAAGGGCGCCACTTCGAGAACAGCGCCCTCGGTCAGCTTCCCACTCACCTGGACCAAGCTCTTTTCGTCCACGATGGTGCGGTCGACGTACACCGGCGCCAAAGCCGTCCACTTCGCGTACAACGTGGTATCGCAGGCAACCGTATCGCTTTCGAAATCCCACGGAACCGTCAATGCGGAATCCTTGCACCATCCGCCGAACGTCGCGCCGCTCTTTACCGGGTCGACCGGTTTGGCGACCTTCGATCCGGCCTTAACCGTTTGGGGTTCCACGGCGCTGCCGCCAGCAACGTCGAACGAAACGGTGCACACGGCCTCGGACGCAATATGAGTGGGAATCGGGTTCTTCTCGCCCATCAGCACAGGCAGGTTCCCAGAGGAAAACGTCCAAGCGCCCAGAGGAGCCGCCATGAACCCGAGTCCGTTTTGACGCTGCCACCACGATGCGTCGACGATGTCCGTTGCGGACGCATCCGCGCCGTCCTTCGTCTCGGCACCCTTCTCAGGCGCGATATCAGACGACCCAATGCCAACGCTCATGCCCGCAAACCCATAATTATTCGAAGCTGTAAATACGTTTTCATTTACAGCGTTGCCCCAGACGCGACCTGCCGACGAGGCACCGCTCGTCGCAATAACGGACGAACCGAGCGCGGCGCAATTCTTGATGGTATTCTCGCCCTGGTAGTTGTCCACGTTGCCCACGATGCCGCCGACCACCTCTTTCCCCTGCACCATGCCCGTGCTATAGGAATACGAGATGTTGACACCCGTGCGCACGAAGCCCGCAATGCCGCCAATAGAGCTTGCCGATCCGGTCACGGAAGCCGTGCTGTAGCAATTCTCGATAAGCGCGCGGCCGGTAGCAGCGCCGACCAACCCGCCCACGGAGTCATTGCCGCTGACCGCACCCGAAACGAAGCAACGCGAAACGACGCCTCCCCGCAACTCCGACGCCAAAGCTCCAGCGTAGTTCCCCCCGGTCACAGCAACGTCCGCCAACCCCAGATTCACGATACGGCCCTTCACCATGCCGAACAACGACGCCTGCGAAGCGCCGCCGTTGACAACCAAGCCGGAGATCGTCCTCCCGCCTCCATCGAAGGTGCCGGAATACGTCCCGCAAGGAGCATCCCAAGCCTCAGCGAGATCGATGTTCGCCGTCAACTTGAAACTCGCGTTCGAGAGGGTGCCGTCGTTCAGTCCGGCTCCCATGGCGCGCAACTGGGCCTCGTTCTCGATCAGGTACGGATCGTCCTCCAACCCGGTGCCGCCGCCAAACGACGCAGCGGGTTCCGCCGCAAACGCCGCCACCGGCATCAAAGCAAGCAGCAGGACCGCTCCCGCAAACGCGCTCGCCCATCGTTTACCCATCGGCTTTCCTTTCGTTTAATTTCATGCATTTTGAGGGCAATCATGTCATATAATTCAATACGCAAACCGTTTTCTGCACAAACGGTAAGATTTTCAAACATGAACGGAACGGGAAAAGCGGTGACGTTTCCAGTTGCGTTCAACGACGATACCCCAAGGAACTCAACACCGGCCAGAAAGGCAACACCGTGCGCATCGCACTCTGCGAAGACAACCCCAAAGACCTGGCGGTGCTCGCGAACTTGCTCGACAGATACCGTCGGGAAACGAAAGCCAGCCTCTCCCTCGCCGCTTACACCAGCGGCGTTGCACTATTCGATGACGTGCGCAACGAGGCTTTCGACCTACTGCTGCTCGACGTCATGATGCCTTTCGTCGACGGTATGCAGATCGCTCGGGAAATCCGAGAGTTCGACGAAAACGTCAAGATTGCGTTTCTCACCTCATCACCCGAATTCGCCGTTCAAAGCTACGAGGTCGACGCGTTCCATTACCTTCTGAAACCCGTGAGCTACGACAAGCTGCTCCCCATGCTCGACAAGCTGCGGCTGCACATCGAAGGGCACGACGCGGGGCTGGCTGTCAAGCTCAAGAGCGGGGCCGCCAACATCCCATTCGCGCGCATGGCCTATGTCGAAGTGCTCAACCGAACCGTACGCTTCCACCTGACCGACAAGAGCGTGCGAGAAGTTGCCGGGTCGCTTTCGGACTACGAGCCGCAGCTTCTCAGCCGACCCGAATTCATCCGAACCCACCGGGCGTTCATCGTCAATCTTGATCAGATTCAAGGGCTGGAGAAGCTAAGCCTGCGCACGTTCTCGGACGAGTCAGTCCCCGTATCGCGCAGACTGTTCGGCGAGGTCAAAGCCGCCTACTTGAAGCGGTTGTTCATGCAGGCGGAAATGGCGTAACGGCATGTCGCTCGTACCCGTATTCATCCTGCCCGTCTACGCCGTTGCCTTCATGTGGGTATTGCTCGACGTGCAGCCCGCCAAGATCCCGCCGCAGCGCAAGAAGATCGCGATCGCATTCGCCCTTGGCACAATCATCGTCAACGTCGCCGTGTTCCTTCTGTTCGGGCGCACCGCCTACGCGCACGCATACGCCCTGATCATGCACGTCCCGATTCTCATCGGATTCTCGATCATCTCCCCGTATCGTGGATGGAAGGTGGCGTTCGCGTTCCTCACCGCATTCGTGTCCTGCGCCGTCCCCGTTATCGTGGATTCGGTCGCGCGCTTATTCGGGGAAACCGGGCCCTGGACCGAGCTGGCCATCTTTGCCGCAACGTGCGCGCTGATGCTTCTTGTGGCCGCAAAGGGATTCCGCAACCTGGTCGCCTACGCGCTCAAGCACGGCGAACCCGGCGATTTCGCTCGGTTCTCCCTGATTCCGTTGACGTACGAACTGTACGCGTTCTCAACGCGGGGCAGCTTCTCCATCACGGACCTGCCTGCCGGGCTGAACGCGCGCCTGGTACCCCTTGTGCTTACGGTGCTGTCGTACTACCTGGTCTTTCGCGTATTCAAAAACACGCGCGAAAAGCAGGTGCTGCTTCAGGAACAGCAAGCCGCCGCAGCGCAGCTCGACCAGGCCAAGCTCGAGCTCAGCCGATTGCGCGAGACAACCGCGCAAACGGCAGCCTACCGACACGACATGCGCCACCACCTTGCGCTTGTCAGCAACTTGGTTGCTGAAGGCAACGCCGAAAAGCTCAAGGAGTACCTAGCGGAAATCGAAGCCGACCTTGACGACATCACTCCGCAGCGGTTCTGCAACGACGAGACGACGAACCTGATACTGTCCTCGTTTTCCGCAAAGGCACATCACTTTGGCGTGTCGATGCAGGTAACGGCGAGCCTTTCCCGACACGTGCCGCTAAGCGACACGGAGTGGTGCGCCCTGCTGTCGAACCTGCTGGAAAACGCCGTGACCGCTTGCGCGAACGTGCACGACGGTCGAAACCGCGAGGTTCGCCTGGCAATTACGAGCGCCGACGACCGCACGTTGCTGGTCCTTGTCGAAAACCCCTGCTGCAAGACCGTGACCATGGAAAACGACAGACCGACGACGTCCGAACAAGGACACGGCTTCGGCATCAAAAGCGTGGACGCCATCGTGGAAAAGCACGGGGGCATGTCCCTGTACGAAACCGTCGGCGGCGCGTTCGTCGCCCGCATCGCCATTCCCCTGGAGCAGCAGCCCGCATAGCGTCCCCGCGCGCATGGGACGCTCTTGCATCTCCTCAAAGTTAGTATAAACTAACTTTCAAACAAGCAACGCCTACAGAAGGTGCGGGCCGCAGGGCGCTTCCACCCTGCCCCATCTTCTCCAACGAGCATCGGAGCAGCGTCATGAAGGCCAAGGCATATTACGCGGTCCAAGACAGTCACGAAATGGGCATGGGGCAAAAGTTCGTGAAAACGTCGCCGGTACTGCACGAATTCAAAAGCGAGAAGGCGCGCGACGCCTGGGTGGAACGGGCGGCCGACCGTCGTCGCAAAGTGAACGCGAAAGAGAAAGAGGCCCTGCAGGCGCAGTCGCCCTTGCGAACCACGTCCCCGGTGCGCCACGCAACGCTCCCGAAGAAAAGCTGGGAATAGCAGCGTCGCGCCTATTCCCAGCTTCCCCACACGTCCGGAGCGTAGCCCACCGTGGCCTGCTTCCCGTTGCGCACCACCGGCTCCGCCACAACGTGCTGGTTCTCCAAAACCTTGTCGAACTTCTGGTCGGGGCTCAAATACGCCAGCAGCGCCACCAGATCGGCATCCTTCGCCTTCGGGTCCACCAGCTTGTCGATCCCGCCCACGGCGCGGCAGACCGACTCCAGCTCCCCTTTGCTCATGCCCTTTTCCTTCAAGTCGATGAACTGGAACTTCACGCGGCGTTCCTTGAAGTAGCGCTGGGCCTTCTTCGTATCGAAGCTCTTTTTCGTGCCGAATACCTGGATGTTCATGCTTCCTACTTCCCGCTCTCGGCGATCTCGCCGCAACGATACGCCGCCAACAGCAGCTCCAAGTCGGCGATCTGTTGCTTCAGCACCGCACCGGTGTCGGTGTCCGCCACCAAGGTGCGCTTCTCCACGCGCTCGACCACGCGGCGCGATGAATGAATGTCCAGCTCGTTCATCACGGCAGCGCGCATCGACTCAAGAGGCTCGTGCGCAGCCAGCACGAAGCCGTAGGAATTCGAGATCAACGTGTAGCCCGCGATGCCGGTGGTGGGCTGGTACGCCTTCGAGAAGCCGCCGTCGATGGTCAGCACGCGCCCGTTGCACTTCACCGGATCCTCGCCGTCCTTCACCTTGACCGGCACGTGCCCGCACACGATGCGCGAGGCGTCGGGGTCCAGCCCGAAGTCCTCGAAGATGCCCGCCAGCACGGCCTCGTCGTCCAGGTATGAGTAGAACGCGTTCTTAACCTCCTTGCGCGCGGCCTTGTCCGCGATCAGGTACAGCTCGAACGTGGCCATCTTGCTCTTCGCGAACAACGGCGACCCCTCGCCCAGCCACAGGTACCACATGAGGTCGCGCCCGCGCTTGCGCATGTCCGGATCGGGATCGAAGAAGCCCGCGCGCACCCAGCGCTCCATGGCGTCGTACAACGCCCGGCCCTTGTACGTGCGCCCGAACACGTCCACTTCCTTCAACGACCCGTCGGCGTTCAGGGGAACGCACGCGTGGAACAGCAAGCTGCCGTTGTACACCTTGTACAAGCTGCCCGCCTCAAGGAAGAAGCGCATGTGGCGCTGCAGCTTCTCGCACCCGGCGAACGCCTGCTCAAGGCGCTGCACAACGTCCTCTTCCTCGGGAGTCAGGCGGTAGGGATCGGCCGGGTCCACCGTGGGAAACACGTTGTCGGTCAGCTCGTACTCCACGCCGTCGAGCATCACGGTGCCGCGTTCGTAGTCGATTTTGTCGAGCAGCTTGCGATCCTCCAGACCGAAGTCCGGGTTCTCGTCGATCAGCTTTCCCTCCACCTTGAACTGGATGATGGCCATCGCTTTTTGGATTTTGACGTTCATTTCCAACTCTTGGGGCGAAAGGTCGGGGTTTCCCTTGAGCCCGAACGCGATGCAGGGATCGTCGCGATACGCGTCGAGCGCGAACGACGCAAGGGGCAGTATGTTGATGCCGTAGGCGTCCTCGAGGATCGACAGGTTGCCGTAGCGCGCGCAGTTGCGCACCACGTGCGCGATGCAGCCCCGCTGCCCCAGCGCCGCGCCCATCCACACGATGTCGTGGTTGCCCCACTGGATGTCGAGCGAATGGTATTCCATAAGGGTATCCATGATGATATGGGGATACGGACCGCGATCGTAGATGTCGCCGACGATGTGCAGATGATCGATGGCAAGCCGCTGGATGAGCTGGCACAGCGCCTCGATGAGCGCGCCGCCGCGATCCGTGCGGATGACGGCGTCGATGATGGCGGCGTAGTACGCCTGCTTGTCCACCCCGTGGCGGTTCTCCGTCATCAGCTCTTCGATGATGTAGGCGAAATCCTTCGGCAGCGCCTTGCGCACCCTCGAGCGCGTGTACTTGCGCGCCGCGCGCTTGCACACGGCCACCAGCCGCGGCACCATGACGCCGTACCATGCCTCGGGGTCGTCCACCTGGGACAAGACCAGCTCCATCTTCTCGCGCGGGTAGTAGATGAGCGTCGCGAGGGAGCGCTTCTCCTCCTTGCTCAGCTCGTCGCCGAACACGTCGTCGATCTTGAGACGGATGGAGCCGGATCCGTTGCGCAGGATGTGCGAGAACGCCTCGTACTCGCCGTGGATGTCGGACGCGAAGAACTCAGTGCCCTTCGGAAGGTTCAGAATGGCGCTGAGATTGATGATCTCGGCCGAAGCCTTGGCGGCTGTGGGAAACGATCGGGAGAGAAGTTCCAGGTAGCGCTTTTCCGTCACATCCATAGCTGATCTCCTTGAGAGGTACGGCAACACGTTAACCGTTCTATAGTATCAGCAATTCGCCGCAACGGGCTGGCCAGTGGGCAAGCGGCGCGATAACTCGACGGGGCTGCGCTTCCCCGCAGCGCGGCGGCGCGTGTTTTCCGTCCACGGCGATTCCGTCCAAATTGTGCCCGTTGCGCCGATCGTTTTACGGTAAAGTAATCTTTGCTTTTACGTAATCAATCGACACGAGAGCAGACGAGCGCGATGACGGTGCAACGCTTTTACGCGCTATTGGGCGCGGATTACGCCGAGGCCATCCGAAGGATCGGCAACGATGACCGCATACGGAAGTATCTGGGCATACTGCAACGCGACGATTCCATGGACGTTCTTCAGCGCGCGCTTTCGGAAAACGACGCCGATACGGCGTTTCGCGCTGCCCACACCATCAAGGGATCGGCGCTCAACCTGGGGCTTACCCGCCTGACCGACTGCTCGTCAAGGCTCACCGAGGCCCTGCGCCCGAAAACGATAGACGGCGCCGTTGCGCCCTTGGCCGAAGAGACGGCGCGGGCGTACCGGGAGACGATGGCCCGCATCGGCGATCTGCTTGCCCAGCCGGAAACGGAACGGCCATGAAAGAGCGCAGCCTGATCCTTATCGTGGACGACTCCGAGCTGAACCGCTCCATGCTGGCCGACATCCTCTGCGACGAATACGAAATACTCGAAGCGCGCAACGGCCGCGAGGCCATCGCGCTGTTCCAAGAGCACGAGCACGAAATATCCCTCGTGCTGCTTGACATCGTGATGCCGGAAATGGACGGCTTCGAAGCGCTGGCCGTCATGGGCAAAAGAAGGTGGCTCGAGCACGTCCCGGTCATCATCATCTCCGCGGAAAGCGCATCCACCTACATCGACAGCGCCTACGACCTGGGCGCAACCGAGTACATCAGCCGGCCCTTCGACCCCAAGGCGGTCCAACGGCGCGTGGACAACACCGTTTTGCTGTACTCCAAGCAAAAGATGCTCGAGAACATGGTCACCGAGCAGATGCTCGAAAAAGAGAAGGGCAACCTGATCATGGTCGACCTTCTCAGCCATATCGTGGAATTCCGAAACGGCGAAAGCGGCATGCACGTGCTCAACATCCGCTCCATCACGAAAATGCTGCTCGAGCAGCTCTGCCGCATTTCGGATCAGCACGCGCGCATACAGCCCAAGATCCCGCTCATCGCCAACGCTTCGGCGCTGCACGACATCGGCAAGATCTCCGTCGACGAGAAGATCCTCAACAAGCCCGGAAAGCTGACGGAGGAAGAATGGGCCGTGATGAAGACCCACGGCGTTGCCGGGGCGAACATATTGGAAAGCACGCGCTACTACCCGGACGAAGAACTGGTCCGGGTGGCGCGCGACATCTGCCGCTGGCACCACGAGCGCTACGACGGCAAGGGCTATCCCGACGGCCTCGCGGGCGACGAGATTCCCATCGAGGCGCAGGTGGTGGCGATCGCTGACGTGTACGACGCCTTGACGCACAAGCGCGTCTACAAAGACGCCATCTCGCACGACGAAACCATGCGCATGATCTTCAACGGCGAATGCGGCGCGTTCAACCCGTTGCTGCTGCAATGCCTGGCCGACATCGGCCCGCAGCTGAAACGAGAGCTGAAGCTCAAGTCGCTGGGGAACGTCTCCAAAGAGGAGATGCTCGACATCACGCGCGCCATGGTGCAAACCGCCAACGTATCCAGCCGCACGCTGGCGCTGCTCGAGCAGGAGCGCATCAAGTACCAGTTCTTCGCCGACCTGTCCCGCGAAATCCAGTTCGAATACGCCGCGCACACCGACGTCCTGACGCTTTCCGAATGGGGCGCGTCGCAGCTTGGCCTTCCCAGCATCATCGAGAACCCGCTTGAAAACAGCAAGCTGCTCCAGGTCGTCGCGCAAGAAAACCTAGAGCAGCTGCGCAACCTGATCGTCTCGGCTTCGCCGGAAAGCCCCAACGTGAGCGCCCATTACCTGCTGCACACAGACAGCGGGCAGCGGTGGCACAAGCTGCTGGCCCGTCCCCTTTGGCTGGGAAACGATGCCGAGGTATTAACGGGATTCATCGGAAAATGCGTGGACGTCCACGAAGAGCGGATGAACCTGGATCGGCTCATCTGGCAAGCAAGCACCGACGCGCTCACCGGCCTGCTCCACCGCAAGGCCGCCAAAAGCGCCGTGCAGAACGCGCTCGACGAAGCGGCTTCGCGGAAAAACTTCGTGCTCATGCTGTTCGACCTGGACTTCTTCAAAAGCGCGAACGACCGCTACGGGCATCTGTTCGGCGACGACCTTTTGCAGGAGACGGCGCGGCGCGTGCTGAGCGCCGTGCGCGATGCGGGCATCACCGCCCGCATCGGCGGCGACGAGTTCCTGGTGTTCGTCGAGGCCTCCGACCCTGCGGCGGCCGTCGATCGAATCTTCAGCTCGCTTGGGAACCCGTACCGAGGCCATCCCATGACCGTCAGCATGGGAGCCGCTCGCGCGCCGCAGAACGGCACGCGGTTCGAAGACTTGTTCTATTGCGCCGACCAGGCATTGTACGCAGCGAAGCAGCAGGGCCGCAACCGCTACCGCTTTTACGACGAGTCCATGTCCGCAATGCTGTCCGTGCTTTCGGAAATACCCGGTTCGGACACCGAGGAGGCGGCGGCCGGACAGGATCGAGCCCGATGAGACGAACGCGAAAACCGCGAACCGCATCCGCTCAGGCACCGGCTTGGCTCAAGGCAGCATCCGCTGCCCTTTTGGCTTTGCTGCTCTGCGCAACCTTTGCTTTCGCGCGCGCCTACACGGACCTCAGCAACTCCATCCATCGGGAGCGCGTCGAATCCGTGCAGCAGATCAGCAGCCTGATATCGAAGAAGCTCAACCTGCTGAAAGAACGCCATGAAGAAGAAACCGCCACGGCCGCACGGTTCCTGTCGCACTCAGGTGCGACTTCGATGGCTCAGGTAGACGAGCTGCTGGACCACTCGGACGAGTTCCACCTGCTGTCGGAGGACGGACGATGCCTTGCCTTGGACGGAAGCGCCATCGTCGTGTCAAGCTCCATGCTGTCCGAGGACATCGGCACTTGGACGGAAGTGCGCTCCGAATTCTGCACGGTCCAGAGCAAGGGCGATTTCTGGGTGTTCGCAGCACCGGTCGAGAACGTTTCCATCGACGGAGTCGAGATCGCGGGCCTTCTGAAGGTGGTCGACTCCCAGCAGTACGCAGACGTTGCCATCCTGCCCGTGTTCAACGGACAGGGCGCCTCGTACGTGGTCGACACGAACGGCGTCATCCTTTTGCACCCTTCCGAGTCGCAGGCTAACGAACACTTCAAAAGCCACAATTTCCTGCGCATCCTAACCAACGACGGCGTGGACCCCGCCCTGGTGGAGAAACTGCAGAAAGCGCTCCTGAACTGCGAAGAAGAGCAGGTGCTCGTGAAGCTGCAAGACGACACGTGGCTTCTGCAGACGTTTCCCGACAACGAAGGCCGCAACATCGTGATGGCCATCCCCGTATCGATAACCGCGCAGGCCACGTTCGCCAGCATGAAAAGCGTCATCGCCTTGGTGGTGCTCATCGTGGCGTCGATCGCGGCGCTTTCGCTGCTGTGGCTCTACCACCTGGTGAGCAAAAGCCAGATGGCGAAGATCGAAAGCGCGCGAGCCAGCCTCAAGAGCGACTTCCTTACCAAGATGTCCCACGATATTCGCACGCCGCTCAACGCCATCGTGGGCTCCAACGAGCTTGCCCTGCGCTCCCTTGACGACCCGGCAACCGCGGCCGGCCATCTTGAGCGCTCCAAGAAGTCGGGCGAATACCTCATCGACATCATCAACGACATGTTGGACATGAATCGCCTTGACGGCGGAAAGATGACCCTGGCCCACGAGCCCTTCCTGCTTTCCGATGTGCTGGACTCGGTCATCGCGCTGCAAAGCGGGCCCGCCGAGGAGAAAGGCGTGACGCTGCGCGCGCTTTCGCACACAAGCTTCGTAGGCGATGCGACCAGAATCAAGCAGTGCCTGGTGAACCTGGTATCGAACGCCGTCAAATTCACTCCGGAGCACGGAGACGTCGCCCTGTCCTGCGAGGAGGTCTCTCAGGACGGTCCGACCTCGCGTGTGCGGTTCATCGTGCGCGACAGCGGCGCCGGCATGAGCGAAGCGTTCATGAAGCGCTTGTTCGAGCCCTTCGAGCAGGAGCGGTCGTCCCTCACCTCGGCCCAAGTAGGCAGCGGCTTGGGGCTTGCCATCGTGCACAGCTTGGTGGAGCTTATGGGCGGCACCGTCGAGGCAAGCAGCACGCCGGGGAAAGGATCGACGTTCGTCGTGGACATCCCCTTGGAAAGGGCCGCGACCGTTGTTTCAAGACCCGCGAGCGCGCAATCCCAAGAAAACCTGCGCGCCCTCTGCCGGGGCAAGCGCGTGCTTCTGGCCGAGGACAACGAAATGAACCGAGAGATCATCGTCGATCTGCTCTCGGACTTCAGCGTGGAAGTCGACACCGTTCGCAACGGCGCCGAAGCCGTCGAAGCGGTGACGTCCTCGGCGCCGGGGCGCTACGCGCTCGTGCTCATGGACATCCAGATGCCCGTCATGACCGGCCTCGAGGCTGCCTCCGCCATCCGCGCAAGCGAGCACCCCGACGCCGCAACCATTCCCATCGTGGCCCTTTCGGCGGGCGCGTTCGAGGAGGACGTGCAGAACTCGCTTCGCCATGGGATGCAGGATCATTTGGCGAAGCCCCTGAACCTCGAAGACATCGAAAACGTGTTTCGCACGTACCTGAACCGGTAAGGAGAGCACCAGCATGCGCATTCGAAAGGCAGTCGCAACCCTGACGACCGCAGCCCTGCTTCTAGGACTTGCAGCCTGCAGCCAGCCGCCCGCGCCCGAGCAGAGCGTCGGCGCCCAGAACGAGATCGTCTCCTACCAGCCGGTGGAGCCGGGCAAGACGGTCGTCACCATCGGCCGCTACACCGTCTTCAACGACGGCCCGCTCAAGGCGGCTTTGGAAGAGAAATTCCCGGACGTTCAGATTGTCACGGTCAACGCCGCCGGCACGAACACGATCAGGTCCTACGTGGAGGAACAGGGCAAGCACGAGGATTTGCCCGACCTTGTGTTCAGCGCCATGCGCATGGGCAACAGCGAGTACGCGTACGACCTTTCCTCCGAAAGCTTCACCAGCCGCTACAACCTGTCGTCCCTTGAAACGCTGGGCGCCGAGGGGGCGCTGCGGCAACTGCCCATCAACAACACCGTCAAAGGCATCTTCTACAACAAGACGCTCTTCGAGAAGCACGGCTGGCAGATCCCCGCAACGCGCGAAGAGCTGTTCGAGCTGTGCGACGCCATATCCGCCGAGGGCATTCGCCCCTTCGTCCCCTGCCTGAAATACTCGGTGCAGGAGGTGGGACTGGGGCTTTCGAATCGCGAAGTGCTCGGCACCGGGCAAAAGCGCGCGCAGTACGAAGCCGTGGTCAAAGGGGAAGCCTCGTGCGAAGGGCTGTTGGAGCCGTACTACGGCGTGCTGAAGGAGCTGTACGATCGCGGCATCGTGGTAGAAAGCGACTTCACGTCCAGCCTTACGAAAAACCGTCAAGCCCTGTACGCAGGCGAGATAGCCATGATCCCCGCCGAGCTGGGCATGTACGGGCTGTACGAAGAAGAAAACCCGGATTGCGAGATCGACTTCATCGGCTATCCCACCGACACGCCGAACGAGCGTTGGGTCCAAATGGTGTCCGGCACCAATTTAGCCATCTCGCAGCGTTCCATGGACGACCCGAGCAAGCGGCAAATCCTGCTGGACATCGTTGACTGCCTGAGCACCAACGAGGGTCAGGACGCGCTGTTCCAGTGCTTCACCGGCATCAGCGGCGTCAAGTCGTACCAAGAGAACATCCGCAGCGAGTTCTGGGACGTTAAGAACTGCATCGACAAGGGGCAGGTGTACTTCGCGGATCAATTCGGGCAGACGTCGGACTTCGAGACCGCTTTCGAGTGGATGCGCGGGTCGATGACCATGGACGAGATCATCGCCGCCACCGACGCCTTCGAACCGAACAGGCCGACCGACCCCGTAAAGAGCGCCGTTATCGGAAATGCCGCGGAAAACTTCACCTCGCTCGAAACCAGCATGCTCATGGCCGACGCCATGCGCGAGGCAACGGGGGCCGACGCAGCCCTGCTCTTGCACGGCACCTATTTCAAGGGCAACTCGGGGAAGCTCTACCAGGGGCCCATCGACCTGGCGGATCGCTTCAACCTGCGCAGCGTATCCAAAAGCGATGCCCTGACCACCTACGAGATCACGGGCGCCAACCTGAAGAAGCTCATGGAGCACCCGCTGACCGACGGCGACGAGATCAACGCCCTGTACGCGTGCTCGGGCCTGCGCATGGAGTACGCCCCCTGGCGCGACAAGGACGGCAACGCGCTGAGCCTGACCATGGCCGACGGCGCCCCGATCGAAGACGACGCCCGCTACACGATTGCAGCCTGGGCAACCACGATAGACGATTCCTACGTTTCCTCTATCGTGCAAGAGCATTCCGACCGGGGAACCTGCGCTGACCTCATGACCGAGTACCTGGCCGAGGCGGGCGCCGTATCCCCCGCCAAAGACGGTCGCATCGTGTTGAACTGGGAATAGGCCGACGTCAGCCGGGCGGCGGTTGTGCGGCGCTCGGCTGACGGCTTTGCGGCAGCGACGCCTCCGGTTGCGCGGCGCACTGCGACGAACGCTTCCGGTTGCGCGTCGCCCGGCTGATGCTTCCGCCGCGGTGCCGCGCGCTGTCAAAACGAGCGAGTTTTGCTGATCCTCAAACCAGGATAAAGACCCATGACAACTTCGTGAACTGGGATGATGCAAAACGCCTTCAAGAAGCGACGTGCTCAAAGGCGAAAAACCGCCGCAAAACTCGATCGTTTTGACAGCGCGCGCCGATCCCTGCATCCGGAAACGCGGACATCCCGGACGGCAACGTTCGCGTATAATGGCAAGCCCGATTTCAAGCCGGAACACAGGAGCGCATTCCATGTCGAACATCCATACCACGCTCGCACGCGAGCTGGGGCTTTCCGCGGCGCAGGTTGCAGCCGTCATCGCCCTCGTCGACGAGGGCAACACCATTCCGTTCATCGCCCGCTACCGCAAGGAAGCCACCGGCGGCATGGACGACGCCCAGCTACGCGCCTTCGACGAGCGCCTTTCCTACCTGCGCGCCCTCGAGGCTCGCAAGGACGAAGTGCTGCGCGCCATCGACGAGCAGGGCAAGCTCACGCCCGAACTGCGTGCGAAGATCGAAGACGCCGCGATCATGCAGCGCGTGGAGGACCTGTACAAGCCGTACAGGAAAAAGCGCGCCACCCGCGCGTCGAAAGCGCGCGATGCCGGGCTGGAACCGCTCGCCCTGCTCATCTTGGCGCAGGGACGCTCGGACAAGAGCCCGCTCGCCCTTGCCGCCGGGCTCGTGAACGCCGAAGCCGGCTTCCCCACGGCCGAAGCCGCGCTGCAGGGCGCTCGCGATATCGTTGCCGAGACGATAGCCGACGACGCCGAGCACACCGCCGTGCTGCGCAGCTTCACCCAACGCACCGGCGCGTTGGCCGTCGAAGCAACCGACGCACAGGAAAAAACCGTCTACGAGTCGTACTACGATTTCTCGGAGCCGCTCTCGCGCATCCCCAACCACCGCGTGCTCGCCGTGAACCGCGGCGAAAAAGAGGGCAAGCTGCGCGTGAAGGTGCGCGTTCAGGCAGACGCCGCGGTGGAGCAGCTGGAACGTCGCGTGATCACGCGCCCGCAAAGCCCCTTCGCCGACGTGCTGCGCGAAGCCGTTGCCGACGGCTACAAACGCCTGATGGCGCCCGCCCTCGATCGCGAGATGCGCAGCCTTCTTACCGAGCGCGCGCAGACCGACGCCATCCGCGTGTTCGCCAAGAACACCGAGAACCTTCTGCAGCAGCGCCCCGTTCGCGGCGCGCGCGTCCTTGCGCTCGACCCCGGCTACCGCACCGGCTGCAAAGTGGCGGTGCTCGACGAGTACGGCAAGCTGCTCGACTACACGACGGTCTACCCCACGCCGCCGCGCTCGCAGGTGAAGGAGGCGCAGGCCGCACTCGAAAGCCTGGTCAAGAAGCACCGCGTGAACGTGGTGGCCATCGGCAACGGCACCGGCAGCCGCGAGACCGAGGACGCCGTGGCCGACCTTCTAGCGCGACTGGACCAGCCCGTGCAGTACACCATCGTGAACGAAGCCGGGGCCTCGGTATACTCTGCGTCGCAGTTGGCCAGCGAGGAGTACCCCGACCTCGACGTGACCACGCGCGGCGCCATGAGCCTGGGGCGTCGCCTGCAAGACCCCCTAGCCGAGCTGGTGAAGATTCCGCCCCAGGCCATCGGCGTGGGCCAATACCAGCACGACCTGGACCAGGCGGCGCTCGGACGCGCGCTGGGCGACGTGGTGGAGCGCGTCGTAAACCGGGTAGGCGTCGACCTCAATACGGCAAGCGCGAGTCTTTTGGGCTACGTGTCGGGCGTGAACGCCACCGTGGCGAAGAACATCGTGGCCTACCGGGAAGAGCACGGCGCCTTCGCCGATCGCCGCGAACTGAAGAAGGTACCGAAGCTGGGCGCGAAAGCCTTCCAGAACTGCGCGGGATTCCTGCGCATCGCGAACGGCGCGAACCCGCTCGACGCCACGAGCGTCCATCCCGAAAGCTACCCCGTGGCGCGCGAGCTTTTGAAGCGCGCACAGATGAAGCCGGAAGCGCTCGCCCAAGGCGGAGTACCCGATATCGCAAGCCGTCTGGGCAACGTGGCGGGTCTTTCCGAAGAGCTGGGCGTCGGCCTTCCCACGCTTAAAGACATAGTGGCCGAGCTGGAGAAACCGGGCCGCGACCCCCGCGACGACGCGCCACCGGTGGTGTTCGACCGCACCGTGCGGGACTTCGACGACCTGTCCGTCGGCATGGAGCTGACCGGCACCGTGCGCAACGTGGTGGACTTCGGCGCATTCGTCGACATCGGCGTGAAGCAAGACGGACTCGTCCACATTTCCAAGCTATCCGACCGCTTCGTCAAGCACCCGAGCGAAGTCGTGTCCGTTGGCGACACGGTAACCGTCTGGGTGACCGGCATCGACAAAGATCGCGGCAAGATATCACTTTCGATGGCGAAGGGAAAGGCGTAGCGTCCTCGCAAGCGCTCGCAGCGCGAAGCAACGGCAGCGACGCCCCTTCGCGACGCACGCGGCATCGGGGCGGGCACGCACCTGCGCACCCGCCCCGATCGCCCGCTCTTGAAACTACTTAGCAGGCTGCTACTTTCCCGACCGCCTCTTTCCCACGGCAATGGCGGCGGCAAGAATCACCACGCCCGCCAGGAAGGCCGCGCCCGCGAACGCAGCGACGGCCGCCAAGCTCGAGTCGCCCGTAACGGGAAGCGCCTTTGCCTGGGCCTTTACGGGTTCGGGCATCGGCTTGGGCTGCTGCCCCGAGGTCCCGGGCTCAACCGGCGCAACCGGATCGACCGGGTTGACTGGATCGACCGGGTTGACCGGATCCGGCGGGTCGGTCGGGTCCGGCGGGTCGACCGGCACGGGATCGGCTGCGAATTCCCAATACCCCACGAACTCGCCGTCGGCGTCGTCAACCAGATGCGACTCCTTGCCCCAGGAGCGGAACGCCCATTTTCCGCCTTCGACTTGGACCTCGGTCTGAAGCAGTTCTTCGGGAGACACGCGATCGCCCGTTTCCAGACCCTCGAGCGGCACAGGCAGAAGCGCCAGCACGTCCGCAGGCAGCTCCTTGCCTTCCGTCATGCTTTCGAAGCGATACGAAACCTGGTAGGTTCGCGCCACGAAGGCTATTCGCATCGAGGGGCTGTCGATTCGGGGAATGTTCTGCTTGATCGCGCTCACCTTCACCACGCCGTCGATGTAGCCGCCCAGTGTAATCGGCTCGCCCGCAGACTCGACCGCGTACGCCGTCTCCTTCGAAACGAAGAAGGGACGTCCCGGCGCTGTAAGCACCATCGGCTCGAGCACCTGCGAAGCCGAAGCGTTCAGAAGGTTCGCCGGATTTCCGTCGCGGCGAACCGTGACCCGGACGATGAACGTGGACTTGCCCTGGCGATCGAACGAGAACACCGAGGTGGGGCTTCCCTGCACCAGCGAATCGTCTATCCGGGCAAGCACGTTGTAGTTTTCGTCGAGCACGTACGAAGGCTTGAACTGGTAGCTGGTAAACGACACGTTCTCCAAAACGTCGGGCATGCCGATGCGCTCGTCAAGCACCACGTGCAGATCGACGTGCGTGTACGACGCGCCCTGCTTCGGGCCGTCCGACCAGGTTCCGCTGTTGGTCATGATGCCGCCGGGATTCCTGAACACCATGTGCGCGAGCACCTTGTTGAAGCCGAATTCCGGACGCGCCGCAATCCCGTATCTCGACGCCGACGGATCCAGCATCACGGTTGCCGCTTTGTCCGCCTGATCGGTTCCGAACCCGGATTGCTCGACAATCTCGCCCTCCACGGTGTCGGAAGCGCTCATGCCGCGGTTCATGTCGATGTAGCCCGCGCTGTTCAGCGCATCGAACCCGCCCGCGAAAATGGCGTACAGACGGCGCGGCTCGGACAGGCCCTCGGGAAACGCCGCGGACACCGGCTCGCTCTCGTAGAAAAGGCGGCCCTGCGCGTTAGCCACGTAATCCGGCACGTCCGACCAGCCGATGAAGTACTTCTTGAAAACCCAGCTTCCCATATCGTACAAACCGAAGTTGCCCAGCGGCTCGTCGCCGCTCGTAAACACCTTGGACTGCACGCCCTCTCCGGCAACTTCCATGTCGAACTCCACGATGCCGTTGAAATCGGGCTGTTCCGCAGGCGCCGCATCGCGCGCATCTACCGGACGCTCCCCCGCCGTCCCCGATTCGGGCGCCACGGGATTTTCGTCGTCGATCGATATGGAAAGCGGCTCGGCGATCGGCGGCGGCAACTCGGCATCCGTCGGCGCTTCAGGCGCTGACGTCGGCGCGCCGTCGACGGAAGAGCCTTCCTCGTCGCGGCCCTCCGACAAGCCGGCATCGCTCGAAGCCGCCTCGGGCGCAGCATCCCGAACCTCTGTCCCCGCCGAGCTGCCGTCGGGCGCCGCGAACGCGAAGCTGCCCGGCATCGCAACGCCCGCAACCAACCCGACGGCAACGACAAGGCGAAGCACGCTGTCTCGTAGCATTTCAACTCCCTTCGTCCTGATGACTCAAGTTGAAGCGCAAAGCCCGCATCCTGCCAGCCCGAAAACCCTCCGCCACGACGCGCAGACTAGAAGCTTCCCAAGCTATGCTATTCCCATGGCAGCGCCGTTGCGGCCGAAAACCCCGGATGCTTTAGCACCCTATTCATTGCTCCCTCTATAGCGAAACGCCGTTGACATCCTGTTTCATGCGCCTTTTTCGCTGATGAGGCCGGGCGCGCCATTGCACGGTTGCGCGGCGGCCCCTCTTCGTTTATTATTTAAGAATATTCTTATATTCTAATTTAGAGAAAGGAAGACGGTGGCAAAGAAGATAGCGGTCGTAGCCGAGAAAGCCTGCGTCGCCTGCGGCGCATGCGCTCACGCCTGCCCTCGGGAAGCCGTTTCAGTCTGGCGCGGAACAAGGGCGTACGTGAACGCGACCCTTTGCGTGGGCTGCGGAGCATGCGAAGCAGAATGCCCGGCATCCGCCGTAGCCGTGCACCGACGCGAGGCGGTGTCGGCATGAGCGGCAAGAAGGCGTGCGGCAAGGCATGCGCACCGCGCTGGTACGACCGCCTATACGTGATCACGCCCATCTACCTGGCGCTGGGCTTCTTCAACATCCTGTTCGCGTGGATCGGCCTCGTGTTCTTCTTCGTGCCGCTCATCGTTTCCCTGGCAGGCGGCGGAAAAGCCTACTGCAACCGCTACTGCGACCGCGGACAGTTCCTGACGCTTCTGGGCAAGCGGTTCGGCCTCTCGCGCAACAAGCCGACCCCGCGCATCCTGCGGTCGCGCGCGTTCAGGCTGGGCTTCCTGGTGTTCTTCATGGCCATGTTCGCGAACATGCTGTTCGTCACCTGGATGGTGTTCGCCGGAAGCAGCGAGCTGGGAACGGCCGTACAGCTTCTGTGGACCTTCTCGCTGCCATGGGATTGGGCCTATCCGGTGGAAGTGGAGCCGTGGGTTGCGCAATTCGCCTTCGGGTTCTACAGTATCATGCTGACGTCGAACCTGATCGGGCTTGCAGTCATGGCTCTGTACCGGCCGCGCTCGTGGTGCGCGTTCTGTCCCATGGGCACCATGACCCAGCTCATCTCCAAAGGCCGCGCGCACGGCATGGAACCGCCGACGGAAGAGCGACCCGCGACGTCTGCGAACCCTTCGACTCCCGCATAGGAGACCGCCATGGAAGAAAAAGCGCACCAGGTAGCGGAACTGTTTCGCCTGCTTGCCAACGAGAATCGGCTCTTGATTCTCTGCGCGCTGCTCGAAGCCGACCAAACCGTGGCCCAGCTGGCCGAAAGCGTTCCCAACATCAGTCGGCCCGCGCTTTCCCAGCACCTTTCAGCGCTTCGCCTTGCGGGCGTGGTGCATGCCCAGCGTTCCGGGCATTACGTCGTGTACAGCTTGGCTGACCAGCGCATTCGATCGCTGTTTCAAACAGTGAAGGACGCCTACTGCTCCTGATGCGCGCCCGCGCGCACGTAGGCGACGCCCGCACCTGCACGCGCGGGCGTCGCCTGCCCTACCCCACCAGCTTCGAGGACTCCACCTGCTCGACGTACCACGTCATGAACTTCGCCAACGGCTTGCGCAGCACCAGGCCGATGAACGCAGCGGGAAGCAGGAACAGCGCCAGCTTGCCCAACTCGATCCAGAAATCGTTGCCGAACGTCCCGAACATGGCCGCGCGCATGGCGTTGACCACATGGGTTGCCGGCAGCCACGGGCTGAGGTCCTGGATGAACGAGGGCAGCAGCTGCAGCGGATAGGAGCCCCCGCATCCCGTCACCTGGATGATCAGTAGCAGCACCGCGACCGCCTTGCCCAAGTTGGCGAACGCCGCCACCAGCGCGTAGATCAAGAACGTGAACACCAGGCCCGCCACCCAGAAGCACAGCATGAACAGCATCGGATGGGCTACCTGCACCTGCAAGAACAGCATGTTGCCCAGCCCCATCAGCGTGGTCTGCGCCAGCGACAGAAACGCCATGACGCCGAAATGCCCCAAGAACAGCTCGCGGGGACGCGGGTTGCTCAAAAGCGCCCTCGTCTTATCGGAAACGCCCGGCTTCACCGCAACCAGGATAAGCAGCGAGCCGATGAACAGGGCCAGCGTCGTGTACAGCGGAGCCATGGCCGATCCGAAGTTGTCCGCCGGGAACACGGCGATGCGATCGATGGCGACCGGTGCCGAAAGCGCCTTCGAAAGCACCTGGGTGTCCGAGCCCAGCACATGGCGCAGGGCTTCCATATCGCCGCTCGCAAGCGCTTGGTCGATGCTGTCGGCCAAAGACGCCAGCTCGGTGGCCGATCCGCGCAGCTTCTGCGCCGCGCCGTCGATCTTCGAAGCCGCCGACCCCAGCAGATCGTTGGCCGACCCCGCGGAATCGGCCAGCCCGGAACTCGAAGCCCGCAAGTTGTCCACGCCGGCTCCAACGTTGGCCGCAAGCGTTGCCACGTTGCTTGCCAACTGCTGCATGGCCGGTTTCACGTTCGCATCGAAATCGCCTTTGACCGCCGACATGCTCTCCTGCGCCTGCGCGGCCAGCTTCTTGATTTCCTCGCGCTCGGCCTGCGTGTTCGCGTTGCCCGCTTCCAGCTTGGTCGCCGCGCTGCGCAGGTTGTCGCGCACGCCCTCCATAAGCTCGATAACGGCGTTCAGTCGCACGATCACCGCGTCCACGGCAGGTTGATACTCTTCAGGCACCTGCCCCCGCAGCTGCTCCAACTGGCCCACCAGGGCAACGTAGTGGCTGATCTGCCCGTCCACCGTATCGGCCTGCGCGCGCATCTGCGCAACGCACTCCTGCGTTCCCGAAGAAGCCGTGTCGAACAGGGCGTCCACCGAATCGGAAACCGCGCCGAAGCCCTGTCCCGTGCTCTCGAGCGCGTGCGACAGGTCGTCGACCGACTGCTTCAGGGCTTCGACCATGTCACCCGTAGCCGCCGCGCCCTGCGAAGCCGTTGCGCCCATGCCGTCCAACTCGGAGCGGGCCGACCCGATAAGCTTGACCGAATCGCCGATAAGCGTTTGCGAAGAACGCGCGAGTGAAGCGTACAGATCGAGCACCGAGCCCATCTGCTTCACCTGCTCCCCCATGCCGCGCACGTGCTTGGACAGATCGGCGATGCGACCGTTCACGTCGGCGTCGTCGGCATAGCGCGAGAGCGATTCCGCCAAGCTGAGGGCAACTTCCGAAAGCGTTTCGGCAAACACCTCGTTTACCTGGTACGACACGGAATCGGCACCCTTGTCGGTAATTTTCGGGGCAATCGCGCTCTTCTTCTCGTTCGCGTAGTACACGATTTTCGCGTGCTGCACGTCCTGTGAATAAAAGGTGAGCATATCCTTGCTGAAGCTGCTCGGAATGACCACCGCCGCGTAGTAGCGTCCCGATTTCGCGCCGTCCACGGCGTCCTCTTCGGACGTGAAGGTCCAATCGATCTGGTCGTTGGCGCGCAGCGCGGAAACCACCTGCTCGCCCACGTTGACGCGCAAGGGAACCAAATCGCTTTCGTACCCCTCGTCGACATTGGCCACCGCCACGGTAAGGTTGCCGGTGTTGTCGAACACGTTCCAGCACGCAATAACGTTGTACCAGGCGAAGATGGAAGGCATGACCACCAAGCCCACGGCGATGATGATGCTCATCGCGTTCGCGAACAGGCTTTTGAAGTCGCTGCGAAGGATGCGCCACAGGTTACTCATGGCCGCCGCCTCCCTTCAAGCCGCGAAGGGCATCCGAGGTTCGCGCCATGCTGTTGCGCGACGCGCCCAGTTCCAGCAAGCCTTCTTCGGACATGCCGTCAAGCTTCAGCTGCCGCTCGAAGCTGTCGCGCAGGCTCTCCAGCACCACCAAGAACACGAACACGGTAACCATCCATATCAGCCACGCGGTCAGCAACCACACCTTCTCGGTGGGCGTGAGCGCGAATATCACGGTCAACGCCACGGGCACCGCCAAGCCCAGCGCCACGGATCCGCGGATAAGCCGAGGATACCAGCGGGCGAAGCGCTCGTAGCGAAGCTGCAGCTCTTCGCGGTACTCGTCCTTGTCCGCAAGCGCGCGGAACAGCTGCGCGAACCGGTACGGGCGCTCGGGAACCTCCACGTCCTCGCCGTTGAACAGGCCGCTTTGGCTCACCTGCCCCGCAACCATGCGGTTCACGTTCGCCATGAGGGGCCGAACGATGATCCCCAAGGCCATGAACAGCACGAAAAAGAACACGAGCATGCCCACGGCGTCGGTGTAATGGGAACCGTAGAACCCGCAGATGGCCTCGCGCATGGCGCCGATGCCGTAGGTGAACGGGAAGAAGGGGTACACCGCCTGGAAAAAGCCCGAGGTCATCTCGATGGGGTACAAGCCCGTCGCGCCCGGAATCTGCGCGAACACCAGCACCACGCAGATGCCCTTGCCAATGTGCTGCAACGTAACCGAAAGCGCGTAGATGATGCTCAGGTAGGAAAGCGACGCCACCGCCGCCGCGAAGAACAGCGCCGGGGCGTTCACGGCCTGAACCCCTATGACCAAAACGCCGGCGCAGCAGATGACCGCCTGCAGAACCGCCATGACGGCCAGCAGCAAGAACCTGCCCAGGTAGCGCTGCGTGACGGTCAGGTTCCGTATGCCCTCCCCGTCCACTTCCTGCTTCATGATGACCAGCAGCATGAAAGCGCCGATCCAAAACGTCAGGTTCATGAACAGCGGAGCCATGGCCGACCCGTAGGCGTTAAGCGGATAAAGCTGCTCGGTGACAAGCTTGGTGGGAGATCCCATGAATTCAGCGATCTTCGTGGCGTCCAACCCGTCTTCTCCGAACAGCTTCGTCAAAACTCCCGACTCGCCTAACGACAGCACATCGGTCCTCACCGTATCAAGACTTTCGCTCAAGCTTGCCAGAATGGCGTCGGTTTGGCCGAGCGCTTCTTTCGCCGTGGCAAGCGTCGAGGAAAGCCGGTCCAAGACAAGCGACGTCTGGTCGATCAGCAGCCGCTGGCTAGCAACGGCCGCACCCAGCGTGGCCGAGGTTGCGCTCACCTGCGACAAGCTCTGGTTGACCAGGGGAATCGTGGTTCCAAACAGCCCGTTCGAATACGTGTTCGCATCGTTGACGGCAAGCTGCACCGCAGCATTGAGCGAATCGCCCGCCTGCGACACCGACTGGGACAGCTTGCCCGCTTCCCCGTTGAGGCCCGCAAGGCCATCCAGGGTTTGCTGCGCATCGGCCGCGCGGCGATCCAGCTCGTCCGCCATGGCCGCAAGAGGCTCCTTGCCGGGGTCGCCGGCGGGAAGCCCGTCCGCCATCGTGCGCAGGTAGGCGGCCAGCGCCTTGCTCTCTTGGACGATCGCCTGTCCCTGGGACAACGAGGCGCCTATGCCCGCCTGGGCCTCCCCCGCAGCCGTCGTCAAATCCCCTATCGCGCCGTTCGCCTTGGAAGACGCCTGGGAAACGGCAAGCAGGCTTTGGCTCACGGCGGGCGCTGCGGTAGTCGAAACGCTTTCCAGCCCGCTTTGCATCTGCCCGGCAAGGTTCGACACGTTTTGCAGCGCGCTGCTGGCGCTTGCAATCTCGGTGCGCGCGCGATCGAGCGTGCCGCGCGAATTCCCAACCTTATTCTGAGCCTCGTCGGTGGCCGCCGAAATAGCGCCGAGCGATGCGCGGGCGTCGCTTACCAGCTGCGCCGTTTCGGATATCTCGGAAACGGCGCGAGACCGCGACGCGTCGATCGATCCGCGCGCGTCGGACATCGCCTGGTCTATGGCTTCGGCAGCAACGTCGCTTACGGTCGAGACGAACGTGGAGTTGATGGTTTCGTCAAGCGTCGTGGCGCCCGTATCGGTGATCTTAGGCGAAACCGGCCCAAGCTTTTCGTTGACGTAGTATTGGATTTCCGGCTGCGTGAAATCGCCGGTCGTCAAAGAGAGCAAGTGCTCGGTGAAGTCCTTCGGTATGACGAAGGCCGCGTAGCTCTTGCCCGATTGAAGTTCGGACAAAGCGGTGTCGTGATCGGTGAAAACCCAGTCCAGCTGCTTGTTTTCATGTAGTTCCTCAACGATCATGTCGCCAACGTGAAGCTCGCCGGTCAAATCGCTTGAGCCGCCGACATCCTCGTTCACCACGCACACGCGCAGATTCCCCGTATTGTCGTACGGGTTCCAAAAGCCCACCACGTTGTACCAGGTGTAGACCGACGGCAGAACCAGCAAGGCGACGACCACCACCAAGGCGGGCGGCACCTTCAACAGGCGCAAAAGGTCACGCTTGAACACGCGAAAAACGTTTCCCATCTTGCCGCAACCCTCCTTCATGAAGCTCGCCGAACGCATCCGGCCTATGATACTCCTCTTGCATGAAGGCGCCATGCCCGATTGACGTTTGAAGCCCAAACGTCAATCGGGCATGGTTGGATCGCGGCACCTGGCAAAAAAAACGGCCTCGGAGCGCGATGCGATCCGAGGCCGTGGACGTTGCGTTGGGCGCAGAAGCCGACTCTACGCCGCCAGACGCTTGGCAACCGCCAGGATGAAGTCGCGCGTGCTAAGCTTCACCGGGTTCGGCAGCGTGGTGATGAGCGCCAGGTCGCCCGTCATCTCGCCGGCTTCGATAGTGTCGAGCGTGGCCTTCTCCAGGCGATTCGCGAAGTCCACCAGGTCGTCCAAGCCGTCAAGCTCGCCGCGCTTGCGCAGCGCGCCCGACCACGCGAAGATGGTGGCCACCGAGTTCGTGGACGTTTCCTCGCCCTTAAGGTGCTTGTAGTAGTGGCGTTGCACGGTGCCGTGCGCGGCTTCGTACTCGTAGTAGCCCTGGGGGCTGACCAGCACCGACGTCATCATGGCAAGCGAGCCGAACGCGCTTGACACCATGTCGCTCATCACGTCGCCGTCGTAGTTCTTGCAGGCCCAGATGAAGCCGCCGTCGGCCTTCATCACGCGCGCCACGGCGTCGTCGATGAGCGTGTAGAAGTACTCGATGCCGGCTTCCTCGAAGCGCGCGGCGTACTCGGCGTCGTAAACTTCCTGGAACACGTCCTTGAAGCGATGATCGTACTTCTTCGAGATGGTGTCCTTCGTGGCGAACCAGATATCCTGCTTGATATCGAGCGCGTACTCGAAGCAGCTGCGCGCGAAGCTCTCGATGGAAGCGTCCAGGTTGTGCATGCCCTGCGCCACGCCCGGACCGTCGTACTCGTGCACGAGCTCGCGCGTCTCGGTGCCGTCGGCGGCGGTGTAGACGAGTTCCACCTTGCCGGGACCGGGTACGCGAATCTCGGCGTTCTTGTACACGTCGCCGTAAGCATGACGCGCGATGGTGATGGGCTTGACCCAGTTGCGCACGCACGGCTCGATGCCCGCCACCGTGATGGGCGTGCGGAACACGGTGCCGTCGAGCATGGCGCGGATGGTGCCGTTAGGGCTCTTCCACATCTGCTTCAGGTCGTACTCGTCCATGCGCGCGGCGTTCGGCGTGATGGTGGCGCACTTCACGGCAACGCCCAGACGGCGGGTCGCCTCGGCGGAGTCGACGGTCACTTGGTCGTCGGTGGCGTTGCGATGCTCCAGCCCCAGGTCGTAGTACTCGGTTTTCAGGTCGATGTGCGGCGCGAGCAGTTCGTCTTTGATCATCTGCCAGATGATGCGCGTCATCTCGTCGCCGTCCATTTCCACAAGCGGCGTGGTCATTGCAATTTTCGCCATAGCTAGCCTTTCGTTCCTGCGGGCCTGCGCCCGTCGCGCGCGTCGGCGCGCTTGTTCGCGTGCATGAAACCATGATAGCGCGGAATGAGCGCGGACGGCCTCAAATCCAAGCGATTCCGATTTCCGGAGCCGCGTTTCCCTTGAAAGCCGCTGGTTTCGCCCGTCCTGTCAAAACGGGCGAGTTTTGCTGGTCCTCAAACCAGGATAAAGGATGCTTGCAACTTTGCGACCTGGGGTGATGCAAAACGCGTTCGAGAAGAGACTCCTCTGAGGGCGAAAAAGCGCCGCAAAACTCGTCCGTTTTGACAGCGAGGGGATCTTGCCGCTCGGAAACGCGCGCAGCAGTGGCGTTGCCCTCGCGGAAGCGGGCCCCGCGGAAACGGACGCGGCAGAGGCGTTGCCCATACGGGAGCGTGCTCCGCGGAAACGGGCCGCACGACATCGCCCCCGCGACACCCACGCGCCGCCGCCGGGCGCTCGCACTCCTGGCGCCGCCCCGCCGCGGGGCGCGCGGCCTACTCCAGATACGCGCCCGTCTGGCACTCCCACAGGCGCGCATACGCTCCACCGGCCTCGATCAACTGCGCATGCGGGCCGTCCTCGACCACGCGGCCTCCGTCAAGCACCACGATGCGGTCCAAGCTGGCCACCGTGGACAAGCGATGCGCCACCACGATGGCCGTACGCCCGTGCATGAGGGTGGCCAGCGCGTCCTGCACCAGGTGCTCGCTTTCGGAATCGAGCGCGCTGGTAGCCTCGTCCAGCACGAGCACCGGGCAATCGGCCAGAAGCGCACGCGCTATGGCGATGCGCTGGCGCTGGCCGCCCGACAGCTTGACGCCGCGCTCGCCCGTAACGGTATCGAAACCCTGCGGCAAGCGCTCGATGAACTCGAGCGCGTTCGCACGGCGCGCCGCTTCGCGGATCTCGTCCATGGACGCGTCGGGCCGTCCGTACGCGATGTTCTCCGCAATGCTGCGATGGAACAGCAACGCCTCCTGCGGCACGTAGGCGATCTGGCGGCGAAGCGACTGCTGCGCGGCGTCGGCGATGTCCTGGCCGTCCACCAGGATGCGGCCCTCCTGAATGTCGGAAAGCCGCAGCAACAGCTTCGTGAGCGTGGTTTTGCCCGCACCGCTCGCACCCACCAAGCCAACCCTCTGGCCTGCGGGTATGTGCAAATCAAGCCCGTCGAACACCGTCGTGCGCACGTCTCCGTCGGTATACCAGAATCCAATTCCCTCGAAATCGATGGCCCCTTCGCGCACCTCAAGCGGAGCAGCGTCGGGCGCGTCGGCTACCAGACGCGGCTCATCGAGGATGATCGTCATGCCGCTGGCGTCGCCGAACGCGCGGTTGAAGCGCTGCAGCCCGTTGTTTATGAAGTTGAACTGGTTCGTCACCGTGTAGGTGTAGGTAAACATGACCACCAGCGTGCCCGGCGTGATGCCGTACCAGGCGTTGCCGCCCGCGATGAACACCGCCACCACGCTCATGATGGCAACGGTGATGCACGCCGTCACGATGCCGCGCGTAAGCGATGCCCACATGCGCTTGGAATCGCGCGCCACCACCTCGCGGTTCGCCTGGTCGAACAAGCCGCGCTCGTAATCCTCGCGACCGTAGGTTTTGACGGCAAGAATGTTCGCCACCGAATCCGACAACTCGCCCGAAAGCTGGTTCTGCGCGCCCGCCGCCTTCTCGTTCAGGGCTAGGATGCGCTTGTACATGTAGTACGAAACCCCCGCGTACACCGCCAACAGCAGCATGAGGATGGCCACGTACACCGGAACGCGAGGAGCAAGGATGGCGCACGTGAACACCACCGAGCAGATCACCGGCAGAAACGGAAACGTGATGGTTTCCAACAGCAGTTGGTAAGCGCTCATGAACTTAGTGGTTTGGCTGACCAGCGTACCGCCGAAACGGTTCGAATGAAACGACATGGACTGGTTGCACAGCGCGTCGAACGACATGGTGGCCAAATCGTACGAGGCTGCGATTTGCAGACGGTACATGGTGTAGTCCTGCACCTTGCTGGCAACCTGACCTGCTACGTTGATTCCGATGAGCGCCAGAATGTACGGCCCGAACACCGCGAACACCTCGTCCGGCGACACCGACCCCGCGCTCACACGGTCCACCACCAGGCTCATCACGTACGGGTTGCCGTACGAAAGCAGCGCCACGAACAGAAACGTCGACGCCATAAGGGCCGTGAACAGCCCGAAGTGCTTGCGAGTGACCAACCAGAAATAATGCAACGTGCGACGCGTTGTGGACGCAGCGGTTTGACGCGACATGAGGATCCCTTCTTTTTGCTTCGACACGATTATGCCACAAGCGCGTCGACTCATGCCGCGCCGAGCGCCGCCGCACGTTTGCTCCAGCGAAGCGGCGCCGGGAGCAAGGCCGCGGGACGGGTTGCCCGCCCCGGCCAAGCCCATCGGCTATTCGATTCCCAGTTCTTCGAAGAAGCCCACGCGGAAGCTCTTGAACACGACCTCGCCCTCTTCCTGTGTGGCGTCCAAATCGACATCGGCGGCAATGCCGAAATCGTGATCGTCGTCAGGGTCGCTGAAAATCTGGTGCACGTGCCACACGCGGGCCGATTTCTCGTCGGACTCGTCGATCTCCAGATAGGCCATCGACCGCGCATCGCCGTCGATGCGCACCTCGTCGTGCGCTTCGTAGTACGAATCCAAGGCGCGCTGCCAACGCGGCTCCCCGCAGCCCCAATCCTGGTCCAAGCGGCCCAGCTCAGCCGCGCGCTCCTGCGCAGCCAGCCGCACGCGCAAAAACAGCGCGTTGCGAACGAGCACCGTCACGCCGCGCCGATCCGTCACCACCTCGTCGGCGTCCACCGGCGCAGCCGCGTCCAAGGCCGACCCCGCGTTCTCCCATTCATCCATCAAGCTGGAGTCCACCGACCTCACCACGAAGCCCAGCCATGCGATGACGTCCTCCAGCCGATCGTTGCGCTTGTCCACCGGCACCGTGCGCGCGATCACCCGGTACGCGTCGGCCAGGTAGCGCAGCAGCAGCCCCTCCGACCGGGCGATGCCGTAACGCTGTACGTAGCCCTTGAAGTCGCTGGCGGTTTCCAGCATGTCGCGCAGGACCGACTTCGGCTCCAGCTGGAAATCGCGCGCCCACGGCACCTCCTGGCAATAGCGTTCGAACGCCGCACCCAGCAGATCTTCGAGCGGCTTGGGATACGTGATCTCGGCGATGCGCTCCAAGCGTTCCTCGTAGTCCACCCCGTCGGCCTTCATGTCGGCCATGGCCCGATCCTTCGCCTGCCGCTCCTGCGCGCGCAGCACCTGACGCGGGTTTTCCAGCGTGGCCTCGGCCATGGAGATGACGTCGTGTGCGTACGTGTCGCTTTCCGGGTCCAGCAGCTCCAGCGCAGCCAGCAAAAACGGCGAAAGCGGCTGATCAAGCGCAAAATCCTCAGGGAGGTCGACGGTGGTGACGTATTCCGTGCTTCCATCTTCGGCCTGCACGCGCTCCACCACGTCGGCGTTCACGAGCGTGGCGAATATGTCGTCCGCGCGCACGACCAGGGCGGCTTTTTCCTCGTCGGTTTGAGCGGAATCGGCGATGAGCTTGCGGACGCGCGCGTACGCGTCGCCGCCCTGCACCACTTCCGACAGCACCATCGAATGCGTGATCTTCATGCGCGGCTTCAGCGTTTCGGGCGTTGCCTCGATCAGGCGCTCGAACGTCTGCTTGTTCCAGGTGACGAATCCCTCAGGCGGCTGCTTCTTCTTGATCTTGCGCAGCTTCTTCGGGTCGCCGCCGGCCTTCTGCACCAGCTTCGCGTTCTCGATGTCGTGCTCGGGAGCTTCGGCCAGCACCACGCCCTCGGTGTCGAAGCCGCTGCGACCCGCGCGGCCCGCAATCTGATGGAACTCGCGGGCGCGCAGACGGCGCATCTTGTAGCCGTCGAACTTCGTGAGCGCCGTCAAAAGCACGGTGTGAATGGGCACGTTGATGCCCACGCCCAGTGTGTCCGTGCCGCAGATGACGGGAAGAAGTCCCTGTTGAGCAAGCTTTTCCACCAGCAAGCGATACCGGGGCAGCATGCCGGCGTGATGCACGCCGACGCCGCTTGAAAGCAGACGCTTGAGCGTTTTGCCGAACGCCGTGGTGAAGCGCGTGCCGGCCATGGCGCGCTTGATGTCCTCACGCTGCTCCTTCGACGCCACGCCGAAGCTCGAAAGCGATTGCGCCGTGGCAAGCGCCGCATCCTGCGAGAAATGCACGATGTAGAGCGGAGCCTCGCCGTTGCGCAGCGCCAGCTCCACGGTGCCTTCGAGCGGCATTTCCACGTATTCGTACGACAGCGGAACGGGACGCGGGGCGTCGGCCACCACGTCGACGTCGACGCCCGTGCGCTCCTTAAGCGAGCTCGCGATGCTCGAGACGTCGCCCAACGTTGCGCTCATCAGCAAAAACTGCGTTTTCGGCAGCGTGAGCAAGGGAACCTGCCACGCCCATCCGCGGTCGGCGTCGCCGTAGAAATGGAACTCGTCCATGGCAACGCAGCCCACGTCGGCGCGCTCGCCCTCGCGCAGCGCTTCGTTCGCCAGGATCTCGGCCGTGCAGCACACGACCGGTGCCTGTGCGTTGATGTGCGTGTCGCCCGTGATCATGCCCACGTTCTCGCGCCCCAGCACGTCCACCAAGTCGAAAAACTTCTCGCTGACCAGGGCTTTAATGGGGGCCGTGTAGTACGCACGCCGACCCGTGGCAAGCGCCATGAAGTGCAGGCCCAGCGCGACCATCGACTTGCCGGAACCCGTGGGCGTGCCCAGGATAACGTGATCGCCCATCATGAGCGCCATGAGCGCTTCTTCCTGATGGGGCCACAAGTCGATGCCGCGCGACGCCACCCAATCGAAGAAGCGGTCGAACGCTTCGTCGGGCGTGAGCCACGGTTCGGGGGCGGGCTCCCCCTCTTCCGGCTCCCACCAGCTTGGCGCGAGCAGCCCCAGCGACCCGTGCGCAAACGCCGCCCCTTCGGGCTTCTCCGTTGTTTCCTCCGTTGCGCGTTCGACCATGCGGGACGACCTCCGAACATACCAGCGATACTTTGCAAAGCATTTATTCTACCCGTTACCGCGTGCGCGCGGACGGGCAAGCGGTAAAGTCCTCGCGTTCTGCGCGCCAAAACGCGCGTGATGCGGGGGCGAGGTCAGGTTGGCGTGACAGCACGTGGACTGGCGCTCCCAAGCCGGTGGGGCGACCCGCACCCGCAAAGCACAACCGGGCCGCATGCGCCCAGTCGTGCAGCCGAAGCGTCCATTCAGGTTGGCGGCACCGCGCAGGGCCGCGTTTGCTGCACGGTTTTGTCCCCAATGCTGCGCATCGCGAGTTCCTTGAGCGCCCCGCCCTCGGGAACTTGCGTCACGCGATCGTTTTGCCAAGTCGCGCCAAGGCAAGGCCGAAGCATGCCGAGTCAAACACAACATTGGGGGAAACCGTGCAGCGCAAGGACCCCAACCCCGCCCGCTACCGCACTCGGGCGCGCTTCTTGCGAAAGCCCAGCGCCGCCAGCACGAAGAACGCTGCCACGAATCCCCACAGAACCGCAAGATCGGGCCAGACCGCCGCGAAATCGGCACCGCGCAGCATCACCGCGCGCAGGGCGTCCACCCCGTACGTCACCGGCATGCACTGGCCCAGCGCCTGAAGCCAGCCCGGCGCGCTCGACAGGTCGAACAAGCCGCACAGCAGTATCTGCGGCACCACGAACAAGAGCATGAGCTGGATAACCTGAAACGCGTTGCTGGCCAGGCCCGACACCAAAAGCCCCAACGTCACCGACACCAGCGCCATCGACACCGCCGTCACCACGACCAAGCCCAGGTTGCCTTCGTTGGGAAAACCGATCAGCCCCAACGCCACCGCCAGGATCACGCCCGATTGCGCAAGCGCCAGCGCGCCGAATCCAATGGAGTAGCCGCCCAAGATCTGCGTCGGCTTGACCGGCGTCGCCAGAAAGCGCGCCATGGTTCCCGCGCCGCGCTCGTTCACCAGCGACATGCCGCTTGTGATGAACGTGAACGCGAACAGGAACACCCCGATGAACACCGGCCCGTAGAAGTCGAACATCTTCCAATCCTCGCTACCGTGCAAATACGAGGTCTCCACCTCTTTCACCGGCATGTACGACGAAGGGTCAAGGGCGAAATCCGCAGCCGAAACGGTGCTCGCAAGCGATCCGTCCAACATGGCGCGCACCGACTCCGGCATCTTCGCCAAAGCGTTTGGCGGAAGCGAGAGCGCCACCTCTTCGATAGCGCTGCGCAGTTCGGCCTGCTTGGATTCAGCGTCCTCCCGAGCCTGCTCGATTTCGTCCTTCTTCGCCTCGATGTCCGCTTCCATCTGATCCGCCGCGTCTTTTTGCACGTCGGCCATGGCAGACGACGCGCACGCCATCACGGCAGCGGTCTTGGTGGAATCGCTGCCTTCGGCCCATATCTCCAGCGTCGCGTCGCCTTTCATGCGCAATACCGCATCCACGTTGTTGGAGCGCAGCAGACGCTCGGCTTCGTCGGCCCCCACGTCCGACACGCGCGCATCCTGCGCCTCGAGCGCATGCTGATACGAAGACGGAAGCGAAACCGTGGCGATGCGCGGCTGGTAGGAGTCGGCGCCCAGCAGCACCGACAGCAGCCACAGCACCACGATGGGCGCCACGAACAGAAGCGCGATGGTGCGCTTATCGTGCATGAACTGCGAGAGGATGCGGCGAGCAACCGCGAGCGTCTTACGCATGATCGGCCTCCTTCCCTTCAGACGAGCCCTCTAGGAGAAGGAACGCATCCTCCAGGTTGTCGGCTCCCGTTTGCGCAAGGATATCGGCAGGCGATGCGTTCGCGATGATGCGGCCGCCGTGCAGCATGGCTATCTGGTCGCACCGAACCGCTTCGTCCATGACGTGCGTCGTCACGATGATGGTGGCCCCGTTGCCCGCCATCGCGGAAAACGCATCCCAGATGCGACGCCTATGATCGGGATCAAGCCCCACCGTTGGCTCGTCGAGCACCAGCAGCTCGGGCTCGTGCAGCATCGCCACGCCCAGGCTCAGCCTTCGCTTCATGCCGCCCGAAAACGCCGACACCAGCTTCTTGCGATCGTCTTCCAAGCGACCGAACTTCAGCATCTCGCCGATGCGCGCGTCCAGCCGCGCACCCGAAAGCCCGTTCATCGCGCCGAAGAACCGCAGGTTCTCCTCGGCGGTGATGTCGTCGTAGAGCGCATCCTCCTGCGGCATGTAGCCCACGCGAGCGCGCGCCGTAGGGTACGGAGCGCGCTCGCCCATGACCAGCACTTCGCCCGCCGCCGGCACCGTCACGCCCATAATAAGGTTGACCATGGTGGTTTTGCCGCACCCCGAAGGCCCCAGCAGGCAGAGAATGCTGCCCCGGTCGACACGCAGGTTCACCCGATCGAGCACGGTGCGCCTGCCGTCCGCCAAAGGCGTCTTCCTGCCGAACCTCTGAACCGCGCCTTTGAATTCGACCATAGGCCGCCCATTCGCACGCGTCTGCGTTTCCATGGCATCACGTCCCCTCCCCGCGCGCTTAAGCGCGGCTTGCTTCGAAGAGCCCGCATGCGGGAACCGCGATGCTTGACGACTCTTCGTCATCTGTTCTAGGATGATTTTATTGGCCTATGCGTCCAATAAAAATATGCAAATCACGGGAAAACGACCAATTACAAATGAGCAAAACACTCATAGCAAGGAGGAAGCCGTGCCGCGACCGAAAAAAGGGCAGGACGTCCCCGCCGTCGACCGCATGAGAGACGCATTCTGGACGCTGCTGGCCGAAAAGCCTTACGCGGCGCTTTCGGTGGCGGATATCCTGCGATCGACGGGCCTCAACAAAAACGCGTTCTACTACCACTACGGCAACCTTGGCGAGCTAGCGAAAGACGCCGTCGAGCAAATGCTGCCAACCGATCTTATGGTTGCGGTGTTAAGGGAGATCATCGACCCGAAAAGCAACCTGGACGCCTTGCTGTGCGACCCCAAATACCACGTGCACCTTGATCGCCTCAGCCTGATAGCCGGAAAACACGGGTCCCCGCAGTTGCAGGGAACGCTCAAGCGCGCCATGAAGCAAGCTTGGATCGGCATGCTTGGCATTGACGAGGCGAATTTAGGATTCAACTCGTCGCTTGCCATCGAGTTCGCGCTTGGCGGAGTGTTTTCCCTGCTGGCCTATCGCGCCGAGCACCTGCCCGACATGACAACCGAGCAGCTCTTCGGATCTCGTTTCGGCCAGCGCATGCGAAGGACCGTTCCGCCCATGTTGCTGGAAACGTTTCTCGACGAGGGCGTGATCAGCGAATCAGCCTTGCTGGCAACGCGATTCGCGCCGACGTCGAGCTAGCGACCATGCAGCGCCCACGGCGGCGCCCGCAAAGGCTATGAGCACCCATCCCAGGCCGAAGTCCGCAAACGGCAGCGCATCGAGCGGCAGCCATGCGCTGGGCGCAAACGCATCGCGCAGACCCACAACCACGCTGAACACGGCCGTCGACAGCACCGCCCACGGCCACATGAGCGGCAGCTTGTCGCAACGAGCGTGCACGAGGCCCATGATCACCAGCACGATAGCCGGCGGGTACAACGCGCCCAGAAGCGGCGCGGAAAACGCCAGGATCGCGTCCAGCCCCAAAAGCGAAACGGCGCAGCTGAACACGGCGAACGCAGCCGCCCAGGCAATCAGCGGCACGCGCGGGACAGCCTCGAAGAAGTACTCGGAGCAGCACGAGATCAAGCCCGTGCATACGTTCAGGCACGCGATCAGGAAGATCGCAGCCACGATAACGGCCCCAGCCTCGCCGAAGTGCATGCTGGCCGATGCCGCCAGAATGGCCGCGCCATTGGTCGCGTCGGGCAGCGCGCCGCCCATGGTGGCGCCCACGAACCCCAAGCCGCAGTAGATGACCATCATGAGCACGCCGGCCACGACGCCCGCACTCGAAATGGCGCCGGCAACCTGCTTCGGATCGCGCGCGCCCAGCTGCTTCACGTTCGCCGCAACCACGATGCCAAAGCACAGCGCAGCCAGCAGGTCCATGGTCTGGTATCCGGTCAAAAAGCCGTGCGTCGCCGCGTTCACGCTGTACGGAGCCTGCGGCTCGAGAACTTCTCCCCCGCCGCCGATCACCGATGCCCCCACCACCAAAACGATGAGCACGATAAGAGCAGGCGCAGAGAACTTGCCCAGCACGCGCGAAAGCAACCCAGGCCGCAGCGCCAAAACGAAAGCCACGGCGAAAAACGCAACCGAGAACACGACCGCCGCCACGTTCGGATCGATCACGTCAGATCCCGGCAGCAAAGGCCGCAGCATCTCGTACGCCGTAGAGGACGTGCGCGGAATAGCCAGAAACGGGCCGATGGTCAGGTACACGAGCGCAATGAACACCGATGCGAACAAAGGACTCACACGCCCCGCCAGCTCGCGCACGCCGCCGCACAGGGCCACGGCCACAATGCCCAGCACGGGCAGGCCGATGCCCGCAAGCAGAAAGCCCGCCATGGCCGGGACGGCTTCGGTGCCCGCCTGCAAGCCCAAAAGCGGCGGCAGGATCAGGTTCCCCGCTCCAAAGAACATAGAGAACAGCATGCCGCCCACCATCAGCATCTGACTGGGGCGCAGCCCGCCACGCGCGTTTTGTTGCTGCTCTTCCACGAGGTTCCTCCTGAGTTCCGTATCGTACTGCCACGCCCTTGCGCGCCGCGAAACGGCGGCGCGAACGATCCGCAATGATAGCACTGCCCTCGTTCGATCGCTATTCCATATTGTTTCACTATGAAATCGACGCAAACGAGCAAGGCGAAGGGGCGAAGCCGATGGCCCGCTTCGCGCTGTTCGCCGGAGAACGAGCCATCGACCCGCCCGTTAGCCTGCCTAGCACGATCCCGCGCACGAGCCATCGACCTGCCCGTTCGCCTGCCCAGCACGGTCTTGCGCACGAAAAACCGCGCTCGCTGGCAGGTTTTGACGGTTTGAGGTTGTTGCAGAGTCCCTTGCTTGCGACCACAACCAGATGGCCCAGCATTGCACCAGGTCAGAAAATCATAGAAAATTACTGGAAGATCGGATGCGGTTTGCGGCACGTCCACGACGACCGCAAACCGTCAAAACCTACCACGGAACGCCTTTGCGCGTGCGCTGGACGGAGAAAAACGCACGACCCTTCGCGTCCTCTACGAAACGCGCGTGAACCTTACGGCGAAATGCGCGTCCGACGACCCCGGCTCAAGCCGCGTAGCCAAGCACGAGCGACCGGCAATGGGAGCCAGCTGAAAGCGCTGCCCCTCTTCGCTCGCAAGGAACGCCTTCACCGTCTGGTTGTCTTCCTCGCAGGTCACCGTACACGTCGCGTACGCCAGCGTTCCGCCTGGCGCCACATGCCCAGCGGCAGCGCGCAGCATGCCCAGCTGCGTCTTCGCGAACGCGGCCACGTCCTCGGGCTGCAAGCGCCAGCGAATCTCGGGATGGCGTCGCAGCGTTCCCAGTCCCGAGCACGGCGCGTCGATGAACACCACATCGAACAGGCGATCGCGAACCACGTTGCTCAACGCCAGGGCGTCGCCCGTCAGCGCCTCCAACACGCACGAGCCGTACCGCGCGGCGCGCTCGAGCAGCAGCTTCGTCTTGAACCCGTGATTGTCCAGCGTCACGTACGACTCGATCTGCGACCCCCACGTGCGCTGCGCCGCGCTTTGCAGCAAGATGGTCTTCGTTGCGCGACCGGCGCCCACTTCCAGCATGGACGCGGGCTTGTCCTGCGGCAGGACGGACGCAGCCACCAGCTGGGACGCGGCATCGGAAACAAGGATCTTTCCCTGCACGAACAATTGCTTGACCTCGGGCAGCAACAACGCGCGGTTGTCCTTCACGCGCAGGCAGCCGGGCACGGGCACGCCGTCGATCTCAACCGGCTGCGTCGACTCTCCCGCCTTCGCGAACGCGGCGGCCACGGCGACTTCGTCCGTCTTCGCCGCATTCGCCGCCACGAACAGCGGAGCCGGCTCGTTCGAGGCGCGCATGAAGTCCAACGCCGCCTGGGGTCCCAGATCGAGCACCAGCTTGCGCGCCAGCCAAACGGGGAAAGCATGCAGGCGAGCCAGCGCTTCCACGTCGCGCGTCGGATCGCCGAACGGGAAGGACGCGCGCGAAGCCACCACCTTGCGCAGCACCGCGTTCGCAAGGCCAGCCGCCCTGGGCGCGAACGAGCGCACCAGCTCGACCCCCTGGTCAACCGCTGCATGCGGCGTCTTGTTCAGGAAGATGATCTCGTACACGCTCAAACGCAGGGCGTCGCGCACGTCGGGTTGCACGTCCGTCGGCTTGCTGAGCGCCCGATCGAGCACATCGTCGAGCGTGCCCACGGAGCTGACCACGCCCAATGCGAGCAGCGTCGCGAACGAGCAGTCCTCAGACGAAAGCGAGGAGCCGTCGATGCGCTTGCCGATAACGTCCTGAGCGAACGCCTCGCGCTCGCGCACGGTGCGCACCACGTCGAGCGCGGCAAGCCGAGCCGGGCTGGCTTTCGATCGCGAGGCGCGGCTCTCTCGCGGCTTCTCCACAGGTCCGGCGTATCCCTTCGGCGCGCGTCGATCCTGCGAGCCCTTATTACGATCAGGCATGAAGCCCCTTCCAGATAAGGCCGCCGTCCTTGATCCCTTGGATCCCGGCGGCAAACGATTTCGCATCCATGGCCTGCTTGCCCGCCGGCTTCAGAATCAGAAGCTCCACCGCGCCGTCGGCCGCGCCCAAGAACAAGCGCTTCGCCGCATAGCGAACATCGCCTGCAGCCATGCCCGCAACAAGATCGCGCGCCTGGCTATCGGCCGCCACGGGAGCAAGCGACAGCACCGTGACCGCGCGCCCTGCCACCTCGGCGCGCGCAGGGTGCGCGGCGCTCGAAGCCTGCACCTTGCGAACCATGAGCGCAGCGGAATCGCCAACGGACAAGTCCAGCTCGCCCTTGGCGATCTTATCGGCGTAGGTCACGCGCGATTCGTCCTGCTCGGTCCAATCGCACACGCCCCGCTCCACGCGCACCAGCGCGGTCAACAGGGCGTGAGATCCCAGAATAGCCAGCTCGTCGGTCAGTTCTTCAGCATTCAAATCCCCGACGCTCGCCGTGCGGCACACGCAGTACGCGCCCGTGTCCAGGCCCTCTTCCATGCGCATGATGCATACGCCGGCCTCTTCGTCGCCCGCCAGGATAGCGCGCTCGATAGGAGCGGCGCCGCGCCAGCGAGGCAGTAGCGACGCGTGCACGTTCAGGCAGCCGTACCGGGGAAGATCCAGCACGGCCTTCGGCAGAATGGCCCCGTAAGCGGCCACGCAAATGACGTCGGGGCGAAACGAGGCCAGTTCGCGCTGGACGTCCTCGTCGCGCAGGGTGCGCGGCGTGCGCACGGGAATGTTCCAGCGCTCAGCCGTCGCCTTCACCGGCGAAGGCTCCAACTGCTTCCCGCGGGCGCGCACGGCATCAGGGCGCGTGTAAACGGCAACCACCTCATGCTGCTGCACCAATTCATCGAGGATCGTAGCCGAGAACTCCGGCGTGCCCATGAACACGACGCGCATGGTTATCGAACCCGTGGATCAAGCGAGGTCTCTCCCGGCTTCGCGCCGGAAGCAACCGCCTGGTCGTAATCGCGAAGCGCCTGGATGCGCGCGAGGGGATCGCAGCGCTCGAACATGGTCACGCCGTCCAGGTGGTCCAGCTCATGCTGCAGGCAGCGGCCCAGAAGGCCGTCGCCTTCGATCTCCCATTCCTCGCCGTCCAGGTCGAAGAAGCGCACGCGCGCCCACGACGGCCGGGCGATGGGCACGGAGATGCCGGGGATGGACAGGCAGCCCTCCCCTTCGACGACGACCTCGCCCTTCGTCTCCACCAGCACCGGGTTCACCAGTACCATGGGGTTCTGCTCGTCGGACTCGTCGCAGTCGATGACCACCAGGCGCTTGGTCACGCCCACCTGCGGCGCGGCAAGGCCGCAGCCGGAATTCTTGTACATGGTCTTCACCATCTGCTTGGCCAAGCGCTTCAGGCTTTTGTCCCCAAGATCGCACGGCTCGCACGGCTGGTTCAAAATGGGATTGGGAGATTGCACGATAGTAATCACGGTCAGCACGTCCTTTTGGTATCCACGCGCGCGACGCTCGAGGCGCCGCGAAACAAAATTCTGGCAAGCATTGTCCGCAATCGCTTCGCCCTTGTCCAGCGGCTTGCCGAAAGATCCATAAAACGCGAGGTGAGAAGCGCAAGAGACCGAACTTGGCGACCGTTCACCGCACGCGGGAGGCAGCCGACGAAAAGCGCCGTTCGACACGCGCCGCATCGCAGCGCGCTCGAACGGCGCCTCAAGCACCTCGAGCGTTCGGGCCGCTACTCCGTACGAGCGGAATCCTCGCTGTCCACGACGATCTCTTTGAGCGACGCCGCCAACCCGGCAAGGCCCTGGATGTCGGAGGGGATGATGAGCTTCGTGGAGCGACCGTCCGCCACTTTCTTGAGCGCTTCGAAGGCTTGCAGGGTCAAAACGGCGTTGTCGGCGCCCGCTTCCCGCACTGCGCGGATGCCGTCGGCCGTCGCCTGCTGCACGTTCTTGATAGCCTCCGCTTCGCCCTCGGCCTCGCGGATCTGCTTCTCCTTCTCGGCCTCGGCAGCCAAGATGATGGTCTGCTTCTCGGCTTCGGCGGAAAGAATCTGCGCCTGCTTCTTTCCCTCGGCGATGGTGATGGCGGCCTGCTTCTCGCCCTCGGCCAAAAGCACCGCCTCGCGCTTCTCGCGCTCGGCCTTCATCTGCTTTTCCATAGCCTGCTGAATGGCTGCCGGCGGCGTGATGTTCTTGACCTCTACGCGGTTGACCTTGATGCCCCAGGCGTCGGTGGCCTCGTCAAGGATGGAGCGCATCTTCGCGTTGATGGTATCGCGCGAGGTGAGCGTGGTGTCCAGGTCAAGATCGCCGATGATGTTGCGCAGCGTGGTGGCCGACAGGTTCTCGATGGCCACGATGGGATTCTCCACGCCGTAACAGTACAGCTTCGGGTCCATGATCTTGAAGAACACCACGGTGTCGATGGACATGGTCACGTTATCCTTCGTGATGACGGGCTGCGGCGGGAAGTCGAACACCTGCTCTTTGAGCGACACGTAGGGACGCACGCGGTCGATGAAGGGAATCTTCACGTGCAGCCCGTTGTTCCAGGTGGTCAGGTACGAGCCCAGGCGCTCCACGATGGCGGCTTCGGCCTGCGGCACGATTTTGATGCACGTGACCGAGAACAGAACCAGGATCACGACGAGCACGATAAGGAAGATCATGGGAGTTTCCTTTCAACGATGAGCTTGACGCTTTCTTGCCCGACCACGACGACGTTCTGGCCAACGGGCAGGGGCTCTCCGCTGGCAGAGCAGGCGGCCCAGGTCATGTGATCGGACGTTTCAACGCGCCCGACCAGGCGATCGTTGTCGATAGCCTCGCACACGACGGCAACCTGGCCGACCAGCGTCGGTTCCTTGGAATCACCGCGATTGCGATACTTCATGAACACGGGGCGAAGGGCCACAAGGCACACGACGGAAACGACCAGAAAGACGATCACCTGCACGGCAGGATCGACGCCGAGCAGGTTCGCGGCGAACGCCACCAGCGCGCCGACAACGAACCACAGGGTGATGAGGCCCAGCGAAACGACCTCGACAAGGGCCATCGCCGCGGCGACGCCCAACCATACGAAGGGGCTCATACGGTAGCTCCTTTCTCCTTGTTCGAGTATACACTATCCGTCTGCGCGACAGCATGACGCGCAGCGGACTCGAAACCGAACGGTTGCGCCTACACGTGCGCGGCGCGGCGACGCGTCAGATCCTGCTGCATGGCGGCCACGGCTTCGAACAGCATCTCGTACTCGTCGGCCGGAAGACGCGACGGATCGGAAAGCTGGGCCTTGAGCGCTGCCACGGCATCTTCCGCGTCGCCTATGGACAGCTCTTCCACCAGGAAAGACGCCAAGCGGCTCTCGTCCTCCACAGCGCTTTCGGCACCGGCGGTCAACATGCCGGCCGCAGCGGGCAGCACGCGCGCGACCTCGCCGACCAGCCGCACGGGCTGAGCTGCAGGGTCTTCGGCCAGCGTGTCCAGCATGCTCTGCGCGATCGTAGCGTGCGCGGGCTCGTGCCACTGCGTTTGCGCGAGCGCGTCGGCGTGCAGCAAGCCCAGGTCGGGCCGGGACGCGATCAGGGCGAGCAGCTGGCGCTCGAAGCGGCGCCGGTTGACCTCCGATTGGGGAAGCCGCTCGCGCCGCGGCTGCGGAGCCCGCCGAGGCTCGTCGTCTGCCGCAGCGTCCGCTCCTTCGGCGTCGGCAGCGCGCGGCGGCTTCAGCTTGCCCAGCTGATCGAGCACGTCCTCCTCGCGCGCACGGCATCTGCTGGCGATCTGCACGGCGTAATCGCGCGCCAACATGGAGTCCTTTATGGGCGCGAGCACCGAGAGCGCGTCGGCCAAGGCGGCCGAGCGACCTTCGGCACGACTGAGGTCATGGCGCGCCAATCGACGATCGATACCGTACTTGAGCAGGGGCTGCGCATGTTCAACCAGCTCTTGCAGCGCCGCGCCCCCGCGATCCGACACGAAATCGGCCGGGTCCAGGTTGTCCGGCAGCGTGACGGCCGCCAGCTCGATCTTGGTGCGGCCCGCCTCCGGCGTCATGCTGTCGTCGATGAACGCCAGGGCGCGGTCGGCCGCGCGTTGCCCCGCTTCGTCGCCGTCGAACAGGTACACGATGCGATGCTGCGCATGGCGCGCGAGCAGGCGAATATGGCGCATGGTGAGCGCCGTGCCCAAGGTGGCCACCACGTTCTCGATCCCCGCTTCGTGCAGCGCGATCACGTCGGTGTAGCCCTCGCACACGATGGCGGTGCCCGTCGACGCCATGGACGCTTTCGCCTTCTCCATGCCGTACAGCACCTGCGACTTATGGAACAGCGGCGTTTCCTGGGAGTTCAGGTACTTCGGCTCGCCTTTGCCCACCACGCGCCCGCCGAAGGCGATGCACTCGCCCTGCGGGTCGTTGATGGGGAACATCACGCGGTTGTAGAACCGATCGCGCAGCCTGCCGCCGTCGCCCGAAAGCGCGACGTTGGCCTGCACCATCTCGTCGGGCTTGAACCCCTTTGCCGCCAGATGGCGCACCAGCTGCCCGCGACCCGGCGCGAAGCCCAACCGCCACGTTTTGGGAACGTCGCCGCCAAGCCCGCGCGCGCCCAGGTAGCTGCGAGCGGCGCTCGCCTCGGGGCCGGGATTGCGCATGAGCTGCGTATGGTAGAAGTCCGCCGTTTCCTCGCACACGGCCTTGAGCCGCGCTTTCTTGCTAGAGCCCACGCTGCGCGGCCCGCCGGCGTCCGATATCTCGATATGCGCGCGCTCCGCCAAGCGGCGCACGGCCTCGGGAAAGTTCAAATCCTCGGTTTTCATGATGAAGGAGAACACGTCGCCGCCCTCGCCGCAGCCGAAGCAATGCCACAGCTGCGTAGCGGGATCGATCTTGAAAGAGGGGGTTTTCTCGTTGTGCAGCGGACAGCAGCACCAGAAATCGCGCCCGCGCTGCTTCACGGGCGTGCGCTCGCCGATAACGGCCACCAGGTCGTTCGCCTCGCGTACCTTCTGAATGTCTTCTTCGCTGATGCCGGCCATGCGCGAACCCTACCTCTGCTTGTTCTGTTTGGCCAGAACGACGTTCACCAAAAACAGCAGGCCAAGCGCAAGGGACGGACCCAGGTCCAGCAAACCGACCTCGCCCTCGCCCGCGTTCATGTACGTCATCACCAAGCTGCCCGTCATCAAGACGAAGCTCAGCACCGCGATGCCTGCGTAGATTCGCTCCCGATTCCTCATGCGCCGCCCTTCCGAGTTTTGTTTCGGACAGTATAGCGCAAGCGTGCAACCGCCGCGCGCCAACACCTGGCACGGAGCCGGTGTTCTCGCAGGACCGGGACGCTTGCGGGACCGGGGGGCCTTGCGGAACCGGGGGTCCTTGCGGGACCGGCACCCTTCTGTCAAAACGGACGCGCAAGGACGTACGGGGGGTGTTCCTATGAATCCGTCAAGTAGGTATTTGGCGGGATTTCCGCAATGACGAATCCATCTGCGGGCATGGTGACGCGCCGCCCCGGCTTCAAGGCGGAGGCGGTTGTCGGCGACCTGCGCCCGAGCTTGCTACGCGGAGTACGGCACCCCGTCGCGCATGACCGCGTAGATGACCTTCATCCTCTTTCTCGCCGTGGCCTTGAGCGCGCACTTGTACTTCATGCCCCTGGCCCGGCATTTCCTTAGATACTCCCCGTAGTAGCCCTTCGACCTGGTCAGGGAGTTGCACGAGAAGATCAGCAGGTTCTTGAGCGGCTTGTTTCCGCCGCGGTGCCCCCTGTCGTAGTTGGTGGAGGTTCCGGATTGCTGGGTGGAAGGCGCCAGCCCGCAATAGCTGGCCAGCTTGTCGTGGCTGCCGAACTCGGAGATGTCGATGGAGACCACCAGCTGCATGGCCGTCCTCGGCCCGATGCCGGGGATTGTCTGCAGGTTCTTGAAGTCGGCGTTGTCGGACAGCGATTCCGCTATCGCGTCCTCGAGCTCGGACTCGGCCTCGTTGTCTGCCACGATGCGGCCCGCGAAATGCTTGACGTAGCGCATCTCGGCGGCCACGGCCTGCTCCGACGGGCGTTCGCCGCAGATCGAGTTCCAGAGGCGGTCTCGCTGCTCGCGGGTGGCGCGGTGCTTGCGGGACGCCGCGCAGAACCTCTTGCGCCCGGCGTCGAGCATGTTCCAGGGCCCTCCCAGCTCGGCGAGCATGCCGGCGCACCACGGCTCGGTCATCTCGCATGCCGCCTCGAATGCCGGGCACGACTCGAGCAGGCGCGAGTGCAGGGCGTTGGCGCACGCAGTGCGGTCCTTCTGCACCTGCGCCACCTGGGCAGACATTATCCTGGCGCCGTCGAGCGCCGGGTCCTCGGCCGGCACCGGGCGGAGCGTCTGGGGCATGCCCAGAGCCGCGCGCGCTATGACCTGCGCGTCCCGCTCGTCGGTTTTGGCGATCCCGGGGAAGCTCTTGGCGAGCTCGTGCTCGGCGGATCCCGGCAGGTAGGCGACGGGCCTTCCCGCCGCCCTCGCGCGCTTGATTGCGAGCGCGCCGATGTTGCGGCGCTGGTCGACTACCACGAGCGTGTCTGCGGGAAGCTCGGCCAGCAGCGCGTCGAGCTCCCCCTCGGAGTTGGCGACGCGCCTGCTCAGCAGGACCTCTCCGTCGAGGTCGACCGCATACGCCCAGTGGGCGAACTTTCCGACGTCGAGCCCCAGGTAGGCGGCGTGCTTGCTCGTGAGCGTTGCGTTCTTCTCGGCCATGGTGTTACCCTTTCTACACGGCTGGCCGCACCGTTCGCCGCGTCTCGGCAACCACATTACTCGGCCGTGGCGCGCGATGCGCCCGGCAGGTTCCTATCAGCCGGAATCGCGGCGGCCGACCTCCGGTGGCAACACCCCCCGGGCCTTCGCGAGAGGCAGGGGACTAGGGCCATCCGGAGGCGGCCGGCCAGCAGCCCAGAGGGCCAAGTCAATATTAGATTAAGGACTGGCTGGGTCGCTAATCCAACCGGGGCCGCCAAGCCCCTTGAACATGGCTCGATCAGGCTGGTTTCTACTGTAATGGGTCGGCACTACCGGCAGCAGCGGGCGCGTGAGAACGTGTAGGCGGCTCGACGCGGGCGCGCAAGCACGCGAAGGTGCGCGTCGCAAGCAGGAGAACCTACCGAGCACGCGAGCGACGCAACCGACGTAAACCCGCCGGACGCGCGAACCCGCCGCGCAGCGCGAAGCCTACGGTTCAAGCTCTTTCGCCATCACCACTGCGTCGTCAGCCGGGAAATCGTAGAACCCCTCCCGAACGAAAACGTCCCTGAATCCAAGCCGCCAGTAAAATGCACGCGCGGATTCGTTGGAAGCACGCACCTCCAACTGCATGGAACGGCACCCCCGCGCCGCCGCCTGCTGGCACGCGCGCTTCACCAACTTCGTCCCGCATCCGCCCCGTCGGGCGCAAGGATCTACCGCCACCCTTACGATCGCTGCAGTATCGCCCGCCTCCCACCAGCCAAGATACCCCGTCACATCGCAAGCGACAGGAGAACCGCCCCCCGACAAGGCGCACGCCACCTCGTAATGCGCACAGGGATTGTGCCGAAGCTCAAGAGCGTAGGCAAGCGGCGTCCACGGATCCTGGAAAGCCTTCGCCTCGATGGCCATGACGCCCGCAAGATCGTCTTCCACCATGGGGCGAATCAGCAGCGCATCACCCTCCGTGTCCATCGTCCCCTGCAACTCCGAGAATTGCGCGCACCCGGCACGACCGTCGCCGAACGCATCGCCAGCGAACGTCCAAGGCCGCCGGTCGACGTCGGGCTTTTGTCCGATAGCCACGAACGACTCCGACGAAAAGTAGTACTCGTCGCTCTCGAAAAGAGCCTTCCATTCGTCAAGAAGCGCGTGGATCTCGTTCGCTATCGCCGTATCGACGCAGCTCGGCACGTTTCGCCTGAAGTACGCGAAACGCTCGAACAGCTCAAGACGCTCCTCGCGCGCTTTCCCAACCGTGTCTACGGAAAACGTTTTCACCCGTATCGGCGAAAAACCCGCGCGAACCAGGTAGGTGTAGCATTTCTGCCCATTGCAACGGTCGGTGCACGCCGTCCAGGCCGTATTCGGTCGCACGTGCTCATCGTACAGCGCGAAAAGCCTCTTCATCGATTGGCTCGGGTCGGGATACGACAGCTTCACCGAGTCGTCCGTGGTCTTCACGACGACGAACCCTCCCGGCGCCAGCAACCGATAAGCCTTGGCCAAAGCCGCCTGCGGGTCCCGCACATGCTGCAACACGTGGGAGAAGTACACCACGTCGAAAGCCGTGCCGTCTTCGGGTTCGAAGTCTTCAAAGGCGGCATGCACGAATAGAAAGCGAGCGTCATCCGTCTGCGCAACGGCACGCGCGATATCGTCAGCCGACGGGTCGATGCCCACGACGCGCGCGATCGAGTCGTAAGGCGCGAACTTCAGCCGGGTGTTGAAGCCGTCGAAACATCCGACGTCCAACACGCGAACGTTCTCTCGCCCCGCCAAATTGATCGCCTCGAACGCGGCGTAGTCCTCAGGCGCAGTGCGAAACGCCTGTTTCGTAATGTGCTCTCTTCCCCACGCCACAGCCGTCCTCCCATGCTCCGCTCGCAAGTTCGGTACGCAAAGCGCGCGAGCCCGACCGGAACACGCGCATCCGGCCGAGCAGCCGCTTGCTCCACACGCTTTCCAGAATGCAGGCGCTCAGCCGACCCGGTGCGCAGCAGCATCGTGCACGACAGCTTGCTCCGCCAGCAGGCGATTCGCCTTCAAGCGCAGCGCGGCTCCCTTGGCGGCGAACAGCTTGCCCGATCGCTCGAAATCCTTCCGCGCCGCAACGGCGTTGTTGGGCGAAATCGCATCGAAGAACGAATCGATGTCCGCATCCTCCACGGAAAGCCCCTCATGTCGAGCGAACGCGTCAAGCGAGAACTGCCGCACCAGCTGCTCGCGCACCTGCATCATCACCGACATCGTCAGCTGCTGCTCCTCCATCCCCTGCTGCTTCAGGAAGTCTTCCAGCGTTTGCCCCTGCTCTTTCAGCGACTTGTGAAGCGTCTTACGAGCTTCGGACATGGCGGCGTCGTATACCGCATCGGGAATCTTGCTGTTGAAGCGCTTGGCCAGCTCGGCGGCGCACAGCTGCTCCTTTTGCTTCTGGTGCTCTTTCGCTTGCTGCTGAAGCAAGCGCGAGCGGATATGCTCGCGCAGCTGCGCGACGGTCGAGCAGTTCGGCATGACGCGAGCCGCCCACGCATCCGTCACTTCGGGTTCAACCGTCGACAGGATGCGCTTGACCGTGACCGTCGAGCGATACGACTCCATAACCGGCTGCCCGTTCGCGTCAAGCTCGAAGCTGGGACCTTCGAACTCGAAGGATTTCGTTTCCCCGACGTCCATCCCCACGATCGCCTCGTCGAAATCGTCCGGCATAGACAAAGAGCCGGTGTTGTAAACGCGCGCTTTCGAGCACAGCGCACGGACCGGCTTTCCGTCCTGGATCGTCTCCAGCTCCAGTTCCACGGAGTCGCCTTTCTCCACCGTGCTATGGCTATCGTCGGTTCCCCGGTCGGCGGAAGCCTTCACCAAAGCCTGGATCTGCTCTTCAACCTGATCGTCCGAAACGGCAAGGGCGGGCATGGTTATCTCGACGGGATCGTACGAGGACAGCTCGAACTTCGGAACGGGAACGCACGTCATCTGAAACTCGAACGTATGGCCCTCGCGCACATGCTGGGCGCATGCGTACTTCGGCTCGCCCACGATATCGACCTCGCGGTCGGCCAAAGCGAACGGCGCGCAGCGCGCCATAACGGCCTCGTCGAACAAGAACGCTGCCTCGTCCTTTCCGAGCACCTCGCGCACCACGTCCACCGGCTGCCGCTTGGGGTCCGGTTCGACCTTATGCTCGTACGCCACCAGGATCGCCGCGCGTTTGAGCCCGTCTTTCACCTCTTCGGTCGAAAGCAACACCGTAAGCTCAACGGTATCGACGCTTTTCTGCCTCATAGCCACCTGCATGACGTACCCCTTTCCCCGTGATAGATGCAATGGGGAAAATCTAGCACTCACCCCCGTTCGCGTAGTCCCTTCGGGAGTATGAAAACGCCAAATCTAGTACGGGCAACTATAGGGGGGCGTCCCCCTTGGTGACTATCCTTGAGGTACACGAGCTTTCCCGGAAAATCCAAAGGAGAGGGGTTTTATGTCTGATCTCACCATCGGACAGATTAAGAGTAAGCGGGTGCTTTACCTCATTCTGTCAACGCTCACGCTTTTGTTCCTGGGCCTGATTTACGCATTCTCGATGTTCGCAGCGCCCATGTGCTCCTCGTTCGGACTGGAGAAGGGCGCCGTCGCGCTCACCTTCAACATCATGATGATCACGTTCTGCATAGGAGCGGTCATCGGCTCCCAGATCGAGAAGAAGATCGGCGTGAAAGGAACGCTGCTTGTCGCAGCCGTTCTATTCTTCATCGGCTTCGCCGGAACCGGCATCTTCGGCAACGGGAGCATCGCGGTCGTGTACCTATGCTACGGCACGTTCGGCGGCCTTGGCGTGGGCGTGGGGTACAACTCGGTCGTCGCCACCACCAACGTGTGGTTCCCCGACAAGGTAGGGTTCTCGTCGGGCGTTCTCATGATGGGCTTCGGACTGGGATCCCTTATACTGGGCACGCTGTCCGTCAACCTGATTCCCCTGTTCGGCCTGGGAACCGTGTTCACGGCCATCGGCGTGATCACGGCAGTGATCGTGATTGCCCTGGCCCTGTTCCTGCAGCGGCCGCCCGCGAACATCGTGGAGCTTCTGGCACCCGAAAAGGCCACGGGAGACAGCTACGATCCCGGCGACGAGGATAGCGCACTGAAAACGGGGACGTTCTACGTGTACTGGACCTGGGCGATCATCGTGATCGCCATAGGACTGGCGACCATCGGCAATTGCGCTTCGGACGCGCAGATCGTCGGACTCGACGCCGGTTTCGCCACCCTGCTCGTTGGCTTGGTATCAACCTGCAACGGCCTGGCGCGCGTGGTCATCGGCCTCATCTACGACAAGACCAACGTGAAGATCACCATGCTGATCGACGGGCTCATCGCCGTGGCCGCCACCGCGTGCATCGTCAGCGCGTTCATGACCGGCATCTCGGCGCTCTACATCATAGGCGCCCTGTGCTGCGGCTTCTGCTACGGCGGCGTGCCCGTTGTGGCCTCCGCGTTTGCTCGCCAGCGATTCGGCTCGAAGAACTACCCACTGAACCTGTCCTTGGCGAACTTCGCCATCACGTTCGGCTCCATCTTGAACATAGTCGTCGGCATCGCCGTCGGCGGAGCGGCCAACCGGCTTCCCATATTCATCGTCATGACCGTGCTTTCCGTCATTGCAACGATCACCGTGCTTCCCTTCTCGCGGAAATGGGACAAGGACATGAAGATGCTCGAGAATCGCAGGGCCGCAAGAAGAGGATAGTATCCCGGTTGAACGCCGAAAAGCTGAGTCCTTCGCTTCGCGGACTCAGCTTTTCGATATAGTAGAGCGCACGCCGTTCGCAAGAAGCTTCGTCAAGAACCAAGGGGGCAATTATGGCTCGATACAGCAAGCGCCAGCAAAAGGCCTACGAGGAGATTCTTCGATTGCAGGCGAATCGACGCAAAGACATCATCAAGTGCTCGGCCTCCCTGGCCGCCATTCTAGTTCTGGTATGGGGAAAGCTAGCGCTCGAGCTGAACGGCATCATCGAGGCAGGCAACCTCATTGCCGGGGCCGTCATGATGGTCTCGTCAGTTGGCCTTGCGATCTTCGCCGGCTCGGCAAGCATCGACTTCACGAAAAGCGGGCAGTACATCAACTCCATCTACGCGCGCACAGGGCTTTCCAAGAAAGACGTGAAGGATCGCGCAAAGCAGCAGTCGCGCCAGAACGCGCAGTCGTAGCCCGCGATCTGCTCGGTCTGCGTCCGCGGCCCTGCCCACGCAGGCTGCGGACGCCTTTGCTTTACCGCCTGCAACCAGTCCGCGAACTAAAGCACGGCGCTGTACGCATGCGCACAGCGCCTTTTCAATACCTACGTCCCGCATACAAAAGCCCTTGCTCGTCCCTGGTGGATCCATGTGGCACGATCCATCAGGGACGAGCAAGGGCTTCTGCAGGAGCGCAAAGCCGAAGAGCGGATCGCCTGCCCGTCAGTGCCCGGACAAGCCGTTTCCGGTAAGCTCCGTGGCCGCTACGAAGGCAACAATCAGCAACCCCATGATAGTCCACGCCAAAATCTTGGCTTGCTTCGAGGTGAACGGCCCGATCATGTCGCTTCTCGGGTCGTTTTCAGAGTCGTACGCAATGCTGCGCACCTCTTTGTTGAAGAGGGCGTAGCACTTCGTGCAATGCTCCTCCGACTGCGATTCCCTTCCGCAAAATGGACAGATCATGTCAAATCCCCCTTCGTTAACGGCCTTTGGCAATGCACGTAGAAACCACGCATTCGCCAGAGGAATCAAAAGAACGACGGCCACGCGCACCGTCGCCCGCCGCTTGCGAGCCCGCGCAAACCAAAGCGCGGCATCCCTTCCCTTCCAAGTCGAAACCCCCTTCACAACCCGTCAGGGCTTCCGATTTTACTCGGAAGCCCGTTCGAGGTTGCCCACCATCCCCTTATCAAGAGACGGAAAGCACATGATGCGAAGGTTCGCCTTGTGCTAGGACTCCACGGCTTCGGCGATATCGTCGATGTTCATGCCCTTCGCTCCCTTGGGAAGCAAGAAGCATGCGGCGAAGCCGAACGCCATGGGAACCGCAAGCAAAGCAATCAGCGGAGAGAACGCCCAACCAGCAGCCTTCAAGCCGCCCAAAACAACAGGCGAAAGGATACCGGCCGATTTTCCGAGCGCCACGATGGTGGCCACGCCCGAGTTGCGGAACTCGGTAGGATACGACTCGGACATCATCGGCTGAGCAGCCGTGATAGCGTAGTTCAAGGCAAAGCCCATGAAAACGAATGCGATGAGGTACGGCCAGAAACTCGTTTCCGTAGGCAGCTTGACAACCTGAGAGACTATCAAGCACGCCACAACAGCCAACCCGTAACCGAATGTCAGGTTGCGCTTACGACCCATTGCCTCGGATACGAAGCCCGTCGTGCAGTTCGCGACAACCGATGCCGCGTTCTGAGCCATAGCCAGCATGTACGAAGCGGTAACCGCGCCGCCCGTAGCTTCGAGCATCAAAGCCGGCAGCCAGGCGTTTACGCCGTAGATGCTGAAGTTACCGGCAAAGTAGATGATAACCAGAGCAATCGTGGTCTTAAGGTACCTGCCCTTCCAAACCTCAGCAGGGCTTGCCTTGCCGGCAACGGGCGGAACAAGAATGTTCGCAGCATCAATTTCGAATCCCGTGTCCTTGCCAGAGCGCTTCTGGATGCACTTCAAGGTAGATACCGCTAGATCCATCTTGCCGTGAACCGCCGCCCAGTGGGCGGATTCCGGTGTGAACTTGCCGAAAATGAACGCGTAGACAACCGGGAACGCACCGATAGCGTAGCACCAATGCCACGTTGCAACCTGGACCATGATGGTGCCGATCAAGGCAGCGAACACCCAGCCGACAATCATCCAAGCCATGCCGAACGTGATGAAGAACGAACGCTGCTTCGTCGGCGTGAACTCGGTGAACAGCGTGGTAACGATAGGCGTGCACACGCCCAAGAACAGACCGGCGATAACGCGGAACACCGAGAAAAGCTCGTAAGACGGGGCGAAAATGCACGGAATGGTGAACAAGCCGTACATGAACGTGCCAAACGTCAGAATCTTACGGCGACCGAACTTATCGGACAGCGGGCCTGCGGCGAACGAGCCGACCACGATGCCGATAGTGGACCAAGATGACAGAGCGCCCTTCAGTGCATCGTTTCCTGCGGGACCGAAGAACTCCTGCATGATCTGCGTGTTCGTATAGCTGATGATCATGTAGTCATAGCCATCGAACATCATTGCGATGCCCACGAGGAAAAAGATAGAGATCGTAAACTTACTAACTCCGAACGAATCGATAAACTGGGAAATGGTGAATTTCCTAGCCGCTTTGGAATCTGCACTCATAAACCGCTCCTTGTAACGTTCCACTTAAGCCTCAATCCCCTAGCTTCAGTGGAATCTTATAAGCGCGTCGCTTTGACGAAACGGTGCCGTCCGACGGCCTCCTGAAAACAACTGGAAAACGAGAGGCCGTCTCGCCATGCGCATCGATAAAAGTGCCGTGCGCTTCAATCCGTAGAGCCCTCTTATTCCCTTGGATCGAATTGCGCACCGCCTTGACGAGCGACATTGGAAAGGAAAAAGGGTCTCGGCCCCCTGGAGCCTGAGACCCTTTTCTGAAACAAGGCTACTAACCCTCGAGCTCCTTCAAGATCTTCTGATCCTGATTCAGGCGCTCAGACTCCGAAATGGGCTTGAACGTAGCGTTCTCGATGGACTCGTCGAGTGCTTTCTCCTTCTCGGCACCGCACTTCTTGCATACCGTTGCATCTGCGGCGTTAAAGGTGTTGCACTCGGTGCACTTCCACAAGATCTTCCCCAACGGAGGCGGACGGAATCCGCCTTTTTCCTGACGAGCCATAGCTCTCCTCCTTCAGTCCGGTTATTTCGTGAAAAGCACCATCTTGGGCTTTTCAGCCGCCTTAGCAGCCAGCTCTTCCACCATGCCGTAGTACATTACGCCAGCCTGGCAGTGATGTACGCAGTTGGGAAGGCGGCCTTCGGCCACACGGTCGGCGCACAGATCGCAAAGATCGGTCGGCAGGGGAAGATACGTCCACTCCCACTTGCCCGTCAGATTCTTCACGGGACCATACTCGAGCGTCTTGATACCGTACTGGCCAATCGGAAGATCATGCGTCTTCTTGCAGGCAACCTCACAGGTGTGACAGTTGGTGCAGAATTCGTAGTCGATCAACAGACCGTACTTAGTCTCCTTCGAATCGGGTGTAGTCATAGCCCCCGAAACCTCCTCCCTTGGTGACGATTGCGCTCGGCGAGCAATCGTTTTCAGGCGTTACCTTGTAGCACTTGCACAGCGTGCTCTTGTACGGAGCGCCGTAGTGCGTCGGACCGTAAACGCCCATCGTGGTCAGGTTATTGCCGTTGCAGTCGAACACGCCGTACAGGTTGGGCTCGGCAGCCTCCTGCTCGGGGAACCACCAGCCATGGCGAGCACGCACGAGGTTCGGCATCAGGCCAGGAGCGATATGCGCCTGCTGCTTGCACTTGCCGCGCTTGTTCTCGAACCATACCCAGTCGCCCTCTTTGATGCCCTGCTCCTTCGCGATCTCCGGAGAGATATCGGCGATAGCGGTGGGATGAACCTCGCGCATCGTCGGCAGCTGGCGATGCTCGGAGTGGAACAGGCCGATGTGACGGTGCCCGGAGGTGTAGATGTACGGGTACTCCTTGTACAGCTCGGGAGTACGGTACGGGCTCTCGTACGGCTCCATGTGATGCGGCAGAGGATCGAAGCCCCACACGTCGAACAGCGGAGAAGACACCTCGTACAGACCGGTCGCGGTAACGAAGCCCGGCTGACCGTCCTCGCGAAGCAGACCCTTCTTGTACTTCTCGTACGTCTCGTTCCAATCCCAGTAGTCGTAAACCTTGTGGGTAAGGTCCTCGAACGTGTAGTCAACGCCAAGGCCGTCGTCCTGAATCATCCACGTCAAGAAGTCGCGGGTGGTCTCGAACTGGTTGAAGAACTCAGGGTTGAAGCGCTTGCCAAGGTCGAGCACAAGTTCTTCGTCCATCTTGCACTCGAAGTAGCGGCCAGCCGAAGCAGTCAACGTACGCAGCGGCTGCCACCAAGAGCGGAAGGAATCGCGCTCAACCGACATGGCGACCGGAAGAACAAGGTCGGCGAACGCCACGGCGGTCGGGGTCAGGTAGTAGTCCACCACGACCGTGTAAGGAACGTTCTTCCACGCACGGTACAGACGCGGGGCATCGCCGGACATGTTGGCGATGGGGTTGGTGCCGTGCACCCACATCATCTGAGGCGGATACGGAACGCCGGTCTCCATGGCTTCGAGCAGCAGATCGGGCGGAATGAACGGCGTGTAGCCAGCCTTGTGAATCGGGGACTGGTCGGTGCCGATACGGCGATCAAGCATCTCCTGCGAGATGAACTCAAGGCCGCAGCCGTACTTCTTGGAGCTGTTGTAAGCGTAGCGAACGAGCACGTTGCCACCGGGAACGTCGAGGTTGCCGCACAGCGCCGTGATGTCGGAGATGGCGAACGAAGCCTCCATAGCGGAGATCTGCATGTCGATGGCAAGACCCCACTGGATTGCGCCGGGGCTTGCAGCAGCGAACATACGGGCTGCGTCGATAAGATCCTGCTCGTCGATCCAGCAGATCTCGGCGCACTTGTCGGTCGGGTAGTCCTGCAGACGCTCGACCAGGTCGTCGAAGCCGTAGCACCAATTCTCAACGAACTCGTGATCGTACAGATCCTCGTCGACGATGACGCGCAGCATGCCCATGGCAAGAGCGCAGTCGGTGCCGGGACGAACCTGCAACCAGATGTCGGCCTTCGAGGCAAGCCACGTCAGAGCAGGGTCGACAACGATGAACTTCGTGCCCATGCGCATGAGGTCGATCAGCCAGTGGCCGACGAAACCGTCAGGGTTGGACGCCAGAGGCTCGTTGCCCCAAACGATAACCACTTCAGGCTGCTTCCAATCAGGGTTGTCGTAGCGATCCGGGTGAAGCTGGGAAGCGTCGAGGATCCAGCAATCGCCGTCCTTCATGAGGTTGGCAGTCATACGAGGCTGATAGCAGGAGTCGGCAGAGAGGAAGCCGAACGACATGTTCGGGCTGCCGAAAACCGCACGCAGGCACATGGCGCCGTGCCACATGGCGTTACGACCCGTACCGGAAAGAGCCACGATGCCCTCGGGCCCGATACCGTTGTAGTCGTCGTGAATCGTCTTGCAAATCTTCTTGTACGTATCTTCCAACCAGTCGAACGCTTCTTCCCAAGTGATGCGCTTCCACTTGTTCTCGCCCTTTTCTCCGTCGCGGAGAAGAGGCCATTTCAGTCGGTCGTTGTTGTAGATAGCCTCAACCATGTCCAGGCAGCGCAGGCACAGACGTCCCTGGTTGTACCCGAAGTTGGGGTCACCTTCGATCTTCTCAAGCTTGCCATCCTTGACGTACGTAAGCACGCCGCAGCCGTTGTGACACCCAGGTCCGGTCCAGACCGAGGTGCGGGTCACTTCATAACCATTCTCAAACCAGCGCCAGTCTGTTTTGTACAGATCATGGTTGTATTCGTTGATCATGAAAATCCCCCTTTCATTAAGAGATGCCAACTGATAGATGAAACCCTTATTCTTCAGAAGCTCCTTTTGCCCTTCCCGCCCGTCCCGTCGACAGCCTCGTTCTATCTTGGAACGCGCATAAAGCCTTGTACGATTCTCCTCTTCACTCGTCATCGGAGCTTCTTAAAGACGATCAACGCTTCCCCTGCAAACCTGCGTTCTTGCAAGCAGCGGAAACCTTCAAGCCCGCTGCAACTACGCAGTAGGAGGCTTGGGAGCGCCAGGAGCCGCAGGGGCACCGGGAGCCTTCGGAGCACCGGGAGCCGCAGGGGCACCACCGGGAGCCGCGGGAGCGCCGGGAGCGGGCGCCTCGGTCGGAAGATCATTCCCGCACTTTTTGCACTTGTCATTCTCGGGCGGGTTGAACGTGCCGCACGACGGGCACTTCTTCATCATGTCATCGAACGATGGTGGTCTGAAACACATGGTCGTTCCTTCCTTTAGCGACTTCTTTTCTTTGGTTCTCAACGAAGCATTTCGCAAGTCCAAGTGAATGGCATGGGGTGCATCCACGAGACGAAATTTAGCAGCCCGAAGTTGCGGCTCCCTACCCAAATCGGTATGAAAAAGGGGCATCTAGTACCATGGGTTATACGTTCTAGTACAAAGATATTGATGCTTTGACCTGGCGTTTCGTCTTTACATCACCAAAGACCCCATCACGCTTCGTGCAGCAGGGAAAGAAAAGCCCGGCAGCAAGGACCATCGCTTTGACGCGTAAAAAAGGCGCCGGCGGCTCTCAGGCCACCGACGCCTTTTCTGCTTGGCGCCAACCCTGGCAATCAGCTCGAGCGTCGCTTGGGCAGACTCCAGGGGAACGGACGGATCGAAAGGACTAGCCTTCGTCGACGATGGCGGTATCGACGATCTGGCGCATAGCCTTCACGCGCGCGGCAGCTTGGCACGCTTCGTCGACCTTCCCGTTCCTCTCGATCTCCGCAAGGAACGCTTCGGGGTTGTCGGCGGAAAGGTACTCGGTCAAATCCTCTTTGGCAACGGCAAGCCCTTGCCGTTCAATCAGCTTGTCAAGAACGACGTTGAGCGACAGGTTGTACGCCACGTCGGCGCGAATCTTTTGCTCGTACTCCTCTTCGGTCAGCTTCTCTTGGCGAAGATACTGGACCTTGGTCATGCCGCTTGCGCGCAGACGGTCGTCGTACATGGAACGAGACGCCTCCATCGCCTCCGTCACAACGGCTTCGGGCACCTCTCCTTCCAGACGGGCGATCAGCGCATCGTTGCAGCATTGCAGCTTGTAGTTTTCAAGGCCCATGCGGGACGTTTTCTCAAGATCCTGCTTGATGGACGCCTTCAGGTCCTCCATGGTGGACATTCCCTCGAAATGATCCCGCACCCATGCGTCATCCAGATCGGCAAGCGACTTGATGCTAGACCCCTTATGAGCCGAAGCGACAACGAACGAAAACAGCTGGGCTTCAATATCCTCTTCCGTCACCGCGGGGATGGAGGGCAAGGAGATGCGAACCGGACCGTAGTCCGACAGTTCGAAATCCGCGGGATCAAGTTGAAACGTAGTGCTAGCCATCGTGTTCTCCTATCAATCGAGTGCAAGTTGCTTTACAAAAGCCGGCGCAGACGTACGGGATTTCCCTATGCCGCCTTCGCGTTCTTCTCAGTCTTTGACAGCTTTCCTTTCTCCGAGCTTCGCCCCCTGCTTTTCGATGTCTTCCCTTCGAAACGTCTCGATAAGCGTGAGCATTTCTTGCGACGAATGCACCCCGAGTTTGTGATAGATGTTCGCGATGTGGGTTTTAGCCGTATGCATGGATATGACCAGCTCCTGCTGAACGTATTCCGCATTGCGGCCCTTTGCGATAAAGAAGAATATTTCTGTTTCCCGCGGCGAGAGCTTGTACAGTTCAGCAATCCGCTGGCATGTGCGTCGCCAGGGGGAATCGACGTATCCGCCCTCGGGTTTGGCCGATTTGCCGCGCGAGGCCGGCTCGCCGTCTTCCGAGGACGCGGCTTTAACAGCCGGCGCCTGAGGCTTTTGAGACGAAGATGCACGAGCTGCGTCGTCGGCAGAGGTCGGCTCAGGCTGCGAAGCAGGCGCGGCAGCCTGCGCATCCGCTCCGTCGGAGGCAAGCTCCTCCCATTCATGGAAGGGCGTGAGCACGGTAGCCACCAGCATTGCGATCGCGACGCCGCCCACGCCGATGAGCACCAGCCATCCGTGCTGGTCCATGAAAAGCATCATCAGCTGATCGCCCACGATGCAGCCTACCGCCAAGCACAGGTAAGCCACCACGCGGCCGCCGTCGACAAGCAGCAGGGAATCGGAGCGCAGGCGCTGGGCGATCCCGATGCCGATGATCACGCCGCCGAAGTCGAACAAGTTGAAGCCCGCCAAGATGACGCATTCCGCGGTTAGGGCGCCGAAGCCTTCCCGGAAAAACGGCAGCAGCACGATGCCTACGACGAACAGCAAAAGGGAGTAGCGATGGATGGCGTCGATGGACCGGCTTTGCTTCGAATGGAGCGAGGAGGCTATGATGCACGCGCCCGCCAACGCGATGCCAACAAGAATCAGGGGGTCGTTGGCCATGAGCAGCAACGTGCCGTCAACAAGATACGCTCCTTGCAACAACCCGAACGCAAACGCATAGACCATCGTCGGAACCGATGTAAGCGCGAATTCTCGAATCGCTTTGCGCGAAAGAGGGGCGAACGCATCGGAGAAGCCAGTTGGCGGCAACGGTTCCGCCGTCCTCCAATTGGCCATCAGCGACGTAATGGCCACCAGAGGCAGCAGCACCGCCGCGATCAGGCCGATAGGTTCTTGCAGGCTGCAGACGAGCAGGGCCACCAATCCGCCGAAGATCATGTCGACGGCAAACGAGCGGGTCAGGTAGTTTGCAGCAGCTCGCACGTAATAATGCAGCCACAGGAACATCAACAGGGCTTCCGAGACGCCAAGCAGCACGACCGTGCCCAAACGAAGGGGCACGGGGAAATCCATTGTCGTGGCGGAGACGATAGTGGCAAGGGTGGCCAACGCGCCCGCAGACACCAAGAGGATCTTCGAAGGAGCGGTTCTGTTCTTGCGAAGCATGCGCTTTCCAACCAGAACCAAGATGCCGAACGTAACGGCTAGAGTCAGATACAACGTAACCTGTCGCTGAAAAAAGAGGGATGGCGCGTTGATTGCGGCGGTCCCAATGAAAAGAGGCGTGAATAAAACAAGATAGTGCCAACCGAGCAGAGCTTTGAAACCGATCATCTTGAGCGTTTTGGTATACGCCTCGTTCGCTTCCTCAACCATTTCAACTTGCTGCGAGCATGCTACACGATTATCCAACCCCATAAGCGCCCTCTTTCCCCGTGAAGCCAGCGACCCGAACCACCGGCCCATGTCATACACTTTATCCACCTACCCCTGAGGGATATATAGCCAGAAGTACTAAAACCCTCGTTTTAGTACCCTCGTCAGTACAAATGCGCCTATTCTGAGTGATACGTTTATTCGTGCGAAGCGGTGCGGTGACCGTATAGGAAAACCAATTTAGTCAATGATACCCCCCCCCCCCGCACGCACAAGGCCTATTCCAACGCGTTTCCTTGCTCGCGCGCGTGCGCACCAAAAAAATCAACAAGCACGGCGTTGTTGGATGGAGCCGCTTTCATCAGGTCTCGTCGATAGGAGAACGCACATGCCGGGAGGATGCTGGATATGCAATCCAATGTGCGGGAAATGCCAACCTGCACCCAAAAAGTCCGGAACGTGCCCGGATTGCGGCACATGCACCATCTTCGACAGGGTCGACATCGTCAACGGCGTCGATCTGCACTGCAAAAAGTGCGGCAAGGACATGAACGATCTTGTTCGGCCCCAGCCGGTTCGCTGCAACTACAGCGGCTTGATCTGCGCGTATCCCTGCGGCAAAAGCTCTTCGCCACGGCACGACCACGGCAACCAACCATGCAAGCGAAACACTCCGCCCAGCAAAGAATGGTTTGATGCGCACCCCGCCTAGTCAGCAGCATCGGGAATCGTGCGACGGCGCCGGCAAGTTCCATCGCACAGCGTTGAACGAAAAGGAAGCCGCCCTCACGGACGGCTTCCTTTTCGTTCAACGTACCGGGAAACGCGCTAGTCTTTCGCAAGCGCCTCTACGACGAAATCACGGGACAGCTCGGCGCCCGGCGTACCGGAATACTCCGTCATCAGATAGAACAGGGCTTTGCGAATCATGCTGGGAGGCTCCCCCAAACCGTGCGCAACGTAATCGATCGCTTCCTCGGAAAGCACGGGGCTTTTCCCTTCTTCGTAGTACATGGCAAGAAGGGTCCTCACGTAATCAACCAGGCCGGCACCATCGAGGGCTTCGATGCGGATTTCTTCGAAATCGTCCAAAACGCCTTCGAACTGGCTTAAATCGAATTCAGAAAGCGGTTTGTCAGACGAGATGACGGTATCCAAACCATGACGCTCGCGCTCTTGGAGCAACAACCTGCACAACATGGGTCCCACTTCTTCGTCCTCGAAGAAGCCCTCGAAGTCGTCCAAAAACAGGACTTCGTGTTTTCCCAGGTCATCGAAGTAGCCGTCATAGACATTTGCCCGCATGGCCTCCGGCAGTTCTTGACAGGGACGATACAGAACGCGCTTCGTGGAAAGAAGGTCCTTGTCCAGCTGCCGTGCGCGCAGCACCGTGGTCTTGCCCGATTCTTTCGGACCTACAAGGAAGAGCTTTTCCGGCTTCCCATGCGTTTGCGTGATATCGATGATCCGCTGGAAAGATTCGCGGTTACCATCTGAGAAGATAAGTTCGTCTAAGGGCGTTAACATGGGAGATCCTCTCTCAATCGCAGAATATGAAATGTAGCATCCCCATGCCAGCCGCATCGCGGTTGCTTACATACTAGCACAGAAACCGAAGGTGGGAAGAGCCGGGAACAAGGGCCCGAGCTCATCACGGGCGATCAGGAGCCCAGAACGCGCAGCGGAGAATAGGCAAGCGGAGCGGTTGCCGCTCGAGATTTCCTGGCAACGAAGCGCAGGCGCCGGTAATCCGCCACCCAACACCCACTGCTCTCATTCCACGACCGCTCCTCGCACGCTTTCTCGTAGTCCTCCAAAACAAGCTCTCTGTCTTCGGGGCGATACAAGGCCAGGCTCTTCGCGAAGCGGGACTCAGCCCACAAGCGCAAGCCGTCGCGACCGTTCTCCAAAGGCGTTGCTTTGTCGAAAGCGCTCATTGCCACAACCTCGAATCCGGCGATCTCCAAAGCACGTCGGTACGCTTTTTCTTTTGGGAAGCAGAACTGGCAAACGTAATCGCCGCTGTGCTTGCGTATCGCCTGCGCATAGCCGTCTTCAAGAGATTCCGCATTGCCGAACGCCCCCATCTCCCCCACCAGCAAACCGCCGGAAGGCAAGCAGCAAGCCACGTTCTTCAGAAGGGAGATCTGGTCGGTCACAAGGTCGAACGCTCCGTCCGAATAAACGACGTCCGCCAACTCCGGGCGCCGATCGCCCGAAGCGCGCGCAACCATCGAAATGCTTGCGACGGCAACGCAGCCGTACCGCTCCAACTCGGTCGAGCCCAAGCTCTCGTCGCATGCAACGTTCAGGATTCGAAGGGCTTCCGCCTTTTTCGCGGACAGGTTCGCAACGGCTTCCAAGACATCGATGAGGGGGCTTCCCTTCATATAGGGTGCCACCGATTCAGCAAGATTCCCGCTCCAGTCCATCTGCCCGCTCCTTACCGTCTTGCCTCGACCTCCCCTTTCAGCAAGGAGCATAGCGAAGCCCCGACAACGCCGCAAGGCAAATGGCGCAACGCAGCTCAAAGTGGTACCCCGAGTATGACCTCATTTTGAGAAAATACCCTGATTAGCCCATGCGTCATCGCGAGATGTTCTCTATAGTCAAATCAAGCCGCACGCTGCAGCCCGCGTCTCGCATGAAGAGCACGACCCTCTGATCATCCCCGTGGTCACCCGAGCATGCTCACCCCCATCGAGTTCGAGATCCCTGCATCGTGCGGCTCTCGTTTTACGGCGGCTCGATGCAGCCGATCCCGGACGAGCCGTGCTGTCACGATTGGGACTGGCGGGACGAGACCTCGCAGCCTTGCGTTCGCACTGGCTTCGAGGGGCCGGGGGCCTGCGGGGGCGGGGCCTGCGAAGCCGACGACCTTGCGGGGTCGGGGGCCTTGCGGGGTCGGGGGCCTTGCGGGGCCGGCAACCTTGCGGGACCGACGCCCTTCTGTCAAAACGGACGAGTTTTGCGGCGATTTTTCGCCTTGTCGGGGCTATGCCGCTACAAGTGTTTTACATCGTGCCTGATCAATGGGCTGTCACCTTGCATTATCCTTATCTGAGGACCAGCAAAACTCGTCCGTTTTGACACGGGCGCGCGAGGACGTGCGGAGGGTCGGCGCTACCGGCAGCAACAGGCGCGCGAGAGCGCCGCCGTATGCTTCGCGTGAATTTCCAGGCGAGCATCAGGAAATGATACAATCAGACTCTACTATCGATGCGATCTTCAACCTCGAATCTCAAAGGAGGACGCATGAACGAACCAGCCTCCATCCCCTACCTTGCCCTCGACAAGGACGTCGAGGCGATCATCCTGTCCGATCGAGCCGCCGGAAGGCGGAACCCGCATGCGTTCGACGACGCGGCCATCGCGCGCCGCGAGCCGAATCCGCATGACGAGGCAACCCTTACGCGCCCCGCCTTCGCGCGCGATATCGAGAAGATCATCAACGTGCCCGCCTACAACCGCTACGCGGACAAGACGCAGGTGTTCTCGTTCATCGAAAACGACGACATCTGCCGGCGCGGGCTGCACGTGCAGCTTGTCAGCCGCATCGCGCGAAACATCGGCAGCCTGCTGGGCCTGAACTGCGACCTCATCGAGGCCATCGCGCTCGGCCACGACGTCGGGCACACGCCGTTCGGCCATGCAGGCGAGCATTTCCTCAACAAGTGCTACCATGCGCAAACCGGTCGCTACTTCAACCACAACGTCCATTCCGTGCGCGTGCTCGACCAACTGTACCGGCGAAACGTCAGCCTGCAGACGCTCGACGGCGTGCTCTGCCACAATGGGGAATTCGCTCAGCAGGTGCTGCGCATGGGCGATACTGCTACGTTTTCCCAGTTAGACGAACTGGTGGAAGCCTGCAACGCCGACGAGTCCACCATCAAGACGCTGCGACCGTCCACGCTGGAAGGATGCGTCGTGCGCGTGAGCGACATGATCGCCTACGTGGGAAAGGATCGCGCGGATGCCATCGACATGGGCGTGATCGATTCCCTCGACGTATTCGACAGCACGGTCATCGGCCGCGACAACGCCCGCATCATCAACAACCTGACCGTAGACATCGTGAACAACAGCTACGGATCCGACCGCATCGCCATGAGCGAAAACGTGTTCGGCGACCTCAAACGCGCAAAGCGCCAGAATTACGAGATCATCTACGAACGCGAGGGCATGGTGCTCGGAGCGGGAAACGTGGTGGAGGAAATGTTCGCGGAGCTGTACGAGCGCCTGCTGAGCGACCTTAAGGCGGGCGACGAATCGTCGCCTGTGTTCAAGCATCACGTATCGAACCTCGTAGCGAAATCCCGCACGGTGTCGGCCGAGGAATACCTGGCCACGGAGCCCAATCAAATTGTCGTAGACTACATGGCCTCGATGACCGACAGCTATTTCACGGCTTTGCATGCGCACCTGTTCCCCAAAAGCAACAAGCAGGTCTTCGGACGCGGCTACTGCGCCGATTTGAGCTGAACCGAAAGGACGCCCATGAAACTTGTCATCGCATCCGATCTGCACGGCTCGGCCGCCGCCGTGCGAACGCTTGCCAGGAGCATTGAAGAAGAGACGCCGGACCGCATCGTCTTGCTGGGAGACCTTCTCTACCACGGGCCCCGCAACGACCTGCCGCAAGGCTACGCGCCCAAAGAGGCGCTTGCCGTACTGAACCAGATGGCGGATTTCATCGTGGCCGTGCGCGGGAACTGCGATGCGGAAGTCGACCAGATGGTGCTTGATTTTCCCTGCATGGCCGATTACGCGCTGATCGAAGCAGATGGACGCCTGCTGTATTGCACGCACGGCCACCTGCCCGGAAAATCCCCCGATGACGCTCCGGCGCTGCCGAAGGGGTCGGCGTTCCTATCGGGCCACACGCACGTCAAAACCCTTGAGGAGCGCAACGGCGTGCTGTTCGTCAATCCCGGCAGCACCTCGATCCCCAAAGACGGAAGCGCCAGCTACGCCGTATACAACCAGGGGGCGTTCACGCTCAAGAGCCTCGAAGGGGAAACGATCCGCGAGCAACGCTGGTAAACCGGCAAGACGCGAGGCGAAGCGAGAGGCGGCACGGGGCGCAACCCCGGCAGCGCCCGCATCCCGCTTCACCCCGAGCCCCGCCGCGCGCTACGACACCCGACCTCGATCCACCGTGTACGTCGCGTCGGCCACCGACGCCGTCGACGCACGGTGGCTTACCAGCACGATGGTCTTTCCCTCGCGGCCGTCAAGCAGCGCCTTGAGCACGGCCGCTTCGTTCAAGCTGTCGAGGTTCGACGTCGGCTCGTCCAACAGCACGAACGGCGCATCGTGCAAAAACACGCGCGCCAGGCCGATGCGCTGGCGCTCGCCTCCTGACAGCGTATCGCCCAATTCGCCTACCGGTGTGTCCAAACCCCGGGGAAGCCGCTCGACCAGGCTGGTCAACGACGCCTTGTCGCATGCCGCTTGCAGTTCGTCTTCCGTCGCATCCGGCTTCGCAAGCATGAGGTTGTCCCGCACGGAGCCTGCGAACAGGTGGGTTTCCTGGGTCATGTAGCCCTGCAGCGCGCGCAGGCTTTCCGTGTTCACGCGGCGCACGTCGGTGCCAGACACCTCCACTACGCCGCGGGTCGCATCCCAGAAGCGCATGAACAGCTTGCACAGGGTCGACTTGCCCGATCCGCTCCTGCCGGCCAAGTGCACGATCGATCCCGGCTCGATGCGCACGTCCACGTTGTCGAGCACCGCGACGTCTCCGTAGGAAAAGTCCACGCCACGCGCGCTTGCGCCCAAGAACTCCGACACGTCCGCACCGTCGAGCACGTCATCGGTCTGAGGACGCTCGTCCAGAAGATCGAGAACCCGCGCGCCGCTGGCCAGCGTCTGCTGCAGCGTCGAGCCCAGGTTCGCCACCGCGATCACCGGCCCGAACGACGACATGAGCGCCGACGAGGCGACGATGGCGGCACCCGGAGAGAGCTGGCCCTTCGCCACCAGCGTACCCGCAGCCAGCACCATGACAACGTCGAGCGCCAGCACAAGCGCGTTCACGCCCGCCAAAGCGACCGAAGCGCGCCCCTTGAGGCGAACCTCGTCGCACTCCAACAGCTTCGTGCGCTCAGCCAACTCGCGCACGCGATCGCCCGCCCGCCCGAACTGGAGCGTTTCACGCAGTCCGCGCAGGCTGTCCAACACGAACGCGTTCATCGACCCCAGCCCCTCGCGCACCGCCTGACCGCTTTCTCCGGCAGCGAGCGACGACACGAACGGAGCCACGACGCCCACCAGCGCATACGAAGCCAAAGCCAAAACGCCCAGCAACGGCGAGAACCAGCCGATGAACGCCGCCATGCCCAAGGACACCAGCAGCGCGATCAGCGCAGGCGACAGCGTATGCGCGTAGAAAACCTCCAGGAGCTCGATGTCCGACGTGACAAGCGACACAAGATCGCCTTTGTCGCGGCCCTCGAGCTTCGCCGGCGCCAGACGTCGCAGCGCAGCGAACACCTTGTCGCGCACGAGCGCAAGCAGCTTGAAAGCAAGATAATGGTTGCACAACTGCTCGCCGTAGCGCAAAGGGCCGCGCGCAACGCCGCACACCGCCACCAGGACCAACGCCGTCCCAAGCCCCACGCCCTGCGGCAGCCCCGCCGCATCGGCCAGCGCGAACGCAGCCAGAACCGTAAGGAAAATGGCAGCGCCGAAGCCCAGCACGCCCAGCACCGCCGCTAGCACCATCCACGGAAGCAGCGGTTTCACCAGGCCCACAAGCCGCATCATCACGGCCAGATGAGAGCGGCGCGGCGCAGTTGCGAACGAAGAAACGGCCAATGACGGCGCATCTTCCGCACTCGAGGGCGTTGCTTCCCCGCCTTCGGCATCGCCCGCACCGTCATCCCCGTTCGCACGCGAAGCTTCGCCTTCGCTCGCGCTGGCGAACCGCTCCAATGAAACCTGCTGGCGCCACAAACGTGCGAACGCGCCGTCACGCGCCAGCAGTTCGTCGCATGCGCCCGATTCGGCCACGCGGCCATCGTCGAGGACGTAGATGCGGTCGGCCGACGCCACGGCGGACAGCCGGTGCGTGATCATGATGACGGTTTTTTCGCGCGCAAGGGCATGCACCACGCGCACGATGGCGCGCTCGCTTTCGGCATCGACGTTCGACGTCGCCTCGTCGAACACGTACACGGGCGTATCGTGCAGAAGGGCGCGCGCCAAAGCCAAGCGCTGCCGCTGTCCGCCGGAGAGGTTCGATCCCTGCTCGGTTACAGGAGCATCGAGCCCGCCCGCCGCGCGCACGAACCCGTCCGCTCGACAGCGCTCGAGCACCGCCCACATTTCGGCATCGCTTGCCTGCGGGTCGGCCATGAGCAGGTTCGATCGCACGGATCCTTTGAACAGGTAGCTTGCATACGAAACCACGGTCACGGTGCGCGCCGCCGATGCTTGCGATACGCAGCCAAGCGGCACCCCGGCCAGCTCGACCTCCCCGGTGAATCCCGCGTTGCGTCCGCACAGAACGCCCGCGAGCGTCGACTTGCCCGACCCGCTTTCGCCCACGATGCCCGTGAACGACCCCGCCGGAGCGTCGAAATCCACGTCCGAGAGAACCGTTCGCTCGCCGTCGTACGAATACCCCACGCCACGGCACGTCACGCCCGCCTGTTCCGATTCGACGACCCGCGACCCTCGCGCCGTCTCCGGCGCGTCCAGAATCGAGAACATCTTGTCGGCGGCGGCCATGCCGTTCATCGCCGTATGGAAGAACGACCCCAAGGTGCGCAGCGGAATGAAGAACTCGGCCGACAGGAAGATCACCGCGAACGCCGCGAACAGCGGAATCTCCCCGTTCGCGAACTGCACGAGCGCAACCACGATGCCCACCGCCGCGCCGCCGTACGCGAACACGTCCATCACCGTAACCGAATTGAGCTGCATGCGCAGAAGGCGCATGGTAGCGCGGCGAAACGTCTCGGCTTCGTCGTTCATCAAGCGATGACGCTCCTCATCGGCCCGGTATATCTTGAGCGTGGTCAGCCCCTGCAAGTTCTCCAAGAACGATTCGCCCAAATCGGTGTACGCGCCCCAGTACTGGCGCATGGCACGCTTGGCGATCTTCTGCACCGCGACGATGGAAAGCGGGATCAGCGGCACGCACGCAAGCAAGGCCGATGCAGCGGGAAGGCTCAACGGCGCCAAGCAGGCGAACAGCGTGAGCGGCGCCAGCACGGCGTAGACCAGCTGGGGAACGTACTGTCCGAAGTAGCTTTCAAGCTGCTCGCAGCCCTCCACGCTCACCTGGACCGCTTCGGCAGTGGACACGCGCTCGGAGTACGCAGGCCCCATGCGCACCAGCTTCTCGTACACCTGCTGGCGCACCTCGCGCTTGGCGGCCTGCGCAGCGGCAAGCCCGCAACGCTGCGCGCCGGCCAAACACGCCATCCGCACCGCGATGGCGGCGGCTCCCGCGCATCCCAGGCCGATCAGCCAAGAACCCAGATCCTTCACGCCCTCGAACCACGCTTGCACGAACAAGCCGATGAACACCATGAGCGCCACGTTCGCGGCGAGAGCCGCCCACTGCAGCGCGACGTTGACAACAATGGGCCCGCGCGCGGCGGGCACCATACGCAAAAGACGCATGCTGAACACGAACATCTACCTTTCAGTCGACTCGACGGGTCGCGACGGCACATCGACGTTCGACGGCGCCGCAGGGGACGGCCGGTCGGTCTTGACCACAAACCCGAAATACACGATGTGCGCGATCCACACCGCAGCCACCACGATGCGGCCGACCGGCACGTTGGCCATGAGCGCGAACGAAACCCCCAGCACGACGGTAAGCGGGCCGAGCAGCAGGAGCTTCGCCTTGACGGTCATCGTGCGCTTGGTGGCGTACCCTTCGACAACCGAGCGGTAAAGCCTGGTCGAGCGGAACCACGCATTCACCCGCTCGGAGCTGCGAGCGAAGCAAAACGCCGCCAGAAGCAAAAACGGTGTCGTCGGCAGAATCGGAACCACGGCTCCAAGCGCGCCCAAGCCAAAGCTTGCAAGCCCCCCGAAAGCCCATAACCGTTGTCCGATCCTGCGTTTCTTCATAGACGAGCATCCTTCGCGTCGCACCAACCACGTCGCCCGAAGCCGGACGACCCTTTGTTATCCAAAACTAACATAGATAGGATACGAGACAACCGCCATATTGTAAACCTTGGCTAATTTCCTCAACGCGAAGGACCGTGCACCGGGCGACGTTGCCAGCCGACCGGAGAAGGCGGAACGAGGGAAAGCGGCGGCTGCGCACGTCATTGCGCAGCCGCCAAGCTCGTCAGAACCAGCCCGGCAGAGCGCGCGGCCACGAGTCTGAAACGCAAAAAAGCCGCGCCCTCCGAAGAGGGCGCGGCGTCAGGCACGTTTCACGAAGGTGAATCTTTACGCGTTGTCGACCTTTTTCTCAGGCACGAAAAAGATGAACACGAGCGAGCTGATCAGCAGCAGGAACGGGTAGAACAGAAACGGAATGATCTGGAACGCCGACAGCGCATATCCCAGCTCAGCCGTAGCCGAAACGGCCACGAGCATCTGCGCGCCGTACGGGATGACCCCTTGGAACACGCAGGAGAACGTGTCCAAAATGGACGCGGTCTTGCGCGGCGTGATGTCGTACGTCTTCGCCATGTCGGCCGCGATGGGGTTCGCCATAACGATGGCAACCGTGTTGTTCGCCGTGGCGATGTCCATAGCGCCTACCAGCAAGCCCATGCCCAGCTGACCGCCCTTCTTGCTCTTGAACAGGCTCTTGATGCCGTTCAGCAAAGCGGTGAAGCCGCCGTACTCGCGAATGAGGGCGCAAATCGCGCTTACCAGCACGGCCACCATGGTGGTCTCGAACATGCCGGCGGCGCCCGAGCCCATGTTGGCCAGCAGGTCGGTGGGAGCGGTCGCCCCGGTTGCCATCATGATGAGGGAGCCGGACACGATGCCCAGCAGCAGCACGATGAACACGTTGATGCCCACGATGCCGCCGATCAGCACGATCAGGTACGGAACAAGTTGGATCAGATCGTACTCATGATGCACGGTCCCGCTGATGTCGGCGCCCAGCGACAGCACCAAGATGATGACCAGCGTTGCAATGGCAGCCGGCAGGGCGATCTTGAAGTTCTCGCGAAACTTGTCCTTCATCTGGCAGCCCTGGCCCTGGCACGCCGCGATGGTCGTATCGGAAATGAACGAGAGGTTGTCGCCGAACATCGCGCCGCCCATGACGCTGGCCACGCACAGCGGCATGTCGAACCCCGACGCAGCGGACACGGCCACGGCGATGGGCGTGATAAGCGTGATGGTACCCACCGACGTTCCCATGGACAGCGACACGAAGCAGCTGACCACGAACAGAACAACCACCGAATACTCAGCAGGGATAACGGAAAGCAGCAGGTAGGCGACGCTTTCCGCGCTATCGCGTCCAACGGTGCCCACGAATATGCCGGCAGCCATGAAGATGAGGATCATGGTGACGATCGTCTTGTCCCCGATGCCGCGGCCCATGATGACAAGCTTGTCGTCGAAGGGAAGCTTGCGGTTTTGGAAGCAAGCCACCATCAGCGCGATCAGGAAGATCACCACGATGGGAATGTTGTAGAACCCCATGGATATGCCCAAAACGTACTCGAACAGCACGCCTAGGCCCAGATACAGCACGAGGAACACCCCGATGGGCAGAAGCGCCTTCACGTTCCCCTTTTCCATGCACGAACCCCTTTCCAATTGGAACAATCCGCTTATTGTACCCTAGCAACGCCGATTCAGGCCGTGCAATATCCCCAAACCGCGCAAGGTCAAGTGCTCGTCGGCGCAGGTCACGCGCTGCGAAAGCGCCGCCATCGTCTGCGCGTCCTCGCCCGTGGTAACAACGGTCGTCTGGTACCCCAGCTCGCGCCACACGGCGTCCACCAATCCGTCGATGCGAGCCACCTCCCCTATCACGACGCCCGACTGCATGGCTTCGCGCGTGTTCTTCCCGATCACCGACGCCGGCGTGCGAAGATCCACGACCGCCAGCTGAGCAGCCGCATCCGATACCGCCCGTGCAGAAAGCTTCAGACCCGGAGCGATGATGCCGCCCACGAACACGCCCTCGGCGTCGACCACCTCGAAGTTGGTCGTCGTGCCCAAATCGACCACCAGAAACGGCGGCTCGTACGCGGCCTTCGCGGCGGCAAGGTCGGCTACGCGGTCGGCCCCCAGCTCGCCCGGATCGTTGTAGCGCATCTTGACCCCCGTCTTCAAACCGGGGCCCACCACAACCGGACGTCTTCCCGTCAGGCTCTTCACGGCGGCAATCCACGCGTCCGTCAAACCGGGAACCACCGACGCCACGATGCCGTCGTCAACGGAAACGGGATTGTCGAGCGTCGCCAGAAACGAGGAAATGCGAACGCGGACCTCGTCGGCCGTCATGCGCTCGTACGTTGTAGCCGTCCAGGTAGCCGTCAGCTCGCCCGCTTCGAACAAGCCCAGATTGGTCACCGAATTCCCCACGTCAACAGCCAACACCGACTGAGGCGCGCGCGTACGCTGCCCGGCTCGACCCTCGCCCATAGAAGCCGCCTTCCTTCATGAATTACACAATCACGCGAATTTAACGATACTCGTCGCGCGCCGCACCGATTATACTGTACGCGTCCGATCAGTAACCCGACTTCCTAAAACGCAAGGGGAAGCGGATATACGAAAAGGAGAAGGATATGGACTCTGTCAAAGGGCAGCTGACGCTGCGCGGCGTTCTCATAGGCTGCGTAGGCTGCGTCATCATCACCGCGGCATCGGTGTACACGGCCCTCAAAATGGGGGCGCTCCCCTGGCCCATCGTGTTCGCGGCCATCATCTCGCTGTTTTTCCTGAAAGGCCTCGGCCGCGGAAAAGCCAGCCTCAACGAAGCGAACGTCACGCATACGGTTATGTCGGCCGGCGCCATGGTAGCGGGCGGCCTCGCGTTCACCATCCCCGGCATCTGGATGCTGGGCTATGCCGACGAAGTGGGATGGTTCGAAATGCTCCTGGTTGCGCTGTCCGGCGTGATCCTGGGCCTCATCTGCACCGTTATGCTGCGGCGGCACTTCATCGAAGACGCCGAGCTGGAATACCCCATCGGAGAAGCGGCTGCGCAAACGCTCATCGCCGGCAACGCGGGAGGCAAGGTGGGCCTCAAGCTGTTCGGCTCCATGGGCCTTGCCGGCGTCTACACCGCGCTGCGCGATTTCTTCGGCGTGATTCCGGCCATGCTGTTCGGCAACGTAGCCGTTCCCGGCGTTGCGTTCGGCATCTACAACTCGCCCATGCTCTTGGCCGTAGGATTTTTAGTGGGCACGGGCGCGGTGATCGTATGGTTCGCCGGCGCGCTGTTCGCGAACTTCGGCATCATCGTAGGCGGATCGGCAGCCGGACTGTGGGACGTCGCGTCCGGGCAGGGCATCGTGTCCAGCTTGGGCATGGGCGTGATGATGGGCGCCGGCTTGGGCGTCATCTTCAAGAACATCCTGCCTAAGGCATGGCAGATGATCAAGAACACGAAAGGCTCGTTCACCGTGGCCGCCAGCCCCGCGCCCTCGAACCTTTCAAGCGACGACCCGGCAGCACGGCGCCGCATCCGCCTAAGCGCGGGCATTGCCGCATGCGGCGTGGCGGCCGTGGCGCTGCTCATCTGCTTCGGGCTGCAGCTCGGCCCCGTGCCCGCCGTCATCGTAGTGACGCTTGCCTGGGTGGCTACGGCCATGAGCGCGCAAAGCGTCGGCCAAACGGGCATCGATCCCATGGAGATCTTCGGGCTTATCGTGCTTCTGGCCGTGGCGGCCGTATCGAGCGTGCCGCAGGTTCAGCTGTTCTTCGTCGCGGGCATCGTGGCCGTCGCGTGCGGCCTGGCCGGTGACGTGATGAACGATTTCCATGCCGGCCACGTGCTGGGAACCTCGCCGAAAGCGCAGTGGATCGGCCAGGCGATCGGCGCCGTGCTGGGCGCGATCGTGGCCGTGGCCGTCATGGCCGTGCTGGTGAGCGCCTACGGGCCGGAGTCGTTCGGGCCCACCGGATCGTTCGTGTCGGCGCAGGCTTCGGTCGTGGCCACCATGGTGTCGGGTATCCCGTCCGTACCGGCGTTCGCCCTTGGGCTTGCGGCGGGATTCGCGCTCTACCTGCTGAACTTCCCCGCCATGATGCTGGGCTTGGGCATCTACCTGCCTTTCTACATGTCGCTTACGGCGTTCATCGGCGCCATGGTCAAGGTGGTCTACGACGCCGTCTGCAAGCGTCGCCGCGCCAAGCTCTCCCCTGACGAGCGCGCCGCGAAAGAGAAGGAGCAGCAGGAGACCGGTCTTGTGGTGTCGAGCGGCGTTCTGGGCGGCGAGTCCATCGTAGGCGTGCTGGTGGCATTCGCCGCCGTGTTCGCCGGAATGGGCGCGTAACGCCGAGCGCGCAGCAACGACGCGACCTGCGGCATCGACATCGCCGCAGGTCGCGAACCGCCGGCTGCGACCTGCAACCGCAGCCGGCGGTCGCAGGTCGCGCTCGCGGGTCGCAGCCCGCATTGTCGCCCGAAACGTACGGTTTTCTCGCCGAAACCGTACGTTTCGGGCGACAATGTTCGTCTTGCGAACCGAATGTCCACCATCCGCCCGCGCTGATTCTGTGAAATGATAGGTCAAGGTCTCATAGGGCGAATGGTGGTGAGATGCGATGAAAGCCAATGATGCAGAACTTGCCGGGCTGCTCTTGCAAGCCGAGCGTGCGGGAAAATGCCTGGTTCCCTCTTGCGATCGCGTTCGGGCGATCTTGCGGAGGCGCGCCGAATGCTGCGCAGTCGTTCGTCCGATGCGAGGCGTGTATGCAAGCTCGGCGTGCTGGAATGGGCTTTCAAGGTTCGATCAGGCGCTCTACGTGCTTCGCACCGTGCAGGAGCTGCATCCGGATTGGGTTTTTTGCCACGAATCGGCTGCCGTTGCGTTCGGCCTGTCCGTTTCGTACAGCAGCCTGGACGTGGTTCACGTTGCAACGTCCCGGTCGAGGCGCAACGTCAGCTCGACGAACGTTCGATGGCATGTGATTTCGGGCGACGAGCCCGTGGTCGTTCGCGGGCTTCGGGTAACGTCGCTTTCACGGACCGTTTTCGACTGCATGCGCACTTCCGGCTTCGAGCAAGCGCTTGCCGTTGCCGATAGCGCGCTGCGCATGAGCGGAAAACCATCGAGCTGGTTCGTTTCCCGCTTCAAGCGCTTGGGAAGCGGCCATGCGCATGTTGCCGATGCCGTTCGCACGATGTACCACGCCGACCCTTTGAGCGAAAGCGGGGGCGAATCCATTGCGCGCGCCGTGATGATCAGGCAGGGCTTCGCGCTTCCCGAGCTTCAGGTCGCTCTGCCGCAGCCCTTGCATGCGGGACGGTTCTATCGCGTCGATTTCCTTTGGACTCGCCTGGATGGAGGCAGGGTCCTCGGAGAGTTCGATGGGATGCAGAAATACGAGAACGCGGAGCTGCTCGGCGGCCGGTCTTCGTTGCGGGCGCTTGCCGATGAGCGTCATAGAGAAGCCCAGATTACGCTGTACGGCATGCCCATCGTCCGATTTTCGTACAAGGACGTGATGGACCAGGCACTTTTCGTGAAGCCGCTCGAAAGGTACGGGATTCCTCGCAGCACCGAAACCGCTCTTGCCGAGCGGAAGCTCGAACGCTCTCGCTCGGATTCGGCGCAGGTTTTCACGGTGCGCAGCTTCGAGGACGGCCCTTTCGAGCCTTTTGGCGCCTAGCTCAGGAAATTGTCGCCCGAAACGTACGGTTTCGACGAGAAAACCGTACGTTTCGGGCGACAATAGGTCACGAGGATCGTGAGCAAGGACCGACGGACGCGAAACGGGGAGACGCGCACCTCGGGGTACGAGAACCGAACCAGAAAGCAGAAAGCGGGCCGAAGCCCGCTTTCACGTTAGTTGAACTTGAAGATCTTCTGGGCCATGCGATAGCCGGTGATGCCGATCTTGCGGCCCAAGCCGGTAGGCAGGTTCGTGCCCATGTTGAGCGCGCTGCGGCGGATGCGGCGGTACACGTCCGAATCCTGGCGTTTCAGGTAATCCCAGATGGCCTCGCGCTTGTCCTCCGCCTCATCGGTGTCGATCATGCGCAAGAAGATGGAGCAGATGCACATCATCATGGACAGGTAGTTCTCCATGTAGCGCTCAAGACGCTTCTCGGGCACATCGTCGGGCAGGCGCACGGCGTCTATCATGGTGCGCGTCACGCGCAGCTGCTGATCGATGCGCCCGATCATGACGCTTTCGTTCACGCTCTGGTCTTCGCGACCGATAAAGTACCGATACATGTCCAGATCGCGATAGTAGATGGTCTTGACATGCGGCAGCGGCACGTACACGAAGATATTGTCCACGTAGAACGTGTGCTTCGGCAGCTCCAGCCCGATATCTTTCAAAAGCTGGGTGCGGTAGATGACCGAATGCATGAGCAGGTACTGGCTGGGCAGGAAGTGACCCACGTCGGCCCAACCGAACACGCGTCCCTCGGGAAACACGTTGCGATAATGCATGACGGTGCGCGACCCCTCGTGCACCTTCTCGTACACGTAGTTGCCGATTACCAGGTCAACGGCGTTTTCCAGCTCGCACTGGAAGCGCAGGTAGCCCATGATCTCCGACATGGCGTGCTCGTCGAGCCAGTCGTCGGAATCGACCACCTTGAAGTAGCGCCCCGTCGCGTTCGCAAGCCCCGTGTTCACCGCCTGGCCATGGCCGCCGTTCTCCTGATGCACGGCACGGATGATATCCGGATACTTCGCCGCCCAGGCGTCGGCCTTGGCGGGCGTCTCGTCCTTGGTCGAACCGTCGTCCACGATGATGATCTCGATATCGTCGCCGCACTTCAGAATGGATTCTATGCACTTGTCCATATACGCCGCCGAGTTATAGCACGGAATGGCGAATGAAATGGTCTTCATGGTTCCTATCCCCGTCGTCTTGGTAGAGCGCGGCGGGAGCGTACCCGCCGCGCAATCGATGCCTGTTACCCCGCCAGCTGATCGGCCAGCGCAAGCGCGCGGCCGATGATGACGTCCATATTGTAGTAACGATACTCGGCCAAACGACCCAACGGGTAGAAGTTCGCAAGCGGCTTGGTCAGCGCAAGATAGCGCTCGTAGTGAGCGTTGTTTTGGTCGTTGATGATGGCGTAGTACGGAATCTGCTTCTTCGGATCGTCGTAGGAGTGACTGTACTCCTTCATGATGGTGGTCTTGGGAGCCGTCTGGCCCGTCAGATGCTTGAACTCGGTGATGCGCGTGTAGTCCTCGGTCACGGTGAAGTTCACCGTTCCGCACGGAAGGACCTGCTCTTTGTCGTGCGTTTCGTACACGAAGTCCAAGCTGCGGTACGGCAAGCGCCCGAAGCGCGAGAGGAACAGCTCGTCAAGCGGGCCCGTATAGACGATGGGACCCTCGAACGCCTGATCCTTGACGTTAATAGCCGTGAGCGGAGCGTTCTCGTCGCCGCTCTCGAACTCCAGGTCGAACACGCTTTCCGCTTCGGTGTTCAGGCATACCACGATGTTCTCGTGGTCGAGCATGCGCTCGAACAGCGGCGTATAGCCGTCTGCGGGCATGCCCTGGTACGCATCCTGGAAATAGCGGTTGTCGCGCGACACAAACACGGGCACGCGCGCGGTCACGCTGGGATCAACCTCTTCGGGCGTGAGGCCCCACTGCTTCTGCGTGTAGTAGAGAAAGACGTTCTTGTAGATGAAGTCGGCGATCTCGGTAAGCTCGGGATCGTCCTGCGCGCGCAGCTCGTTGATGGTGACCTTGCGCTCGTCGCCGAACGTCTCGATCAGCTTTTCGGTCAGCTTGGCAGCCTTCTCCTGACCGAACGCGATTTCCATCGAGTTCTTGTTGAACGGCACCGGCATGTACGTGCCGTACCAGTCCGCCAGAACCTCGTGCTGGTAATCGCGCCAATCGGTGAAGCGGCGCACGTAATCGAAGGCGCGCTTGTCGTTGGTGTGGAAGATATGCGGCCCGTAACGGTGCACCAGGATGCCCGCTTCGTCCGCCTCGTCGTACATATTGCCGCCTATGTGGCCGCGCTTCTCGATGATGAGGACGCGCTTGCCGGCGCGCTCCGCCAACTCGCGCGCCACCACGCTGCCGGCAAAACCGCTGCCCACAACGATGACGTCGAAATCAGACCTGTCCAGATCAGTGAACTTCCGGTACTGCACACCCATGAAGCTGCCTTCCTTGTCCTTCCCGCCGGCTCATCTGCGCCTGCGAGGGAATCCTATGGTTGAGACGCGCGCTTTGCCGCGCCAAATATGCCGCACGTTATTTTACCGGGAAGGGTCGGGGCTGCGTGGATTATCATATAAAGTGGATAAATTCGGAAACGAATGCGAGCGCGGCCGCAGCGCTGGAAGCGGCAATTTGATACTTGATCGTAAGGACGGTGCCATGAGTTCATTTCTCGATTCCATGCTCGCCCGAGCCACGGAGAACAAGCAAACCATCGTGCTCCCTGAAGGCGACGACGAGCGTACGCTGGCGGCTGCGGAGCGCATCCTGGCCGACGGCGTGGCCGACCTCGTCATCCTTGGCGACGCGGCCGCCATCGAAGCCTCCGCATACCGACTCGACGGTGCGCGGATCGTGGACCCGCGCACGTCCGAGCTGCGCGCCGAGCTTGCAAGCCAATTCTACGAGCTGCGCAAAGCGAAGGGCATGACCCCCGAAGCCGCCGACGAGAAGCTGAACGACGTGCTGTACTTCGGCGTCATGATGGTGAAGGCCGGCCTTGCCGACGGCATGGTGGCCGGCGCTTGCCACTCCACGGGCGACGTGCTGCGCCCCAGCCTGCAGATTCTCAAGACCGCACCGGGCGTGAAGCTGGTCAGCTCGTTCTTCATCATGGTGGTTCCCAACTGCGATTTGGGCCAGGAAGGAACCTTCCTGTTCAGCGACTGCGGCCTGGAAGTGCAGCCCGACGCCGAAAAGCTGGCGCATATCGCGGTGAACTCCGCGAAGTCGTGGAAAACGCTCATCGGCACCGAGCCCACCGTGGCGATGCTCTCGCATTCGTCGTACGGCTCGGCGAAGAACGACGACGCCGCCAAGGTGGTCGAAGCTACGGCCATCGCCAAGGAGCTGGCACCGGAATTGGCTCTTGACGGCGAGCTTCAGCTCGATGCTGCCATCGTTCCCTCCGTGGGCGCATCGAAGGCTCCGGACTCCCCCGTTGCGGGCCGCGCCAACGTGCTGATCTTCCCCGACCTGGACGCCGGCAACATCGGCTACAAGCTGGTGCAGCGCCTGGCGCGCGCCGAGGCGTACGGCCCGGTGACGCAGGGCATCGCAGCCCCGGTGAACGACCTGTCGCGCGGATGCACCGCCGACGACATCGTGGGCGTCATCGCCATCACCTGCGTGCAGGCCCAGGCGAAGAAAGCCGCCGAATAACCTACCGGAACGGCACCTGCAATCGACGGTAAAAAAAGGCGACCCGTAGGTCGCCTTTTTTATCGGGTGCTTGCACTGAACGCGCTAGATCAGCGGCTCGTTCGCCTTCTCGTGCACGATGTCGAAGGTGTCGCGAGCGATCATGTACTCCTCGTTCGTGGGAATGATGATGATCTTCACCAGCGAGCTGTCCGTCGAAATCTCGCGCTCGAAGCCGCGCTGGCGGTTGCGCTCCTCGTCCAGGACGATGCCAAGGGGCTGCAAGCCCGAGAAGATCATGCGGCGCATCTTCTCGCAGTTCTCGCCCACGCCCGCCGTCAACACGATGGCATCCACGCCGCCCATGACGGCGATGTACTGGCCAATGTACTTTTTCACCGAGTTCGAGTACATGTCGTAAGCCAACTGCGCGCGCTCGTCGCCCTGCTCGGAGGCGTCGCGCACACTGCGCAGGTCGTTCGAGATGCCGGAGATGCCCAGAAGACCCGACTTCTTGTTCATCAAGTCGTTCATCTCGGCGCCGGTCAGGTTCTCATGCTCCATGACGAACGGCACGATGGCAGGGTCGATCGCTCCGCAACGCGTGCCCATCATGAGGCCGTCGAGCGGCGTGAGCCCCATGGACGTGTCCACGGCCACGCCGTGGTCGATGGCGCTGATGGAGCAGCCGTTGCCCAGGTGGCACGTGATCAGCTTGAGGTCCTCGATCGGCTCGTCGAGCACCACTGCCGCGCGCTCGGAGATGTAACGATGGGAAGTGCCGTGCGCACCGTACTTGCGGATGGCGTACTTCTCGTACAGCTCGTAAGGCAAGGGGTACATGAACGCCTTCGGCGGCAGCGTCTGGAAGAACGACGTGTCGAACACAGCCACCATGGGCACGTTCGGCATGTGCTTTATGCACGCATGAATGCCCATGAGCGCGGCGCCGTTGTGCAAAGGAGCAAGCTCCGCCAACTCGTCGATCTTCGCGATCACCTCGTCGTCAATGAGGACGGACCGGTCGAAGTACTTCCCGCCCTGCACGATGCGATGCCCAACGGCGTCGATTTCCGAAAGGGAATCGATGGCCTTGGTAGGTCCCTCGGTCAAAGATTCGAGCACCAACGCCATCGCGTCGTCATGATCGGCCATTTTCGCATCGATGACCTGCTCGTTCTCGTCAAGACCATGCTTGTGAAAAGCCTCGGCGGAACCCACGCGCTCGCAGATGCCCTTCGCCAAAAGCTCATGCTGCTCAACGTTGACCAGCTGGTACTTCAAGGAAGATGATCCCGCATTGATAACTAGGACGTTCAACGATCTGCCTCCTTATTTACTATTCCCAAGGGATATATTTTAGGCGCATGCGCAAAAGGCCGTATTCAAAGGAGGCGTCCTATCGGCAAGCGGCGCGCCGTTCACCGAAAACAAAGCCGGGCCTTTATGCCGGATACAGCAAGAGCCGGCAAGGCAGAAGGGCATCCCCCACCTTACCGGCTCCGTCTTGTCGGCCCTGCGCCCTTGCGGGCGAAGATGCTACTTTTGCGAAGGATCGCCCGAGTTCATGGGCGCGCCGCCCAAAACGTGCACGTGAACATGGTGCACGGACTGCTGCGCGTCGTCGTTCGTGTTCACGATCACGCGGTAGCCGCTCTCGGCGATGCCCTTGAGCTCGGCTACTTTCTTGACCGTGTTGAACAGGTACCCCATCTCATCCTCGGGAATGTTGTCGCCGATGTTGTCGTAGTGGTTCTTCGGCACGATGAGTGTGTGCACGGGCATCTGCGGATTGACGTCTTCGAACGCCAGCACGCGATCGTCCTCGTACACCTTGGTCGACGGGATCTCCCCCGCCACGATCTTGCAGAACAGGCAATCCTCTTTGATCATGCTGATCCCTCTTTCCGGTTCGAGCGTATCTTGGGAACGTCGCCGACGACGGCGCGCCCCGAAACCTATCGGCTTCGCCAAGCGTTCGGGATGGGGCCTCGCAAGATCCTTGGAACAAAGCGACGGTCTTGCGAACCCCACCCCGAGCGCAGGAACGCATCAAGACAGGCTGGTGTCGCGCGCGCCGTCGTCGGTGTCGGCCACAAGCTCGCCCATGAGCACGTCCACCTTTTGCTGCGCCTCGGTCAAACGGCCCTGCAAAGCGCGCAGAAGCGACACGCCGCGCTCGTAGCTTCGCAGGCTGTCCTCCAGCTCGAGCGAATTGCTCTCCAAAACGCCTACGATGCCGTCCAACTCTGCCATGGCCTCGCGAAACGACAGCTCCTCGATGGGCTTCGGTTCGGTATTCTCCATCATGACACGTCCTCCCAAACTACGACTTCGGTATCGATTCGATGCGTGTTCTCCACGCGGCAAGCAAGCACGCCGTCGGACACCGACACGTCCACCAGCGAGCCGACAGGAGCCGCTTCCACGCTTTTCACCACGCCGCCCTCGGCGGTGCGCGCGATGGCGTAGCCGCGACCCAGCACGGCAAGCGGCGAAAGGTCGTTCAAGCGGGCAGCGGCAAGACCGGCCTGCTGCTCGAACCGCGCAACAACCGCATTGCCCGCAAGGGCAAGCCGATCGCGTTCGCGCGCAAGGCGTTCGCGATCGCGCGCCACGTTCTGCGGAAGGACGCGCGCAAGGCGTTCGCGCTGACGCTCCAATCGCTCTTGATCGCGCTCGAGGTTCGCGGGGATGGCGCGGAACAAGCGCTCCGCAGCCATGTCAAGCCCTTGCGCCTCGGCCGCGAACAGCAGGTTTGCATCGCGCAGCACGGGCCGGGTCGCAATGCGTCGCACCTCGGCCGTCGCTCGCTCCACGGCGCGCCCGGCGCTCGCGGCAAGCGATCGCGAACGAGCCTCGAGCACGTGCTCCAAGCTTTCGCGCGCCGGGCTTACCGCTTCCGCGGCAGCCGTGGGCGTAGAGGCGCGCACGTCGGCGACCATGTCCGCAATGGACGTGTCGGGCTCGTGCCCGATGCCGGTCACCACGGGCACGGGGCATTTCGAGATCGCCCGCGCAAGCCCTTCGTCGTTGAACGGCATGAGGTCTTCGAACGACCCGCCGCCGCGCACCACGAGGATCACCTCGGCGCCCGCGCGCAGCACGCAGCGCATGCCCTCGACGATATCCTCCGGCGCACGCGGACCTTCCACCGGAACACCCGCCAAAACGACGCGCGCTACGGGAAAGCGACGCCGCAGCGTGCGCAGCACGTCATGGACGGCCGCGCCGCGCGGTGAGGTTACCAGGCCGATCGTCAGGGGAAACGCCGGAACAGGCTGCTTGCGCTCCGGCCGCATGAGCCCTTCGGCCTCCAGCTTGCGCGCCAAGTTCGCCACCTGTAAGCGCAGGTTGCCCTCGCCCGCCAACGCAACGGAGAACACGTCGAAGTTCATGCGCCCCTTCGCTGCGTACAGCGTGAAGCGACCGGTCAATTCCACCAGCTGCCCCACGCTCAACTGCACGCCGGACGCCTGGTAGCGATTGACCCACATCATGCAGGGCAGAGCGGCGCTCTTGTCCTTGACGGTGAAGTACACCGCCTTGTAGCCCGGCTTGTTGGAAAGCTCGGACACTTCGCCCACAAGCCGCACCGTCACGCCTTCGAGCGCGCTTTTCGCAAGCGACATCGCGGCGGAAACGGAAAGCGCCGCCGATTTTTCCTGTTCGTCCATGGATCGACGCTATTCCTGGCGCTGGTTCAGCAGCCACAGAAGCTGCAGGACGGAGGTGAGGGCGGCCGCCACGTAGGTGAGCGCGCACGCGCGCAGCACGCTGAACGAGCCCGCCTGTTCGGACTGCGGCAGCGCAGCGGTGTTCATGTACACCATGGCCCGCTTGGAGGCATCGAACTCAACCGGCAGCGTGACCAGCTGGAACAGCACCACAGCACCGTACATGACGATGGCGAGCGTCTGCATGCCCATGCTCTGCATGAAAATGCCCAGCATCAGCAAGAAGATCCATGCGTTCGAAGCCAAGTTCACCACGGGCACCAGAGCGCCGCGGATCTTCATGGGCGCGTAGCCCTGCGCGAACTGGTACGCATGGCCCACCTCGTGGCAAGCGGTAGCCGTGGCGGTGATGGAACGTCCGTCGTACGAATCGGGGCCCAGCGTCACCGAGTTCGTGCGCGGGTCGAAGAAGTCCTGGCCGGGACCGCCCCGATGCACCTCGACGCCCGTGATGCCGTAGTACTGCAGCATGCGGCGCGCGGTTTCAGCGCCGGTCAGGCCCGTGGAAATGGGCACGTGCGTGTACTTCTTCAGCTGCGAATTGACGTACCACGTGGCGAAGCCGCCGATGGCAAGCGTAACGACGATCAAGAGGATATACGATGTGCTCAACTCGAAACACTCCTTCGAAGGGGTAGCTTCCGCGGCCGCTCCGGCCGCTGCATCTCTTACCCTTTCAGTATACAAGACCCAGAAATCACGCTGAAAACAAGCCGAAAAGCTATGTGAAATCACCAAACGTCCGTCACCGTTTCGTGAACTGCAAGATGCGGGGCCGAGCCCCGCAAAGCAGGCGCTTACGCGATGCGGTCCACCTTGAGATCGCCCCCGTCGAGTCTGAGCGACAGCTTGCCCTCCAAAAGCTCCAAAAGCTCCTCGCCCACGAGCGAGCGACGCCATCCGCGCAAAAGGTCGATGTTGTCGCGATAGCCGCGCGCGACCCGCGCAAGGTCGTCGTGGCTCGCCAAGGTGGGAAACGCCACGCCGCTTTCCTTCGCACGCAAGCGCACGACAGCCGTCATCATATCAACCTGCGCGTCGACGTTCGGCTCGTTCTTGCTGCACCGATCGACGTCGGGCCAGGAATCAGGCGGTGCGTCCAGCGCGGATCCCATGAGCGAAACCACCGCGCGCGCCTCGCGCGTCGACAGCTTGTCGGACATGCCGCGTACCATGAACAATTCGTCGATGGAACGCGCCTCGCGCTTGCACGCTTCGACGATCTGCTCGTCGGTGATCACCCATTTGCGCGGCACGTCGCGGCGCTGGGCCTCCAGCTCGCGCCAGGCCGCCACTTCGCGCGCCGCCGAAAGCTGGCGCCGCGACAGCTGCGAGACCCGCTTGAGGCGGCGATAGCGGCTGCGCTCGTCAGTCGCGTACTTGGCCGGGTCGCTCATCTCCTTGAAGTCGCGATCGAGCCACGAAAGCCTGCCCTTTCGCTCGAGCTGCGCGCGCATGCGCGCGTACATGCGCGGCAAGTACAGCACGTCGTCGGCCGCGTATTCCAACTGGGATTCGGACAAGGGCCGACGCGACCAATCGGTGAACGAGTCGATCTTCTTGAGCGTGACGCCGCATTCCGTCCCCACCAGCGCGGCGTAGCCGATCTGCTGCGTGTGGCCCAGAAGGGCCGCCGCCACCTGCGTGTCGAAAATCGGCCGCGGCAGCACGCCCACTTCGCGCAAAAGAATCTCCAGATCCTGAGAACCCGCATGGAACAGCTTTACGACGCTTTCGTTTTCCAGCACCGGCTTCAGTGCGCCCAGATCGCCGACGGAGAACGGATCTACGATAACGGCTTCGTCGTCGGTGGCCAGCTGAATAAGGCACAGCTTGGCGTAGTAGGTTTTCTCACGAAGAAACTCCGTATCGATCGCCAGGACGCTCGAACGCATGGCGCGCTCGACGAACGCCACGAGGTTTTCTTGGTTTGCTATGTACACCGGGGGTTCCTTACCTTGTGTTTCACGCTCTATGTTGTACCATGCCATCATAGCAACTGAAAGGGAATCTGTGAAACTGCTCGTCATCAACAATCTCTCGTCCGGGTTCGGAGACGGCTCCGTATACGACTTCATCCGCTCCGCCGTCCAAGACGGCGACGAGGTGTGCGTCCGCTCCACCGACGGAACGACCCCCGTGAGCGCGCTGCTCGACGACGCCGCATCCTACGATGCCGTGGTTGCAAGCGGCGGCGACGGCACGGTGGCGACGGTCAACTATCTGCTGGCGAACACGGGTGTGCCCGTTTTGCCGTTTCCCGCGGGAACCGCGAACCTGCTTGCGCTGAACCTCTCCTCGCCTCTTGAGCCGCACGCCTTGGCGAAGATGATCCGGGAAATGCGCACCCTCGACTTCGACATGGGCGAAATCGAGGTGGCCGACAAGCGGTTCGGCTTCGGCATCATGGCCGGAGCAGGCTACGACGCCGCCATCATGCACGGCGCCGAACCTGCAAAGCGCCTGTTCGGACCTATGGCTTATCTTTCGGCGGCCATCGCGAACCCGCTGCCGCAAACGTCGCGTTTCACCATCGAGCTGGACGGCGAAACCGTGCAGAGCGAGGGCGTGGGCATCCTTTTGGTGAACTTCTCCCGCATCCAATTCGACATCGCCGTCACGCACGAGAACAAGCCGCGCGACGGCGTGTTCGACGTAGTGGTGCTCAAAGCGCAGAACGCCTTCGAGCTGATTCCGGCGCTGTTGGCGGGAATCCTGGATCGAGGGGGCGATTTTCCCGATCGAACGGGCGCCCTGGAAATCCACCGCGCGCGCACGGTGCGCGTAGAGGCCGATCCGCCCATGGAAGTGCAGTACGACGGCGAAGCCACCCGCCTCACGACCCCCTTCAGCGCGCGCATGATGCCGCATGCGGCACGCCTCATCGTGTCGGAAGAAGGCTACAACCAGTTCGCGGAATAGCTGCTTCGCGCCTTGCGCTTATCGGCTTCGACGCGCTTCCGCGCCAGCATCGGGGACGTTTCCTCGCGAACCCTGCAACCTCACGACCCTTGCGAACCTTGCGAACCTTGCGCCCCGTTGCGAACCCCGCAACCCCCGTGAACCTCACGAACCCTGCACCCCCGCAAAACTCGCCCGCGTGTCAAAACGGACGAGTTTTGCGGGGGTTTTTGCGCTTTCGCCCGAAGGTTGTGCGCCGAGGTTTTTTATCGTCCCAGGTCACAGAGTCGACGGTTGCTTTTATTCTCGTTTGAGGACCAGCAAAACTCGTCCGTTTTGACACGCACGGCAACATCCACCCGGCATCGCGCACTCCAACGCAGCAACAGCACCCGGCGGCGCATCCGCCAGCACGGCAACATCCACCCGGCATCGCGCACGCCAGCGCGACGGCGCGCGCAAAACGGCCGTGCAGCTTGTTGCAGCTGCACGGCCGTTCGCCAGCGAGCCATCGGGAAGGGACAGCCCTACTTGTCCTTCGGCACCTCGTAGGTGGGATCGTCGCCGGAAACGTCCTCCACGTGCGCCCCGATCTCAAGCGGTGCGCTGAACGATTCCCCGGCCGCGGCAGAACCGGCCATCAGCTCTTTGAACGATGCGGCGTCCTCGCCCACCATCGGCATCATCACGTACACGTTGTTGCCGATGATCACCGGACGGACGCGATCGGCAACGGCGTCGCGCGCCGCGTCGGCCGGCTTGCCGGAGGCCACGTCGGCAGCCGCCTCGCGCTTGAGCTCTTCAAGCATCTCGGTGCGCACGTTTTCGATCTGAGCTGCCGTCTCGTTCTTCCAGCGCTCCTTGCGCCACGCAAGGAAGTTCGCGTTGTAGCGCATCTGGATAAGCTCGAGCACGATGCAGAACACCATGGCGAAGTACACGATCAGCTTCTCAAGCGGCATGTGCAGAAGCTCGATGCCCGTATGGAAGCCGGCGCTGTCGATGACGAGCAACCCGCCGATAGCCACGATGAATGTGAGCGCGAGCATCTTCATCTCGGGATGACCGTTGATGAAGTTGGAGATGGGGTCGATGAAGATCATCATCAAGAACACGGCCGACATGACCGCGATGATCATGATGATAAGGTGGTCGGCCATGCCCACCGCCGTGATGACCGAGTCGATGGAGAACACCAGGTCCATGACCATGATGGTGCCCACGGCCTGCGGCAGCGCGATGCGGTGCAGCGCCTTGTGCTCTTCGCAATGCTCGGCCTTGACCTCGGTGAGCTTGAGCGTATCGCGCAGCTCGGCGATGCCCTTGTAGATCAAGTACCCGCCGCCGATCAGCAGAACCAGGTCGCGCACGGAGAATCCGTGGGTGTAGGGGCCCAGGTCGACCGTGAACAAAGGCTCGGTCATGTGCACGAGGAACGAGGCGAAGCACAGAAACACGATGCGCATGACGAGCGCGCCAGCAAGGCCGAGCTTGCGACCGATGTGCTGCTTGTCCTCGGGCAGGCGGTTCGTCGTGATGGAGATGAACACCAGGTTGTCCACGCCCAGCACGATCTCCAGGAAAATGAGGCTGACCAAGCTGATCCAAGCCTCGGGTGATGCGAAGATTGAAAGATCCACGGGTTGATTGCTCCTTCTGCTGCTTCTTCGGTTGCTCGTCTTTTCCCAGGGAAGGCGCAGCTCACAAAAAAAGACTCATGGCGCGGCTGCAGATGCATGCGAACCGCGCCATGAGTCTCGTTAATTAAGACACGCCAGACCTTTCGGCCATGATGTTGAACGTGTCGCATGCGCGCTAAAGCCGCATGCCAACTACTCCCCCACGGGCGGATCGTATCCTAACACGAGGTTCCCACGTCGGCAATGCTATACTACGCAATGCACAAAATCATCCCGGACGAACCCGAGACCTCCTGCAGGAGATGCCATGCAGTTCAATTTCTTCAACAAGCGCAACGACTACGTCGAAAGCGACGGTCCCGTCCGCTACCTGGACGCCAGCGGCCTTCAACGCCCGCTCGACATGCCGCGCTCCCAACTGGCCATCATGGGCCTGTTCGTGGCGGCAGCTGCCGTCATCGGCGGATTCATGCTGTTCAACGTGCTTGACGAGGTGCAGGGCAAAGCAGCCCGCGCCCAGGCGAGCGTCGAACAGAACCTGGCTCGCGAAGTTACGTACGACCTGCCGGTTTTGCCCTCCGTCATCCAAAACGGCGACAACGCCAGCATCAAGCAGGGATTCGTGGACGCCGGCGCAACCATCTACGACACCACGAGCGAAGAGGAAGCCGCCGCCGGCAACATGGATATCATCAAGCTGCCCTCCGACGTGAGCGAGCTTGACGCGGGTGTCCTGTACAGCAAGGGCATAGCGAACCTGAGCGCCGCCGAAGCCGCGCTGCTGCTGAACGGGTCGTGGACCCTCGAGGTCGACCGCAGCGAAGGCGTTTCCATGCGCGTCACGTACGCGGACTTCACGTCGGGAACCGTGGAAGCGGCCGTGCAGGCGGCCATCGCCTCTGAAGGATTCGACCCGGCCACCACCCCCGAGGGCGGCGCGGGCGTCGACGAGGTGGGCAACACCTTCCAAACCGGCACCGTCGACGTAGGGGGCACCGTCTACACCTGGAAGGTGTCCGCCATCGCGCTTTCCAGCGTCTACGACATCTCCGGCCTGCCCGACACCGCCGTGTACGTCGGCGTACGCCTCACGCTGTAGCAGGCAAACCACAGGAAGACGGGGTCATCGACCCCGTCTTTTTCGATGCCGGGCTTCGTTTTCCCGTTTCGCCCTTCCCTAATATCCTCGCAAAAGAATAGAAGAAAACCCTCGCAACAAGGCGGGTTTATCCCCTCCTTGCACTCGGACATACCCCGATAGGCACCGCGCCCGTTCAAGCGCATGATACAGGGTACGAGGAGGGGATTTCATGAAACTATCGAGCGTCATAGCGGGCGCATCGGCCGCCATCGTGGCCTTCCAGGCAGTTGCCTACGCCTCTCGCGGCGAGTCCAGCTTGCTGCGCCCTCCGGGAGCGCAGGGCGAATCCGATTTCATGGCGCGCTGCATCAAATGCGGCAAGTGCATCGAAGCGTGCCCGTACCAAGCGCTCAAGCCCGCAGGCAACGAAGCCGGCATGGCCGTCGGCACGCCGCGCATCGACGCGCGCGACCAGGCGTGCCGCCTTTGCGAAGACTTCCCCTGCGTCGACGCCTGCCCCACCGGCGCGCTGCGCGACGTATCTGCGCGCTCCGACGTGCGCATGGGCGTAGCCGTCATCGACGAGGAAGGCTGCATCGCGTTTCAAGGCATGCGCTGCGAGGTGTGCTACCGCGCCTGCCCCCTTATCGACCAGGCCATCGTCATCGACTACCGCATGCGCGAAGGCGACGCCATCCACACGCTGTTCGCCCCCGTCATCGACGAGGACGCGTGCGTCGGCTGCGGGCTGTGCGTCGAGCGCTGCGTGGTCAGCGAGCCGACCGTGCCCATCCGCATCGCGACCGATGCGGAACGCGCGCGAGGCAATCCGCAGTAACGAAGCTGCGAACGAGGTTTCACACCGTCCGGACGGCGGTTGAGGACACGAATGCAACGGGAGAGAAACGGGAGAAGGAGGGATGTCATGGACATCTCAAGACGAGGGTTCGTCAAAGCCACGGCCGTAGCGCTGGCAAGCGCCGCGGCGGCGGGCACCATGTCGTCGCTCGTTGGATGCGGCAGCAACCAGCAGGGAGCGTCTTCGGGCGAGGGGCAGAAATTCACGTCGGTGTGCCGTTTCTGCGGCTGCGGCTGCGGGGTCATCTGCGAAGTGAAGGACAACAAGCTGGTGTCGGTGACGGGAGACCCGGACAACCAGTCCAACAAGGGCCTCAACTGCGTCAAGGGCTACTATCTGGCAAAGATCCTGTACGGGGACGACCGTCTGACCGTGCCGCTTATCCGCGACGACAAGTCCACGAAGGGCACCGACGACGGCCTACGCGAAGCCACCTGGGACGAGGCGCTCGAACTGGTGGCGGGCAAGCTCAAGGACACCTGGAAGAAGGACAAGAGCCGCCTGGCGTTCTGGGGATCGGGCCAGCAGCCCATCACGGAAGGCTACGCCACCGCCAAGTTCTGGAAGGCCGGCCTGCTGTCCAACAACATCGACCCGAACGCGCGCCTGTGCATGGCCAGCGCCGTGGTCGGCTTCATGAACGTGTTCCAGACCGACGAGCCGGCCGGCAGCTACAGCGACCTGGACGAAGCCGACGTGTTCGTCACCTGGGGCGCCAACATGGCCGAGGCCCATCCCATGCTGTACTCGCGCCTGACCGCGCGCAAGCTCTCGGGCACCAACGTGAAGCACTACGACCTGACCACGCTCAAGACGCGCACGAGCGCAAGCGCCGACAAGGTCATGGTCTTCAAGCCCAACACCGACCTGGCCATTGCCAACTGCATCGCCAACTACCTGGTGCAGAACAAGAAGTACGACGAAGCCTTCGTCAACGACCACTTGCAGTTCAAGCAGGGAACCGAGAACATCGGCAACGCCATCGACGACGGATACGATGCCAGCGACGTCGGCAAATCGGTGGACAAGGTGGAGCCCATCACGTTCGAGGAGTACGCCGCGCGCCTGGAGCCCTACACCCTCGAGTACACCGCGCAGCTGTCCGGCGTAGCCGCCGAGGACCTCAAAGAGCTGGCCGAGGTGTTCGCCGACCCGAACAAGAAGGTCATGTCGCTGTGGACCATGGGCGTGAACCAGCACAACCGCGGCACGTGGATGAACCACAACATCTACAACGTCCACCTGCTGTCGGGCAAGATCGCGCAGCCCGGCAACGGCCCCTTCTCGCTGACCGGTCAGCCCACCGCCTGCGGCACCGCGCGCGAAGTGGGAACCTTCAGCCACCGCCTGCCCGCCGACCTGCTGGTAGCCAACGCGCAGCATCGTCGCTACACCGAAGTCATCTGGAACCTGCCCGAGGGCTATCTGGACGAAATCCAGAAGCCGGGCTTCCACACGGTCAAGATCTTCCGTGAAATGTCCAAGGGCAACATAGACTTCCTGTGGTCCGCGCACAACAACTGGGCCGTCTCCATGCCGAACCTCACCCGCTTCTTGGGCAAGGGCGACAAGACGGGCGTCATGGACACGTTCGTCGTGGTGAACGAGGTCTACCCCACCCTGTCCACGAAATACGCCGACGTGGTGCTCCCCGTTGCCATGTGGGTGGAGCGCGAAGGCCAGTTCGGCAACGCCGAGCGCCGCACCGCCGTGTTCGAGAAGGCCGTCGACCCGCCGGGCGAGGCGAAGTGGGACCTGTGGGTCATCATGGAGGTAGCGCGCCGCGTGCTCGACGGCGAGAAGATCGACGGGCAGGATGCGTTCGACCGCCTGTTCGGCGATATCTACGACAAGAGCGCCGCTGATTTCAAGGGCGATTCGCGCGAAACGAACCGCGCCATCTGGGAAGAGTACCGCATGTTCTCGAACCCCGATCTGAACGAGAAGGCCCAGGCCATCAACAACGACGTCGACGGGAAGTTCGAAGCCAAGCTGAAGATGGAGAACAAGCAGCTTGCACCCTACGACGAATACCTGACGCATCACGGCCTGACCTGGCCCGTGCGCGAGGTGAACGGCACGTGGCTGCCCACGAAGTGGCGCTTCTCCACCGGCAAGCAGGAGGACGGCTTCGACGAGGTGGGCGTGGCCCAGTACGGCAAGGAAGGCCTGGCCGGCGGCGTGAGCTTCTACAAGTCCGCCAAGATGAAGCCCTCCGTGGTGTTTCGCCCCTACGAACCGCCCGCGGAAGAGCCGGACAAGGAGTACCCGTTCGTGTTCTGCACGGGCCGCCTGCTGGAGCATTGGCACACCGGATCGATGACGCGGCGCGTGCCCGAGCTGGATCGCGCGCTTCCCGAGGCGCTGCTCAACATGAGCCCGGAGGACTGCGCGAAGATGGACATCAAGGACGGCGATATGGTCAAGGTGAAGTCGCGCTTCGGAGAGTTCGAGATCAAGGTGTCGACGGCTGGACGCACCGAGCCTCCCGCCGGTACGGTGTTCGCGCCCTTCTTCGCGGAGGAAACGCTGATCAACCTGGCCGTGCAGGATACGTACTGCCCGCTGTCCAAAGAGCCCGACTACAAGAAGACCTGCGTGTCCATCACGAAGGTAGAGAGGTGAAACCGATGAAGAAGAAAGCTATCGCCACCGCCCTCGTGCTGACCATGGCCCTTGGCGCAGGCGCGCTTGCCGGGTGCGCGACCGAGCGCGCAGGCTACACCGGAAACGACGACATCCCGCCGGGAGCGGCGCCGCTTATGCCGCCCACGCACGTCGGACGCGCGGACAACCTGGGAGCAGCCGGCTGTTACGGCTGCCACGGCGCGAACGATCTGGCGAACCCCATGCTGAACGGGGCAACCGCTCTGCCCGACGACCACTACAAAGACGGCAACGTGGAAACGAAGCAGATCGAACCCACGCGCGAGCAGTGCATCACCTGCCATCCGCAGGGGTAGCGCGCGCGTCGAAACGGCTTGCCCATCCCCGCGTCTGCACATTGCCATGAGCAGACGCATTCCCTCCCCGCCCGCCTCCCCTGTTGAGGGGAGGCGGGCACCGGAAGGACAAAACGAGTAAGGAGAGCACCATGGTCATCTCGAGCCTGGTCATCGAAACGGCGCCCGCGCGGACCGAAGACGTCGCGCGCGAGCTTGACCTGCGCGAAGGCGTGGAGGTTCACGAAGTGAACGGGTACAAGATCGTCGTCACCATCGAGGCCGAAACGGTCGACGCGTCGCATGCCGTCGCAAGCGGGTTCATCGGCATCGAAGGCGTCACCGGCATCAACCTGGTGTACGCGAACTTCGAGGACGACCCCACGCTTGCCAAGGTCGGATCGCGATGAGCGACGCACGGACCGCATCGCGCGGGTTTCGCTGGACGTGGCTGCGCCGCAGCGCGCAGGTGGGCGCCCTCGTGCTGTTCGCGTTGCCGCTGATCGCAGCCGGATGGGGTCTTTTCGGCCTGTTCGCCGGAGGCGAGGAAGCGGTCCCCGCGCCCGCGCAGCTGCCGTTCTTCGGGAGCCTGTCGTCGTCCTCGATCTTCGGCATCGAAGTGCTCGACCCGTTCGCCATGCTCCAAACCATAGCGGCGTCGAAGACCTTCGCGCTTGACTGGCTGTTGGCCGCCTTGCCCGTTCTTGTATTGTACGGCCTGATCAGAGGCAGGGCATTCTGCGGATGGATATGTCCCGTGAACCTGGTGCTCGAGCTGGTCGACGCCCTGCGCCGCAAGCTCGGCATCGAAGTGCGCGAGGCGCCCGTGCCCCGGCGCGCGAAGCTGTGGATAGCCCTGGCCGTGCTTGCGCTGTCCGCCGTCACGAGCATTCCGGTGTTCGAAGCGTTCTCGCCCATCAGCGCGATCAACAAGGGCATCCTGTTCGGTGCCGTTACGGGCCTATGGGTGCTGGGCGCCATCGTGTTGGCGGAGCTGTTCTGGGGGCATCGCGTATGGTGTCGCTCGCTCTGTCCGCTTGGCGGCTTTTACCAAGCCGTCGGGCGCGCAGGCCAGGTGAACGTACGCCTCGACCACGCAGCCTGCATCCACTGCGACACCTGCAAGAACGCCTGCCTGTGCGACCCCGCCATATTGGAGCCCGTCTTGGCCGAACGCGACGTCATCGTGCGCGCGGGCGACTGCATGGCCTGCGGATCGTGCATCGACGCCTGCCCGACGCGCGCGCTCTCGTTTTGCGTGGGCCGCAGCGCAAAGCCCGCGCGCCCGAACGCCGAAGCATAGGGCGCGCACCGCATGCGGGACCGCCCAGACGGCCCCGCCGCGCTTTCGCGCTACACGTTGAGCAGCTTGTGCCTGAGCGCGTAATCCACCAGGTCGGCACGGGTCTTCAAACCCAGCTTCTGGTAGATCTTCGAACGGTGCGCCTCGATGGTCTTCACGGAAAGGTATATCTGCTCCGAGATTTCCTTGTTCGTGAAGCCCTTGGCCAAAAGCTGAAGCACCTCCAGCTCTCGATTCGAGAGCTGCTGATAGGATCGATCTTCTTCCTCTCCACCTTTGACCAGCTGTTTCGTAAGAAGCGCCGCCATCTTCGGATGAATGTAGCTGCCCCCTTCAGCCACGGCATGCACCGCCGCAAGCAGTTCTTCGGAGCTTGAGTTCTTCAGCACGTAGCCTGCCGCGCCGCCGCGCAAGGTGTAGAACAGGTACTCCGGCTCGGCGAACATCGTCAAGATGATCACCTTGGTGCACGGAAAATCCTTCGTGATCTTCTCGCACGCAACCAGCCCGCTTTGCCCCGGAGGCATCGAGATGTCCATGAGCAGGATGTCGGGCTTTTCGCGCGCGACGATGGCGTACGCTTGCGCGCCGTCCGCCGCTTCCGCCACTACCTTGAGGTCGGGGTCTTGCTCCAGGATCATCTTGAACCCGGCGCGCACCACCTCGTGATCATCCGCAAGCATGATACGTATCATGCGTCCACCTCCTTGCCCTCGACAATGTTCATCGGCGAAACGAGCGTGACCTTCGTGCCGTTCGGACCCGACTCCATGGTCAGCATCGCGCCGATGATGCTCGCACGCTCCCGCATGCCGGAAAGTCCGCAGCCGCTCCCCTTGATCACGGGCCGTTCGGTATCGAAGCCGCAGCCGTGGTCGATGACGGACACATGCAGCCATCCGTCGGAATCTTCCAACGTCACGTATATCTTATCGGCCTCGGAATACTTGCAGGCGTTGAGTATGGCCTCTTGGCAGATACGGTACGCCTGCGTCTCGAGCGCTTGATCGAACCGGCTGCGCGACAACGACCCCTCGAACACGATCTCGGTGCCGTACGTTTTCTCGTACACCGACGCTTGGGAGTGCAGCGCCGCCATGAACCCCAGATGATCAAGGGTTGAAGGGCGCAACTCGACCGATATGTTGTGCAGCTCGTCCAAAATGCGCCCGATGTTGTTGTTGGCTGACGCCAGCACTTCCGCGCCCGCCTGGTCGACGTGCCCTTCCAGCAGCTTGAGCGAAAACGAGACGGTCAGCAGCTCCTGGGCGATGCCGTCGTGCAGCTCGCGCGATATGCGCTTTCGCTCGTCCTCCTGCGCCGCGATCACGCGCGACAGGTCCGAGCGCACGAAAATAGGGTTGTGCTGCGTGTCGACGCGCTTCTCCGCCGCAATGCTCTCGAAGTCCATGAAATCGGTCGAGACCACGTCCATCCCAAGAAGGGAGCCGTCCAGATTCAGGATCAAGTCTCGGTACACCTCTTGATGATGGTCGCTCACCGAGCGAAACGCCGTCAGCAGCACGGCGACCACGCGCCCCTTTCTGGTCAGGGGAAGCGCGCAAAAGCTGCGCAGGTCCTCGGCGAACACGATCGGGTACGACGAGTACTCGCGCGGATCGATCTCCTCGTCGATGTCCGTGAACATCATGGGCTTGCCCGCTTTGATGGTGATGCCGCCTATGCCGTGGCCGGGCGCCAGCACGATGCGCCGATGACGCTCGCCTGTCGCACCGGCGCTGTACACCCATTTCAGGGGCGCGCCGATGAACGCCGTCAAGCCCAGCGAAACGAAATCGAAGCCGTACGAACGCTTGATGTCCTCGACCAGGCGCGCGTACTCCGCGCACGTGCCCGCCAGCTCGCATTCGCTGAAATTCGATGCCCCCACGCGCATCCCCCGTCCACCCTGCACGCAAACGTTACATTCAGCGTTTCATTATCCCCTACTTTGCCGGGAATTGCACGGACGCTCCCGTCGGATGCGCCCGACTCGTCAGCGACGAGCGTAGTCGGCCATACGGCATGCGCCCGCCGCCCCGCAGGCGCGTACGACCTGCTCGCTTTCATCCGTTATGCCCCCGAGCGCCAGTACCGGGATCCGGGCCCGCTCGACCACGTCCCGCAGAAACGAAGCGCCGCCGAACGGCGCGCCCGGCTTGCACGAAGGAGCGAACACGGGACTTGCTATCAGCAGGTCGGCGCCGAGCGCTTCGGCTTCGCTCACTTCCGCCACCGCATGCACGTTGGTCCCCACGCACGAAAAGCCTGCGGGGCGGCCTTGCTCGCGCAGAAGCGGCAGCGGCAGATGGACGGCCGAACAGCCCATGCGACGCGCGACGTCGACCTGCGTATGGGCCGCAAACGCCATTCCGGCGCGGGCGCATGCCGCGGACACGTCTTGCGCGAGCGCTTCGTACTCTTTCGCGCCCAGGTCTTTCTCGCGCAGAATGACCAGATCGACGCAGCCCTTCAGCAACGCCACGTGATCTGCGAGAGGCCGGGCGCACGAGCGCCTGTCCGTGACGAACGCCCGCACGAAAGCCCCGCTGGCAAGAACGTCCGCAAGCTCGATGGAAGGCCGCATCTCACACCCGCACGTAATCGTTCGCAACCGGCTCCAAGCCGTGCGCGCGCAGAGCCGCCGAAACGGTCTTCACGTCGCGGTCGTCCGCTATCTCGAACTGATCGTCGCCCGCCGACGCAGCATGCTCGTCTTCGGCAGCGGCGTGCTCGCCGACGCCCGTCGACACGCCGGCGGATATCTTCGTTGCCGCAATGCCCATGACCCGATCGCGGAACCCCTGCCGCTCGCGCGACGATATGGTTATGCCCGCCTGGGGCAGGAACAGGCGGTACGCGCACATGACCTGCAAAAGCCTGCGCTCGCCCACGCCGCGCGAGCCCAAGCTCTCGTTGCCCGCGATAGGCCGCAAACGCGGACAGGAAAGCGAGAGCTCCGCCGCCGGGTACGCGCGTTGCAGAAGCCATGCGTGCATCCCGCACGCGAACGCGTCGCGCCGCGCATCGCCCAATCCCAGAAGCGCGCCGAAGGCCACGCCCCGCATGCCCGCGCGCAGCGCGCGCTCCTGGGCGTTCGCGCGGTACGGGAACACGCGCTTGCGGCCGGCTCGGTGCAGCTTGCCGTACAGAGCGGGATCGTAGGTTTCCTGGAACACGGTCACGTAGTCCGCGCCGCTTCGATGCAGCAGCGCGTACTCGTCCTCGTTCAGCGGATACACCTCCACGCCCACCGTGCGGAAGCGCTCCGACGCAAGCCGGCACGCTTCGGCGATGTAGGCGGGGTCGGTGCGTTCGCGATCCTCCCCCGTGAGCAGCAGGACGTCCTCCAAGCCGGTTTCGGCGATAGCGTCAAGCTCGCGCACGATGCCGCGCTGGTCGAGCTGGGCGCGGCAGATGTCGTTTTTGCGATTGAACCCGCAGTACACGCAGTGGTTGTTGCAATAGTTCGCCAGATACAGCGGGGTGAACAGGTACGCCGTGCTGCCGAACCAGCGACGGCGGACGCGTTGGGCGGCGGCGGCCATCTTCTCCAAAAACGGCTCGGCTGCCGGAGAAAGCAGCGCCCCGAAGTCTTCAGGGGAAAGCCGCTCGGTCGCCAAGGCGCGGCGGACGTCAGCGGCGGTCACGGATGCGAAATCGAAGGCGGACGCCCGCTCGAGCACTTCTGAGATGACCGGGGAGTCAAGCGCATCCATGTCGGGAAGGTACGAAAGCGGGTCGATGCCGCAATCGCGCGCAACGTCCGACGGATCGGCCGCCTGCGCGCGCGAAAAGCCAGGGGCCTTCCAACCAGGTTCGCCCCATGCGGGCGCGTTCAAGCGTTGTTCGTCTTGCACGGCGCCCCCTAATCCGCCAGGAACCCGGTCAAAGGCGACGAGGCCTCGGCACGCTCGAGCACGCGCCCGAAACCCGCGCGGTACGCCGCCCGACCCGCCTCGATCGCATGCTTGAACGCAGCGGCCATGAGCGCGACGTCGCCGGCGGTTGCCACAGCCGTGTTCGCCATGACGGCGGCCGCCCCCAGCTCCATGGCCTCGCACGCCTGCGAAGGGCGCCCGATGCCGGCGTCCACGATAACGGGCACGTCCACTTCGTCGATGATGATCTTGATGAAGTCGCGCGCGGCAAGCCCCTTGTTCGACCCGATGGGCGCGCCCAGCGGCATCACCGCAGCCGCGCCGGCGCTCACCAGGTCGCGCGCCGTGGTAAGGTCGGGGAACATGTAGGGAAGCACGACGAAGCCCTCGTTCGCCAAAAGCTCCGTAGCGCGCACCGTTTCGGCATTGTCGGGCATGAGGTACGCCGCATCGCGGATGACCTCGACCTTGACGAAGTCCCCGCAGCCCATGGCGCGCGCCAGGCGAGCGATGCGCACGGCTTCCTCAGCCGTGCGCGCGCCCGACGTGTTCGGCAGCAGCGTCACCCCTTCCGGAATGGCGTCCAGGATGTTGTCTTCCTGTCCCGTGTTGGCGCGACGGACCGCCAGCGTCACCATCTGGGCGCCGGCGTCGCGCACCGCAGCCTCCACCAGATCGAGGTTGAACTTCCCCGATCCCAAAATGAAGCGCGACGTGAACGTGCGCCCTCCAAGCGACCATGCATCAGGTTCGTACCCCATAGATGTTTCCTTCCCAACCGCGCCGAAGCCCGCAGCTTGGCGCAGCGCACATTTCTTGTTTCTTTATTTCTTCGACTATTCCTCAAGCCCCAACGCCAAGCGTACGACCACCAAAGCCTGCTGTGCGGCGCACAAGGCCACGCGCGGCGCGTACAGCGCCGCATCGGCGACGTCGGACGAGCCGTCCCCGCAGACATACAGCCTTCTGCCCGCCCGCCGCGTGACCATCCGATCAGCCGGGTCCGCGCCCGCCATGCCGCTTCCCGCCACCACGATCGTGTCCGTCGTTTCGCCGAGCAGGGCGTTCACCAGGGCCGCCTTGCACTCCGCGACGTCGAACGCTTCGCACACGATGCGCTCGCGCTCGAACAGCCGCGCAGCGTTCGCCGCGTCGACCCGCACGCAATCGATATCGACCCCGATGCGCGGATCGATGCGCGCAAGCTGCTCGGCAAGCGCTTCGGTCTTCGGATGGCCCAGGTGCTCGCGAAAGTAATGCTGCCTGTTCAGGTTGCTTTCGTCCACCACGTCGAAATCGACCAGATGAAGCGCGCCGACGCCCGATCGCGCCAGCATGACCGCGATGTTCGATCCCAGGCCGCCAAGGCCCGCAACGCCCACGCGCGCCTGCCGAAGCCGCTCGCGCGCATCCGAGCCGATACGCGCCGCCAGCGCGTCCTCTCCCGTTTGCCGCGCGTCCATCAGCCGCCCCCGACGAACCGCACCACTTCGAGCGCGTCATCGGGCCCGAGGATAGCCGTCGCGTACGCATCGGGCGACACGATGGCCTCGTTCAGCTCGCAGGCAACCCGCCATGCGTCGAACCCGTCGAGCAACAAGACGTCGGCAAGCGACATGCCGTCGACGTCTTGTCGCTGCACACCGTTCACTTGCGCCATTCGCTCCCCTTTCTTTTTCCGGTCGTCATCAGTCCAAGACGCAAAAAAGCGCACACGAAGAGAACCGCACCCGAGGTGGTGCGCCCCTTCGTACGCGCTTGCGTAGTCTGAGAACGTAGGATAGCGAAAGAGCGACGCTCGCGCAATGCCAAGCCGGCAAACGGCGGCGGCGCGTAGATCGAGATAGGGCGAGATGGGGCGAGATGGCAGCGTGCGGGCTGCATGAAAAAAGCCCGGCGAATCACTTCACCGGGCTTTGCATGTAATGGAGCGGACGACGGGGTTCGAACCCGCGACCCCGACCTTGGCAAGGTCGTGCTCTACCAGCTGAGCCACGTCCGCATGTTAGCGTATTGCTTTTTCAACTCCACCGCTCTTTCAAACGATGGAGGCGACGCCCGGATTCGAACCGGGGGTGAAGGCTTTGCAGGCCTCTGCCTTACCACTTGGCCACGTCGCCATCTTAGCCTTCCGTCATTAAAAGGCCGGCCAAAACTTTTCGGCCTGGCCGGCCTTGCACTGACGATGGAGCGGACGACGGGGTTCGAACCCGCGACCCCGACCTTGGCAAGGTCGTGCTCTACCAGCTGAGCCACGTCCGCATCGGCGAGGAAATATATTACGTGAACTCCCCTAGTCGCGCAAGCCCCAATTTCAACTTTTTTGAAAATTCTTAGAAAACGGCTGGTACATAAGGCGATCGCGCGAAGGCGCTACGCTCTGAAGCCATCGAGCCGCCGTCTCATCAAAGCTGCCGCCGCCACGCAAGCCACCGAGGACGCTTGCGGACAGCCGCGCACTCGCCCGGACCTTCTGTCAAAACGGACGAGTTTTGCTGGTCCTTAAGCAAGGATAATCACAGGCAGTAAGTCTCTGACCAGGCATGATGAAAAACACCTTTCGTCGCATCACTTCGGCAAGGCGGAAAATCGCCGCAAAACTCAACTTTTTTGACACAAGGCCGGCGCCGGTCGGTTCGTACCGGATGGGCAAGGTCGCAAACCACTACCGAAGGCGGGCGCCGGGAATTCAACAGCTGGGCGCGAATCGGGACCTGCGATAGAGAAGTCGAGCTTCCGCCGGCGCGCTTCGGAACCGCCCTTCTCGGGGTCCCAGCCGAGGGACACGCTCACCTCGTACCTTTCGGGCTTCCCGGGATCGCTGATCAGCTTGACGGTTCCCTCTCCGTGCGCCACCGCGCTCACCTCCCCTCGCTTTTTTCAGGGGATCGACCCCTACCGTAAGGGGCATTTTCGTCCGGCGGGAGAGGGATTCTCGTTTTCACGGCTTTCGACCTGCATCGATGCGCCGTCGCGTGAAAACCAGGAGCGGATTCGCCCCTCAGGGTAGGGGTCAGGGCGACCATGTCGTTCAAATTGCACATTCCAGCCCCCTTAACAGGGTTAATGCGCAGTTTGGCGGTTTGACGGCCTTTCCCCGCATGCAGTTCGTGCAAATCGTCCGCGTCCGGGAGGCGAAGGGGGTTCACCTCCCGGACGCGCCGCTAACGGGGCAGGGCAAATAAAAAAGCACCTGCGACCTGCGCAAGTGCTTTCTGCATTTCATGGTGGGCGATACAAGATTTGAACTTGTGACCCCTACCGTGTCAAGGTAGTGCTCTCCCCCTGAGCTAATCGCCCATGAAAACTCGGCGTTGGAATCTCTTCCGTGCCAGCGAGCAAATAGTCTACCAGAACTCGCCGACATGTCAAAGAACTTTTTCAAAAAAGTTTCCAACTTTTTTCGCACCTGGCTTCGCACCCGATCGAGCATTCGAACCGAGCCGCACATTCAGCCCGTTCAAGTTAGTAGTTTGTCAATGTCAGTCAGCATTCTAACACGTTCGTAACCGCTGTCGGACTCGGTATCGTGCCGGTCGATGATGATCGGGCGAATACCGGCCGCGCACGCACCGTCGCCGTCCGCATCGGGACGATCGCCCACATGCACCACCGCGTCCGCGCACACGCCCAGCTGCTCGCACGCAAGATCGAATATGACCGGATCGGGCTTGCGATATCCCACCACCGCCGAAGACACCACGGCATCGAAGTACGGAAGCAGCCTCAGATCGCGCAGAAGCCCCTCCAAGCCCGCATCCCAGTTCGACACCACCGCCAGCGCCAGCCCCCGCTTCTTGAGCGCCCTCAAGCAGTCCATGACGTCGGGATACAGCGCCCAATGATCCCCCTTGCGGTACGCTTCGTGCACCGACTGCGCCATGCCCTCGGCATCATGGGAAATGCCCGTCAAGTGGCACACGTAGCGATACTGGTCCATCCAGATGGCAACCGAGCCCTCATGGGAACACCAGAAATCGCCGTCGCGCAGGTATTCGGCCTCGTAGTAGGCATCCATTGCCGGCATGTGAGGCTCCACGTCCCGCACGGTCAAAGCGTGGCCGCGCTCCTGAGCCACCCGCGCAAACGCCTCCGCAACCGAAGGGCTCGGGTACAAAAGCGTGCTTCCCACGTCGAAGAACACGGCTCTCACGGCCGAGAATCCCCCGCTCATTCGCTATGCCCGTCGTCGGGCTCCACATGCACGAGCACGTCCACCACGTTTTCGAACCGTCGGCGCACAGCCCGCTCCACCTCGTCGGCTAGGTCGTGCGCGGCCGCAACGGTCATCTCGGGCGCAACAAGCACGTGCAGGTCCACGTAAATCTCCCCCTCCGTGCCGCGCGTGCGCACGCGGTGGGCGTCCTGCACCCCGGAAACCGCCAAAGCGGCCTTGCGCACGTCCTCTTCCGGGATGCGCGCATGGTCCGACAAGGTTGCCAGCGCATGCTTGAACACGTCGTAGGCGGTTGCCAGGATGGCCACGGTCACGATGAGCGCCATAATGGGGTCGGCCATGGGAAAGCCCAGGGAAACCAGGGCCAACCCGATGATGACCCCGATGGAAACCAGCGCGTCGGACAAGGTATGGCTCGCGTCAGCAGCCAGGATCTCGCTTTTCAGCAGCTTTCCCTGCTTGCGCTCGTACACGGTCACGCCCAGGTTCACGGCCAGCGTGCCGATCATGACCGCGAAGGACAGCGGGCCCACCTCGGCGGTGTACGTTTGCGTAGCCAGCTTCCCCACCGCAGAGCTTCCCACCTCGAACGCCGCGAGCAAGAGCAGAACGCCGATCACCAGGCTGGCGTACGTTTCGAACTTGGCATGACCGTAGGGATGCCCCTCGTCGGCCGGGCGCGCGGCAAGGGCGATGCCCACCAGGCCCACCACGTTGCCCGCCGAGTCGAATACCGAATGGATGCCGTCAGCCTGCATGGAGGCCGACCCGCTGTACGTTCCGTACAGGTACTTCGCCGCGGCCACGGCAAGGTTCAAGAACAGGATGCCCCACAGAACGCGCCTGATGGAGCGCATGCGATCGGACACGGGGCTTTTCGTCGTCAATGATCGGGCCATGGTTCGTCCCCTTTCAAAGGATGCGCGCAAATGCAAAAAAGGAGAGCCACTCGGACTCTCCTTCTAGCTTTACTGGTGTCGGAGGCGGGATTTGAACCCGCACACCCTATACGGGCACTAGCACCTCAAGCTAGCGTGTCTGCCGTTCCACCACTCCGACTTGTTGCGAAAAGCAACGGTGGTTATTCTACCCGAACCTCTTCGCGTTGTGAAGGGGAAATTTTGACGAATTTTCACCCCTTGCCGCAACGGCCGAAAAAGAAGGCGGATCCCCCTCCCCGACGCACATGCGCCGGGGACGTCCGCCTCGCACGGCGCGAAGACCCGCATTGCGCAATCGATCCCCGAAGAGCGCCTGCAACGCGAAAAGGCGCCTGTTACGGCGCCCGTTCATACTGCTTCGTTCCCGCTGAAACCACGCACGCCGACCACGGCCGGCGCAGCGTGCTACCTCCCCGCGATCGTGCCGTGCGGGTAGATGATCATGAGCACGATAAGCGACAGCAGGAACACCGCCGCCAAGACGATGGTAATGCGGTCGAGGTTCTTCTCGACGATGCTCGTGCCGGTCTGCGTGGAGTACACGGAGCTGGCGATCATGTCGGAGATGCCCGTGCCCTTGCCGGAATGCAGCAAGATGAAAATGATGAGGCCGATGCCCGACAGAACGAGCAGGGCGATCACGATGATGAGAAGCGGGTTCAAGGTTCGTCTCTTCTTTCGTTCGGAATCAAACGGTATGCAAGTTGCCTAGTATAGCGAAACGCGCCGCCAAGGGCAAGCAGCAGCGCGTTTCGCCACCGAGGCGGGAGCCGACCCGGCCGACCTGCGCCCGTCCACGTCGGCTCCCGCTATCGCGAAGCTACGCCAGCAGGCTTCTTCCCGTCATGGCTTCAGGGGCCGGCAGCCCAATCAGCTCCAGCAGCGTGGGCGCGATGTCACAGAGCGCGCCCGGGGATCCGTCGAGCGTGCGCCCGGTTCCCGCGAAGTCCACGAACGCCAGCGGCACGAGCGCCGTGGTATGGGCCGTGAACGGGCTTCCGTCTTCAGCGAGCATCTTGTCGGCGTTTCCGTGGTCAGCCGTGATCAAGGCGATGCCGCCCGCCCGCTCGACGGCGGCGAGCACCTGCCCCACGCCCGCGTCCACCGCTTCCACGGCGGCTACGGCGGCGGGGATGACGCCCGTATGCCCCACCATGTCCGGGTTGGCGAAGTTCACGATGTACACGTCGGCCTCGCCGGCATCGATGGCGGCAGCCAGCGTGGACGCCACGCCGGGCTCGCTCATTTCGGGCTTCAGGTCGTACGTAGCCACCTTGGGGCTGGGAATGAGCGCGCGCTCCTCCCCCGCCTTCGGCTCTTCGCGGCCGCCGTTGAGGAAGAACGTCACGTGCGCGTACTTCTCGGTTTCGGCGATATGGTACTGACGAAGGCCGGCGGCTGCCAGCACGTCCGCCAGCACGTCTTCGGGAAACTCCTTCGCGTACGCCACGGGAGCGGCGATCTCGGGGTCGTACTCGGTCAGGCAGACGAACGAAACCTGCGGAACCCGGCTGCGCTCAAAGCCGTCGAACGAAGCATCCACCAGGGACCGAGTCAGCTCGCGCGCGCGGTCGGGACGGAAGTTGAAGAACACCACCGCATCGCCGTCGCACACGCCGCGATCCGAAAGCGCCACGGGCTCCACGAACTCATCGGTGACGTCGGCGGCGTAAGAGTCGGCCATGACCTGGGCCGGCGTGCGATCGACGCAAGGTTCGGCCTCCACGATGGCGCGCCACGCACGCTCGACGCGCTCCCATCGGTTGTCGCGGTCCATCGCGAAATAGCGCCCGGAAATGCTGCCGATCCGCACATCGCACGCATCGTCGGAAAGCTCCGCCGCCACTGCTTCCAGCTGCTCCACGAAGCCCGAACCGCTCTTGGGCGGCACGTCGCGCCCGTCCATGAAGCAATGCACGACAACGTTTCCAACGCCCGCCGCCTTGGCCGCGCGCATAAGGGCGTACAGGTGCTCGTTGGAGGAATGGACGCCGCCGTCGGACAGCAGGCCCATGAGGTGCAGGGCCGCGCCCGGCGCCGACGCCGCGGCGAACGCGTCGTTGAGCACCGGATTGGCCGCCAGCGACCCGTCCGCGCACGCGCGGTTGATGCGCGTAAGCTCCTGGAACACCACGCGGCCGGCGCCTATGTTGAGGTGTCCCACTTCGGAGTTGCCCATCTGGCCGTCGGGCAAGCCCACGGCCTCGCCCGACGCTTCGAGCTTCGTCCAAGGACGATGCGCGAACACGTCGTCCAAACACGGCGTGCTCGCCAGCGAAATGGCGTTGCCGGGACCGGGCTCGGCCAAGCCGAACCCGTCCATGATGATAAGGCAAGCCGGCAAGGTCGTGTTGGCGGGCCTCATCGCAGGCACGCCTTGATCAGCTGGACGAACGACGACGCCTCCAAGCTGGCACCGCCCACCAGGCCGCCGTCGATGTCGGGCTGGGCCAGCAGATCGTCCACGTTCCCGACGTTCATGGAGCCGCCGTACAGCACGCGCATCTGCTGCGCGACGTCCTCGCCGTACAGGTCGGCGAGCGTCGAACGGATGGCCGCGCATACGGCCTGCGCCTGTTCGGGCGTAGCCGTGCGGCCCGTGCCGATGGCCCAGATGGGCTCGTACGCCACGACGCACGTTGCGGCATCGCGCACGTCAACGCCCGCGAACGCAGCGCGCACCTGGGCGCAAACGTACTCCTCCGTCGCCCCCTCGTCGCGCACGGCAAGCGACTCGCCCACGCACACGATGGCGTACAGCCCGGCTTCGACGAGAGCCTTGACCTTCCGGTTGACGTCCTCGTTCGATTCGCCGAACAGCTCGCGACGCTCGGAGTGGCCCACGATGGAGCACGCGCAGCCGATCTCCTTGATCATCGGCACCGAGATCTCGCCGGTATAGGCGCCCTTGGGCTCCCAATACACGTTCTGGGCGCCCACGGCAACCTTCGCCTTGTCGAAATCGAGAACCGTCTTCGCCGGCTTGAGGTCGATGAAGGGCGGGCAGATGAGGATGTCGACGTCCTCGCCCCAGATGCCCTTGTCGTACTGGTTGGAAATCTCCTGCGTGAGCACGACGGCCTCGCCGATCGTGTTGTTCATCTTCCAGTTGCCCGCCATAAGAGGGGTTCGCTTCATACGTACCATCCTTTCAGATAGAGGAAACGCGATGGATGCGGCCAGCTAGCGCAATGCCTCGACGCCGGGGAGCTTCTCGCCCTGGACAAGCTCCATGGACGCGCCGCCGCCGGTGGAGATGAAGGTCATCTGCGCCGCCAGATCGAACTTGTTGACCGCGGCAACGCTGTCGCCGCCGCCGATGACGGTGTCGGCTTCCGCATTGTCGGCCACCGCCTGCGCCACGGCCTTCGTGCCGGCCTCGAACGCCGCCATCTCGAACACGCCCATGGGGCCGTTCCAGAACACGGTGCCCGCCTCGGCCACGGCCTGGGCGTACAGCTTCGCGGTTTCAGGTCCGATATCGAGGCCCATCATAGCATCGGGAATATCGTCCACCGAAACCGTGAGCGTTTCGGCATCTTCGGCGAAGCGGTCGGCACACACCACGTCAACGGGAAGCAGCAGCTTCACGCCGCGCTCGTCCGCTTTGGCGATCATGGCCGCCGCGCGCTCGATCCAATCCTCTTCCTTGAGCGACGAACCCACCTGCTTGCCCTGCGCCAACAGGAACGTGAAGCACATGCCGCCGCCGATGACGAGCGTGTCGCACTTGTCCATGAGCGCGTCGATGACCTTGATCTTGTCGGACACCTTCGAGCCGCCCAGGATGGCCACGAACGGGCGCTTCGGCTCCTCGAGCATGCCGGTGAGCGTGGCCACCTCGCGCTGCATGAGGTAGCCCGCGTACGCGGGGAGCAGCGCCGCGACGCCCGCCGTGGAAGCGTGCGCGCGATGCGCGGTGCCGAACGCGTCGTTCACGTACACGTCGCCGAGCTTTGCCAGCTCTTCGCAGAATGCGGGGTCGTTCTTCTTCTCGCGCTTGTCGAAGCGCAGATTCTCCACCACCAGCACGTCGCCGTCGCGCAGGGAGGCCGCCTTGGCCTGCGCGTCCGCGCCTACGGTATCGGTGGCGAACACCACGGGCTTGCCCATGAGCTCGGAAAGCTTCTGGGCGGCCGGGCGCAGCGTGAACGACTCTTCGAAGCCCTCGCCCGACGGACGGCCCAGATGGCTCATGAGAACGACGCGCGCGCCTTGCGCGACAAGCTTCTCGATCGTGGGCAGCGCCGCGCGGATGCGCGTGTCGTCGGTAACGACGCCGTCTTTCACCGGCACGTTGAAATCGACGCGCACGAGCGCGCGCTTCCCCGCCGCGTCCAGCTCGTCGATGGTCTTGATGTCAGCCATACAACCCTCTTCCACAGACTAATGATACCTATTGATTTCCGTTGCCCGGCGTCGCGTTCCGGCGCGCCATTTCGCTGGCGATTGCCTCGGTCGCCGCCGCCGTTCGCTCGGCAGCCCTCACAAGCCGCACCGCCATGACGATCGCGAAGATGGCAACTCCTGCCGCAAGCAGGAACGGAACCGTCAGCAGCAGCAGCTCCGGAGCGCCCATTCCCAGCACCCTCATAGCGTGCTCCTTTTCCTCGATTCGCGCGAAGCGCGAAAACAACCGGACAGGTTGGCGCAGTAAAACAGCGAGGGGCGCTGCGGTGCCCGAGATTCGCGGGAGGACGCGGGCGAAGCGTACTTGGGTACGCGAGCCCGCGGCATCGTGCGAAGATCGGGTGCCCCAGCGCCCCGCAGCGTCGAGCGGTTCCGCCGGCCGTCAGGCCGACGGAGCGAGCATTTCTCTACAGCAGGATCTTCACCAGGTCCTTGACGCGGTTGGAGTAGCCCCACTCGTTGTCGTACCAGCTGATGCACTTGACGAAGTTGCCTTCGCCGCCCATCACCATGGTCAGCTTGCTGTCGAAGATGGAGGAGTGCGGGTTGCCCACGATGTCGATGGACACGATGGGGTCCTCGGTGTATTCCAGCACGCCCTTCATCGGGCCTTCGGCGGCAGCCTTCATGGCCGCGTTGATCTCCTCGATGGTGGCGTCGCGCTCAAGCTCGACCGTCAGGTCGACCATCGATCCGTCCGGCGTGGGAACGCGCGTAGCGAAGCCGTCCAGCTTGCCCTTGAGCTCGGGCAGCACGAGCGAAACCGCGCGGGCAGCGCCCGTGGTGGTGGGGATCATCGACACGGCTGCGGCGCGAGCGCGGCGCAGATCCTTGTGGGGAAGGTCGAGGATCTTCTGGTCGTTGGTGTAGGAATGGATCGTGTTCATGTAGCCGCGCTTGATGCCGAACGTGTCCAGCAGCACCTTCGCGAAGGGGGCCAGGCAGTTCGTGGTGCACGAAGCGTTGGAGATGATGTGATGCTCGTCTTTGTTGTACTGATCGTCGTTCACGCCCATGACGATGGTGATGTCCTCGTTCTTGGCGGGCGCGGAGATGACGACCTTCTTGGCGCCGGCGTCAAGGTGCGCCTTGGCCTTCATGCCGTCCGTGAAGAAGCCCGTGGACTCGACGACCACGTCGACGCCCAGCTCGCCCCAAGGCAGGTTGGCGGGCTCGCGCTCCGAGAGCACCTTGACCGCATGGCCGTCGGCCACGAAGCCGTCCTCGGTAACCTCGACGGCGTCGAAGGCACGACCGTGGATGGAATCGTACTTGAGCAGGTGGGCCATCGTCGGAATATCGCCAAGGTCGTTAACCGCCACGACCTCGATCTCGGGATCGTTCGCCATCGCGCGGAACGCCAGGCGGCCGATGCGGCCGAATCCGTTAATGCCTACTTTGATTGCCATGCGTATCCCCTTTCATAAAGATACTCAGTTTCTCGTTTACGGCACGAACCGATAATACAACACAAGCACTCGCCATTCTACCCGCGCACCTCTTTCGCCATCTGCTCGATCCGGCGAACGCGGTGGTAAACGGCGCTTTTGGACAGCGGAGGGTTCGCTCGCTCCCCCAACTCTTTGAGGGTGGCGTCGGGATACCTGACCCGCAGCTTGATGAACTCCTGCAACGCCGGCGGCAGGTTCTCCATGCCGTGCGCCTCCAGCACCATGCGGATCGCGTACAGCTGGTCAACGGAAGCGTTGGCCGCTTTGGCCTGATTCGCTATCTCGGCGTTGGTCTGCCGGTTCACGTCGTTGCGCACGCTCTTGATGACGCGCGCGTTCTCCATGGCGAGCGCGCTTTGATGAGCTCCCGCGAAGGCCAGAAACTCCAGGATGGCCGCGCCGCTTTTAAGGTAGACCATGTACGAGCTGCGCCGCTGCATGACGCGCGCGTTGATGCCCTTGCGCTCCAGCAGGCTCACCAGGCTGTCGGCCAAGTCCTCGTTTTCGACCGTGATCTCGAAATGGAAGTCGCCGCGCGGATCCGAGACGAACCCGCTTCCCAAAAACGCACCGCGCAAATAAGCCGCAGTACAGCATTCCTTCGCCACCAGATCCGAGGTGAGCCCCATCATCAGGCCGCCCTCGGCGGAAAGCACGCCCATGTCGACGAGCGATTCCGCCAAGCGCGCCTGGGAAGGCACCTCGATAAGGTAGTTCGGCGTCTTGTGCAGCACGCTGCGGCGCACCGTGAGGTTCGTCTCCAGGTGGTACAGCTCGTGCAGCAGCTTGATGACCAGGCGCGCGACGGACGGGACGTCCGTCGCGATCTCGATGCGGTACTTGCCCTGCCCGCTGAAGAACAGCGTGCCCTCGATGCGCACGAGCGCCGCCAGCGTCGCCTTCTCGCAATGCGAGCAGGTGGGTGGAACGCGAGCCAGCTCGTCTTTTACTTCCGCCGTGAACGACATAGGCGCAACACCCCCGAAAACGCTTCCCGCAACGCAGCCGGATCATGCCAGGTAGGCCGCAACGCATCCACCAGGTTGCGCGCGATGACCACCGGGCCGCGCGCCTGGATGGCCTGCACGTCCTGATAGCTGACGCGCACGGGACGCACCCGCTGCGACAGCTCCAAATCGCCCATGTCCGATGTCGAAGCGTGCTCCGGCTCGGCACCGGCCAAGGCACTGAACAGGCCCGTCGCCGGACTATCGGGCCGCAACGGCACCTGCGTATGCACCAGCACGTAATCGAGCAGCCCGCGCATGCCGTGATCCATGAGGGCATCCACGTGCTCGCGGGCGGCAAGGCCCCACGTCTCCCCCTGCATGTCGGCGAGCGAGCACACGAACAACGTGCTGCCCTTCGATGCGCGTATGGCGTCCACCACGCCGGGAACCAGCAGGTTCGGGATGATGGACGTGAACAGGGAACCCGGCCCCAGCACGATGAGGTCCGCGTTGCGAATGGCCTCGAGCGCAGGCTCGTAGGGCACCACGCCGCGCTCGGCGCGAAGCCGCACGCATTCGAGCGCGGTGCGCGAATGGCACGCCACCGCCTGACCCTCTAAAATGCGCCCGTCGCGCGTGCGCGCGGCAAGCGACACCCGATCGAGCGTTGACGGGTACACGTGCCCCCGCGCTTGCAGCAACCGCTCGCATATAGCGATAGCCTGGGGAAACGACCCTGCCGCATCCTCCAATGCCGACAGCATGAGGTTGCCCAGGGTGTGGTTGCGCGCAAACGAGAACCGATACTTGAACGCCTTGGTCAAAGGGTCGCTCGGATCGGCCGCCATAGCGGCGATGCACTTGCGCACGTCGCCGGGAGGCGTGACGTCGGCCTCTTCGCGCAGGATGCCGGTCGATCCGCCGTCGTCGGCCATCGCCACGACGGCGCTCGTTTCGACGCCCATCGACAGCAGCGTGCGGATGGACACCGGCGCGCCCGTGCCGCCGCCTATCACGACGGCGCGCACGTGCTCGTCGACGGCGGACGCCGCGCTCGGCGTGCCCAGCGAGGCGAAAGCGGCCGTCAGGGACGGATCATGCGAGAACGGTTGCGTTGCCATGCAAAGCCCTAGCGCCCGGCGACCGGAGCCGCAGCGGCGGAATCCGTCACCAGCAAACCGTCGGCCCCTTCGGCCAGCTTGAGGTCGCGATGGGCGATGCTCACGCGGTAGCCCTTCGCCTTGAGGTAGTCGGCCGTGGCCTCCGCCAGCGCCACGCTGCGATGCTGGCCGCCCGTGCATCCGATGCCGATGGCCAGCTGCTGCTTGCCCTCGGCCACGTAGCCCGGCATCACGCAATCGAGCAGCGCGCGCCAGCGCTTCTGGAACTCCTCGGTCTCGGGGCGGTACAGCACGAAGTCGCGCACCGGCGCGTCCAGGCCCGTCAAGGGGCGCAGCTGGGGATCGTAGTACGGGTTCGGCAGGAAGCGCACGTCCATGACCAGGTCGGCGTCAAGAGGCGCGCCGTGCTTGAACCCGAACGAGTACACCGTGACCTGCAGGCCCGTGCGGTCCTCGCCGGGTGCGAACAGAGCGCGGATGGTGGTGCGCAGCTGCGGCGGCAGCATGTCAGTGGTGTCGATGACGTGATGCGCGCTCTCGCGCAGCTCGAACAGCAGGTCGCGCTCGCGCACGATGCCCTGAGCGATGGACGCCCCGTCGGCGGAAAGCGGGTGACGGCGGCGGCTGGACTTGTACCGCGCGATCAGCTTCTCGTCGTCGGCGTCCAGGAACAGGACGCGGTAATCGAGCCCGCGCTCCTTGAGCTTTTTGAGCTCGCTTGTCAAGCTGGCGAAGAAATCGCGGTTGCGCGCGTCGCACACCACGGCCAGGCGTCGCCGCTCGTCGGGCTGGCCGGGCATGCCGGTAAGCTCGAGCAGGTTCCCGATCAGGCTGGAGGGCAGATTGTCCACGCAGAAGTAGTCCAGGTCCTCGAACACGTGCATCGCCTCGGTGCGGCCGGCGCCGCTCATGCCGCTCACGATGACGAGCTCGGGCATGTGCTCAAGATCAACCGTCGATTCGCTCATCAGCAATCCCTTCGTCGGTACGGGAGCGCTCGCCCGTGCTGGCAAGCGCGTCGGATTCGCATTGCTGCGCGCCGCCCACGACGCGCACGTCCTTTCGCTCCCTATTATACTGCTGAAGCACGCGGTACAGCTCCTCAGCCACCTCTTCGGGCACAAGGCGCGCCGCTTTGATGTCGTCAAGGGCGGCGTCTTTGAGGTTCTTAAACGATTTGAAGTGCTTGAGCAGCGCCTTTTTGCGCACGGGTCCAAGGCCCGTCACGTCGTCGAGGATGGAGGCGGTCATGCCCTTGCCGCGCAGCTCCCGGTGGAACGTGATGGCGAAGCGGTGGGCCTCGTCGCGCACCTGTTTCACCAAATACAGGGACGCGGAACCGCTCGGCAGCACCACCGGGCCCGTGTCCTGCCAGGGAACGAACAGCTCTTCGTCGCGTTTCGCCAGGCCGCACAACGCAATGTCGCGGATTCCCAGCTTGTCGAACATCTCGAGCGCCGCGGACAGCTGCGGCTTGCCGCCGTCGAGGATGATGAGATCCGGCTTGCTTCCGAAGCGCTCGTCCGCCATGCGCTCGGGCGCGTAGCGGCGGCTCATCACCTCCTGCATGCTCAAAAAGTCGTTCGCCTCGTCGAGCGGCGTCTTGATCTTGAAGCGACGGTACTGGTTCTTGTCGGGCTTGCCGTTCGTGAACACCACCATGGAGGCCACCGTGTAGGAACCGTGAATGGTGGAGATGTCGAAGCATTCGATGCGCAGGGGAGGCTCGTCGAGGGCCAACGCGCTTTCCAGCTGAAGAAGCGCCTCGTTGATGCGCTTGTCCTCGTAATTGGTGCGCACTTTGTAGCGCATGAGCGTGTGCTTCGCGTTCGTCTCGGCCATGCTCACAAGCTCGTGCTTCTCGCCTTTGCGCGGCGCCGTGAACCGCACCTTCGCGCCATGGGGGCTTGCCAGCTTCTCGGTGAGCCATGCTTCCATAGCCTCTTCGTCCTCGGGCTCGTCGCGCACGATGATCTCATGCGGAATGGACGTGGTGGCGTCGTAGTAGCGCAGCAGGAACATGTGCAGCAGGTCGTCGTCGGGCACGTCTTTGCCGCGGTTCAGCACGAACTCGTTCGAGTTGATGATACGGCCCTCGCGCACCATGAACACGTGCACGCCGGCGATGGTCTCCTCGCGGAAGATGCCCACCACGTCGGCGTCCAGGTTGCGCGTGGACACGGCATGCTGCTTGTCGGTCAGGCTGTTGATGGTGTCGATGCGCGCCTTGATGCGCGCGGCGCGCTCGAAGTCGAGCTCTTCGGCCGCAGCCTGCATGTCGGCGGTCAGCTCGTCGACGAACTCCCGATGCTGCCCGGACAAGAATCGTCCGATGCGCTTCACGTTGACCTGGTACTCTTCGGGCGTCACCGCGCCGCAGCACGCGCCGGGCCCCAAGCCCACGTGCGCATCGAAGCACGGGCGCGCGTCGCTTGCCATGAGCGCGAGCGGGTTCTTCTCCAGCCTGCGCTTGAGCTGACGCCAATCGGCGCACGATGTGGCGCACAACGGCACGACGCGCCGCGCGATGTCCACCATGTCGCGCGCGGCGCGGCTGTCGGTATAGGGGCCGAAGTACTTCGTGTCGGGCTTGTGCTTCTCGCGCGTGTACTTGATGGCGGGAAACACGTCGCCTTTCGTGAGCGCGATGAACGGGTACGACTTGTCGTCTTTGAAGTCGGCGTTGAAGAACGGGCTGTGCTGGTTGATGAGGTTCTTTTCCAGCACGAGAGATTCGTGCTCGTTCTCCACCACGATGTAGTCGAAGCTGTCGATCTGGTCGACCAGCAAGGGTATTTTGGCGCGCTCGTCCTGGAAGTTCACGTACTGGCGCATGCGCGCGCGCAGCTGCTTCGCCTTGCCTACGTAGATGACCTGGCCGGACTTGTCTTTCCATAGGTACACGCCCGGCAGCGCGGGCACGGCGTTGAGCTCCTGCTTGATGCGTTCGAGCTTGGCCGTTGCCGCCCGGCCTTCCGGCAAGGTCGGCTTCCCGTCGGCCGAGGCGGCGGAGCCGAATTCGCGCGTCGCCTGGTCGAGGTCGCAGCGATGCTGCTCGCGCTCGATGCGCGAGCGCTGTCCCGCCGGCTGATCCAGGTTGTCGAAGCCAAGGGCGTCGCCGTCGTCGAGTGCGGAAAAGCCGGCCGAATCGGCAGCTTCCCCTTCTTCGTTCGCAGCATTCGTCTTGATGGGTTTGTCGAGGTATTCGTCCATGAACGGCAGTATAGCAAAGCCCCGTTGCGCACCGGCCGAGCCGCCGCCGCGCGAACAAACGATTCATGTTTGGGAGCGGGCCGTCAACGCGGCCCGCGCACCGCTATATGAACGGGTGGAACGCCTCTATCAGAACCGGGACCATCGCCGAGCAGATAACGCCGTTGAGCACCGAGAGCACCACCGTCTCGCCGTTCGTGCAGCGAATGAGCATGGGCAGCGTGGTATCCTCGCTCGTTGCGCCGGCGGGCGCGATGCACGTAGGGTAGTTGAGGTGCCGGGCGATCCAGGGGATGCAGAAGAACGACACCAACTCGCGCAGCAGATTCGACAAGAACGTGATGCTGCCCACCTGCGCGCCGGCGATCTCGGTCATCATGACGCCCGACAAGCTGTACCAGCCCAATCCCGACGCGATGGCGCCTCCCGTCGGCAGGGAAAGCCCCGTCAAGGGAGCGCACAGCAAACCGCCCGCGATCGATCCGACCACAATGCCGAAGGGAATGATGAGCACGCGCACGTGATACTGCCGCAGCTTGCCCAAAAGGCCGCGGCTGCCGCCCACGCTGATGCCCACGAACAGCATGAGGCCGTACAGGATCAGGTCGGAATGGTCGGCCAGCGCGTCGAGCGGCGCAAGGTGCACGCCCGCCAGCCCGTAGGCTATCCCCAGCACAAGCGCCCCCACCGCCATGCCGATCATGACGGCTTCGCCGTTGCCGGCAGGCTCCCCCGCCGCCGGCGCCTCCTGCGCAGCGGCCACGTTCGGACCGGCCGCTTTGCGGGTTATGTCGCTCATGAGCCAGTTCGTCAGGCCGTACACGACCAAGGTCGAAAGAGCCACCGGCACCAGGCAGAACAGGGCGCTCGCCCACCCGACGGTGCCCAGCTCCTCCAGAAACGTGTCGCGCCCTCCCAGCAAAGCCCCCATCGAGAAGATGAGCAACGCCGTGAACAGCAGCGTCAGCTTCTCGTTCGCGCCTTTGAGGCGCGCGGGGAACACCGTTGCGCCCACGAGCACGCCCACGGCCATGATGACGAGCACTTCCAACCTTGATCCCCCTTTGCTGCGAAAGCATCCATTGTAGCGCAAAGCGGCGCTACGGGGTTTCAGGTTCGCGGGGCATGCGCTCGGTTCGCGCCGCGAAGCCGCGGGGCTTCAGGTTCGCCGGGAGCGCGGTCGGCTCTCCTTCGCCGGAGGCGCAGCGGCGCGGACCCGCCCGCGCCCCATGCGCACGGCTACCGCCAGCTTGGCGGCGCCGCCCGCAGCAAGGAGCGCCGCGCTTGCCCCCAGCACCGCAGCCACGTCGGGAGCGAACGTGAGCACGTCGCGCCACGGCACCCCGCGCAGGATGGGAAGCGCCAGAACCGCAAGCGGCGCGACGACGTGCAGGACGACGGCGCGCGCGACCAGCATCCGCCTCGCGCGCAACCGCAGCGCCGGCGACGCCTGCGATACGTACGTCACGCGCATGCGGCGCGTCCACCGCCGCAGCAACCCCAGCGGCGCTGCGCTCGCCAGCAGGACACAGGCGTACAGCACGTCGTTGCGCGCATGCGCCACCCGCACCCACGAAGCGTCGACCGGGTCTGGATCGGCGCCCACCGCCGCAGCCACCACGCCGTTCGCCAGCTCGAAGAACAGGTTGTCGCCGCCCGCATGGTCGCTCGCATCGCCCAGCACCACCACGCCCAAACCGCGCTCGGGCAGCAGGCACATGCTTGCCACGTAGTTCTCCACCTGCCCGTCATGGGACAGCACCGTCTCCCCGTCGTCCCAGGAAAACGACGTCCAGCCCATGCCGTAGTACGTGTCGCCTTCGGGATCGGGAACGCGGTCCATGAACATCGACTCGATTCCCTGCGGCGAGATCACGCGCTCCCCCGCGTCGCTTCGCCCGCCGTTGAGGTACATCCGCAGATAGCGCGCCATGTCGGAAACGCTCGCCGCCACGTAGCCCGACGGAGCGGCTCCCCACGCCTCGTCGCTTGACGCGTGCGCGAACCCATCGGCTACGGGCACGCCGAACCAACCGCGATGGCCAGGCGCCATGCCCTTTTCCCGCGCGATCTCGCCATCAGCCGTCGAGCGGTCCATCCCAAGGGGAAGAAGCACGTGATCGCGCAGGTACGCCGCGTACTCCTGCCCCGAAGCCGCTTCGACGATGCGGCCGAGCAAATCGTAGTTGGCGTTCGCGTACGAGAACGTCCCGAACGACGCGCCCTTGCGCGCATCGGCGAGCGCATCGTAGTACCCGAACCCGCTCGTCTGGTTGAGCAGGGATCGCACCGTGACCTCGGACGGCACGCCGTACTGCGGCACGTACAACGAGGCCGGCGCATCGAGGTCCACCTCCCCCGCCTCCACCAGCTGCATCACCGCAAGAGCCGTGAACGACTTGCTAAGCGACCCTATCGTGAAAAGCGCCTCGGCATCCGGGCAATCCCCCAGCGTGCGCAGGTACCGGACGCCCGAAGCATCCACCACGGCCACGGCAACGCCCGGCACGCCCGTGCGGGACGCGTTGTCGTCCAGGTAGGAATCGAGCCGAACCGCAAGCGCGCCGCCTTCGGGCTCCATCCCCTGGGGAGGCGCTTCGTCGGCCAAATCCCCCAGGTCGCCGCCGTCTTCGACGCCAAGATCCGCAGGCTCGTCGGAGGGCGCCGCAAGATCGGGCTCCTGGTCAGGCACGTCGGCGACAGGTGCGCAGCCGACAGCTGCACCGATGCACGAAAGCGCCAAAAAGGCCGCAATCGCCGCACGCCTGCCGATAATCGCCATCCCGTTCGCCATCACGATCGCACCCGGCTTCCTAGAAACTGTCGTATACGAATTGAACCGGTTGGGAAAAGCCGGAGAACACGATGAACCAGGCGAGCAGGACGACCAGAGCGACCACGGCTGCGCCGGCCGCCGCAACCAGCAGCCCGGGACGCCGTCGCACCGCGTCGCGCACACCGTCCGCCCACCGAAGAAGCCGGCTCACGATGCGCTCCCGTCGGTCACGCCGGCAAGCGAGGCGCCCGCATCGCCCGCCGAAGCCAAGCCCTCGGCCCGGCCGAAGCCGGCCCCGCCCAGAAACGCATCGTCGCGCCCGTTCGCGAAATCGTAGAACGCCTGCTCGATGCGCACCCAGCCGCGCCAGCCGGGATGCACGGTATCGCACAGAAAGTACTTCTCGTACTCGCAGCTGGAGAAGTCGGCGTACGCAGCCCCCGCCGCATCGCACGCGCCGCGCACGCGATCGTAGAACGCGCTGCGCACATCGGCTTCAACTCCCTCGCGGTCGTACCAGGCGCCGTGCATCGGCAGAATCACCACAAGCGGCTCCAGTCCCGTTTCGCGGCACACGTCCAAAAAGCACGAGAGGTCGTCGTATTCGGCATTCGCCTCCGTGAAGTTCTGCCCGCGTTCCACGTTGTAGCGGGAGTTCTTCTGCCAATAGGCGTCGTAGATGCCGTACGGGTTGGTGGTGCAGGCGGCGGCGCCGGATGCATCCGCCTGCGACAGCAGGGCCCTCCAGTCGGGTTCGCCCGTCGGGTTGCCGATCGCACGAGCAGCGCTCTTGTGCGGAGCCTGCTCGATCACCTGAGGCAAGCGGCTGCGAATGCGCGCGTCCTCCGCAAGCGAATACGCCGCATCGTTCACGGCGTCGAACGGCGTGTCCCTGTTGGCCGCGGCAAGCTGCCCCGCGTTCACCCCAAGGGCCGCCATGCGGGATCGAACGTAGGCCTTCGTTTTCTCGGACAGACGCGGGTTGTCCGCGAACTGCCGGTACAGGCTGTACGAGAACTTCGAGGGGAACTTCGCCTGCGCCCCGTTGCCCTTGAAGAACCATTGCGGCGACACCACGATCATGACCTTCTTGTTCTTGACCTTGTCGCCGTACGCACCGGCCGCAACAGCTTGCCATAGGCTTTGATCGTACGCTTCGCCGACGAAAGTCAGATCCACTCCGGTCACGTTCTCGCCAAACACCGCCTGCGGGCACTGCGCGACCTTGTCCTTCGAAATGTAGAACTCCGACGATCCGAACGCCAGGTGGCCGTCCGCGCTCATCGAAGACAGCGTGAACGCGGTGCTCTCGGACTTCACGCCCGAATACACGTAATCGTAGAGCCGTGTCGGATCGTGATCGGTTTGCCGGGGCAGCCCCCAGGCGCAAAACCCCGCGACCGCCAGCACGGCTGCGAGCAGCGCCGCAACCACGCCGCGCAGCAAGGCCATGCCCGTAAAGCCGGTCGATGCCCCTTTCGCCATGGTCCCGCCCGCCTACAGGCGGATCTCCACTTGGCGAATGATCAAATCCACCGTGTTCATCTCGTCGCGCTCCACCTCGGTAGGGGCAATGGACACGCCGAACTCCTCCTCGATGGTCACCAAAAGCTCGATAGCCCCCATAGAGTCCAAAAGGCCGAGCGCGAACAGATCCTCGCTTCGGCGCTCGCGCACCTCGTCATCGTCGCAGATATCCTCCAAAATGCAGAGCATGCGCTCCTCAAGCTGATCGTGCGTGACGCTACCCATTGATCGCTCCTTTCACGAGCATCGTTGCCTGCCCCGAGAACAGCGCGAACCCGATCATCACCAACTGCAGCGTGACGAACCAGGACAGCGCCTTGAACCAGGGTTCTTTCTTATGCTGCTTGTAAAACTTCGATTTCTTCTGAAACGCCTCCGTACCCGCCAGCAGCAAGCCGTGGTACAAGCCGTACAAAAGGTAGTTCGGCGTCAGGCCGTGCCAAGCGCCCATAAGCACCATGTCGAGCACGAAGCCCCAGCACGCCGTGGTCAGGCGGCTTTCGAACCAGCGCTTCTTGAGCGCCAGGCGCGAAAACCGCATGAACACGAAGTCGCGCAGCCAAAACGAGAGCGTGATGTTCCACCGGTTCCAAAAATCCTTGATGTCGATCGACGCGAACGGCGCGCGGAAGTTGCGCGGCGTGCGAATGCCGAAGCAGTAGCTAGCGCCCATCGCCATGAGGCTGTACCCTGCGAAGTCGAAGAACAGGTACAAGCCGTACACGTACGCGGTCTGCACCTGCGCGCCCAGCTCCGCAAGAAACGGGCCGCCGCCCCATGCGGTCGGTGCGTACAGGCGATGCAGCCACACCGCGATCACGAACGTGTACGCCATTCCCACGAGCAGCAGCAGGATGCCGCGCGCGAGCAGGCCCGCGTACTCGTCGCGCGTCCGCACCGCGTCGGCATCCTGCGCGAAACGACGGGAACGGTCGATGGGGCCGGACGTGAACACGGGGAAGAACAGCAGGAAGTACACGTAATCGAACAGGTTCATCCGCTCGATGAGGCCGTCGCGAATTTCGAAGAGCACCTGCAGCGCCTTGAACGTAATGTAGGAAACGCCCAAGAAGCCCAGCAGATTCTGGTCGAACACCGCGCCCGCCTTCGCGGACACGAGCGGCACGAGCGTGACGACAACGGCCGCATAGAAGCGCGCGTTCGACTTCGGGTCGGCCGAAAGCCACCGCATGCACGCTACGGCCGCCAGCACGAACCCCGCCGCGAGCGCAAGGCCGGCGACGTCCTTCGAGAACAAGCACGCCAGCAGCACTACGGACACCGCCAGGCCGTAGCGCTTGAGCGGCTTCTCGCGCAGGCCGAGGAAAGCCGCGCCCGCTACCGCTGCGGCCAGCGCCACGAAAAAGCTGGGGTCGGCGTAAAACGACATGCGCGCGACCCGTTACGCCTCGGCCAGGGCTTTTCGATCAAGCTTGCCGTTGCAGGTCAGCGGCAGCTCGTCGAACAGCTTCACGGTACGCGGCACCATGTACGCAGGAACGAGCTCGGCCAGACCGCGCCGAATCTCCTGACGAGCGTCGAAGGCGTCGAGCGCAGCAGCCGAAGCGTCCAGCACCACGCATGCCTTCAGGTGGGAAACGCGCCCGCGGCGCAGCACCGGCACTACGACAGCTTGCTTCACCTGCGGCAATGAAACGATGTTCCTTTCCACGTCCTCAAGCTCGATGCGAAACCCGTTCACCTTCACCAGCGCGTCGAATCGCCCTTCGCAGTGAAGCACGCCCTCCTTGTCCAATCGACCCAGGTCGCCCGTGCGATACGCCCGCATTTTGCGGCCGTCGGAACGCAGCGACCACGAGAACGCTTCGGCGGTTTTATCGGGATTGCGGTAGTAGCCTTTCGCCACCGTGTCCCCCACGATGACGATCTCGCCGCTTCGCCCCGGCTCGCACGGCGCCCCCGTTTCGGGGTTCACGATGCGCAGCTCGGTCCCCGGACGAGGACGCCCCACTGGCAAGGGGGCCGCATCCGCAAGCTCGGCGGGACCGATTTCGGCGTACGTTACCGCCACGGTGGACTCGGTGGGCCCGTAGGTGTTCACGACGAGCGCCTGCGGAAACCGACGGACCAAGTCCTCGGCCGTCGCATGGTGCAAGGTCTCCCCGCAAAAGAGAAACATGCGAACGTCGGAAAGAAGCGCCTGGTCGAACGAAGGATCCGCCAGGCATAGATCGGCGAACGACGGCGTGGAAACCCACACCTGCACGCCCGAGGCGCGCAGGTCCTCGAACAGCATGCGCGCATCCTCGGTTTTCTCGCGCGAAACCGCGTGCAGGCACCCGCCGGTCGACAGCGCGCCCACCACTTCGTACTGCGACAGATCGAACGAGTACGGCGGCTGGTCCAGGAACACGCGCGCACCGTCCGACACCACCGGAAACGTGCGGAGCCACCGCATGAAGTTCGCCGCGTTGTCCGCGCTCACCTCGATGCCCTTGGGTCGCCCGGTCGAGCCGGACGTGAAGATGAGGTAATGCGTCTCCTCGCCGGAAACCCAGCAGGAGCGGTCGGGAACGCTCGCACGGTCGAACGGCAGACGCGCAACCTCGCGCGCATCCACGACGCGATCCTCGCATGTCAGCTCCCGCAACGCGCAAGGCAGCTCCACGGCGGTCAACAGCAACGGTTCCCCCAGCTGGGAAGCGATGTCGGCCAACCGAGACGCCGGCATCTCAACATCGACGGGCACGAAGGCGTGCCCGCTTTTCAAGCAGCCCAGAAACCCGACGATCATCAAGGGGCCCTTATGCCCCAGGACGACGACCGGCTCGCGATCGCCCGAACGCTCACGCAGCGCGCACGCCACGGCATCGGACATAGTCCACAGCTCGGCATAGGTCATGGTTGCGTCGTCTGCACGATAGGCCAAAGCATCCGGCGTCGTCTGCGCCCATCGCTCGACCTCCAGCAAAAACCCGTTCTCGTTCGCCATACGCTCGCCTCTTCTCTCGCCCCGTTGCGCGCCAAGCCGCCCCATGCGACCGGGGTTCAAGATAGACTTCGAATATCTACGGCGCATCGAGGTCACAGACTGAGCACAAATCGGTAACCGAACCGACGCTCAAAAAGCTGCGCCTTCACATGCTGCGCACGACAGCGAATCGACGATGCGCGCAGCGGGTCGACAACCGCGCAGCACGCGCCTTGGGCTTCGGGCCTATGCGGAAGCGCGCGGGTTCGCAACCTGGGATGCCTGCCGCTATACTGAACCAACCCAAGAGAAAGCAGGTCCATGAAGCCCACTGTGTACATCGACGCCGACGCCTGCCCCGTCACCGCCGAGGCCGTCAACATCGCGCGAAACCGCAACATCCCCGTCGTTATCGCGGGCAACTCAACGCAGAACCTGCTTCGGCACGTGCGACGAAGCGACCCCCGGCAGCCCACCGACGGATTCTGGGTCGACACCCTTGCCGTGGGCATCGGCGCCGATGCGGCCGATTTCGCCATCGTGCAGGAACTGAAGCCCGGCGATATCGTGGTGACGCAGGACATCGGCCTTGCGGCCATGGCGCTCGGCCGCAGCGCGCGGGCCATCGGCGTGCGCGGGCGCGTGTACTCGCGCGCGACCATCGACGCCGACATGCAGATACGCCACCTCGAGAAGAACGTCCGTCGACAAGGCGGCAGGACGAAGGGCCCTGCGGCGTTCGAGGACGAGGATCGCGAACGCTTCGCGGCGAACCTGCGGCGCCTGGTGGACGAGTCGCTTCGCGGCGGGGACGAGCGCTAGCGCAACGTCGACGGCAGCAAGGCTCCGGAAAGCGAAACCGGGCGGCGCACCCCATCCCGCCGCCCGGAAACCGGCAAGCCGCACCTATTCGGAAACGTCGGCGCTACCATCCTCAAGCGCTTTGAACGCGGCTTTCATAGTGGGGTTGTTCCTGGTCAGACGCTTGATAGTCAAGTCCTGCGCCTTGTTGTTCGCCAGGCGCAGATTGTTCTCGGAGGAAAGCAGGGCCTCTTTGGTTTTCTGCAGGTGCGCGATGGTCTTGTCAATCTCGTCGATAGCCGTCTGAAAACGGCGGCTGGCCAGGTCGTAGTTGCGCGCGAAACCCGATTTGAACGTCTCCATCTGCTCTTCGAAGTTCGTGATGTCGATGTTCTGGTTGCGCACCACGGCCAGCTCCGCCTTGTAGGCAAGCGAGTTGAGCGCGGCGTTGCGCAGAATGGAGATCATGGGCAGGAAGAACTGGGGGCGAACGACGTACATCTTCTCGTACCGATACGACACGTCCACGATTCCCTGGTTGTACAGCTCGCTGTCCGGCTCCAAAAGCGACACGAGCACCGCGTACTCGCATCCCTTCTTCGTGCGATCGGCGTCGAGCTTCTTGAAGAACTCGTCGTTTCGATGGTGGCGGGACGGGTCGTCGGATTCGTTCTTCATCTCGAACATGATGGACACGATCTCGTTGCCCGCCTCGTCGCACTCCCGGAAGATGAAGTCGCCCTTCGAGCCGCCGGATGCATCGTTGTCCTTCTCGAAGTACGCCCGCGGGAACGCCGTTGCGCGAATCTTGTTGAACTCGGTCTCGCAATGCTGCTCAAGCGACTCGCCCACCATTTTGGTGGACAAGCGCGCCTTCATGTCGCGATAGCGCTCGATCTCGTTTTCCTTGTACGCGATGATGTCGTCTTTCGCCTTCAGCTCAATGGACAGCTGCTCCTTGAGCGCGCTTTCAACCTGGATGCGCTCGGCGTCCTTGAGCGCCACCTGGGCGGCCAGGGCATCGCGCTCGCGTTCGATCTCGGTGCGCGCCTGCTGCACGGCCAGCTGCTTCTCGGTTTCGCTGGCGTGCTGCTGCGCGGACAAGCGCTGTTCGAGCTCGACGATGCGAGCGTCCTTCGCCGCCGCGATGTCGGCAAGCGCACGCTCGCGCTCGGCCTGCGCGACGCGCTCCCGAGCTTCGTTCTCGCGCTTCGCCGCGTCCAGTCTGGCCTCCAATTCGGCAATGCGGGTCTCCTTCTCGGAAGCCTTCGCCTGCGCCGCTCCCAAAGCCTGCGCCACCGCCAGCTCGACAGCCTGCTTCTTTTCGGTTGCCAGCAGCTGCTCGTGCCGTTGCACTTCCTTGTCGAATTCGCTGTCGCGCACCTGCTTCATGATGGCCGCGAAACCGGTCTCGTCAACCTGAAACACCGTTTGGCAATGGGGGCACTTGATCTCGTTCATGCACGCTCCTTATCTCTTGCCCCGATTCTACCCCATCGATTGTTTTCGAGAGGGTCGCAATGGGGACAGTCGAGCAATTCATCGTTGAAATTCGCAACGAGCCGGACGTCCCGAATCGCTTCGATCGCGACCTTTCGGCGCACAGGTTTGTTTCGAATCGTTTAAATAATCATTGCGCGCGGTCGGCTCTCTTTATAATGATGCTATTGCGTACTGCATTTCCCAAAGGAGGTCCGAATTGAGTTACGTCGATCGAGTTATCGAGCAGGTCAAGGCGAAGGACGCCAGCCAGCCTGAGTTCATCCAGGCCGTCACCGAGGTGCTGCGTTCCCTCGAGCCGGTCATCGAGGCGCATCCCGAGTACGAGGCCGCTGGCCTGCTCGAGCGCATCGTGGAACCCGAGCGCGTGATCATGTTTCGCGTCCCCTGGGTCGATGACGCGGGCAAGGTGCAGGTCAACCGCGGCTTCCGCGTGCAGTACAACAGTTGCCTGGGGCCCTACAAGGGCGGCCTGCGCCTGCATCCGTCCGTGAACCTGGGCATCATCAAGTTCCTGGGCTTCGAGCAGATCTTCAAGAACAGCCTGACCACGCTTCCCATGGGCGGCGGCAAGGGCGGCTGCGACTTCGACCCGAAGGGCAAGTCGGACATGGAAGTCATGCGCTTCTGCCAGAGCTTCATGACCGAGCTTCAGCGCCACATCGGCGCCGACACCGACGTGCCGGCTGGCGACATCGGCACGGGCGCACGTGAGATCGGCTACCTGTTCGGCCAGTACAAGCGCATCAAGAACGTCTGGGAAGGCGTGCTTACCGGCAAGGGCCTGTCCTACGGCGGATCGCTCGCCCGCACCGAGGCGACCGGCTACGGCCTGATCTACTTCGTGCAGGAGTACCTGGAGTGCCACGGCGACTCCTTCGAGGGCAAGACGGTGTCGGTCTCCGGCTCCGGCAACGTGGCCATCTACGCCACGCAGAAGGCCCAGCAGCTGGGCGCCAAGGTAGTCACGCTCAGCGACTCCACCGGCTGGATCCACGATCCCAACGGCATCGACGTTGCCCTGGTCAAGCAGATCAAGGAAGTCGAGCGCGCCCGCATCTCCGAGTACGCGAAGCGTCGCGAAGGCGTGGAATACCACGAGGGCCGCGGCGTGTGGAGCGTGCCCGTGGACATCGCGCTGCCCTGCGCGACCCAAAACGAGCTGTTCATCGAGGATGCACAGCAGCTGGTCGCGAACGGCTGCAAGGTGGTTGCCGAGGGCGCCAACATGCCCACCACGATGGACGCGACCGATTACTTCCTGGACAACGGCGTGACCTTCTGCCCCGGCAAGGCCGCCAACGCCGGCGGCGTGGCCACCTCCGGCCTGGAGATGTCGCAGAACTCCGAGCGCCTGTCCTGGTCGTTCGAGGAAGTGGATGCCAAGCTGCAGGGCATCATGAAGAGCATCTACCACGCAGCCGACGACGCCGCGCGCGAGTTCGGCCACGAAGGCAACTACGTCATGGGCGCGAACATCGCCGGCTTCAAGAAGCTCGCCGACGCCATGATGGCGCAGGGCGTGGTGTAAGCCGCAGCATCCAGCAAAAGCGAAAGCCCGGCCACACTGGCCGGGCTTTTTCATGTTCCCGTGGTACCCGACGCACGGAGATCGCCCATTACAGTTAGACCTGGCTCTGCCGGGTCTTTTCTTTTCCAGCTCGATCCGCAAGCGGATTACGATGAAGCAGACCCTGCGGGGTTGCTGGCCGACCCGCCCCGGATGGCCCTTCGTCCCTGCCTCTCGCGAAGGCCCGGGGGGTGTTGCCACCGGGGACGGGCGCCGCGGCGAAGGCTGATAGAAACCTGCCGGCCCGAAAGGGCGCGGCTCTGTAATGTGGGTGCCGAAGCTGCGGCCCGCGCGGTCAGCCAACATGCCGAAAGGATAGCATCATGGAGGCCGCAAGGACAATCTGCATCGGATTCGACGTGGGCAAGGCGGCGCATCGGGCGTGCGCCGTCTCCCGGGCGTCCGGGGAGATACTCTTCAACAAGGCGCTTGAGAACAGGGAGGGCCCCATAGACGAGACGCTCGCGCTCGCGGGCGAAGGGGCGCTCGTCGTCGTCGACCAGAAGCGCAACATCGGGGCCCTCGTGCTCGAGCGCGCGAGGGCCGCGGGCATGGAGGTCGCCTACCTGCCGGGCCTGGCGATGAAGCGCGCCCGGGACATGTTCCCCGGTGCCGCCAAGACCGACGAGATAGACGCCGAGGTCATCGCGCGCACCGCCATCGGGATGCCGTGGTGCCTGCGGCCCGTGGCCGAGGACGCCGGCAGCGGCGCCGAGATAAGGCTGCTCGCATCGCAGCGGCGCTTCCTGACGAAATGCTCCACGCAGTCGAAGAACCGCCTGCGCTCGGCGCTGCTCGAGGTCGACCCCGCCTTCGAGGCGGCCGTCGACCTGGGGGCGGCGTGGCAGGTGGGCGTCCTGTCCAGGTTCGGGGGCGCCCCCGGCATAGCCGCGGCGGGCAGGAAGGGCTACCGCACCTTCGCCGTGAAGAAGTCGGGGGCGCCCGAGGCGGCGGCCGACGGGCTTTGGGACGCGGCCCTGGCTTCGGCGAAGTCGGGCAGGCCGCACACGGCCGCGGAGGACGCGGCGGTGAGGATGCTCGCCGAGCGGATAGAGGAAGACCTCGCCAGGGCGGCATCCGTCAGGGAGTCCATGGACGCGCTGCTCGCCGGCGACGCCGTGTACCGGGCGCTGCTCACCGTTCCGGGCATCGGCCCGAAGACCGCCTCGGCGCTCGTCGCCGGAGTCGACATCGGCCTGTTTTCGAGCCACGACAAGCTGGCGTCTTTTACCGGGCTCGCCCCGAGCAACAGGCAGTCGGGCACCTCTCTGGACTCGGCGTCGTCGTCGAAGACCGGCAACAAGGAGCTCAAGAACCTGCTCGTCTTCTCCTGCAACTCCCTCGTCGGCACTGACAACGAGTTCGGCCGCTACTACGATGCGTGCCGCGCGCGGGGAATGCGGCACAACAAGGCCCTCAAAGCCGTGGCGCGAAAGAGGCTGAAGGTCATCTTCGCCGTCATGCGGGACGCCCGCCCGTACGTCCGAGCCTAGTCCTCGGCCGAATCGCCGAAGAAGAGCCCTGCCGCCGGGGTTTGCGCGAGCATGCCCGAATCAAACGGCCCGATCCCGAAAAAGCAATTGACAAAACCATAGAAACACCCCCCCCCATCGCGCAATCCGTGCGCACGACGTCGAATTTCGCGCAGTCCTGTCAAAACGATCGAGTTTTGCGGCGATTTTCCGCCTTTTTATGATTGCTCGCCAACACACGATTTTCATTGTCCCAGTTCAGAAGCTTATCCGCTTGCTTTATCCTGGTTTGAGGACCAGCAAAACTCGTCCGTTTTGACAGATGGGCCCTACGCGTCCGAAAACCGATCGAAAGTCGGCAGCGTCCCGAAAGCCCTTCACGGCAACTCACAGCACTGCGGCTCTCAGCATGCGGCACGCTTGCGCGAAACCATCGTACGGACGAACCCGCTCGCCTAAAGCAGCAGCAAGCTGACGCGCCTCCTTGTCGAAGCGAGCAAGATCCATGATCTGGTGATTCGTCATCGTGCGCACCGACACCCCCAGATGGGACAAGTCATCGCGACGTTCCGAATCCCTTGCGATCCGAGAAGGACCGGTATGGTACTCGTCGCTTTCGTACTCAACGTCGAGCTTCGCTTGCGACCAGTACAGATCGCATAAGTAGTATCCCTTTTCGGTGCAATCTCGCCGCGCGTCCGGCACATCCATTCGATAATTCAATTCGGGATGCGAAAGCGCATAGCCGCCCATTCTTCGCGGAAGGCAAAGCAGCAACGTCAAAGCCGTCTCGCGCGGCGAAGCGGAACAGGCGACCAAATGCTTGAGGACTCTTCGAGCCGCAGCCGCGCCAGGAATTCCCCGTGCAGATTCGACGTATCGAGCAAGGGCCGACGCCGTGGTCAAAAGCATGGGCCTCCCGTACCGCGTGCGCCCATCGCAGTTGCGCGCGTACGTTCCGCACAACTCGAATCCCAAGGCAAGAAGCTCCAACGCAGGCAAGACGGAAGCCATCTGCACGAAGCACAGCTCCGGCGAGCTCGCGTACAAATCTTCGTCCAATCGCACGAATGATCCAGGAGGAAACGGGCGCGCATGAACATGGCAGCGCACGCCGACGCGGTCGATCCGATCGCACGTACAGGGCACGACCACATGCACGGGCGATTCGCGAGAAACGCGCCCGAGCGGCAATCCGCTTTCAAGAAGCAGGGAATCCCCGCGAGCGCGATCGACATCTACGGCCTTGCGGCCCTGGAAAAACGCCGCGGTATCGGCATCGCGGCTGCGAGCCCGCGCCGCCTTGTCCGCATCGCCGATAAGCTCCGACGATCCGACGGGATGCCGAACGCGTTTTCCAGAGCAGGGCACCCGAAGGCGGGCATCGAACCTTCCCGACCGCCAACATTCCAACGCTGTTATATGGCTTATGTATATAGTCATATATTAAGACTAGCAAGGGCAACGCCCCTCATGTTCGCGGACAATCGTTTCGTTATCTTCACGTTATCTTGCGCTGGATTCCTGCTAGATTCCCGCTAGACCCGTGCTAGATTCCTGCAAGGTTTTCGCAAAACCACGCCCAGAAGACGGCAGGCGTGCATCCGCGCCGATGCACGCGCAGGCAAAGGCGAAAGCGGGATCGCGGCTGAAAGCAAACGGCGAACGGGCGGGCCGAGACGAGCGCGCAGCTAGAGGAAGGCACGCGGGTCAAAGTGGACGCACGGCTGGAAGCAGGTACGCAAGCTGAAGCAGGCGCGCAAGCTGAAGCAGGTCCGCAGGCTGAAGCAGGCGCGCAAGCCGAGGCGAGCGCACCGGCTGAAACAACCGTGCGGACCGAAGCGGAGCACGCAGACCGGCGGAACGGACAGCTTGCAGGAACGCGTGCAGTAGCAGAATGTATTTGACACGGTCCGCTGTCAAAACGATCGAGTTTTGCGGCGATTTTCCGCCTTCTCGAGGTTGTTCGCTGATGCGTGATTTTCATTATCCCAGTTCAGAAGCTTACCGGCTTGCTTTATCCTGGTTTGAGGACCAGCAAAACTCGTCCGTTTTGACAAAACTTCGAACTGAAGATGGGGTCAGCGAGGACTGCAAGTCCCCGAAGCGCAAGACGGAGCCGGGCACGTCGCAAGCCTCCGAAACTGGAACGGAACCGGGTACGCGGGCAGCGCCCGTCCTCGCCGCGCGACCGCCTCCTAAAACAACACGGGACCCGGCGCGAAGCCGGGTCCCAAAACATGCAAGCTTTTCGAGCGAGCGCTTACATCATCGTCTGAATCGCGACGAACAGCGGGGTGAACGTCAGCGAAACGATGGTCATCAGGTTGATGAGGATGTTCATGGACGGACCAGAGGTGTCCTTGAACGGATCGCCCACGGTGTCGCCGACAACGGCGGCCTTGTGAGCATCGGATCCCTTACCGCCATGATAGCCCTGCTCGATGTACTTCTTCGCGTTGTCCCACGCGCCACCGGCGTTGGACATGAAGATGGCCATGAGCATACCCGTGGCAACGGCGCCGGCCAAAAAGCCGCCCAGCATAGCCGGGTTGAAGCAACCGATCGCGACCGGCACGATAATGGCAAGGCAACCGGGAAGCATCATCTCGCGCAGCGCGGAGCTGGTGGAGATGGCCACGCACTTGTCGTACTCGGGCTCGGCCTCGTACTCCATGATGCCCTTGATCTCACGGAACTGGCGACGCACTTCCTCGACCATGGCATGAGCAGCGCGGGACACGGCGCCCATGGTGAGGGCCGCGAACATGAACGGCATCATGGCGCCGATGAAGATACCGGCAACGATCAGAGGATCGGTGAGCGTCAGCTCGAAGTTCGGAATAGCATGGTGCATCGTGGCCTGGTAGGACACGAACAGCGAGATAGCGGACAGGCCCGCAGAGGCAATGGCGAAGCCCTTCGCGATGGCAGCGGTGGTGTTGCCCACGGCGTCCAGCGCGTCGGTGCGATCACGCACTTCCTCGGGAAGTCCGGCCATCTCGGCGATGCCGCCCGCGTTGTCGGCAACAGGGCCGTACGCGTCGACGCCAATGGTGATAGCGGTGTTGGAAAGCATGCCAGTTGCGGCAAGACCCACGCCGAACAGGCCGACGGCAATGCCGCCCTCAGCCGAGGCGAGCGGGAACGCAAGGTTGCCGAACGTGTACGCGCCGATGATAGCCAAAGCAACCAGCACGATCGGAGCGATGGTGGACAGCATGCCCGTGCCGATGCCCTCGATGATGACCGTGGCGGCACCGGTGTCGGCAGCCTCGGCGATCTTGTGGACCGGCTTGTACTTGTCGGAGCAGAAGTACTCGGTGATCTTGCCGATGGCAAGGCCGGCCACCAGGCCGCACAGCACCGAGCCGAACAGCCACAGCGGCTGCGCCTCGACGGACTGGGAGTTCCAGATGGAGAACAGGCAGAAGATCACGACGATCTCGATGCCGGCAGCCAGGTACGTGCCGCGGTTGAGCGCCTTGTGCAGGGCAGCGCCTTCCTTGGTGCGCACGGCGAACAGGCCGATGATGGACGTGAGAATACCGGTTGCCGCGATGATGAGCGGCGTCACCAGGGCCCACACGAGGTCGCCCGTGGCGAAGTACCCGCCCAGCGCGCCGAAGGTGGCGGCCAGGATGGTGGGGGCCAGGATGGCACCCGTGTAGGACTCGAACAGGTCGGCGCCCATGCCGGCCACGTCGCCTACGTTGTCGCCTACGTTGTCGGCGATGGTGGCGGGGTTGCGGGGATCGTCCTCGGGAATGCCCGCTTCCACCTTGCCCACGAGGTCAGCGCCAACGTCGGCGGCCTTCGTGTAGATGCCGCCGCCCACACGGGCGAACAGCGCAACAGCAGAAGCGCCGGTGGCGAAGCCTTCGACCATGCCGATGTTGGTGTGCATCTGAGCAACCTCGACGATGTCGATGCCGAACACCAGCAGGATAAGCCACAGCGACAGGCCCAGCAGGGCGAACGACGCCACGCACAGGCCCATGGTGAGGCCGGACTTGAAGCTGATGTTCAGGGCCTTGGCAACCGACTCCTCGGCAGCGTGAGCGGTACGCGTGTTCGCGCGCGTTGCCACGTGCATGCCAACGTAGCCGGCGGCCGCAGACATCACGCCGCCTGTGACGAACGCAAGCGCCGTAATCGGCGACAGGAGCGTCGCCATAGCAACGGCCACAACCACCATGAAGATCACGAGCAGCTTGTACTCGCTCATCAAAAACGCCTTAGCGCCCTGCTGGATCTTCAGGGAGATGTTATTCATCTTGTCCGGACCCGGATCCTGCTTCAGAACCCACGTTCCGAGGTAGGCTGCCATGCAAATGCCGATGAGGGCGCACACGGGAGCCATCCATGCGACTGCAGTAGTCACGTGTCTCCTCCTTTTTTCGACCAATACGATATGCGACCTTTTCGCCGGGCATTCGAGCGAGAAAGTCGCAACCGCTTTATTCTAGAGGATTTGCAGATAATGTGAACCCGTAATCGAGTTTTTTTGGATACATGAAATTGCAAGCGTTTCACCAGGAATCAGGCCGCGCATCGACAATCAGGGCGGATTCAAGCTGCAAACGAAGCGATATCCGGTATACTTCGCCTTTTCACATCACCGACGATGCATGCATCTGAACCACGCGAGGAGCACGTTATGCCCGGTATACGCCACGCACGCGCCGCACAAGACGCGGTGCGTGCGCTTTTCGCCCTGATCGCGGGCGCCGTCGATCGCTTCCGATCCCTGCCGTTCGCGAAAAAGGCGCGTCCCTTCGTTCTTGCGCTTGCCGTGCCAACGGCTTTCCTGCTGCTCGAAGTGCCCTACAACGCGAACCTGCTTTCCATGGATCCTTATTATGCGGGGTTGAACCTCGTCCTCTTGGCGATCCTTTTCGGCATCTGCTACTTCGTCGGGCAGCGCTCCCGCGCGGCTGTTGCGGCGTTTCTGCTGGCTTGCCTGGCGGCCGGAACGGCAAACCACTTCGTCATCCTGTTCAAAGGCCAGCCCGTCGTGCCTGCCGACCTGTTCGCCCTGTCCACGGCCGCATCGGTGGGATCGGGCTACTCCTTCGAGCTTGACGCGAGCCTGCTTGCGAGCATCGCGCTGTTCTTGGGGTACTGCGCCGTGCTGTTCCTGATGCCGAAGCAGCGGCTCTCGTTCCGACGCGGCTTGACCAACGCCACGTGCGCGCTTGTGCTAGTTGGAGGCTTCGGATGGTCGCTAGCCGCCGTCGACATCGAAAAAGCCTTCGATTGCACGGTGGACGTATGGGGCGTCAAGGAATCGTACGCCGAGCAAGGATCGGCGCTTTGCTTTCTCAAGCGCGTCCAAGACCTGAGCCCCGCCGAACCCGACGGATACGCGACCGCGGCCATCGAGGACATGCTGGACTCGTACGCAGACGCCACGGCCGTCCCGGAAGCGCATGCCGGCGAACTTGTCGAACAGCCCACGGTCATCGCCATCATGAACGAGACGTTCTCCGACCTGTCGCGCTACCCCGGCCTTGCCGACACCGAGGCCCGCCCCGCCCGGTTCCACGAGCTTGCCGCCGAAGCGCTCGAGGCCGGCGAAGCCTACGCCTCGGCCATGGGAGGCGGCACCTGCAACAGCGAGTTCGAGTTTCTGACCGGGTCGAGCATGGCGCACCTGGGCGGAGGCGTGTATCCGTACGTGCTTTACGACCTGGACAAAGCCGAAAGCCTGGTGTCGTACTTCTCATCGATGGGCTACGCCACGCACGCGCTGCATCCGGCCGAGGGCACGAACTGGAGGCGCGACCGAATCTACGCGCAGCTGGGATTCGACCGATTCAGCGACATAGCCTCCTTCGACGGCGCGGACACCTTGCGCGGCCTGGTCACCGATCGCGCCACCTACGACTACGTGCTGAACCTGTTGGCGGAAAACGAGCAGCCTCAGTTCATCTTCGACGTGACCATGCAAAACCACGGAGGCTACGACGTGGGCGGCCTTTCCGAAAAAATGAGCGTGAGCGTTCCGCTTCCCGACGGAACCACGTCGCCCGAGCTGAACGAGTACGCAAGCGTCATCCACCAGGCAGACCAGGATCTGGCGTATCTGACAGAGCAGCTGAACGCGCTTGAGAGGCCGGTGGTCCTCTGCTTCTTCGGCGATCATCAACCCGGTTTCAGCGACTGGCTGTTCGAAGCCACGCACGAAGGCGTGTCCGCAGACGATCTGGGGCTCGATGCCGTGCAGTCGCGCTACGCTGTACCCTACCTCATCTGGGAAAACGACGCCGCACGCGCAATCAAGCAACAGCGTGGAAACCCTGTCGAGGACGAAGCCGACGCCCTCGCCACAGGACCGGTCGAGCAACGGTCGAGCCTGAACTACCTGGGCGCCAAGCTGGTGGACTCAGCAGGCCTTCCCACCACGAACTACCAGCGCTTTTTGCTGTCGACCAGCGAATCCATACCCGCCGTCAACCTCAACGGCTACCTGAGCGCCGACGGCACCTGGCACTGGCTCGACGAGGAAGCGGACGCCGAAAACCTGCTAGACGCCTACGCCTGGATACAGTACGACAACCTGTTCGGCTAAGGTCGAGACAACGAACAAGGCGGGAGACGATACCGTCCCCCGCCTTGCGCCATTCCCCGTTTTGCTCGCACAACCCTACAGGTTATCCCTCACCCATTGGATGTTGCCCTGCACGGTGGCTATGAGCTCTTCAAGGTCGTCGAACTTGCGCATGGGTCGCAACCAGTGCAGGAACTCCACCTTGATGGGCTTTCCGTACAAGTCGCCCGAGAAATCGAGCAGATGCACTTCGCAGGTGGCCGTCGCGCGATCGGCGAACGTAGCCGCCACACCCACGTTGACCGCAGCCTTGTAGCGAGCGCCGTCGACCACGGCCCACGCGGCGTACACGCCGTCGCCCAGCGGGCGCAGCTGATCGTCCGCCACCAGGTTCGCCGTCCGAAATCCCAGGTCCGCGCCCTCTCCGCGCCCGGGCATCACCGTTCCCGTCATGAAGTACGCGCGTCCTAGAAGCCGGTTCGCTTCCTCGATGGCGCCGTCGGCCAAAAGCAGGCGGATGCGCGTGGCCGTTATGGGCGCGCCGTCTTCGCTCTTCAGGCTATGAGCGCGCACGTGCGTGCCCTCGACAGAGCCCCACGCATCCAGGTCGTCCACGGTCCCTGCCGCGCGAGCTCCGAACTTGAAGTCGAATCCCACGTGCAGAAACGCCGGCGGCGTACCGTCGAACGTCTGCACGAGAAAGCGCTCGGGCGAAGACGCCGCGAATTCCCGCGTGAAAGGAAGCGCTACCACCGCGTCCACGCCGGTTTGTGCCAGCATGGCCAAGCGCTCGTCGTTCGTCATGAGCTTCTTGAGCCGATCGGGGTGAAACACCTCGTCAGGATCGATGTCAAACGTCAGCGCCACGCTGCGTCCGCCGCTTTCGCGCGCCGTCTCGCGCGCGCAGTCAAGCAGGAACCGATGCCCGCGATGCACGCCGTCGAACACGCCGAACGCGCACGACGCGCCGGAGAAGAACGCATGGTCGAAAGATTCGTCCGCCCTATAGATCTTTGCCACGAGACACCCCCGTCTGAAACACGCAGCGCGCCTGATACGCATCGCGCGCCTGATCGTAACCGTACAGCGCAACCAATTTGTTGTCGGCAATCACCGCAACCGTCTCCCCGTCCTTCGGACCCGTGCAGCTTTCGCGCACGCCCGAGGTGCATGCGCACAGCTCAAGATCGGCCGTCGAGCGACGCCGCTCGTACAGGGGATGCGCCGAAGCAGGCAATGGAGAGCCGTTCGCCACCTTCGTGACAGCCGCATCCTGCGCGAACAGGAAGCGCCCGCCCAAAAGCCGAATGGGATCGAGCGCGGCGCGGTCCTTGAGCTCCGCGAGCACGTCCAAGCTGACGCACTCTTCCAAGTCGAGCGTCCCCAGGCGCGTCCGCTCCAACGCGGCGACGTGAGCCGGGCAGCCGAGCGCCACCCCCACGTCGCGCGCCAATGCGCGAATATAGGTGCCCTTCGACACGTGGAACGCCACGTCCCAGGTGGGAAGCTCGTCGCCGCGGCCCTCGCGCACCTCGAGCAAGCGCGCCTCGTACACCTCGATGTCGCGCGGAGCCAGGTCGATGATGTTGCCCGCACGCGCAGCTTCGTAGGATTTCTTCCCGTTCACCTTGATGGCGGAATACGCCGGCGGCAGCTGCTTGCTAGCCCCCACCAGTCCCTCCACGAACGAAGCGGCGAAGACGGGGTCGGTCACGCAAGCCGGAACGTCGCCCGTCCGCGTCACGCGGCCCTCGGCATCGTCGGTATCGGTCCCCACGCCGAACGCGATGGTCACGCGGTAGTGCTTGTCGTGCGCGGTCAAATACGACCCGAGCCTGGTGGCGGGGCCGATGCAGATGGGAAGCACCCCGGTTGCCATGGGATCGAGCGTGCCCGTGTGCCCCACGCGACGCTCCCCGAATATGGTCCGGCATCGATTCACCACGTCATGCGAACTCATGCCGCCGGGCTTGTTGACCCCGACGACCAGCGAAAGCCCCGATGTTCCCCGCTTCACCCCGTGCACGCCCCTTCGCCAGCCTTGGCCCCAACCGTCTTCTTCAATGCGGCGTCCACCAAGGCCACCGCTTCGTCCAAGGAGCATTCGAGCGTGAATCCCGCAGCAGCCCGATGCCCTCCCCCGCCGAACGTGCGAGCGAGCGTCGCAACGTCGGTGTCGTCCTTCGCGCGCAGGCTTCCGCGCACGACGTCTCCCTGCTCGCGCAGCATGCAGGCAACGCGCACGCCCGACACTGCGCGCAGCGCGTCGATGATGGGCTCGGCGTCGGCCTTCACCGCGCCTGCCGACTCGAAGTCGTCAAGGGACAGCCAGCTCATGGCGTACGCGCCGCCAGCTCCAAACCGCATGCGGCCCACGGCGACGCCTTCAAGGCGCACCGAGGGGAGCGAGCGATTCTGGAAGATGGCCCGCGAAACGAACGCCGGGTCGGCGCCCGCTTCGACCATCTGAGCCGCGGCGCGCATGGCGGCCGCGTCGGTGTTCTGATACTGGAAGCGCCCCGTGTCCGTGACCAGCCCCGTGTAGCAGCACAGGGCGACGTCTCCCGAACGGTCGACGCCGAGCAGCCCCGCCACGTCCCACACGAGCACGGTGGTAGACGCCGCGTCCGGATCCACGTACACCAGGTCGGTCATCGTGGTATCCACCGCATGGTGATCGATGGTGACCGCAAGGTCGCATTGGTCGCGCAGCGCGGCCGCAGCCTCGGCGATGCGCTCGCGCGTGGGCACGTCCACGGCCACGAACGTGCGCGCAGGCCCTTCGTACAGCTCGGCCGGAACAAGATCGTCGGCACCAGGCAGGAACCGCAAGCGCTCGTCGATCGGCTCGTTTTTGGCAAGCACGCACGTCACGCGCTTGCCAAGCTGCCGCAATGCGGCAGCGAGCGCAAGCTGCGACCCGATGCAATCCCCGTCGGGGCTCACGTGCCCGCACAGCACGAAGTCATCGCGCTGCTTGAACGCCGCGGCAAGCGCCGCAAGATCGGTATTCGTTTGGGGGGTAACGGACATACGGTCTCCCTGCTATTCGTCGGCCGATTCCGCCACCTGCGCGCGGGCGCGCTCGTCTGCAAGGGGGTCGGCGTCGGCGGGCACGTCCGCATCGGTCGGCTCGTCCACCTTGTTGCGCGCGGCATCGCGCTCGAGCGCCGTAGCAATGCGCTCGGCCTGGTCGACGCTGCGATCCAGCAAGAAGCGCAGCTCGGGAGCGATGCGCCACGACAGCTTGCGAGCCATGAGCGAGCGGATGCGGCCCGACGCCTTGGAAAACGCCGCCGCCACGTCCTCGTAGCGCTCGGGCTCGGTGGTGTAGAACACGTTGCACACGCTGCGGTCGTAGCTGACCTCGCAGCCCGTGATGGTCACGAGCTCAAGGCGGGGATCGGATATCTCGAACAAAAGGATGCTCGCGATGACCTCGCGGGCCTGCTCGTTCACCTTGCGGTTGGAAGAACTCTGTTTCATGATGCCATCTCCTTCCGAAGAGGGGTTATGCGCAAAACGCGCTCGTCAAGCCCAGTGTAACGTGGAACGTTTGACGAGCGCGCAGATTATTGCAGTGACGGAGAACGGTTACTCGGTCCGCTCGACTTCCTTGATCTGGTAGCCTTCGATGTGGTCGCCCACCTTGAGGTCCTGGAACTTCTCGATGCCGATGCCACACTCGTAGCCCTGCTTCACGGACTTCACGTCGTCCTTGAAGCGACGCAGCGAAGCCATGACGCCCTCGAAGATCACCGTGCCGTCGCGGACGATGCGCACCTTGTCGTCGCGGTTGATCTCGCCCTCGATGATGTAGCAGCCGGCGATCGTGCCCACCTTCGGCACCTTGAACGTGTCGCGCACCTCGGCGATGCCGGTGTCCTCTTCCACGATGTCCGGGGACAGCAGGCCCACGCGCGCCGCATTGATCTCCTCGATAGCCTGGTAGATGATGCGATACAGGCGGATGTCCACCTTCTCCTTCTCGGCCTGCTGCTTGGACTTGCCGGTCGGGCGCACGTTGAAGCCGATGATGATGGCGTCGGAGGCCGAGGCCAGCGTAACGTCGGTCTCGGTGATGCCGCCCACGGCCGAGTGCACGATGTTGATACGCACCTCGGACTGGTCCATCTTCTCGAACGCGTCGCGCAGCGCCTCGATGGAGCCCTGCACGTCGGCCTTCACGATGAGGTTCAGGTCGGTCTGCTTGCCCTCCTCGATGCGGCTGAACAGATCGTCCAGGCTCATGTGGGACTTGGCGTCCTGCTCGGCCAGGCGGGCGCGCAGCGCGCGCTCCTCAGCCAGCTTGCGCGCATCGCGCTCGTCGGCGAACACGCGGAACTCGTCGCCGGCGGTGGGAACGCTGTTCAGACCCAGAATCTCCACCGGATCCGCCGGAAGCGCCTCGTCGACGTGCTTGCCGCGCGGGTCGACCAGCGCACGGACGCGGCCGTGCGACGTGCCGGCCACCACGACGTCGCCCGGATGGAGCGTGCCGCGCTGGACGAGGACGGTGGCCACGGGGCCGCGGCCCTTGTCGAGGTTCGCCTCGATGACGAAGCCGGAAGCCTCGGCGTTGGGGTTCGCCTTGAGTTCGAGCACATCGGCCTGCAGCAGGATGGTTTCAAGCACGTCGTCGATGTGCAGGCGCTTCTTGGCCGACACCTCCACGAACATGTTGGAACCGCCCCACTCCTCGGGGATGATGCCGTATTCGGTAAGCTCCTGGCGCACGCGATCGGGGTTGGCGCCCGGCTTGTCGATCTTGTTCACGGCCACCACGACGGGGACCTCGGCGGCCTTGGCGTGGTTGATAGCCTCGATGGTCTGCGGCATGACGCCGTCGTCAGCGGCAACCACCAGGACGATAACGTCGGTGACCTGGGCGCCGCGAGCGCGCATGGCCGTGAACGCCTCGTGGCCCGGCGTGTCGATGAACGTGATCTGACGGCCGTCGATCTCAACGACGGACGCACCGATGTGCTGCGTGATGCCGCCGGCCTCGCTGGCCACCACGCCGGTGTCGCGGATGGCGTCCAGAAGCGACGTCTTGCCGTGGTCGACGTGGCCCATGACGGTGACCACGGGCGGACGCGACTTGAGGTCCTCGTCCTTGTCGTGGTACACCACCGCGTACTCCTCTTCGGGAGACACGACGCGCACCTTGCGGCCCATGTCGTCGGCGATAAGCTCCACCAGGTCGTCGCTCATGGACTGCGTCAGCGTGAGCACCTGGCCCAGCATGAACAGGCGCTTGATGATGTCGTTAGGCTGCACGCCCAGCAGATCGGCGAACTTGCCGACGGTCGAGCCTTGCGGGATCTCCACCACGGAGTCGTCGAGCACCAGCTCGGGGTCGAGACCCTTCTCGATGGCCTCCAGCTCCAAGCGCTCGCGCGTCTCGGCCTCGCGCTTCTGCTTGCGCTTCTTGCGGCGGCCTTCGCCCTCGCTCGACGTAGTTGCGGCGGCAACGGCGGCGCGGGCCTCGGCCAGCACCTTGTCGCGCTGCAGCTTCTCGGCCTGCACGGCCATCTGGGCATAGCGGTCCTCGGGCTGGGTCTGCTGCGCCTCCAGCTCGGGAACGATCTGCTCCACGTGGCCGCCCTTGCGGCCGTGCTTCTTGGGAGCACGGTCGGGCTTGCCCGACTTGCGCGCGGAGGACGCTTCCTGCTTCTGCGCCTCGATGCGCTGCTTCTCGGCCTCGATCTGCGAAAGCAGCGAGTCGAAGCCGGACGCCTTCTTGGCGCCCAGCACCGGAGCGGGCTTCTTGGGGGCCGGAGCGGACTTGCCGCCCTTGCCGCTGCGCTGGCGCAGCGCTTCCTCGACGGCCTGCTTCTTGGCAACCTCGGCGGCCATCTTGGCCTGACGGGCGCGAGCGCGGGCTTCCGCAGCCTCGCGGGCTACGCGCTCCTTCTCGCTCTCGATCTGGCTGGCCAGGCTCTCGAACGGCGACGACGCCGGCGCTTTGCGCGGATGGTCGCCCTCGTCGTGGGAGCCGCCCTCGTCGGACGGGCCCTCTTCGGCGCGACGGGCGCGCTCGGCCTCGCGGGCGGCGCGCTCCTGCTCCACGGCTTCGCGGCGGGCGCGCTCTTCCTCGGCGCGCTTGCGCTCGGCCTCGGCGCGCTCTTCCGCCAGCTTCCTGGCCTCTTCGTCCTCGAGCTGGCCCGCACGCTGCTTGATCTCGGGCTCGAGGTTCTTGCGGATCTTCTCAACGTAGGCGTCGGCGAGCATGCTCGCATGGCTCTTCGCAGGGATCTTCATCTGTTGCAGCTTGTCGAGCAGCTCTTTGCTCGACATATCGAATTCCTTCGCCAACTCATGTACGCGCATGCTGGCCATATACCACTCCTCTACTTCTTAATTCGCTTCGCGCGAGGCCGTTGCGACGTCGGCAGCGATCCGTTCGTACTCATCGCCGCCGAGCGTCGTCTTGAGCGCCCGGTCGAGCTTTTTCTTCTTGCATGCGGCGGCGAAGCATTCTGCGGAGCAAACGTACGCCCCCCTGCCCGGCGCACGGCCGGTCCCGTCGAACGACACGGTGCCCGAAGGATCGCGCACGATGCGCAGAAGACCGGCTTTCGCCGCCGGCGTTCCGCATGCGATGCAGCTGCGCTGCCCCTTAGTCGTCGTCGTGTTCATTCGCAAGGCCGCCTACCTGGTAACTCTTAAGCCTCGTCGAGGTCCGCGTGGACGCCGCAGTAGCGGCTGCCCGGACGAGCGTGGTTGCGGCAGCGAACGCCGTCCTCGCCCACGTACGAGCACAAGCCCGCCTCGTCGTCCACGTCTTCCTCGTCGATCAGCATATTGCCCTCGGAGGGAAGCTGCTCGCTTGTAAAGCTTGCGCTCTTGATGTCGATGTGCCAGCCTGTCAAGCGCGCGGCAAGGCGGGCGTTCTGGCCCTCTTTGCCGATAGCCAGCGACAGCTGGTCGTCGGGCACGACCACCGTGGCGTAGTGGTTGTCCTCGTCGATTATGACGCGCGTCACCTTGGCGGGCGACAAAGCGTTGGCCACGTACACGGCCGGATCCTCTGCCCACTGGATGACGTCGACGCGCTCGTTGCGCAGCTCTTCGACCACCATGCGCACGCGGCTGCCCTTGGGGCCGACGCACGCGCCCACCGGGTCGAGGTTCGCCTCGCGCGAAGCCACGGCGATCTTGGAACGGGCGCCCGGCTCACGCGCGATCGACTTGATCTCCACCATGCCGTCGTAGATCTCGGGGACCTCGATCTCGAACAGGCGACGGATCAGATCGGGATGCGTGCGGGACACGACGATAGCCGGACGGGCCTGCTCGCCGCGCATCTTCGGCGCATCGGAGTTCGGGTCGCGCACTTCGATGATAAGCACCTTGAGGCGCTGGTTGTGACGGTAGTGCTCGCCCGCCGGGCGCTCGTTGCGCTCGTTGGGGCTGCGCTTGACGTCGTAGTGCGGAAGCTCCGCCTCCACGCCGTCGCGAATCTTGATAATGGTGAACTCGGGCGTGCCCTGCAGCACCGTGCCCGTGACCAGGTCGCCCACGCGGCTGGAGAACTCCTCGTAGATGGACTGACGACCCGCTTCGCGCACGATGGAGGCGATGACGCCCTTGGCGTTCTGCGCGGCGATGCGGCTCACGTCGGCCGGCGTGACGTCGCGCTCCTCGAACTCAAGGTACTCGCCGGTTTCCTCGTCGGGCTCTCCCACCGGAACCAGCTCGTACACGTAGATGTGCCCCGTCTGGCGATCGATGGTCACGCGAGCGTCCCACTCGAGGTCAAGAATGCGCTCGTAGCTCTTCGCCAGAGACACCTCCAGGCGCTCGATGAGATAGAACTCGTCGATCTTGCGTTCGTGGGCCAGCGCCTGCAAAGCCTCGATCAATTCTGAACTTGCCACGTCTTCGCTTCCTTTCCTCTTAAGCTCAAGCCTTCGAGCTGAAATCGATCATGCCCTTGAGATGGGCGCGCTTGATGGTGTCGAGCGGGATCTGCACGGAGGAGCCGTCCACGTCGAGCGTCACGACGCCCTCGCCAGCCCCCTGGATGGTGCCCGTCCACGTGCCGCGGCCGTCGAGCGGCTGCGCCTTGACCACGGCCGTCTGCCCCGCATAGCGCGCGAAGTGCTCGATCGTGCGCAGCGGGCGGTCGATGCCGGGCGAGGACACCTCGAGCGTGTAAGCCCCGGGAAACGGGTCCAGCTCGTCCATGATGTCGTTGATCCACGCCTGCGCGGAGGACAGCTCGTCAAAGCTCACGCCCTCGGGCGTGTCTATGAACACGCGAATGGTCGGAGCCTTCTTGGCGCCGACGACCTCCACGGTCACGACCTCCACGCCCTCCTGAGCCGCACGGGGTTCCAGCGCGTCAAGCAGCTGTTGTTCCTTTTTGCTGAGCACGCCTTCTCCTTTCTGTGCCCTAACATACAAAGAAAGCGGGTGAAACCCACTTTCTCGTCTGCGAAAGTATGGTGCGCGCCGTCGCGCGCTTGCTGTTCTGCAATGCGCGAATATTTATACCATACGGCCCGCGTTTTGCCTAGTCTTGCCAAGAAGCTGCCCGCAAGTTCCCCACATTTTGCGCGAGGGCCGCGCGAAGGGGCCCGCGCAGCCGAATCCGGACCCCTGCCGGCGAAATCGCCGAGGGACCGGCCGTTTGGGCGCAGGCACGGCGTACCCGTCATCCTGCAATTCAAACGGACGAGCCCCGGCAGCGATTCCGCCGGGGCTCGAAGCCCGGCTACACGTCCGCGCGAGCGGAATCCTCCACGTTCATGTCCATGGTCTGGAATCGGTTCTGCATGTACTCGTTGTCGAAGTGCTTGGCGTAGAACTGCTCGATGGGCGTCTCGGGAGCCTTCCCCGCCATGCGCTGGTACCAGCAGTCGATGGACTGGATGCTCATGATGCCGTCCACCAGCATGAGCGCCGCGCACACGGCCGTCACGCCGTAGCGCCAGTTCCACGGGATCATGTTGATCAGCTTGAGCAGCTGCGGCAACAAGAGCTTGATCCACGCCATGCCCAAAACGCCCCACATCACCATGAACACGAAGTTCGTGCGCCCGTCGATGGACAGGAACGATCCCGTGTAATCCCATGCGCGGATGCCGAAGGCGAACTCCATGATCCAGCTGGTGAAGAACTCGAACGCACCGCCGATGACGGCGCTCACCAAAAAGACCACCCAGATAGGCTTGTCATGGAAGCGGTTGAGCGCGATGGTCATGAGCAGCGCGCCGAAGCCGTAGATGGGCGAGAACGGCCCGAACAGCATGCCGGCGCGGTCCTGGTACTCGTGGAACAGAATGAAATGGTAGATCGTCTCGATGACAAGACCCAGGATGCAGCACACCACGAAGATCCAGAACAGGTTGAAGAAGTTCAGCGTGATGAATCCTTTTTTGGGCTTGCGCTGTCGCGCGACCTTGCGCTCCTGGGCGCGCTGCTCCTTGTCCATCTTCTTGAGCTTGTGCTGCAGCCGACGCTCCTCTACCAGTTGCGGGTCGAGGTACGCGGTCACCGCAATGAGGATGACCAGCTGGATCAGGTACCCGATGTGATGGGCGGAAAGGCCGAACAGCATCATGGTGCCGATGATGGACAGCACTGTCAAAGCAACCAGCGTGTTGGCCGCGGCCGCCGCATGCTCGCGCCGGTTGCGGATCAGGCGGTAGCCCAAGAACACGAAGAGCACGGCGGTGACCACGAGCACCACCATGAGGGCGGAGAAGATGATCACCGACGCCATGCGGTAGCCTTCGCCGCCGATGCCCTGGACGAACGCCAGGACCACCGGGATCAGATCGCCCAGCGACGTCAGGCCGCCCAGCATGCACAGCACGCCGAACAGCTTCAAAAGCCAGGGCATGCGCCCGTCTTCCTTGTTGTTCCCCTCTTGCATTCCCATTCCTTTCGATCGAGCGGCGCCGCCGTCTTCGACGGTCGGGCACGCAGCCTTCTTTCTACTGTGCAGCCGCTTCACGCTTGCGTTGCAGGGTCCTCGGAAGCCGAGGCGCCGGCAAGCACGCGACGAAGACGCTTGAACCCTCTGAAGAACCGATAGTTCAGTATATCAACCGCGCCGTCCACCAGCCCCATGTCGACGCCCGACATGGCAAGCGTGCGAAGCGGCGTGTCCATGACCATGCGCTCGGCCGCCGCGCGCGCCGCAGGGTCGCTGCGCGCGAGCAGCTTCAGCTCGTGGCGCAGAATCCAATGCACGGCGCATCCCACGAGCGACGCCTTGAGATCCCCTACCGTCGCATTGGGCGTGTAGGGGCGCATGGCAACGATGACCTTGGGATACGGCTTGGCGTACAGCGCCCTGAACGCCTCGTCGGCAAATCCCGAGGCATGCACCGCGCGATACGCCTGCGGCACCGCTTGCCCCGCGCGGGGAACGCCCGCCACGTCAAGGGTGACGCGCAGTCGCACGTCTTGGCTGGAAGCGGACACCCGCACATCGTAAGCGCCCTCGAACACCTCCCAAGAGGACGTTTCAGGATCGTAATGCGCGAACGCCCGTCGAGGAAGCGCCAGTTCGACACGGCGCTCCTCGCCCGGCTCAAGCGCTACCTTCGCGAACGCCTTGAGTTGCTGAACAGGGCGGATTCCCGCGTCGTCGAGCGGCGCCACGTACAGTTGCACGGCCTCCCTGCCGAACCGATCCCCTACGTTTCGAACCGTGCAAGACACGGCGAACCCATCGTCGACCGCCTCGATATGCAGGCTCTCGTACGAGAAGCGGGTGTAGGACAGCCCGTGCCCGAACGGGTAGGCCACCTCCACGCCGGCGGCATCGTAGTACCGGTAGCCGGAGAACACGCTCTCCCGATAATGCGCCTGCCTTCCGGTAGCCGGGAAGAAGTCCGCGCACGGCGTGTCGACCAGGCACACGGGCCAGGTTTCCGCAAGCTTGCCCGAAGGGTTCGCGCGACCGAGCAGCACGTCGGCAGTCGCCTTCCCGCCGCAGCAGCCCGCCAAGTAGCTCAGCAGGATGGCGTTCGGACGGTCGCGCCAAGGAAGCTCTACGGGCGACCCACCCTGCAGAACCACCACGGTGTTCGGGTTGGCCGCGCACACGCGCTCGACCAGGCTGTCATGGCCTTCGGGCAGACCCATGTGGGAGCGGTCGGCTCCTTCCGACTCCGATGCGTCCGGCAGCCCGACGAACACCACAGCCGCATCGCAGCGCCGCGCGACCGCGGCGGCCTCCTCAAGCTGAGCCTCGGTTGCCGCGCCCGTTTCGCGATCGTAGCCTTCAGCGTACGAGCATGCGGCTTGGGCGGCGACCAGCTCGTCGAACGCGCAGTCGAGCGAAACGGGGTTGATCTTGGACGACCCCGCCCCCTGGTAGCGCGGGTGCTTTGCGAACGCGCCGATCACCGCGATGCGCGCGCCCAGCTCAAGCGGCAGGGCGCCCTCGTTCTTCAAGAGCACCGCCGACTGCTCGGCAACCTCGCGCGCAACCTCGAGGCGCGCGTCAAGGTCGCGGATCCGGACGATGTCGCGCGCACGCTCGTGCTTGTCGTGCAGCTGAAGCACGCGGCGCACGGCGTCGTCCAAGCGCTCGCGGGATATGCGGCCCGCGCGCACGGCGTCAGCCACGTCAAGGCGATAATCGGGGCGAACCCCGGGCATGACCAGGTCCAATCCCGCCGGCAGGCTGTCGGCGTTCGAGCTTTCGGCGCCCCAGTCGCACACGTAAGCGCCGTCGAAGCCCCACGCCTTGCGGCCAACCTCTTCCATAAGCCAAGGGTTCTCGGAGCAATACGTGCCGTTGATCAGGTTGTACGCGGTCATAATGGTCCAGGGCTTGCCCTGTTCCACAGCCAGCCGGAACGGCTCCAGGTACAGCTCGTGCAACGCCCGCTCGTCCACCACCGAATCGGAGATGAGCCGGTGCGTTTCCTGGTTGTTGCACGCGAAGTGCTTGAGCGACGCGCCCACGCCGCGGCTCTGCACGCCTTGGATGTAAGCCGCGCCCAGCGTGCCGGCCAGAAAGGGGTCCTCGCTGAAATACTCGAAGTTGCGACCGCACAACGGGCTGCGCTTCATGTTCACGCCGGGGCCCAGCACCACGGCCACGCCCTGTTCGCGCGCCTCGTCGCCTATGGCCTCCCCCATGCGCCGCAGCAGGTCGACGTCGAACGAGCACGCCGAGGCGCTGGCCGTGGGAAAGCACACGGCGGGATCGCTTTGGGAAAGCCCCAGGTTGTCGGCCGCGCCCGACTGGTGACGCAAGCCGTGCGGGCCGTCGGACACCTCGATAGGGGCAACGCCCAGCCGAGGGCAGCCGCCGAGGACCCAGTAGCCCTCGCCGGTCAGGCATGCGCACTTCTCTTCGAGCGTCATCTGCTCGAGCACCGATTCGACGTCCATAAGGCATCCTCTCCTTGCGCCCTGCTACGACAGCGGTTCCGGACCGGCGTCAAGGCCGCCGTGGGCCAGCGCATCGACGAACACGCGGTAATCAGCTTCGTTCTGGTCGGCGTAGGCGCGCGCGAAATCAGCTACGGCCCGGTCGAACGAACCCGATGTTCCCAGGTAGCCTGCGATGGCGCACCGATCGCCCGTGCGCGCATGAGCGCGTGCGAGCGTCCAGCCGCACAAACGGCCCGTGGCCTCGATCTCGGCGGCGGGCGCCGTTTCAAGATCGGTCGACGTCTTCCAATCCCAAAGCTGCCGTACGTAGTAATCGCGCTTGCGGCCCGTCTCGTCCGGCGCGCTCGTCCATCCGAGCAGCACGTCCCCCGCAGCCTGCATGAGCCGCTGCCCCTGCACCACGCGCTGGCCGTGGGACGCCCATCCGCTGGGTCCGCAATAACGCTCGAGCACCGAAGCCTGCGCTTCTTTCACCTGCAGCACAAGCGGATCGCGCACGTCTCGACCCACAAGCGCGATAATCCACGCTCGCGTGCCCACGCTTCCCACGCCCACCACCTTTTGGGCGGCGTCAAGGTATTCGTACTGATCGAACAGGCAGCATCGCTCGGGCGCAAGGCTTTCACGGTACCCCTCCAGAAGCTCGATGAGCGAGGCGGCCACGCGATCGGCCTCGGCAACGGACGAGAACCGATCGAGCGGAACCACGTTGGGGGGATCGAACGCGATGGTCGCTCCTGCTTCGCCCACCTGCACGAACCGGCCAAACGCACGGGCGCTCGTCTTCGAGAAGGCGCGTTCGAGCTGCTTGCGCACGCGGCGCTCCTCCTTTGCGGAAGCGCCCTGCAAGGCATGCGACAGCACCTCTTCCACATCGAGGCGCGCGCTGTGCACGTCAAGGGCCCCTTTGCGCGCGAACGAGGCCATGGCCTCGCGGTAGGCCGCCGTCGCAGAGCGCACCGCAGCGCGACGCCAACTGGGCTTGAAGCCGCGGTTGCGCCCGCATATTTCGATGCTTGCAGCCAGGCGCTTGACATCCCACTCCCACGGCGCGGGCGCGGTTTCGTCGAAATCGTTGACGTCGAACACAAGGCGCCGATCAGGTGCCGCGAAACCGCCGAAGTTCGCTATATGCGCATCGCCGCACGCCTGCACCGCCAAGCCGGTGGAAGGAGTGCGCGCAAGGTCGGCCGCCATGCCCGCCGCGTTGCCGCGGAAGAAGGCGAACGGAGACGCGCTCATGCGCAGATGGCGCTCGGGCAGCAGGTAGCGCAAGCGATCCGCCTCTTGCTCCCTCAAAAGGTCGATGACCTGGGAGCGACCCGCCTGCACGGACCAGGCGGCATGGGATGCGCGCGGAACGGCGCCGCGCAGGGCCTTGCCGCGGGAAAGCCCGCTTCCGACGGCCGCGCTGCAATCGCAATCAAGCTTCATGGGACCATCCCTTCCGAGCGCGCGAAGCGCTCTGACCGCATACTGCCGCTTCGTGCAAGGCGCAGTGGAGAGTACAGTATAGGCGAGCGGCGCTCTGCCGGCCGCCTTCCGCGAAACAGGGCGGATCAACCGCGAAATCGGTCACTTCGGCAACGTGGAGCCCGACCCCCTTCCCCCGCAGGCGGCATCTACGAAATACCGATGGTACGCCTCGTGCATCTTGCGCTTCTCTTTAACGCGCACAGGAACGCGAGTGCCGTCGCGCAGGACGAAGTCGTCGCGCACGTCGGCGATGTAGTCCATGTTGACCAGGCAACTGCGATGGCAGCGCAGGAAGCGGCCGTCGTCGAGCTGATCCTGTACGTCGCCAAGCTTGGCGAAACCACGATAGCAAGCGCCGTCCACCGTATGCAGCAAGACCGCATGATCGCGGCTTTCCAAATACAGGATGTCGCCGTAGGGAATGTAGCGACGTCCGGTTCCCACGCGAAACGCCAAGCGGGGAACGGAAGACGGCAGCACTCGGTCGAGCACGCGCTCGATCCCCTGCTCGCTTACGGGCTTGATCAGGTAATCGGTTGCGCGCACCTCGTAGCTGTCCACGGCGTGTTCGCGCGATACAGTCAAAAAGACGATATTCGTGCTCGCACCGGCGCTGCGCAAGGCGCGCGCAACGGACAGGCCGTTCTCTTGCTCCAGGTACACGTCCAAGAACACGAGATCGAAAGGCTGCTTCGCGGAATCCGCGATCAATTCCCGACCTGTGGCGTATTCTTCGCAGCTTGCGCGGGCGCCACGCGCCGACAAAACGCGATCGAGAACCGTGCGCAGCTCGGTGCGGCACACGTCCTCATCGTCGCAGATCGCTATCCTCAACTCGCCTTCCCGCCTTCCTTGCAAAGATGCAGCCGCCTGGCTTTTCCTATGAACAGTTTACTCGCAATTTAGCGGCACACCACTATTGACATGCGGCTATCGGCAACGAATCCGCCGCGATAGAGCATGCGGGAACCGGCACGGCAAGATCGAAACGGGTCACAGGCCGCGTTCTTTCGCCCCATTCCCAAGCTTCAATACAAGGCGCACGACGACCGCGTCCTCGCCCGAATCGATGACCAGCGCGCCGTCGTGCGCCTCGACGATCTGCCGCATAGCGGGCAGGCCCCATCCGTGATCGCCCCCGTCGGACTTGCTCGTGGCATCGAACGATGCATCGGCGGGCATGACGTTCTCGCACCGTGCAACCAGTCGGTCGCCTTCGACGCACATGGCGAAGTCCACGTAGGGACGCCGGCACCCCGCAAGGCGCGCGCGATCGCACGCCTCCACTGCGTTCGACAGCAGGTTGGACAGCAGCACCGCAAGCTCGGTGTCGCGCAGCGGCAGCTCCTCGGGGACGCGCACGTCGCACCGCACTTCAACGCCGCGCTCCTGAGCAGGCGCCAAATACCCCGTCAGAGCCGCGTTCACCACCAGGTTGCCCGAATAGCGAACCGGAGCCGCGGCGTCATGGCCGGAAGTGAGCTCGTCCAGATAGGATCGGCACCGATCCAAAGCGCCCTCTTCAAGCAGGCGCCGCAACGTCTCCACGTGATGGCGCAGATCGTGACGGGCCATCCGGGTAGCCTCCTCGGCACGACGCATATGCAGCAAGCTGTCCTTCGCCGCACGCGCCTGCACGGACAGATCCCGCACCCGCTCCTGCGCGGCGCTCATCCTTCTCACGCGAACGACCAGCATGCAGGCGAACACGGCTACCATGGCCAGCGCCGCGTATTCCTGCTGCCAAAGGCCGTACAACGGCTCGTACGCGTTGTTGTCCAGCAGATTCGCCCCCAAAGAAGCGCCCAGGACCGCGCATGCGCACAGGACGTAGCGCGCTTCGGGGCTGCGCGACCCCAGGCCAATCGCGGCGCAGACCGTCAGCATGACCCAGCAGGCCAGCCTGAGCAGGGTCTGATACGCGCCGTACGCTTCGATGGTGACCGGCCAAAGCGGAATGACCGCAGCCACCCACACGAGCGTGACCAGCGGCAAGAAGAGCATCGCTCGACGCGCAACGCGTGCCCACGACCGATCGAGCGCCCCCGTCGAGCGCGCCGCCACCGACGCCGCGCACACGAACACCGCCGTCCAGGCCGCATCCTCGACGGCGTAGACCCACGGATCCCCCAAGCCCAAGCGCCACGCGATCCCCCGCCAGCCCGCAACGGACAGCGCAAGGCACAGCAGGCCGAAATCCCGTACGACCGGGTCTTCCCCGCGGCGCCCGTACACAGCGAACGCGAACAGCGCCGAGACGAGCGGAAACAGCACGAGCACGCCCGATAGCAGGGAGTTCGCCAGCTCAACCTGCGCGATAGCCTGCGCCGAACCGATAAGGGGCGGGTACACAAGACCGCTGTAGTAATGGGATTGGTTGCGAACCTCCAGCACAAGCTCGGTGTGCTCGCCCACGATCAAGGCCGCTTCCGGACCCGTCTTGTCCGACGCCACCGAAATCCCGTTCGCGTACAGCGTGTAGTCGGTGAACACTTCGGGCAGCAGAATGACGAGAGAGCGCTCGGCGCGCGGCCCTTCGTAGCGCACGTCCAAACGGTACGTCGCGCTGCCGAACGCCGACGTGCCATTCGGCAGGTACGAGAAGTTCGAGTACTGCCCGATGAACGTCTCGATCGGAGCGGATCCGTCCATGGAAACAAGCCAGCCGTCCACGAGCGGGACGGACCGAGCCACGTCGTCGTCGGAAAGCGCGATCGAACCGTCGTCCCCGTACGGCGGAGGCGCAGCGTATTTGTTATCATGGAAATACGTAAACGAAAGCAAGCAGCCAACCGCAAGGAACACGACCGCAGCAGGGACGAGCGCACGGACGATAGCGCGAACCGACATGGTGCCCCTCCCCCGAGACGACAGGATCCTCGTGCCACATCATACCAGAAGCGAATCGAAGGCGGCGGCGTTCGGTTGCTGCGCCCTTGCCGCATGCGCGGCGCTCGCGATAGGATGCGCATGCCCGAGCGCAAATCAAGCCTGGGCGCACGAGGGCGTCGCGCTCTCGGATCGCTCGTTGGGAGGAAGCGGCGGGGTTCTCGGCGGCGGGATCTCGGGGAACGGCACCGCATCCCCGACCGTCGAGCAGCCGTACGGCCAGATTGTCAGGATCATACCGGGAAGGGGCATGACGACCGTCTTGTTTCTGCCGGCGCTCCCCATCGATCCCGGATGGGGGCAGGTGAAGCACCCCGACCTGCAGGTTCTGTACCTGGATCGCCGCTACGCCGACGAACCTGAAGACTCCTGGGAGCGCTGGGGCGTCTACACGTGGAACGAAGACCACCTGATGTACGAAACGCCTGAAGGGGATGGCATCAGGGCCGTGTACGACGACAACTTCGCCAATCCGTCCATTCGGCATTGCGCAGTCTTCCATCGCTCCGAAACCGTCGACTACCGCGACTTCTACCTTCGCGCCACGGCCGTCGTGCTCCAAGACGGCGAAACCGTGGAGACGGTCTTCGAGCCCGCGCTCATCACCTACCCCGAAGGCTCGCGTCCCTCCGACGACGAGAACGGCCTCACGCCGCCTCCTTCGGTCGTCAATCCGCCCGAAACCGATTCGGGAGGCACGGGCGGAAACATTGGAGGCGTAGGACAGGGCGAAAGCGAGCGCGTCCATCCCGAAGGCGGGCCCGAAGCGCCGGAGAGCAACGGGCCTGCCGCGCAGGAGGCATCTGAGCCGACGGGCGCAGGCGGCGTTCGCGCGAGCGACGCGCCCCAGGAGCGCACCGCGTCCGAGCCTGCGCAACCGTCGGTCGCCCCGGCACCCGAAAAAGCCTACGCCGCACAGGAACCAACCGTCGAGCCTGGCGCCGCCGCAACCCAAAAGCCAACCGTCGAGTCCGACGCCGCCGCAAGCGAGGTCGCGGACGAGCCCGCCGGCCTGCCCGGATTCGCCTGGGCCTTGGGCCTGACGGCCGGGGTCGTGGGCATAGCCGGCGGCGCGATCGCCGTCATGCGCGCCAAGCGCCGCTAAACGCCGACGCCCTCCGCGAACGCGCAGCACGCGCCCTCGGCAACCTCCACGATACCAAGGTAGTAGCCTTCGGGGGCGGCGCTTTCCACCGCCTCGCGCAGCGCCGTCGCCCAAGAAGCCGGGTGCTCGCTTGCGAAACGCGCCAAACGGCGCCCGTCGCCCGCGGGGCGCTGGCCCGTCGCCATCTCCCTGCAAGCCGCAGCCAAGTAGAGCAGCTCCAGGCCAAGGTGGTCGGGGTACTGGTTGCTCGGCCCGCGCACGGCAAGGCCCGCGTCGCGCAGCAAAGCGCGCATCTCGAAGGCCGCATCGCCGAAGCCCGCCTCCCCTACGCGCCCGCGCACGGCGTACATGGTTTCCCAAGGCGGCGCCGCAGGCTTGGGCGGGCCGATGAACAACCGCGCGTACTCCACGTCCACGCGCTCGACGGCGGCATCGCGGCACGAGGAAGCGCCGCGCGCATAGCGCTTCAGCCGATCGACCCCCAAAGCAGCCCGATCATGACAGCGAAAAGCGCTGCTCAGCTGCTGGGAAAACGCATCCCAGAACGATTCGTGCAGTCCGATCGACGTTTCGGTGGTCATGGGCCGCAGCAAGCTGTTGCCAAGAAACGCGAACGTTTCCGCCCGGCTACGCCATACGTCCCGCCAGGTCGAGGTTGCCGCAAGCACCGACGCCGGCCACTCGGCGCATTCCATCATAGCTACTCCTCTGCTCCTAAACTACGCTCCCAAGCCTTGTCGTCGGCCTCGGCGGGAGCGGGGTCGTAGCGCAAGAACACTTTCGCCAGCAGCAAAAACGCCATGACGCCCACGGCCACCATGCCCACGACGATCAGGATCTCGGGCAGCGTAGGAGCGTACGAGCTGGTCACGGCCCAACCGTCCATGCCGTACAGGCCCCTTGACGAGCTGGACCCGCTCACCAGGCCCGGAGCGCCCGACACGTTCGGGAATATGAAGCTGGTGAACAAAAGCCAGATGCGCTTGCAAAACACGCCGACCACAACGCCTGCCGCCGCCAACGCGACCAAACCGGGGCGTCGGCGATTGCGCGCGAACACGAGGATGCAGAACGGAACGACCACGCCCACGATAACCTCGATCCAGAAGAAGGGAGCGGTTGCGCCCCACACCATCTGGCCGAACACCTCCATGCCGTGCTCGGTGCCGGGATAGGCCATGGTCAGCACCTCGCATCCCACCATATAGCCGTCCACTGCGATGCACACGGCAAGAAGGCCCGCCAGGTTCGCGATAAGCTTGCGCGACGTGGCGAACACGCGCTGCCGGTTCATCCACAGAAGCGACAGCAGCAAAAGCGCCAAGCCCGAATCCATGGCCGACGCCACGAACAGCGGGGCCATGATGGTGGAGTACCAGCCTTCGCGCGCAATCTGCAATCCGAAGATCCACGCCGTCACCGAGTGCACCAGGATAGCCACCGGCAGGGCGAAGCGCGATACGATGGCCACCTTGTCCTTCGCACCGGGCTTGCGCGACGTCATGAAGTACAGGTAGACCAGGTTGATGACCAGATACGTGCTGATCACGCATATATCCCATAGAAGCGGCGAAACGAAGTTGGGCGTTACCAGCAAGTTGAGCAGGCGCACGATGCCGCCCAGGTCGATCAAAACGAACGAGCCCGCGATGCAGATGCACACGAGCGATACCAAGATGGCGGGAAGGGCCACCTTCTTGTACTCCGCCACGTGGAAGATCGACGCCGACGAAGCCACGATAAGGCCGCCCGCGGACAGCCCCACGAAAAACATGAAGCAGGCGATGTACAGGCCCCATGACGTGCCGTTCGACATGCCCGTGACGCCCAACCCGCCGACGAACTGGTACGCATACGCGCCCACGCCGACGGCCGCAAGGGCGGCCAACACGGCGAAGGCGATTTTATAGGTTCTTGTTAACTGCATGTAGGTTTCTCCTTAACGCACGGATCTGCGCAGCCGCTCGGGCGGCGCGACGCCGCAACGTCGCGCCGCTCGGCCAAGCGATGCGATCTAAAGTCCGATATAGAAAAGCTGCGGGCGCGTGCCCTTTTCTTCGAGCAGATGATGGGCTTCGGGCGAACACGCCAACTTCGAGATGTCGCTGTCGGGATCGTCAAGGTCGCCGAACGTGCGAGCGCGCGCCGGGCACACGCGCACGCACATGGGAATGTCCCCGTCGTCGGTGCGCTCCTTGCACAGCGTGCATTTTTCCATCACGCCCTTGGCGCGTACGGGAACCCGCGCGTCACCGTAGTTGAAGGCAGGCTCGCGCACCGGCTCGTCCCAGTTGAACACGCGAGCGTTGAACGGGCAGGCCGCCATGCACATGCGGCAGCCGATGCACTTGTCGTAGTCGATTTCCACGCGCCCCGAAGCATCCTTGTAGGTTGCGCCCGTGGGGCACACCTTCTGGCAGGCGGCGTTCTCGCAATGCTGGCACTGCACGGGCAGGTAGACGCGCGTCAAGTTGGGGTACTGCCCCACCGCGCCGTCGATGACGTCGCAATCCTTCGTCAGGATGCGGTTCCACAGCATTCCCATGGGCACGTTGTTCTGCATCTTGCAGGCGTTCGCGCAGGTATGGCAGCCTACGCAACGGTTCAGGTTGATGGCGATAGCCAGTTTCGTCATGGTTGCCCCCTTACGCTTTTCTGATCTCGACGAGCGTGTCGGAGAACGGGATGACCGGGCCGCACAGCAGCTCGTCGCCGCGCTCTACCGCAGCATCGTTGGTAACGGATTGCAGGTTGCCGCGCGCCAGGTAATCGGCCGTAGCGCCCTCCACCAGGCGAACCGACCCCGATCGAATGGCAGGATTGCCGTGAACGCGCACCTCGAAGCTGCCGCGGTCGTTGAACACCTCCACGACGTCGCCCGTAGCCAGGCCGCGCGCGGAAAGATCGGCGGGATTCGCGTCCAGCGTGGGCTCGAAGTACTGCTGGATCCACTTCGCGTCGTTGAACTGGTTGTGGATGTGAAAGCGCGTGCGAACGTTGGCCAGCTGAAACGGGAACTCGCTGCGCAAAGGGTTCTGCGCGTTCGCCTCGAGCGTCGGCTCCCATTGGGGAAGCCCCTGCCCGAAAGGCACGAGGTTCTGGTAGTACAGGTCCAGCCTTCCCGAAACCGTGTCGAACGCGAAGTCGGCGTACTCCTGGCGCGGCTTCTCGATGCCGGGCAGGGGCCACGTGCCGTGGTGCTCGTTGATCTGGTCGATGGTAAGGGAGGCGATCCGCGGATCCTCGGCGCCCGAGAGAATCACCGACGCCAGCTCGGTCGAGTCCTTCGGCAGCGCGTCCTCGCAGCCGAGCCGCTTCGCGAACTCCTTCTGGATCCAGAAATCGGTGCGCGCTTCGAAAAGCGGGTCGATCACCTTGTTTTGCAGCACGATCTGGTTGTACCCCACCTTCACGGCGCCCACTTCGGCATCGAGCTCGAAGCGCGTCGTGGCGGGCAGCACGTAGTCGGCCCACTTGGCGCCTTCGGTGAAGTACGGATCGATCGACACGATCAGGTCGAGCGTGCGCGCCCAGTCCTCGGTTTTGGACATGTTGGCGAAGTGCTGGGCCATGAAGTCGCCGCAGCAGATGTAGGCTCTCACGCTGTTGGGCTTCGTGCGCATGTCGTAAGCCGCCATCTCGTCTTCAGAGGGAGCCAGGGAATCCGGCAGCTTCCACGATCCCAGCGTTGTGGAATGGCCGTTCCAGCATCCGCCCACGAACACGCCGACATTCGCGCCGGGCTTGCAGATGTTCCCGGTCACGCCAGCTAGCACTGCTGCGGCATGACCTGCGATATCGGCGTTGCCCATCTTGTCGTTGCCGCCCCATCCTAGCGCAAGCGACGACGGTCCTTTGGCGTACGCGCGCGCAAGCGACTCGATCTTTTCAGCGGGAACGCCCGTGACGCCCTCGGCCCATGCCGCCGTGAACTCCTTCTGGGTTTCGACCAGCACGTCGTAGGCGGTCCGGGCGCGCACGCCGTCGATCACGACCTCGCCGGACAAAGCCGCCGAGACGCCCGGCTGGTCATAGGGAGCGGGCCGGCCCGTAGCCGAATCGATGACGAAGAACGGGTTTTCAGCGCCCGTCTGGGGCTTTTCCACCTGAGGGTCTTCCGCATGCTGGCGCACGAGCTGCCCCGTCGAAGCATCCACCAGGAAGGGCAGCGACGTGTGGGCGGCCATGAACGCCCGATCCGCCAGCCCTTCGTCGAGGATCACCGACGTCATGGCAAGGAACAGGGCCGCGTCGGTGCCCGGCTCGATAGGCACCCACTCGTCGGCCTTGCCGGCCGTGGTCGAGAAATGAGGGTCCACCGACACGATGCGCGCGCCGGCCTCCTTCGCCTCGAAGAACAGGCGAACCTGGGGCAAGCTGGACTCGCAGAAGTTGCATCCCACCATGAGCACCATGCGGGAGTTCACCCAATCGCGCGCCTCGCCCGTGGCCATGGCGAAACCGCCTCCGTAGCCGATGGCGGGGTCCAAGCCGTTGCCCATCCCCACGTCGATGCCGGCATTGCCGCCGGTCTGCGCGCCCAGCAGCGACGCGAGAAACGGCATGCTCGCCTCGCTCGACGAGGTGACCATGACCGCCTGCTTGCCGTGATCGCGCTGGATGTCCTTGATGCGCGAAACGATGTCGTCGAGCGCTTCGTCCCAGCTTACTTGCACGAATTCGTTCGATCCCCGCTCGCCTACCCGCTTGAGGGGCGTCTGCACGCGCCCTGCCCCGTATATATGCTGCACCTCGGAGATGCCCTTCAAGCAGATCGTTTCGTAACGATCGTCCACGCATGTGTTCGGTTCCACCTTCACCAGACGGCCGTCGCGCACCGTGCATTTGAGCGGGCACATGCCGCCGCAATGCTCCTGATGGTACGTGCAAGCCGTATGCTCTTCGCCCGCCGCCGCGCGCTCGGCGCCCGACGGGCCGATGCCCGCGTACGCCGCTGCGGGCGAAAGCCAGCTATCGGGCGTGAACATGTCGGCCCCTGCCGCGACCAAGCCGCAGGCGGCGAGGGACCCCGCGAGGAAACCGCGCCTCGTCAACTCCATGTACTTCTCCTATCGTCTTGCTTGCATTCGGGTTGCGCCAAGCCCTTCGCACGCCGTGCCGTCCCCCTGGCCCTCGTCCGTCGCGCAACCCGCACCAGGCCGCAGTGTAGGAAACATGAGGGAACGCGTCTTTATTCCATCCGCCGAAATACGCGGCCCAAGCTTTGTGCATAGTGAACAAAGGGGAGTATCATCCCAGGTGAAAAGATGCTGTAGCAAAGAGCGGGCAGCGAATCGCACCGCGTTTCACCGAGCGATCCGCAAGCCTTGAACCCCGTTCGAAGGGCGGAAAAGACCGGTCGCCCGGCAGCGCTTCGGCTCGAAGGAGGCACTATGCGCTTCAACCTTGACCTTGTGCGGGACGAACTGGCCGACCTCTCCCCCGTCGCGTTGTTCGACCACTCGACGCACCTTGACCTCGATCGAATAGAACTGCTCGAAAAAGCCAGCGGGCCTCGGGCGGGAAGCTTGTTCATCGCAGAGGCGGAAACGCTCGCTCAGGTCGATCTCGAAGCGTTCGACAAGGGGGCGCTTTTGATCTTGGGCCCGGACCTGCCGGACACCCATGCGCTGCCGCTGCCTGCCGTGCTGGTGCCCGACCCGTCCCGAACGCTTCAGGCAAGCGCGCTGCTGGCGCGGCTGCTTGAGTTTCGCATGCGCCTCGATGCCTGGTCGGAATCGCTTTTGGAGGCCATGGCGCGCGACGCGTCGCTGCAGGAGGTCATGGACGTGGCGGCCACGGCGTTTCGCAACCCCCTCATGGTGTCCGATTCCGCGCTGTACTACGTGCTGTGCGCCGGGCACCTTCCGAACGACTTCCATGACGAGCTTTGGACGACCGCCATCGAAACGGGCGTGTGCCCCACCGAGCTGTACTTCGACCTTTGGATGAGCAGTTCCGAAAACGCCTTCCACTGCGATCGGGCCTACTTCGTGGAGAACGCGCCCCGAACCGGCCATTCCTACCTGGTTCGCAACCTGCTGCACGACGGCGCGTACCACGGCTGCTTCGAGCTGGTCGACGCGAACGCACCGTTCACCCAAAGCGACCTGGTGCTCGCGGATCACCTGGGACGACTGCTCGTGCTGATCCTCCCCCGGCAGATCTACCCCCAGCTTGACAAGTCCTCGAAGAACCCGATCGACGAACTGCTTGCCGGCAACGCCGTACGCGGGCGCGTGCTGGCCTACGAGCTTTCGAAGTTCGGTTGGTCCGTCGACGACCCGTACTACGTCTGCCGCTTCAGCGGATCGGCGCGAAGCGAGCGCTCGGAAGGGCCCCACCGCCAAACGCTGAGGCGGATCGAGCGGCGGTACCCGCGCGCCCGGTTCCTCGAGGCCGAAGACGATGCCTACCTCATGGTCGCCCGAGAAAAGGACTACCCGCTTGACGAAATGCGCGAGCGCCTGGAGGAACCGGCGGCCGACGACGGATTGCCGGCGCGCTTTCTGGCGGGGTTCTCGTCGGTGTTCTCCGACTTCCACTTCCTGCGCACCGCCGCGCAGCAAGCGAGCTTCGCCCTGAACCTCGTCGAGGACGATCCGTCCACCGGGCGGAATCTTCGCACGGTCACCCGATTCTATGACGATTGCTGGTTCGACGACCTGTCCGATCGCCTGAACCTGACCGGGGACGCCCGTTGGCTGCTCGATGACCGCGTCGTGCAGCTCGCGCGCATCGATGCGCGCGAAGACACGCGGTACGTAGAAACCGCGCGGGCCTACCTTGAAAGCGGATGCGGCGCCACGCATGCCGCCGAGGCCCTGTTCGTCCATAGAAACACGCTTTCGTACCGGCTGAAGAGGATACGAGCCCTCAGCGGGATGGACCTGGAGGACCCCTCGACCGCCGGCACGGATCTGCTCAGGATCCTCCTGTCATGCAGGATCGTCGCTTGAGGTCCCGCGCCGCCTGAGGGACGCACGGGGCGCGCCGCAGCATCGCCCCACGCCGTGCAACCGTGCGCGTGGGCGATGTTTTTACCCAAAAGACGCGAAACGTGGCGATACCGTGGCGGCCCGTATTTCGTGGTATCGTTCACCTGAAACAAATCCCGAAACCGCAAGGAAAGCCATGCACGCCACCCGCATCCGCACGAACCCCGACCTGTTCGAAATCGAAGTTCCGTTCGACAACATCAGCACCAGCGGAACGAACTGCTATCTGGTGCAAGACGGCGACGACTCCCTGGTAGTCGACACGGGAGCCCCCACCGAAGACGGGTACCGCGTGCTTCATGCGGCTCTGGAAGAGCTTGGCGTGAACCCGGCCAGAACCTCGTACTTCCTGACGCACCTGCACTACGACCACGTGGGCCTTGTGGACCGCATCGCCCCGGCGAACGCAACCGTATACCTGAGCGCGGAGGGGTTGCAGATGGCGCGCGACGGCGGCGTGGAAGAGCTTCACGAGGACTTTCGGCGCCTGGTGGAAGAGGGCGTGCCGCGCGCGGATGCGGATGCGCTCGTGCGCTCGGTGTCGGGTCCGCGCGTCATCGACATCGATCGGTGCGCGCCGGTGGTCGTGGGCGACGGGGACGTCATCGACGTTGGAAGCTACCGCCTTCATGTGGTGGCAACGCCCGGACACACGCCCGACCACCTGTCGCTGTACGAGCCGCGAAGCAAAACGCTGATGGGAGGCGATCATGTGCTGTTCGTCGTCTCCCCCGGCGTCACCGTGTTCCCCGACGGATCCGACAGCCTGCAGGCGTACCTGGACAGCCTCGATCGCGTGAGCAACATGGAAATCGAGACGCTGCTGGTATCGCACGGCAAGAACCGCCCCGATTTCCACGAGCGCATCGATTGGCTGAAACGCCATCATCTGGAAAGGCTCGACGAAACCGTCGGCATCATCGAGCGCGAGCCGGGCCTGCTGGGCCAGCAGGTGGTGCGGCGCATTCGCTGGAACGTGCCGCACGAGCGCTGGGACGACATCTCGCTCATGCAGCGCTGGTGCATCCTCATGGAGGGCATCGCCATCCTCGACCACCTCGCCGCCACCGGACGTGTGACGCGATCGAAGGACGGCGACGCCCGCAACGTCTACTTCCCTGCTGCGATCAGCTCCTGAGCCATTTCGCGCAGCTTGAACTTCTGCACCTTCATGGACGGCGTCATGGGGAAGTCATCCACGAAGAACACGTGCTTGGGCACCTTGTAACGCGCGATGCGCGGGATGGCGTAGGCGCGCACGTCCTCTTCGGTCATGTTCTCGTAACCGGGGCGCACGCGAACGAACGCGCCCACCAGCTCGCCGAGCTTCTTGTCGGGAATGCCCACCACCTGCGCATCGAGCACGCCGGGCATGGTGAGCAGGAAGTTCTCCACCTCAAGCGGATAGACGTTCTCGCCGCCGCGGATGATCATGTCCTTGACGCGTCCGGTCACGCGGTAGTAGCCGTCTTCGTCAAGGGTTCCCAGGTCGCCCGAATGAAGGTAGCCGTCCGCGTCGATGGCGCGCGCCGTTTCCTCGGGCATCTTGTAGTAGCCCTTCATGACGTTGTAGCCCTTGCAGCACAGCTCGCCCGGCTGCCCGACGCCGCACTCCTCGCCGGTTTCGGGATCGACGATCTTCACCAGCACGGGCGGATGCTTGCGCCCTACCGTCTCGCACTTGTGCACGATGTCGTCGTCGGCGCTGGTCTGCGTGAACACGGGACTCGTCTCGGTCAAGCCGTAGCAGATGGTGATCTCCTTCACGAACATGCGGTCCATGACCTCGCGCATGGTTTCGGGCGGGCACGGGCTGCCCGCCATGATGCCCGTACGCAAGCTGGTCAGGTCGAAGGAATCGAAATCGGGGTGGTTCAGCTCGGCGATGAACATGGTGGGCACGCCGTACAGCGCGGTGGCGCGCTCCTTGTGGACGGCCTGCAGCACCAGCCCCGCGTCGAACTCCTCCACGATGATCATGGTGGAGCGATGCGTGAGGTTGGCCATCACGCCCAGCACGCAGCCGAAGCAATGGAAGAACGGCACCGGCAGCGTCACGCGGTCCTCGGGGCCGAGCTTCTGGCCTTCGCCGATGTAGAAGCCGTTGTTCAGGATGTTGCGATGCGTGAGCATGACGCCCTTGGGGAAGCCCGTCGTGCCGGAGGTGTACTGCATCATGACCACGTCGTTGTTGTCGAAGTGCTTCTCCGCCTCTTCGAGCGCGCTTTCGGGCACGTGCTGCCCCAGCAAGATGAGTTCGGGCACGCTGTAGCAGCCGCGATGCTTCTCCGGTCCCATGTAGATGATGTTCTTGAGGAACGGATAGTTCTCGGTTTCCAGGTGCCCGCGCTGCTGCGCGAGCGTTTCGGGCACCAGGTCGCGGATGATCTTGAGGTAGTCGACGTCGCGGTACGCATCGATCACGCACAGCGCCTTCATGTCGGACTGCTTCAGCACGTAGTCCAGCTCATGGCTTTTGTACACGGGGTTCACCGTGACCATGACCACGCCGATCTTGGCAGTTGCGTACATGAACGTCAGCCAGTCGGGAATGTTGCGGGCCCAGACGCCCAGGTGATCGCCCGGTTCCATGCCGATGGCCAGCAGGCCGCGCGCCAGGTTGTCCGTGCGCTCGTCGAAATCCTTGTACGTCCAGCGCAGGGAGCGGTCCGGGTACACGACGAACTCGTGGTCGGGGTCGATGGCCACCTGGTCGCGGAAATAGCGGCCGATGGTCTTTTCGGAATGCAAGGGATAATCCGCAGAGCCGGCAAGGGCTTCGGATGCAATGGGTTCAGGCATGCAGGTCACTTCCTTGTTGTAAATCGAGCACGGGCAGCGAAGGCGGCGGGCCTACAGCGGCGTGTACACGACGGCGAGGAACTTGGCGTTCTGCCCGTCGTGCGCGCGCACCTGGTGAGGCACGATAGAGTCGTAGTAGATGCTCTCGCCGGGATGCAGCACGTAGACTTCCTTGCCGTACTCGATCTCGATGCAGCCTTCCATGCCGAACAGCCATTCCTCCCCTTCGTGGCCGACCAGCTCATGGTCGGTCTCGCCGGAGGGCGTGACGGTGATGACGAAGGGATCCATGTGGCGCGACGGACGCCCCGCCGCCAAGCTGAAGTAGCTCAAATCGCCGGCATCGCTGGCTGTTTGGAGCGACTTCACGCGCTCGACCTCGATCATCTGCTCGCGATCGATGTACGCCGGACCCAAGTTCTCGTCATCGTCCATGAGCGTGCCCAAGCGAACGCCCAGCGCGCGGGTGATTTTGATGAGCGGAGCAAGCGAGGGCGGCAGCTTTCCAGCCTCAAGACCTTCGACGATCTCAACGTCACAGCTGCAACGATCCGCCAGGTCCTGCACGGACAGGTGATGCGCCTCGCGCAGCGTCGTGATCTTGTTTCCCAGCTTGTTCTCATCCATCATGCCAGCTTCCTCTCTTCATGATCGTTTTACCAAGGTAAATGGTAGCCTATGATTCGCTCTCAACCAATCGCGAAATAGGTTTTACGGAAGAACGGACATGCAAAACGGTTTAGCGTCGCAAGCGTCACAGATCCCGCGCGCGACGCGAGCTCAAAAACTTGGGCGCGAATGGGAGCCGCCATGCCGCAGAGAACTTGCGAAGCGCATGGCGCACGCGGCGCATCGTGAAAAAGCCGCCCCTGAAAAGGGCGGCTTCGCGTAGTGCGGAACCAGAGCGGAGGCTAGTTCTTGAACAAGGCGTGCTTGAGCTCTTCCTCGTCTTTGATGGAGAGCGACGTTTGCAGCACGTCGCCGCCGAAGGGCCTGATGGCCTCGACGAACTTGTCGGTGGTCATGCCGCCGACCACCATGAACACGGCGGCGCTGTCGTCGACGGAAAGCAGGTTGCGCACGCGATCCTGGAAATCCTTGTCTACGCCGTGCTTGACGATAGCGCCGGTCAAGGCGCCGATGCCGGCTCCGATGGCCGCGCCGAACACGGGCACGAAGAAGAGCACTCCGAACAGAACGCCCCAGAACAAGCCCCATACCGCAGACGTGCCTATTTTGGAATCGGGGGTGACCACGTCGTACTTGCCATCGGCGCGGCGGGCGATCACCGCCACGGACTGCAAGCTCACGATAAGGTTCTTGTCGAGATCGAGAATCTTCTGGTAAGCGGATTTCGCCTCCATCTCGCTCGGATACCCGAGCACAACGAGCGTACTCATGCTTGATGCTCCTTTCTCTGGCTTTCATCGAGCCCTCACTGTACGCGCATGCGGCACCGCAGCAGCGAACGCTTCGGCTTTGGCACCCGTTCGGAACCGTTGCGAAACGTCGCCGAAACCAGCTGCGCGCCTGCGATCGTCCTTCCCCTCCCTATCGCGCTTGCACCGCGCGAGGCCGAAAAGCAACCGGGCCGCAGCGCGATGCTGCGGCCCGGTCAGGCGAAACGGTACGGGGATCGGAGCGGGAATTTCCGATCCTAGCCGAAGCGGTACTCCACGCCCATGGTGGGCTGGGGGTTCTCCCACTTCTTCACGATGGTCGACCCGCAGGCTATGCGGCAGGTGCCGCACTCCAGGCAGCCGGCGTAGTCGAACGACTTCGCACCCGACTCGTCGACCTTGTAGAGGGCCGCCGGGCACACGCGCACCAGCTTGAGGAACTCCTCGTCGTCGGGGTCGTCCACCAGCTCGATGTGGGCGTTCTCCTCGTCCACCTCGTACTTGTCGAGGGCAAGGAACTCGTCGACGTTGACGGTGATGTCAGCAATAGCACTCATAGGGCCTTCGTCGCTCCTCTCACTTCGCGAGCGAGCTTGAACAGCCCGCGCTTCTTCACGATGGGCATCATGCGCTTCACGAGCGGCTTCTGCGGCGCGCCGTCCACGCTGAACATGGCGTTGAAGATCTCCTTCACCATGGCGGGGTAGTCGGTGAACATCGAGTCCCAGTGCTCCATGACGTGGGGCCACTTGCTGAAGGTGCGCAGGTCCTTGATGACGAACGAGTCCTCCATCTTGGCCTTGTAGGAGGACAGCCCCGCCTCGGAGACGTCGCCCTTGTCGATGGCCTCGACCGCGGCCTCGGCCGCCATGCGCCCGCTGGCCACGGCGAAGTCCATGCCGCGCACCTGGTAGCCCATGTTCATGCACAGGCCCGCCGTCTCGCCGGCGATGACGCAGCCGTCGAAGACGTACTTCGGGATCATGTTGTAGCCGCCCTCGGGCACCATGTGGCCGGAGTGCTCGACCAGCTTCGCGCCGCGGATGACGGGCGCCACGGCCGGGTGGTTCTTGAAGTCCTCGAGCATCTGGTACACCGGGTACGGGTTCGACGCGTCGGCCGCCGTGGAGATGGTGGCCACGAGGCCCAGGCTGATCGAGTCCTTGTTGGTGTACAGGAAGCCGCCGCCCACGTTCCCGTGCGTGCAGTCGCCCACGAACAGCATCGCCGCGCCCTCGCCCTCCGGGCACAGGAAGCGGTCCTCGATCTGGGAGGCCGGCAGCTCGAACACCTGCTTGATGCCCACGGCCATCTCGTTCGCCTTCGGGCGCGGGTTGCCCAGGCACTTCTCGGACAAAAGCGGGTTCACGCCCTCGGCCAGGATGACCACCTGCGCGGTGATCTCGTCCTCGCCCGCGCGCACGCCCACCACGCGGCCCGCCTCGTCCTTGATGAGCTCCTCCACGGCGATGCCGCAGATGTACTCGGCGCCCGCGTCCTCGGCCTTCGAGGCCAGCCACTGGTCGAACGGCGCGCGCAGGACGGCGTAGGAGTCCTTGCCTTCCTCCGCCAGTTCGTCGCTCGTGAAGTCGACGGCCATGCTCGAGCGCGCGTCCAGAAGCGCGATGCGCTCGTGGGTGATCTTGCGCTCGAGGGGCGCCTCCTGCTCGAAGTCCGGGAAGACCTCCTTGAGCGAATGCGAGTAGATCCGCCCGCCCGTCATGTTCTTGGCGCCGGCGAAGTTGCCGCGCTCGACCACGAGGACGCTCTTGCCGGCGGACGCGGCCACGTAAGCGGCCACGGCCCCGGCGCACCCGGACCCCACGACGATGATGTCGAAATCGGTCTCAGACACCTTTCATCCTTTCTCGTCTTATGAAAATCAACAACACACCAGCTTCACCGCAAAAGCCCGCTCGCTCGCCTGACCAGCAAGGTTCGAGCTTCTTGAAGCGGGAGGCCTCCATGAGCCCTCCCGCGGATCGAAGCTTTCTACAGCGCTGCCGTCAAAGCCGGCAGTACATCCTTGATGTCTCCCACCAGGCCGAAGTCGCACTGCTTGAAGACCGGCGCGTTCTTGTCCTTGTTGATGGCGAACATCGTGCCGGCGCGATTGCAGCCCACCATGTGCTGCATCTGGCCGGAAATGCCGCAAGCCACGTAGACCTTCGGCGACAGCATGAGGCCGGACACGCCAACGTAGGTCTCGGTGGGAAGCCAGTCCACGCCCTCGGTCAGCGGACGCGAGCAACCCAGGCCGGCGCCCAGCTTTTCGCACAGCGCGCGAGCCAAGTCAAGCTCGGACTCCTCCGCGAAGCCACGGCCCGCAGCCACGACCACGTCAGCCTTGCCCAGGTCAACGCCGCTCTTTTCGATGGGCTTGGAGGACACGAGCTTCACCGGATTGGCCGGGGCAACCCAGGCCACGTCCTCGACCGCGTTCGCGCCGCTTGCCTCGGCGCCTTCGAACGCGCCAGCGGAAACCGTGTAGATGGCCACGTCGCCCACAGCCTTCTGCACGCGCTCGGCCACGCCGCCGAAGTACAGGCTCTTCGCGCCGTCGGCGGCGAATTCCATGACGTCGGTGATAACGGCGGCGCCCGCATGCGCGGCCAGGCGGCCGGCGATCGTCTTCATGTGACGCGTGGGCTCGACCAGCACGACGCTCGGCTGCTCGGCGTCGAACACGGCGATCACGGTATCGGCGGCGTCGTCCAAAACGGAGCCTTCGGGTACGGACACCTTCGCAACTTTGTCGGCAACGGCAGCGGGCGCATCGCCAAAGGAAACGAGGACGACCTCATCGGCCATGGTGCGGGCTCCGGCAGCAAGCTCGCGGGCAGCGTCGGCGCGCTCGGCAATAACAAGTGCTTTCATGGGTATGCTAGCCTTTCTCTCGGACAGCGGATTATCGGAAGACGGAACCTACAGGGCGGCCTTGAGGGCTGCAGCGAACTGCTCGATCGCGCCATCAGCCGAAGCGTCGAGGATCTCGAGCTTGCGGTCGGCCTGATCGGGAGCCTTGCAGGAGACAACGTCGATAGCGCCGTCGACAGCCGCCTCGGCACCGGCCACGTTCATCGGCTTCTTGCCGGCAGCCAGGATGTCCTTCATGCCGGGAATGCGGGGCAGCGCGATATCGGGCGACACGGACACAACGGCGGGCAGGGGCACCTCGACGGTTTCGACGACGTCCTCGAGCGTACGCTCGACGATGAGCGACGAGCCCTGCGCCTCGATCTTCGTTGCGCCGTTCACCACAGGAAGGCCCAGCTTCGCAGCCAGCTGCACGTCGACCTGCTGCGCGTAGTTGTCAGCGGAGCCGTCGCCGCACAGGATGAGGTCGAACGCGCCCACCTTGCCGACCAGAGCAGCCAGCGCCTCCGCCGTCGCGCGGGCATCCATGTTCGCGTATGCATCGTCGGCGGCCATGAACAGCTCGTCCACGCCGCGAGCCAGCACGTTCTTCTTCAGCTTGGAGTCGTCGATGGAAGCGGGGCCCGCCGTCATCGCAACCACCGAGGAGCCGTCGTTGGCTGCGGCCAGCTGCGCCGCGGCCTCGAGAGCGTTCAGATCGTACGTGGACACGATGCCCTTTGCCTTGGAGTAATCCAGGGAGCCGTCCGCGGACACCTGGATGTCCTGATCGTCGGGAACCACCTTGAAAGCAGCAACGATTTTCATCCTGTACCTTTCCCTTCTCGTTTGCCTTTATAAAGCGTTCGGACGCGACCCGCCGTCTTCGAGGGGAACATGCGGCGGATTCGGCGCGTTGAGAGCAGTTTGCACCGCTCGCCGCGCGGCGTCATCGCAAGATCGCCGTGAAAGCATCATTACTTACAATTTGACTATGCCTGCGCGCCCGTCCGCGCAGGTTCCATCGCCCGCGCGGCGCCACGGCGCAACGCCGCGCCCCCGCCGCGGGAAGCACTGCGCAAACGCGTTTCATAGCCCCTGATCAATGGCATCATTACGTATCCCTACTACTTTTTTTGCGATGCACCGATTTTTAAGTATCGCCGAATTACCATGCGCCTTGCGATGCAACGGCATAGCTGCGATCGCTAGTATTCAGGGCAGTTGTTCGAGCGAGTAAAACACGACGGCGGCACGCTGCAATCGAGCCGAATCACGTGCGGAACATCGCTCGGCGCCACGCGCGGCTTCGCGCGAAATCGCAACCAGTCAAGGAGGAGCAATGGCAGATTACTATGGTACCGACACCGTCGTATCCGAACTTCGCGAGGACGGTCTGCTGATCATCCGCATCAACCGCCCCGACGTGGCAAACGCCCTTAACGGCGTCACCTCCAAGGCCATGGAGAACATCATGAACAACGCCGAGACCGATCCCGCCGTGCGCGCGATCATCGTCACCGGCACGGGCAAGGTGTTCTGCGCGGGCGAGGATCTTTCCGAGCTGAGCGAAGGCGGCGAGTGCCAGACCGTGACCGAGCATGGCTTCGGCGGCCTGACCGCGCGCCTGTGCTCCAAGCCCGTCATCGCCGCATGCAACGGCTCCGCGGCCGGCGGCGGCATGGAAATCGCCCTGTCCTGCGACATGGTGGTTGCCGCCGAGAACGCCAAGTTCGGCTGCACCGAGGTTGGCCTGGGCATCATCGCTTCCACGGGCGGCATCGTGCGCCTGGCGCGCGACATCAACCGCAAGGATTGCATGGAGCTTCTGCTGACCGGCAAGAAGATCAAGGCTCCCGAGGCCAAGGCTCTCGGCCTGATCAACTACGTCGTGCCGGCCGAAGAGGTCATGGACCGCGCTATCGCGCTGGCCGAAGAGTGCCTGAAGAACGCTCCCCTCGCCCTCAAGTGGACGAAGAACATCGTGCACGCCGCCGACCAGATGTCCGAAGAGGATGCCATGCGCTACTCCGACGCCGCGTACCGCTTCCTGGAGAAGACCGCCGACGGCATCGAAGGCCCGGCCGCTTTCGTCGAGAAGCGCACGCCGGTTTGGCAGGGCAAGTAACTCCCCTTTATCAATCCACTCGGTCCGCGCGGGCATTCGCGCGGCCATCCGCCACGTGCCCGGGCTGCGCAGCCCGGGCACGTTTCATTGGCGGGACGGAGCAAGACGAACGAAACGACCGAAGCGCCAAGGGCGGCGAAGCGCCAGAGCGGGCAACGGGCGCGCCGCAAGACGACCGGGCGACTACTGGGGCGACGCTTCCTTCGCCCTGCCCTCGCCTCGCCGTCCCGCGCCGCCGGGCGCCGGGCGCCGTCAGCTTACTCCACGTTCGACATCACGCCGCCGTACATCTTGTACCCGACGGCCTTCGATTCGCAGTAGACGCTCTCGACGTTCAGAGCAGCCTTGGCCTTTTCGATAAGGCCGATCACCGCTTGGTCGCTTCCGTGCACGCTATCGAACACGAGCGTATCGTTTTGGATAATGGTGCCGTCTTCGGCGGCATAGCCGCCTTCAGCCTCGTACACCGTGTAGCCCGACCCTGCTTCGACGAACAGCGGGATGAGGATGTCCTTCGCCTCGTCCATCGTAAGCACCTGCTTGCCGGCATCCTTGTCGTACAGCCCGAAGTACAGGCAGTACACGATCTCCTGCTGGTCGGTCACGCCGTTGACCAGCGACGGCGGCTCCTGCGAAGCTCCCTGCGCGCCCGTGCATCCGACCATCACCGAAGCGGCGAGCGCCGTTGCGCACACGCACGCGCACAGCTTCCCAAACGTTTTCGTCTTCATAGCAGCCTCCCTTGTCTCGATGCGGCCTATAGTAGCACCGAGCCACGACGGCTGCGACCGAAACCAAGCGAGCGAAGCATTTCGTCCGCAAGAAGGCCGCTACGAGGCCTTTCCGCGTCCGGCGGCATCGTCAAGTTCGCCTGTAAGACGCTCTTTGAGCGTCAGCTTGCGCGGGGCGAACGGATGGGGCAAAGGCACGTCGCGGCCGATGGAGCGCATCGCGACGTCCCACAGCACCCGGTTGCCGCAATAGTACAGGTAGCGTTTTCTTATCTGGGGGATCTTCCGCTCGTCGAAGCGCCCCGATTCGGCGAACCCATCGAGGATCGCGTCGCTTTTCTCTTTCGCCACGGCCCTTCGCCACGCGAGCACCGCATTCGCCACGAACACGCCCACCGTATAGGGCAGCACCAGCGCCCGAACGAGCGCGATCATGTCCTCGCGCCGATAGCTTGAAAGCGCCGCAGCCTGGCCTCCCAAAAGGCTCGCGTCCAGCGCGCGGCCTTCGCTCGAGGCAACCCATTGCTGCACGTCGGACACCCACACCCCCGCGAACACGATGGCCGCGCCCGAGAACACCGCCGCCGCCAGCCCCATTCCCTTGAGCCACCAGCGAACGCTGCCCATCCAGTATTGGGGAACCGTATAGGTGTACAGCAGCAGCAAAAGCGCCGCGAACACGATCGATGCGCCCACGATCAGCGGATCTTGCTGCAAGAAGTAGTCGGTAGCCACCTTCAGAACGCTTTGAACCTGGTACAGCCAGGAAAACCCGCCCGCCAGCATGGTTTCGGCGGACAGGCCCCAATCCTGCACTACGGACATGACCCAGGAAAGCAGCATGCTGGCAACGGCCACGATGATGAAGAACGCCGGCAACGTGACGGACACGCTGGCCATGCCGCGCAGAAAGGCGCCGTCGAACCGCAGCGCAAGAAAGTAGAACAGTAAAAACCCGCCCATGAGCACCGCGGCGAACGCCAGGTACGTGGCAAGCGTAGAGGGAATCGCCACGCCCGGGAAAAGCGAGAGCACCGCGCGAACGATCAGCGCGAACACCGTCGCCGCCACGATGGAGCCGCAGCTGAGGACCCACGCTCGCTGCACGCGATCGCGGTCGGTGTCAAGCTCGTCCACCCCGTTGCGCTCCACGACGTCGACAAGCTCCAGGTTATGAATGCGCCGCATTGCGCATGCCGTCTTCAGCGAGAGCGCAACCGAAAGCGGCAGGAACAAGGCCAGGCCGACCCAGGCGGGCAGCGCGGCGCAAAACGCCGCGAACAGAAGCACGGGAATCCCCCATCGATACCAGCTGTCGAACGGACGCGCAACCCAGGCGCACATGCGCCGCAGGCACGCCATCGCAACGCGCTCGATGTCTTTGATAGTCGAATTCATACCAGCAGTGTACGATCGGGCGCAAGGGCGAACAAGCAACGCCACGGAAACGACGGAAGGCCGCCCGCGCTGCGACGAGGCAGTCGGCAAGCGCGGGGGATCGCATGCCCACGAGCGCGTGCCGCGCACCCGCGAGCGGGCCGCATGCCCACGGGCGCACCGCAGCCCGCGAGCGCACCGCATGCCCACAGGCGCACCGCATGCCCACAGGCGCACCGCATGCCCGCGAACGCGAGCCCACGGGCGCGCCCCGCACCCGCGAGAGGGCCGTGCGCTCGCAAAATCGCGTTCGCTGGCGGTTTTTGACGGTTTGAGGTCGTCATGCGACGCGCCACAAGTGCATTCCAACATTCACCGCATCGGCGCAAAGCCCTGAACTGGGGTGATACGATGCAAGCTGTTCGTGTGCACCCACGAAGGCTCGCCCAACAACCTCAAACCGTGAAAACCTGCCAGCGAACGCCCTATTTGCTGCGCAACCCGGAACGGCCGAGCAAACAGGAGCCCATCGAGCGGAATTCTCCCAAGTGCGACCGGTCGAGGGCGCGCGACGCCGAGCGCGAACGTGCGCCGCCGATCGAGAGTAGTCGCACGCGGGCAACGAAGGTCCGCCCGCGCACGATCGCAAGCGGGCGCACTTGCCGGACGACGCCCGACCAGGCGCGCCCGCTCCACAAGGGCGCACGCCGCCAGACGCAAGCGAGCGGCGCAAGCTCGTGCCTGCGCCGCCCGCGTTTCGCGTCCTCGCATGAAAAGCCACGCCCGCCCTGAAGACGCGCAGCGCCCCGGGTTAGTGGCGCGCGAACCTGAACATCGAGCGAATGCCCACGCCCACTTCCTCGATCGGAGCATTACCGTGCTCCATGCGCTGCTCCTGCAGCCACTTCTGGCCGTTCTTGGAATCTTCCATGAACTCGTGCGCGAAGCTGCCGTCCTGGATGCGCGCGAGGATATCATTCATCGCGGCCTTCGCCTCGTCGCCGATGACCTGCGGCCCAGCGTAGTAGTCGCCGTACTCGGCCGTGTTCGAGATGGAGTAGCGCATGTTGGACATGCCGCCCTCGTACATGAGGTCCACGATGAGCTTCATCTCGTGGAAGCACTCGAAGTACGCCATCTCGGGCGGATAGCCCGCCTCCACCAGCGTCTCGAAGCCGGCGTTGATGAGCGCCGTCACGCCGCCGCAGAGCACGGCCTGCTCGCCGAACAAGTCGGTTTCGGTCTCGTTCTTGAACGTGGTCTCCACCACGCCGGGCCGCGCGCCGCCGATGCCCCACGCGTACGACAGCGCCACGTCCTTGGCCTGCCCCGATGCGTCCTGGTGCACGCAGATAAGACACGGCACGCCCGCTCCTTCGGTGAACACGCGGCGCACCATGTGGCCCGGACCCTTCGGCGCGATCATGATCACGTCGACGTTCTCGGGCGGCGTGATGTAGCCGTAGTGCACGTTGAAGCCGTGCGCGAACGCCAGCGTGTCGCCCGCCTTGAGATGCGGCGCGATCTCGGCCTCGTACGTAGCCGCCTGAGTCTCGTCGGGCGTGAGGATCATGATGAGATCGGCTTCCTCGGCTGCCTCGGCCACGCTCATCACCTGCAAGCCCGCCGCGACGGCCTTCCCCCGCGAACGAGAATCCTCGCGCAGCCCGATGCGCACGTCGCATCCGGAATCGACCAGGTTCAGCGCATGGGCGTGGCCCTGGCTTCCGTAACCGATGATGGCGATTTTCTTGTCCTGGATGAGCTGCGGATTCGCGTCGTTCTCGTGATAGATCGTAACAGCCATGTTCGTTTTCCTTTCTATTGGCTGATGGTACCTTGCTTGGACTTTCGGAAAAGCTGCGAAAAGCTACACGTCCTTGCTGTTTCGGGACATGGCTATTTTGCCGGTGCGGATGATCTCCTTGATGCCGTAGGCGCGGAAGAGGTCCTCCATGCCCTTGAGCTTGTTCTCGTCGCCGGTGGCCTCGATAGTGAGCGAGCTTCTTCCCACGTCGACGATCTTCGCGCGGAAGACGTTGGCGATCTCGATGATCTCGCTGCGCCGCTCGGGCGATGCGTTCACCTTGAACATCACCAGTTCGCGCTCGATGGCGGCGTCGTTGGTGAGGTCGGTGATCTTATGCACGCTGATCAGCTTGTGAAGCTGCTTGGTAATCTGCTCGAACGCAACCTCGTCGGCTTTGACGATGGCCGTCACGCGCGACATGGTGGGATCTTCGGTGGGACCGACGGACAGCGACTCGATGTTGAAGCCGCGCCGCGAGATGAGCCCCGTCACGCGCGAGAGCACGCCGGGCTTGTTCTCCACGAGAACAGACAAGATGTGCCTCATCGTCCCTCCCCTTTCTGCCCGGCTGCGGGCACGTCGATGCGCACGGCGCCCACCGCCACGTCGATCGCCCCCATGACCTCGTCGAGCGCGCGGCCCGGCGCCACCATGGGATACACGTTCTGATCGCGCGAAATGGCCACATCGAGCAAATAGGGGCCCGGCGCCTCCAGCATGCGCGCAAGCGCCGCATCCAGCTGATCGGGATGCTCCACGCGCTCGCCCTGCCAACCGTACGCGTCGGCCAGCTTCACGAAATCGGGCGTCGCGTCCAGCAGCGTAGCCGAGTAGCGGCCCTCGTAGAACAGCCGCTGCCACTGATGCACCATGCCCAGGCAGCGATTGTCCATGATGAGCACCTTCACCGGCGTGCCGTGCACGGCGGCCGTGGCCATTTCCTGGCTGTTCATTTGGAACGACCCGTCGCCGGCCACGCACACCACGCGCTTTTCGGGGCAGCCGATGGCCGCGCCGATGGCCGCCGGAAAGCCGAATCCCATGGTGCCCAAACCGCCCGACGACAAAAACGTGCGCGGCGCCTCGCGATCGATGCTCTGAGCCGCCCACATCTGATGCTGGCCCACTTCGGTGACCACGATGCTCTTGTGCGGATCCAGCAGAGCGGACAGCTTTCGCATGACCACCTCAGGCACGATTTCTTCGGGATTGTCCCTCAGATCAGGATGGTAGAACGGGTAACGCGAGCGCCACGCCGCTATCTTCTCGACCCAATCGCTCGTCGCAGGCTGGGCGTTCTCCTTCTCGAGCGCCGCCACGATGCCGGCCAAAACGCCCTTGAGGTCGCCCACGATGGGAATCTGCACCTCGCGGACCTTGCCGATCTCGGCAGGGTCGATGTCGATGTGGATCACGTCGGCCCGGGGCGCGAACTCGTCGAGCTTCCCCGTGACGCGGTCCGAGAAACGAGCGCCCGCAGCGATGATCAGGTCGCTTTCCGTCATGGCCAGGTTGGCGTATTTGGAGCCGTGCATGCCCACCGGCCCCAGGTTGAGCTTGTGCGAAGCCGGGAACGCCCCCTTGCCCATAAGCGTGGTGACCGCGGGAATCTGCATGAGCTCGGCCAGGCGGATCAACTCGTCGGAAGCGCCGGACGACACGATGCCGCCGCCCACGTACAGCACGGGGCGCTCGGCCTGCTTGATGCGGGCCACAGCCTGCTTGATCTGCTTGGCGTTGCCGCGATACGTAGGCTTGTAGGACGGCAGGTTCACTTCGTCGGGATAGGAGAACACCATGCTTTCGGAGGCAAGGTCGCTTGGCACGTCGATGAGAACCGGGCCGGGTCGCCCGGTTTTGGCGATATGGAAGGCCTCGCGAAACGTACGGGTCAGCTCGTCGGTCGACTGCAGCAGGTAGCTGTGCTTGACCACCGGCATGGAAATGCCCACGATGTCCGATTCCTGGAACGAGTCCGTGCCGATCACGCCGCGCGGCACCTGGCCCGTGATGACCACGAGCGGCACGCTGTCCATGTAGGCCGTTGCGATGCCCGTGACCGTGTTGGTGGCGCCCGGCCCGCTGGTCACGATGACCACGCCCACGTTGCCCGTGGCGCGGGCGTACCCGTCCGCCTCGTGCACCGCGCCCTGTTCGTGCCGAGACAGCACGTGCGTGATCTGCTGGGAATCGTACAGCGCGTCGTACATCTTGATGGCCTGGCCGCCCGGATAGCCGAACACCACGTCTACGCCCTCGGCCTCGAGGGAGGCGATCACCGCTTCAGCCGCGATCATCGTGGCCCCCTGCTTGGCAGTGCCGCTTCCCAACCCGCGCGGAGCGCCCACCGCAGCCGCGCTGGCCGCGGCTCGCGGTGCCGACGCTTTCTGCCGACCCGCCGCACCGCACGCGGCAGGCTCGTGCGCATCGCGTTCTTCGATTCGTTCGCTCATGAGACGTACGCCCCCTTGTCCGCAGATGAAACGAGCTTCGCGTATTTCGCGAGCACGCCATGATCGTGTTTCGGCGCGGGAAGGCGAAACGCCTCGCGACGCCGGGAAAGCTCGTCGTCGCTCACGTGCAGGGTGAGCGCGCCGCCTTCGATGTCCACCGTCACCCGATCGCCTTCCTTAACGAGCGCGATAGGCCCGCCCGCCGCGGCTTCAGGGCTCACGTGCCCGACGGCCGGGCCCTTCGTCGCGCCCGAAAAGCGCCCGTCGGTGATGAGCGCGACGCTCGTGGACAGGCCCATCCCCGAAATGGCCGACGTGGGAGTGAGCATCTCGCGCATGCCCGGGCCGCCCTTGGGGCCCTCGTAGCGAATGACTACGACGTCGCCCGAAACGATCTCGCCCGCGTAGATCGCCGCGCAAGCCGCCTCCTCGCTGTCGAAGCAGCGCGCCGGTCCCGTGTGCTTCATCATGGACGGATCGACCGCCGACTTCTTGACAACGGCCCCGTCAGGCGCGATGTTGCCGTGCAGCACCCGAAGCGCGCCCACCGGCGAGAACGGGTTGTCGTGCAAACGGCACACCTCGCCGTCGGCCGGCTTCGTGCACGACGCCAGATAGTCGTCCATCGGCCCCATGCACGTCACGGCCGTACGATCGAGCAGCCCGAGCTTCGCCAGCTCGTGCATGACCACCGGCACGCCGCCCATCTCGTACAGGTCGCTGAGCGGGCGCGGGCCCGAAGGCTGCAGCTTCACCAGATGCGGAGTGCGCGCGCTTGCAGCGTCCCAGTCGTCCATGGTCACGGGGCATCCCGCTTCGCGCGCGATGGCCGTCAGATGCAGCACCGTGTTCGTGGAGCCGCCGAACGCCATATCGCATTCCATGGCGTTGTGCACGGCGGCGGCGTTCACGATGTCGCGCATGCATACGCCCCGCTCCAGCAGCTCCATCACCTTCATGCCGGCGTGCTTCGCCAGGCGGATGCGCTCGGAATAGACCGCCGGCACCGTGCCATTGCCCGGCAAGGCGATGCCCAGGGCTTCGCACAAGCAGTTCATGGAATTCGCCGTGAACAGACCCGAGCAGCTGCCGCACGTAGGGCACGCCGTGTCTTCGTAGTGCTTGAGCTCATCAATCGTCATGGATCCCTGCTGAACGGCAGCCGCGCCATCGAACAACGTGTTGAGATCGGTGGAGGGGCCGCAGCCGCCGGGCTGCTTTCCGGCCAGCATGGGGCCGCCGGACACGAACACCGTGGGAATGTTCACGCGCAGGGCGCCCAGCAGCATGCCCGGCACGATCTTGTCGCAGTTGGGAATGCATACGAGGGCGTCGAAGGCGTGGCCCTGCACGGCACATTCCAGGCTGTCGGCGATGACCTCGCGCGACACGAGCGAGTAGTGCATGCCGTCGTGGTTCATGGCGATGCCGTCGCACACCCCGATGGTCGAAAGCTCGAACGGCACGCCGCCCGCCATGTAGATGCCGGCCTTTACGGCCTCGGCGATTTTATCCAGGTTGTTGTGTCCGGGAATAACGTCGTTTCGGGAGTTGAACACCGCAACGAGCGGGCGCTTCAGCTCCTCGTCGGTGATGCCGTCCGCCTTGAGCAAGCTGCGGTGGGGGGCGCGCGCCACGCCGGCGGTAACGGCTTCGCTTCTCAGCTGCATCTGGCTCCTTCCTTCGAGTCCGACCATAAAAAAATCCTGTTGCACGTAAGCTGCACCAGGACCTCAGAAGGAAAGCGGATACGACGCGACGAAGACGCGCGGCCTATCTCAATCGGACTGATAACGGAGTCGCCGGTTCAGCCTACTTGCCCGCGGGTTCCCGAAGATCGTCCGGGTGAGCCGCGCAACGTTCGAACCGAACTGCTCGGAGGTGGCGTTCAGGCCGCCCACCACCGGCTCGCAGCATCCGCCGGCTCTCTGAAGATGGGTTCGTCCCTACTGTCCTCGTCAACGCATTTCGTTCTATGAAGTTGTTGCAGGCCAGTATACCCCAGCTTGCCGCGCGCACAAGCGAAACTTCGACGGGCGCGCGGCGCGCGCAGGAAATTCACACGAGCCAACTCGGAAATGAGGCGGACAGGACCGAGAGACAACGTCGAAGGCGCCCGTACCGCGATTCGATGCCAGAAAGCAACATGCATGCCCAAGATGACAATCCGTCAACCAGTCAGTCAGAACCGAGCAACGGTTTCGTCGGCGAACGCGGCGAAAAGCACCGAAACCGTACACTTTCTTTTTACGTACGCGTCCTGAAGCCGATACGGAACGCGTCATACGTCTGCCGTCGATCGCCTGGCCGCGAAAGGAGGAGCCGCCGTGACGAACCGAAACCTGCCCGACATACCGTTTCAGGGCACCGGGCCGCAGCCGCACGTCGGCTTGCCGCAAAGCGAGCGGCACCTGCCCAACCGAACGCACGGCATCCGTTTCGACGTCTCGTTGCAACGGCCCACTGCCGACGAGGCGCGCGACCCCTTCGCCACCGTGCGTCCCGCCACACCCGACCTGCACCGCGGCAATCGCCCGCCATCTGCGGGAACGGCCTCGATGCGGATACTTTCGGCCATCTTCGCCATTGTCGCAGTAGGGGCCGTGGGCACGATCGGAGGCACGCTCGTTTCCCGCGGCATCGCCGCAGCGCCCGAGGCCGACAGCGTCCCAGCTGCCGAATCCGCGCCCAGCCAAAGCGTCGACGCAGCCGGGAACAGCACCGCGCCCGCTTGGAAGAAAGCTTCTGCCCCCGCGCTCTTCCAGAACGATCCCGCCTGGTCATCCGATCCTTACGGATCGGGCACCATCGGCTCGTCGGGCGGCGCGCCCCTGTGCTTGGCCATGGCGCGCATCGGCGTCACGGGAGACACCGACATGGGACCGTCCGTCGTGGCGGCTTTCGCGCGCAGCAACGGCTACGTCGAAAACCCCGACGGCCTGCTTGCGGAAGGCGCGCGCCAACTGGGGCTGAAGGTGAACTCGGTGGAGTCGAGCGAGCTGGCCATCAGGAAAGAGATCACTGCGGGACGCCCCGTGATCGCATCGCTCGACAGCGACTCCTCCGCCAGCAAGCCGTCCTACGTCGTGCTGGTCGACATCGATCGGCACGGCATGCTGGTGGTGAACGACCCGAAGCGCCGCGACCACGCCGTCCACAGCCGATCCTTCAACGACGTGGTGCGCCGAGCGAACGCGCTTTGGTCCTACCAGGCCGCACCCGCCTCCAAGCCCGCATCGTCGTAAGCCGCCCCGCGTGCAAGCGGGCGTCGCGGCGCAGCGGGCCGACCGACGACGGGGCGCGTGCCTAGGGCATGCACTCGGCCGCGCGCGACGGCGCATGTGCGAACCCGGCCGCCGGAGCAAGCGGGCGTCGCGGCGCAGCGGGCCGCGCGCTCCCGTCCGTCAGCGCATGCGCGAGTCCGACCGCGGGCGCATGTGCGCGTCCGGCCGTCGGCGCGCGAATACCGGCTCATCGGGGCGTTCCTGTCAAAACGGACGAGTTTTGCTGGTCCTCAAACCAGGATAAAGACAAGTCACAACTTCGTGACCTGGGGAAATAGAAATCGGAGTCTCGCGAAACCTCCTCCGCAGAGCAAAAACCGCCGCAAAACTCGTTAGTTTTGACAGCGCGAGGGTTTTACGCTCCGCGGGCGCCCGCACGCAACCGAGCGCCAGAGGATTCCCGAGCCCCGCCGCGCGCCGCCGCGCTCCCCCATGCAAGCGCCCGCGCCCTCCTTCTCACACTTCCCCTGATTTGAGGGTCCCGCCCGCCGCATTCGGCCGCGATCCCCTCGAAACGCAGCGATCCCCTTCCTATAATAAAGTACGAACACGAAGCAGCGAGGCCGGGCGCCCACCGCGCGAACGGCCCGTCACAAGGAGGCCCACATGGACTACCGTCAACTCGAGATCCATCCCGAAGCGCGCATCGCGCCCAACGCCACCCTCATCGGCAACGTATCCGTCGGCAAAGACGCCGTCATCCTGTTCAACGCCACGCTGCGCGGCGACTACGGATCGAAGATCGTCATCGGCGAGGGAACCAGCGTCCAGGAAAACTGCTGCGTGCATCTGGGCGCCGCGAGCGACTGCGTCATCGGCTCCGGCGTGACCGTCGGCCACGGAGCCATCGTGCACGGCTGCACCATCGGCGACAACACGCTGGTCGGCATGGGTTCCATCATCATGGACGGAGCGAACGTCGGATCGAACTGCATCGTAGGCGCCGGGTCCCTCGTTACCGGCGGAACCCAGATCCCCGACGGCATGCTGGTCATGGGCTCGCCCGCAAAGGTGCGGCGCCCCCTCACCGACGACGAAATCGCGCAAAACCGCGTCGACGCCGAAGGCTACGTCGCCATCGGCAAAGACCTCGTGGAAAACGGCATCATCTACGAAGGAGCGAACCTTCCTCGCGATATCATGACCATCGCCGTCAAGTAGATTCCGTATGCGCGTAAACGCGCAATGGTACAATGGATGCTTACCGCATACGAACCCGAACCATGATCGAGGAACCATCGTGATCTACGACAACGTGCTTGACGCCATGGGGCGCACGCCCCTCATCCGCCTGAACAGCCTCTCCGAAGAAGGATCCGCCCAGATCCTCGCAAAGTACGAAGGCGTGAACGTAGGAGGATCGGTCAAGACCCGCACAGCCTGGCAGATGATCGACCAGGCCGAAAAGCGCGGTCAACTGAAACCCGACAGCATCATCGTGGAGCCGACGAGCGGCAACCAGGGCATCGGGCTTGCGCTCGTGTGCGCCGTCAAGGGATACGCCGCTCGCATCATCATGCCCGACTCCGTGTCCGTCGAGCGCCGCAAGCTCGTGCGCCACTACGGAGCCGACGTGATCATCGTGCACGACGACGGGGACATCGGCAAGTGCATCGCCGAATGCATCGCCACCGCCGAGCGCATGGCAGCGGAAGACCCGCGCGTCTACGTTCCCCAGCAGTTCGAGAACGAGGACAACCTGTTCGCCCATAAGTACCACACCGCGCTCGAAATCGTCGAGGACGTCGAAGGCCCCATTCACGGCTTCTGCTCCGGCATCGGCACGGGCGGAACCATTTCCGGCGTCGGACAGATCCTCAAGCGCCTGTACCCCGACGTGGAGATATGGGCGGTCGAGCCCGAAAACGCCGCCATTCTTTCCGGAGGCGGCATCGGCACGCACCTGCAGATGGGCATCGGCGACGGCTTGATCCCCGCCATCCTCGATCAGGAGATCTACGACGACATCTGCATCGTTTCGGACGAAGATGCCCTCGACACCGCTCGCGCTCTCGCTCGCCAGGAAGGCCTGCTCTGCGGCGTGTCGTCGGGCACGAACGTAGCCGCCGCGCGCCGCCTTGCCCGCAAGCTCGGCGCCGGCAAGACCGTGGTCACGCTTCTGCCCGACACGGGCGAGCGCTACTTCTCCACCGAGCTGTTCGAGGGCGAGTAAGCCGCACGAAGCAATCGTACCGCAGCCGCCTGCGCGCCCACCGACGCAAAGCGGCTGCGGCGAGCGAACCCGTCTACTCCACGCTCACGAGCATTCCCTGGTACGCCGCCTGCACGGTCGCACCATGAGACGCGCGCGACACCACCGCAGCCAAAGACTCCTCGGGCAGACGGTACGTATTGTTGTTCTGCGAGATATGCATGGCAACCACCTGCTCCAACCGCGCGCACAGCAATGCGTCAAGCTCATCGGCCGCCTGAACGTTCGACAGGTGGCCCACGTCGGACCCGATGCGACGCTTGACCGGATACGGGTACGGCCCCTCTTGCAGCATCCGCACGTCATGGTTGCTCTCCAGCGCCAAAATGCGCACGTTGGACAGGCCCTCGTGCGCCTCGCCCGTCACGATGCCGGTATCGGTCACGAACCCCAGCGCGTCGCCGTCCGAGCTTTCGAAACGAAACCCGCACGACGCAGCCGCATCGTGCGAGGTGGCGAACGCGTGCACGCTCATCCCCGCAAGCGAGAGCGCATCGCCGCTCGCCAAGGCGCGCAGGTCGCATGCTCCCTCGAGCGCGCGAATCTCCTTGCTCGCAAGGCGCACGGCGCTGTTCACATACACGGCAGGAGCAATTCCCTGCTTCGCCAAACCGCGCAGCACCACGCCCAGGCCCTTCGTGTGATCGCCGTGGTCGTGCGTGATCAGGACGGCCGCAAGGTTCGCCGGGTCGAATCCCGCCTCGTCGACGCGCGCGAAGAAGTCGCGCTTGCAGATGCCGCAATCAACCAGCACGCCCGCACCCGTAGCGGCGTCCTCGATCACGGCAGCGTTACCGTAGCTGCCGCTTGCCAGCACATGCAGCTTCAACCGATGGTCCATGGATTCCTTCCAAACGATACGGTGCGCCAAACGCCTGCCCGACGGGTTCCCGCCGAGTTTCCAAAGCGCTTGACGCGCGCGGATTCACTGTTGTTACAACTGTTCGATCACGCCCGTGATCAGACGCGCGAAATCGGCTTCGCGCGTCTTCGCCACATCGAGCACCTCGACGCCGGTGGGGCTTGCGCCCCCGATGCCGCATCCCATGTTCGAGACAAGCGACACGCCCAGCACGCGCATGCCCACATGGCGCGCGGCTATAACCTCTTCGCACACGCTCATAGCAACCGTGTCGGCTCCCCATGATCGGAACATGCGAATCTCGGCCGGCGTCTCGAAGCTTGGGCCGAGCAAGCCCAAATACACGCCTTCCTGCACGCGTATCCCCCGTTCAGCCGCCACATCATGGGCAATGGAGCGCAACTGCGGGTCGAACGCGTCGAACATGGAGAAGAATCTATCGGACAGGTTGGCCGGATCGGGTGCGGCAATGGGGTTGCGCCCCGTGAAGTTGATCTGGTCGGACATGATGCAGAAATCGCCCACCTGGTAGTTCACGTTGAGCGCGCCGACGGCGTTGGTGGTGATGAGCGTATCGACGCCGAGACGCTGCATGAGCCACACCGGATACGCCACTTCCTGCGAGGAGTTCCCTTCGTAGCCGTGCAGGCGGCCCTGCATGACCAGCACGCACTTCCCGCCCAGCGTTCCGCACACGAACCTGCCCACGTGCCCTTCCGCCGTGCTCGTATTCATGCGCGGAACCTCGACGTAGGGAATCAACTCCGCATCGGCGATCTCGTTAGCCAGCGGATTCAAGCCCGAGCCCAGAATCAAGCCGATGCGCGGGCGCCGATCGCCCAGGCGCTTTCGCATGGTGTACGCCGAAAGCGTAAGATTATCGTCCAAGATGTTTCGTTCCAGCATGGCGACCCCTTCCCTTGGTTTCGCACCATTATAGCGAAGCAGCCGCCTCGCATGCGCGCGCCGCGATCCGCCGTGCCGCCATGCCGTCGCAGGCTAGCTGCAGGCATCCGCCTTGCGCGCAGTCAAAACGCGGGGGCGTTGCGCCAGGTCGCGCACGATGCGCACATCCTGAAAGCCCGCTTCGCGCGCCAGGGCCGCCGCTTCGTCCAAATGCCCCTCGTGCAGCTCGAACGCGAACGCACCGCCAGGCTTGAGCGCAGCGCCGCACCACGGCAACAACCGGCGCAGCACGTCCAAGCCGTCCGATCCGCCGTCAAGAGCAAGCTCCGGCTCGAAGTCGGCCACCTCGCGCGGAATGTCGGCCAGCACCGCCGTAGGCACGTACGGCGGATTGGAAACCACCAGGTCAAGCGCGCCTATCATGCAAGAAGGAACGCATTCCCCCAGATCGCCCGCAAGCACCTCCACTCGCTCGTCCAAGCCGAGCGCCCGCGCGTTGTCGCCGGCAAGCGCAACGGCTTCGGGCGCGATGTCCGTGGCAACCACGTGCGCAAGCGGATGCTCGAACGCGATGGAGCACGCGATGCAGCCCGACCCCGTGCACAAATCGGCCACCAGCAACTCGGGAGCAGGAACCTGCGCATCGGGCGCATCTTCGGAGGCATCCCGCTCGTCAGCGGAATCGGCAGCAGCTTCGGCAAGAGGGGCTTCAAGCGCTTCTTCCGCCCAAGCATCGGCCGCAACGCGCTTCGGCGCCGGCGGCAGGAGCGACAGCGCCTCGCTCACCAGCACCTCGGTTTCGGGACGCGGGATGAGCACCCCGGGGCGCACCTGCACAGTGATGTGGCGAAACCCCACCTCTCCGGTGATGTACTGCAAGGGCTCTCCGGCGCCGCGACGCGCCACGAAACCGCGCAGCACGTCGCGCTCGTCCAGGGACAAGGGCTGGTCGAAGTTCGCGTACAGCTCGATGCGGCTCAGGCCCGTGGCCTCGGACAGAAGCCATTGCGCAGAAATGCGCGGGTTCTCGTCGCCTTTGCGCTCCAGATAGCCGACCGTCCAATCAAGGGCGGCCTTGATAGTCCAAACGTCGCTCAACCTAAACCGCAGCTTCCAGCTTCTGCGCGCGATCGGCGGCCTGCAACGCGGTGATCACGTCGCCCAGGCCGTCGCCGAGCAGCACGCCGTTGTACGTGCCGTTGAAGCCGATGCGGTGATCGGTCACGCGGTCCTGCGGGCCGTTGTAGGTGCGGATCTTCTCGGAACGATCGCCCGAACCGATCTGAGCCAAGCGCTCGGCGCCCTCGGCGGCCTGCTGTTCGGCCAGCATCTTCTCGTACAGGCGCGCGCGCAAAACGGCCATTGCGGCGATCTTGTTCTGCAGCTGCGACTTCTGATCCTGCGACTGCACCACCAAGCCCGACGGCAGGTGCGTGATGCGCACGGCCGAGTCGGTGGTGTTCACGCACTGGCCGCCCGGGCCGCCGGCGCGATACACGTCAATGCGAAGATCGTTCTCGTTGATGTCGACTTCGACCTCGTCGGCTTCGGGAAGAACGGCCACGGTGGCCGTGGACGTATGGATGCGACCCTGGCTCTCGGTCTTGGGGACGCGCTGCACGCGATGCACGCCGGACTCGAACTTCATGACCGAGTACACCTTGTCGCCCTTGACCTTGAACTGAACCTCCTTGAAGCCGCCAGCCTCCGAAGCCGACACGTCCATGGTCTCGGTCTTCCAGCCCTGCGCAGCAGCGAAGCGCTCGTACATCTTGTAGAGGTCGCCGGCGAAAATGGCCGCCTCGTCGCCGCCCGCGGCAGCGCGGATCTCGACGATGATGTCCTTGTCGTCCGCCGGATCGGCCGGAATGAGCATGAACTTGATATCCTCTTCAAGAGCGGGAAGCCTGCTCTCGATCTCGGCCATCTCCTCCTGAGCGAACTCCTTCATATCAGGGTCGGAGAGCATCTCCTTGGCGGCGGCCAGATCGTCGGACGCCTGCACGTACTCGCGCGCCTTCTTCGCAAGGGGGCCCTGGTTCGCGTACTCCTTGGCCAGGCGGTTGTATTCCTTCTGATCAGCAAGAACGGCCGGATCGCCCATCTTGACCTGGACGTCCTCGTAGGCCTCGATGATCTTGACCAGCTTCTCGCGCATATCGGTATCCTGCATGGTGTGTGCTGTCCTTCGTAACGTGGTTCACCTGATCGCACGCGCCGCGCGCGACGAGTGCCCGCCCCTGTGCAGGAGCGGGCACCACTGCGTAACTGGTTTATGATAGCAGATCGAAAAGCGCTTCGCAGCAACCAGCACTAGATCGCCAAGTACTCCGAAGCCTCTTCGGCGCACACCGCGCCGTCGGCGACGGCGGTGACCACCTGGCGGAGGAACTTCGTGCGCACGTCGCCGGCTACGTACACGCCCGGCACGTCGGTGGCGCCCGACTCGTCGGCCACCACGTACCCGGTCTCGTCCAGCTGCAAGGCTCCCTTCAAGAACTCCGTGTTGGGCTCGGTGCCCACGGCCACGAACAGGCCGCTCACGGGGATGTCGCGAATCTCCCCCGTCTTCAGCATCTCCACGCGCACGCCCGCGAGCGCGCCTTCGTCGGCCATCAGCTTGCGCGGCGCGGCGCTCCAGACGAACTCCAGGTTCTCCAAGTCCTCCAACCGCTTATGGTAGATGGCCGTGGCGCGCAGCTTGTCGCGGCGATGCACCAGGTACACCTTCTTGCAGATGCGCGACAGGTAGATGGCGTCGCCCACGGCCGTGTTGCCGCCGCCCACCACCATGACCTCCTTGTCGCGGAAGAAGTTGCCGTCGCACGTGGCGCAGTACGACACGCCGCGGCCCTGCAGCTCGTCCTCGAGCTCCAGCCCCAGCTTGCGCGGGCGGGCGCCGGTGGCCACGATGACGCTCTTCGCCCGGTGCTCGCCGAACGCGGTGGTCAGCACCTTGGGCTCCTGCGCGAAGTCAACCGCCACGACCTCTTCGCCCACGTGGCGCACGCCGAAGCGATCCGCCTGCTGCTTCATGGAAAACGCCAGCTCGAAGCCGTCCGTTCCCTCGGGAAAGCCCGGGTAGTTCTCCATATGCTCGGTCTGGGCAAGCTGCCCGCCCGGCGAAATGCGCTCGAACACCACGGCGTCGAGCCCCGCGCGGGCCGCGTACAGGCCGGCGGTCAGCCCGGCAGGTCCCGCTCCGATCACGGCAACGTCTATAACCTCGGGATGGGAGCCTTTGCACTCCTGCGAGGTTTCGTTCAAGGGACGCTCTTCGTTCATAGCAAGCCTCCAAACATCGTCTTTTTTCAACGATCAGTATACGGTAGAAGCGATGTGCGTTACGAGGGCGTTCCTCAACGGCAGCGTTACGGTTTCGTTGTGCGTTCGTGGGAAAACGGCCGCAACCGCGACGATGCGCTAGGATGGGGCGCGACAGAGAGCCCGCAGCGGCGCGATAGGAGCAGCACTATGAACAAGCAACGAGAGGACCTGCACACCCTCTACCTTGCCGGAGGTTGTTTCTGGGGGTTGGAAGCCTATCTGAAGCGCCTGCCCGGCGTGCGGCGCACGGTTGCGGGCTACGCGAACGGATCGACCGAAAACCCCAGCTACCGCGACGTATGCCTATGGAACACCGGGCATGCGGAAACCGTTTCCGTCACCTACGATCGCACGATCCTGCCCACCGACCTGCTCCTGGACGCCTTCTTCGAGGCGATAGACCCCACGAGCCTCGACCGGCAGGGCAACGATCGGGGAACTCAGTACCGAAGCGGCATCTACTGGCAGGACGAGGCCGACCTGCCTTCCATAGAGGCCGCCGTGCTGCGGCAGCAGGCTTCTCACATTGAGCCGATCGTCACCGAAGTGGAACCGCTCGACGGCTTCTACCCCGCCGAAGACTACCATCAAGACTACCTGGCCAAGAACCCCGGAGGCTACTGCCATATCCACCTGGGAGCGGCCGACGAGTTCGCGCGGCGAACCGGCCTGCAGGAAGGACGCCCCTGCATCGAGCACGACGGGCTGTGCGAAGCCGTGGACACCCCGGGCGTGCGCAAGCTCGACCACGACCTGTGCGCATCGGCCGGCTGCGATCCGCAAGACGCGCCCTGCGTCGACCCGAACGACCCCGAAACGGCGGCCCAGCTCATCCGGGCCCAAGGCTACGCCGCGCCCGACGACGCCCAGCTCAAGCAAACGCTCGACGAATCCCAGTACCGCGTCGTCCGGCGCAACGCCACCGAGCGGCCGTTCTCCCACCCGTACGACCACCTGTTCGAACGCGGAATCTACGTGGACGTGACCAGCGGAGAGCCGCTGTTCTCGTCCGCCGATAAGTTCGACTCCGGTTGCGGTTGGCCAGCGTTTTCGCGCCCCATCGCCCGCAGCGTGGTAACCGAGCACCTTGACCACAGCCTGGGCACCTTGCGCACCGAGGTGCGCAGCAACGCCGGAGACGCCCATCTTGGGCACGTGTTCTCGGACGGCCCCGCGCAAAGCGGCGGGCTTCGCTACTGCATCAACGGCGCAGCTCTTCGCTTCGTCCCCTACGACCGCATGGACGCGGAAGGCTACGGCTACCTCAAGCCGCTGGTCTAAAACCGCCGGCCTCGACCAAGCGCGCTAGCAAGAGCTGCAGCTGGGATCCCCGTCCAAGCTGCAGCCGCGCTCGCGCTCGCGACTGCGGTGCCGGAAGCGCAGGAGCGAGCCCGCGGCAACCGACAGGATCATCTGCACGATGGTGACCGAGATCCAGATGCCGTCCAGCCCGAACGCCCACGCCATGCCGAACACCACGGCAACGACAAGGGCGGCTTCGCCGTACACGATGGCGTTCGACGCTTTCGCATCGTCCACCGCATAGAAGTAGGACGTGGATGCGTGCGTGAAGCCGTAGAACACGTACGCCGTCGAGAACACGGGCAGCGCCCAGGCGATGAGCCCCGTGGTTTCGGGCGAGGCGCCGAACAGCAGCGGCACCTGATGGCGCAGCAGGTACATGGCGGCCAGGCCGATCACGCCCAAGCTGATGGTGATGAGGTAGTTGGTGTTGCGGAAGCGCCGAACGGCGTCGGCGTCGCCCGACCCGTAGTAGCGCGAGATGAGCGGCTGGGAGCCATCGCCCACGCCCTGGATGAGCATCTGGATCACGCAAGCCGTGTACGACACCACCGCGTACGCCGCGAGCGCCGTCTCGCCGCCGTAGGTTGCCAGGTTCACGTTGATGGCCACAACCGTGGCTTCGGGCAAGAGCGTAAGGCCGAACGGGGCCAATCCCAGCTTGAGGGCATGCACGGCTATCCTGCCGTCTATACGCAGATCGGCGCGGCTGATGCGGTTCTCTTTACGCAGGAAAAAGCCGGCAACCAGCACGAACGCGGCAACTTGGGACAAAACCGTGGCCTCGGCGGCGCCCGCCGTTCCCATGCCCAGCGCAATCACGAACACGTAGTCGAGCACCACGTTCATGAGCCCTGCCAGCACCTGCACCGCCATGGCGAAGGCGACCTTGCCCTGGTTTCTAATGAGCGGCGTGCAGCCCGTCACCATAATCTGAAACGGCACGCCCCAAGCGATGACCCCGATATAGGAGATGGCCTGGTTGAGCGTTTCGCCGCGCCCGCCCAAAAGCTCGCAGACGGGACCCGCGAACAAAAACAGCAGCGCCATGATGGGAATCGAAGCCAGAAGCAGCATGAGAAACGTCGTGCCCACCGCACGCCGCGATTTCTCCTCGTCGCCCGCGCCGCGCGCGATGGAGGATATCACGCCGCCGCCCATGCCCACGCCCGTGCCCACCGCCATGATGAACGCGACCACGGGAAACGCCACGTTGATGCCAGCCAAGCCGGCGTCGCCCACGGCATGCCCCACGAAGATGCCGTCGACGATGCTGTACACGCCCGCTAACGTGAACGTGAGCATCGTGGGGATTATGTACTTAAGGTACTCGCGTACCATGCTTTTCTTGATCATGCCGATTCTCCGCTGCGGATCTTGCCCTGAAATGTTCCGGATGGTACTCTAAACCTTAAAGCTGCTTGAAGGTAAACCCGCCCGAGCAGGATTCTCGGAATCTCCAAACAAACAGGAGCCAGGTCAGGATGGGAGAAGCGCCGTGAACGCAACGCCGCGCTACTACGACATCAAGGACGCAGCGCGCTGTCTGGGCGTTGCTCCTTCCACGCTGCGCTACTGGGAAAGCCAGGGGCTTGTCCGCGTAAGCCGCGACGAGCACAACGACTACCGGCGATACGCGCTGCACGACGTGCTCGAAGCAGGCGAGATCGCCTTTTACCGCCAGCTGGGCGTGCCGGTGCGCGACCTGGCAAGCTATCGGGCCATGTCCATCAGCGCGCTTGACGATGCGCTCGGACGCACCGAAGACAGCATCGAGCGGCGCATCGCGGAACTTGAGACCATGCGGACGCGCCTCGCCCGTCAACGCTCGCTCAACGCCGTGGCCGAGGAGTTGAGGGTTTCCGGGATGCGCCCGGCAACGCCCGCCATCGAACGTCTGACCAGCATCGATTACAACACGTCCGTACCGTGGAACGCGCTCATAGACGAGCCGTGGTGCTACGCCGTGCTGATACGAGCCGAAGACCCCTCCGTCGTGCACGAAGCCGTGGCCGACGAAGCAGGGGGCGCTTCCCCGCTTTGGATGCGTACGCCTTCCGACAACGAACGCACCTGTCGGGAATGCCTGCTCAAAACCACGCCGGAGCTTGACGGCAACAACGCAGCCGAGCTGTTCGACGCCGCGACCCGTTCCGGCCTGCGTCCTCGCGCTTTGGTGGGCACGTACCTGGTGACCGCAACCGAACCCGAAGACGGATCCCGTTGGGATTACTACCGGTCTTGGATCGTGACGTAGCCCGACAAGCGGGCAGGCGGCAAAGCCGACCGACGGCGAACCGTCGAGTCGAATTCGCCGTAGCCCGATGCGCCGTCAAGCCGCTATCGGTGCGCCCCCATTCCGAGACCGCAAAAGCCTCGCTGGCGTTTCGGAAGGTGGAAGGGGACGTCTGCGCACGGCAGCGTCAGATGCCCTGGTTTGCGCACGATTCTTTTCCCAATGTTGCGTCCGAGAGGCGTACGAAGGGGCAGGCATCGACGCGACCGCGCGTTTTGCCTGGTCGCGATCATTCGCCGCCGGCGGACGGGCCTCAACATGCACTCGCGCGCAACATTGGGGAAAGAATCGTGCACGGAGGAACGACCCCGTCGCGTCGCGCAAAAAAGGGAGCCGCATGCTGCGGCTCCCTTTGCGATAGCACATTAGGATGCTGGTTTAGCCCAGCATCGCCAGGATGTTCTGCTTCGGCTGCACGCCCACAGCCTGCTGCTTGACCTGGCCATTTTCGAATACGACAAGCGTCGGGACGCTCATCACGCCGTAGCGCTGGGCCACATCCGGGCTCTGGTCGATGTCCACCTTGTAAACGGCCGCCTTGCCGGCCACTTCGCTGGACACCTCGTCAAGCGTGGGGGCGAGCATCTTGCACGGTCCGCACCACGTGGCGAAAAAGTCCACGAGCACCGGTCCCTGCGCGTCGAGCACCTTGGACTGGAAATCAGCAGAAGAGATAACCTCGCTCATAACAACCTCCTTTACTTGGCGACGCCTCCTTCGGGGAAGCCACGCCGCTCGAACCAAGCTTGCGCATCGGCTCTTCGTTCATTTGCGTGTATTTTAACCGGAAGCCGCACATGCTGCATCAAATGTTACCAAATAGGGGATAAATCTAGAGAAACCCGACATATCGGGCCGCAGCAACCTTGAAACGAACCCGCTATAATAATGCGGATCAGAGAAAGGACCCGCATGAGCATCCAATCCTCCGCACGCGAACCCTTCGTTCAGCACGCCGCCCGAGCCAAGTCCAAAGAGCCCGGGACCAACCCGGACACCGCACCTTCGTCCCTGCACCCTCCCGCTTGGGACGGGCATGCGGCATCGCCGGTCAATCTCGTGCTGGAAGGCGGCGCGATGCGCGGGCAGTTCACCGCCGGCGTCCTGGACTTCTTCATGGACCAAAAGCTGTTCTGCGAGCGCGTTATCGGCGTGTCGGCGGGAGCGCTGTGCGGATACAACTACGTGGCCGGCCAAAACGGGCGAGCATGCTACCTCAACATGAAGTACTGCGATGATTGGCGCTACCTGTCCATGAAAAGCTTCGTGCGCACCGGCAACGCCTGCGGCCGCGCGTTCACGTTCGACGAGATTCCCAACGTGCTCGAACCGTTCAACTACCCCGCCTTCGACCAATCGCCCATGCAGTTGGTGGCGGTTTCCAGCAACTTGAGGACGGGCGAAGCGGACTACCACGAGTTCACCGACTCGGCAGCCGACCTTCCCTACCTTATCGCGTCATCGTCCATGCCCTTGGTCAGCCAGATCGTCGACATCGACGGCAAGCTGCTGCTCGACGGCGGAACCTGCGACAGCGTGCCCATCGTGTACTCCATGCTCACGGGCGCGAAAAAACACATCGTGGTCCTGACGCAAGCCGCGGACTTCGTAAAAACGCCGAACAAGCTCATGGCCATCCTTCGCCAGCGCTACGCGCTGTACCCGTACTTCCTCGAACGCCTGCAGCATCGCCATTACGACTACAATCGCATGTACCGCGCGCTCCCCCGCTTGCAAGACGAGGGAAAGCTGTTTCTCATACAGCCGCCCGAGCCGGTGACCATAGGAAACATGGAAAAGGATCCGGAAAAGCTGCTGGCCCTGTACGAACAAGGTTACGGCGAGGCGGCCAAGCGCTGGCCCGCGCTTCAAGCGTACCTGGAACGGTAGCGCGCACCGCTAGTCTTCGCAGCCATCGCGATCGTCGGGGTTTTCCAGACGCTCGCCAGCGTCGTGGTTGCGGGCGTCCTGCGCCCGAAACTCAGACACGAACCCGGCCGAGAATATGCCCGCCGGAATGGCCACCACGCCGATGGACAGCACCATGGTGACGAACCCGACGAAGCGTCCCAGCGCCGTAACGGGCACCAGGTCTCCGTACCCGGTCGACGTAATGGTGGTCATGGCCCAGTACATGCCCGTGAGCACGCTGTCAAACTTATCGGGCTGCACCGGGTTCTCCACTTGGTACATGAGCACGCTTGCCGTAACGGTGAGCAGGCCCAGCACCATGAACGACGCGATGATCTCGGACCGGCGCTTGTGAAAGACGCGCGCGATGGAGCGTAGACCCCGCATGTAGCGGGACAGCTTGATGAGGCGGATCAGGCGCACGATGCGCGCGGCGTTAAGCGCCGAAGGCGATACCGGAACAAGAAACACCAGCAAACCGGGCAGAAACGCCAGCAAATCGATAACGCCCATGGGCGAGAGCGCGTAGCGGGCGCGGGCGCGCAGCGGCGACAGCCCGGCGTGCGCAAGGTCGGCCACCCACAGCCGTGCAAGGTACTCCACGCCGAAGCATACGCTCGATGCCAGTCCGAACGCCAGGAAAACCTGGGAGAGCGCATAGGGAACCCCGGGGTTCGAGTCGACGAACACCAGCAACGCGTTCAGCACGATCAGGACGAAGAGTCCCACGCCCACGACGCGCGCGAGTCCGTGCGCGCCGGACAAATCTTCGAGCGCCAGGTAAACCTGCTGCTTGAAGCGCGACGTGCGATCGAACCGCGCTTTCCCTTCTCCCGCCATCGCCATCCGCCCCGTTTCGTCCGAGAGGAACGCTACGCCTGCTCGAGCGTGACGGCAGTGCCCGAAGCGGTTACCATCAGCATGTTGCCCTGGCCGAGCACCTCGTAGTCGATGTCGACGCCGACCACCGCATGGGCGCCCATTACCGCGGCGCGCTGCTCAAGCTCCTGAAGCGCTTCGGTGCGCGCCTGAGTAAGCTCCTGCTCGTAGCCTTCGCTGCGCCCGCCTACGATGTTGCGAATCCCCGCGCCGAAGTCGCGCAGGAAGTTGACGCCCGTGATGACCTCTCCGAAAACGACGCCGTAATAACCAGAGATGCGGCACCCATCGACAGAGGGCGTGGTGGTAACGATCATGAAACGCTCCTTCTCGTAACTGCAGTACGTGTACCTTCGAAGCATACCATGTCTGCCGATGTCTCATTGCGATACAATGGCACTTCATCAGGACTGACGAGAACAACGTGGAAGGGTCCTCATGCCGACCGATCTCATATCCTTGTCCATCATCGCGCTCGTCGCGGCGGCATGCCCCATCGCCGCCAAGCTCATCCCCAACAAACTGATCCCCGAAACGGTGTTCCTGCTTATAGCGGGCGCGCTGCTGGGCCCCTACATGGCAGGAGCAATCCAGCCGACCGACTCCGTGGACCTGCTGGCCGACCTGGGACTTGCGTTTCTGTTTTTGCTTGCCGGCTACGAGATCAACCCCAAGAGCCTCACGGGTTCGCAAGGCAAGCGAGGGCTGATCACCTGGTTCGTATCGTTCGGTGTCGCGTTTTTGGTCATGCGATTCATCCCCGGATTCTCCGGCAATCGCTTCGAAGTCATCGCCATGGCCATCGCCCTGACCACGACCGCGCTCGGCACGCTCATGCCCATCCTAAAAGAGCGCGAGCTGACGGGCACGCGCGTAGGCGAGTCCATCCTGACGTACGGCACCTGGGGAGAGTTGTGCCCCGTGCTGGCGATGGCGCTTCTTCTCTCGTCGCGCGCCGAATGGAAAACCGTGCTGATCCTTGCCGGCTTCGTCGCGCTGTGCGTAGCGGTGGCCGTGGTTCCCGCGAAGGCGAAGAAAACCGGGCATCGGCTGTTTCGGTTCCTGACCGCCAACGCCGACACCACCTCGCAAACCATGATGCGCGTGACCGTGCTGCTGTTGGTCGGTCTCATCACGCTTTCGGCGGTGTTTCACCTGGATATCGTGCTGGGAGCGTTCGCGGCAGGATTCGTGCTTCGCTACGTCATTCCCGAGGGTGACCACAGCCTGGAAACGAAGCTCGACGGCGTTGCCTACGGATTCCTCATTCCCGTGTTCTTCGTGGTCTCCGGCGCCAAGATCGACCTGATGGCCGTATTCGCGCAGCCGATGCTCCTGGTCGGGTTCATCGCCATGCTGCTGCTGATCCGCGCGGTTCCCATATTCGTTGCGCTATCCACCGGCAAAGACACGCGCGACGTGTCCTCGCACAACCGTCTGACCGTGGCGCTGTACTGCACCACGGCGCTACCCATCATCGTCGCGGTCACATCGGTGGCCGTAAGCGCGCAGGCCATGACGCAGGAGACGGCCAGCGTGCTGGTGGCCGCAGGGGCCGTGACGGTGTTCCTCATGCCGCTGCTCGCCTCCGTCACGTACCGCGTAGCCGACGCGCGACCCCTGGAAGCCGTCAAGGAAATTCGCGAGAACCCACGCGACATCGGCAGCATCCTGCGCGAGCACGTGGAGCTGGAACGCCTGCTGGCACGCCAAGAAGCAGCCGCGCGCCTTGCTTCGAAGCAGCGCCGCCTTGAGGGACAGGACGCCCGCTGGGAGGACCTTGCCTTCCGCCTGCAGCGCTCTTCGGCCAGAAAGCGCCTGCTCGACGAAGCGCTCGACCTTGCCGCCCAGGAGATCGCCGCGAAGCGCGCGGCAGCAAGCAGCGAGGAGCTTCCCGCGCCCGCGGCGGCCGAGAAGCCCGCGCCCTCCCCTGCCGCAACGCGCGAGGGCGAAAACCTTACAGCCGAGGACTATCGCGCTCGTCGCCGCGAAGAGCGTCGCAGGCGCCTGGCGCAACGCGCCGTGCGCGAGTACCATCGCCGGCTTGACGAGATCGGGCGCGCGGCCGAGCGCATGGGCGCCACGCCGGAAGAAGCCCTCCGCATCATCGAGGATCTGGAACGTCGCGAAGACGAGGACGCGAGCCAGCCCGCAAGCCGCGAGCGCTAGCGCACTGGCTCGCCGATCAGTTAGTCGGCATCTTCGCTCGGGAAGAACACCGCAAGCTTGCTGGACTTCGCATGCCGCGTTGCCAGGGAGCCCGCGATCATGCATGCCCCCGCAACCGCGATGCCGATGACGATCTGGTGCAGGTCGGCAACCTTGAAGCCCAAGGCCATCGAGGCGCAGTACGCCAGCGTCCCGCCTGCCATGGACAGAAGCGCCCCCGTCTTATTGGCGCGCTTCCAGAACAGGCCGCAGACGAGCACCCAGAAAAACGCCGTCTCCAGACCGCCGAACGCGAACATGTTGATCTTCCAGATCAGATCGGGCGGCGTGACGGCCAAGACGAAAGCGAGCACGCCGACGCCCAACGTCACCGCCTGGCTCGAAACCGCCACGCGCCTGTCGGCGGGGCGGTTTCCCGTTTTCTCGCAATGCCGCAGGTACACGTCTTTCACGATGGCCGAGGAAGATGAGATCAAAAGCGACGAAACCGTCGAGATCGATGCGGCGATGGGTCCGATGATGGCCGCGCCGGCCAAAACGGGTGGCAACGTGCCCACGATGGATAGCGGGATGATATTGTCCACGCTCCCGCCGTACGCGGCAAGATCGTCCGTGAGGACGCCGGCCGCCAGCACGCCCAGCGACGTGACCCCGATCATCATGGCGCCGATGATGACGGTTCCCATGATCATGGCTCGATGCAGCGACTTCGTATCCCTGTAGCCCATGGTGCGAACCACCGACTGCGGCAGCACGAACGTGAACACGCCCACGAGCAGCCACTGGGTCAGGTACAGCCCCGCCGGCATGTTGCCGCCCGAAAACGGCTCCAGCATGGCCGGATGGTTTGCGGCGATGGAGGCCATGATGGCTTCGTAGCCGCCGCCTGCCTCGAGGATTCCCGCCGCCAGCACGCCCATGCCCACCAGCATGGCGATGCCGCACAGCGCATCGGTCACGGCTACGCCTCGAAACCCGCCGATCGTGGTGAACAGGATGACCGCCGCGCCGAACAGGAACAGGCCCGTCATGTACGAATAGCCCGTCACCGCCTCGAACAGCTTGGCCCCTCCCACGAACTGCGCGACCATCGTAGCGACGAAGAACACCACGATGATGAGCGCCGACAGGTTGGCGAGCAGGTCGGACCCGTACCGCGCGCGTATCACATCGACTACGGTGACGGCGTCCAGCTTGCGCGAGACGAGCGCCATCTTCTTGCCCATGATCCCGTACAAAAGCACGAGCGCCGTCACCTGCACCACGGCCATGTACACCCAGCCGAAGCCGATTGACCACGCCTGACCGGGACCGCCCACGAACGAGCTTACTGACCCGTAGGTGGCGATAGTGGTCATCGCCAGCACGAATCCGCCCAGGCCGCGGTTGCCGATGAAGTACTCCTTCACGAAGCCGCCGCCGGTCGATGCGGCCTGCGCGCGTCGGCGCACGAGCAGGCTCGCACCCAGCGCGAACAGCAAAAACAGCACCAACGGTGCGAGCGCGATCAAGCTATCCACGATCGGACGCCCCTTCCCCTTCGTCGTCCAGGTCGAAATCGACGAATACGCGCTTGCCCAGCACCGCGGCCGCGACGATGGCCGCCGCCCACGTTCCCAAGGTTCCTCCGATTATCCAAATCGGCGTATGAAACACTTCGATGTCGCTTCCGGACAACCCGAATCCGCAGATCAGCCATACCGCCACGATGAACGCGAGCGCCACCAGCGTAGCTTTCGCCTCGCGGTTTGCCTGTTTCATCTTGTCGCGATACGTCACGATCGGTTCTTTTCCCAAGGAGTTCTCCCCTCTAAAACACGCAGAGGTGCGCGCGAGACAAAGGGACGTCCCGCGCGCACCTCCTTACTTCCGATTACGCGAACAACGCGGCTCTACAGCGCAGCTTCGCGAATCTTCTCGACCAGCTGCTCGACCGGCCAGGAGCCCAGGTCGCCCTCGTGACGGTCGCGGACCGACACGGTGCCCTCCTCGATCTCCTTGTCGCCCATGACCACCATGTACGGGATCTTCTGGCTCTGCGCCTTGGCGATCTTCACGCGCATGGGCTCGTTCTGGTCGTACACCTCCACGCGACCGCCTGCCGCCTTGAGCTTTTTGGCCAGGTCGGCAGCCGCATCCTTATGACGGTCGGCGATGGGCAGCACGACCACCTGCACGGGAGCCAGCCACAGCGGCAGCGCGCCGGCGTAGTGCTCGATCAGGATGCCCAGGAAGCGCTCGATGGAGCCGAAGATGGCGCGGTGGAGCATCCAGGGACGCTCTTCGGTGTTGTCCTCGGTGCGATAGGTCAGGCCGAAACGCTCCGGCATGTTGAAGTCGACCTGCACGGTGGAGCACTGCCAAGTACGGCCGATGGCGTCTTTCACCTTGATGTCGATCTTGGGACCGTAGAACGCACCGTCGCCCTCGTTGATGTCGTACGCCAAGCCGTGGCGCGCGCATGCTTCCTTGAGCGCGTTGGTGGCGTGCTCCCACATGTCGTCGGTGCCGATGCTCTTTTCGGGGCGCGTGGAAATCTCGGCCTCGTAGGCGAACCCGAACGTGGACATGATGTGGTCCACGATGTCGAGGATGGCCACCACCTCGTCCACCACCTGGTCGCGCGTGCAGAACACGTGCGCGTCGTCCTGGGTGAAGCCGCGGGCGCGCAGAAGGCCGTGCACCACGCCGCTCATCTCGTGGCGGTACACGGTGCCGAATTCGAAGTAGCGCAGAGGCAGGTCACGGTAGGAATGAAGCTCGTTTTTGTACAGCATGACGTGGCCCGGGCAGTTCATGGGCTTCACGGCGTACTCGGTCAAACGCGGGTCTTCCTCGGTTCCCTCGTTGATGTTGAAGAAGTACATGTTCTCTTTGTAGAAGCCGTAATGGCCGCTGGTCTTCCACACGTCGGCGTTGTACACGTGCGGGGTGATGACCTCTTCGTAGCCGCGGTCGTACAGATCGCGGCGCAGCCATTCCTGCATGGTGCGGATGACGCGCGCGCCCTTGGGCAGGTACATGGGCAGGCCCACGCCCGCCAGGGGATCCATGGTGTAGATGCCCAGCTCGCGGCCCAGTTTACGATGGTCGCGCTTCTCGGCCTCCTCCAGGTTGTGCAGGTGCTCTTCAAGCTCGGCCTTCTTGAAGAACGCGGTGCCGTAGATGCGCGTGAGCATTTCGCGCTCGGCGTCGCCGCGCCAGTAGGCGCCGGCCAGCTTGGTCAGCTTGAACGCGCCCACCTTGCCGGTGGAGGGCAGGTGCGGGCCGCGGCACAGGTCGGTGAAGCTGCCGATGGTGTAGGTGGTGATGGCCTCGTCCTCGGGCAGCTCGGCGATGAGCTCCAGCTTGAACGCCTGGCCGGCGAACAGCTCCTCAGCTTCGGCGCGCGTAACTTCGCGGCGCTCGAAGGGTTCGTCGGCCTTCACGATTTCGGCCATGCGCGCCTCGATCGCGGCGAAGTCGTCGGGCGACAGCGCGCGGTCGAGCTTGATGTCGTAGTAGAAGCCGTCCTCGATAGCCGGCCCTACGCCGAATTGCACGTCGCCGTACAGGTCGACGAGCGCAGCAGCCATGACGTGCGCGGTCGAATGGCGCAGAAGCTCCAGGGCCTCGGGGCTTTTGGTGGTCACGATGGACACCTGCGCGCCGTCGGTCACGGGGGCGCTCAGATCGACGGCCTTGCCGTCGACGACGCCGCCGAGCGCGGCTTTTGCCAGGCCGGCGCCGATGGACGCGGCCACGTCGGCAACGGTAGCGCCTTCGGCCAACTCTTTAACGGAGCCGTCGGGTAGTACGATGTTCATAGCAGTTCCTTTCCTGTGCCGGGTGCGCACAAAGCACCTGCACGATCGGTTCCCGGCGGGCGCGCCTTTCGCACCCTGCCGTTGGGACGAAACAACGAAGCCGCCCCTGGTTCGAGGCGGCTTCGATGAACGCGAAGAATATTATTGCATGCCCTGCTCGGGATGAGCGGGACGTGCCTGCCTCGACTGTTGGGGCGCCGCCTGCTGCGGCTGCTGCGTTCGCGCGGGGCGCTGCTGCGGAGCGCGACGAGCGCGAGGGCCGCCGGACACCGGCGTGGCGCAGTAGGGACACACGGTCCAGGTGGGATCGAGAGCATGGTTGCAGGTGCCGCACAGGTTCTTCAGACGCTGGTGGCAGTTCGGGCACAGCACGAAGTCGGCCTCTACCGGATAGCCGCAGTTCGCGCATTCGCCGTACTTCATGAGCTCGCGCTGCTTGAGAGCGATTTCGAGCTCTTGCTCGTCACGGTCGATTTGCAGCAGCGGCGGGCGAAGCAGGCAGTACGCGATAACGCCCAAAAGAGGAATGAGCGCCACGATAGCCCACACGTACCAGTACGATCCGCGCAGGTACGCGTCGCGAACTACCCAGACGATAGAGAGTACGTACAGGATGACGAGCAGCACCACGACCACGGTGAAAGCGGCCTGCAACTCGGGCGTCCACAGCTGGGACAGCAGTTCGTTCATGTCAACCTCGTTTTCTTGTATCAGCTTAACGCCAGCGATCGTGCGCGTGTTCCCCCATGGAAAGCGCACGCTCATCGCACGGTACAAGCACCCGAAACGCCCGATACATGCACACGACCAGTCATTATAGCAAAGATGTCAAAAAGCGAGCAGTTGTGGAGTTAATTTCCGCAAGCCGAGGGGTCGAGGGCTGGGCTGGGCTGGGAGCTGTGGGCTGGGAGCCGATTCGCGAGGCGGCCATCCGGGCGAGCGACGATGACGAGCGCGCGATCGGAACGGCGACGTCCCAGGTGCGGCGCGAGTTCAGCCGAGGGCGCTGGATTCGAGCGAGAAGCGCACTGGATGCACGTCATCTGCGCGCTAGGCCGGGACGTTATCATAAAGGGACGGATCACCAGGCGGCAAGGCTCCGCGCCCCTTTCCACCCATGCCCCCGACGAAGGGAAAAACGGGAGGAGGTGGACGCCATGGCCGATTTGGCTTTGTTCGCGGCTGCGCTGCAGCTGCTTTCCAGCGTTATCGTGCTTGTTGCGGTAATAGTGGAGCGGCTCCCAATCCGAAAGGACAGGGAGCCGTAAACAAAAAAGCCAAACCGCCGAAGCGATCCGAGAGCCGTGGGGAGTAAGCGCTCCCTGCGGCTCGCAACGTAGTATACGCGAAAAGCAAACGCCGGTTCAAGCGTCAAGCGGGCGAATCAACGATATCGCCTCGAGAGACCCCGCGAAGCGTAAAACAAATCCGGAGAGATTCCCGGATTTAACGCTCGTCGGGAACGTACTCCATAATATCGCCCGGCTGCACGTCAAAGCGTTCGCAGATGCGAAGAATCGTGTCCGTGGTGACAGACTCGCCTTTGGAGAGCTTGGCGATGGTGACGGTGGACAACCCGACTTCTTCTCGAAGGTCGGTTCTCTTGTAACCGCGACATTCGAGCATGTCGAACAACTTGAAATACTGGATAGACGCCATGAATTCCTCCTACCTGATCAGGGTATCAGAATTCACTTTCCAGACTGCGAGAAAACTTCGTCCGTAGCTTTACCTCACATGCACACTCCTCTATAATATTTGAATATTCAAATATTATAGAGGAGTGTGCATGTACAAGACAGCACCCGCAATTGAAACAAAGCTGAAAGTCCTCGACGAGCTCGCCGATGTCAGCATGACCCTTAACGGCCTGGCATCCCTCTCTCTTTCGCTCGCGAACAGCGGCATGCACGAGCCCGACGCCATACGGTTGGTTTCTTGTCTGCTGGGCTACTGCGCGCTCACGACGAAAGTAATTTCTGATCGAATTGGCGAAGTATCAAGCAATAATAATTGGCCAATTCGCATGCCGTGACCATACCGCACACCTATTGTCGCATAGTTTGCGGCCATAATCGAGTTGCGGCTCAACCACATTGAACTTCCCGCTCGCAAGTATCTCATGAATGACGTAGCTCCTTCGCCAAGAAAACTTTCCAGTGACGCAAACCCCCCGAAAGCAAGGCAAGGTAATTGGTTTGCAGCTTTCGACATAAATACCGAGGCCACTTCCAATTATTGTATAAAATTTGAGAGATCGCCTGACCCAATACTATCCCCCAGCAACCGAGGTTCGCAGCACCACAAAATAAACCCGACAAACCGATGCCTATGATTGCAGCTACAAGGTAACCGACCATGTAGGGAATTTCATTCATGCTCACGATATAGTTGCAAAATAAGCCATGCTGACTCCAGAGTCCCATGTAAATAGACATTCCGAGAAACAACCAGAGATCTATCTCCATACCCGGCTTGAGCAATGGAATTAATGGCAAAATGGCCGCAACCACTCCAAAGGTCCCCAAAACAAAGAGAGCCCAGTAGGCAACAATGCCCGTAGAAATGATCTCTACTTGCTTTTTGCGATTACCCTGAACGAAATATGATTGCAACGCTGGGTAATACGATTTTGGATAAGCAGCGGCAAAATTAACAATGGCATTTGCCAACTGGAGAATAATCGAGAAAACTCCTGTAGCCGCTAGTCCTAGAAAAAGCGAACTTATGATTGTGATAGCTTGAGTCGAAGCGTAGTTCGCGAACGAAACCACGCCATCCCGACATGCAACGTGACCTACGGCACCCAAAACCTCTCTCGTCTCTTGCCAGGTCGGCTTTTTGCCGTCCAGCTTCCGTTCCCTCTCCACATCACTATGACTATGCAGATATTTGATTGCAAAAAGCCGCAGCAGCAGCGAACTCGTAAGGTACCCTATAGCTACGCCAAGCAACCCCATTCCCGTCACAAGCAAGGCAGCACTACCTAACAATTGAATGAGTTTAGAATACGTCCTAGCACGGCTCTCTCCCGCAACATCCCCGTAACCGCGAAGTAAGGTGAGTGACCAAAGAAAGTAGATGTTGAAGAAAACAGCGACGCAGAAAAGGGCCCAGGAGAGCCATATTTCCACACTTGAAATCTCTGCGCTCACATAGCAGATGTATGCCGTCCCAAAGGTCGACAACCCGATAAGCACCAATAACGCGATGCCCCCATAAATCACCTTGGCAGAGTGAATAACTACATTGAGAAAATGCCAATCGACACCTTCGCCTGAAAGGACTCGGTCGCACCCTTTACTCGATAGCTTTTTTGAGCCGCTCACTACGTAGACGATGTTGCGGGCAAATGTTGGGTCGAATCCGAACTCAAACAGGACAGCTAGATTTGCGATAGCCATGTAGACATACCAGAGACCCAATTCGTCTTCCGAGAGAAAATGAACAAGGAAGGGAATCAGGGCAAAGCCACCCGCCATAGAAACGATAGTTCCGATATAGTTCCAAACAATGTCTTTTCTTCTAGTTTCAATCAACATAACTGAACTCACTGCCAGTCATTGTGCTGACGAATCGTTCACACCAAGCCGATAGTTCTCGCTACCATAAAGTAACTCTGCGCCAAGCGCCAAAAGAAAATAGTTGCACTCACATCTTGAAGCAAGAGATTCGGAAAATCCGTAAACCGCCATGATGACCAAACCAAATAAAATAACATTCCACCACTTTTTCTTAACCGCCCTGCGAAGAAGGAAGGCTTAAGATTTAATCTCTCTGACCTGGGGTTATTCGTCGAAATATCCTTAAATATCCTAACTGGACGCAGATTGCACCAAGGCGCGGCCCACGGCGTCCACCAGGTTGTCGACCGTCGGCTTGAGGTAGTGCTTGCCGGTCACCCCCGGCAGGACGTGCCCCATAAGGAATTCCAACGTGTCGAAGTCTACCATCCAATCGTACTGGGCGATGGTGCGCCATGAGTTCCGGAGGCTGGCGAACGGTATCGCGTCAGAGCCGGCGGACGCTTCCCAGGCGTGCTTCAACGAGTTCATGCTGAGCGGCACCCCGTCGCCGCGGTCGGCCATCCATCCCGACCCCTCGGCTATCCTCTGGCGCGCTATTTCGTGCAAGCGGACCCCGTAAGGCTCCGGTATGACGGTCGTCCTCACGCTCTGCGGGTTCTTGAGATCGCCGTCCGGCATCGGGGCCTCCCCCGCCTTCTCCATGCGACGCACTATCGGCACGACCGCCAGTCGCACGCCGTGGGATTCGACGAGCTCCACTTCCTCCGGCTTGACGCCCAGCGACTCGCCCGTGCGCGCCCCTCCGAAGCAAGCCATTATGTAGGGTGCTTCGACGATGGTCCCTCGCAGCTTCGCGAGCACGGCTTCCGCGCGCGCAAGGTCGTACGTCCCGACTCGCCTCTCGATCGCTTTTCTGACCGGCATCTCGTACGGAAGGCGAAACTTGTTCGATAGGACCAGATCGTACTGGACCGCGAAGTCCAGCACTTTGCGCAGGATCACGACGGCATGGCTAGCATTGCCGACGGAGAGCGTCAGGAGCCACTCCTGGACCCTCGCCGGCTCGACGCTGTCCACGGGCACGCGATCCCATCGCGGCGCCGCCACGTTGCGCCAGCAGACGGCGTACGCGTCGCGGGTGTTCGGCTTCGTGCGACCGTCCGCAACCCGCCGCTCGATCCACGGCAGGTACCACATTCGGTACGCCTCCCCTATGGTCGGGACGGGGCGGTCCTCCGAATGCTCGACCTCCAGGCGGCTCAGCTCGAAGCACGCCTCCTTGTAAGTGCACTCGACGGTGCGCGAGCGCCGCTTCCGCCCCTCAGGCGTGTTCTCGACCCAGCGCAGGACGTGCTTGGTTTTCGTCACGCTCGTGATCGAACCCCACGAGCGCCGCCGTTTCTTCCTCGGCATGGTACAATCCACCTTGCCTTTCCGTCAGGTTAGGTTGCAGCCCCGTATAGTCTTGCCGGACGCGGGGCTGCGTTATTCCGAGCTACTGCTGAGGATAACCACAATCTATGTATGCCTCGATCGATGCGTGCGCTGGAACATTGAACGCGTCAACTGAGAACGGCATAACGGATCCAGATGGCATTTCGGTGGCTACAAATCCAGAGTAGCCCGTCACGATCGATCCGTCTTCGGCCCTGAGCACGACGTTCACAGCCGGAACGCTGTAGGCTATCTTGGAATTATTCACAGCTTCTCCGGTAAACGACGTCATAATCGATCCGTCGTTTATTTCATTGATTCCGTTGATATGGATATCTTTTTCAAAATCGGCCTGGGTGACATCGGTCTGAGTCCAAGCGTTCGCGGGAACCGATACTTGGAAATCGACAGACGCTGGAGCGGATGCGTTTTTCGCCGTTCCGCATACTGCTGTTTTTCCGTTCGCGAACAACAACTTGACCATTTGCTTTTGAGTGCCGATGATCGTGCCGGATTCGTCTTTCGATATCGCCGTTACTTCGATTCTCTCGGCGGCCCAGTTGCTATTCGGATTCGAAACGATGGCGGCGAAATACACGATACCATGTTCGTCTGTCGTGAATCCAGATTCATTGACAACGATGTCGGATGGAGCCGCCTTCTGATCAATGCTTGCAATGGCAGGTTCGTTTTGCTCTTGAGTCGCATTTTCTGGAGAGCTGCATCCGAAAGCAACGCACGAGATAGCAGCCGCACACCCAATTGACACCATGGTCTTCGTAACTAACTTCATTTTTCCCTCTCTTCGCGATTCGGCATTCACATAAGAGCGTCATTTCAAACGACGCCCTGGCGGCGAACAGGAGATTCGCACCCCCTTCTTCTTTTCGCTCGTCACGCCCCTCCTAGAACTTTATAGGCTTCGCTGGAAGAGTCTTCCAGAACACCTCTCCGATGAGATGGACGGGCGGCGAGGCGGGATCTTTGGTATTTATAGCGATGTCTGGGTAGTCTTCGACCATGGTGCTCTCGGCATGCAGCACGATGGTGTTGCCGGCGAAGAAGACGCGCTTTATCGTCGCTTCGTCGCCGTTGACTCCGACCAGGGCCACGCTCCCGTCGCGCACGTCCATATCGGGATCGCAGAGCGCGATCTCGTCGTCGCGGAACAGCAAGTCCATGCTGTGCCCCGTCGGCTTGACGCCGAAAGCGCGAGGGTGCGAATCCCGAAACTCGTCGGGGATGGAGACAGTCTCGCCATCCTGCACGTACACTTCCCGCCACTCCCCTGCTGCGACATTTCCGAGCATTGGGACAACGTGATGGGAGTATGAGGGCTTGATAGCGCTTCTCGAACCAGTTACCCCATCGTCGTCTTCAACACAGAGAAGATAGTCGGCGGTGCAGTCAAATACCTTGCATAGTTTAATAATCACATCGCCGGGAAGATCTCTATCTCCGTATTCGTAATACTGAAGAGAAGTGTCCGAAACTTCAACGATTTCAGCCAACTTTCGTTGAGACATCTTTGCGGCTTTTCGGAGTTCTCTAATTCTATTAGGGTATTCCATTTCGCACCTCCTTCTGTTGGTTTCGGAAATATACACCTACCAATTATAGAAAGTCAAATTTGGTGTTGCATTACCAAGTAATGTTGGTATATAGTTTGTTTCGCGATACCACGAATAGGAGGTGATTATGAAAAACAACATCGCGAGCGAGCGCAAACGGTTGGGATTGAAGCAGGGCGAACTCGCAGAGGCCGTGGGAGTTTCTCTCAACTCCGTTGCCCGCTGGGAACGTGGCGAATTCGCACCTCAAGCATCGGCCCTCAAGAAGATGCACGAGCTGTTTGGATGCACCGTGGACTACCTGCTGGGATTGACTGAAGAGCGCGTTTAGAAAATTGAAGGAGAAGCCAATGTGGATATTCCGCGCAGTTGCTACGGGGTTCGCCTGGGCGGCGATTGTGTGCTTCGTGGGCGCCTTCCTCGGAGGACTGCAGGAGGAAGCGGGTCTTCTGATCTGCTCCTGCTTTCTGGCGGGCTTATCAGCCGTGGCGCTGTTGGTGACGAAAGTGGGTGAGTGAATGCCGTACGACAAGATCATGAACTACGAGAACGGCAAGGGCGGCATCGGCTACGAGACTGCCTGGGCGCTGGCCGACCTGTTCGGCGTGACGCCCGACTACCTCATGGGATGGGACGAACGCAAGGCGGGATAGAGAGGAAGATCAATGGAACTGTTCGAATTCGCAAGCCAGATCGCGACGCCGGACTACGTCGCGAAAAAGATCGCTTCGTGCGAACTCGCGATCTCAGGGTACCAGATGGCCGTCGCCATCGAGCTGTCGATCGTCGCCGTCTGCGCCGTCGCCGCAGTGGCTGCCTGGCGCAAGGAGAAGCGCGGCGGAGAGGCCGTTTGGGCCGGGGTTTGCTGGGCTGCGCCCATCATCGGCGCAATAGCCGCATTCGCCATGCTTCTCAGCTTGGCTTCAATCGGCTCTGAATACCAGAACCTCGCAGCATGGAGCAACGATCCGGTGACGAAGGTCGCCACGAGAGTGGCCGCCAATCTGTAAGCGCCGGTCGCCGGAGATTCGTGTTTTTTCTCGACATCGTCAAGCTCGCGAAAAGCCGAAAGAAAGCGAAAAGGAGGTGAATGCCCAGATGGAATGGATTACGGATTGGATCCGCCAATGGGACGGACCAAGCGTTGCGATCTTAGTAAGCATCTTTTTTACCTATTCCGAAGCGCTAAAGGCCAACAAGCGCCTTTATCGCATCGAACAGGAGGCCGCCCGAGACGCAAAGTCGAACCGTCAACGATAGGAGGCGAGACATGGCAACGCCTAGGAAGTACCCCACCCTCGCCGAGTTCGAGGAGCTCAAGGAGGCCGTCGCCCGCATCGAGTCGGGGATGGCCGAGAAGCAGCGCTGCGCTTCCGTGCACGTGGACGCGCAGCAGATCGCAGACGCGCTCGGGCTGATGGACGCGTACGGGGACACGGTAGCCGTCGGCGACAAGCTGCTGTCGCTGGCCGACGGGAAGGTCTACACCGTCGACTCCGTGCACATCAGGAGGTCGAGTCCCGGAAGCGTGAACGTCGGAGCCAACCTGGCCGACGAATCGAACGTCATCGTGAATGGAACCAGGCCGATCGCCGTAGACATGCAGCTGATGGGCTACGCGCTGAACAAGAAAGCCACCGCGTAATGCGGTGGCCGGAAAGACAAGCGGGCGGCAATCCCTGCCAGGAACGCCCGCATGACATGAGAGAGGATACCACAATGGAGACCATCGGAGATACCGGTCAGCTCCTCGGGATGGCCCGTTTGGTCGGGCTGCCGGTCAAAGGAGCGTACACCATCAGCGAGATCGCGGCGGCGTCGGGCGTGTCCCCTACGACGCTTCGGCGCGAAGCCAGCCGAGGGCGGTTGAAGACGTTCCTGCCGCCAGGCCGCGAGCGAGGGCAGCTGGTGAAGCCCGAGTGGTTCGACGAATGGTTCGAGGAGGGCGTCAGATGAAGGGATCGTCGTTCAAGGGCCGCGAAAGCGGGCGGCGCGGAGCATACAACGACATGCGAAGCGATCTGCTGTTCGCGTTCGGGTCGTTCGCCGTCACCTACGCCGTCATCGTTCTGGCGGCGCACGGCATGGCCCAGGGATGGTGGTGACCGTGGAGCAGGCGCCCGCGATGAAGGCGGCCCGCGAGGCCGTAGCGTGGGGCAAGGCCCCGTCAAAGGTCGACCCGGCCGTCAACAACTACACGGCGCTGTACCTGGACGTGCTGCGCGTCGTCCGCACGACGGACGCGGGCCAGGCGGTCGTGCACCAGCTCCCCGGCTTGGCCATGGCCCACTGGCCGTGCCTGTCCAGGCTGCTGATCATGGACAATCCCGGCCTGGCCGACCGGATACACCCGCATCTCGACCCGACGCTCGACAGCCAGGCCGGCACGACGTGGCTGCAGCTGCAGTTCGCCGAGGTCACGGGGCGCCGCCCCCTGGTCCGCAGCTGGCGGCACGTGAAAGCGTCCATGCCGCGATGACGCGAAGGGGATCGGCCCAGAGGGCGTGGACCACCGCCGAGATCGACCGGCTGCGCGACATGGCCGGCAGGATCCCCGTGCGCGAGATATGCCGCAACCTCAAGCGCTCGCGCAAATCGGTGGAGCACGCCGCCGCCAGGCTCGGCCTGTCCCTGAGGTGCTGCCGCACGAGGCTCGTATGGTGCGACGAGTGCGCCACGTGGCGCTCCGCCCTCGACAGGGACGGAAGGTGCCGGGTGTGCCGGATGCGCGAGCAGCTGGCAGGGCGCGAGGCGGCGTGCGCCGAGGCGCTGGCGGCCATGACCCCGGAGCAGCGAGCGGTGTACGCCGAGAGCGAGGCGCTGCGCGCGACGCGCCGCTTCGACGCAAGGCCGAGGCCCGCCAAGCGCGAGAGCTGCCCCATGAGCCGCTACGAGAGGGACAAGGCGCAGGCGGAGTACCTGCTCGATCTTGAAAAGTGGGAGTACCGCCGCCTCAAGCTGCCGTACGACGCCGCCAAGACACGACTGCGCCGCATGCGGGAAGTCACGGGAACGAACCCGAGAAAAAAGTGAAACGAGTGGGGGTTTTCAACGAAACCCCTGTTAGGAGGGTGTCAATGGAACTCAGAGAAATCAATGTCGAGGACGTGTACCCCGACGAGAAGAACCCGAGGCAGGACTTCGGCGACATCTCCGCCCTGGCCGAGAGCTGCATGCTCAACGCGGTCAACCCCGGCGAGCCGGTGAACCCCATCGTGGTCGTGCAGGACGGAGGCATCTACCGCATCGTGGACGGCGAGCGCCGCTACAAGGCCATGAAGGCCAACCGCCTCAAGCGCTGCCATGCCGTCGTGTGCGACGGCATGGACGAGGCCAACGCCATGGTGGCCATGGTCGCGACCGACGACAAGCGCCAGCTGACCGAGATCGAGCGAAGCCGCGGCGTCCAGCAGATGCTGCTGCTCGGCGTGGACCCGGAGAAGGTCGAGCGCGCTGGGCGCATGGCCAAGGGCAGCGCCGCGAGGCTGCGGCGCGCCAGGAAGGCCGTCGACGACGCGGGAGACGACATGACGCTCGACCGCATGCTGGCCATAGCCGAGTTCGACGAGGCCGGCGACGAGGACGCGGTCGAGCAGCTTGCCAGCTGCCGGCACGAGGACTGGCGGCGCATCGCCAAGGATCTCCGCGAGAAGGCCGAGAACGAGCGGGCCATGGCGGAGCTGCGCTCCAAGGCCGCGGAGCTCGGCATCGAGCTGCTGGAGAGCGTCGAGGGCATGTCCTACGTGGCGACCTGCCGCACGCCGGACGACCTGGAGACCGCGTGCTCCGACGCCCCAGACGGGGCCGCGTACGTTGCGATCGCGGACCGATGGAACGGCGCGCGCGTCGTCGTCTACGCGCCGGACGAGGCCGAGGACCCCGAGGCGTCGGCGGCCCGCGAGCTCGCCGAGGCGTACGCCAACGCGGCCGAGAAGGCGCTGGACTCCGTCAGCGACTACCTGGTGGCCGCGCTCATGGAGGGGCCGTACCCGGAGAAAACCATGGCGCGCGCCATGGACGAGTTCATGGGCTGCGACGATCAGTGGAGCCGCCGCAGCAAGGCGGCGGAGGCCGTGAACGCATCGGGCTGGGACGGCCCGCGCCGGATCGGAAAGGCCACCTGCATGGCAGGCGTGTCGATTCTGCAGGATTGGCTCTCGTCCGCCCGCAGAGTCAAGGTCGCGATCCCGTACGCGACCGGCGCCGACGAGGGGAATCCCCGCTGGGCCGTCGAGTACGCGAGGGCGTTCCGCGACGCCGTAGCCCTGGCAAGGGCCGACGGCTGGGAGATGCCGCTCTCATGCGCCGACGTCGTCGCCGAGGTGGGCGCATGGCTCGAATCAGCGCCTGAGGAAGAAACCGAAGAGGAGGAATAGAATGGCCGTGAAGATAAACAGCCTGGAAGTCGAGAACGTCAAGCGCGTGAAGGCCGTGGCCCTCGAGCCGTCCGAGGACGGGCTCACCGTCATCGGCGGGCGCAACGGGCAGGGCAAGACCAGCGTGCTCGACGCCATCGCCTGGGCGCTCGGCGGCGACCGCAAGCGGCCGAGCGACGCCAAGCGGGACGGCAGCGCGACCGACCCGCATCTGCGGGTGGAGCTGTCCAACGGCATCGTCGTGGAGCGCCGCGGCAAGTCCGGCTCGCTGAAGGTGACGGACCCGGAGGGCCGCAAGGGCGGGCAGCAGCTGCTCGACTCGTTCGTGGAGTCGCTCGCGCTCGACCTGCCGAAGTTCCTCGCGATGAACGACAAGGACAAGGCCCGCACGCTGCTCGGCATCATCGGCGTGGGCGAGGACCTGGCGTGCCTGGAGCTGGAGGAGCAGACGCTCTACAACCAGCGCACCGGCATCGGGCAGATGCGCGACCAGAAGAAGGGCGCGGCAGCCGACATGCCCATGCACCCCGACGCGCCCGCCGAGCCGGTGAGCGCGATGGAGCTGATCCAGAGCCAGCAGGAGATCCTGGCCAGGAACGGCGAGAACCAGAAGAAGCGGCAGAAGGCGGAGCAGCTGAAAACGGCGTACGACAACGCCACGAACGATGCTCTGCTGATCCAGGAGCAGATCGCCGGCTTGCAGAAAGCCCTCGAAGCGAAGTGCGAGGAGGTCTCCGACCTGCACGCCGACCTCCTGATCGCGAAGAAGACCGCCGAGCAGCTGCAGGACGAGTCCACGGCCGAGATCGAGGAAGAGCTGCAGCAGATCGAGACCGTCAACGCGAAGGTCCGCGACAACCAGCGCCGCCTGGACGCCGAGCGCGAGGCAGAGGAGCTGGACGAGCAGTACGCGGAGATGACCGAGCGCATCGAGTCGGTGCGCCGGGCGAAGATGGACCTCTTGAAAGGCGCCGACCTCCCGCTGCCCGGCCTGGCGGTCGAGAACGGCCTGCTGACCTACCAGGGCCGCAAGTGGGACTGCATGAGCGGCTCCGAGCAGCTGCGGGCCGCAACCGCGATCGTGCGGCGCCTCAAGCCGGAGTGCGGCTTCGTCCTCGTCGACAAGCTGGAGCAGATGGACGCCGAGACCATGCGCGAGTTCGGGGAGTGGGCCGAGGCCGAGGGCCTGCAGGTCATCGCCACCCGCGTCAGCACGGGAGACGAATGCTCCATCGTCATCGAGGACGGCTACGGCGGACAGGCTGCGCATCCCGACGCGGGAAAGGTGCTCAACTGCGGCAATCCCATCGCCCCGAACCATGCCGTGCTCGACGCCGAGGCCGTCGAGACCGAGTCGAAGTGGGTGATGTAGATGGCGCTCAACATCACGCGCGGCATCGTGCCGAAGGCGCAGAAGGTCGTCGTGTACGGGCCCGAAGGCGTAGGCAAGACCCTGTTCGCGTCGAAGTTCCCCGATCCGCTGTTCATCGACACCGAGGGCTCTACCGAGCACTACGACGTGGCCCGCACGGAAGTCCCGCGAAGCTGGCAGATGCTGCTCGACCAAGTGCGCGAGGTCAAGGCAGCGCTCCCCTGCTCGACCCTCGTGATCGACACCGCCGACTGGGCCGAGCAGCTGGCGATCCGCCACGTCTGCGCCGAGAAGAACTGGAAGAGCATAGAGGACGCGAGCTACGGAAAAGGCTACACGTTCGTGGTCGAGGAGTTCGGCAAGCTTCTCAACCTGCTGTCCGACGTCGCGGAGGCGGGCGTCAACGTGGTGCTCACGGCCCACGCTGCGATCCGCAAATTCGACCAGCCCGACGAGGCCGCGAGCTACAACCGCTGGGCGCTCGCGCTCATCGACGCGGCGAAGATGTCGAACGCTGCGAAAACGAAGGAATGGGCGGACGCGGTGCTGTTCGCCAACTACGAGACGATCGTGGAGACGGTCGGCGAGGGCAAGGGCGCGAAGGGCAAGGCCCGCGGCGGCCAGAAGCGCGTGCTGCACACGCAGCACCACGCCTGCTGGGACGCGAAGAACCGCTGGGGCCTGCCGCCGGAGATCCCGCTCGACTACGCGCAGATAGCGGCCTTCGTGCCGGCGGCGGCTCCGAGCCCGACGGCGCAAGCCGCGCCGGCTCCCGCCGCAGCGGTCCCGGCCCCTGCCGTTCCAGCACGGGCTGCTCTGAGCAGCGCGCCGCGCCAGGAACGTCCCGCAGCTCCGAAGCCCGTGCAGAGCGTCACGTTCGCGCAGGACGGCACGGTGGTGAGCGACACGGCGAAGGCGAACGGCTCCGGACTGCCGGACTTCTGGGCGCCTGCGCTGCAGCTGATGGAAGCCGACGACGTGACCGTGGACGAGGTTCGAAAGATGGCCGCCGACAAGGGATTCTTCACCATCGACACGCCGGCCGAGAACTACCCGCAGGCGTTCGTCGAAGGGTGCCTGGTCGCGCAGTGGCCGAAGTGCCGCGACCACATCCTGGACGCGCGCCCGGTGCCGTTCGAATAACAAGCAAACGATCAATCAATTAAAGGAGAGATGAGCCATGGCAGAAGACAAGGGCGTAGCACTCGACTGGGACGACGAGGTATCCGACGACGGAGGATTCACCCTTCTCCCCGAGGGCGTGTACCAGTTCCAGGTGTCCGGCTTCGAGAGGAAGCGTTTCGACGGGTCGGCTAAGATGGCCCCGTGCCCTAAAGCCGAAGTGAAGCTCACGGTGATGACGGATACCGGCGTCGAGACCATCACCGAAAGCCTACTGCTCAACACGAAGACCGCATGGCGCATCGCCAAGTTCTTCGAGTGCCTGGGCTTCGAGAAAGATCCCGACACCGGCAAGATCCCCATGGCGTGGAGCAGGATCGATGGCATGTCCGGCTGGTTGAAAGCGACCGTCCGCGAGTATCTGAAAGACGGCGTCAAGCGGGAAGCGAACGATTTCGACTGGATCGCGCCCGCCGACGCGCCGCAGCAGGACGAGCAGCCCCAACAGCAAGGGTGGACGATGTAAATGGAGCTGCGACCGTACCAGCGTGAAGCTGTTGCGGCCATCGAGGGAGAGTGGGGGCAGGGCAGGCGGCGAACGCTGCTCGTCCTGCCCACCGGTTGCGGGAAGACGGTCGTGTTCGCGACCGTCGCCAAGAACGAAGTGGACGCAGGAGGACGCGTCCTCGTCCTGGCGCACCGGGGCGAGCTGCTCGACCAGGCCGCAGACAAGATCAAGAAAGTAGCAGGACTCGGCTGCAGCGTCGAGAAGGCCGACCGCACGTGCCTAGGGGAATGGTTCCGCGTGACCGTCGGCAGCGTCCAGACGCTCATGCGCGAGAAGCGATTGAAGCGGTTCAGCCGCGACTACTTCGACGCCATCATCGTAGACGAAGCTCACCATGCCGTCAGCGACAGCTACCGCGCCGTGCTCGAATACTTCGACGGGGCGAAGGTGCTGGGCGTTACCGCCACGCCCGACCGAGGCGACCAGGCGAGCCTGGGAAGCATGTTCGACAGCCTTGCCTACCAGTACAGCATGCCGGAGGCGATCAAGGAGGGGTACCTCTGCCCCATCAAGGCGCAGACGGTGCCGCTAAAGCTCGACCTGTCCGGGGTCGGCGTCCAGGCGGGCGATTTCAAGGCGTCCGACATAGGGACGGCCCTCGACCCGTACCTGGGCCAGATCGCCGACGAAATGGTGGCTGCCGGATGCAAGGAACGCCGGACCGTCGTATTCCTGCCGCTGGTTAAGACATCGCAGAAGTTCCGCGACATCCTGGAATCGAAAGGGTTCCGTGCGGCGGAGGTCAACGGCGAGAGCCAGGACCGAGCGGACGTGCTGGATGACTTCGACGCGGGGCGCTACGACGTGCTGTGCAACTCGATGCTGCTCACCGAGGGCTGGGACTGCCCGGCCGTCGACTGCGTAGTGGTGCTGCGCCCCACCAAGGTGCGAAGTCTCTACTGCCAGATGGTCGGGCGCGGCACGCGCCTGAGCCCCGAGACCGGCAAGGCCGAGCTGCTGCTGCTCGATTTCCTTTGGCACGTAGAGCGCCACGAGCTGTGCCGCCCTGCGCACCTCATCGCGGAGAGCGACGACGTGGCCCGCAAGATGACCGAGAACATGGAAGGCGCCGCAGGGTGCCCCGTAGACATAGAGGAGGCGGAGAAGCAGGCCGCCCAGGACGTCGTGGCCCAGCGAGAGGAGGCTCTTGCCAAAGAGCTGGCGGCATGCAAGAGCCGCAAACGGAAGCTCGTGGACCCGCTGCAGTTCGAGATGTCGATACAGGCCGAGGACCTGACGAACTACGTCCCCGCCTTCGGCTGGGAGATGGCCCCGGCCTCCGACAAGCAGATCTCCGCGCTGGAAAAGTTCGGCATATTCCCCGACGAAGTGGACAACGCCGGTAAGGCGTCGCTCCTGCTCGACAGGCTCGACAAGCGCCGCGCCGAGGGGCTTACGACGCCGAAGCAGATCCGCTTCCTGGAGCAGCGGGGCTTCCAGCACGTGGGCACGTGGGGCTTCGACGACGCGTCGAAGATGATCAGCCGCATCAGCGCGAACGGTTGGCGAACCCCTTCGACCGTCGATCCCGCGACCTACGACCCGAAGGCGGCGAGGTAAATGGCGAAAAGGAAGAAGAGCACCGGTCTCGCCAGGTGCAGGAAGGGAAACGTTCTGTTCTACTGCCATCATGAAAAAGAGATGATCCCCGTGCGCGAATGCTGGCCATGCGAAGAGTGCTGGATGACTTCGACATGGCCGTGCGGCAGATGCCAGCTCGACCCGTGTCCGTTCTCCGAAGCAGAGGAGGTTCTTCCGTGAGCGGCGAGGGCTACGACCTGACCGAGTGCCTGGACGCGATCGACCCGTCCACGCTGCAGTACCAGCAGTGGGTCGAGATCGGCATGGCGCTGAAGCACGAGGGGTACGGATTCGACGTATGGGACTCGTGGAGCCGGAGAGACGTCGCCCGCTACAAGGGCAACGGTGCGATGGAGCGCAAGTGGCGGGACTTCGGCAAATCCGCCGGAACGCCCGTCGCAGGCGGCACCATCGTGCAGACGGCCAAGGATGCGGGATGGGCTCCGCTCGCCGACATGGGGACCGCGCTCGATTGGAACGACGAGGTGTCTCCTCTCGATCCGTCGTGGATCGAGCCGGTGCACGTGGACGATCCGGGCGCCGACTGGACGGGCTGGCGCGATCTCGTACGGTATCTGGAGACGCTCTTCGACGCCAACGAGATCGTGAGCTGCGTGACGGACTCGTGGCTCGACGAGAAGGACGGCCGATGGAAGCCGAAGGGCAAGGGCGTCCACACGATGACGGCCGGGGATATCATCGCCAAGCTGCACAAGTACTGCGACGACGAGCCGATAGACTGCGTCCTCGGCAAGCCGAACGACGAGGCGGGGGCGTGGATCCGGTTCAATCCCCTGGACGGCAAGGGCGTGCGAAACGACAACGTCACCGAGTTCCGCTATGCGCTCGTGGAATCAGACGATATGGAGATAGACCGCCAGCGCGGCATCATCGAGGAGCTGGAGCTGCCCGTGGCCGCGCTGGTCCACAGTGGAAACAAGTCGCTGCACGCCATAGTGCGCGTCGACGCCAAGGACTACGACGAGTTCAGGAAGCGCGTCGACTACCTGTACCGGACATGCCAGAAGTACGGCTTGAAGCTGGACACGCAGAATAAGAATCCCAGCCGCTTGTCGCGCATGCCCGGCGTGACGCGCGGCGGCAACCGCCAGTTCCTCGTGGCGACCAACATAGGGCGCGCGTCATGGGACGAGTGGAAGGAGTGGATCGAGGAGCTGAACGACGACCTGCCCGACCCGGAGAGCCTGGCCGACGTATGGGACGAGATTCCCGACCTCGCGCCGCCGCTCATCGACGGGGTGCTGCGCCAAGGGCACAAGATGCTCATGGCGGGGCCTTCCAAGGCCGGCAAGTCGATCGCGCTCATCGAGCTGTGCATAGCCATAGCGGAAGGACGCGAATGGATGGGGTTCGGATGCGCGCAGGGACGTGTTCTGTACGTGAACCTGGAGCTAGACCGGGCAAGCTGCCTTCACCGCTTCAAGGACGTCTACGAGGCAATGGGATGCGCTGCCGGCAACGTGGCGAACATCGACATCTGGAACCTGCGCGGCAAGTCCAAGCCCATGGACCAATTGGCGCCCTCGCTGATCCGACGAGCGCTCAAAACGCGGCCCATCGCCGTGGTGATCGATCCGATCTACAAGGTCATCACGGGCGACGAGAACTCAGCCGACCAGATGGCCGCTTTTTGCAACCAGTTCGACAGGGTTGCCGACAGCCTGGGCTGCGCGGTCATTTACTGCCACCATCACAGCAAGGGGAGCCAGGGCGGCAAGCGATCCATGGACCGTTCCAGCGGGTCGGGCGTGTTCGCCCGCGACCCGGACGCGATCTTGGACATCATCGAGCTGCACCTTACCGACGCTATCAAGGAACAGCAGGAGGGAGAGGCCGTGTGCGCTCGCTGCGCCGCGTTCATGGACGAAGTGGCCGAAGTTGCCGGATGGCGCGACGTAGTGCCGCAGGACGACCAGGTTATGGAGAAGAACATGCTTGCCGCTTGCAAGGCGATGCTGGCCCCTGTCGGGGAAGGACTGGTCACCGGGCTTCTCGGAGCCGTACACGCCGCGAGAACCGCCGCAAAAGCAAAGACCGCGTGGCGCATAGAAGGCACTCTGCGAGAGTTCCCCGGATTCGATGCCGTGAACCTGTGGTTCGACTACCCGGTGCACCGGCCCGACGAGACCGGCGCGCTCGGAGACCTGGCGTTCGAGGGGGACGTGCTCGCCCTCGCAGCGGGACGGGAGGCCGGGCGGGCTAAGAAGTCAGAGAACGACGGCAAGCGCCAGAACGCGAAGAACGACCTCCTGCGCGAAGCCATGGCCGCTTGCGTCGCGGACGGGGTCGAGACGACGCGGAAGAACGTCCACGAGCGTATCGGCGAGTTCAACGGAAAACCGGTGTCCCTCGAATCGGTAAGGCGGTGGACCGACCCTAAGAAGTCGAAATGGGCGGAGATAACGGTAGACCCCGAACGCGAGAAGGAGGGCGTTCTGGTCGATTCGACCATGCAGGAAATGCTCGCTGACTGGTAGGGGGTGGCGGGGTGGCGATTCTTCCTAGTGTCGCAGGGGTGGCGGGGTGGCGATTCTAGTTATTAATAAAGAGTTTATTAACCACCCCTGCACAGGGGGAGGGATGGCAGGCACGGTGTGGGGCGAAAACCACGCCCCACACCTCTAGCGTGGGGACGCCTAGGCCATGCCACCCCGCCCCGCACGTGCTAACGGAATTTTCGAAGCGAACGGCAAATTACCAGAAAGAAGGTAGCAATTATGGACTTCGACAGGATCGTGAGAACGGACATCGAGGCGAGCGAGCGCGGCTTCACGGCCACCATGAGATTCGACGAGGCCGCCATCCGCGCGATGGTCGACGAAGTCGACGCCGAGCTGTTCGACAAGATCGCCGCGGCGCGCGGGTACCGCAGGCAGGACGTCGACGTGGCGGCGCTGCGGGCGATCGCGGCGAAGCTCGAGAACGCCGCCGACTACGGCTCGTGGCAGGCCGAGGCCGCCTGGCGCATCCGGGCAGCGATCGAGGGCGAGAAAATCCCGAAGCAGGTGAGCGGCATTCCGCACTGCCCGCGATGCCTGCACGACGTGTTCTGGCAACATGTCGGATCCACGGACGCCGAGGGGTTCGAGACGCTGCGTTGCGCAGGATGCGGCCGCGATTACCGCTACAAGCGCCCCGAGATGGGAGGCGCGAAATGAGCTGGCCAGAGCAGGAGATTATCGATACCTGTCCGTACGGCAGCGCCGTGGAAGCCGAGCGCGCGGGATTCTCGGCCTGCGAGGTCTGCGCGATACCGGACTACGCATGCGTCAAGATCGACGAGTACGAGTACGCCAGGCGCCACTGCCGGGATGGCTGCACCCACCCTGAACAGTGGCTGTACGGGTGCTGGTGCTGCGAGGAGCGCTACGACGCATACGACATGGTCGTGCCGTGCAAGCGGGAGGCGGTGAGCGAATGATCGAGTTCTTCGAGCCGATGGTGCCGCCGACCGCGACGCACAACGACCTCGTGGCCGTCTCCGATTCGCGCGGAAAGGCGCGTCTCGTCAAATCTGCGGCCCTGAAAGCGGCGGAGGCGAAGTGGGAGGCGCATCTTGCCACCTTCGCGCCTCCTGCGCCGCTCAGAGGGCCGCTGCGCGCGGATCTGAGGCTGTGCTGGCCGACCGACGGCAGGCACCCGCAAGGGACGCCGAAGGGCACCAAGCCCGACCTGGACAACGTGGAGAAGACGTTCTGGGACGTATGCCAGAAGCTCGGTTACTACAGGGGCGACCAGCAGGTAGCTGACAAGCACGTGGCGAAGATGTGGGCCGATCCCGCCGGCGTGTACTTGAGATTGGAGGAAATATGAAGTTCATCATGCTGGTGTTCGCCGGAATGACCGTGATCGCGGTGGCCGCGCTCTCCATAGCCGGGTGGCTGTTCCATGCCGGCCAGAACGTGCCCGCCTTCGCGATCCTCGTGGCCGGGGCGGCCTTCTTCTTCAGGATGCCCGCCGGCCTGTCCGTGAGCTTCGGCGAAGGCGGCGATCGGTGAGGGTCTACGTGGCGGGCCCCGTGACCGGCGTGCGCGGCCTCAACCGGTTCGCGTTCGAGGACGCCGCCGACCAGCTCGCCGAGCTCGGCCTCCGGCCCGTCGTCCCCCACTGGTTCGTCCCGCCCGACGCCGAGTGGCGCGCGGCGATGCGGTCCTGCATCGAGACGCTCGTCAAGTGCGACGGGGTCTGCCTGCTGCCGGGATGGAGGGCGAGCAGGGGCGCGCAGACCGAGTACCTGCTCGCGATGCGGCTGGGGATGGACGTGCGCGAGCTCCACCGCTGGATCGGGTGACGCCTCCCCCATCATGCACGGTGCCGGCGATCGGGCCGGCACCCTCCCGACAGCCCCGCGCCCCATCGCCGGCGCGGGGCGTCGCGCGCGAAAGGACGCACGGAATGGCCAGGAAGCTGAGGATCCCCCGACTGGTGCCCGACGGGACGGCCTGCCGCGTCGAGACGCACTCCCCCGCCCGTCCCAGGACCGGGCGCAGGCCCGACTCCGAGCGCCTGGCTTCGGAGCCGTGGCGAGCCGACGGCTACGGATCGGCGTACCGCAGATCCCGCCAGGCCGTCATCGAGCGACAGCGCGGGCGCTGCGCCGTGACCGGCGAGCAGGTGGCCGTGAAGGTGGACGGGACGTGGCGCATCTCCCAGCCAGGGGCCGGGGTGCACCATCGCGTCGCGCTCTGCGACGGCGGCGCCGACGACCAGGCGAACCTCGTGCTGCTGTCCGCCTCGGCGCACGCCCGCATCGACGCAGAGCGCAGGAGGGGTGAGGGGTCGGAATAGCCTCCCGCCCCGCTTCCCCACCGCGCGCCAGTCTCAAGAGCGCATTTCGATGAAATTGGAGTATCGGCCGTCACGCTAACGTCACGGTAAGTGACACCTCGGCGAACATCGAGGCATGGAAACCATCAAGACATGCCCAGTGTGCGGGAGCGACTTCGCGGCGAAGCGCTCTACCGCAGTGTACTGCAGCCCCGCGTGCCGTAAGGCATCCCAGCGAAAGCGTCAGCTCGAAGAGGACTCCGGCCACCTGATCCAGGTGATCAAGATGGCGCCTCCCCGCCCCGTCAAGCCGAAGCCGGCCACCGTGGACAACATCGCCGACGCGGTGATGATGGCGCGCGCCGCGTCGACGTCCCTCAACCGCTACGCCTTGTCGTGCGCTCCGGCCCTGCGGGCGGTCTGCCTCAAAGCCGCGCTCGGAATCGACGAGGCGTTGAGCGAGGCCGGGCTATGAGCCGAGGAAGGAAGCCGGCGCCCAAGCTGGCGGCTCGCGACAATCGGGATATCGACGCGGAGCCGACTATCTGCCCGCGCGCCCCCGAGGTCGTGGCCATGAACCCGTACGCCGAGCAAGCATGGCACATCGTCATGGACAACCAGACGAGGTTCCGCCGGCAGGAGCTGCCGCTGATCGAGCAGTACTGCATGGCGTACGCCATCAGCCGCCAGGCGCTCGACAACATGTCGGGCGAATACGGGACGATAAAGACCACGTGCCTAACGGCCGCCGGAAACGTCGTGCAGAACCCCGACTTCCGCACGTGGAAAGACGCGGTGAACCAGATGCGTCAGCTGTCGGGCGTGCTGGGCCTGGACACCCTCACCGCCGAACGGCTGAAGCTGACGCAAGCGGCGACCACGTCGCTCGCCGCAGACATCCCGAAGAAGGTCATGGAAGCGATGCGCACGATGCAAGGCAGCAATGGCTGAGGCGTTTCAGCCAGGCGTGGACAAGGCGCGCTGCAGCAAAGCCGGCGTGTTTATCGCCGATGCGTACGAAGCATTCCTGACGTCCCATGTGCGCCACACGGACAACGAGTTCTTCGGCGTGCCGTTTAGGCTCGATCCGTTCCAGCGCGATATGTTCTGGCGGCCCGTGTTCGGCCAGGGACGATACGTCGGCAAGGGCGCGGCGCGGCGGTTCCGCCGCAAGATCAACACGGTAGTGTTCGGCTTGCCGCGAAACTCCGGCAAGTCCGACCTCGCATGCGGAACGCTGCTCACCATCGCCACCATGGAGCCTACCCACGCAGGCGAGTACGCGATCATCGCCGGGACGAAGGTGCAGGCGTCAAAGGACATGGGCAAGCTCAAGTCGATGATCCGGCAGGATCCCGACCTGCGGGCGCTATGGGAGATACGCAAGGACGAGATCGTCAACCGCGAGACCGACGCGCGCATCATGGTCATGCCGTACTCGGAGGAGGCCCTGCAATCGTGGCACCTCAACGTCTGCATCCTGGACGAGGCCCACATCTACAGGGACAGCGCGCTGTACGACGCGGTCGTTTCCGGCAACGGAAAGATATTCGGCGCGCTCACCATCATCATCACCACCGCCGCGAAGTCTCGCAGCGGCTTCCTATGGGACAAGCTGCCCGAATGGCGCGAGGACCCTGCCGTGCACGTCGCATGGCTCGGAGCGCGCGACGACGAGGACGTGGACGACGAGCGCATGTGGAGGCGCACGCATCCCATGTCGTGGTGCGGCCTCGACTACATGCGCGACCAGAGGCGCAAGCTCTCGCGCGCCAGCTTCGAGCGATACGAGGTCAACCGCTTCCCGCTCGAGAAGTCGGCCGACCGATCAATGCGGATGTCGGACATCAGGGCTTGCCAGCGCGTGGAGAACGGCTTCGACTTCTCCAAGCGCTTCTGCCTTGCGATCGACGGCGCGACGTCGGGCGACGCATTCGCGATCGTCGCGCATCAGATCGCCGACGGCGTGGACTGCTGGCACGAGTGGGTCTACGACGACCCGGGAGAGGCCGGCTACTACCCGCTCGGCCAGATCGAGCAGCTGGTGGCGGAGCTGCACCAGCGCTACCGCTGCCCCGTCGGCATCGACCAGGCTCGGCTGCTCCTGATGGCCCAGCACCTGCAGGACGACTACGGCGTGGAGATCTACGAGGTCCCCCAATCCAACAAGGTGATGTGCCCGGCGTGCTCGCTCGTCGTGCAGGCGGTGCGCTCGCATTCCTGCGCGCTCGAAGGGTGCCCGAAGCTGGCCGACCACCTGTCGAACTGCCGCGACCTGGAGCGCGAGCCGTTCGGCAAGCGCTTCGCGTGCGAGAGGCACGGGTGCGGAACCGAGCGCATCGACGCCGCCGTCGCCGCGGCGATGGCCAAGTGGATGACCGCGACCATGCCCGAGACCCTCTCGTTCGCCGAGACCGGCGGCGTGTGGAGCGTGTGACACGAGAGGGATCATCCTCGGAAACGGCCGCTAGGAGGAACATGAGATCGCTTAAGGAGATCGTATCGGGATGGGCGTCCCCGAAGGCGCTCGCCGCAGGCTCGGCGCCCGTGGCGGGAGGCCCGCGCACGCAGCTCGACCTGCTCGACAAGATCCCGCCGAAGTCTAGGATCGAGAGGTACGGGGCCCTGCTGTCGAACGACTTCCTCGCATGCGAGACCGTCAAGGCGCGCGCGGTGCGCTCCCTGCCGGTCTCGGTGCTCATGCGCGTGGAGAACGGGCGCGTGCCGGACGACGGCCACTGGCTCGCGCCCGTGCTGCATCGCCCCAACTCGATGATGGCGTGGGGAGATCTGATCGCCTGGGCCATGATCCGGCGAGACGTCTTCGGAACGGCGTACATCCGGGTGGTCAGGGACCCGATCAGGGGCGCGGCGAGGGAGCTGCGGCCCGTGCTCGCCGCAGTCGGCTACTCGTTCGACCGCGCGACCGGCACGGCGACGTACTCGGCGGGGCGAGATTACTTCAACGATCCGTGGACGTGCCGCGAGGACGATCTCGTGGTCCTGAAGACCGACGTCAGCGAGGACGGAGGCGTCACGGGGCGGTCCATCGTGGAGATGGCGGCGAACGACATCGGGCTGTCGGTCGACCTGGTGAACTTCTACCGAACGCTGGTAGAGAACGGCAACTTCTTCCAGGGATGGCTCGAGACCGACAACCAGCTTTCCCCCGACGACGTGAAGGCGGTGCGCGAGTCGCTGGACGCGACCCGCGGCCCGGAGAACGCCGGGAGCATCCGCGTGTTCGACCGCGGGCTCAAGTACCACGACGTCTCGATCGCGCTCGACGGCATGGACATCGTCGCGCAGGAGAGGTTCGTCCTGGAGAAGGTCTGCCGAGCCTGCCACGTGGACATGCACCACGTGTTCGCAGACGACAAGGCGTCGGCCACGAGCGCGTCCGGCGCGGACATCGACTTCGTCAAGAACACCGTGGTGCCGGACGTCACGGCGATCGAGCAGGCGTTCCAGCCGGTGCTGGACCGCGCCGCGTCCCTCGGAGGGTCAGACAGCGGGTACCGCTTGAAGTTCAACGTCAACGGCCTGCTGAGGGGCGACTTCCGAACGCGAATGGAAGGGTTCCGCATCGGCGTGTACGCCGGGATATTCACGCGCGCCTGGTGCGCGACGCAGGAGGACATCCCCTGGCTGCCGGGCCAGGACAGGCTCCTGCAGCCGACCGCCTACTACGTGCTCGACGAGGACGGCATGCCCCAGCTCCCCGACGCGGCGACCGCCGGCACGTCCGGCCAGTCTGACGGCGTGTCGGGGATCGAGGAGAGGGCCGCCGCCGATTCGCTGCGAAGGCTGCAGCCGGTGATAGCGGACGCGCGGCGCAGGATCGAGAAGAGGGCGCGCGCCGACGGGGACTGCGACAGGACGCGCGACTTCGCCGCCCAGGTGATGGCCCCCGTCGAGCTGGCGGCCGCCCACTGCGGCGCGTACCTCATGACGGGCGAGCTCGTAGACGACGCGATAGCGAAAGGAACCGACGATGCCGAACAGCGAAACTAGGGAGTGGTACCGGATCAACGACTCCGCCGACGAGGTGGAGATCTCCATATACGGGGACATCGGGGACACCTGGTGGGGCGAGAGCGTGAGCGCGAAGGAGCTGCTCGACGCGCTGAAGGAGGCCGACGGCAAGCCCGTCAACCTGAGGATCAACAGCGGCGGCGGAAGCGTGTTCGACGCGTACGCCATGATGAGCGCCCTCAGGTCCCACAACGGAAGGGTCACGGCGCACGTCGACGGGGTCGCGGCGTCCGCCGCGTCGTTCCTCATCGCGGCCGCAGACGAGGTCGTCATGTCGAGCGTCGGTTGGATCATGATCCACGACGCGTCCATCTGGTGCAGCGGAACCGCGTGCGACCTGCGGGAGACGGCCGACTGGATGGAGCGCGTCGACGACCAGATTGCCGGCATCTACGCGGCGCGGGGGGCGCTGTCCAAGGAGGAGTTCGCGGCGGCCATGGACGCGACCACGTGGTACACGGCCGACGATGCCCTCGAAGCCGGCCTTGTCGACAGGGTCGAGCAGGCCGTCGCCGCAGCAGCCTGCGCCACGGACGACGCGGCCACCATCGAATCCGCTCCCCAAGGAGCGAAGGCCCTGCTAGGCGAGTTCTCGCCATGCGAGACCGTAAAGGCGCGCGCAGCGTTCCCGCCGTCCGGCTCGCGTGATCCCGCGCCAGCCGTCGCGGGTGACACGTCCGCGACCATCGCAGCAGACGGGGCGGACGGCCAGGAGGCCGGCCAGCCGGAAGCGCAGGAGCGCGTCGTCGTCATCGACTCGAAATTGTACAGATTGGAGAACTAGATGCCTGGAATCGCAACGCTGCAGGACAGCCTGCGCGAATACGAGGGTCAGGTCGCCGCGCTCGTGGCGTCCGGCGACAACGACGCCGCTCGCGAGATGAGCGGGCGCATCGCTCTGACCCGAGAACTGATCATGGACGCGGCCGCCGAGGTCGAGGCCGAGAACCGCGCGCTGCGCGAAGCAGGATCGGCGGCTCGCGCCGAGTCCGCCACTATCGGCGCGCAGCTGCTCGGCAACATCACCACGTTCGCCGGGATCTCCAACGGCTGGCAGGGCCGCGCGCCGATCGGCAACTCCATGCCGAGCCTCGCGCGCCCGGCGAACGCCGTGTCCGGGCTTACCACCCCGCAGATCTACCGCTACGACATCGGCGGCCCGGTCGCCCCGCCTGCCGGGTTCCTCGCAACGATCCCGAAGGGCGCGACCGAGGGCGACGAGCACTTCTACCGCGCCCCGGTCCTGACGAACAAAGCCGCAGGGTGGACCAGCGGCAACAAGCCCGAGTCCGCTCTCCAGTGGACCCCGGCGGTCGCCAACCTGGAGACGATCGCGCACTGGATGCCCATCAAGCGCCAGACGGCCAACCGATACAAGCTGCTCGAGAGCATCGTGACGAACTCGCTCCTGCTCGGACTCGACCTGCGCTGCAACGAGTACGCCCTGCGCGGCTCCAACAGCAGCGGCATCGTGGGCGTGCTCAACACGACCGGCATCCTCGAGCACAATAAGGCGTCAGGGAAGAACATCAAGGACACCCTCGCCGCCATGAAGCGCAAGGTCCGCGTCGCCACCGGCATCGCCCCGACGCACGTATGCCTCTCCCCGTACGCGATCGAGGAGCTGTCCGAGGAGAAGGACTCCACCGGGCGGTACCTGTTCCCTGAGATCGCAAACGGCGGCACCATCGCCGGCCTGACCGTCGTCGAGGACGTGAACATGACCGTCGCTGCTCACGACAGCGTGCAGGCCAAGGAGTCGGCGCTGGTCTACTACCCCGCCGGCGCGAGCTTCGACGTGGCCGACCCCGAAGAGGTCATCGTCGGCCTCAAGGACAGCCAGCTGATCCAGAACGAGTACACCATCCTCGCCGAAACGACCGCATGCCTGCGCGTGGACATGCCGGCGTGCTTCTGCCATTGCGCGGACCTCGGCATCGCGGCGGAGGCGTAGGCCATGGCCGGGGTCTACACGGCCGAGGAGCGCGTCGTCCGCGACGGCGTGCTTATCGCCTTCGAAGGCGAGGTCATGACGAACGAGGAGGCGGAGGCGCGAGGTCTGATCGCCGCCGTCGAAGAAGAGCCGGGACGCAAGGCGAAGACGCCGAAGGAGGAGCTGGCCGAGCGCGCCGGAGCGCTCGGCATCGAAGTGCCGAAGAAGGCGACCGTCGCCGAGATCGAGGCGCTCATCGCCGAACGCGCCGGCGGCGGGGATGCGAAATGACCCTGCTGCTCCGAAAGGACGTCGAGACGAGGTGGGCCGCATCGGACGGCCCCGTCTCGGTCGAAACGTCGGGGGCGAGCGCCACGGCCGTGTGCGGCAGCGTGAGCGCAGAGGCGCGCGTGGAAGGCGGCATGGCCGTGCTCGCGGAGAAGGACGCCGTCAAGCTCATGCCCTCGCCCGGGCGCTACGAGATCGCGTGGGAATGCGGGGTCGAATCGTTCTCGACCCATGTGGAGCGCGTCGGCGCTCGGTACTGCTCCCCCTCCGACGTGGTCTCGTACGGCCGGAAGAACAACGACGGGTTCGAGGACGAGGCCCGCTACCCAGCGGCGGACATCGCCGCCGCCATCCAGGCCGCCGAGGAGACAATCGAGGACTGCACCGGGAGGAGCTTCTGCGAGCGCGGGATCAGGGTTCGCCTGTCCCCCGGCCTCAACGAGCTGCCCGTGCAGGACGCCCGCGAAATCGACTTCGGCGAGCTTGTGAGCGACCGGCAGGCCGTGTCCGAATCGCGAGGACCGGCCAACGTGAAGTACGGCGCGACTCCCGACGCGAGGATACGCGAGGCCGCAGTGAGGCTCGCGGCTTCCGCGCTCCGTCCGCGCCTGGGTGCGGAGAACGCGCGGGGCCAGAGCGTCGACGGCGTCTACACGAGCTACACGCTCGCGACGGGCGCGGAGGGGGCGTGGACTGGCATACCGTACGTTGACGCCGTCATAGAGGGCCGCAGGTCGCGCCGCGCGGTGATCGCATGATCGCCGACGTGGCGGGGCCCGCCATCATGCGCGTCCACGCGGACCTCGAAGCCCTGTTCTCGCGCATCTCCGAGCTGGCCCCGAACGTGCCGCGGCCGCGCGTGACGCTCGACCTGCCGGGATCGGAGCCCGAGCCGCTGCACGTGGCCACATGGGGCACCGCCAGGGAGTTCGGCGTATCGGGCTTTTTGACCGGCGGCGTGCTCGGGGTCACGTTCCACGTGTGGGTCACGGTCGCGGCGACGGCCCCGACGTCCGACGAGGCCGCCAGGATAGCCAACGCCTACCAAGCGGTCGCGATGCAACTCCCTCTCGTGGACATCGACCTCGGAGGAGCCGCCAACGAGATCGGCGTCCCCCAGGTGAAGGAGGCGGAATCCTGGGGCGACTCGGACGGGCGCAGGCACGCGGGGTACCTGCTCGACTACGAGGTTTCGGTAAACGTGGCCGCCTCTCCTGAGGCTGCAAGAATCATCGAGGAGATGAGCATATGAACAAGAACCATGGAACGTTCGGACTCGGCAAGCAGACCGCCGCCGGGTCCCCTGCGGCGCCGACCGTGACCGTCCTCGCGAGCGCGGACTCCGAGGGCATCGACGCATCGACGTCCACGGACTCCGTCAGCCTGACGAACGGGAAGCGCGACACGACCGCGGGGCGCTACATATCAGGCTCCGAGGCGACCGCGAAGCTGACGACGCTCGCGTTCGCCGACTTCATCGGCATGGCGCTCTTCGGGGCGCTCGGCAGCGACTCCGTATCGGGGGAAAGCGCCCCTTACACGCACGACATCAAGATGGGCGAATCGCTTCCCTATCTGACGTTCGTCCAGCAGGTCGGGGCGTCCGACGCGGCCCTCCAGCAGCTCGAAGGATGCAAGGTGGACTCGCTTTCGATCTCCGCAGAGGGGACGAAGCCGCCCAGCGTGGAGATCGCGCTCAAGGGATGCGCGGCAAGCTGGCTCGCGGCTAAGGCATGGAACGGCCCGGCCTTCGACGCGTCCAAAGGCTGGTTCAAGACGGCGGGCGCGGAGGTCCTCTTCTCCCCCACGACCAACGAGCCCGCCGCGGTGCCTCCGTCGATCGACCTGTCGAGCCTGTCCTTCAAGGTCGAGAACGCGGTCAAAGCGTCCGTTCCCCTCGGCCAGATCGCGCCGAAGCGCCAGACGGAGAAGTCGGCCACCGTCACGGTCGAGCTCTCCGGAACGACGGATTCGACCGAGATGTACCGGCTCGTCAAGACCGGGAGCAGCTCTGGCACGTCCGTCGCGGACTCCATCGTCGTCGGCTCCCTGCAGG
>NZ_CAKAKF010000001.1:0-782338 GCF_916618935.1 Paraeggerthella sp. Marseille-Q4926 | reverse complement strand
AAGCGGCGGAGCCTCTGTTCGAGGCGCTGTCCAACGGAGCGAAGGCGTTCGCCGAGATGGACGAGGGACAGCAGCGCGCGATCATCGGAGCGCTCGCCGCAGCAGCCGCCATGGGACCCTTGGTCTCAGTCGGCGGGAAGGTCGCGGGCACGGTGTCAACGTGCTGGAGCGCGTACGGAAAACTGAGCGCCGGGCTCGCGAAGTTCTCGTCCAAGTCGAAGGACGCGGCACGCGCGGCAGAAACCGTCAACACCGGGATGGGCGCGCTTGCGAAAGGCGCGGGGGCCGCCTTGGCTGTGACGGCGGTCGCCGTCGCCGTAAACGAAATCATATCGGCTGCCACCGGACTTGACGAAGCAAATTCGAAATTCGACGCGTCATGCAGCTCCATAAGCTCGTACGCCGACGCATGTGAAGTCGCCTCCTCGATGGTGACCAACATGGATGCGGTGCTCACGTCCTCGGGCACCACGGTTGGCGAGGTGTCTGGCGTCATCGGAGAGCACGAAGCCGCCATCACTGCCATCATATCGGCAGCTATAGCTGAGCAGCGCGCCCTGCGCGACGACGAACTTCAGAGCATTCGCGAGCACAACGCCGAGATAGAGAGGCTTGAAGCCGAGAAGGTGACGGCGTACTCGTCCGGGATGCAGGGCGTGACGGCTGCGGTCAATGCGGAGGGATCCATAACGCAGGAGCATTCCGCCAAGATGCTGGCGACCGCCCAGGACTTTCACGACAAGGGCATTGCGAGCATAGACGAGTACTACAACTCTAGGCTGATGACCCTCACGCAAGCATTCAGCGTTGAAGGTTCCATGACGCAGCAGGAGTACGACCAGTCGATATCGGAGCTCAATCGATGGATCGGAGAACAGAAAGCGGCGCTTGACGAAGGCTTGTCGAACACGAAGCTGGCCATCGCCGAATCGACTGAGACGATAACAGGCTTCACGGACGAGCAGAAAGCGGCGGTCGAGACGCTTTCCGATCCGTACTGGAAAAGCGTGGCGGACGTGACGAAAGCCTTAGGAACGCTCGTCACTGACCAGAACGCATCGTTCATGGCCATGCAGGCGTCCATCGCCGACAACGGCGGGAAGATCAGCGCCGAGAACGCCGCGATGGTAGAGGCTATATTGCAATCCGTCGAGAAGCTCCCCATCGGAATGGAAGAGCAGGCGGATCAGGCGATGCGCGCGCTCGCGAGGGGCCTCGACGCGGATCTCGGGATCGACGTGGCCAATTCCACGGCGGACGAGATCATCGCCGCGTACCGCTCGAAAACAGGCGTCGCCGAAGGGGCCGGGCGCGACACGTCGGCGGCTTACGCGAGCGGGTTCGCGTCCAACGCTCAGGCGGCGCTCGACGCGGCCGCAGCGGTTACCGGCGCTTCCGCCGACCAGCTCGCGCAGTTCGCGGCTGCGGCGGGCATCAAAGGAGACGAGGCAGTAGGGGCCTTCGCCGCCGCGATCGCCAACGGCGAGACCATCGCCGAGGCGGCGGCCATCGCGAACTCGTCCGCTGCGACGGCCGGGCTGTCAACGGACGGGGCCTCCCCCGGCGCAGCTGGAGCGGCGGACTACGCGATGGCCATCGGAGGAACGGCATGGCTGTCCCAGCAGCAGGCCGCGCTCGTCGCCCAGAGCGGCGTGACGGGCTTCAGCTCTGTCGACGCCGCCCCGAGCGGCACCGCGTTCGGAGGGCGCTACACGTTCGGCATCGGGCAGACGAACGCCTACTCCCCCGGCCAGTCGCTCGCCGACGAGGCGAGGAGAGGAGCGGAGTCCGTGGACGGGTCGAGCGCCGGCGACTGGTTCGCGCAGGGCTTCGTCGGAGCGATCGGCAACTGGATCCAGAGCGCGTGGGACGTCGGCGCCGCCCTCGTCAACGCCGCCCTCGGCGGAGGCAACGCGGCGCAGCAGACCGGGTCCCCCGCGAAGAAGACGCGCGAGATGATGAAGTGGTACGCGCTCGGGTACATCGAGGAGGAGGCGAGGCACGAGGACGCGGCGTACGCAGCGGGGCGCTCCCTCGCGTCGGCGTCGCTCTCCGGCACGGAGGACGCCCTCCGGGGCGCGGTTCCCGCCGTCCTCCCGAACGTCCAGACGCGGTCGCAGGTGACTCCGCTCGTACCGTACGGGGAGAACGGACGCGCCGTCGGAGTCGACCGTCCGATAGCCGTCGAGTGCAAGATAGAGAACCCGATCACGACCTCGGACATCTACGATGCGGTGTCGGCCGCGATGTCGTCAGGGAAGCTGTCCGTCGCGCTGTACCTGGACGGCAGGGAGCTGTACAACGCAGCCGCCGCCCCGATCGGGGCGAGGCTCGGGGCCATCGAGCGGAGAAAGGGGTACGGGCTGTGAGCATAACGGTCGGAGGCGTGGACATCGAGAGCCGGTTCGGGGTCATGCTGACCGACGAGTCCACCTTCAACCCGCCTCCAGTGAAGAGGTGCATGCTCGAACGTCCCGGCGGAGACGGATCCCTCGACGTGACCGAGGCGTTCGGAGACGTCCTGTACGGGGACCGTGAGGACAGGCTCGTGTTCCTCGTCGACTCCCCTCCGAGCGAGTTCGAGCGCGTGAAAACTGAGTTGGCCCGGTTCCTGCACGGCCGATCCTACGACTACCAGCTGACGAGCGACCCGGGATACACGTACCGCGGCCGCTTCGTCGTCGACGAATGGTACCAGCAGGCATGCTTTCAAAAGATGATCGTGAACGTTTACGCGAACCCCTACAAGTCAGCCGGCACGAAGGTCCATACGGTCGACGCCCAGGCGGGCGCGAACGTGCGCCTGCTGCCGGGGCGGGGGCGGGTGCGCCCCGTGTTCGAGTCGCAGATGCCCTGCCACGTCGTGGCGAACGGCGTGGACGTCGTGCTGCCGCCCGGATCGCACACGGCCGTGGGCCTCACGATCCGCGACGGGGCGTCGGACGTGTACGTCAACACCGGCGGCTCGATCAGAGGAGGCACCACGACGTGGGGCGACCTCAAGGCGAGGGGCCTCACGTGGGGCGACCTCAAGGGCAAGAGGTGGCACGAGGTCATGTACATGGCCGGCGCGCCCGCCCCCAACGAGGCGTACCGTGTCAAGATCGCATACGAGGTATTGGAGCTGTAGCATGGAAACGACGACGAGGCTCGGGCTGAAGCTGCCCGGCGACAACGACCTGGTCGATCCAGCCGACTTCTGCGGCAACGACCAGATGATCGAGAGATACATAACGACGCTCACCCAGGCGGCGTCCGCTTACGCGCCTTCCGCGCTGAACCTCACCAACCAGTACAAGACGGTCCCGTTCGGCTCGATCGTCAAGACGGGATACGCGTTCAGCCTGTCGGGCGGCGGCATCAGGATCGCCGAAGCGGGCTTCGCCAAGGTGTCGGTGCACATCTACGCGAACAGCCTGCCGGCGGGCGACGCGCTCGAAGTCGACATCAGGAAAAACGGGACGACGTTCTGGCAGTACTCCGCCGAGGACAGCGATTCGACCTACGTGGTGTTCGACCTGGTGTCTCGCCTTATCCCGGTTGCCGCTAACGACGTCATCACCATGGCGGTGCGCAACTGGCAGTACGTGCGCGGGAAGATCGTTCCCGAGTCGACCTACATGACCGTGGACTTGTATAAAAACCTCAACTTCTAAGGAGGGCGCGCATGCGCATCTTGTACGGCGGGCGCGTCCTCTACGATCCGGTCGCCGGCATCGATCTCTTGGACGTGCAGCTTACACGCTCGCTTCGCGCTGCATCGGAGCTTTCGTTCAAGATGCCGGCGACCCACGAGTGCGCCGGCATCATCGAGCTCGAATCGGTCGAGCCGGAGATCGAGGCGTGGGAGGGCGCCCGCTGCCTCATGCGGGGCCGCGCCTACGCCTGCGAGGACGTGGACGACGTGGGCACCGTCGAATACCGATGCGAGGGCGAGCTCGCCTACCTCAACGACACGTCGGTGCGCCCCTACTCCACGGTGGCGGGCGAAGCGCCGCTGCTCGCGCCGAGCGACCCTTACGGGTACTTCGAGTGGCTCGTCGACAACCACAACGCCAAGGTCGAGCCGGCAAAGCAGTTCAGGGTCGGCGTGAACCAGGGCCACCTCCTCGACGACAACGACCACATCCTGCGCTCCGACTCGACGTACCCCAGCACCGGCCTCGTGATACGCGAGAAGCTGCTCGAGAAGCTGGGCGGCTTCGTCCGCGCCCGCTACGTGGGCGGCGCGCGCTACGTGGACTACCTGGCCGACACCGACGGCACCGCGTCCCAGCGCATCGAGTTCGGCGCGAACCTGCTGAAGTTCGCCCGCACGCGCGACGGATCGCCCATTTGCTCCGCGGTGATCCCGCTCGGCTCGAAGCCTGAAGGATCGGAAGACCGCATCACCATCGCGCCCCTGGGAAACGGCGACGCCGACGTGTACGGGCGGTACGAGAAGCGCGGGGACGCGGTCGTCTCGGTCGACCTCGTGTCGAAAGTGGGGTACCGAGAGCGCGCCGTCGTGTGGGACGACGTGACCGACCCGGCGCACCTGGTAGACCGCGCCCTGTCCTGGCTGCCGGGGCAGGCCAACGAGATCGAGACGGTCCACGTCAAAGCATACGACCTGTCCCGCATCGATCCGCGCGTCCAGCCTATCGAGCTCGGCGACTACGTGCGGGTGACGAGCGCCCCGCACGGGTACGACTCCTACATGATCGTGTCGAGGATCGTCCACCGCCCGACCGACTGGCAGGGCGACGAGTACGTGTTCGGCGTCGAGGGCGACGACATCGGCGACATCGTGCGCAAGCACGCCGCCACGCTCAACGCCGGGATCAACGGCGCCTACGAGGCGGCGGAGGCCGTCGACAAGATCGCCAAGGACGCGGCCGGCTTGGCTCAAAGCGCCCTCGACGCTCTGGCGGACCTGCACGGCGCCTACGTGCACATCAGGTTCTCCGCAAGCCCAGACGGCGTCCCTATGACCGAGGCCCCGCAGGCCGACACCGCCTACATGGGCATATGCTCGAACGGATCTCCAGACGGCCCCGCGGACCCGGACGCCTACTCGTGGGCGCGCACGCTTGGATCCAGCGGCGAGGACGGCGTGCCCGGCGCTCCTGGAGCGGACGGCGCTCCGAGCTACCTGCACGTCAAGTGGTCGGAATCGCCCACGGGCGACCCCATGTCCGAGACGCCCGGCCCCTACATGGGCACGTGCGTGGATTCGACCGAGGCCGATCCGATCGACCCGGCGCTCTACACCTGGACCAGGATCAAGGGCGACAAGGGCGACCGTGGAGAGCGGGGGCTTCAAGGCTTGCAGGGCGAAGACGGCGCGCAGGGCATGCCTGGCAAGCCCGGTGCGGACGGCAAGCCTGGCGTGTCGAGCTATACCCATATAGCCTATTCGAACAGCGCGGACGGAACCGTTGATTTCAGCTTGAACGAAAGCGACCGCGCCTATATAGGAATGTACGTCGATAGCGTGCAGGAAGACAGCAGCACCCCATCCAAGTACGCATGGAGCAAGATAAAGGGCGCTGACGGCGCGAACGGAACGCCCGGAAAGCCGGGAGAGGACGGAAAGACGCCGTACCTCCATATAGCATACGCTAACAGCGCAGACGGCACGTCCGGCTTCTCGACGACGGACAGCACGGGAAAGCTGTATATAGGCCAGTACACGGACCATGCGCAAGCGGACAGCTCAACTCCGTCTATGTACGCATGGACTAAGATAAAGGGAGAGCAAGGCCCGCAGGGAAAGCCGGGAGCAAACGGGCAAGACGGAGCAGACGGAAAGACGCTGTACGGTACGTGTTCAACTGCTGCTGCGACGGCTGCGAAGGCGGTTTCCGACGTGGCGGGTTTCTCGCTGTACCCAGGGGCGGCCGTCGCCGTCACGTTCTCGCATTCCAACACGGCGAGCCTGCCGACGCTCGACGTGAACGGATCGGGCGCGAAGCGGATCATGATAAACGGAGCGAACGCTGCTTTCTGGGTTCCCGGCTCAACCGTGCCGTTCGTGTACGACGGAACCGCCTGGCAGGCGTGCAACGCGCCGATCTACGGATCGACCGCGACGATCGGCAGCCCGTCGGGCGGCAACGTGTACGTGGACGGAGACAGCGTCTCGGTGAGGCAGGGCACCACCGTGCTCGCGCGCCTCAAAGCGGGGCTCCTGGAGCTTGCGGCCAACTCTGCGAACGCGGTCATCAAGCTCTGCGGCGGCAAGGGGGCGATAGCCTACTACGCGGGCACCGACCAGCTGGCGGTCATGGCCCCAGGCTCGATCGCGCTCGCCGCCTGCCAGACGCTCTCCGACGGGACCGTGCAGCCCTACGACTCCGGCGTCGCGTGCAACAGAAGCGGCGTGCTCCTGAAGGGGGCCGTGGAGGCGTCGGGCACCTTCAGGCTCAACGGCGGCAACATGGCCGACTTCGTGGTGGCCCAGGGCACGAGCGGCATCTGGCGGTGGCGCAAGTGGGCGTCGGGGTTCGCCGAGTGCTGGGGCGCAACGTCCACGCCGACGTCCACGAACATGCAGTGGGGCGGCATGACGTACGACGGGACGATGCGCGGAGGCCACGCCCTCCCGTTCGCCCTTACGAATCTCGTGCATGCAGACGTCGTCATCGAGGACCCGGGCGGCGGAGCGTTCTGGCCCGGCGTGCACACGGTGTTCGGCGACAAGGCCCCGAAGTTCTTCGTCCTGAGCGTCGGCAACTACTCGAGAACGGTGTACCTGCACTACTACGTTACCGGAACATGGAGGTGATGGGCATGGCCGGCATGAGGATCGTCGACGAGAACGGGAACGAGATAGCCAACCCCGACCTGTCGGCCGGGACGCTGTCCCCGACCATAGTCGTCAAGAAGGGAGCCGTCCCGCCCGACGACGTGGAGAAGTTCGCGTGGGCGGACGACGACTACGAGGAGGCCATGCTCTACGCCGTGCCGACGCCGGAGGAGGCCGCCATGGCCGTCGAGCGCGGGCGGGCCGCCGAGGAGGCCGCCGCGCGGGAGCGCGCGAACGAGGAGATGCTGCTGGCGGTGGCCGACATGATAGGGGGCGCTATATGACGGACGCGCAGATTCGATTGTTGACGGCAGCCGCCAGGATCCGCGTTTCGCGCGGCGAAAGGCTGGAGGACGTCCTCGGAATATGGCCGGCGATAGACGACCGAGAGCGGGGGCTGATAAGAGCCTCCGTGCTAGACGAGGAGGCGACCGGTGCCGTACGAAACGAGCGTTAGCACGCTTGCGCAGGCGATCGCGCAAGAGGGGGCGGCCTGGGTCATGTGCGCCCTGGTCGTGATCGTCTGCGCGGCGCTGCTGCTGAAAGGCTTCCCCGCCTGGTCGTCGTACATGGACAGGCGGGCGGCGGTCGAGGAGGAGCGGGAGCGCCGCAAGGCCCGCGAGAGCGAGGAGCGCGCCCGCACCGAGGGGCAGTGGATCCAGGCCATAGACCGCAGCAACGACGTGAGCGAGAGCGTGGCCGCCGCGCTGGAATCGTCTACGCGCATGATCGACCGCGTGTCGCGCAAGCTCGACGAGGACGCGCGCCAAAGCGGACGCAACGCTGCGAAGATCGACCGCATCGAAACCAAGTTGGAGATACTACTGGAAAGGACGAGCAAATGAAGAAGACCGTGAAAGAGTGGGCACGGGCCGCCGCGGTCCGAGCGGTGAAGACCGCCGCGCAGACCGCCGTCGGCGTTATCGGCGCAGCGGCCGTCATGGGAGATGTGCAGTGGGCCATGGTCGGCAGCGCGGCCGCCCTGGCTGCCGTCGTGAGCCTGCTCACGAGCGTGGCGGGCATGCCGGAGGTCGAGGGCGGCGCGAGCGTGGCGAAGATCGCCGCGAAGAAGGAGGGCTGACATGGCCTACGTCATGGACGAGGACTACCGCGCCGCCGGCAACACCAACCATATCTCTGCCGAGGGGCGCGGGTTCTGCATCCACCACGCCGCCGGGACGTCCATCGACATGGCCCCGACGTTCCTTGCCAACGGGACGTCGGCGCACTACGGCGTGGAGCCTGGCCACGTGCGCCGCTTCCTGCCCGACGAGGACAACGCGTGGGCGGCCGGAGACTCGTGGGCGAACGCGCACCTCGTCCACATCGAGTGCGTCAACTCCTCCGCGGGCGGGGACTGGCCGGTGGCCGAGGGCACGGTCGACACGCTCGTGGAGTTCCTGGCCGACAAATGCCGCGAGCTGGGGTACGCGCGACTGGACGTCGGCGAGACGCTGTACGGCCACCGCGACTTCTACGCGACGTTCTGCCCCGGCGCGCTGTACGGCCGCCTGGGCGAGATCGCCGACCGGGTGAACGCGCTATTGTCCGGCGCGTCGGGCGAATGGGTGCGCGACGGGAAGGGCTGGTGGTACAGGCGGGCGGACGGCTCCTGGCCTGCCGGCGAATGGCTCGCGCTCGACGCGTGGTACCGCTTCGGGACGGACGGATACGCCCTCACAGGATGGCAGCTGGTCGACGGCAAGTGGTACCTGTTCGGCGACGACTGCCGCATGCTACCCGGCTGGCAGAGCGTCGGCGAAAAGCGGTACTACCTGACCGGCTCCGGCGCCATGGCCACGGGACGGGCGGAGGTCGACGGAGCATGGTACTACCTGGACGCGTCGGGCGCGATGCAGACCGGATGGCTGCTCGACGGCGGCAAGTGGTACTGGCTCGACGAGTCCGGGGCGATGGCGCGCTCGTCGTGCCGAAGCATCGGCGGCAAGTGGTACGCCTTCGGGGCATCGGGCGCGATGGTATCCGGCGAGGTGCCGACCGGCGTCGGCGGGGACATGCAGCTGGGGTAGCCGGCGGCTGCGCTCGGACGGCCCGCCGTGCAGCAGCCTGCCCAGGCCGCTGCATCGTCCCTTCGGGGACCGCCCGCGCTCCTTCGGGGGCGCGGGCTTTTTCGATGTCGTTTTCGACGCTTTCCCATATCCTTCGCATATCCTAAGTTGGCGTTTTTACGGTTGCTAAGGTTGATGGGATTATAAAAACCGCTGGTCAGACTGCTGCGGTTATTTGAAATGACTATATTTGTTAAGGAAAGCATAACCTCCAAAGAACAGAGCGGACGGGACGAGCCCGTACCTTAGAAATACATGACAATAGGCATTATCCACGATAAAGAACATCGGCCGACCGTACTCATCGTGAAAAATGGGGGCTTGGGCTTCGAAATTAAAGCCAAAGAGGCTAACAGGCGACAGTTCATAGTATCCATGCATAAGATACAATCTGCCGGACATAAGATCGTTGATTTTGAACAGCAGTGCGTTCGAAGGCGTATAAGCCACCATGGCAAAGAAACTAAAGGCCGCGATGACGACTATCATTGCAACGAAAACAATCGTCAACCGTCTCCTTGTCCCTTTTGTTTTCGCATTGTAAAAACAAAGCAGGATTGCTATCTGAACAATGGCAAGCATAGAAGCGGTTCTCGAATAGGCAACCGTCCAACAAAAGACCGAAATACATAAAAGAACAACGATGTCAGGAGCTGGGTTTTTTCCAAATCGCAATACTGAAAGGGAAATGCCGACAAGCAAAGCATAGACGCCCAACGAATTAGGATGCTGAAAGCCAAGCGCCCATCGAGTAGAGCTCCCGCTTGCAATGCCTATGTTTTCAATAACGCCGGCAAACGAGAACTGCACGGTTACCATCAATACGATAGACGTAACCAACAATGCAACGGCAGCAAGCGGTCTAATTCTAATGCCTTTTCCGCAAACCACGAACAGGGCAAGCCAAAACAGGCTCCCCACAGACGATTGAGTCCATGAAATAAAACCTATCGAGACGAGAAAAAAAGACAAGAGCCAGTTCACCGGCCTTGACCCCTGGATCAGCATCTTTATCGCGAGAAGAAAAAGAGCAGCAACTTCCAAAAGTACATTAAACACATCGATAGGCATAAAGAGGAACCATTCGAAAGTCGTCCTCTCTAGGCCGCACATAAGTGAATAGCAGGCAAATGCAGCATAATAGCAAAATTCAGAAAAAGGCAGCTCTTTTAGCTCTTCCCACAAGGCGCGCGGCCTTAAAATTGCGACTGCTTTTGTCTGCGGCATTCTTCTACGCTCCATGATTACGCGCAGGGGTTCCCTGGCACCTCAATAAATCATCGTAAACCCCCTGAACTGCATTGGCGCTCTCCTCAGAAGAGAAGCGCCCGCCGTTCTCACGCGCAGATCTGGAAAGCTTCGTCCGCAGCGCCGGATCATCAAGCAACTTGCTCAACTGCTCCGCAAGCCCAAAACCGCTCTGAGCCTTCGCATAAACAAGACCGTTTATCCCATTCTCAACAAGCTCAGGAAAAGCGCCAGAATCCGACACAACAGGTACGACGCCGCATACCGAATACTCGATAACCGTTCGACCAAATCCCTCGTTGGAAGAGCAAGCCATCCCGATGTCAAACCTCGGGATAAGAGTCCAAACATCATCAACAACCCCGTGAAGCGAAAGGGCATTCTCCAACCCGTTCTCCGCGACAAAACGGGAAATCTTTTTGCGAACCTCTTTGGAGCCCCCGCCATAAATATCCATTGTTACAGTCTCCCCATGTCTATCCACGAGAAGTCTGAAAGCATTAACCGCATCCCAGACACCCTTCGCCGGAACGTATCCTCCAAGAAAAAGAAGTTTCGTCGATTTATTGTCCTTAAAAAAAGGAATCCCTTTGCCCATATCCTCAGGGATACGCACGCCGTCATGAACAGTACGGACTTTGTCGTTCGGAATGCCCAGACCGATCCAATAACGTGCAGTAGACTCGGAAATCGCCACAAACATATCGGCACCCCGTGTAAGGTAACCAACCGGATCGGACCTGAAACTCCAGCAGTTGAAATGCGCGAAAGAGCATTCTCTGAGATGTACAACATGTGGAATCCTATAGCGCCTTGACAAAAAGATGCCCAGATCGTTTCTGGGTACATTGCTATGAATGACATCTACGGTCGAAAAATCCACCGTCTCGGCAGCGATCGCTGCCGAGACAAACAAGCCTCGAATGTACCTCGCGAACTCGAATAGGTACTTTGCAGGAGCCTTCCACTTCGCATTCGGTCGAGGAACAAGAAAAGACCCATGCTTAGTCACGACGGTCCTTGCGCCGAGAGATTCAAGGTTATCGTTAAACGCCGACCGCTGCGAGGTGAGCACGGTGCATTCACAGCGCCCCGATTTAACAAATTCCTCACATAGTTCAGTAAGCGCCTTTGCAGCACCGCCTTCCGTAACCACATCAGAGATGAACAGGATATGCATGCGATTCGAGATCAATTCTTTGCCGTCTTCAGCCGTTGTTCCCTCTAAACAGACGTTTCGCTGTTTTCAAGATTCGCCAATAGTTTATGGGAAGCTTCAATAGGCGATTCAGAAATGCTGGCTTCCAGTAACAAACGCTCATCTCGGAAACTAAGTCGCGTGGGTTTATAAGGTAATGAAACAGTGTGCGGCTCGGCTTCGCTAGGGGCAAGATCTCCTGATAGGCGAAAACGCAGTCTCCGAGAACATCGGCCTCTTCACGCGACGGCTTGAGGCCCAACGAATAAAGAGCTTTAGCAGCATCCATAATATCGATGAAATTATAGCGACTCCAGTTGCGTGTCTTGTAATCGCTAGCAAACTCCAATGCCGCATCCTGCACCGCAAACAACGGAGAACTAACGTTTTCGCCATCCGCTTCATACGACTCGAAATCGATTGTCGCCCGGTTCGAGTCGTCAAGTCGATACCGTCGCGCAGAACCATGCGGCGCTACAAAGAAAGCTTCGACGAGCGCATTGAACCATTCCTCATCCGACGCCGCCCGCTCTTCCTTTCCTTTGGAGAAAAGGAAGCCGCGCATATCTTGTCTATCGACCCATCTGCTTTTTGGCGAAACGCCAAGGTAAAACCCCTTTACAGCAATATCCATGCCTAATTCCACAAAAGCGGTCTCCAGCGCGTGCTGAATGCTGCCTCGCCACCCGAGATCGACGAACCCAACAACACGGCAACCTTTGAACGCGCTCTTGAAGTAAGCCCCCATTGCCTCGAACTCTAATCGAGAGTTCTTTTTCACCGCAGGAGCAACATCCCCAAACAATGAAGCAAACTTCTCGTTTCGAGCAAGATCGTCCACCCGCAATCGATCACTCGGAACAAAGCCGTATTTCAGTGAAAGCTCTTCGGCCTCATCTCCGTCAAGCCCGAGCCGCGTAAGTAGTTCCGATAGTTGCATCTCATAACCAAGTCCTGCGGTGCCAACAAAACCTTCGAGCCCTTCGTTGAGCCATAGCAGTGGAACCGTTGTGGAACGACGAGAGGCTAACAGGTATTCGCACTGCTCATCGGAATACAGAATCTCATAGAACCGCTTCATTAGATAGCCATCTCGAGCGACGAAAAACAACTTGTCTATGCCTTCGTCTTCCTTTCGCTCGTGAATCCACTCGCAAAATTTTGCAAGGATAGGCCCTAGGATCGAATAACCAACCTTATAACAAACGGAAGGGTTTACAGTTTCATATCTGTTTGCGAAGCATTTAGTTTTTTGAGAGGGGAAGATATTTCGAGCCATGCGATCAACGAAAACCCTTAGAGGCGAGATCGGCTTACCGAAACGAAGCAATGTTGCGTTCAGACCAAGTTTACGCGGACTTAGATAGTCCGAAAATAAATCATCTCCAAGGTGGGTAATATCGCCCGCCTGAACGTTCAGATCAACCATTGCAAGCTTGAACAAGCTGCCGTTCCGTTTAGTTTCTCCGTACTCGCACGAGACATACAGCTTCGAATAACCCTCTATGCCGCAATTCGCAAGTATTTTCTCGATTGCCTCTTTCGACAGATACATATCAGACGCAAGTACCACAAGTTTGCACGATTGAACGCAATGATTGAAGAGGTCAATGCCGCTAGGAACAGGGATACAAAAATCGATTTCGGCCTGCAACTCGTAATCCATGAGCTGTTTGGCAACCTCTCGCGAGAACCCTCTTTCAAGACGCAAATATATGTCCTCAAGTCTCATCTTTCCAGCACCAACAGCCTCGATCGACTCTTTTTCGGCATCAAGCCGCTTGGCAGCAAAACCCCATGCTGCAAGGCCTTCGTCAACCGCCCGCTGCTCTACGTATTCAAAGACGGATTGCGGGGAGCCGCAGGCCCGCGTTACAAGCGTATCGAAAATGTCGAAAAACACGACCGGCGAGTCAAGAGAGAGCATCAACTTGCTACCCAATGGAACCACCGGCCCCATCGCCTGCGTTCAGGATCTTGGCGACAAGACAGGATGCATCATCTGCGGAGAATCCCGCACGCGCCACCCTTTCTGAGTAGAACAAGCGATTTGTTTCGCTCGTACCCATCTCAACCGCAACCGATGCCCAGGCCCCCTCTCCCGCCTCAAGCGGCATAATGCGCACTAGATCCGTAATACCTACCTCTTTCGGAAGCGTACCGGATGCCAAAACGCTGCAGCCAGAGCATTGACTCTCAACGACCGCAAAAGGAAGACCCTCGAAAAGGGAGGGCATCAAGAACACATCCAATGCAGAAAAGTAAGGTGCGGGATCGGGCAAGTAGCCAGTCATATGGAAGCTTTCTTCAAGTCCAAGCCTAACTACTAGCTCCTCGGTCTCGCTACGCATGTCGCCGTCGCCGACCATGAGATAATGAGCAAAAGGATCGAGTTTTTTTATTTCAGCGAAAGCTCTGACTTGAAATAATGGATTTTTCGTAGCAGAGACGCGACCGATGCTCCCCGCAAGAAACGAGCTTGCCGGAATCCCGAGTTTGCATCTGATTCGTTCACGGGCATTAGGATCAAACGCGAAACGACGAGTGTCTATGCCATTATTAACAAACACGAAGGGTTTTTTATTAAAAAGATAGCGGCCAGCGTCATCCGAACATGCAAGACAAGCTGTGGCACTACCGCTTAAAAACAACTGGGCAAACTTATGGGCAACCGTCTTTGCAGCCGTCATATTGGGACCAAAAGTGGAGTTATGGGAGTGAACCAAACGAACAGGTACGCCGCGGCGACGGGCGACCTCCGAATAGAGAAAGCCCATGCCGTTCATTGTATTGACATAAACGGCATCGTATTGTCTTTTTTTGAGGATCCTTTCAAATGCAGCAGAACCTTCTCTCAGACGTTTAAGCTGCCCGGGGCGATAACCATTGAAAACCGAATACCTTTCGATGCCCAGTGCGCAAAGTTCGCTATCGTAGGAACTATTCCACTCCCATGTAGAAAACAAAACAAACTCGAACCCATTGTTCTGCAGGCAACGAAACATGTTCATAAGAAATGATTCAATTCCACCCTGTCCCCAAGCCTCAACGTAAACGAGTACCTTCATTATTTGCCTACTTTGATTTCAATATCGTTATTAGACTTTCGAAGAAGTCGCTTATACACAAACGAACGTATAGAATTCGGCATCATACACACGGCGGCGTGCGGGAAAAACGACACGCAGAAATCAGCAGGAGCGAAATAGCCAGACCTCAGCTGGGCCTTTTTGAACTCGTATGCATGGCCCAGATACTTACGACCACCGCGACGAGCGAAGAAGTCAACACTCACACGCATGGCAACAAGGACCTCGTGCAAGTTTCGCGCTTTGCAACCATGGGACAACATGCGGTTAAATAAATCCCAATCTTCAAAGAACAGAAAATCAGAACTATAGTTCCCCGCTTCGATAACCTTACTTTTTTTAAACATCATCGAAGGATGGCGGAAAGGATTTCGTCGCTTTGAGTACTCCGCAATATCCTTAGGCTCTTCGGGAAGATCCGAGCAAGAAACCGGCTCTTTTGGAGAAGAAACGAATTCGATAACCTGGCTTCCAAGCATATCAAGAAAAGGATCTGCTTCGAAAGCGTCGAGTTGCTTCTCGATGCGTCTTGGATGTGCGACGTCATCCGTGTCCATGCGAGCAATGAACTCGCATTCGCATGAAAGCACACCCTGTTCCAATGCAAAACCCAGTCCGCGATTCTCTTTGTAGGATACGAGTTTAAACAAACCTGGATACGAATTATCAAATCTATTAAGCACGCAATCAAGCTCAGGCGTGAGGAAGCCATCCTCCACAACGACGATCTCGTACGGCTTGACGGTCTGAGCAAGTAAGCTCTCGATAGATTCCCTCAAATACTGAGGACTCTCCTTGCCATACACGCTCATAAGGACGCTGTAAGGCCGATAGCTCATTGTCCCCTCCGCATTGCTTTGAACGTGCGAAAAAACACACGGGCATCAAGGCTGAGACTCGCATTCTGCACGTAGAAAAGCTCGAGCATCTGGCGAGATCCACCCATCCAGGTAGCTCTGTTCCTGTCGGTAACCTGCCACCAACCCGTGATACCCGGAGCCACGCTAAGAAGCATTTTTCGCTCATCTAGAGTAAAATGCTGATTCAACTCATCAACGGTAATGGCACGCGGCCCGATAATGCTGATGTGACCAAAAAGCACATCAATAAACTGAGGTAGTTCATCCAAGCTAGCGGCTCTGATCAATTGCCCTAAAGGCGTGATCCGGGGATCATTATCAACTTTTCTCTCTCGTTTCCAGAGTTTAAGTTGATCTTCCGAAAAGTACTTTTCGACGTCGTCAGAATCTACCACCATCGTGCGAAACTTTTTAATGCGAAAAGTCTTGCCATTCTTCCCGATCCTCGTCTGGGTATATATAGGAGATCCCTTCGTGTCGACTGCAATTGCAATAGACAGCAACGCGCAGGGCAAGAAGCCGACGACAACAACGACCCCGCTGAAAAGAATGTCAAACACCCTCTTTGTTACCTTATACCCGAACGATCTATGATCCAAAGATCGACAAGCCTCGGCGAATTCCCTCGAACCTACTTGGACCTCAACTTCATCCTCAGGAACAGCGTCGGCCGCAATCAAGGAAACCAAGCAGCTCCCCTCCGCCACGAGCTCCTCCGCATCAACCGATCTACTTATCGGTTGGCCTTTCTCTTCCATAATGCGACCCAAGCGGTCAGCACCCCCCCCCCCGTCGGACGATTCCGCTCATGCGGACTTCCTCACAATCTCAAGTCCCACACTGGCGGGAACGGTACGACCGAACAGCGTCACGTCGATGTAGGCACGGCGCTTGTGGCGGTCGATCTTGCGAATGTCGCCTTCAAAGCCCATAAGCGGACCACGCGTGACGGTAATCTTGTCTCCCGCGATGTAGCCCTCGCTCATGCGCACCACATGAGCGCCGTCCATGAACGACAGGAACCAATCACGCTCTTTGTCTGTCAGCGGAAAGAACGAGTTCTCCTCATTGCCCAGCAACTTAATAGGCATGGGAACGCCCAGCAGGTCCTTATGCAGCTCATTCACATCGCCAGTCACGAAAAACAGGTACCCCGGGAACAGCAAGCGCTTCACCAGGCGCCACTCCCCGCGTATCTTCCACAGCACCTCGTACTCGGGCATGAAGCAATCTTCCATGGCGGATGGGCGCACCAGTTTCTTGCACATCTCAAGCGTCGACGACTCGCGTCCTGCTTGCACTTGCGCCACGTACCACATGCTGCTCCCCTTTCCCGCCACGCTCGCACCGAATTTCGCCAAAAGAAAAGAGGATGAATAGCTGCGCACTGTCGACTTGCGACGATCGACCGAAAAGGCCCGTGCAGCTATTCATCCTCTTTTCGATCAGCGAAACGCGCTTAGCGACGATTGCGCCATCAAAAGATATGTGCGCATCCTTTCAGATGCTTTGGTTGTTGCTTATATACAACAACTATTTCGAAAGTAAATGGGCATCAATTGCCCATCACCCTCCTTACGTTTCGTACAATGTTGTATATAGTCCGTTGTTATCTATACAACACCCACGATACGCTGCGATAATGCGAAATACTCTTCAAATAAAAGTCGGGTTACGGATCAAGGACCTTCGCGCTGCCTGCGATGTCAGCCAAGAGCGATTTGCCAATAAAATAGGCATGGATCGCACGTACCTGGCATCGATAGAAGTTGGTCAGCGCAATGTCACCTTGCAAAACCTTGCGAAGATCGCAAACGGCTTCGATATGACTCTATCTGAGTTCTTCGAAGGCATTCCCCAGATCGATCCAAACGGATAGCCAAGGTAGCCCTCAAATCAATGTTCGCTTATCACCGTTAAGATTATAGCGACTTGTTGTATAAATACAACAAGCAGGTAACGAAAAACGTTAAATGTTAGACGAGCGGCATATAAGCGTATAACGACCCGCTCCAAAGCACCTACGCCGGACAACGAAAGATCGCGGTCTGACCCCCCTCCCCCGGAGGACTCCGTCGGGGCGGCAGCGCAACCGCCGCGCTGGATCCCCGCTGGATGCATGCAAGCTCCATGTTGGATCCGTGCTAGATTCTCGCTAGATCCATGCAAGGCCCGCGCTGGATTCGTGCTAGATCCGCGCCGGAACCGCGAAGAAGCGCGCGAGCTCCGCGCTGGGCGCACGCCATCTGCGCGCTAGGCCGAGCCGCTATCATGGAAGGACGGATCACCAGGCGGCGAGGCTCCACGCCCCTTTCCACCCATGCCCCCGACGAAGGGAAAAACGGGAGGAGGTGGACGCCATGACCGATTTGGCTTTGATTACGGCGGCCGTCGAGCTGATCTCCAGCGTTATCGCGCTCGTCGCGGTAATAATAGAGAAGCTCCCAGTCCGAAAGGATAGGGAGCCCTAAGAAAAAGCCAAACCGCCGAAGCGATTCGAGAGCCGTGGGGAGTTAGCGCTCCCTGCGGCTCGCCATGTAGTATACGTGAAAGCTAACCGTAAACTCAAGCATCGAACAGGCGAATCCACGATGCCCGCACCGCCGTCAATGCCATCAATGCACGGTTCGGGCAACATCGTCCAAAACACGCGAGGCCTCACCGCCAAAAAAAAGCCGCCCTGCACAAGCAGGGCGGCCCAATTGCACAATATCGAGCTTACACCGAGAACGCTTATCCCAGCTCGGCCAGTTGCGCCTCCACGCGAGCCAGCTTGTCGGTCATCTCGGCATGCTTGGCACGGTCTTTCTCCACGATCTCAGGGGCGGCCTTCGCCAAGAAGCCCGGGTTCGACAGCTTCTTGTCCAGTTTGGCGGCATCGGCAGCAAGCTTGGCGCGCTCCTTCTCTAAGCGCTCGCGCTCGGCACCGAAGTCCACCAGGCCCGACAACACGATGTACACCTCAAGGCCCGGCGCCAGCGTCACGCTCGACTCAGCCGGCTTGTTCGCATCGGCTGCGATTTCCAGCGAAGCGGTGGTGCCCATGCCCTCGATCAAACCGCGCTGAGCCTCCAGCAAAGCCACGTCGGCCTCCCCCGCCTTCACGACCACGGCAAGCTCGGTCTTCGGAGAAATACCGTAGCGGGCGCGCGTGGAGCGAATGGCCGAAACCGTTTCCGTCACCATCTGGATGGCACGCTCGGCGTCGGCGTCCACGTACTGCGCAAGCGCCTCCGCATCGGGCCAAGCTGCGCCGATGAGGTACGGAGCCTCGCTCCGATCGATCGGCAGCTGCTGGTAAATCTCCTCGGTCACGAACGGCATGATGGGATGCAGCAGACGCAGCGCCTGGTCAAGCACGAACACCAGGTTGCGCTGGCAGGCCGCGCGATCCTCGGGCGATCCGTTCAGGCGCGCCTTCGAGAACTCGATGTACCAGTCGCAGAACTCGTTCCAGAAAAACGAGTACAGCTCGCGCGTGATCTCGCCGAACTCGAAAGCGCCGTACGCCTTGTCGAGACGCGCCACCAAACCGGCCAAACGCGAGAATATCCAGCGGTCGACCGGCGTCACGGGATCGGGAGCACCGGGTACGTAATCGTCCAGGTTCATCTGCACGAAGCGGGCGGCGTTGCGGATCTTGTTCGCGAAGTTGCGGCTGCTTTCCAGCTTCGCCTCGTTGAACTTGAGGTCCTGAGCACCCGTCACCTGCATAAGCAGGCCGAAGCGCATGCCGTCCGCACCGTAATCCTCCATCAAGCGCAGCGGATCCACGCCGTTGCCGCGGCTCTTCGACATAGGCTTGCCGTCGGCCGCCATAACGGTCGGATGAATGATGACGTGCTCGAACGGAATCTCGTCGCAGCAATACATCGAGGCCATCACCATGCGCGCCACCCACAAGCCCATGATGTCGCGCGCCGTGGACAGCACCTGCGTCGGGTACGCAGCCTTCATCTCCGGAGCGTCCATGCCCTCTTCGGTCCAGCCCATCGTGGCGAAGGGCCACAGCTGCGAGCTGAACCACGTGTCCAGCACGTCCTCGTCCTGACGCACAGGCGCGCCGCACACGGGGCATACGTCCACGTCCTCGACCGATGCGCCCTCCCAGCCGCACGCGTCGCAGTAGAACATGGGAATGCGGTGGCCCCACCACAGCTGACGCGAAATGCACCAGTCCTTGAGGTTGGCCAGCCAATCCAAGTACACCTGCTTCCAGCGTTCGGGATGGAACTGGATGGAACCGTCCTCCACCACGCGCGCCGCGTCCTTCTTGAGGCCGTCGACGGCCACGAACCACTGCTCGGACTCCCACGGCTCCAGCTTCGTGTGGCAGCGGTAGCAGGTCATGACGGAATGGTCGTGGTCCTCCACCTTCTCAAGCAGGCCCAGATCCTCGAACGCGGCCACGATAGCCTCGCGGGCCTCGTCGCGATCCATGCCGCTGAACTGGCCGTAGCCTTCAACCACGTGAGCCGTCTCGTCGAAGATGTTGATGCGCTCAAGACCGTTGCGCTCGCCCATGGCCCAGTCGTTCGGATCGTGCGAAGGCGTGGTCTTCACGCAGCCCGTGCCGAACTCCATGTCCACGTGCCAGTCGGCGAAGATGGGAATCTCGCGACCCACAAGCGGCAGCGTCACCGTCTTGCCCACCAGATGAGCGAAGCGCTCGTCCTTCGGATTCACCGCAACGCCCGTGTCGCCCAGCATGGTCTCGGGGCGGGACGTGGCCACCACCAGGTACTCCAGATCGCCTTCAGGCTGCGTCAAGGGATAGCGCAGGTACCACAGATGACCTGCTTCGTCCACGTACTCGGCCTCGTCGTCGGCAATGGCCGTGGTGCAGTGCGGGCACCAGTTCACGATGCGCTTGCCCTTGTAGATCAAGTCGTCGTTGTACCAATCCACGAACAGCTTGCGCACGGCCTTCACGTAGCCCGGCTCCAGCGTGAAGTGCTCGTCGTCGTAATCGCACGAGCAGCCCATGCCCTTGACCTGGTTCACAATGGTGGTGCCGTACTCTTTGTACCAGTCGTAGCACGCTTCGATGAACGCCTCGCGCCCGATTTCCAAACGGCTGATGCCCTGGTCGGCAAGCTTCTTGTCCACCTTGGTCTGCGTGGAGATGCCCGCATGGTCGGTTCCCAGGATCCAACGCGTGGGCCGTCCCTGCATACGCGCGCGGCGAATGCAGGTGTCCTGGATGGTATCGTTCAGCGCATGGCCCATGTGCAGCACGCCCGTGATGTTCGGCGGCGGAATCACGATGGTGTACGGCTGGCCCTTCTTGGCGCCGAAGCCTTCGCCGCGCTGAAAGTAGCCGGCATCTTTCCACGCCTCGAACAGCGGACGCTCGTGCGCGGCGAAATCGTAGTCGATCTTCTTTCCGTTATCAGCCATGTCGGCTCCCTCATCCTCGCGTCTCTCAAACCGAAAGCGGGCGCGCCGCCTATTCGCGATCCGCCCGCTCGTACCTACCTATACCGTCCGGCGCTAAGCGCTCTGCAGCTGCTCCGCGTCCTCGACCGCCTCGATCTGGGGCTTCGTCTCCCCTGTAATGTCCGTGGCCTGGATGGTCACGCGGGAAAGCCCGTCCTGCTCGGGAAGATCGTACATCACGTCCTGCAGCACGCGCTCGCAGATCGAACGCAAGCCGCGTGCGCCCGTGCCGTGTTCGACGGCCTCGTGCGCGATAGCGCGCAGGGCCTCGGGCTCGAACGTCAGCTCCGACTCCTCGAACTCGAACATCTTCGTGTACTGCTTCACCAGAGCGTTCTTCGGCTCGGTCAGAATGCGCACGAGATCTTCCTCGGAAAGCTCCGAAAGCGACGTGACCACCGGAATGCGTCCCACGAACTCGGGGATCATGCCGTACTTGTTCAGGTCTTCGGGCAGTACCTGAGCCAAAAGCTCAGCTTCGGCCTTCTTCTTGCTCTCGGGCAGCTCGGCGTTGAAGCCCAGACCCTTCTTGCCCACGCGCTCGGCGATGATGTCGGCCAGGCCGACGAACGCGCCGCCCAGGATGAACAGGATGTTCGTGGTGTCGATATGGATGAGCTCCTGCTGAGGATGCTTGCGGCCGCCCTGGGGCGGAACGCTCGCCTCCGTGCCCTCCACGATCTTCAACAGCGCCTGCTGAACGCCCTCGCCCGACACGTCGCGCGTGATGGACAGGTTCTCGGCCTTGCGCGCCACCTTGTCGATCTCGTCGATGTAGATGATGCCGATCTCGGCGCGCGGAATGTCGAAGTCCGCCGAGGTGATGAGCTTGAGCAGGATGTTCTCAACATCCTCGCCCACGTAGCCGGCCTCGGTCAGCGTGGTGGCGTCCGCGATGGCGAACGGCACCCGCAGCGTGCGGGCCAGCGTCTGCGCCAACAGCGTCTTGCCCGAGCCGGTGGGGCCCAGAAGCATGATGTTGCTCTTTGCAAGCTCGACATCGCCGTCTTCGCCGTCGGCGCCCAGGCTGATGCGCTTGTAGTGGTTGTACACCGCCACGGACAAGGCGCGCTTCGCCTGCTCCTGCCCCACCACGTGCTCCGAAAGCTCGGCGTACAGCTGATGCGGGGTCGGCAGGTCGGCCAGCACGTCCTCGGGCGCGGGCTCAGCCGCGACGGGCTCGCCTTGCGCGCCTACGCGGGCATGGCGTCCCGACGCCGCTCGGGACGCCGGCTCCGATCCCTCGGCCTCGAAGCCGGGGACCGTCAAGCCCAAGTCGCGCATCATGGCGTCGGCGCACACGGAAATGCACTCATCGCAAATGTAAATGCCGTTCGGGCCCGAGATCATCGCAGCCACCTGGTGCGGGCGTTTGCCGCAGAAGGCGCATGCAATGTCTTCGGGACTCCGACCGTCGAATTCGTCGTCGCGTCTGTCGTTCATGTATCCTGTTCGCTTCTCTACTCGTTGGAGCCGGGAACCGCGGCGCGCGACGTGGTGATGCGGTCGACCAGACCGTATGCAACCGCCTCTTCCGCCGTCATGTAGTTGTCGCGCTCCGTGTCCTTCTGGATGGTTTCGAGCGTTTGGCCCGTGTTGTCCGCCAAGATCTTGTTCAGGCGGTTGCGGGTTTTCAGCATGAAGTCCGCAACGATGGCGATCTCGGTCTGCTGGCCCTGCGCTCCACCGGACGGCTGGTGGATGAGCACCATGGAGTTCGGCAGGCACAGGCGCTTGCCCTTCGCGCCGTTGGACAGCAGCACGGCGCCCATGGAAGCGCACTCGCCCAGGCAGATGGTGGACACATCGCACTTGATGAAGTCCATCGTGTCCAGAATGGCCAGGCCAGCCGTCACGGAGCCGCCGGGAGAGTTGATGTACAGGGAGATGTCCTTGTCGGGATCGGCGCTCTCAAGATGCAGCAGCTGCGCAACCACGGAGTTCGCCACGTTGTCGTCGATGGCCTCTCCCAAAAAGATGATGCGCTCGTTGAGCAGGCGAGAGTAGATGTCGTAGCTGCGCTCGCCGCGCGGCGACTGCTCGATGACGTAGGGAATCAGCGCTGATTTAGGAGTGATGATGCTCATTGCGTATGCCTCGCTTATCTCTTACGGCCGCTCGGCGGCCCTGCTTGCAGATAGTGCTGTATGCACGTGCCGTATCGTGGTGCAAGGCTAGGGTACCGTATCGTCACCTCGGCCCGCCCGATGTGCACGCAAAAAGCGCGCAATACGGACGGGCCGAGGCACGTGCGATGTTATTCGGCGTCGTCAGCCTTGACCTCGACGGCCTCTTCCTTCTTTTCGGCGGCCTTCTTCGGCGCAGCCTTCTTCTTGGCGGCAGCCTTCTTGGCCGGCTTCTTGCCCTCGTCCTTCTTGGACAGGTCGAGCTCGGTCACCACGGCGGTGTCCATAAGGTCCTTGACGGCCTTCGTGCGCAGAACGCCCTGACGCACCATGTGCAGCTGGCCGTTCGCGCGCCACTCGGCCTGCAGGGCTTCGGGGTTCTCCACGCCGCTCTTCACGAACTCGTCGGTAACTTCCTCGTCGGAAACGCTCATGCCGGCATGGCGAGCCCATGCGTCAAGCGCCAGATCCTGCTTGGCCATGTCGGAAGCCTGCTGCTTCACGTCGGCCTTGAACTGGTCGGGCGTAAGGCCCTGCTGCATAAGGTACACGTCGAAGGTCATGCCCTGCGCCTGCATCTGCTGGAAGAAGTCCTGGATCAGGCTTGCTTCGTTCTCTTCGACCATGCCTGCGGGAACCTCGCCCTCGAGGCGCTCGGAGATCGCGTTGAGGCATGCGTTCTCCTTCAGGCGCGGCATGAGGTCGGCCTTCTGCTGCGTCACGGTCTCGGCGATGCGGGTGCGCAGATCCTCCACGCCCTCGAAGCCCAGCGTCTCCTTGACCCACTCGTCGTTCACTTCCGGCATGATCTTCTTCTTGACGACCTTGACCTCGACCTCGAAGTTGATCTTCTCGGTCTTGCCCTGCAGCGCGGACAGCATGATGGGGGCGTCGGCCGGCATGTCGAGCGTGAACGTTGCGGTCTGACCCTTCTTCAGGCCCACCAGCTGCTCGTCGAACTCAGCCGGGAACAGGCCCGCGCCCAGACCGTAGGGGCGGTTCTCCGTAGTGAGGGAGGGAATGTCCTCGCCCTTGTCGTCGGTGGCCTTCATGGCCAGGTCGATGTAGCTGTCTTCCTTCACCTTCGTGGCGGCGGCAGCATCCTCGTACGTGTAGTAGTGCTCGCACAGAGCCTCGACCTGATCGTCGATCTCCTGCTCGGTCACGCCTTCGGCAGGAAGCTCGATGGCAACCGGCTCGTAGCCGGACAGCTCGAACTCGGGCTTGACGGCGATCGTGAAGGAGAACGTGTAGTCCTTGCCGCTCTCCACCAGGTCCGTGTCCTCGAACTCAGGCTTGGCGATGGGGTACAGATCGCAATCGTCGATGGCGAGAGGATAGGAACCGTTGACCACGTCGTCGGTCACCGTCGCGCGGACGGCTTCCTTGCCCAGAGCGTTGTCGATAACCGGACGCGGGGCCTTGCCCTTGCGGAATCCGGGGAAATTGTACTTGTTGGCGAAGTCCTTGTAGGTCTTCTTGATGCGGGCGTCGACATCCTTAGCATCAACGGTAACGGTCACTTTCGTGCGGTTATCCTGCAATGCCTCAACTTTTGTTTCCACGTAACTATCCTCCATCATTCTTATGTCGCCTATGCGGCTTTCGGCGTGCTTGCCCTGGCGCCCTCGACCGGCCGTTCATCGATCGAAACCGCGTACCGAGCACACCGAGACGGAATTATCGCATATATGGAGCCGTTGAGGAAGAGCGCTTGAAACAGGTTCACGAAGAACCTACCTACCGTCCGTTCGCAACGCGTCCGCAAGATTCGCCTGCGAAGCTTGCGGGCAAGCGCATGAAGCGGCGCGGCGCACGGCGACGCCGGCCGCGGTTTCGCGGGAAAAGCGCGTTGCGGCCGTCCTCGACCGGCAGCCAAGACCGGCGAAGGTTACGGTTGCGTTTCACGCTATCATTGCCGAACGGGTCACGGTATCATGATCGGGAAACGAATCTTAAACGCAGCAGCGGAGGTCCCATGCCCACCATCGATCTCAACCTTTTGCAAGAACGCGAGCTCGAGCGCCTGATCGACTACGAACGCTCGACGTGCACCGTCAACGGCGACCTCGTGTACCGCTGCGCGTTCCCCTACCGCCCCGACGACGATCTGCAAGTGGAGCTTCTCGAGCGCGGCGCGCTGGCCCGCAAAACCGACGAGCGTCGCGGCGCCGTGGTGTGCATCACCTCCGACGGCTACTCCTACTTCCCCGCCAAGCACCAAGAAGAGGTGGAGAAGCAGCGCGCTCACAAACGGGAATCCCGGCTTATCGGCCTGTCCGCCCTTTTCGCCGCGCTGTGCGTGATCACCGGATTTCTCCTAGGGCGATTCCTCGCGTAAAACATCCCCGCAGTCCCTGGTTCCATCGGTGCGCTTTTTTGCTATTATGTTCGGCGTGCGTTCTTGCACGCGCAACGTCGTGCGGGCGTGGCGGAATTGGCAGACGCGCCAGATTTAGGTTCTGGTGGGGAAACTCGTGAAGGTTCAAGTCCTTTCGCCCGCACCACTTGGGGGGAGGCTGCCCTGGGCACCCTCCCCCCAAGTGCATACATAGGACGCGAGCGACTGCGTTGCGCTGAGCCGTTCGCCGGGGAAAGGAATCCGTTCACGATGGAAACGATTAAGAAGATCGGGCGGGCGTGGAACTCCATAAGCCTGATCAAACGCATCTTGGTAGGCCTTGTCATCGGCGCCGCGCTCGGCGTGTTCGCGCCGGGCATCGAGGTGTTCGAGATCTTGGGCACGCTGTTCGTATCCGCCTTGAAAGCCGTTGCCCCCATCCTCGTGTTCTTCTTGGTAATCAGCGCGCTCGCAAACGCGAAAGCGGCCGGATCCATGAAAACGGTCGTGGTGCTGTACGTGGTTGGCACGTTCATCGCCGCGCTCGTGGCCGTGATCGCAAGCTTCCTGTTCCCCGTCGAGCTGACGCTTTCGGCCCCTACGGTCGACCAGAGCTCGCCCACCGGCGTGGGCGAAGTGCTGGGAACCCTTGTCACGAACATCGTGTCCAACCCGGTTGACGCGCTCATCAACGCGAACTACATCGGCATCCTCACCTGGGCCGTGCTGCTGGGCATCGCGCTGCGCGCGGCAACCCAGGGCACCAAAGACGTGTTCACCAGCATATCCGACGCCGTGTCGCAGGTTGTGCGCTGGATCATCTCGCTTGCGCCCTTCGGCATCCTGGGCCTGGTGTACACCTCCGTGAGCGCGAACGGCCTGGAGATCTTCACCGAGTACGGCCAGCTGCTGCTCGTCCTGGTGGGCTGCATGCTGTTCATCGCCTTGGTCACGAACCCCCTCATGGCGTTCTGGGGCATCCGCCAGAACCCCTACCCGCTGGTGTTCCGCTGCCTGAAGGACAGCGGCCTCACGGCGTTCTTCACCCGCAGCTCGGCCGCGAACATCCCGGTCAACATGGAGCTGTGCCGCAAGCTCGGCCTGGACAAGGACAACTATTCGGTGTCCATTCCCCTGGGCGCCACCATCAACATGGCGGGCGCTGCCGTGACCATCTCGGTCATGGCCATGATGGCGGCTCACACCATGGGCATCTCCATCGACCTACCCACCGCCGTCATCCTGAGCGTGCTGTCCGCCGTTTCCGCATGCGGCGCCTCGGGCGTTGCCGGCGGATCGCTGCTGCTCATCCCGCTGGCATGCTCGCTGTTCGGCATCAGCAACGACATTGCCATGCAGGTCGTGGGCATCGGCTTCATCATCGGCGTGGTGCAGGACTCCTGCGAGACCGCGCTCAACTCCTCCTCCGACGTGCTGTTCACCGCCACCGCCGAGTACCGTCAGTGGCGCAAGCAGGGCAAGGAGATCACCTTCGGCGCCGACGAGTTCAGCGAAAACGAAATGGCCTAGCGCCCGTTTCGACTGCACCGCGCAACCACGAAGGCCCCGCCTCCCCGTTCAATTGGGAGGCGGGGCCTTCTGCTTTCAGCCGGATTCAAGAAGGACGCCCGGGGAAGCCGCCCCGATCTCGCGCGCCTACTCGGCCAGACGCGCGAAGAAGTCCTTGCCGTTCTTCTCGATCTCGATGTCGTCCAGATCGGCGACGTAGGACCGGAACTGCGAATAGCCCAAATCCCGCACCTTGAAATCGCGGTACTTGGCGCGGACGCGCTTGGACAGCTCGGACACCGCCACCCCCTCGACGCCGGCGTCGCGGACAAGCTGGCGAACGAACCGATCGGGATTGGACGCGGGGCGCGACGCGGAAGCGCTCGATGCGACCTGATCGGCATCCGCCGTCGCAGCGGGCTGCTGCGACGCGGCGTCCTCGTTTGCGACCTGCTGCGAAGGCCGCTTCTCGGTCGCGTCGTCGCCGGCCGGTCGCGAGCGTTTGGCGCCCCCGCGCCTTCCGCGGCGCACGGGCTTGCGCACGCCCTGCTCGGGCCGGTCCGCAGAAGCATCCGAGGTTTCGGCGTCGGCCGCAGCGGCCGCTTCAGGCGCGCTCTCGGCTGCGGGAGCGCTCTCCGGAGCAGGCATCGCCTCATCCGCGGAAACAGGGGCCTCGTCGCTCGAGGAAGGCTGGTCCGACGCCTCCTTGGGCTGGGCGCCTTCGGCACCCCTGCGACGGCGCAGGGAGCGTCGAGCGGGCTTGGCGGCAGGTTCGCTCGCGGTTTCGGCTTCCGGCTTGCCCGCGGCTTCGGAGGCCAAGGCGGTTTCGGATTCCTTCTCGCGATCGGCCGGGGCGGGCTTATGCGCAGGCTTGCCCGCCGACCGGGACGGCTTGCGAGCCGGCTCGCTCGTCCCCTCCTTCTCCGCAGGCTTCGAAGCTTCCTTGGCCTCCGTCAGCTCGATAGCAACCGAGCTGCCGTCTTTGATGATCTGAACGCTGCCGAACTCGCCGAGGAGCTTCGTCAGCTGGTTGGTGCCGTAACTGCGCACGTCGAAGTCGGGATAGCGCTTGAGCAGACGGCTTCCCACCTCACCCACGCCGGTCGACTTCCCGTTGTTCTGGTTGTCGGTGATGATGTTGACCACGGCCTGCTCGATCTCCTCAATCGAGGGGCCCGTATTCTGCCCGCCTTGAGAATTGCCCTGGTCGCGATGGCCTTTGCCCTTGCCGCCCTTGCCGTTCGAATCCCCCAGCAAAAGCTCGAGCGTGGTGAAGATGTCGCACGCCTTGCGAAAAGCCGTGGGGGTTTTCTTCTCCCCCATGCCGATCACCGTCAGCCCGCTCTCGCGGATGCGGCTGGCCAGGCGCGTGAAGTCGCTGTCGCTCGACACGATGCAGAACCCCTCCACCGAGCGCGTGTACAGGATGTCCATCGCGTCGATGATCATGGCCGAGTCCGTGGCGTTCTTCCCTTGCGTGTACCCGAACTGCTGAATGGGCGTGATCGAGTTTTCCAGAAGCGCATCCTTCCATTTCGAATGAAGGGTGAGCGTCCAATCGCCGTAGATGCGCTTGTAGGTGACGGTGCCATATTTGGACAGTTCGTCGGTGATGGGCTTGATGTACTTCGCCGATACGTTGTCGGCATCGATGAGCAATGCGAATCGTTTTTCAGACGATGGCTTTATATCCATAAGTACTCCTTGATGGTAAGGAACGGGCTCAATGCCCCTTCCGCAACGCCGTGCAGCAACAACTCATTCGCGTATGCATGCCGTCTTGGCGTTCGATGTTGCGCTCATAGTACTCTAAAACCGCACATCAGGAGTAAATTACGAATATCCAGATACAATTTGTCCATATTCCTCTTGCATTCATGGAAAGAAATCCGTATACTTCCTCCTTGCGCCTTGGTGGGTGTAGTTCAGTCGGCTAGAACGCCAGATTGTGGCTCTGGAGGTCGTGGGTTCGAGTCCCATCATCCACCCCAGCGCAAGTTTTTGAAAAAAAGGTCTTGCACGGTCGATCGGAATGCTCTAAAATAGCAAACCGCTTCGCAAGAAAGGCGAGACGCAATAAGGACCGTTAGCTTAGTTGGTAGAGCAGGGGACTCTTAATCCCAAGGTCGTAGGTTCGAATCCTACACGGTCCACCATTTGAATGATAAGCCCCGATCAGGGGCTTTTTTCATGCCCTCTTCCCCGCTTTCGCAAAGGACGCAAACCAGCGCCGTGCGCAGAAAGAATTCCGCGCACGGCGCTTCCGCTATTCCCGGATCAAACGACGCGCGCCCAGATACGTCACAACGAAGTACGCACCGTAGACGACCAAGAACGCACCGGCGCACGTAAGCGCCATCGCGCCGATGTCCAAATGCCCGAACACCGCCACCACGTCCGACACCACGACGAGCGCGCATGCCGAATGAGCCACCGCCAGCAGCAGCGGGAACAAGAAGTACACGAGCACCTGCACGAGCAGCGCCCCGTCGACCATCTTCGAAGAAGCTCCCAACTTGATGCACAAACCGTAGCGGCGCGCGTTGTCGGAGGCCTCGGAAAGCTGCTGGATGGCCAGAATGGCGGCGCACGCGACAACGAGCACGAATCCCAAGTAGATGGCAAGGAAGGCCACCACGGCGGACAGGCTGACGCTTTGGTCGACAACCTCGGACCGTGTGAGCGACAGCGACAAAGGCCACGTATCGGCGTTGTCCGTCTGCGACACGGCGGCCAGCAAGGCTTTGAGACCCTGCTCGTCCTCGTCGGTTGCGCACTGCATGTTCAGCAGCGTTTGAACGATCACGGCCTGCGCCGGAACCTCATCGTCGTTCACGACGACGGTCCCCGTGTTCATGGGAAACGAAGTGGTCATGAGGGATTCCCCCAAAAACACCGCCGCACGAAGCAGTCGGTCGCCCACGGGAACGTCCGTTCCGCGCTCGACGACGCCCCGGTAGAACTCGGCCGTGATGCTGGAATCGCTCACGAGGGCGCACTCCCCCGCCCCCAGCTGCAGCGGCGCCTTGCCGGCCAGCGTTAGAGCCTCGTTTACCTGGGAAAGCTTGCTCACGTATACGGGAAACATCCCGTACTGGGCATTGATCGACGCGCCGGCTGTATCCTTGAGCGACAAGCCGCTCGCCCGCTCCACGTCGGCCACGGTGGTCGCATCGGACGGGTCCACGCATTGGTCGACCTGCGCCGTCCCCTGAACAAGAGCGTCCAAGTCCCCCGCGCCCAGCGCCTTCGCGCTGTCGCGCAGGCCCGCCGCCATATCGAAGCCCTTCGCTGCCGCGTACTGCGCGTACGGCTCGATCGCCGCATCGGCCACGTAGCCGGTATCGGCGCGATACGAACCGAAGACGCTCACGGCGCTGGCACTGTACGCCGTGCCCTTCGCCAGGCCGTCCTCCACGGCGTTGCGTATGCCCACGCCGCCGCACACGCTGGTGATAGCCAAGAACAGCACCAGGCACACGACGGAAAGCGAAGCGAACGTCGTGTTGACCTTGGCTCCCAGCTGGCGCAGCGCGAACATGTTGAGCCCCCGCAAGTACAGCGGGCGGATCATCTGCACGAGCTTCAGCAGGAATCCTGCCAACGCGTAGAAGAACAGCACGGTGCCCACGCACACCAGGACCGCGGCCGCCGCGAATTCAGGGGACGGCTCCAGCAGACCGTTTTCGATCAACAGCTTGTACGATATCCCGATAATGACGAGCGACACCGCGAACAGCGCAAGCGACAGCGGCAGGCTGCGCAGCTTCATCTCCTCGTGCACGCTTTCCGCCTTCATAAGGTCGACAAGCCGCGTACGCGACACCGAGCGCGCGTTCAGCAGCGCCGCAAGAACGAAAACAGCCCCGAACACCGCAATAGCCTGGATGAAGGCGTCGACGGAGAACACGAAGGAAAACCCTGCGGAGCCGGCCACATCGGCTTGGAACATGAGCGACGTGAGCTGCAGCAAAAGCTGCGAGATCGCCACGCCCAGGGCAAGGCCGGCCGCAAGGGACGCCGCGCCCGCGGCAAGCGACTCCAAAAGCACAATCCCCACCACGTCCGACGTGCTCATGCCCAGCGCCAGGTACAAGCCGAATTCCCGTTTGCGACGCTTGATGAGAAACCGGTTCGCGTACACCACCAGAAACACCAGAACGAACGCGACCAGCACCGACGCCCCTGAAATAACCATGCCCAGAAGTTCGAACATCGCATCCCCGGATTCCGAGAACGCCAGCACCCCGCGCTGGGCCGACATCGAGTTGAACGCGTAGAACACGGCCACGCCCAGCAGCACGGTAAGGAAGTACACCCCGAAATCGCGAACCGACTTGCGCACGTTTCCCAGGGCAAGCTTAACCAACATGGGAAGCCTCCTTGTCTGCGGAATCGAAATGCTGCCCATCGCCGCCCATGGAGGCGACGACGTCCACGATGCTGCGGTAAAACGCGGCGCGCGTGGATCCCTTCCGATGCAGTTCGCCGAACAACGATCCGTCCTTGATGAGCACGATGCGCGAGCAGTAGCTTGCCGAAAGGGAGTCGTGCGTAACCATCAGAATGGTCGACCCCGATCGGTTCAAGCGCTCGAGCGACTCCAGAAGCTGCCGAGCCGACTTCGAATCGAGCGACCCCGTAGGCTCGTCGGCCAGAATCAAGCTGGGGTCGCCCACGGTGGCGCGCGCCGCCGCCACGCGCTGCTTCTGGCCGCCGGACAGCTGGTAGGGGTACTTGGCAAGCACGTCGTCAACGCCGAGCACGGCAGCCGCCTGTCGCACGCGGGCCTCGATCTGCCGCGCAGGCGCCTTCTGGATCGTCAAAGCCAAAGCGATGTTCTCGAACGCGGTCAGCGTATCCAGCAAGTTGGAATCCTGGAAGATGAAACCCAGGTCGTTGCGGCGAAACCGAGCGAGCTCCCCGCCGTGCAGCGATCCCACGTCGCGCCCGTTCACCACGATGTGACCGCTGGTAGGGGCATCGATGGTGGCCACGCAGTTCAACAGCGTGGACTTGCCCGAACCGCTCGGCCCCATGATGCCCACGAACTCTCCGCGCGACACGGCGAAGCTAACGCGGTCGAGCGCCTGCGTGACATTGGCGTCCGAACGTTTTCCTTTCTGACCGCCGTAACGTTTGCTCGCGTTGCGGACCTCGACCACAAGAGGCGTCGGTTGAAATGCAGCGTGTTCTGCTGGCATGGCTTTCCACTCCTTCGATTTTCAATGCGTTCATGAGCGAAAACCACGATACCCGCCCCGCCTTACGCCCTCCCTTCCCGCTCCTTGCAGGTTCCTTGCATTGCCTTGCGACTGCCTTACAAGAGCGAAGGAAACCGTCCCGTCTCGAAGGGTTTATGGGATACTGGGCAAGAAGAGGAAGGAGCCGCCGTGAGCTTTGCCCACGAATTCGGAATCGCAGGAGACGCCCTGCACGACAAGCGGATCCTGCTTGTCGACGACGAGCAGGAATTGGCCAGCATGGTTGCCGCCATCTTGCACAGGGCGGGATTCCGCGCCGTGGAAACGGCTCATTGCGCAAGCGAGGCGCTGCGCATCATCGACGCGCGCGCAACGTCGCCCGACACCGCCTGCCAGCTGTTCGTCCTCGACATCATGATGCCGGGCATGAACGGGTTCGACCTGCTCGCGCGCATTCGAGAGCGCCCCGCCCACGCATCCACGCCCGCACTGTTCCTTTCGGCCAAAGACGAGCCCTTCGACCGCGTGAACGGCCTGTCGCTGGGGGCCGACGACTACGTCACGAAGCCGTTTCTTCCCCAGGAGCTGGTCCTGCGCATCGCAGCCCTGCTGCGTCGATGTTACGCCGCGGAAAGCCCGGTGCTCGAGCTTGCGGCAAGTCGCGTGAACCTCACGACGGCCGAAGTCGAGCGAGCCGACGGAACGACCGTCCAGCTCACCGCCAAAGAGCACGAGATCCTGAGCGTGCTTGCGCGCAACGCCGGCCGCATCATCACCATCGACGCGCTCTGCGAAGCATGCTGGGGAACGTCCTTCGGCTACGACAACTCGCTCATGGCCCACATTCGCCGACTGCGCGAGAAGATCGAAGCGGACCCGTCCGCACCCGCTTCGCTGGTGACGGTGCGCGGCCTTGGGTACAAGCTGGTGAAGCGCTGAGCATGGCTGCCTCGAAACACGAACGCCGACGCCCGCGCCCCGAGGGGTTCGCGCGATTCTTCACAAAGCAGCTGCTTCTCTTCGTAGCCTGCGCGCTGCTTGTCATCGTGGTCGACCTGGCGCTGTACATCGTCATCGCCTTTCAAGAATCGAACGCCAACTTCAACACCGGATCGCCGGCATCGCTCGTGCGCACGGTGGACGAGCAGCTTGCGCGCACGGACGATGGCACGTTCTCGCTTGAAGAAGAGGCGTCGCTGCAGTTGGCGAGCAAAGGCGCTTGGGGCCTGCTCGTCGACGAGGGCGGTACGGCGATCTGGTCCCAAAACCTGCCCGCGGACGTTCCCCGCTCGTACTCCCTGAACGACATCGCGATAGCATCGCACTACGCAGCCATCGCCGACTACCCCGCGTTCTTCTGGGATCGAAGCGACGGCCTGTTGATCGTAGGCCTGCCGAAGGGCGAGTTCTGGACGATGTCGCTCACCTACCCCGCTTCGACGATGCGCAATCTTCCGCTGTACATCCTGACCATATTCGCAGTGGACGTCGGCATCCTGTTCTTGCTGTACGCCCTGTCCCGTCGGCGAACCCAAAACGCCGTCGGCCCCATAGCAGACGCGCTCGACAAGCTGTCAGAAGGAAAATCGGCCCAGGTGGACCTCAAGGGCGACCTGCAAGGAATCGGACGGCAGATCACCGAGACGTCGGCGCTCATCGAGCAAAAAGACGCCGCGCGGGCGAACTGGATACGCGGCGTGTCGCACGACATCCGCACGCCGCTTTCGATGATCCTGGGATATGCCGACGGCATCGCGCAGGACGAGGAAGCGCCGGACGATGCGCGCGCGAGGGCACGCATCATACGCGCGCAGGGCCTGAGGATCAAGGACCTGGTCACCGACCTCAACACCGCATCGCTTTTGGACTACGCCGCCCAACCGCTCAACCTGGAGCGCGTACGCCTTTCGAAGCTTCTGCGCACCGTCATCGCCGCGCACATGAACGCCCAGATCGACGACGCGCACCCGGTAGACCTGCACGTCGATGAGCGCGCAGCCGACGCGACGGTTCTCGGCGACGAGCGCTTGCTGACGCGCGTGGTGGAAAACGCCCTGGCCAACGCACGGCTGCACAACGAAGCGGGCTGCCGCATACGCGTATCGCTCGCGCTTTTGAACAGGGAGGCGAACTGCGCCGTCATCTGCATTGCCGACGACGGCGCGGGCGTGACGCGCGACGAGCTGGCGGCCCTCGAAGCGCGCCTGGCGCGCTCGCGCACGGCGCGAAGCGCGGCGGGATCGTACGGAGAAGAGCACGGCTTGGGGCTTGCACTGGCAGATCGTATCGTCCGAGCGCACGGCGGCTCGCTTTCCCTGGAAAGCGAGCCTGCACACGGGTTCACCGTGAAACTCATGCTTCCGATTACCGAACCCAAAGCAGGTTCCGCAACGTAAGCGCTGCGGAACAGGAAGCCGCTGTCAAAACGGACGAGTTTTGCGGCGGTTTTCACCCTTCCAAGAGGGCTCGCTCCGCACGTGGTTTTTATTTTCCCAGGTCAGACGAACGGAACTTCGAATTATCCTGGTTCGAGGACCAGCAAAACTCGATCGTTTTGACACGACGGGCGAAACGCGTGCGCAAAACGGGCGCGATGGGGAGAGACGCCGGGCAGACGGGACGCGCGGCGCGAGGCGCCAGGCTGGACACAACGCGCGACGCGAGGCGCAGGCTGGACGCAACGCGCGACGTGGAACGCAGCAACCCCGCCCCTAGCACTCCCCCTGCACGCCTATGCCGATCAGGCCAGGACCGGTATGCACCACGAGAACCGGGCTGATCTGCCCCTCGTACCACGACTGCACGCCGCTCATCCGCGATGCAAGCTCGGCCTTCACCTCGACCGCCTCGTCCGCCGCATCCCCGTTCACCACGGCAACCGTGCTGCGAGGGAACTTCGCAGCGAACTCCTCGACGCACTGCATGGCCTTCTTGAGCGACTGCCGACGCCCCTTGGCCTTCGTAACGGTATAGTATACGCCCGCTTCGTTGCAGCTGATCACGGGACGCATGTCGAGCAAGCTGCCCACGCGGTAGGTCACCTCGCCGATGCGGCCGCCCTTGCGCAGGTACTCAAGCGTGTCGACGCAGAAGTACACCCTCGTATTCTTCGCTATCTGGTCGCCTTCGCGCTTGATGTCCTCGAACGACGCGCCCTCGGCCAGCCTTCGCGCAATTGCAAGAGCAACCAGGCCCGCGCCCATCCCGATGTTCTTCGTGTCGACCAAGCAGCAATCAAGCTCCGGCATTCCCGTCGAAAGCGAGCGCATCAACTCGTACGTAGCGGAAAGCCCGCTCGAAATGGTCACGATAACCGCGCGATCGTACCCGTCGGCCACCACGCGCTCGAGCACGTTTCGCGCAACGGCGGGAGTAGGCGTAGACGTTGTGGGAATTTCCTGAGAGAAGCGATCGTACACCTCTTGAGGAGTGATGGTCACCTTGTCCAAAAACGATTCGTGTTCGTAGTTCACCTGCAAAGGGACCACGTACATGCCGTACCGGTCGATATCCTCGGGAGGAACGTCGGTGCAGGAATCCACCACGAGCGCTATACGGCTTGCATTCATACTATCCTTCTTTCAAAGTTTCAATAGCTTTATGATATGGTTTTCATTACTAGATTATAAGGAGCATAGCACCGTGTCAAGCAACAACGAAGATTGACTGACCTCGTACGGATTGTTATTCTCATTCGTACGAATACCGTGGAAAGGAATCCATGAACCCTTCATCCATCAGCATGTCGCCCTACGCGCAAAAACTCGTCAACCTGCGCTTGCCGCGATACCAGGAGATACCCCGCATCGACCTGTACATGGACCAGCTCATCGGATACCTCGAGGAAACGCTCGCCCCGCTCTACCAGGAACACGAGAAGATCATCACGCGCTCCATGGTGAACAACTACGTGAAGCAGGGAGTCCTCTCGTCGGCTTCGGGCAAGAAGTACACGCGCTCCCATGTTGCGTACCTCATCGTTATATGCACGCTCAAGCAAACGTTCTCGATCGCCGAAATCGACCGCCTCATTCGCATGCAGATCGCAAGCTTCGACACGCATGTGGCCTACGATTACTATTGCGACGCGTTCGAAGCGGCGCTCGAAGCCCTGTTCTCCGCCGAACCCACCAGCCCGGCAGGCCTTACAAGCGGCGCGAACAAGGGAGACTTCGAACGGGACCTCGTGCTTTCAACAACATCGGCCATCGCCTACACCCTCTACGTGAAGGCAAGCATCTTGGCCACCGACGCCGGCGCACGTTAGGGCGCGCGCGAAGGACGTAAAACCCGACTTCCTAGCTTTCCGTTGAAATCGCGTGAAACATCGCCGTTGCGCCTATAAGGGTGACCTTATCCCGATACAATAAGGCGACCCGTTCGCTACAACGCAAGGAGATCGCCACGTGGAAGCCCTCATGTTCGCTCTACTCATGTTGGCAGCCGTCCTCGTATCCTCCATCATAGACCAGCTTGTCCCCAAGGTATCCTCCCCTCTTATCCAAATTGGACTAGGCCTGATCATCGCCGTGGTCGCAGGCGGTCAGATCGACATCCTGTTCGACGAAGCCGATTTGTTCTTAGTTCTGTTCATCGCCCCGCTGCTCTACGACGAAGCGAAAAGCGTCGACAAAGCGGCGCTCTGGCGCAACAAAAGGCCCGTCGTCTCGCTCGCCATCGGACTGGTGGTGGTCACGGCTCTGGTGGTCGGCTTTGCGGTCAACTGGGTCGTACCTTCCATCAGCTTAGCCGCCGCTTTCGCCCTGGGCGCCGCCCTGGGCCCCACCGACGCCGTTGCCGTCGCCTCGCTTTCCAAGGAAACCGACATCTCGCCCCGCGCCAAGAGCATTCTGGAAGGGGAATCGCTCATCAACGACGCATCGGGCATCGTTGCCTTCCAGTTCGCGCTGGCCGCAGCCGTTACCGGCACGTTCTCCCTGGTCAACGCAACCGTCGAGTTCCTGTTCTCTTTTTTGGGAGGCATTTTCATCGGCATAGCGCTGGGCTACCTGGGCAACTTCATCGTGCGCAAAGTGCGCTCCTGGGGCCTGGAGAACACCACATTCCACGTGCTGTTCGAGGTGTTCACGCCCTTCATCGTGTACCTGGTAGCCAACCAGGTGGGCGCGAGCGGCATTTTGGCAGTGGTCGCAGCAGGACTGGTGAACGTCATATCCCCCCGCACGCTGGGGCCTTCGATATCGCGCATGAACATCGTTTCGGCCAGCGTCTGGCAGGTGCTGTCCTTCACCCTTAACGGGATCGTGTTCGTTCTCTTGGGCACGCAGCTTCCCCGCGCCATGCAGCAGACCTGGGCTAACGTGTACATCGACAACGGCTTGCTCATATCCTATGTCCTGGGCATCACGCTCATACTCATCGCAGTGCGCTTCGTATGGATTCTCATCATGGAGCGCTCGCGAAGCCGCAAAGGCAAAAACAAGGAAGACGGCACGGCGAAGCAGCGCAGGCTATCGAAAACCGATATGCTATCGGCGGCCATCATGACGCTGGCAGGTCCAAAAGGAACCATCACGCTCGCCGTCATCCTCACGCTGCCGCGCGCCATCCCGCAGCAACAGCTCATCATGTTCCTGGCATGCGGCGTCATCGTGGTCACGCTTCTGCTGGCTACGTTCGTGGTTCCCCTGCTAGCTCCGCGCAAGCCGACCACCGAAGAAGATCAGCGCTGCGACGAAACGCAGGTGAGCCTTGAGATCCTGCGCAACGTCATCGAGGAGTTGTCGGCTCGCCAAACACCCGAGAACCGCGCTGCCACGCAAATGGTCATCCATTCTTACAACGACCGCATTGCGCGCATCAAAGAGCAGCACAACATCGACGACGAGCCGAACCTCGAGCTGCGCCTGAAAACGCTGCGCTGGGAACAGGAATTCGTCTTCGAGCTCATCGAGCATGAGGAAACGTATCCTTTGGTAGGCTACCAGTACTTAAGCCGGCTCTCGCATATAGAGAACCTTCTGCGCCACCACGCCGATCATTGGTCGCCGCAAAGGGCCGCCTTGCGCATGCGCACAGCGCTGAGGTCCGGATGGTATCGGTTCGTGCAGGGCATGCCCGGAGCGAATCTGACCGAAACCGCGCAGGCCATCCGCGATCTGCAGATACGATCGTGCGAATTCGTCATCGAGAAGCTGCAAGGGGAAATGGCTCCCGGCGTATCGGAGGAAAACGCCGAGGACCTATCGTCTCTGCTCCTGGAGTACCAGCGCACGTTGAGCGCATTGCGCTCGAAAGCCCCCTCCATCACGGCCATAACCAGCACGGCGGATGCCGCGGTCGACATCAAGCGACTTGGACTGCACCTGGAGCTGGAGCAAATACAAACGCGCTACGAGGAAGACGACCTGTGCCGCGCCACCGCGAAGCGCCTGCGCGAGAACGTGTACCTTATGCAGATCGACCTCGAAGACAACGTGTAACGCGCGAAGCACGGTTTTCGCAGCCTCGCTCCGCACCGCAACGCTCCCCTGCATAAAAAGGCCCGCAAGCTCTGCGACGAGCTTGCGGGCCTTTCCGTGTGCCGTATGAGCAGGAAGCGTTACATCTTGGCCGGAGCGCTCACGCCCAGCAGACCCAGCGTGGTCGCCAAAACAATGCGAGTCGCATCGGCAAGCGCCAGACGCGCGTTCTGAACGGCCTCGTCCTCGCCGATGATGTGGCAGTTGGTGTAGAACGAATGGAACAACGCCGCCAGATCCTGAGCGTAATGCGTCAGGCGGAACGCAGCGCGATCGCGCGCAGCCTGCGACACCAGGTCGGCGAAATCGTCCATCTTGCGCATAAGGGCCAGCTCGGACTCGTGCGTCAACGGGGACAGGTCCACGCCCGCAGGCACGACCTTAGCCGCCAGCTCGTCCATGGAAAGCTCGCCGGCCTCGGCGGCAGCCGCGTCGGCGGCGTCGGCGGCCTTGCGCAGGATGGAGCATATACGCGCATGAGCGTACTGCACGTAGTACACCGGGTTGGAAGCGTCCTTCTTCTTCGCCACCTCGATGTCGAAGTCGATGGGCTGATCGGAAGAGCGCGACAGCATCAGGTAACGCGTCGCGTCCACGCCCACCTCGTCGATGAGCTCCTCGAACGTGATCATCTCGCCGGTACGCTTGGACATACGAACGGCTTCGCCGTCGCGGAACAGGTTCACCAGCTGGCCGAGCATGATCTCGAGCGCGCCGGGACGGCCCCACGCCGCAAGCATGGCCTCGCAACGGGCGATGTAGCCATGATGGTCGGCGCCCCAGATGTTGATCAGGTGGTCGAAACCGCGCTCAAGCTTGTTGTAGTGGTAGGCAACGTCGCTCATGAAGTACGTGTACTCGCCGTTCGCCTTGATCAGCACGCGGTCCTTCTCGTCGTCGAACGCGCTCGACTTGAACCACGTGGCCCCGTCCTGCTCGTAGATGTAGCCCTTCTCGCTCATGGCCTTCAGGCTGCGGTCCACGGCGCTTTCGCCCGACTCGTCCTTCACGTACAGGGAGCGCTCCGAGAACCAGCAATCGAACGTGGTGCCGAAACGACCGGTCACGCGATGCTGCTCGGCGAGCATCATCTGGTAAGCGCGCTCGCGGAAGTTCTCCATGCGCTCCTGCGGATCGGCGTCAAGCCAGACGTCGCCGTCCTCGTCGATGATGACCTGCGCGATGTCGTTCACGTAGGAACCGGCATAGCAAGCCTCAGGCATTTCGACGTCGCGACCGAGGATCTGCTGATAGCGCACGGCCACGGATTCGCCGAAGTTGTCCATCTGCGTGCCGGCGTCGTTGATGTAGAACTCCTCGTACACATCGTAGCCGGCATGGCGCATCACGCGCGCCGTGGCATCGCCCAAAGCAGCCCAACGGCCATGTCCCACGTGCATGGGACCCGTGGGGTTGGCGGAGATGTACTCGAGGTTAATGTAGCGCTGACCCTCGGGGATGAACCCGTGACCGAAGCCTTCCTTCTCCTCGCGCACCTGGGAAACAACGCCCTGAAGCACGGTGGAGGACAGGCGGAAGTTGATGAAGCCGGGGCCGGCGATCTCGGCGGAGGCGATAATGCCGTTCTCCGGAAGATGGTCGACAATGATCTGAGCGATCTCGCGGGGGTTCTTCTTAGCCTGCTTGGCGGAACGCATGGCTACGGTGGAGGCCCAGTCACCGTTGCTCTCGTCGCGCGGGCGCTCCAGCGCCGCCGCGGGAGCCTCCTCGAGCTCGAGCGATCCGTCCTCGCACGCGGCCGCAACGGCTGCGTCGATCAGCTGTTCAAGTTGTTCGCGAATTTGCATGGTATGCATCTTTCTTTGTGGGACTCGTGTAAATACATGTTGGACAAGTCTACCACCTTTTTCCGGCGCGCGGGCACGCGTCGAGCGAACGAACGCCCCAAAAAAGGACGTTATGCAGAAAACGTACACACGACCTCGCAAAAAGCTTCTGCAGTTGGGCGCTTTTATGCTATTGTTCGCTCATTGTAGATTCCCGGGCACCCCCGGTTGCGAGAGAGGACGAAACCGCATGGCCATGATGTTCCAGCAAGGAAACTTCGACGACGCGCGCATCGTGCGCACGCGCGTGTTCATGGAAGAGCAGGGCTTCCAGGACGAGTCCGACGACATCGATCAGGATCCCCGCACCATCCATGTCACGTTGTACGTGGACGAAAAACTGGCTGGATGCGCGCGCACCTTCCCCGATTTCGAGCGCCCCGAAGAACCCGGCCGCTGGATCTTCGGTCGCCTGGCCGTCTTGCCCGAAGCGCGCAAAGGCGGGCTGGGAGCCGCCCTTTTAGCGGAATCCGAGCGACTGGCCCAAGCGGCGGGAGCCACGGAAATGCACCTGCACGCACAGTGCCGCGTCACGCCGTTTTACGAGCGTTCGGGATACCGGCAATACGGGCCCGTCGAACTTGACGAACACGTCGAGCATATCTGGATGAAGAAGGCCCTGTAAGGACCCCTCCCCCTCTCGCAGCATTCCAACCAAGCGAAGACGGCCCCCGCCGAAGCGGAGGCCGTCTTTTTCGCCTGCTTTGCGCCTATTGCCGAAAAACCGGAATCAGGATCAAGCAGCGCCTGGAATCAACATCATCGCAACGGTGAGGATGACCACGCAGGCAACGCCAAGCACGACGAACAGTTTGCCGCCGAACTTGAGCCACGTCGAGTACTCGATCTTCGCAAGCGCCAAGCCGCCCATGATAGCGCCGCTGGTCGGGGTGAACAGGTTCACCAAGCCGTTGCCGGCGCTGAAGATCATGATCATAACGTCGGTCGAGAAGCCCAGCGAGTTAGCCAACGGACCCATGATGGGCATGGATACCGTAGCCATGCCGGACGAGGACGGAATCAGGAACGACAGCACGATGTAGAGCAGGAACGACAGCGGAGCGAAGATGATCGCCGACAAGCCGTTCAGTGCAGCTGCCGCATTCTCGAGAATCCACATGTCCAGGCCGGTCTCGCCCATAAGCACCGTAATAGAACGAGCCATGGCGATGATCAGCACGACGCTCATCATATCGGCCGTACCGTTGATGAACGCTTTCACGAAACGGCTCTCGGACACGCCACCGACGATGCCGATGATGATAGCCATGATGAGGAACCACGTGGAAGCCTCGTCGAAGTACCACTGCCCCAGCGGAAGGCCCGTCAGGAATGCGGACCAGCCGTCCGAGATCTGCTCTTCAGTGGTAACCGTGCCCTCGACGTTGCCGTCGAACGCGATCTCGCCGCCAACCTTCTTGTCGACCCACTTAGCAGAGATGTCGTCGCCGGTAACCTGCGTCGTCACCTCTTCTGTAGCGGAACCAGCATCGAATATCTCGACGCCGAAATCGCCCCAGGGGATGAACCCGACGATCATGATTACAAACGTCAGCGCGAACACGACAAGCGTGGCTTTCTGACGCCCCGTCATAAGCTTCTCGGATGGATTCGCCTCGGCATCCTGCGTTTCCTGCTGAGCTTCGCCGAACTCGGCCTTCATGACTTCCTGCTCTTGCAGCGAAAGAATCGTGGAGCCCTTGTCGGCCTTGACCTTCTTCGCGTAACGCATCACGAACACGATGGATATGGCCAAGGTGACCAGCCACAAGATGACGCCGAGCATGATGATGGTGCCCTGGTTGATGGCAAGCCCCGTAGACGACAGCGAGTCAACGGCTGCGCCGACCGCGAACGGGTTAACCGTCGAGCCGAGCACGCCGCAACCGGCGCCCAGCAAAACGACCGCCGCGCCGACCACGCTGTCGAAGCCAGCGGCTACCATCGTGGCAGCCAGCAGCAGGTAGAACGGCACCGTTTCCTCGCACATGCCGTACGTCGTGCCGCCAATCGAGAAGATGAACATCAAGATGGGAATGAGTATGAGCTCGTTACCCTTGAGCTTTCTCACCAGCGCGGCAATGCCGGCGTCCAAGGCGCCCGTTTCCGTGACGATGCCCAGGAAACCGCCCAGGATCAGCACGAACAAGCAAACGGGGAGCGCATCGGTGAAGCCTTTGACGGGTGCCGTCGCCACATTGGCAACGGTAGCTCCCGTTACACCTTCCACACCCATGAACGACATGACAACCGTAATCAGCGCCAGTGCGATCAGGATGATCAACAGGATGGTGAACGAAGAGATGGAACGCTTCTTTCTGCTTTTTTCCTTTTCTTTCTCGGTCATACAAACCCTTCCTTTTTGAGGATCGAGGTGGATAGACAGGTGCGAACGAGAAATTGATAGACGAATCAGTGGAAGCATAACCGCATGATCCGACAGTACCCCAGTTAACGGCGACGCCCGCGCTACACAGGCGCCGCCGCTTAGAACAGTTTCGGATTCCCAAAGCCCTCAGCGGGCCTCAGTACTCCAAACGGCGGGAACTACGCCGTGATGATGGTGCCGGTCTTGCCCTCGAGGCCCGCGGCGGCGCACTCGAGGCTGGTGATGAGGGCCTTGCCCTCGGGGTAGGCGCGCACGTACTCGATGCAGGCCTCGACCTTCGGCAGCATGGAGCCGGGGGCGAACTGGCCCTGGGCGATGTACTCCTCGGCCTGGGCGATCGTCATGGTGGAGATCTCCTCCTGCTCCGGCTTGCCGAAGTTGATGCAGACCTTCTCCACGGCCGTGAGGATCACCAGCATGTCGGCGCCGAAGTCGGCGGCCAGCTTGGCGCTGGAGCGGTCCTTGTCGATGACCGCGGGGACGCCCTCGTACAGGCCCTCCTTCTCGAACACCGGCACTCCGCCGCCGCCCGTGGACACCACGATGTAGCCCGCGTCCATGAGGTCCTTGACCGCGTCGAACTCGACGATGCGGACCGGCTTCGGGGAGGCGACGACCTGGCGCCAGCCGCGGCCCGCGTCCTCCTTGTAGGTCCAGCCGGTCTCGGCGGCCTTGGCCTTGGCCTCCTCCTCGGAGAGGAAGGCGCCGACGGGCTTGGTGGGGTTCTGGAACGCCGGGTCGGCGGGGTCGACCACGGTCTGCGTCACGACGCAGGCCGTCGAGCGGTCGATGCCGCGCAGCTTCATGTCGTTGAGGATGGCCTGGGACAGCTGGTAGCCGATGTAGCCCTGGCTCATGGCGCCGGCCTCGGGGAAGGGCATCTCCGGGGTCTTGCCGTCGTTGGCGCTCGCGTAGGCGAACGCGTTGTTGATCATGCCGACCTGCGGGCCGTTGCCGTGGGACACGATGACGTTGGTGCCCTCCTCGACCATGTCGACGATGTTCTTGGCGGTGTCCTTGACCAGCTGGAGCTGCTCCTGGGGCGTGTTGCCCAGGGCGTTGCCGCCCAGCGCGATGACAACGGACTTGCCGTCACCCTTCTGATAAGGCATGCTAATTCACCTTGTCTTTCTTTAGGAGAGGGTGGCGTACATGACAGCCTTGATGGTGTGCATGCGGTTCTCGGCCTCGTCGAACACCTTGGACTGCTTGGACTCGAACACCTCGTCGGTGACTTCCATCTCGGTGACGCCGAAGCGCTCGGCGATGTCGGCACCGATGGTGGTGTTGGTGTCGTGGAAGGCCGGCAGGCAGTGCAGGAAGATGGCGTTGGGGTCAGCCACAGCCATGAGCTCGGAGGTCACGCGATACGGCTCGAGCAGACGGATGCGCTCGGTCCACACCTCGTCCGGCTCGCCCATGGACACCCACACGTCGGTGTAGATGGCATGCGCGCCCGTGCAGGCGGCCTTGGCATCTTCGGTCAGCGTGATGGTGCAGCCGTTCTCGGCAGCGATTTCCTTGCAGGTCTCGACCAGCTCGGCCTCCGGCATGTTCTCCTTGGGGCCGCAGGCAACGAAGTTCATGCCCAGCTTGGAGCACACGACCATGAGCGAACGAGCAACGTTGTTGGCAGCGTCGCCCATGAACACCAGGGTCTTGCCCTTGATGTCGTAGTTGAAGTTCTCCTGCACCGTCAGGATGTCAGCGAGCATCTGCGTGGGATGCCACTCGGTGGTCAGGCCGTTCCACACCGGCACGCCAGCGTTGGCGCCGAGTTCCTCGACGTCGGTCTGAGCATAGCCACGGAACTCGATGCCGTCGTAGAAGCGGCCGAGCACGCGGGCGGTGTCCTCGATGGACTCCTTCTTGCCCATCTGCGAGCTGCCGGGATCGAGGTAGGTCACGCCCATGCCCAGGTCCATAGCGCCAACTTCGAACGCGCAACGCGTACGGGTGGACGTCTTCTGGAACAGCAGGACGATGTTCTTGCCCTCGAGGTAGCGATGGGGGGTACCCGTCAATTTCAGGTTCTTGAACTCGCGGGACAGCTTCAGGAGGTACTCGATCTCCTCGGTCGTGAAGTCGAGGAGCCTCAGAAAGTTGCGACCGCTCAGGCTAGTAGGCATAGTTCATTCCTTTCGTCGTTACTGACAACAAACTTGAAAATCGGCAGGCGGCGCCAAGTTTTCCACCTGCCCCTTTTCGGTGCGCCTCGACCGCTTCGCACAGTCTTGGCGCACCGTAAAAGACAGAAACCGGATGGAACTAGATTATCGCACGAGCGAGGGTAAGACTAGTCCTCGCGGATCAGCGGCATGCTCATGCAGCGCGGGCCGCCACGGCCGCGGGACAGCTCGGCGGAGGGCATCTCCAAAACGTTGAGACCCTTCTCCTTGAGCAGCGCGTTCGTCACGTCGTTGCGCTCGTACACCACGATGGTGCCCGGAGCGATGCACAGCGTGTTCGAGCCGTCGTTCCACTGCTCGCGCTCGGCCGCGATGCGGTCGCCGCCGCCGCAGGGGATGAGCTCCACGGGGTTGCCGACGTACTTCGCCAGGATATCCTCAAGCGTGTCGTTCATTTCCTTGACCTTGATACCATCGCCTTCGGCGGTGATCTCGAACACGGTCAGCGGGCCCATGATGCCCGGGTGGATGGTGAACTTGTCAACGTCGATCTGGGTGAACACCGTGTCGAGGTGCATCATGGCGCGGTTGTTCGGGATGTAGAACGCCAGGATGGTGTCGACCGGGCTGGTTTCATCGTTGAAGATGTTGTGCGCGATCGCGTCGATGGCGTCGGGCTCCGTGCGCTGCGAGATGCCGATGGCCAGCACGTGATCGTTGATGTTGAGGATGTCGCCGCCCTCGATGTGGAACGTGTTGTAGCGGCTGTAGTACTCAGGGGTTCCCTGGAAATCGGGATGGTACTTGAAGATGTACTCGGCGTAGATGGTCTCGCGGTTACGCGTGACGGAGTACATGCGGTTAATGGACACGCCGTTGCCGATGGACGCGAACGGGTCGCGGGTGAAGTACAGGTTCGGCATCGGGGCGACGACCATCTTGGAAGACTCGGAAACCAGGTCAACCAAGGAGTTCGACTTGTCCGTATGCAGCTCGGTAAGGTTGATGCCCTCCATCGTCTTCATGACGAAGTCCTTGGCATCGGGGAAGTTCTCCTGCAGGTAGTCGAAGATGATCTTCTGGTAGCGCTCCGTGCGGATGCCGGCCTCTTCGATCCACTGCTTCAGGAACTGCTCGCGCAGCGCAGGGTCAGACTCGAGCACCTCAGCCGTGAGGTCCTCCAGGTAAACGACCTCGACGCCGTTGTCACGCAGAATCTGCGCGAAAGCGTCGTGCTCCTCCTGGGCGACCTTCAAGAACGGGATGTCGTCGAACAGCAGCTCTTCGAGCGTGTTCGGCGTCAGGTTCAGAAGCTCTCGGCCAGGGCGATGGAGCAGAACTTTCTTCAAGGGCTTGATCTCGCTCTTGACGTTCACGCCAGCCATAGCAACCCTCCTTTTCCTTTTATGCATTTACAGATTTTCGACTTGCGGCAGCGCCCGTTGCGCACCGGGCGTCCGTTCGACATCGCCAAAATCTCATGGTTCGAAATAAATTGCAACCACAAAACCGAAACAAAACGGACCCCCTCACAAAGGCACGTGCTTTTTCGGCGAATGGTAAGGTAAATCTACGCATTTCTTCACATTTTGAACACATTTACTAGCGCAAACTAAAGCGTTTGGACGCTCAAAAACGGCCTTATTCGCACAAAAACAAGCGTGCCTCCCCCCTTTCGCACCCGGACCTTGTTTCGTGTTTATGCATAAATATTCAAAAAGATGCAATTACCCTGCAAACAGGTCGACGCTTTGCGCTCCAGCGCGGGCGCTTTAGGAGCCATTCATGCTTTCGAATCGGGTCTGAGCTATATAAAACCCCTGGTCTACGGCTATTTTTACCACGAGAGAAGCTCTATTGCCCCATTGGCTCATAGTTTGTCCCGCCCGGCTTCATTTAAGGTATAATACCGATGCTCAATGAAACGCGCCCATGGCTCAATGGATAGAGCAACGGACTTCTAATCCGTCGGTTGCAGGTTCGAGTCCTGCTGGGCGCACCAGATTGCTCCAGCCGTTTCGCTTTCGCGAAACGGCTTTTTACTGACTCCATTTTAAAAAACTTTGAATTATTTCAAATTTCTTTTTCTATTGCAATAGTTTTCGCGCATTATTTTTCTTTCCAACAACAGGCTGGAAACCCCGCGCCCATTCGACGCCCGTTCGGGAAACCGATTGGCAACAGCTGCGTCGCAGGGCGCTTCCCCTAAAGATGATAAGTTAGAATAGTAATCTAAATCACCAACAGAAACGCTCGCCCTTGCTCAGCGCATCGAGAGGAGCCGCACATGCCCTACCTGGAAAACCACACGCTTTACTACAAGAAATCCTGCCCGTACTGCCAAAAAGTTCTACGATTCATGGACGCGAACAAGATCACCATGGACACGCGCGACACGCTGCAACCGGGAAACCAGAACGACCTTGTGCGCATTGGAGGCAAGAAGCAAGTCCCCTGCCTCGTTATCGGCAACCGTCCGCTGTACGAATCGGACGACATCGTCTCGTACCTGCGGGGCATCGTATCCTAAAGCGGTGCCCCGACTTCTCGTCTGCGCACTCAGAATCGCTTGCGCAGACGAGCGGCACGCTCGCACAAGTACTCCACCAGCTCGTCTTCAGCAGACGTGGGAGTTCGCGTTTTCAGACGAGACGCCCCGAATCCCCACGTAAATCCGCGTAAAGGCACGGCGCGCACGTCCTCGTTGCCCTTGAACACTTCCAAACACGCCAAATGAGGCAGCGTGAACCCGACGCCCCTCCCGTGCAGCACGAACTCGTATATCCAGAAAATCTCGGAGTACTTCACGATCTCGGGCGGATTCGCTCCGGCGCGCGCGAACCAATCCGACAGCGCGCGGTAGCATTTGAAATCGTCGCCGGGCATGGCGATGCGTCGGCCCGCAAGGTCCTCGGGACCGATGGATTCGCAATCGCCGAGCGGATCGTCGCGGCGCACCCAATACCATACGGGAGACGTGTACAGAAGCCGGGATTCGAACTCCTCGTCGCACGGCACGACGGTCAAAGCCATGTCGTAGAGACCCTCTCTCAGCGCGGCCTCGCACAGAGCGTCGGGCATTTCGCACAGCGATATGGACACGTCTGCATGGGTTTTGAGGTAATCCTGCAAGAAATCGCAGCCGAGAAAACCGGGGATGCCGAGCGAGCAGGCAATACGCAGCTCGACGTAGCCGCTCGAAGCTATGCGATCGAACGCAGCTGCCAGCAAATTGCGCTCGGCTCGCACGCGTTTGGCGTACTCGTAGAACTCATGGGCGTACGGCGTGGCAACGCGCGAGCCGTCCTCATCCATGGTGAACAGCGAAACTCCCAGTTCGCGCTCCATACTGCGAATAGCCTTCGTGAATCCCTGAGGAGACATGGGAACCTTGGCGGCGGCAGCGCTGAAGCTGGGCGATTCGTACGCCAGTATGAAGTAGTCGCACCTGTCCTGAAGCATGGAGCCCTCCCTCCCCTTCTCCAGATCGAACCTTATTGTACTACCAACCGCGTACGAACGGGTGAAACCAAACGTTTCAAGGGGCATCGGCTAGCTGGCTGCGAATCCATTGCGCAACCCGATCCCGAAGGGCCAAACTGAAGGCACGCCGCAGGAGGGCGGCTGGAATCGCTTCTCAGGGAAGCGACGTACAAGGAGGATCATCATGTCCGAAGCAACCAGCAACTTGAGTCGTCGATCGTTTCTCGCAGGGGCCGGCATTCTGACCGCAGGATTCGCCGGAGCCGCGCTGACCGGCTGCAGCCCGAGTGCGCCCGCCACAGGCAGCAAGGACCCGGCTTCCGCGCCCGAAGCGGGCGGCAACGAGCCTGCCGCAAACGGCAGCGACGCTTTGTGGAACATCCCCGAACTGGGAGAGCCGAAAGAAACCGTCAAGGCGGACGTATGCATCGTCGGTGCGGGAGGAACGGGCACAGCAGCGGCCATCCAAGCCATTGACCTGGGTCTCAAGCCAGTTGTGATCGAGCGTCTTTCCGGATACGGCGGATCGTTCATCGGAACCGAAGGCATGACGGCCCTGGAAACGCATTTCACCAAGGCAGACGGCGACATCATGTTCGCCGGCGCCTACAATCCCAACGCCCCGTACGATGTGAAGAACGCCACGAACACGTGCCTGAACTACCATCACTGGATTCCGCAGCACAAGCTGTACGAGAACTTCTTCGGGCAGACGTCCGAAACCATCGATTGGTTGGAAAGCCACGGCATCGAATTCGAAGGGAACATCTCCATCGGCGCCGGTCCGAAGGTATGGCACGTCTACGACAAGGGAGACAACGCCAGTCCCGGCGGCTACTTCATGCAGTGCTTCGGCAAGGAGGCCGAGAAACTAGGCGTTGAAGCTCACTTCAACACATTCGGCCGCAAGCTGATCCTGGAAGACGGCAAAGTGGCCGGCGTTCTGGCCGAAAAGGACAACGGCGACGTATTGAAGGTCGAAGCGCCCGTGGTCATGATATGCACGGGCGGTTACGCGAACAACCCCGAAATGCTCTACAGCGTATCCGAAACGAAAAACGAGAACATCCAGGCGCTTGGCATGGACTGCCGGGCAGGCGACGGATTGAAGATGGCCAAGGACGCCGGCGCCGAATTCGCCGAAGGCCTGGGCACCGTCATGTGGTGCGGACCCGTCACTATAGGAGCCGTTACGGCAACGTGGACCACCGACGCGTACTCCGTAGGCGTGCAGCCCACCGTATGGCTCAACGAAAAGGGCCAGCGATTCTGCAAAGAAGACCTCTGGCTGGACGACTTCTCGGGCGCTGGCATGTGCGTACGCAACCAGGATAAAACGTTCGCCCTGTTCACCGAAGCAGATATGAAACGCTGGGAAGCCGACGGCCCCGATGGGCAAGTGTTCTCGTTCGGCACGCCGGGAACGCCGCTGGCAAAAGCGCGCGAGGTCCTGCAAAAAGCCGAAGGCTGCCACGTGGGCGATTCGCTGGAAGACCTCTGCGCCAAAGTCGGGCTGGACCCCGCCGCCGTCAAGGCGACCGTCGAGCAGTACAACGCCTACTGCGACGTCGCGGCGGGCCTGGACGGAGAAGACCCCAGCGCCGACGAGGAATTCGGCAAGCGATCCAAGTTCATGCACAAGGTGGACGCAGGCCCCTATTGGCTGTGCGAAACCGCTGACGGGTTCTACACCACGTGCGGCGGCATCAAGGTGAACGAGAAGATACAAGTCCTCGACGACAAGGACCAGGTGATTCCGGGCCTGTACGCCGGAGGCTCCGACGCAGGCGGACTGTACGGCGACTCCTACGACGTCAAGTTCGCACCTGGCTCGCAAGCCGCCTGGGCCGTGAACTCCGGGCGCCTGGCAATGAAGGACGCCAAGGAGTACCTGGGCAAGTAAGCCGTTTCGCCCGGTGCAGACGATTTTGCAGCCGCCAAGCATCCCTTCCAAACGCTTGGCGTCGAACGCACCGGGCACATCTTTGCGCTGCGGCTTCGGCGCCGCCCCCTCCCCCGCGCCGAAGTCGCAGGACCCCGTGCACCGCGACCCGATCTCAATTCGACCGAGTCGCGGTGCGCTTTCGAGCAGGCGTTTCGCGACGATGGCTCTTGCGCGATGAATTGGGATGTTGCCGCAAACCGCTTCGCATGCGGTAAAAAGCATCGATTCCTGCCAAAATTTCCGGTTTCCACCGCACAGGACGGCAAGCATCGGGGCGAAAGCGGCTCGATTCCCGCTTTGGGTTTTCGCGTCAATGGCCGGGTTCGACCGGATTCGTGGATTCCCTGGGATAATTTTGCGCGCATCGGAGAAACTTGCGGTACAATAGGCGCCGCGCTTAATGCGATATGCGGGTGTGGTTCAATGGTAGAACCTGAGCCTTCCAAGCTCATGACGCGGGTTCGATTCCCGTCACCCGCTCCACGAACGCTCAAGAAGCCCGATCATCGCGATCGGGCTTCTTTTTTCCTTCGCTTCCCTTGAGTCAGCAAGGCTACAATTCCAGCATTGCGCGGAACCCGCGCGCCGCATAGTAGGAATCGGCTCCGTTGTGAAACGTGAACACGCGGTTGTAACGACGGTCGCAGAACAGCGCGCCGCCTAAAGCGCGCACGTCGTCAGGAGTATCTATCCAGCTCGACGTCTTGAGGTCGAACGCACCGACCTCCTGCAAGCCCCGGTATTGAGCTTCGGTGAGAATCTTCGCGCCCATGGCATCCGCCACGCCAAGCGCGCTCCCTTGCGGCTTGTTGCGCTTGCGAGCTTGAAGCGCTGCGTCGTCGTAGCACAAGCCTCTTCTCCCGGCAGGACTTTCAGGCGAGCAGTCGAAGAACGCGAGCGCATCGCCAGCGGCTCGATCGCGCACGACGTCAGGTTGGCCGCCGGATGCCTCCATGGCCTGCAAGACGGCCAGCTTCCCGGGAGCCGCCGCAAGGCGAAGACGCACGTCGTCCCATGACGCATCAAGATGACGCTCGGGATGTTGTTCGAAACGGACGCGCAAGGTTGTCAGCAGATCGCCGAACTCACGATCAGCTTCGGAATGGACGGATTCCATCGCTATCGCCCCTTATCTAGTCTCATGCTCATTTGAAAACATGGTAGGACAAGAAGGCGCGCGCGGCGCACAGGACGCGAAACGGGAAGGAAACGGTTGCCGACGGCGTTTGCGCTTGTGACGAGAATGCCGAGATCTTGCAAGATTGCGAGCCACTTGCACAGACGCCGATCCGATTCAAAAAGAAAAATGGTCGGGATGACAGGATTCGAACCTGCGACATCCTGCTCCCAGCGCCACGTGAATAATCTCATTCTGAAGCGGCATTATAACGCCTGATGGTAGCCTGTGTGCATAGTAGTTGCGCCGACTCGCTCAATTTGCACCCATGCAATTTTTCCCAATCGGCGAGGCTCCCACCTGCGTAAATAACTTCTCAAAAATGAAACCTGAGCCATTTTTGGCTAGAGAGATGCTTTGCGATTTCGGTTACGAGTTTTGCAATCAGAGTTTAGCGATTTCTCCAGCATCTGCAAAATCTCGGCGCATCTTTTGCATCCCTGGCGTTGTTGGTTGATAGTATATTTTCGTATTCTTATTGAATTTACCGACAACACTAAGCATCGATATACACGCTATCAAAACCAAGGGCACGGCAGCAACGCAGACCATGACCACGTCGCTGCTCTAATCTATCGACTTCTATGTAATTGCTAAAATCAATTTGCGACTCAATTGAATTCTAGCTTGCAATGTTTATTGCAATTGGCCTTCCGAATAATCAACTCTCATCGTGATTGCTACTGTATGGTGACAGGTTCCTATTGGCCTTTGACCGCTGATACGTTCACTAATTTCCACTTTTCAATACGTTTTTCGGCTGCTGCTTTATCGATTCTATCTTCACCGAGGCCATAACACTTTCCCTCAACTCCAATCGAAAAAGCTGCGACGCGCTCAATTAGGCCAATTGGCAATTCCCAGAACGATTCTTGCAGCACTGTCTTCGAAATGCCATCCAGAATCTCTTCTTCAGAAATGTATTCTTTGAAGCTTTCGTCGACAGTCCAACCATATGTATGCCCACCATACCACGTGGATGTAAAAAGCTGAGCAATAAGTGCTTTGCCCATCGGCAAACCGACGGCTTCTCTCAAACACTTTTCATAAGACTCGGCATCGAATTTCTCCCACAGATACATAGAGATCCGAATGCCCTCTTTCGTTAGAACTAAAAGACCATCCATACCTTCTTTCATCGTAGAAGCAAGTTTTCTTTCGATGTATTCAAGGGTATCTTGGTCAACGAGCTGTTTATACGAACCACCTCCTTTCAAACCATATCTATCGAAAGCACGCTCTTGCTCGCTTATAAATGGGGCAATCGCGATGAGGCCATCGATGTCTAATTCGGTGATAGTGTTTTTTGCTAGCTGTGAAGCTCCATCAACTCCGATAACTTCCAGCATTGCGTTCAATAAATCAATTGTCCGCGAGTTTTCGGAATACAAGCCACCAATGTCACAGGTCTTTCCTATATAAAACAAGAAGGAGTGGAAAATAATGGATGCTCTTGAAGCGCCAATTTCGTCCGCTATGCCGAGAAACCCTTCCAATAGCTCGCCATAATTGCCTTTTTCGAATGAGTTTTCAATTATTCCGGTTATTGCCTCCTGATCGTATTCAAAAGCCATATTCATAATTTGCGAATGCGGAAAGGTGTACGCGTCAATGGCTCCCTTAAAATAGGCATCGAATATATCACCGTGAGCCAGCATTTTTTTCATACGAAGAGACTCTTCGGAAATGATCGCATGAGAGAGGCCAACCGTTTGCCCAAAAACGGGAAAAAGCTTCGCAAGCGACTTCACGACTGTTGTAGCTCTGGATTGATCGCTTCGGAGAAGGTTAGCAAATTCAGCCTCATACTCCTTTTTTAAACCTTCAGCTTTTTGGGGGACGTAGCCACCTCCACTCCTCCCGCATAGCACCCCTTTACTGGCGACGATCCAGGGGATCAGTTCCGGTACAAACGAGGTAAATGACGCAATTGCGGCTATATCAAGGGGAGATACTTTGTTTTTTGACCCGGACAGCTCAAACTCAAGGACGTTCTTATATCGCTTAAGATCGCGCATCGTTTCAACATACGGGAAAACGCAATAGCGCAGCAATTCCGCTCTCTCCATCATGAAAGACAGTTCTTTCTCTGACGAAACGTATCTCAAGAGATTGCCAAGTTCTTCACTCAGCAAATCAGCTACTTTATTTCGATTTATCTCAGGTATTCGAATTGGAACCTGAATCACTTTCTCAAGATATTCTGAGCCATTGCACCCTTGAATCACTGAAAGAGCATTTTCAACAATATCCTTATCATAAGAAAGAAGATAATTCACACTAGGAAAATCAGCAATAGATGCTACAAGCTGAAATATTAAACGAATTTGAGCGTCGGAAAGGCGATCAATATCATCAATAACAATCAGAATTTTCATCTCGTATGCCGACAGAAGACTCGAAACTCTTTCTTTTCTCTCCTCAATGCTGCCAAACCACCTGCTAGATTTTTCAGCTAATCGCCTAGACATCCACCCCGCAAACGCTTTCTCTTTACCGCCTTTAAGCGTTGTTGAGTAATCATCTAATGCTTTGCTTAGCTCTTTGAGCCTCCTTCCCTTGTAGTTCGTTTTCTTCAGCTTCTTGTCGATGTTTTCTTTTAATACCTGAAAGTACTCCGTAGTAAGATTCGCATCCTCAATTCGATTCCACGGGTAAAATTGAACGATAAGAATATCAGGATCGAAGGACCCAAGCTCCTCGACTACCATATTTATCACGGAGGTTTTTCCTGATCCCCACGCACCATGAAGCCCGAGCACTATTGATTCATCAGTTTGTATTTCGGAAATTGCCCCAGCTATTCTCTTTGCGAAAACGTCTCTTCCAAGAAGATCTTCGTAGATATTACCGATGGGTCGATCTGAGCTAAACATTTGTCTCCTATTTTAATCTACTAAAAGTTGGGAGTAGCGCAAGCCTTTATCCATTTAGGACATGCAACAGCTAGCGAGTTACTGGATCGCTTCCCATCGACTCCCCATTTCTATCTGCCACCACAACACCCATCATATCATCAAGCCGCTTGCACTCTTCCGCTCTTCAAGGGTGATCTTCGCGAGGACACAATGGAGCCTCTCGGGGCAATCACAGACCTAACGCAAAGATTTGCCGAGCAGAAGCAAATAGGAAAATAGGTATATTTATGATGAAATGACCTGAAAAGTCCACGAGGTTTTGTCAGAAAACAAGACGAAAAATCAGGGCGGAACTGCTCAACGCAACCCCACCCCGCAAAAAGCGTCCGAAACGCTTTTTATCTGCTTTCATTATTGCATACCGGAACCACAAGCTAGATAACTTCTTCGAGATGACAGCAAGAACTGTGAGAGAGATTGAATGGCGCGGTCGAAATGATGCAGAAAGGACCGACACGTCGATTCTGAATCTCACACATGCTGTCCGTTAAACGATTCGGCTATATTCCTGCCCTCAAGTCGCATCTGCACGGCATATGATAAGTGTTTACGCATAAACCTTGGCGATAGTATTCAAGCAAAATATCGTTGTCTGAAAAGTTGATTTCATAATAGACCCCTAATACATACCTGCAAACATGCTCAGGAAACGAATACCCGTCATAAACCCACACATCATCGTACGAGTCTTTCGTTAATGCCCTTAAGCGTTCGCGATCTTTATCCTTGTCTTCCGGATGACCTGAAGACTTCTTCATTTCCATAGCGATTAAATTGTCTTGTTCCGGATGGTGACCCCGACTATGCAGAATCAAGTCACAGGTGATTCGAACTACTCCACCATCCGCCCCTCGCATAGTTTTGCATATAGTCTTAAGATCCCCCTCATTGCGATTATATTCGACATCGGCATAGTATCCGCTATATGCCCCATTCCGTGATATTAGCTCATGAATACATATCATGAGCGCACCGCATAATGTACGCTCCGACACTTCCACCTCGAATAGGTCTTGGTTAGCAAACAAAAAATCTTTGTTTGCCTGCTCGAATAGGGCTACCATTTCCTCAAACGTTTTCACAAGCTCCCCTCCTGTTTTCCCTGATTATTCCATTGCAGAGTAAATAAGCAGAGTCTCATCTGCGTGGATCCTTGGACATTCTTGTAGTATATTACTATTTGGTTGTAGAATTCACTATCACATGTTATCATCGCGGCATGGAAGACTTCGTCAACATACTCACACAAACTTTCGGAACGGACCGTCCCATCCTCCTCGACGAGATCAGGGATACCTTCCCGGAGATACCCGAGGCGACACTCTACCGTCATCTTCGCAGCGCCGTCGCCTCTTCGAGGCTGACAAAGCCCCGCAAGGGTGTCTACTACATCCCCACCAAGACGCGGTTCGGCCCGTCGACGATCAGCGATACAAAGATACTCGAAAAGAAATACCTGACGGACGGCGGCGAGGTGTATGGCTACGTCACCGGCCTGGCTCTCGAGAACCAGCTCGGCATCTCCAACCAGGTTCCCGGTACGCTCGAGATTGTCACCAACCGCGAGTCCACCCGCTCACGCAGGATAGAGCCGCACGGAGGCTACCGGGAGATCACCCTGCGCCGCCCAAGGATCCCCGTGACCGCCGAAAACGTCGAGGCGCTGCAGCTGCTCGACATCTTGACCTACGCGCCCGTTGACAGCCTCGCCTCGGACGAACTCGCACGCCTCAAGGAGTTCGCCTCGAAGGTGGACAGGCGAAAGCTGGTCGAATGCGCGAGATGCTATCCAGGTAAAACAGCCTTAAGACTCCTCGAAAGCGAGGCGAACGGTGTACTTGCATGAAAACCAGGAGGATTGGGGCGAACTCGTCGCGAGGGCGGCAAAACGGTACGCTCTCGCAGAAGCATTCGTCGTCAAGGACTACTTCATATACCTGGCATTGAAGCTCATCACGCGCGAGAACCCAGAGATCGTCTTCAAGGGAGGAACCTGCCTCTCCAAATGCCACAACGCCATATCGCGGTTTTCAGAGGATGTCGACCTCGGCCTGGAAGTCGAACACGCGACCGAAGGGCAACGCAAGCGCATGAAAGCCGCGGTCACGCACGCCGTCGAGGAGATGGGACTCGCCATCGAAAACCTCGACGAAACCCGCAGCCGCCGAGAATTCAACAAGTACCTCATTCCCCTTCCCTCGACAGGAATCGGATTCAGCAGCGACACTCTGATAATCGAGACAGCGGTCATGACCCCCGCATCCCCGGCAGTTGCCAAAACAGTTGACAGCTATCTCTACCGTCTTTGCATCGACGAAGGCTTCCACGATATTGTCTCGGAATATGAGCTCGAGCCATTCAAGCTCATAACGAACTCTATCGAACGCACCTTCGTCGACAAGGTGTTCGCCCTATGCGACTACTACATGGCAGGTCCAATCCCGCCCCGGCAGTCGAGGCACATCTACGACCTCTACAAGCTGTCGTCCATCATATCCTTCGACGAAACGCTCGCCGCCCTTTTCGATACGGTACGCCAACAGCGTAAGAGTGCGCACGGATGCCCCTCCGCGCAAGATGACGTAGATGTCCCACTCGTCCTCGAAGCCATCATCAAAGATGATGCGTATCGCAACGATTACAGGGACATCACTGCTCCCCTACTCTTCGAGGACGTCCCTTACGAGGAAGCGGCTATACCCCTTCAAGCAATAGCGAAATTCATGCGAAGTCATGCAACATCAGGGTAATTCAATCTCGTAAAACAATCGAGCAATTCCGACACGAATGAAGTAGCAAGTTTTTTCCTACACTCCGCTCCAACAAGGAGACTCAACACCTCTACAGGATACGGTCACACATGCAGGCCTGCGCAAACCCGTATATACACTATTGCAAAGTGGATAGTTGGATGCGAATCCAATATGGAATTTGCGCAATCTCTTTACGAATTGCACCTTTGATGTCTTCGTAAAGAGATTCGGAGGTGCCATCAAGCCTATTAAGGTAGTTTTCCGTAAGATATATCGAAGTCTCTCTAGGAATCCCTATTTCAATGAGTTTTCTTGTAACGGGCCTATATGCTCCGGATTCAATGAAAGTTAGGAATACCGACTCTTGCGCACGGAGGTCATAAATTGGCCTTAAAAGAACAGGCAGATCGAAAGCCACTGCATTCTGCAGAAGTGATATAGCGTCGTCAATATACTCGGGGTTGGTGTTGTAGTAATTTGTATCTAGTATTTTCTTCAGCGGCTTCTCACCAGCCCAGCTTACTGTCAGCGAACATAGTATAGATAACATTATATCGTTATGGTATCTACTTGGTATTCTATCAATGAAAAAGCTGGAGTATCGATCATTGTTTCTCAGATAACCAAGAAGCTGCTCCAACATCTTAGCATTGTTTCTATCACCAACCCTTGTAGGAACGGGAGGCAAATCTTGATCTTTATGCAAAGCGTCTAGCACAAGAGGATCCCAGTACCGATTTTTTGCACATATTTCCCGTGAAACCCCTATACCGCGTAGTGACTTGAGTGTATTTTCAAAATCCTCTTTCGGAAGATCAATCCCAATGGCGGAAAGCCTTCGCGCACCATCGCGGCCATACTTAAGAAGTGTTTGTCTCACATGTATCACAATATGCCTGTATGACTTCTCTAGACTATACGAGGGAGACTCGTTCGCGAGAGCCGCGACAATCTCTTTTTCATGTACCTTATAAGCGCCTTCATATGAAGAATCGAGCTCCTTGTATGTGTTTTCAAAAAGAGACTCCTGTTTATACTCTTCAGAGTTTTTCAGGAACTCATTTTCATCTAAAACGTAAGTGCGCCCAATAAAGTCTTTTAGCAACCTTCCAGCACGCCCGCGCAAGTTAGCCATCTCGTAGCTAGATAATTCCACCGAATTTTCTTTCTTGCTGATATATAAATGAGGGTTTCGAATAACTATATTTTGAGTGGGCAAGTTAACACCTTGCATTAATGTTGTTGTGCTGGAAACATTTTTTAGAATTCTCTCTCCTATAGCTTTCTCAATAACTTTTCGAGCATGATCAGGTAGAGCACCGTGATGGTAAGCAACCCCGTGATTAATAATTTCAGCCAAAATATAGTTGGAGTGAACCGTTTCTTTAAGATAGCTAGATAGGGTAGAGCAGCTTTTATCCTCTTCAAAAGCCTGCGCAATAGCAACAGCGGTTTTACGTGCTTGGTTCTTTGTCGGAGCAAAAATTATGTTCTGAGAATCGCGTCCCAAATTTTGTATCAACGATGTCAAGTATTCAAGAAATGCATCATCATAGCGCTTGCCTCCGTGTCCAACTATCTGGGAAGAATTAGCAATCAACTCCTTTCTGGGTGTTTCTAGAAGGGAGCAATACTGCTTAAAGTAAAAACTGTTTCCGATTTTCTCAATACTATATGTGATATTGAGAACAGGGCTTATTTCCGTTGAAATCGACAGCCTGTCTTCTTCGCCAAAGAGGTTCATGCCAAGTGTGTCGATCCCAGAAATGCGAGGTCCTGACAAGACAATTTTTTCTACACTAGGTGAAAATCTAAATTCGAGAATAGCGTCTAACAATATTTTTGAACGCATTTCTGAACTTCCTGCGGACACTCTTTCAATATTTTGGATTTCGTCAACTATAAGCACAAACGGCTTGTCAAAAGGTGCTTCTCTCATAGAGAATGCAGAAATTGCTCGCTCCTGCGTGAGCACGAATATTTGAGGCATTGCATCGGTTTTTAGTTCTGCATTGTAAGAATTGAATACTTCATAATCAAAATAATCTAACTGGCAGAATATATCGATAAAATCCTCAGTAACCTGATTAACTAGACTGAGTGTCGGCACAATATATACAATATCATTTTGCCCTTCGATCACCGCTTTTGCGCATTTCAATAAAAGGACAAAGGACTTCCCAGCAGAAGTTGGAGCAGATACCCCGACGAGTTTTTTGGTTTCCATCGATTCCCATATTTGTCGCTGATAATCGGTTAACAAAAACGAACGCTCATTAACCTCGACTTCATACTTCAACTGATTTGCAGTAGCACCCCACTGGAAGAGAATACTACTGAGCGGCTCAAACTTATGGTCATCTTTAAATGTGGGGTCAAGGATGATGCTTGATGGCGCGTATCCAATTCTTGAAAGCAAGACAATCAAGATATCTCTAAGTCCTGAATACTCGCTACGTGAATGTTCCCAAAGTAAAGCTGAGATAGCAATAAAACAATTCTTCGAAACTTCGTCGGTACATACAGAAAGGCGATTCAACACGCAAACCGCTTGATTCAGATCATCTTGCTCAAGAGTAACGTCACTAGATCCCATCAGTTTCAATTTTTTAGCAACATCATTCATGTCAATAGCTAGTAGCTTAAGCAGGGTTGCTTCTGTTTCGATATCCATGATAACTAACCCGAATTCTTCATTTCATTATGAGAGAGGCAAATTCATCTAGCAATTTGTCAAACTCCCATATAGGGAAAACAATGTATGTAATCCTGTTAAGAATCATATTTTCTCCTATTTTGATTTTGTTGTTATCAAAACCAACAAATCTATCTCGTATTATGGTCTCAATACATCTCTTTATATCAGCTTCGCACTCACCGGTTATTTCTTTAGTTTCATTGTAGGCAACAATTGATACAAGGTTCATTTTTGTATTTTTGAGGGTTCCGCGAACAAGTTGATCGACTACGGTTTGCAGTTCGGGCTCAATAAAGTCCTCATAAAGATATGAACGCAACTCCGTATCAAGGCTAGCATATGTACCTAAAATACTGGTAAGCGCATCTTCGAAAGCAACATTAAACTTATAGGGGCTTTTATAGCTTTTTGCTTCCCCAAGGTAAAAGGCGTGAGTGTCGCCAGATTTTTTATAGTGAATTGCATCTGCACCGAATCGTTCGTGCATAGCATCTGTAGCAATGGGCATCTTTCTGAGTACAGGTACAGCGGACATGAACCGCTGAATACAATTCGAAAGCAATAGTTCTCCAAATTGCCCATTAAGAAGGTTTGCGTTTTCGGACTTTCTAAATTTACTATGAGTACTCCGCACTAATTCCGCAGAAGCACTTCCAATCGATCTGCCCTCTTTTATTAGCTGTTGATATATAGCCTCTTGTTTGGCCTTCCCATAAACCCAGTCAACGGCAGTGTTAACCAATTCACAGATAAACCCCCTACGTTGGGGAGAAATATCCGTATAATTCACAGCCATTCCAAAATGTTTACTAGCCGGAACAATGTCAAATTCCTGCTCAATCACATGGAGATGGTTAAAAAGACTATCATTTCTTAGAAGCAGATTTTGGATGTCAATAGGATCCATGTGTTCCTCTATTTATGTGCAGTATAATCATGTAATTTTGTATTATAGCAGTTCACGACTTTCCAATAAAGTTTTAAGAACATAATGTCTCATCAGCACTTCTATCCCAAAATCTCAAATGACGAAAATGGAGCATCTTACAGAAAACGCGCTGCAGCGAGACGCAAGATATATATATGCATCAAGCACAACACGTCATACAAATTCCGGGACTAAACGACATCATAGAAAACAGAGCCGCCTGCACGCATTGCGTAATCAACCCGCAATCGGTGATTATCGGAAGATCCTTCGGTCGTTCAGTGATCCGTCCAGGTGTCCCTTGGATTATTACACCGCATGATCTCGTAGCTTGCTCGAGGAAACGTACGTGTATATCTGCATGGCCTTAAGTGAGCTGCGGCAGAGTTGGGTTTGTATGCGACGGATGTCGACGTCGTCCTCGAGGGCTATCGTGGCAAACATGCGCCTGAACATGTAGAAGAAGTCACGTGCGAAGAAACGCCGGTCAGAGAGGCGAGACCATTCACAACATTTCTGGCCGACTGCTCCGAGAGCCAAACTCCGAACCGATTGACGAAAAGAGACCTTCCTCCTTCGCCGATGACACCGACCTCGGAGAGGGGCACATGGAGCGCCACAGTGTACGACGGGAAGGCGACCAGAGTGATACTGCTCTCGATCCCGCTCCTTCGACCCTTTCCCCTTGATCAGGAGACTTTTACTCCGGGCATCGAAATCGCATTCGTCGAGGGAACAGAGCTCCGATACGCGGATACCGGCCGCGATGAGGAGCTCGGCGATCATCTTATTGCGCATGCGAATGCAGCCTTGAAGCCCCTCCCCTACTTGGCATCTTCCGCCGACGACGAGCGCCAAATCGTCCAAGGGGATAGTTCTTGGAAGTCTCTTCGGCTCTTTCATCCTGATCTCCACCAGGCTAAACGGATCCTTCAATCAATCCTTCAAATGCAGATGGGATGAGAATGTCCTAATTGAAGCGATCTTGCGCTTGGCGCTTCTTGGCGCGTACTTGTCGCTCATGAAAGCGACGTAGCCGAGGATGCCCTGATCGTCGAACGCCATCTCGTTTTCTTGGAGCCACTTCGCAAATTGAAGGAGGTCGCACCGGTAAGCCTTCAGCGTCTTGTCATTCAGCCTCCTGACCCGTCTGCAGTAGTCGAGGTAGCCATTTGCGCTTTCCATCAGATCATCCATCATGCCTCGCTTTCATCGAATCGTCGTGAAAGCGATTTTGGCATGGAGGCGAGGTTGGACGGGGGTCCCTCAGCACATTCGTTCCAAATGCGCCTGATTGCTCGTTGAATCGATCATTGAAACGCAAGAAAAAATCGAGGCGGAACTGCTCATCGCAACTCCGCCTCGTAAAAACGTCCGAAACGCTTTTTTTATCCACTCCCATTATTGCATATCAGAACTACAAATCAGCCGGCTTCTTCACAGGTTCGAGCGAAGGTCAGATAACTTCGTTTGATTGATACCGGGATCCGAATGTTCGCTCACTTCGACTCGAACCTCGAGAGAAGAAAGCATGCGTCTCCTTGCCGGAGGCCCTGCAACCTTCGGCTGAGGCGAAGTTGTGAGATCGTTATCACCGCCGCAACTTCGTGCACGCGATCGTTGTGAACCACGTCAAAACCTTGAAAAGAATTCGACAATAAAAGACTGTAGGTGCAGTTGAAGTGAATCAGAGAAGGACTGACACGTCGTCCAATAGGTGTCTCATGGTCGGGGCGGCCGGATTCGAACCGACGACTTTCTGCTCCCAAAGCAGACGCGCTACCAAGCTGCGCCACGCCCCGACAGAGTGCAACAGCGGCTATTATAGCAGAAGTGTCTCGCCCACATGTTAAAGACAAAATCAGAATCTACCGTCAAGAATCTTCGGTGTCACACATGGAGAGAGCGCTAGGCCGATGGGAGCTATCGATTAACCGAATATTACGCCGCGCATTAACGCAAGTTACATTCACTATTCGAGATCTCGTGACATCACGAGGCTCGCGTAATCCTGCGTTCGGCGGAACATGTGAGCACCACTACGCGGTCATCCCGAAGGGCGTACGAGAGGATGCCCTTGTTCGCAAAGAAGAAAGCCTGGTAGCCCAACGAGGCCAGCTCCGGCATGCGGGACAATGCGTGCAGGAGCGGGTTGTCGCACGCAATATCAAGGGTAGTCGTTTTGGGCGCCCCGGAGGATAATGTACTCATAAGCCATATTCGCTGCGCATCCTGCTCGTGAACTCCTTGCCGTCGACGAAATCGCCGGAAGCGTACTCGGCTTCGGCCCGAGATAACCTCGACAGCAACCGCGCTTGGGCCAATTTAACCTGCATAGCCTCGTAGTCCTCGCTGCGCATCATGACGAACGCATCGTAGCCGTTCCTCGTCACCGTGACGGGGGCTGAAGACTCCTCCACCAGTGTCGTGAACGCGGCCGTGTTCTTCATATCCCGAATAGGCACGCATCTCGATACGCGATGTAGCTCTCCCTGAATCTGGGACATTTCAAACCCCCTTCGTTTCGTAGCCCAATTATGCCACGGATACTCAAACGGAAATACAGACACATGGACTTGGTCCCGCAGCATCAACACATCCGCCGAGCGATACTGAAGAGGCAGTTTTAGAATAGACCCACGACGCGCCTACGCCTTCTTGGATAGAGAGACGATGGCGGTGGATGCCCCGCTTTCGTATGCGACAGGGAACGGATTGGATCGATACGGCGTAAGCTTACGAGCTGATCGACTGCAGAACCAACTCACGGCAAAGAAGAACGCTATTGTCTCACACGCCAATTTCGGGTTGATTTTCGCCTCTGATTCTGTATGCACGAAATCTATATATACGATTGCAAAAAAGTTTTACATGCCACGATGTAATCGCAGATGTAATCATTTTAAAAGAAGCATCTGAGCCATTTTTGAGGTTTTGTGCGCAATACGAAATTTTGACGGCAATCTGAGCAGGCGTTATTCGTCAGAAATCAGAGAGCACCAACCTGCGGCGGTTTTCTCCCAAAGCAGGCGCGCTACCAGGCTGCGCCACATCCCGACGTTCGGCTTGACGAAAGCCTATACATGATAAACGAACCGCATGATAATGGCAAACGCAAAGACGGCAAACGCCGGAGGGCAGCTCGAACGGCCCCGTACGACGTACGGCGCTTCAGCGAGCGGTTGCTAGCGCTTCGCCTCCAGCTTCGATCGCAGCTCGCGCAGGGCATTGCCGCGATGAGACACCGCGTTCTTCTCTTCGGGAAGCGCCTCGGCAAGCGTACGGCCATCCGCGAACACGTCCGGCAGGAACAGCGGGTCGTACCCGAAGCCGTTGCTCCCCCGCTCCTCATGCCCGATCCGGCCCTCCACGGTACCTCGCGCCACCGTCTCCGAACCGTCTTCGTCGATCAGCACGAGCGTGCATATGAATCGCGCCGTGCGGTCGCGATCGGGCACGTCCGCAAGCGCTGAGAGAAGCTTGGCGTTGTTGTCGGCATCGGTGGCGTCTTCGCCTGCGTAACGAGCCGAGTACACGCCGGGCGCGCCGTCGAGCGCATCGACCTCAAGACCGGAATCGTCGGCCAAAACGGCCTTCCCGCCGCTCGCTTCGTGCGCCGCGCGCGCCTTGATGCGCGCGTTGCCCAAAAACGTATCGGCATCTTCTGCAGGGTCGGATTGGATCCCCAGCTGACGCAGCGTGCCGAACTCCCAACCGGGAAAGTCCAGCGCCTCGGCGATCTCCTGAGCTTTATGAGCATTGTTGCTTGCGATGACAACCGTTTTCATGCGATGCCTTTCGTCTCTTTCATGCCAGCGGCCTGTAGCTGACGCAAAATGCCTAGGAGCACGGGGGAAAGTCCACGCGCCCGGCGGCGTCGATAGGATTGCGAAACACCCGGCTGCCGAACGTGCGGAACTCTTCGGCATCCTCTCCGGTAGTGTAGAACTCGTAGCGCGGCACATGGTCGCACGAAGCAAGGGCTCCGCGTCGACCGAGTATCTGCGTCACGTCGTTCGCGGCTTCCTTAGCCGACGAGATGAGCGTGACATCGCGCCCCACCACGCCGCCTATCAGCGCTTTCAGCAACGGAAAATGTGTGCAGCCAAGCACCAACGTGTCGATATCGCATCGACGGAGCGGCTCGAGATACTCCTTCGCGATTTCCTGAAACGCCGGGCGAATGTAGACCTTCGACGCAAGCGAGGTGTAGTTTTCAATGGGTCCCTCGGCCATGCGAATGCCCTGCTCGGCAATCTCGACGAAACGGGGCGTAGCCGTCGAGAACACGGTGATCCCCGCGTCGATATGGCGGATGGCGTCGGTGTACGCGTTCGAGTCCACCGTCGCCTTCGTTGCAATTACCCCGACCCGGCGACTCTTCGTAGCGTGAACCGCCGCACGAGCCCCAGGTTCCACCACGCCGATGACCGGCACGGGAAACGTCTTTTGAGCATGAGCCAAACCGGCAGCCGTCGCCGTATTGCACGCGATGACGATGAGCTTGACGCCGCGCTCCACCAGCCAGCCGCCGATCTGCTGCACGAATCCGTCAACCTCGGACAACGAGCGAGGCCCGTAGGGACAGCGAGCCGAATCTCCCAGGTACGTGATAGACTCGTGCGGAAGGGCCTTCGCGATCTCGCGCGCAACGGTAAGCCCGCCAAAGCCTGAATCGAACACGCCGATCGGCGCGTTGTCGTAAGGAATGCGCAATCCGCTCTCGCGCGACTCGGTAGATGTTCGAAGATCGTCCATGCATCCAAGTATACCGCAGGCTCGGTTCATGCACCGAATCGGCACCGGGCTGCCATAGTTTCTGCTAATCTTGCAGCTGCCCTAAAATCCGAACGAACCCCCGAAGAAAGAAGCCCATGAGCTTTCAAGCTATCGAATACCAGATGATCGTGCTGTTTTTAGCCATGGCGCTTGGATTCGTCGCGCGCAAGCTGCACGTCATGAGCGAGGAATCGGACAAGATGCTCTCGCGCCTGGTACTGACCATCACCCTTCCATGCACGATCCTGGCATCCGTCCTCACGCGCGACAGCCTGCCCGATCCCGCCACTATCGGAACCATCCTTTTGTTCTCGTGCCTCGCGTTCGCGCTGGTCCTTGCCATCGCCTTTGCCGTGCCGCTTCTGTTCGGGCTCAATCCCTCGAAACGCGGAACGTACAGCTTCATGCTGGCGTTCGGCAACACCGGCTTTCTGGGATACCCGGTGCTCGAAGCGGTTTTCGGCCGCGAGGCGGTTCTTTACGGAGCGATATTCAACATCCCTTTCAACATTTTGGTGTTTACCGTAGGCGTTATGATGCTCTCCCAATCCGAGCGAAGCCTGAAAGAACAGGTGCGCGAAGGCGCGCGCAACCTGATCAGCCCCAGTCTGATCGCATGCCTTGCAACCATGGCGCTCGCGCTTTTGAACGTGACGGACATCGGCGTGTTCGGCGAAGCCATCGACACCATGGGCTCGATGACCACGCCGGCGGCGCTGCTCATCATTGGATCGAGCCTGGCAACCGTGCCTGTAAAAACAATGGTCACGCACTTCAGAACCTACATCATGGCGGCGTTTCGCCTGCTGATCATTCCCGTATGCATCTGGCTTGCGTTCAGTCCCTTCGTTGCCGACCCGCTGCTGCTCGGCGTGCTGGTCGTGGTGAACGGAATGCCCGTGGCGACGAACGGCACCATCCTATGCCTGCGCTACGGAGGAGATCTGAACACCATCATACGCGGAACGTTCGTGACGACCGCGCTTTCGCTTGTAACCATCCCCGTTCTTGCCGCTTTGGTGGGCGGCGTGTAGGAGCGAACCATGTCCAAGCAACACGAAACGAAAACCAACGCCGTACGCGAACTGGAAGCAGCCCATGCCGACTTCGAAGCGCGCTTCTTCGACTGCCCCGAGGCCCTGTCGGGCGTCGAGGTGGCGCAGCTTCTGGGACTCAACCAGGACCGCGTGTTCAAAACCCTGGTCACGCAGGGAAAATCGGGGGAACACTACGTGTTCATGATACCCGTGGCCTGCGAACTCGATCTCAAGAAGGCAGCGGCGGCCGTGAACGAGAAAGCCGTAGCCATGATCAAAGCGCGCGAGCTTTTGCCGCTCACAGGCTACGTGCACGGAGGCTGCTCTCCCGTGGGCATGAAAAAGCAGTTCGTCACGACCATCGACGAAACAGCCGAGCTGTTCGAGCGCATCGCCTTTTCCGGAGGGCGTATCGGATGCCAGGTGGAAATGCCGCTTTCCGAACTGGCGCGCATGATGCCGCTTGGCATAGCGGATCTGACCGTGGTATAGCCTACCAGTGGCTAACCACCACGTCACCCGGCTGAATGATGCCGTACAAAGTCGCAGCAGACGAAGGCGGCAGGTTCACGCAACCGTGGCTTCCGCCGCCGTCCTGGTACCTTGTACCGCCGAAATACGGCTGCCAATCGGCATCGTGCATGCCGATCACGTTGCCGACGAACGGCATCCAGTACTGCACGGTGGACTCGTACTTCGAACCGTCCAGGTTCGTTCCCTTCAACACCGACGGAGAGGCCTTCGAGTTGAGCACGTACACGCCCGTGGGGGTATTGTGCGCGCCGTTAGGCGTGCCGCTCACGCACGGGGCCTCCCAGATCAGCGCGCCCGAAGCATCGTAGAAGCGAACGTACTGCTCGGACAGGTCGATGTCGCAGTACCGAGCGCCCCAGTCCTGGGCGCCAGCGCCATTGAACGCCGTGCCCGAAGAGAACGTGGGAACCTCCGCGCTCTGCACGCTTCCTGCAGCGACCGCCTCTTTCACCATGGCAAGAAGCGCATCGCGATCGACGTCCCATCCGTAAGGCCCGCCCTGGACGGTAATCACCTTGCCGTCGGGCCGCGTGTACGTACGCGCCGTGCCCACGGTGTCGCACGCGGCAACCACCCCGTCGACCCACGCGGTAAGAGCCTCTTCGTTCAACGTAGCGTTCACGTCTTCGCCGAGCACGACCCACTGAGAAACAAGGTCGGGATTAACAGCGCCCACCTGGGTTCCGCCCATAGTGAGCGTGAGGTTCGCCTTGATCATGGTGTTGGCCGAATCGGCCGCAGCTTTCAGTCGCTGATCGGAGGAGAGGACGGTCGGCTTCTTCAGATGGTCGGCCGTCAGCTTGGCCGTGGGGTCGAGCGCTACCAACGCCTCGTCAGCCGCCCGCACAACCGCATCGGCATCAAGGGCGGTTCCGGGGACCTCTGCTTTCACGACGAATGCGCCTACGGATTCATCGTAGGCAACCGTGGCATCCGTTGGCGGCGTAGCGGTTTCGTTGAACGTTTCCACAGCCTTACGTACGGCCTGCTCAAGGCCGGATTCGTTGAAGCTTGCAACCAATTTGTCGGTAGCATCGTGCGCGCGCGCCAGCTCAAGGGGCCACGCCCACGGGTTGACGTCCGCATGAGCTTGCTGGACGATCTTTTCGGAATCAAGCGACAGGCCGGCATCGGCAGCCGTCAACTTCAACGTGAACCCTTGCCCGGTCACGGTAAGCTTGTAATCCTCGACGGAGGATGCCAGAGAACGCTCGGCATCCGCGGAGGACATGAGCGACACGTCCACGTTGCCAATGGCGGAGTTCGGCATGAATCGATCGAAGAAGTACACCGACCCGCCGATGTATGCAGCAGCCGCCAGCGCCACGATCACGCCCAGCACGATGGCGAGCACCTTCAACGGCCTGCGCCGCCGACGAGGAACGGCCATCGCATCCGCAGAGAGCGTATGGAGCGAGTCGGGAGACGCGTACACCTGCTCGGAAGCGTACATCAACGGATAGTCCTCCGCCTTCGAAGCGGAAGCGGGCGGCATGGCGGCCGTCGCATCGGGAGCCGAAGAATCGGAGGGAACAGGAGAAACTACCTGCTCGGAATCGGTATCGTTCGGACGCTGCGCGCCAGCGGCATGACGGCCGTGCGCAGCCTTGTTATATTTCTTGTCGCTCATAATCTCTCTCATGAGGTCGGGGCGTCGCATTATTGTAGCAAGCAAAAGCTGCTTTTTCTGTAACAAAACGGCAGCAGCTACAACTAACGAGCCGTTCGGCGGCAGCGCGGAAGTCCCGGGGTTGGGCGCGAATCAGGGGCGTTTCCACGCGCTGGGTTGCCACCGACGCGTCCGAACCCGGGCTTCCGCTTGCCTGCGCACGCTTGAAGCAACAGCCCAACGAGCCTGCTCGCCCCATGCGAACCTGAAACAAAAAAGCCGCCCGATCTGCGATTTCGCACGATCTGGCGGCTTGCTTGTCTTGGTGGAGGCGCGGAGAATCGAACTCCGGTCCATACTACATAATCCATGAGGCTCTACAAGCTTAGTCGTTGGTCGGATTTCGGACGGGCGCGGTCCATCGACAAACGTAGCCCAACCTAGCCGGTTCGATCTTTGCTTGAGCCATACCGGCTACGTGCTCAAGCGCATTCCCCTTAGTTGATGCCGGACCGAGAGTCGGGGAAATCCCAAGGCCGACAGCCAGGTGCGATTAAGCAGCCATGGCGAGCGCCGGAGCGCTCTGAGTGTTGTTCTTGCCAATTAAATTGACGGTACCCCTGTTTAACGTGGCGAGGAGACCACGACCTGCTCCTCATTTCAAACGTACCATGTCGAAACCAGTCGCCCCCCTTGCATAAGGCAAGGCCGTTCGCCTGCTCGGCGAAACGTCCAGGGTCGATAAGCCCCACCTTGTCAAAGTTCACGCGACGACATCGCCTACCGGCGTATCGGAATGCCGGAGCGTCAGATGCATCGCGAACGTTCATTCTATCCGGTGATCCCGGTTTGTCAAGCGAAGGGCCTCCGAGCGCTTCCCCGAAGACCCTTCAGCTAGGCAACTAGGCAGTTCGGCAAGCAGCCGCTACTTCTTCAAAAGCGAGCTGAAATCAAGGGCGCTCTTGATGTCGTCGAACGCACCTTTCAACTCAGCCGCAACGGCGATGCCGTCCTTGTAGATGGCGTTGACGTCCTCGGTCGCCTGAGCAACGCCTTCCTTCGTGATGCCCAGGTCGAATTCGTTGTCCTCCTCGGCACCCTCTTCTTCGTCCTCGTCGTCTTCGACGTACAGGTACTCGGCCTCCTCGCCGTCCTCCATGAGCACGAAGCCGATGCGATTGCCCTCGTCGTCTTCGATATAGCGGACGATATCGTCCTCGTCCAGCTCGAGCTCCACCAATTCGTACCCGTCGTCTTCATCGGAAGGCTCGTCGATGAACTCCTCGTCATCGTCGCCCACGATATGAAAACCCTCCTCGGACAGATCGACTCCGGTCTTCTGCTCGACGACTGCCGCCAGGCCGCCGTCGTCGCCATCGGGGCTGGTCTCCCCTTCGCCGTCGGGCCCTTCTTCGGCGAAGAAGTCCTCGTACGCCTCCTCGAGGTTCGCTTCGTCGTCGCGCGGATCGAACTCTTCGTCGTCTTGGAATTCCTCGACGTCTTCGATCTCGGTTTGCTGATCGATCAGCTCGGCCTCCGTTTCGGCGCCGGCTTCCATGCTCTCCAGCTGTTCGTCCAAGCCCATGATGGCCTCCTTTTCCACTTCGTCGACCGGCGCGAGGCGCGGCTCGGCATCTAACGGTTGCGCTCCTTCAGTGCTCGCTCCACCTCGCGGCGAGAATCGCGGGCAGCCATGCTGGCTCGCTTGTCGTAGAGCTTCTTGCCGCGCGCGACCGCCAGCTCCACCTTCACGAGCGAATTCTCCTTGAAGTACATCTTAAGGGGCACGATGGCCATGCCCTTTTCCTTCACCTGCTCTTGCAGCTGGCGAATCTCCTTCTTATGGAGCAGCAGCTTGCGCTTGCGGTCCGGATCCACGTTCGCGATGTTGCCGTGCGTGTAGGGAGGAATGTGCACGTTGTGCAGCCACACCTCCCCGTTGCGGACGAGCGCGAAGCAATCCGTCAGCTGACAGTGGTTCTCGCGCAGCGAGCGCACTTCGGTGCCCGTCAGCTCGATGCCGGCCTCCAGCGTTTCGAGGATCTCGTACTCGTGGAACGCCTTGCGATTCTTGGCTATGGTCTGCGCTTCGCGTTTCATGAGCGTGCTACTCTCCTACTCCGCAGCGGCTTCGCGAAGCGCGTCGGCCGCAACGTCGGAGTCCGCCGGGTCCTGCGCGTCGCTCGCATAGCCGCCCATGCCCGGCACGAAGCTTGCGTCCTCGTCCAGATCCAGCGCGAAGCGAACCAGCAAGCGCACCGTGGCGTCCAGGTCGGACAGGCACACCACCTCGGTGGGCGTGTGCATGTAGCGCAGCGGCACGGACACGAGGCCCGTGGGGATGCCGCCGCGCGTCACCTGGATGGCGCGCGCATCGGTGCCGGTCACCGCAGGCTCGGCCTCGATCTGGTACGGAATGCCCTCGGCCTTCGCCGCAGCCACCAAACGCTCGAACACTTCGGGGTTGATGTTGGGGCCACGCGCAATGACGGGGCCTTCGCCGCACACGATCTTGCCGTACTTGGTCTTTTCGATGCCGGGGTAATCGGTGGCATGAGTGACGTCGAAGGCGATGGCCACGTCCGGGTTCTCGCCGTATGCGGACGTGGTTGCCCCGCGCACGCCGATCTCCTCCTGCACCGTGGCGGCCGCGATGAAGTCGCCTTGCGCACGGCCTGCCTTGGCCAGCTTCTCGAGCACGCGCGTGACCACCCACACGCCCGCCTTGTCGTCGAACGCGCGCGACACGGCCATGTTGCTGCCGAAGCGCTCGAAGCCCACGCCGAACGTGATGACGTCGCCCACGCGCACGAGCTTCTTCACGCGCTTGGCCGGCATGCCCAGGTCGATGACCAGCTGATCGATCGGCGTCACGTTCTTGCGCTCGTCGGCCTTGATCAGGTGGATGGGCTTGCGCCCCACCACGCCGCGCAGAGGCTCGATCGAGTTGGAGGCGTGCACGTCCACGCGCAAGCCGGGCAGGATGGCCGCGTCGACGCCGCCAACGGCAGACACCGACAGAAAGCCGTCGTCGGAAACGTAGGTAACCATAAGGCCGATCTCGTCCATGTGGGCGGCCAGCATGAGCGACGGACCCAGCCCGCGCCCGAACAGCCGCGCATGGACCGAGCCCATGACGTCGGTCTGAATCTCGTCCGCCGTGTCGGCAAGGCGCTCGCGGACAACCTTGGCCACCGCGATCTCGCTTCCGGTGGGCGACGGGGTTTCCAAAAGCCGCTTGAGGTATTTCACCTGGTTTTTCTTCATGATGCTCCTTATGAGACGATGCCGCTTTCGCGCGCGGCTACCACCATTCCTTCTTCTTCGCGCGTTTGCGCTCGGGCTTCGGCGCTCGGAAATCGAGTTCCAGCTGCTCGTCGCAGGCCACCGTGGTGGCTTTCTTGCGCTCGACCTTCACGATGCTCCACGACACGGCGTCTTTTCCGTACAGCTCGAGCATCTTCAGGCGCGCATCGCGCTGGTTGCCCTTGGTTCCCGCACGGGACTCGCTCTCGAATTCGAACAGGCCCTTCGCTCGAGCGTCGGAAGCGACGGGGGAAGAGTAATGGGCGATGTAGGTTTGCATATCCGTCCTTCTTGCAATGCTTGGTGCTTGTGAGCAATCTTACCATGAGCCGCACCGCTCGCGATGACGAGCGCGGGACTTCGAAGAACCGTCACGCCCTTGACACCGGACGACCCGAAATCAGGAGCCGTCGGCCTCCCCTTCATGGAAGGCATCGGGCAGAGCAGCACGAAGCACCTGGTCGAACGGCTCTTGAAAAGCCCGTCGAACCAGGCGCTCCTTTTGGGGTCGAGATAGGCGCTTGAAGCGGTACTCCGCGCTCATGGCCTCGCGCTTCGTTGCGAACGCGGCCTGCGCGACAAGGCGAACCGGCAGACGGGAGCGCGTGTACTTCGCCCCCTTGCCCGCGTTGTGCGTGCGCACGCGCTCGGCCACGTCAACCGTGTAGCCCGTGTACCACGTGCCGTCCGCGCATTCGATCACGTACAGGTAGTGGGCGGCGTCCGTCGAATCGGCCTGCACGGCGACGCTAGACCCGCACCTTCACGACGATCTTGCGCACATGCTTCGCCGCGCCGAACGAGCACCCGGGCTTATGCCCGTCTTCGGGGGCGAACACGGCAATCTGGCCCGCGCGCAGCACGATGCTGCTGCACCCCGGAGGCGTGCCGTACACGCCGAAGTCGGAATCTTCGTCGAACGAGCCGATCTCGATCATGCCTTCGAGCGGCGCGTACTGAATCAGCTCCTCGCCCGAAACCACGAACTGCACGTCGTAGTAGCGGCGATGGGCTTCCATGCGCTTGTCCGGCGCGGGAACGGTCTCGTACTCCTGCACGTTCGCGAACACGTCGTCGCCGTCGATGTCGACGCGTCCGAGCGGCAACGCGGCCAAGTCGTCGCGCGAGAGGAACTCGTAGGCTTTCCGGAAGCGTTCGGCCAGATAGTCGTTCTGCGCAGCATGCGCGAGCGGGGTAACGAGCATGGGTGTCCTTTCATAGCGGCTCGCGGCAACGCCGTGCTGTGGGCGCGCCGCTTCGTTCGGCATTGTTCGTGCAGCAGTATACACCTTGCCGCCGCCAACGGCGCCCGGCCCGCAAGCCCTGCGGCGCCGCATGCGCGAGCCCGCGAGCCGCACGCAGCAGGCCGCCCGGTCTCACGCCCGTTCGGCGCGCCAATCCTCCCTGGCCAAACAGTACAGCAGCAGGTCCTGAAGCATCCCGTCATGAGAAGGCTCCGCCGCATGCAGCACGCTCTCGCGCGAGAACCCGCACTTCTCGATGACCCGCCGGGAGCGATCGTTGAACGGGTAGCAGGTGCACGAGACGAGCAGCAGGCCCAGCTCGTCGAAGCCGTAACGGATCATCTCGCGTGCGGCTTCCGTCACGTAGCCGCGCCCCCACGCGCGCTTCGCCAACGCATAGCCCAGCATGAGGCAGTCGACGTTGCGCCGCTGAGGGTCGCGGATAAGGCCGATCGAGCCGATGCACGGCCCGCATGCACCGTCCTCGAAACGCTCGAATATGCCGAACACGTGCGGTGCCGAAGCGATCTCTTCCACGAAGAAGCGCGCATCCTCGCGCGTGCGATGCGGCGCCCATCCGGCGTCCGGCCCTATGGCGGGATCGCTGCAGTACGCGAACACGTCGTCGATGTCCGCCTCGGTAAGCGGGCGCAGCACAAGGCGCTCGGTTTGGAGCGCAGGGCACTGCGCGGACGACGACGCGAGCACGGCGGGCAGCGCGCCCGGATCGCGAGCGACACTGGCGGCGACGCACGCCCGTAGCTGGTTCTCGTCGAGCACGCGAATGCCCTCGGCGCGCAACGCCCGCGCAGCCACGCCGTACCCGGCAACGAGCGTGCCGGTGAACGTCCCGTCGTAGATAAGGCCGTTGCCGCAGGAGGGGCTTTTCGACTTCAGCACCGCAAGTTGGCAGCCTTGGGCGCGCACGCAATCGACCACGCTCTGCGCTCCGGCAAGAAACGCGTCGGTTCCGTCTGTGCCTTGACGGTCCACCACGCGCAGCGCGCGCTGTTCAGCCACGATCTCGAACGCCGGATGCGGCACGCTCAAACCGCCCGCAACCTCGGGGCACACGGGCGTCACCTCGTGGAAATCGCGCAAGGCCAGTACGTCCGCGCATGGCTTGGAGGCGCCGTCGAACCGGCACGGGGCGCCCAGCAAACACGCGCTCGCCGCTATCTTCATGAAGCACCGTCCGTTCCGTCGACTCTTTCACCGCCCCGTTTCCTTCTGCATTGTACCATCGGGCCGCGCGCGAACGGCACCAGCCGGGCGCACGGAGCTCGGCAAGGCCCGGCACGCTTGCGCTTTCCGATTGAAGACCCGGGAAGCACCCTCGACGATCCGGCCGGCAAGGCAGATAATGACCGTACCAGTCCGTGCGCCGCATGGCGCCGTCCCGTCGAAGGAGCTCCGGTATGATCAACAACTTCTGCAAGAAACCGCTCTGGGAATGCTCGAAGACGCTCGCTGCCGTTGCGCAAGGGCAAAAGCCGGCCGACGTCGTGATTCGAGACGCCAAGCTGGTGAACGTTTGCACCGCGGAGATCCAGGAAGGCATCGACGTGGCCATCGCGCAAGGGCGCATCGCCTACCTGGGAAGCGCCGAACACTGCATCGGCGAAAGCACGCAGGTCATCGACGCGCAAGGACAGTACATCGCGCCCGGATTCCTAGACGGGCACATCCACGTGGAATCGTCGATGATGGGCGTGGGCGAATACGCGCGCGCCGTCGTTCCCCACGGCACCACGGGCATCTACATGGATCCGCACGAGATCTGCAACGTGCTGGGACTCGACGGCGTGAAGGTGATGGACGAGGACGCCCATCGCACGCCGCTCAAAACCATGATCACCACCCCGTCGTGCGTGCCCGCGGTCCCCGGCTTCGAGGACACCGGCTCGTTCGTCGGCCCCGAAGACGTTGCCGAGACCATGAGCTGGCCGAGCGTCGTCGGGCTGGGCGAGATGATGAACTTCCCCGGCATCCTGGGCGGCACCGATCACGCGCACGGCGAAGTGGGAGCCACACTGGAAGCCGGCAAGATCGTGACCGGCCACTACTCCATGCCCGAAACCGACCGAGGACTGAACGCCTACATCGCCTCGGGCGTGCGCTGCTGCCACGAATCGACGCGCGCCGAAGACGCACTGGCCAAGATGCGCTTCGGCATGTACGCGATGCTGCGCTACGGATCCGCCTGGAAAGACCTGCCGGTGCTGGCCGAAGCCGTGACCGGCAACGACATCGACACGCGCTACGCAGTGCTCGTAAGCGACGACACGCATCCTCACACCCTGGTGGCCGACGGGCACCTCGACCACATCGTGCGCACGGCGGTCGAGCTGGGCATCGACCCCGTCACCGCCATCCAGATGGTCACCATCAACTGCGCCCAGTGCTTCCAGATGGATCACGACCTGGGTTCCATCGCGCCGGGCAAGTGCGCCGACATCGTGTTCCTGGACAACCTGGAAGACCTGCGCGTCACGCGCGTCCTGATCGACGGCGACGTTGTCGCCGAAGACGGCAAGCCGACGTTCGACCTGGAGCCGTTCGTGTTCCCCGCATGGGTAACGCACTCCATGCACCTGGGGCTCGACATCACGCCCGAGACGTTCGCCGTGCCGGTGCCCGAAGGAGCGTCGAACACGGCTGCGCGCATCCGCACCATCGAAGTCATACCGGGAAAGGTGGGAACGTTCGAAACGCACGTGGACCTGCCGGTGATCGAAGGGCTTCTGGAGTCCGACACCGGGCTCGACGTGCTCAAGACGTTTGTATTCGAGCGGCACCACGAAACCGGCACGTTCGGCTACGGCTTCGTGAAGGGCTTCGGCATCAAGCGCGGAGCCATGGCGTCCACGGTGGCGCATGACGCGCACAACCTGCTGGTAGTCGGCACGAACGACGACGACATGGCGCTGGCCGCGAACACGCTGGCTTCCTGCGGAGGCGGCATGGTGGTTGTAGCCGACGGCGAGATCCTAGGCTTGGTGGAACTGCCCATCGCCGGCCTCATGGACGCGCTTCCCGCCGAAGAGCTGAGCGCGAAGGTGCATGCGCTGGAAGGCGCCTGGGAAAAGATCGGCTGCACGATGCCCTCGCCGTTCATGACCATGGCGCTCATCCCCCTGGCCTGTCTGCCCGAGCTGCGCCTGACGAACCGAGGGCTGGTCGACTGCACCACGTTCCAGTTCGCAAGCCTGCTGGCCGCGCAGTAAACCCGATCGCAAGAAAGCCCGGCACGCCGAAGTGGCCGGGCTTTCTCTTTTTTATTGGGAAGCAAAAGGCTCGGCTAGAGAACCGCGTCGTCTTCCTTGAGGTTAATGCTCATCGATACGCTCATCATCATGAGCATCTTCTCGACCAGGAGGCTCTTGCACATTTCCTTGAGCTCTTCGGGGTCATCGGGAATGAGATCGGCCTCCATTTCATCGACCATGTCGAAGGCGAACGACTCGTTCAGGCCGAAGACGTCGAAGAACTCGGGGTCGAAATCCGCGCCGCTCTCGTAACCGGCCCAATCGAGCATTTCCCCGTGCGCAGGATCGGAGGGATCCGCCAAGATGCGGCACAAGTCCTCGTACCCGCCCACGCCGCCGCAGTCTTCCGGCGGGGCGAGGCGCGCGCCGTCCACGCATATCGGGAAGAAGGGAACCAGGATGTCGGCTTCGGGAACCTCGTCCTCGACCTCCAGCTCTATCTCCCAGTTGTCCCCCAAGTCGTAGGTGTACAGAAGCTTGTCTCCCGGACGCAGCACTTCGGCCGCGCCCTTCTTCTCCGCATTGTAATGCGCGCCGCTTCCTGCGGGCTTCGTCGCCATGTCGTCGTAGAGCTGCGGAGCGTCGTAGGAGACGCCGTCCTTCTCGAACAGGTACAGATGATAGCCGGCCCAGTCGAACGACTTCGCAATCGATTCATGGAGCAGGCCCATGTCCACTCCGGAGGGAACCAGGATCCTGCGCCAAATAGGAGGCTCCGATTCGAGGATTGTGGCTTTGATCTGGTAAAGAGTGGGCTCCTGCGCCGATGAGGAGCCGTTGTCGCCCGGAAACTCGATGATTTTGGCCGTCATGGAAGGCCTCCTTCTTGATTGTCGTTCAGCAAGGTGAAGTGTAACAGAAAGCACCGTGGAATCGTCTGGCGCCCGCGTCCGGCTCGCCGTACAATGTCCTCGTGACGCTCATCGACGACATACGCGCGTACCGGCCCTTCAACCAGCAGGAGGCCGCGGACCGAACGACCATCCTTCAGCGACTGGAGGCCGATCCGCATGCGTTCGACCGCACATCGCCCGCGCATGTGACGTGCTCGATCTGGACGGTCGACCCCTGCGCAGCCAAAACCCTCATGGTCTACCACCGCATCTACGATTCCTGGTCGTGGATCGGCGGGCACGCCGACGGCGAGCGCGAGCTGGCGCGCGTCGCGCTGCGCGAACTGGAAGAGGAGACGGGCATCGCGCGGGCGCGCTTGGTGCCCTGCGGGCCGGGCGGCATCTTCTCGCTGGAAGTTCTTACCGTGAACGGCCACGAGAAGCGCGGCGCGTACGTCGGCTCGCACCTGCACCTCAACGTCACCTACCTGGCCGTCGCATCTCCCCGCGACCCGCTGCGCAGCAAGCCCGACGAGAACGCGGACGTGCGCTGGTTCGACCTTGCCGAAGCGTGCGAAGCCTCCACCGAGCCGTGGATCCGCGACCGCATCTACCGCAAGCTCGTCGAAAAGCTGGCCCTCGTCGATCCCGATGCGCTGCGCAGCGCGCATCTATCGGCTTCGCATGGAGAAGGCCCCGAATGAGCGCATTCCGCGAGCAAACAAACGTTCCCGCGATATACAATGGACGTTTGATCGCGAAAGGAGCGCGTCCATGATCTCAGAGCACGAACTCGGCAGCCAATGCGCATCCCGCACGCTTGCGCGGGCGCGCTCGATTGCGGAATCGGATCGCAACATCCTGACGAAGCAGGTGCGCTACGACGGCAACGAGACCACCTTGAGCGCGTTCGTGGCAAGCAGCAGCGGATGGGACGACCGCTACCGCACCTCCGTGGCGATCAACGAAAAGGACGACGCCATCCTTGACTACGCTTGCACCTGCCCCGCCTACCGCGAGTACGACGGCATGTGCAAGCACTGCGCGGCGCTGCTGCTGGCCTACAACGAGGAGCCCCAGAAATTCATGGGGTACCACGCCAAGAAAACCGCGGCCACGTCGAACTGCATCGCGGAGTTCATGAAGCGTACCGAACAGCTGACCAGCGACAACGACCTGCAAGGCACCATCGACATCGAAACGACCGTGGCCTACGGCTACCGCGACTGGTCGGCTCACTTCAAGATAGCGGGCCCGCAGGGATCCTACGTCATGAAGAGCATCTCGGAGTTCGTGGATCGCATGCGCACAGGCGAGCGGTTCTCGTACGGCAAGAAACTCGCCTTCACGCACGCCCCTGCCCTGCTCACCGAGCACGCACGCGACATCGCGCAGTTTCTGGACCGCGCGGTCTCGCTGCGAGAGCGCGCGAACGGAGCGGCCTTCTGGCGCTACCGCGGGCGCGACGAGGTGGGACGCGACCTTCAGCTTTCGGACATCGAGGTGATCGAGCTGCTCGACCTTCTGCACGACCGGCCGTTCGTCGTGCAGGGAACGGACTACGGAACGCGCTCGATCACCCATGCCCGCATCATCGAGGCCGATCCGAGCATAGACATCAACCTGCGCGCCGCCGACCAGGGAGGCTACCTCATCTTGCGCGGCGACGACATCGTGCTTGCCGCACAAGGAAGCCGCATGTACGTTTGGCAAGACGACGTCTTCTACCGCTGCTCGCCCGAATTCGCGCAATGCGCCGACTTCTTGCGCAACGTCTACGACAGCGACGAGAGCAAGCTGTTCATCGCCGAGGCGGACATGCCGCTGTTCTGCGCCGCCGCGCTGCCCGCCATCGAGCGGCATCTGCACGTGCGCGCGCCGCGCGAAGTGGAGGCGTACCGGCCCGTACCCTGCCAGCTGGAGTTCTTCTTCGACAAAGACGATCGGGGCGTGACCTGCGACGCCTGGGCCGCCTACGGCGAGAAGCGCTACCTGATCTGCGGATTCACCAACGATGAAACCGCCGAGGAAACAGCGGGGCCCCTGCGCAACGAGCGCATGGAGGCGAAGGCGGTCGACCTGATCAAGCGCTACTTCAACCCGTTCGACGCTTCCATCGACATCGATGACGACGAAGCCGTGGCAGCCCTCGTGTTCGGCGGCCTTGCCGAGTTCCGCGAGCTGGGCACCGTGTTCACCACGCCCGCGTTCGACCGGCTCACCCGCGACGGCAAGCCGCAGGTAACGCTGGGCGTGTCGCTGACGGGCAACCTGATCGACCTGACCGTGTCCTCCGAAGACCTGCCCGCGCGTGAGCTGAGCGCGCTGCTGGCCAGCTACCGCAAGCGCAAGCGCTTCCACCGCCTTCGCAGCGGCGCGTTTCTGGACCTGCGGGACTTCGATCTGTCCCAGCTTGACCGGCTTGCGGCCGACCTGGGCCTGACCGCGAAGCAGCTGACGTCCGGCCACGCCCAGCTGCCCGCCTACCGCGTGTTCTACCTGGACGAAGAGGACAACCTCGAGCGGGATCGGTCGTTCACCCGCTACGTGGAGAGTTTTCGCCACGTGGACGAGCGGTCGTACCATGTGCCGGACAGCCTTGCCGACACGCTCAGGCCCTACCAAGCGGAGGGCTTTCGCTGGCTTTCGGCGCGCTGCGACGCCGGGTTCGGAGGCATCTTGGCCGACGAGATGGGCTTGGGCAAATCCGTTCAGCTGATCTCGCTTCTGCTGGCCCGACGAGACCAGGCCTGCGAAACCGGTCCGAGCCTGATCGTCTGCCCCGCCTCGCTCGTGTACAACTGGCTTGCCGAAATCGAGCGCTTCGCGCCCGAGCTTCGCGCGCAGGCCGTGACGGGATCGAAGCGCGAACGAGCGCGCATCCGCAATGCCGCGTTCGACGGGCAGAGCGCGCGAAGCGATGGGCACGCGCCCGCCGATCAGCCGATCGACGTCCTGGTCACCTCGTACGATCTGCTGCGCATCGACGTGGCGGATTACGTGGGGCGTTCGTTTTTCTGTTGCGCGCTCGACGAGGCGCAGTACATTAAGAACCCTGCCACCCTCACGACGCGCGCCGTCAAGCGCATCGACGCCGCGCACCGCTTCGCCCTGACCGGCACTCCCATGGAGAATCGCCTGAGCGAGCTTTGGAGCATCTTCGACTTTCTGATGCCCGGCTTGCTCGGCCCGTACGCTCGCTTCCGCGAGCGGTTCGAAGCGCCCGTCGTAGGCGGGGACGAAGCCGTGGCCCGACGGCTGCAAGCCGTCGTGGGACCCTTCATGCTGCGCCGTTTGAAGACCGACGTCCTTGCCGATTTGCCCGACAAGCTCGAGTCCATCGTCTACGCGCACCTGGAGGGCGAGCAGCAGCGCCTGTACGCCGCGCACGAGCAGCGCCTGCGCGAAGATTTGACCGAGCAGCGCAACAACAGGAAGAACAACGATTTCGGAAAGCGGAAGGTGGAGGTACTTGCCGAGCTTACGAAGCTGAGGCAGCTCTGCTGCGATCCGCACCTGCTCTACGAGAACTACGGCGGCCAGGCGGCGAAGCTCGACGCCATCATGGAACTGGTCGACTCCGCTATGGACGCCGGCGAAAAGACGCTCGTGTTCTCGCAGTTCACCAGCTTTTTGGAGCGCATTGCACGGCGCCTGAGCGCAGCGGGCGTTGCCTACTACACCATCACGGGAGCCACGCCCAAGCAGAAGCGCCTGGCCCTGGTCAATTCGTTCAACGAGGACGAGACGCCGGTGTTCTTGGTGTCGCTCAAGGCCGGAGGGACGGGCCTTAACCTGACCGGCGCATCGGTCGTGGTGCATGCGGACCCCTGGTGGAACGCAGCCGCGCAAGACCAGGCCACCGACCGCGCCCATCGCATCGGCCAAACGCGCGTGGTGAGCGTGCAGCGCGTGATCGCCAAGGACACCATCGAGGAGCGCATCGTGCGTTTGCAGCAAGCGAAAAGCGAGTTGGCAAGCCAAGTCGTTGGAGCGAGCGGCGTTTCGCTTGCGAACCTGACCCGCGACGACCTTATCGACCTGCTGCAAGGATAAAACGAAGGCGGGGCCGGTAGGACAGCGATCGCCACCCCACCGGCCCCGCCGGCCGTCTTGCTCGCCCTAGAACTTCATGAAGCGCTCGTAGCGCTGCTTCAGCAGATCGTCCAGAGGACGCTCGCCAAGCTCCTCGAGCGTTTTGACCACGTAGGCCCGAACGCCTTGAGCGGCCGCTTCGGGGTTTTCATGGGCGGGGCCGGCGCCTTCGGGAAGAACGGCGTCGACGATGCCCATCTGGCAGGCCTCGTGCGCGCTCATCTTCATGACGGCCGCCGCTTCGGGGGCGCGCGTGCGGTCCTTCCAAAGGATGGAAGCGAACCCTTCCGGCGAGAGAACCGAGTACACGGCGTGCTCCTGCATGGCCACGCGATCCGCAACGGCCAGGGCCAGAGCGCCGCCCGACCCGCCTTCGCCCAGAAGCACGCTCACCACCGGCACGCGCATGCCCGCCAGCGCTATGAGGTTGTCCGCAATCGCGTTGCCCTGCCCGCGTTCCTCCGCTTCGGTACCGCAGAACGCGCCCTGCGTGTCCACCAGGCACACGATCGGACGCCCGAACTTCTCGGCCTGGCGCATGATGCGCAGCGACTTTCGATAGCCTTCCGGCTGCGGGCAGCCGAAATTGCGCTTGATGCGCTCCTTCAGGTCGCGGCCCTTTTCCTGCGCGACCACGGTGACGGCGTGCCCGTCGATCCAGCCCAGCCCGCACACGATGGCGGCATCGTCGCCGAACGCGCGATCTCCGTGCAGCTCGATGAAGCCGTCGACAAACGACTCGATGTACGACAGCGCCGTGGGACGATGCACGTTACGCGCCAGCTGCACGCTTTCCCATGCGCGGTTCGAGCGCGTCGAGAGCGCAACCTTGCCCCGAGCCGACGACGACGGCGCGCCGTCTTCGAGGGGCAGCCGACCGTCCGCGTCGAACCCGCCTCGCTTGAGCGCACGCTCCAGACGTCTGCGCGATGCCGCATCGCTGCGCGCGAAACCGCCCATCAAGCCCGCGACGCGATCCCTCAACCGTGCCGGTGCCCAAGTCGCCTCGGTCAACGACGCGCCCTCCGGAGTGAGGTTCCCGTACGTCACGGTATTGTACGTATGCGTGCCGTTCGCCAGGTTGTCGCGCACGGCTTCGTAGCTGACGAATATCTCCCGGTCCCCTGGTTCGTGCCCGCTCTTCCCCGCGCCCGCAGGAGAGGTTGCCAGATGAATGGCCAGCACGTGCGCGAGCGCGCTGCGCAGGTTTTCGCGCTCGACGATCGCGTCGATCAGCCCGTGCTCGAGCGCGAACTCGGCGGTCTGGAAGCCTTCGGGAAGCTCCTGCTTGATGGTGTCTTTGATCACGCGCTGGCCGGCGAACCCGATGAGCGCCCGCGGCTCCGCCAAGATGACGTCGCCCTGCATGGCGAACGACGCGGTCACGCCGCCCGTCGTGGGATCGGTGAGCACCGAGATGTACGGAAGCTTGGCCTCGGCATGACGGTCGAGCGCGAACGACACCTTCGCCATCTGCATGAGCGACACCAGGCCCTCCTGCATGCGCGCGCCGCCCGACGCGGTGAACACCACCACGGGCAGGCGCTCGTCGGTTGCGCGCTCCACGAGCCGCGCCACCTTCTCGCCCACGACCGATCCCATGGACCCCATGAAGAACTGCGACTCCATGATGCCGATGGCAACGCGCAAGCCGGCGATGCGGCCCTCGCCCGTGCGCACGGCCTCGTCCAAGCCGGTTTTATCGCGCTGAGCGGCCAGCTTCTCCTCGTAGCCGGGAAATCCCAGCGGATCGGTTTCAGGCACCGATCGGCTCCATTCGACGAAGCTGCCCGCGTCGAGCAGGTCGTCGATGCGCTCGGCCGACGACATGCGCAGGTACGTGCCGCACGACGGGCAGACGTAATGCCCTGCGGCCACGCTGGCTGCATCGAACTTGAGGCCGCACGCATGGCAAGCCCGCCAGGCTTCCGTGCCGTTTGCCGTCTTTTCCGTGGAGCAGAGCACCCAGCCGAGCAGAGGGGACTCGACGCTGAGCGGTTTGAACACGCGCACGCCGCGCGCTGCAGCGCGCGCCAGGAAGCTGTCGACTTCCGAAAGCGCAACGGCTTCGTCGCAGAGCAAGATGCAGGACGCCTGGCACTCCGAAGCGGCCTGCAACACGGCGTGCGCGTTGCTGAACAGGGCGTCCGTATACTTTTCGCCCAGGCAAACGCTCAGCGCAGCCGCCTTCACGTGCGGGTCGTAGCGACGATCCTGCGTATACGCCGCGCACGCCGCGAACCCGGCCTCGACCACCGCGGGAAACAAGCGGCGCGCCGTCTTCGCGCGGGCCATGACAAGAGCCACGGGAGCAGGTCGATCAGCTGCGACGTCAACCCCCGAAGCGCATCGGCCCGCGCCGACAGCCTCGGAGAAAACGGACGCGTCCACCGCGTCGAGCGCGTTCGGAGCATCCGGGAAAGCTCCCGCCGCCTCGGCCGCCATGCGCGTCAGGCGATACACGACGTCGGCGGAACCCTCCGCCGCTCGGACCGCCGGCATAGCACCGCTCTGCGACAGCATCGCCCCGTCGGTTGCGATGGTGATGTAGTTCTGCTTACGCTGTTTCATCGAACGACCTTCCGCTTGCCGGACACGCGACGCTGTCGCGCGCTACGCCTCGGCCTTTGCCAGCACATACTTCTGCGTCGCCGTCGCGCACACCTGGCCGTCGACGCTCGCCTCGACCTCCGCCACGCACAAGCGAGACGATGATTTCACGATACGCCCCTTCAAGACAAGCGTGTCGCCCGGCTCCACCTGACGGCGAAACTTCGCGTTGTCGATGCCCGTCAAAAACCCGATCGACCCCTCGGCCCCGCGCTCTACGAGCACGCAGAACGAGGCGGCCTGGGCAAGCGCCTCCATGATGATGACGCCCGGCAGCACCGGGTGCCCCGGGAAATGGCCCGCGAACAGCGCCAATCCGGGATCGACGTCAAGCTCGGCCGTCACTTCGACGCCCGGCTTGCAGGAGGTCACTCGGCTCACCCAGCAAAACGGGTCGCGGTGCGGCAGCACCGCCTCGACGACGTCCTTGCCGCAGGGATACTCGATATCCATAGGTTCTCCTTTCAACGGCGCGCTCTTTGCGCGCCATGCGCCCGCGCGAGACGCCAAGGCGTCTCGCGCTCCGACGGCCGTCAGGCCAGCGGGGTCCGGTACGGCGAGATGGCCAGCGAGGCGTTGTGGCCGCCGAAGCCCAGCGAGTTCGAAAGCGCCACCTTCTGAGGGTAGTTCGTCTTCGCCTCCACCACCACGTTCACCGGGCACGCAGGATCGGCTTCGGCGAACCCGGCCGTGGGAGGAACGCAGTCGTCGGCCACGGACAGGGCGCACACGATAGCCTCGATCGCACCCGCGGCCCCCAGCGTATGGCCCGTCGTGCCCTTCACGGAAGTGACCGGCACCGTACGAGCGAGCTCTTCGCCGCACACGGCGGCAAGCGCCTTGGACTCGGTCGCGTCGTTTGCGGGCGTACCCGTCCCGTGCGCATTCAAATGCCCCAGGTCGGCAGGCGCGAAGCCCCCTTCCGAAAGCGCCTGCAGCATCGCACGCGCCACGCCGTCGCCGCTCGGCTCGGGAGCGGTCATGTGGTAGGCATCGCCCGTCGAACCGAAGCCGACGACCTCGGCCAGCACGGTTGCCCCGCGCCCGAGCGCATGTTCGAGCGACTCCAGAACCACCGCGCCCGCGCCCTCGCCCGCCACGAAGCCCGCTCGGCGCGCGTCGAAAGGCAGCGACGCCTTGCAAGGATCGGACGACTTCGAAAGCGCGCCCAGGTTCGCGAACCCAGCCAAGCAGATGGGAGACACGGACTCTTCCGAGCCTCCGGCAAGCGCCGCGTCGATGTAGCCGTGCCTGATGTCGCGCACGGCCGTGCCGATGCAATGGGCCCCCGTTGCGCAAGCGGTCACCACGTTCAGGCACTCGCCCTGCAAACCGTAGCGAATGGACAGGTTGCCAGCGGCGATGTTGCCGATCATCGTGGGGATGAACAGCGGGCTCACGCGCTTGGGGCCCTTCTCGGCCAACGTGGAGAACCCGCTTTGCAGCTCGTCGATGCCGCCGATGCCCGTTCCGAACACGCACGCGATGCGCGTGGCGTCCTCCGCTTCCATATCGAGCCCCGCCTGAGCCATGGCCTCGTCGGATGCGACGATGGCGTACTGCACGAACCGCTCGAAACGGCGCGCCTCCTTCTTGGAAAGGCCGTGCTCGGTCGCGTCGAAATCGCGCACCTCGGCAGCGATGCTCACGTCATGGTCGGTCGCGTCGAAACGCGCGATCGGACCTATGCAGCAAGCGCGGCCCATGACCGCGTTCCAAAGCGCCTCTACGCCGACGCCGGCAGGAGACACCGCGCCCATGCCGGTGATGACCACGCGATGCGTGCCGTCGGGACGGCGCGTGGCGATATCCTGGGCACCCGAATTCGCGTTCTTGCTCATAGCGACATACCTCCATCGATGCAGATAACTTGCCCGGTCACGTAACCGGCCTCCTCGCTCGCCAAAAATCGAACGAGCGCGGCAACGTCCTTCGGCTCGCCGAAGCGTCCCGATGCGATGCGTCCCAGAATCGCATCGCGCTGCTTGTCCGACAGCTCGTCGGTCATGTCCGTGGATATGAAGCCCGGGGCGACCGCGTTCGCCGTGACGTTGCGGGCGGCCAGCTCGCGCGCGAGCGATTTCGTCAGGCCGATAACCCCCGCCTTGGAAGCCGCATAGTTCGCCTGACCCGCGTTTCCGGCCACGCCCACCACGCTCGACAGGTTCACGATGCGACCGTAGCGCTGTTTCATCATGCGCTGGGCCGCCGCTTTGCAGCAGTTGAACGTACCCTTGAGGTTCACATCGATAACCGCATCGAAGTCCTCCTCCTTCATGCGCACCAGCAATCCGTCGCGCGTGATGCCCGCATTGTTCACCAGCACGTCCACGCGCCCGAACGCTTCATAGGCGGCCTCGATCAATCCTTGCGCCTGATCGACATCGGCAACGTTCGCCGCCACCGCAACGGCGCGCACGCCGTACTCGTCGGCCAAACCATCGGCCAGCTCCTGAGCTGCGGCAAGCCCGCGTTCGCTCGAGCAGTTCACGCACACGTCGAAGCCGGCGCACGCCAGCTCTTCGGCCACCGCACGGCCGATTCCGCGGCTCGATCCGGTAACGACCGCGCTTCGGCGCAGGGTTTCGGGTTGGTTGGTCACAGTGTCTCCTCTTCGGAATCGGAGGCGCAGCACGTTGCCGCGCACGCTTCAAGGCTCGTTCGATCCTGTACGCAGCAACGCGTGAAGCTCCGATCGATGCGCTTCACCAGGTTCGCAAGCACGCCGCCGTAACCCGCCTCGACGAACGTGTCCGCACCGGCGGCTGCAAGCGCCTCGATGCTTTGCTGAAAGCGAACGGGACCGGTCAAGTGCTCGACCAGACGCGTCCGCGCACGCGCCGCGTCCAGGGGTGCGGCGGACAGGTTGCAAATGAGCGGCACGCGAGGCTCGGCAAACTCCACGCCGTCCAGGTACCGCGCGAGCTCGACTGCGGCGTCGCTCATCAAAGGGCTGTGGAACCCCCCGGACGTAGCCAACCGCGAGAAGCGCCCCCCTTGGTCGGCCCATGCGGCCTCGATGCGCTCGATCGCCTCCGGCGTTCCGGAAACAACGATCTGGCCAGAGCAGTTGTAGTTTGCCGGAACCAGAACGCCGCCCTGCGCGCATTCCGCGCACAGCGCGCGCACGCTCTCCTCGTCGGCCTTGAGCAAAGCGCTCATGGCGCCCGGTTGCGCGGCAGCCGCCTCGGCCATGAGGCGGGACCGCTCGCGCACGAACGCGAAAGTCGCCTCGTCCGACAGCATGCCCGACACGGCGAGCGCGCTCACCTGGCCCAGCGAGAAGCCCAGCACGGCGATCGGCTCCACGCCGCGGGCTTCGAGCGCACGCGCCGCGCCGATCGACAGCGCGCACAGCGCCGGCTGGGCGTAGCGCGTGTCGTTGAGCTGATCGGCGCTTGCATTCGAAACCAGATCGGCTACGTTGTAGTCCAGCACGTCGGACGCGCAGGAGAACACCTCGGCCACTTCGGGAAGATCGAAAAGGCTCTCCCCCATGCCGGGCTTTTGCGAACCCTGGCCCGAGAGCATGAACACGGGACGCCCGGGAAGCATGCGCGGAACCGAAGGCGCGCCGGTACGCGGTCCTTCCGCGAATTGCGTGTCAGCCACAGCGCACCCCTTACCGAACGCGTGCGCGCCGAGCGTTCAACTGCGCCAGCGCCTCAAGATCGAGTCCGCCGAGAGCCTGCGCCTCGGCGATCATCGAAGCAACCACGTCCGCTGCCGTCCTGCGCTCGCTCACGAGCGCAGCCGACTGCCCCGCCATCATGGTCCCGTTGTCCACGTCGCCCTCGACGGCGCGCCTGAGCGAACCCACGTACATCGCCTCCAGCTCGTCGCCGTGCGCAGCAGCGTCGCCTTCCAGCTTGCGCACGGTGCGCGCGAACTTGTTCTTCAAACAGCGAACGGGATGCCCGCTGCCGCGGCCCGTGACTATGGTGTCGGAATCTTTCGCAGCGATGACCTTGTCCTTGTAGGCATCGGCGATGCAGCACTCGTCCACGGTCAAGAAGCGCGTGCCCACCTGCACCCCTTCGGCCCCAAGGGCGAACGCGGCAACAAGCCCGCGTCCGTCGGCTATGCCTCCCGCCGCGATCACGGGGATCGAAACGGCATCGCATACCGCCGGGACGAGGGCCATCGTGGCAAGCTCGCCGATATGGCCGCCCGCTTCCGTGCCCTCGGCCACCACGGCGTCGGCTCCCAGGCGCTCCATGCGCACGGCGAGCGCGCTCGAGGCGATCACGGGAACCACCTTGATGCCGGCGCCCTTCCACAGATCCATGTAGTTCGCCGGGCTGCCCGCGCCCGTGGTGATAACGTCCACTTCAAGCTCCGTCAAAAGCTTGGCGACCTCCGCAGCGTTCGGATCCATGAGCATGACGTTCGCGCCGATAGGCTTGTTGGTTTTCGAGCGGGCGATGCCCACCTGCTCCTCGATCCACGACAGCGGCGCGCCGCCGCATGCGATGATGCCCAAGCCCCCCGCTTCGCTGACCGCTGCGGCCAGATTCGCGTCGGCGATGCGAGCCATCGCTCCTTGGATGATGGGCACCTCGATGCCCAACGTGTCCGCTACCCGCGTTCTCATGCTCCGATCCTCTTTCTCGAACTAGCTCGTCATGCCAAAAGCGGGCCCCGAAGGCCCGCGTCTTCAGCCCCTCTACTTCAAGGAATCGATATGAGCGACCAGCTGGCCCACCGTTTCGATGCCCTCCGGCTCGCCGAATTCGACGTCGCACTTCTCCTCGAGATCGCAAATGAGCTCGACCATGTCAAGCGAATCGATGCCCAGCGAATCGAGCGTGGCGTCTTCGACGATACCGTTGGCATCCAGGTCGAGGTTTTCCACAAGTACGTCTTTCACGATGTCGATCGTAGCCATGTTGATCCTTCCGCTTCCAAATTAGTTTGATAATCAAAGTATTTAGGCATAGACGATGATAAGGAGACTTCGCCTCGATTGCAAGTGCCTTGTCGGCCCCTCCACGATTTCTGCGCGCTACTCCTGCGCGTCGAAGAATGCCTTGACTTTCGCGAGGGCAACGGCGAACACGCGCTCTTCTTCCTCGCTCAGATCGGCTAGCGCCTCGTCGATCATCTGATGATGGAACAGGTTATGGGCGCGCAGCACCTGACGGCCCTTTTTCGTAAGCGAGACCAGTACTTTGCGCCGGTCGTCCTCCGCGCGCTCGCGCTCGACGAAACCCTTCTTGACCAGCTTGTTAACGGCCGTGGTCAGCGTTGCCAGCGTCACGCCCAGGCGCGCGGCAACCACGTTCATCGGACTGTGCTCGTGAAGGCCCACGGCCACGATGGTGTGCACTTCGGTAATGGTGAGCCCCTGCGTCAAACGGTTGTCCAAAGATCGCTCTTCGATGCGCAGGATGGAGTTGAACGTGCCCGACAGCAGGTCGTCGATCTCTTGCCGACGTGCGCGCACGGCATCGTCGGCCCCTGCCCGAGGCCTGCTCGAAAAAGATCGATCAAGGTCGCTCGATCCATGTGCCGTTTCCATAGCCGTCCCCTTCCCGCGCCGTCGATGCCCGCATCATACCGTATTCGCTTTGATCATCAAAGCGAATACTCGATCAGCAATCGGAGCCTCGGCGACCGCCGGACGAACTCGGCCACGGAACAAGCCTTTTGACGATGGATCCCGAACCCTTGCTTTTGAGGTAGCGGTACCCGATAACCGAGAACACGATCGCGCCGATCAGGTTCACGAACAGATCCTCCATCGTGTCCATAAGCTCGATATCAAGGTAGCCCCCTACCCCAAGCTCCTGACCGTTCACGACAACCTCTTCTATCCCGTCTATGCGCACAGGGTGCTGCGATCCCGTGGAATCCAAGAGCGCGCTCGCGATGCTGGTGACCACCGCATCCTTTTGCATGTCCAGGCCGAACACCCGATCCATGCCGAATTCGAAGAACTCCCAAAGCACGCCGATGGTCATCGAGAAGCAAAACGCCACCACCACGCAGAAAAACGGCGAGAGCGAGAAGGCGATGCGGTCCGATCGATTGAGGATGGACACGAGAGCAAGCCCGATCGCAGCAGCTAGAAACCCGTTGAACGTATGCAGAAGCGTATCCCAAAACGGAAAGATGGTATAGAAATGCAGAAGCTCGCCCAAGATCTCGGCAGCGAAAATGAACAGCACGATGATCACTTCGAGCGTTTCGGGGATGGTGATGCTGAAGTTCACTTCAACGAACGCGGGCACCAAGAACAGCACCAGCGTGAGAAGGCAGAGAAAGAACGCCTCGTAATTGCCGAAAACGAGCGCGGAGGCCGCGCACGCGACCACGATCAAGCGCAGCACCACGTACACGGCGAACGTTCTCTTGTTGCTGTGCATCTGGCGCGCCATAGCTTGCGCCGTCTCCCTCATGCGCCCCATAGCCCCGGCTACCGCCCTTGTTGAACGGGGCGGAAATCCAGCCGCCTGGCGCGCGGGTCGGCGGACGTCAAAACCACGGCAAGGCGCTGCCCCAAGCGATAGGTTGCGCCCGTATCCTGACCGGTCAGGCGATGCTGAACCGGATCGAACGCGAAGTACTCAGGCCCCAGGTTCCTCACGGGCACCAAACCTTCGGCGGTGTTGTCCAACCGCACGTACAGCCCGTACGTGGCCACGCCCGACACCACGGCGGAAAACGACTGGCCCACGAACGCCTGCAAGTACTCGATGATTTTGATTTCCTGGGATTCGCGCGCCGCCTTCTCGGCCACACGCTCCATATCCGAGGAATGCTCGGCTATCCAGGGAAGCGCCGCAACCTCCTGATCGAATCGCTCCGACCGCTTCGTCAGCTGCGCCTTCAGCATGCGATGCACCACCAGATCAGGATAGCGCCTGATAGGGGACGTGAAATGCGCGTACGCGCTGCTGGCAAGCCCGTAGTGGGGCTCGCACGCGGGCCGGTAAACCGCCCGCTTCATGGAACGAAGCAGCAGCGACGAGACCAGCTCCCCTTCCGCGCGGGAAGCACTGGCCTGAAGAATCTGCTGCAGCACCCGGGGGTCGCCCGCCACCAGCTTGTCCTGATCGACCAGGTCGAACCACGAGAACTCCTGAAACACCGGGATCAGAGCTGCCAGGCTGTCGGACGACGGCTGCTCGTGCACGCGAAACAAGCTCGGGAACCGAGCGTCCTCCAAGTGGCGAGCCACTGTTTCGTTCGCGAAGATCATCGCCTCTTCGATCAGCGAGGTCGCGTCGGTCTTGCGCCTGAGGTCTATGGCAACGGGATGCCCCTCCCGATCGAGGCGCACGCGTGCTTCCACCGTGTCGAAGTCCAGCCCTCCCGCCGCTTCGCGCGCCGCCGAGCGCCTGTGCGCAATGAGCGAAAGACGGGCAAGGCGCCAGGCAAGCTGGTCGTCGGCTTCGGTCTGGGCGTCGAGCATGTCCTGCGCCTCGTCGTACGACAAGCGCGCGTTCGAGCGAATAAGGGCGGGGTACAGATCGTACGAAACCAACCGCGCATCGTCGTCGAGGTACAGATCGACCGTCATCGAGCGCCGCACTTCGTTCGGGCGCAGCGAGCACAGATCGCCCGACAGCTCCTCCGGCAGCATCGGAATCACCCGATCGACCAGGTACACGCTTGTTGCGCGGCGCCGCGCATCCAGGTCAAGCGACGAGTTCCACGGCACGTAATGCGAAACGTCCGCGATATGCACGCCCAACCGCCAGCGTACGGCCTCCGCCCCGCGCCCGTCCACGAACCGCATGCCGCGAGGAGCTTCCTCCCGGCGCGCCGGTTGGCTCAGCACGATTTCGCCGTTCGTCAAAACGACAGGATCCAAGGAGATCGCATCATCGAAGTCGCGCGCATCCGCAGGGTCGATGGTGAACGTGAAGCGCTCGCGCAGATCGCGGTACCCTTCGGCCAGCGCGGCATCCTCGTCGACCGTCGCAGCGCGCGCCTCCGAAAGCGCGCCTTCGGAAAACGTCGTCTCGAGCTTGTGCCGCGCGATCACCAAATCTATCGCCGCGGCCTCCTCGTCGGCCTTGCCGAGCACTTCTTCGATAACCCCCGTCGCCGCCGTGTTACGGGAGGGAAACGTGGAGATGCGCACGCGGACAAGCGAGCCGTCCTCGATACCAGGGTATTCTGAGCGCATCGTGAAAATGTCGTAGGGGATGCGCGTATCCTCCGGAACCACGACGCCGAAAGGTTCGGCTACCTCGTAGCGGCCCACCAGCGTATCGTGCGCGCGGTCGATCACGCGCAGCACGCGCGCAGCCGGCTTCTCCGTCGCAGGGGATCCGTGCCGCTCGTGCGGCTGCTTTCCACCGCCCTTCGGCGCGGGGAGAGGGGCCAGCTCCACCAGATCGCCGTCGAACGCGCCCGCCATCTTCGACTCCGGCACAAAGAACTCGCCCTCAGCGGTCTGCACGAAGCCGAAGCCGCCCGCGCGAACCATCAGGACGCCTCGAGGATGAGCGCGGGGTGCGCGCCGCGTATGCGAACGGGAACGAGCCACGGCTCTACTCCCTCACAAGCGACTGAGCGGTTTCGATGGCAAGCGCCTTTTGATTATCGACCCCTTCGGACAGACCCACCGCGATGTCGGGCACCACGCCCACCTGGTCGATGTTGTGGCCGAGCGGGCTCTTGTAGTACGCGGCGGTGTAGCGAAGCGCTCCGCCAAAGCTGAGGTCGCGCGTGACCTGGACCGAACCCTTCCCGAGGGTGGTCGATCCCACGAGCGTAGCACGCTGGTTGTCTTTGAGCGCGGCGGCCAGCACCTCGGCGGAAGCCGCCGTGTTCCCATTGACCAGCACCACAAGGGGCTTGTCGGTCGCAATGGTGCCGTTCGCGTTCTTCGTGGTTTCCTCGGCTTCCTTCGTCTGGATCTTGACCACGGTGCCGCTCTTCACGAACAAGCTGGCCACGTCCACCGACTGAGTCAAGAAGCCGCCGGGATTGTCGCGGATGTCCAGGACGAACGAAAGCGCCCCTTGCGATTCCAGATCGGAAATCGCGCTGCTCACCAAGCTGGACGCGTTCTGGGTAACCTGCTTGAGCTGGATGTAGCCCACGGAACCCGAAAGCTCGGTGACGACGTTTTTCACGGTGTAGCTCGAGCACGAAAGCGTGGTAGTGAATTCCTCGCCGCCTTCGTCTTCAAGGGACGCGGCCCGCCGCCAGGTTATGACGGCGTCCTCCCCTTCGTCGCGACGCAGGGCCGCAGCCACTTCCGTGGTGGTCCAGTCATGATCGCGATCGCCGTCGATGGCCACGACGAAATCGCCTTGGCGCACGTCGGCGGCCTGAGCAGCGGAACCCTCGAACACGTCCACGGCGTACGCGCGCCCGTTGTATTCCGAGAACAGCACGCCGATGCCCGCATAGCTTCCCGCGCTGTCCTTCATAAGCGCGGCATAGCGGTTCGCATCGTAGTAGCGCAGGTACGGATCCTGCGTGGTCTTGGCGAACGCCTCGAGCACGTTCGAGGTTGCCGTATCAAGATCGTAGGAGTCCAAGCTGTCGTTTTTGAGGATGTCCTCCACTTCGCCGACGCGCGCGCCCAACGATCCGTACGCGTCGCGCGACGAGTCGCTTCTCAACGAGGTTTGGGAATCTCCGGGAAGCCCGCCCATCCCCAAGGACTCCAGCAAGGGAATTTCGCCGCGCACGAAAAAGCCGCCGACAAACGCCAGGCACACTACGGCAAAGAAAGAGAACGCCTTGATAAGGCGCACGTTGCGCGCCCGCGCTTTACGCGCGGACGCGGCAATCTTCGAACTGTCAGTATGCTTCGCCATGACCTTCCACGCGAAACGCTACACCTTGAGGTAGCGACGCATAGCCAATGCAGAGCCGACCAAGCCGATGAACAGGCCGGAAACGATCAGCACCGCATAGATGAGCAGGAACATGTTCAAGGAGATGTCGAAGTTCAAGAACATGAGCGCGCTTTGCAGGCGCGGCAACGCGAAGTTGCGAAGCAGCTCCAAGCACCCGACCGCCAAAAGCGAGCCGATGATAGCGTGCAGCGCGCCTTCCATGAGGAAGGGCCCGCGGATGAAGCCGTTCGACGCACCCACCAAGCGCATGATGGCAATCTCCTTGCGACGGGCAAGAATGGCAAGGCGAATGGTGTTGTTGATGAACACGAGCGCGATGAACACGAGCAAGCCAACCAGGGCTATGCCCACGTAGCGCACGTAGTTGGTCAGAGCGAACAGCCGCTCGACCGTCTTCTCGCCGTACTTGACGGAATCGGCAGGATCGCTGGGATCCTCGCTGATCTTCTGGTACGTCGTATTGCCCAGCAGCGACGAGGCAACCTGCTCGACCAACTGCGGGTCGGACAGCTCGATGTCGATCGAAGCCGGCAAGGGGTTCTGCCCGTCGAGCGTGTCGATGATGTCGGAGCTCGACGTAGAGCGGAATTTCTCGAGCGCCTGGTCTTTCGTCGTGAACCCAACCGAGGCCACGCCCTCAAGACCCTTGACGTAGCTCGAAACGCTCTGGATGTCGGCTTCGGGAGCGTCGTCGGCCACATACGCCGTGATGGACACCTCGTTCTCGACCGACGAAACCACGTTTTCGACCACAAGGCCGGCAACGAAGAAAATGCCGATGATCAGAAGCGACAGGAAGATGGTGACGATGGAGCCCAGTGCCGTTGAAAGGTTACGCGTGAAGCCGGTGAGCGACTCGCGCAAGAAGTAGAAGAAACTAGACATCGAAACCGTACACCCCCCTATCCTGGTCGCGGGTCAGGTTGCCGCGGTCGAGCGCGATAACGCGACGACGCATGTTGTCGACCATTTCGCGGTCGTGCGTGGCAACGAGCACCGTGGTGCCCGTACGGTTGATGCGCTCAAGCAGGTCCATGATGCCGCGCGAGGTCTGCGGGTCCAGGTTTCCCGTGGGCTCGTCGCAGATGAGCAGCGGCGGGCGGTTCACGATGGCGCGCGCGATGGACACGCGCTGCTGCTCGCCGCCGGAAAGCTGATCGGGGCGCTTGTTGAGCTTGTCCTGCAGGCCCACCAGGCGCAAAACCTCGGGGACCTGCGTTTTGATGACGTGACGGCTCTTGCCGATTACCTCAAGGGCGAACGCAACGTTCTCGAACACGGTCTTGTTCGGCAGGAGCTTGAAGTCCTGGAACACGCATCCGATGTTGCGGCGCAAGTACGGCACACGCCAGTTGCGCATGGTGGACAGGTCCTCGTCAGCCACGTAGATATGACCCTGCGTGGGCTTCACCTCGCGAATGAGCATGCGGATGAAGGTCGACTTGCCCGAACCGGAATGGCCTACCAAGAAGATGAACTCGCCCGCGTAGATCTGCAGGGAGATATCGTTGAGAGCCGGCTTGTTCGGCTGCGCGGGGTACACCTTCGTCACATGGTCGAACGTGATGACCGGGGTGCCCGTTTGCTGGGGAATGTCATCGACTTCCAGCACCGGCAGCGACGCGGACAGCTGCGACGCAGTTTGCCGCACCGGCGCCGCATGGGCACCGCCGCGCCGCTGCGGGCGCGGCGGAACCCCTTGGCTGATGTCGTTCGTCACAGAATGCTCCGTTCAAATAGTGATGTACTGAGACGGCCTGATTCTAGCAGAACCGCTATCGGGCCATAACCTTCTTCACAGCTTCGACAATCGCCCGCGAACCCAGGTTGAAGTAGTCAAGAAGCTCCTCGAACTCGCCCGATTTGCCGAACTGATCGCGCATGCCCACGAACTCGACCGGCGTCGGATTCGTGCGCGCAAGCACCTCCGCGACAGCCGATCCCAAGCCACCGTAGACGCTGTGCTCCTCGGCCACCACCACGCGGCCCGTCTTCGCCGCGGACGCCACGACGGTCTCCTCGTCGAGGGGCTTGACGCTGAACGCATCGATGACCTCGACCTGAACGCCCTCTTCAGCGAGTATGTCCGCCGCCTTGAGCGTCTGCTCGACCTCGACGCCGCACGCCACGATGGTGGCGTCGGATCCTTCGCGCAGCACGTAGGCGCGACCCAGCTCAAGCTCTACGCCGTCGGCGTAGACGGCGGGGACGGACGCGCGGCCCATGCGCACGTAGACCGGGCCGGGCGTGGTCGCGGCCAGGCGGATCGCGGCGCGCGCCGCCGCATAGTCGGCCGGCACCAGCACGCGCATGTTGGGAAGCCCGCGCATGAGCGAGACGTCCTCGAGCATCTGGTGGCTGCCGCCGTCGGGTCCGACGGAAATGCCCGCATGCGTGGGGGCGATCTTCACGTCCAGCTTGCTGTAGCACACGGTGTTGCGGATCTGGTCGTAAGCGCGGCCCGTGCCGAACACGGCGAACGAGCCCGTGTAGGCCACGTGCCCCGTGATGGCCAGGCCCGCCGCCACGTCGACCATGTTCTGCTCGGCGATGCCGCAGTTGAACAGGCGATCCTCAAAGCCAGCGTCGGCCAGCTTCTTGGTGGTGGTCGAACCCGTCAGGTCGGCGTCCACGGCAACAACCGGCAAGCCCTCGCCGGCAAGCTCTGCAAGCGTCGCTCCGTACGCTGCGCGCGTTGCGCGCTTGACCTGGGACTGCGTTTCGTCTGCCAGCTTAACCACGGCAGGCCTCCTTCTCCTCCAGCGCCGCCAAGTCGGCCAACGCGGCCTCGGTCTGCTCGGGCGACGGCGCCTTGCCGTGCCAACCCGCTTGATGCTCCATGAACGACACGCCCTTGCCCTTCACCGTGCGAGCGATGAACGCATGGGGCTTGCCCTGACGATCTGCCTTCGCAGCCGAAAGCGCTTCGACGAGGGCGTCGATGTCGTGTCCGTCGACCTCGCGCGCGTCCCAACCGAACGCCTGGAACTTCGCCACCAGATCGCCCGGATCGCACACGTCGGCCGTGTCGCCGTCAATCTGCAGGCAGTTGCGGTCCACGATGGCCACCAGGTTGTCCAGATTGCGGTGAGCCGCGAACATGGCGGCTTCCCATACCTGGCCCTCCTGGCACTCGCCGTCGCCGAGAAGCGCGAACACCGTCTGGTCCTTCCCGTCAAGCTTCAAGCCGGCGGCAGCGCCCGCCGCAACGGACAGCCCCTGGCCGAGCGAGCCGGTGGACACCTCAACGCCGGGAACCAAGCTGGAATCGGGATGGCCCTGCAAACGGCCCCCCAGCTTGCGCAGCGTCAGCAGCTCCTCGCGCGGGAAGTAGCCCGCATGCGCGAGCACGGCGTAGAGCGCCGGCGCAGCATGGCCTTTCGCCAGGATGAAGCGATCGCGCGCTTCGTCGTCGGGATTCTGGGAGTCGTGCTCGAGGACGCCTCCAAAGTACAGCGCGCATAGGATGTCGGCGCACGAGAGCGACCCGCCCGGGTGCCCACTGCCCGCTTCCGCGATCATGCGCACGATGTCCTTGCGCATCTCGTTCGCCCGCCGTTCAAGCTCGGTCATTCCTGTTCCTTTCATTATTGGGACACTCTCCAACGGTGATAGCCCACCACGAACTCGTCCAGATCGCCGTCGAGGACCGCGTCCACGTTGCCGGTCTCGATGCCGCTGCGGACGTCTTTAACCATTTGATAGGGATACAGCACGTAATTGCGAATCTGGCTGCCGAACGTGGAGTCCATGCGCTCGCCGCGCAGTTCGGCCAGCTCCTGAGCCCGCTTCTGCTCTTCGCGCTCGTAAAGCTTCGCCTTCAGCACGCGAAACGCGGCTTCCTTGTTCTGCAGCTGGGATTTCTCGTTCTGGCACGTGACCACGATGCCGGTGGGCACGTGCGTGAGGCGCACGGCCGAGTCGGTGGTGTTGACGCACTGACCGCCCGGGCCGCTCGATCGGTACACGTCCACGCGCACGTCGGAAGGATTGAGATCCACCTCGATGTCGTCGGGAAGCACCGGAAGCACCTCCACGCCGGCAAACGTGGTGTGTCGGCGCTTCTTGTCATCGGTTGGGCTGATGCGCACCAGACGATGCACGCCGTTTTCGCTTTTCAGCATGCCGAAAGCGTTGCGGCCCTCCACCTGGATGGTGGCCTTGTCCAGTCCGATGCCCTCGCCCGGAACCACGTCGAGCACGGTGACCTTCCACCCTTTGCCCTCGGCGTAGCGGGCGTACATGCGATACAGCATCTCGGTCCAGTCCTGGGCTTCCAAGCCGCCCGACCCGGGGTTCACCGTCAAAATGGCGTCTCCCCCGTCGAAGCGCTCGGAGAACCACGAGCTGATCTCCAGCTTGTCCAGCATGCCGTCGAGCGCGTCGAGCGCGGATTGGGCCTCGTCGGCGAACAGCTCGTCTTCCGCGGCCAGCTCGAACGCGGCGCGCGCGTCCTCTAGAAGGGCCGCCGCTTCGTCGTACTCGCCGATCGTGTCGCGCAGCACGCTGGCCTGCTTCGACACGCTTTGGGCATGGGACGCGTCGTCCCAAAAGCCCGGCGACGCGATCTCGGCATCGAGCTTTTCGAGCTCCGCCGTTTTGTCTTCGATGTGCAGGTACCCGCGCGCGTCTTCCACGCGACGGGCCACCTGCTCTAAGTCTTTCAAGTCTCTATCAGCCATGTTCCTACAGATTCTTACCGTGGCACTTCTTGTACTTAAGGCCCGAGCCGCACGGGCACGGGTCGTTGCGTCCTACGTCGGCGAAGGGATCGTCCTTGTCCTTGACGTAGGTTTGCGGCTTGGCCGCCGCAGGCTTGGGAGGCCTTGCCGGCTGGTCGTCGGCAGCCGGAGCTCCAGAAGCCGCAGCCTGCCTGCGCGCCGCTGCGACGCCCGTTTCCTCGAGCACCTGCTCGGGCGACGAATAGCTCACCTTGCCGTCAAGCGGGCTTTTTTCCTCGGCCAGTTCGGGCTGGTCTTGCTTCACGGCCACCTGAAGACGCAAGAGCGTGCGCAGGTAGTCTTCGTACATGCCCGCCGTCAGGCTTTGGAAGGCGTTGTACGCTTCGTTCTTGTACTCGACCAGGGGGTCGCGCTGACCGAACGCGCGCAAGCCGATACCGGCCTTCAGGTAATCCATCTCCTGCAGATGGGCCATCCAGCGCGTATCGATGATACGCAGCATGACCTGGCTCTCGAGCATCTTCATGACCGACTCGCCCAACTGCTCGGACTTCTCGTCGTACACGCGCTCGAGGTAGTCCGTCAAGCCTTCGGCCAGAACCGCCGGATCGTCGTCGTGGTCGACTTCGCTTACGCGGAAGTCGTCGCGGCCCGTCATGTTGGCGGCCCACGCCTCCACGGCCTTGCTGTCCCAGTCGTCGCTGGGAGCCTTGGCGGGGCAGTTCTCCTGCACCGCGGCCTCCGCCGCGTCGCTCACGATCTGGGGAATGCGCTCGTCCATGTCCTTGCCGTCCAAGATGGCGTTGCGCTCTCCGTAAATGGCCGCGCGCTGCAGGTTCATGACGTCGTCGTACTCAAGCACGTTCTTACGAGCGGCGAAGTGCATGCTCTCCACCTGGCGCTGCGCGCCCTCGATGGCCTTCGACACCATGCCGGCTTGAATGGGCATGTCGTCGGGCATGTCGGTCTTCTCCATCATGCGCCCGATGGAGTCCATGCGGTTGCCGCCGAACAGGCGCATGAGGTCGTCTTCGAGCGACAGGTAGAACTGCGTCACGCCCGGATCGCCCTGACGGCCGGCGCGGCCGCGCAGCTGGTTGTCGATACGCCGGGACTCGTGGCGCTCGGTGCCGATGACGGTCAGGCCGCCCGCAGCGATCACGGCGTCGTGCTCTTTGGCGCAAACCCGCTTGGCCTCGGCGAGCGCATCCGCTCGCTGCTCGGCGGTAGGCGCGGGCGGCTTGCCCTCTTCCACCTCGGCATCGGCGTCCAGCTCGGGGTCGAAGCCCCGCGCGCGCAGAACGTCGTCGGCCATCACGTCGGGATTGCCGCCCAAAAGGATGTCGGTACCGCGACCCGCCATGTTCGTGGCAATGGTCACGGCGCCTACGCGGCCCGCCTGCGCGATGATATGGGCTTCGCGCTCGTGGTTCTTCGCGTTCAGGGTCTCGTGCGCGATGCCGCGCTTGTCCAGCAGGCGCGACAGCTTCTCGGAGCTTTCGATGGACACCGTGCCGATAAGGCAGGGCTGACCGTTCGCGTTGCGCTCGGCAACGTCGTCGGCCACGGCGTTGAACTTCGCCTCCACCGTGCGGTAGATCAGGTCGTTCTCGTCCTTTCGAGCAACCGGGCGGTTCGGCGGAATGGCCACGACGGGCAGCTTGTAGATCTCGCGGAACTCGGCGTCCTCGGTCATGGCCGTACCGGTCATGCCGGACAGTTTCTCGTACAGGCGGAAGTAGTTCTGCAGCGTGATGGTGGCCAGCGTCTGGTTCTCCTCGCGCACGAGGACGCGCTCTTTCGCCTCGAGCGCCTGATGCAGGCCCTCGGAATAGCGCCGTCCCTCCATGATGCGGCCCGTGAACTCGTCGACGATCTTCACTTCCCCGTTCACCACCACGTAATCCACGTCGCGATGGAACAGGAACTGGGCCTTCAAGGCTTGCTGGAGGTGGTTCGGAAGCTGCCCGGACGGGTCGGCGTAGATGTCGTCGATCCCCAGCATGGCCTCGATTCTCTCAAGGCCGCTCTCCGTGGCGTTGATGGTCTTCTTCGCCTCGTCCATCTCGAAGTCCTCGTCAAGGCGAAGGCCGGCCATGACGCGGGCGAACTTGTTGTACGTTTCGGCCGCCTGCGTGCCCGCGCCGGAGATGATGAGCGGGGTTCGCGCCTCGTCGATGAGAATGGAGTCCACCTCGTCGACGATGGCGAAATGATGCCCGCGCTGCACGCGAGCCTCCGCACGGGTCACCATGTTGTCGCGCAGGTAGTCGAAGCCGAACTCGCTGTTCGTGCCGTACGTGACGTCAGCCAAGTACGCGGGCTTCTTCTTGTCCGGGCGCATGCCGTTTTGGATGAGGCCCACCTCCATGCCGAGGAAGCGGTACACCTGCCCCATCCACTCGCTGTCGCGCCGGGCCAGGTAGTCGTTCACGGTGACCACGTGCACGTTGTTGCCCGAAAGGGCGTTCAAGTAGCCGGCCAACGTGGAAACGAGGGTCTTGCCCTCGCCGGTTTTCATCTCGGCGATCTGGCCGTCATTCAAGGCCATGCCGCCGATCAACTGCACGTCGAAATGCCGCAGGCCCAACGTGCGCACGGACGCTTCGCGCACGGTGGCGAACGCCTCGGGCAGCAGGCTCTTGAGGTCTTCTCCTCCTTGAGCGCGCTCGCGGAAAGCGGCGGTAAGCGCGCGCAGCTCTTCGTCGGTCTTCGCCTGCATCTGGGTCTCGAGGGCGTTGACCTTGGCTACGGTCGCCTCGTAATTCTTCATCTGCTTGCCCTCACCGAGCGTTAGCAGCTTGGATAGGAATCCAGCCATGTATGCGCCATCCTTTTCGCGGCCGGAACTGCGCCGGTCGCGCGGTCGAACGTTTGAATACAGCACGAACCACTCTAACATAACGAACCCGCCGCCATCGGCCGGTCAATAATCTCAACAGCATTTTCGCACCGCCGGCCCCGATGCGGGCGACAACGCGCGGGGCTGCGGAAACAGCGTTTTCCCCTGCGGTCGACGGCCGGTCATTCAAGCTCCTCTTCGCTCTCGATGATACTGCGGTACAGGCGCGTGGTCTCGATGGACGGATCGATGCCCAGTTCGTTCACCAAGTAGCGGCGGCATGCGAAGTACGTCTCGAGCGCCGCGCTGCGCTGCCCCGCCCCCAGCTGGGCCTCCATGAGCGCCACGTACGCATCCTCCCGCCCGCCGTCGCGCTGCAGCGCAGCCCGGGCGAACCACAGCCCCTCGCGCACTTCGCCCGCTCCCACCAGCCGCGTCGAAGCCGCCACCAAGGCGTCCACCAGCTTGTCGCGGCATTCGGCCCGCCTGCCCACAAGGGCGTCATTGTTATTCTCGCTGGGAAGGATGTCGTCTGAGAACCTGTCGTTCACCTGCGAAAACAAGTATGCCCACCCCCCGTATCCCGGCTGTTCGAACAACAGCTTGTTGCACACGTCGTCCAACTGAACAACGTCGCTGTCCAGCAGGTCGGCATCAAGGCGCAGTCCACGTTGCTGCCGAATCAGGTACGGACAGGTGCCGTCCGGCGTTTTGAGCGCACGCCGCAAAAGGCTCCAAACCCCGTAGAAATTCTTGCGCGCCGCTTCCAGCGGGCTTTCCGGCCACAGCAGCGAAACCAGTTTGTCGCGCGAGAATTCGCGCCCCCGGTTGAGCACGAGAAGAGCCAGCAACGTTTTGACCTTCTGCCTCCTGAACAGCGCATCGTCGACCCGCTTGCCCCCTATGCGCACGTCCAAGCCGCCGAACAGATTCACCGTGAGCCTCGGCGCCGCCCCGATGGCCGCAGACGGCGCGGGCATGCAAGACTGGCTGCTGAGCGCATCGGGATGGGTGGCCGAGAACACGAAGCGGCGCTCGGCGCGCTCTCGCTCGATGCGCTCATGATCCGCGCGCTGGGAGAACAGGGCCATCTCGACGCGGCGCACGGCCAAAGACGAGCGCGCGTCAAGGGAAGGCACCGACACCGCTCCGCTTTCGCATGCGCGCTCGAGCCCCGCGCCCGCCATTCCGTCGAAAAGCCGCAATGCGTCCTGCGCAAGCGTCGAAACACGCGCTCGCACCACGACAGCCACCTGGTCGACCGGTTCCGAGGGCAAGGCCTCGGCCCGCGATCGCCCGGCGCGCGCTTCAAGCTCCGCGCAAGAGAGCACCCAAGCTGCAGCATAGGCCATCATGCGCCCGCGAACGCCGCCTTCGTACCAGGCCAACCACGCTTTCGCTCCTTCCGTGCACGACGTCTCAAGCGCGTCCTGCACGGCAGCTGCCGCCGCAAGAGACCGTCCGTCCGTATCCGGCAAAAACCCGTCATCCTCGCGCGCGGCTTCGGGAGCAAGGGCCAGCGACGAGGCCAGGCGAATAGCGCGGCGGCGCTCCCCTTCTTCGGCGCATCGGCCCAAGACGAGCGCCGCGGCGGCTCGCAATCCGACCGCGGCGGCAGAAGACCCGCTCACCCGTCGCGCAACGGCGCAGGCTGAGTCGCGATCCCCCAACAAGGCGCGCCGCGCGGCCTCCGCGGCATCGAGGAAGCAGGCCAGACCGGCTTTCTCCCCGCCGAGCGAGCGGTACACGTCGCACGCGGGGACCAGGCAGGCCCCGTCGGAAAGCTCGCGGCCCCGGCTTGCCAACCATACCGCGCGCGCCTTGCGCGATGCCAGCAAGCGAGCCGCATCGCACGCACGCGCAAGCTGCTCGCGCTTCAGCAACGCGTCCGCAATGTGCGTCGCGAGCGCATCGGCGTCGGAAAACACCGACCTCTCCGCAAGGCCGGGCAATGTCGGCGAAAACGCCTCCGACAGCTCGTCCATCGAAAAAGAGGCGGCGTCGAAGCGTTCTTTCCTACAATCGATTCCCAGGTAAGGATACTGCTCCGACAAAATCGCAATCGAATCGTCCTCGCAGGAACCGAACGCCGCAAGGTCGGCAAGCGCGCCGTTTTGCAGGCACAGCATCGAAAACAAGGGGAGCATCAAATCGGCGGGAAGCTCCTCTTTCGCAACCGACGCGAGAAACGCTGCGCGATCGTCGGGCGTCCCCCACACAAGCGTCGCGATGCGACGAGCCGTCGGCATGAGGGCGGCGGGTTCGGCCTCGCGCTCGGCAGCCGTGCGCAAAGCATCAAGCTCGGCATCGGTCAACAGCAAGTCCGCGGCCCCCAGCTTGAGGCGGTCCCGCTGCCCATGGAAGGCATCGCGCATGGGCAGGCAGGTGACCAGAACCTCGCAGCCACGGTCGATCAGCGCGTCCACCTCACGAGACAGCAACTCGACGCGCTGGGGGTCCAGCGAGGGCACGTCCTCGACAACGGCCAAGAACGGAGCGCGGTCTTCCGAAGAAAGCGTCTTGGCAATGCGCCCGTCATCGAGATCGCGCAAAAAGCACGGGCTTTTCGCGTCGATCCAAAACACGTGCTCGAACCGGAAAACCGTTTCCGCGTACTCCAGCGCTACGAACGATTTGCCGAATCCCTCGGGCGCAACGATGAACCGGGGAACATGGCGCTCCCTCAGCAACTTCGCAATGAGGTCGGGGCGCCGGTAGTGGCGGGCCGAGACGAATCGCTGCGGACGACGTCCGCGACAAGCGGTCTTGGTCAGAAAATCTGGCATGCGAATCACTCCCATCGTAAGGGAGGGATGCAGCGGTTTGAAAGGGTTTCCACCGTATCACTGCGAAGAGGGCGCCGCAAGCCGACATAAGTTCGATCCCGGCATCTTTCCACCGGCAAGCCGAAGCCGGTGCGGCCCGGTTGCGCCCTTCGGCAGCGAAGGCTCCTTCAACGGTGTACAATGCGACTACTGCATGACCAGTCTCCTCAGGAAGGAACCGCTATGCTCCAGCCCGCTTCCCTTTCCGACCTGCCCGCGTTCTTGTGCGGCCACGCGCACGATGCCGCTGCGGCAACGGGCTGCACCGTGGTCATCGCGCCCGAAGGAGGCGTCTGCGGCGTCGATGTGCGCGGAGGCGGTCCCGCCACGCGCGAGACCGATCTGCTCAAGCCGGAGAACATGATCCAAGCCGTGCACGCCGTTGTCCTTTCGGGCGGCAGCGCTTTCGGCCTAGCCGCATCGACCGGCGTGATGGAGGAGCTGGCGGAACGCGGGATCGGCTTTCCCGTCGAAAGCGCGCGGGTGCCGATCGTATGCGGAGCATGCCTGTTCGACCTGCTCGTAGGCAAAAACGCGCATCCCGATGCGGCCATGGGCCGCGCCGCCGCCCGCGCAGCTTTCGAGCGTAAAGCAACCGAGCCGCTTGAAGAAGGAAACGTCGGCGCCGGATGCGGGGCCACGGTCGGGAAGCTCCTGGGCGGCGATCGGGCCATGAAGGCGGGGCTGGGCATCTGCGGGCTGCGCATGGGAGACGTGGTGGCGGTGGCCATCGTCGCCGTGAACGCGCTCGGCAACGTCTGCGAAAGCGACGGCACCTGGATCGCCGGATGCCGAGGAGCCAACGGCCTTGTCATGGAGCCGCTCGATGCACTGACCGAGCTTGCAAGCCGCGTCCAAGACGACGGAAGCCGCGCGGTCCCAAGCGAAGGGCCCTGCCCGAACACCACCATCGGACTGGTCCTCACGAACGCCCGCATAACCAAGGCGCAGGCCACCAAAGTATCGTCCACCGTCCACGACGCGTACGCCCGGGCCATCAAGCCCGTCCACACGTCCGGCGACGGCGACACCGTGTTCACGTTCTCCTCGTGCGAAGCAGAGGCCGACTACGACCTGGTGGCCATGCTGGCCACCGAAGCCATGCAGGGCGCCATCGTGCGCGCCGTGCAAACGGCGCAAGGCGCGCACGGCCTGCCCTGCGCCCGAGACATCGCCACGCGTTAGGAGTCCATCGTGAAGGCAGCGAAGTTCGCAAACCGTTTCCTGTTCGTCGCGTCGGTCATCGTGACCGGCGCCATAGCGGGAGCGTTCGTGTGGTTTCTCCTCTTCGTCATGAACCTGGGCATCTCTTTTATATGGGAGAAGATGCCCGCGCATTTCGGGCCGTACTTCCCCCTGGCGGCCTGCCTGGTGGGAGGATTGATCATCGGCCTGTTCGCCAAGCGCTTCGGCCCTTACCCGGAAGATCTCAACGAGGTCATGGCCAAAGTGAAGCAAGACGGTCGCTACGAATACGACAAGCTGGGAACCATGTCCATCGCGGCGCTTCTTCCGCTGTTCTTCGGCGGCTCCGTCGGCCCCGAAGCAGGCTTGACCGGGGCGATCGCCGGCATTTGCACCTGGGTAGGCGACCGCATGAAGCGCTTCGGATCTGACTTCAAACAGCTCACCTCGGTCGGCACCATGGCTGCGCTTTCCGCCATATTCACCGCACCCCTGTTCGGGTTCGCCGCACCGCTGTACGGCGGAGAGCCCGAAGGGTCCGAGCAGACCATCACCCTTCCGAAAACCTCGAAGCTGGTCGTGTACTTCTGCGCGATAGCGGGCGCGCTCGGCGCGCTTATGGGCTTGTCGTCGCTGTTCGGCGGGGGTATGTCGCTTCCGCATTACAGCGACATCCACGTCGGCGCAACCGAAGCGGTCTGGTTTCTGCCGCTTGCCTTGATCGGCGCGGCAGGCGGGTGGCTGTTCTGCGCGTTCGACGGCTGCTTCAAGCAGGCGTCGGACAAGATGGGAGATCGCCCGGTGCTGAAAGCGATCATCGCGGGGCTTGTCCTTGCAACCATGGGCATCGCGTTGCCGTTCACGATGTTCGCCGGCGAAGTGCAAACCGAGCAGCTTAACGAAGTTTGGATGAGCATGGGAGCGGTCACGCTGCTTGCGACGGGATTCGTGAAAGTGGCCGTCACGCCCCTGTGCATCCGCTTCGGCTGGCGCGGCGGACACTTCTTCCCCGTCATCTTCGCCGGCGTCTCCATCGGCTACGGCATGGCTACGCTCACGGGAGCCGACCCCGTGTTCTGCCTGTGCACCTGCACGGCAGCGCTCGTCGGCGGCGTCATGCGCCAACCGCTCATGACCGTGCTGCTGCTGTTCCTGTGCTTCCCGGTGAAAGGCGTCGTGGTGATGATCGCCGCAGCCGCATTAGGAGCAGCCCTTCCCCTTCCGAAGGCGCTGCGGACGACTACCGAAAAAAGCCATGCGTAAACCGCACCGCTTCCAATCGTTTCCGGCCGGCCTATGCGTCAGGAACAACCTCAAGCTTGAAGCCAAGAGCCGAAAGCACGTCGACAACGGTGCCGAACCGCGGGTTGCCCTCCGCCGATAGCGACTTGTACAAGCTTTCGCGACCGACCCCTGCCTGCTGTGCTACCTGCGCCATTCCTCCGCGCGCCTTCGCCACGTCGCCGAGAGCCCTTTGGAAGAACTCGGGATCGCCCTCGGCCAGCGCGGCAGTGAGGTACGATGCGATCGCGTCCTCGGAGTCCAAATAGTCGGAAACGCAAAACTCCTTGACCTTTAGCGGCCGTCTAAACGGATTCTTCATCGAAAGCCCCTTCCTGCCGTATGCGCCGAGCAAGCCGCTTCGCTCGCGCGATATCGAAACGCTGAGACCCTTTGTCTCCGCCACACAAAAGCAGAACGACCTTGCACCCATGCCGCATGCCGTACAAACGATAGCCCGGCCCCTGCATGACGCGGAATTCGACCACCGCATCCCCGATCGAGCGGACATCGCCCCAAAGCCCGTCCTCCAGGCGAGCGATCCTCGCAAGAATGGCCACGCGAGCGCTTTCGTCCTTCAACCGCCTGAGCCACCGAGCGAACGTCGCCGTGCTGAAAACCTGAACAGAACCGTCTGCCATCTTTGCTCCTTTGTATCTTATAGGATACAACTTGCCGCGTCAAGCACCTTGGCAAAAGCATAGCGAGGCAATCTAGCGCGCAGATGGCGCATATCCGACAAGGATCCAACCCGACCTGCCGCGGATCCAGCAGCTTCCCAGCAATAATCCAGCGCGCTCCTGACGCGAATCCAGCGCGGACCGCGCGAAAATCCAACACGTTTCCCACGCGCATCCAGCGCGCATCGAAACAGCCTGGTCAACGAGAAACGGGGCCGAAGCCCCGTTTCTCGCTATAAGCCGTATGGCGTGTGGACGACCGCTAGTTGCGCCCGAGCATCTTCGCAATGCGATCGGAATACTCGATCTCGGTCAGGCCCGCTTCCTTCGCCAGATCCACCACGGGCGCGTCGTTCCAGAGCGCCTCCAGTCGGTAGTAGTCGCGCGTTTCGGGCTGGAACACGTGCACGACGAAGCTGCCGTAGTCGAGCAGCGACCAGGTGCCGTCCTGCGTTCCCTCGCGATGCAGGGGCTTCAGGTGGCCCTGCGTGCGAACAGCCTCCTCGATCTCGTCGATGATAGCCTCGACCTGGCGGTTGTTCGACGCGGTTGCAATCACGAAGTAATCGGTTACGCCGATAAGATCGCGCACCTCCTGCACCATGATGTCGGTGGCCTTCTTCTCATCGGCGGCGCGCGCGGCGATGAGCGCGCATTCGCGAGAGGTCACCTTGGGGGTCTCGTTCTTCGTTTCGGTCACGCTATTCCTTTCTTCGGTGTTTCGCCTGCGGCTTCTCGCGCGCGGACAAGGTAATGGTTCCATATTTCGAGCGTTCGCGGATACACCCGCTTACGCCGATCGATAAGGTTGAGAAGAACATGTTGAAAGGTTGCCAAGAACAGCTCTTCGAGCGAGACCTGGCCAACCAGCGCGCGCAGCTTTTCCAGCCCATCGTATTTTCTACCGGGCTCGACGGCATCGGCAACGTACACGACCATATCCAAATCGCTCATGCCGATAGCGCCCGTCGTATGCAGCTCGATGGCCCGCACGATATCGCACGGGATGCAAGGATACGCCCGCGAAAGCGCGAGCGCGGCCGTGGGACCGTGCAAAAGCGCCGGAAGGTCCCCGATCGCAGAGGAATCGACGTCGAGCCCCAGCTCTTCGGCCCGTCGAAGAATTCCCTCGTCGTCGAAGCTCTTGTCCCAGTCGTGCAGCAGCCCCGCCAAGCGCGCCTTGCGCTCATCGACGCCGTACAAACGCGCAAGCCGCACGGCGGTGTCGGCCACCCCCAGCGTGTGCTCGTATCGAGAGCGCTTGAGCCTTGCCTTCAAATCCTGCCTGCGCGCTTCGAAAAACGCGTCGGAAAGCGCGTCGTCCCCACAAGGAGCAGGCGCGCACGACGTATCCCGTTCGCTCATCGCAACGACCCTCCTTCCGTACCGCCGCATGCGGCGCAGCCTTGCGCGCGATACAGCGCATGCGCTTGAATATAGTCGAGAACGCCCTGCATGGTCAAATAGCGAATCGACCTTCCCGCCGCAACCCGGTCCCTCAGATCGCTCGAGGAGATGGCAAGCGCCGTAACTTCCAGATAGTCGACCGTGAAGCTCCCTCGCTCGGCGATGGCCGCGCGATGCGATTCGGACAGCGCGTAGCCCGGCCTTGTAACCGCGATCAAACGAGCTAGATCGGCGATGGCCGCGCTTTCCCGCCATTGCAGGATGTGGTACACCGCATCGGCCCCGGTGATGAAGCACAGCTCCACGTTGGCGGGATAATGCGCGCGCATCTGGCGCAGCGTGTCCACCGTGTACGTGTCGCCGCCGCGGTCGATCTCGATCGAGCTCACATCGAACGCAGGATTGCTGTCCACGGCAACGCGGCACATCTCAAGACGGTGCGCGGCAGGAGTCACGTTCCTGTCCTTCTTGAACACCGGATTGCCTGCGGGAACGAACACCACGCCGTCCAGCCCGTAAGCCTCGCGCGCCTGCTCGGCGCACGCAAGGTGCCCGATATGGATGGGGTCGAACGTGCCCCCCATGATGCCCAGCCGAGCAGGACGCCCGTCCATGCCCAGCTGATCGAACCTATCGCAGATGACGGCCACTTACGCGCGCACCTGCCCCGTACCGCGCAGCACGTACTTGTACGACGTGAGGGCCGCAAGCGCAAACGGGCCGCGCGCATGAAGCTTCTGGGTGGAAATGCCGATCTCCGCGCCCAAGCCGAACTGCCCGCCGTCCGTGAACGCCGTCGAAGCGTTCGCGTACACGGCAGCCGCGTCAACGCGATTGAGAAACGCCTCCAGCGCCGCCGCGCCCTCTGCATCGGTGGGGTCGGCGACGATAGCCTCGGAGTGCCGCGTGCCGTACCGGTTCACGTGATCGATGGCCTCGTCGACGCCGCCAACGCATTTCACGGCCATCTCGGGCGCCAGGTATTCGGTAGCCCAATCCCGCTCGACAGCGGCTTCTGCCTTGACGCCATGAGCGCGCGCCACGCGAAGGGCGCATTCGTCAGCATGCAGCAGCACGCCCTTTGCCTGCAGGTCGGCAAGCAGTCGAGGCAGCATGACCTCCGCCGCAGCCCCATCGATCAGCAGCGTTTCGGCCGCGTTGCACACGCCGTAGCGGCGACATTTCGCGTTGAGCACGATGGCGCGCGCCATCTCCAGGTCCGCGGTGGCGTGCACGTACACATGGCAGTTGCCCGTGCCCGTTTCGATGACGGGAACCTTGGAATGCTCGACGCAGTGGCGGATAAGCCCCGCCCCGCCGCGCGGAATGAGCACGTCGATCACCCCGTGAAGCTGCATGAGCTCGTCGGCCGCAGCGCGATCGGTCGAGGCGATCAGCCCGATGCAACCCTGCGGCATGCCAGCGCTCACCGCAGCATCGTGAAGCACGCGTGCGACGGCCTCGTTGGAAGCGGAGGCTAGGCTGCCGCCGCGCAGCACCGCGGCATTGCCCGACTTCAGGCAAATGCCGGCTGCATCGGCCGTAACGTTCGGACGAGCCTCGTACACCACGGCGACCACGCCCAAGGGCACGCTCACCCGGGTAAGCTCGATGCCGTTGTACAGCTGGCGCTCATCCTGGACGCATCCGAGCGGATCGGGCAGGACGACCAAATCCTCAAGAGCGCAGGCCATAGCCTCGACGCGGCTTTCGTCAAGCATAAGGCGGTCGAGCAAGCTCTCCTTGGTGCCGGCCTCGCGCGCCGCGTCCATGTCGCGTCCGTTGGCAGCGATGATGTCCGCCGCATGCTCGCGCAGAGCCCGCGCCATTGCAATGAGCGCCCGATTGCGCTCCCCTGCAGTGGTCTGCCCCAGCGCCGAACTTGCGGCCCGAGCAGACTCAGCAACGCGACGCACCTCGTCGCGCACGGTTTCGTCGATCATATCGTTGCCTCCTTGTCCCGCCTTGCCTATAGCCGAACCGGCCTACTCGAACACCACAAGCTCGTCACGGTGAACAAGCGGGCGCTCCGCCAAGCTTGCCAGCAGGCGATTCGCCTGCAACTGCGAGCGCGTGCGCCCTATGGCAAGCGCGGTCTCGTCACTTGAAAACGCCGCTTTGCCCCGCGCGAACAGATGCCCTGCACCGTCTTTGATGTCGACGATGTCGCCCGGATCGAAACGACCTTCCACCGCGCGCACCCCCACCGACAAAAGCGAGCTGCCCTTGCATGTGAGCGCCGCCTTGGCGCCGTCGTCCACCACCAGCGATCCGCGTGCTGAATCCCCAAGCGCAATCCACAGCTTCTTCGGGGTGATCTCGTGCGGCTTCTCAGCCGCGACGAACCGCGTCCCCACGTCTTCGCCGGCAGCCACGTCGACGATGACGTTCTCGCGACGGCCATGGCAGATGACCATGGGGATGCCCGCAACCATGAGCACGCGCGCCGCCTTGATCTTGGTGATCATGCCGCCCGACCCTACCGTGGTGCCCGCGCCGCCCGCCACGGCCATAACTTCCGGGCCGATGGCCTCGACGCACGAGATAAGGCGCGCGTCGGGATGATGGTGCGGGTTCGCATCGTACAAGCCCTCGATATCGGACAAGATGATCATGAGGTCCGCGTCGATGAGGCACGCCGTCAAAGCGGCGAGCGTGTCGTTGTCGCCAAAGCGAATCTGCTCGACCGAGATCGTGTCGTTCTCGTTCACAATGGGCACGACCCCCAGGTCGAGCAGGCGCAGCAACGTGTCGCGCGCATGCAGGTACGCGTTTCGATCCGCCGTGTCGCGACGCGTGAGCAGCACGGTCGACGTCGTGATGCCATGGGGCGCGAACGCTTCGGCGTAGGCCGTCGAAAGCGCGCTCTGCCCCACCGAAGCCGCAGCCTGCAAGCTGGGCATGTCCGAAGGTCGCTTGGCAATGCCGAGCGCCTCCAGACCGCACGCGATGGCGGCCGACGTCACGATGACGGGCTGCCAGCCGACGCTCTTCGCACGGGTTATCTGATCGGCCAGCTTCTGCAGGTACGCATAGTCGATCGAACTTTCCGAGGTGGTGAGCGTCGACGACCCTATTTTGATAACCAGGCGCTTCCCTTGCATCGGATGCGCCGCATCGGCCACACGGTCTGCTTTCATTACAGATCAAGCTCCTTGTACAGGTCCTCCGCCGTGCGCGCCGATTCGAACTCGAAGGCGCGACCCACGATGCGGATCTCGTCGCCGTCCACAGCTCCTGCGCGCTCGAGCGCCTGCTCCACGCCAAGGCGCTTCAGGCGATGCTGCAGAAACAGAATGGCCTCTTCGTTTTCCCAGTCGGTCTGCACGACCATGCGCTCGACGCGCGGACCCTCCACGCGGAACACGCCGCCGCCCAGGGGAACCACCTTGAACCTTCTGTCGCGTGCTTCGCGCTTGAGCTCCCACACGTGCTCGTACTGCACGTCCTGCTCGGCATGGGCGCGCGCCGCTTCGCGCAGCTCGTGCACCTTCGTGGCGATGGCGGCCTTCAAGCCGTCGACGCCTTCGCCGGTCAACGCGCTGATGCAGTACAGCTTCGGATCGATGGAACTCTGTCCGAACTCGTCGCCGTCGGCCGCAGCAAGCGAGTCCTCGCGCACGCGCTGCGCCAGCAGCTCGCACGCCTCCTCCACGCCCGGCACGTCGATCTTGTTGGCCACGACGATGCGCGGGCGATTGGCCAGCTCGTCGGCGTACAGCGCAAGCTCGCGGTTGATGATCTCGTAATCCTCGAGAGGATCGCGGCCTTCCCAATCGCCCGTCAAGTCCACCACGTGCACGATGAGCGCCGTGCGCTCGATGTGGCGCAGGAACTCATGGCCGAGGCCCTTGCCCTCGTGAGCACCTTCGATCAGGCCGGGGATGTCGGCCACGACGAAGCTCAGGTCGCCCGAACGCGCCACGCCGAGGTTCGGAACCAGCGTGGTGAACGGGTAATCGGCGATCTTGGGGCGCGCGGCGCTCATCTTGGCGATGAGCGACGACTTGCCCGCCGACGGCATGCCCACCAGCGCAGCGTCGGCCATGAGCTTCATCTCGAGCTCGATCCAACCCTCCTGTGCGGGCTCGCCCAATTCGGCGAAGGCTGGAGCGCGCCTTCTGGACGTGACGAAGTGAATGTTGCCGCGCCCGCCCATGCCGCCTTCGGCCACGGTCACGCGCTCGCCGTCGTGGGTCAAGTCGGCGATGAGCTCGCCCGTTTCCTTTTCGTCTTCGAAATACTCGTGAACCACCGTGCCGACGGGCACCTTGAGAACCAGGTCTTCACCCGTAGCGCCGTGCATGCGGCTTCCCTTGCCGTGCGTGCCGCGCTCGGCCTTGAAATGATGCTTGAAGCGGTACTCGATAAGCGACGACAGACTTGCGTCGGCTTCGACCACCACGTTGCCGCCATGCCCGCCGTCGCCGCCGTCGGGCCCGCCCTTGGGTACATGGGCCTCTCGGCGAAACGACATGCAGCCGGCACCGCCGTTGCCGCCCCTTACATGAATGCGTACTTTATCGATAAACACGAAAGCGTTCCTTTGTATTCGTTTCGCATCTCGCGTTTTGGAGGTGCGATCTACCGGTATCCAACCCAAAGGATTGTATATGAAAAAGTGCCCCCTGACGAACAGGGGGCACCGCTCAACATAAGAATGTTATGCTGTCGTAGTCAGCAGACCCTTACGCCTCGGGGCGCACGTGGACCTTGCGCTTGACGCCGCGCGTGAACTCAAGCGTGCCGTCGCACAGGGCGAACAGGGTGTCGTCCTTGCCGCGGCCGACGTTCTCGCCCGGATGAAAATGCGTACCGCGCTGACGAACGATGATGTTGCCCGTCTTCACAGTCTGACCAGCGAACATCTTCACGCCCAGTCGCTGCGCGCGGGAGTCGCGGCCGTTACGGGTAGACCCGAGACCTTTCTTGTGAGCCATGGTGTTCCCTCCTTGCGCTTACTCGGCGTCGTCCGACGCAGGCTTTTCGGCGGCCTTCTTGGCAGCCGGCTTCTTCTCAGCGGTCTTCTTCTCGGCGGCCTTCTTGGCAGAACCCACCGACTCGATCTCGACGCGCGTCAGCTGCTGGCGATGGCCGCGCAGCTTCTTGTAGTTCTTGCGCTTCTTGAACTTGAAGACCAGCTGCTTCTCGCCCTTGAACTGCTCAAGAACGATAGCGGTGACCTTCGTGGCAGCTGCCTTCGTAGGATCAGCCTCCACCTTTTTGCCGTCAACGACGCAGATTGCCTCGAGTTCAACCTTTGCGCCGACCTCGGCGTCAAGCTTTTCGATGTTCAGCTTGTCGCCAGGGGCAACCTTGTACTGCTTGCCGCCCGTTTTTACGATTGCGTACATGAGTGTCTCCTTGATATAAATAAACGCAAGGCGATATCTTAACAGCGTGACCGTAGCAAGTCAATGTGATCTTATGCACAATCTCCGCGTATCATCGCACTCTTCCTACGCTGTGCCTCCACAGAGCACAACATTTATATGATAGCAGAACTTTCGTAGCTACGCACGGCGGCGTGGTGTGAATTTTTTGTTAGTTGCAGCTCTCACGCGGGTCCAGAAGAGCCAGCGAGGGCCGGCCCGGTGCCACAGATTCGCGGGATCCTGCAAGCGACGCGTACTTCGGTACGCAAGCTTGCGGGATCGCGGGAAGATGGGGTGCCCGGACGGCCCGCAGCATCGGCGAGGGCCGGCGGCTGGCAAGCCGCCAAAACCTAGTGCGACTCCGCCCAGCTGTCGCCGAAGGATACGTCGGCCACCAGCGGAACGCGCAGCACGGCCACGCCTTCCATGACTTCCTTCACCATGGCCGACAGGCGCTCGATCTCATCTTGCGGCACGCTGAAGTCCAACTCGTCATGCACCTGCAAAAGCAGCTTCGCCTGGAAGCCCTCGTCCATCAACCGACGCTGGACTTCGGTCATTGCAAGCTTGATGATGTCGGCCGCGCTGCCCTGCATGGGATGGTTCATAGCCGTGCGCTCCCCGAAGCCGCGCTGGTTGGCGTTGCCGGCCTTGAGCTCGGGGATATGACGCTTGCGCCCGAACATGGTTTCCGCGTAGCCCTTTTCCTTGGCCACGGCGATCGTCTCGTCCAGGTACGTCCGCACTCCGGGGTACGCCTCGAAGTATCGTTCGATCATCTCCTTGGCTTCGCCGAAGGGGATGCCCAGGCTTTGGGACAGGCCGAACGCCTGCTGCCCGTACACGATGCCGAAGTTCACGGCCTTGGCGCGGCTGCGCAGCTGAGGCGTGATCTCCTCCACCGGCAGACCGAACACGCGGCTGGCCGTAGCGGCATGGAAGTCCGCGCCGGAGCAGAACGCCGCCACCAGATGCTCGTCGGCGGACAGGTGCGCCAGCAGACGCAGCTCGATCTGCGAATAGTCGGCCGAGAGGAACTTGCTCCCCTGCTCAAGGGGCATGAAGCACTCTCTGATCTTGCGGCCGAACTCGGTGCGAACCGGGATGTTCTGAAGGTTCGGGTCGGACGAGGACAAGCGCCCCGTGGTGGTGACCGTCTCGTTGAACGTAGTATGCACGCGACCGTCTTCGGCGCGCATGCGCGGCAGCGCATCGATGTAGGTGGACTTCACCTTGGAAAGCTCGCGGTAGCGCAGCACGAGCTCGGGCAGCTCGTGCTCCTTCGCCAGCTCCTTGAGCACTCCCGCATCGGTCGAGTAGCCGCGCTGGTTCTTCTTGAGCGGCTTGAGGCCCAGCACCTCGAACAGGATGTGCGAAAGCTGCTTGGGGGAATCGAGGTTGAACTCCTCCCCCGCCATCTCCACGATGCGGCCCCGCAGGTCGTCGAGCTCCACCTGCGTGCGCACGCCCAGTTCGAACAGGCGATCGTAATCGACCGCCGCGCCCGTGCGCTCCATGATGGCCAGAACCGCCACCAGCGGCAAATCGATGTCGAAGTACGCGCGTTGGCTGCCCTCGCGCCGCAAAGCCTCGGTAAGCGGCTCGACCAGCGCGCGCGCCGCAGCGGCCTGAGCGGCCGCCAAGGATGCTTCGTCCTTCGTATCGGGCAGCACGCCGCCGCAGTACGCGTCCAGCAAAGCGTCGTAGGAGTACTCCGCAACCGAGGAATTCAGCACGTAACCGGCAAGCCCCAGATCGAACGCGCGCATGCTCGAAAGATCGCCGTCGGAAACGAGCGCGCGCTTGGCCGTGTCCGGCGGGTACACCCGATGAACGTCCAGCTTGACGTCGAGCGAGGCGAACGCCCCTTCGCGCACGATCCGCGCGAATGCCTCCAGCCCGGCCTCGTCCTCGTACAGCGCGGTTCCCTCGCTCGTGCTGACCGCGCAATGCAGCCCCGCGCTGAACAGGGACGCCTGCTTGGGCTCGACGAACGACACGCCCAGGGTCTCGCCGCGCTCCAAGGCGGCGGTCACCAGCGCGTCAGCCTCGGCGGCGAAGAGCACCGGCTCGACCACGAGGGGCGCCGCCTTCTTTTCAAGCTCTTTGCCGACCAGCTTGAGCACGCGGTTCAGGTGCGCGTTGAACCGCACGCCCTCGAACGCCGCGGTCACGGTTTCCGGGTCGAAGTTCGGGAAGCTGCACGACTCCAGATCCAACGGGAAGTCGAGGTCACGCACGATGGTGGCCACCTCGCGACTGGCGAAAGCGGCGTCCTTGTTCTCGACGATGCGCTCCTTCTGCTTGCCCTTGAGCTCGTCGACATGCTCGTAGAGCCCTTCCAGGCTGCCGTACGCCTGCAAAAGCTTCGCGGCGGTCTTCTCGCCGATGCCGGGCACGCCGGGGATGTTGTCGGAAGAATCGCCCTTCAGGCCAAGGTAGTCGGGCACCTGCTCAGGACTGATGCCGTAGCGATCCAGCACCTCGGCCGGCCCGTATATGGCCACGTCGGTGATGCCCTTTTTCGTGGTGACGATGCGCGTCTTGTCGGTAGCCAGCTGATAGGCATCCTTATCGCCGGTCACCAGCAGCGTTTCGTAGCCCAGCGCCTCGTCGCGCGCGGCGATGGTCCCCAGCACGTCGTCGCCTTCCCAGCCTTTGATGCGTACCACCGGCACGCCCATGGCCTCCAAAAGCTCCTCGATGATGGGAAACTGAACCTTCAGATCGTCGTCCATGGGAGGGCGCTGCGCCTTGTACTGCTCGAGGGCCTCCATGCGAAACGCCGGACGGCCCGCATCGAACGCGCAGATGAGAGCGTCGGGAGCCGCGATGTCGATGAATTTCAGCAGCATGGACAGAAACCCGAAGACCGCGTTGGTGGGACGCCCGTCGGGGGCGTTCATGGTGGGGGGAACCGCATGGTACGCGCGATGCATGAGCGAGTTGCCGTCGATGACTGCTATCTTCTTCGACATGAATACCTCCGTCGGCGAGTGTTTTGAGGGCTTAGTATAGCGCAAGCGCTCGCGCCGCGCAGTCCACCGGGAAACGACCACGCGCCGCCTACAAGCCGAATCGCGCAGGATGCGCGCGAAGTCCGGCGATCACGCGCTCCAAAGATAGCCGACCCCGCGAACCGTCTCCAAATGCTGCGCGAGGTCGGGCCCCAGTTTCGCGCGAACGCGGCGAACGTGAACGTCCACCGTACGGCTTCCCCCGTAGTAGTCGAAGCCCCACACGCGGCGCAGCAGGGCGTCGCGCGAATACGTGCGCCCGGGATGCGTAACCAGAAATGCAAGGAGCGCGTATTCCAGATACGTCAGATCAAGCGGGTCGCCGCCTATCGTCACCTGGTACGTGGCAAGGTTGATGGTCATGTTGTCAACCGCAAGAACATCGGAGGTGGTTCCTTCGTTTCCCGGCCACAACAGCTGCCGAATGCGCGCGGCGCACTCGTCCGGCCCGGCGCCGTGCACCACGAAGTCGCTTTTCACCTGCACGGGAAGGCGGAAATCGGCCAACTGGTCCTCGTTGACGATGACCAGCAGCGAAGCCGTTCCCTCCTCCAGCATGAGCGACTCGACCTGGGACACGTTCGACAAAGAGCCGCTGCGCGCCTCGTAGATAACCAGGTCGCACGAAGCGTGCTGCGAGAGCAGCTTTTTGAACTGCACGGACGAACCGGCCACAACCGCCACGTCCAAGCTTGAAAGGACCTGTTGGAACTTGTGGGCGTTGTCCAGGCTGTCGGCTATGAATATGACGGTCTTTCTCATAGGAAACCCCTCCGATTCCCCGCAGGCCGCACGGCGCCCATGCTACAGCACCGCCAGATACCGATCGCGCTCCCAAGGGGAAACATGGGCCAGGTAGTCGTTCCATTCGGCGCGCTTCGACGCCACCAGGTAGCCGTGAATGTGATCGCCGAGCGTCGCGCGCATGAGATCGGATGCGGCGAACAGCTCGATGGCCTCCCCCAAGCTTTCCGGAAGCGTTCGAACGCCACGCTGCCGCAAGTCTTGGCGCGAGAGCGCAAGAAGGCTCTGGTCTTCAGCAGGATCGGGCAGTTCGAGCGTTTCCTCGATACCCGCCAAGCCGGCGGCCAGCATGACCGCGAACGCCAAGTACGGGTTCGCGCCGGGATCGGGGCTGCGCAGCTCCAAGCGGCACGCCATCTCGCGATTCGGACGGTACCCCGGCACGCGGACCAGCGTCGAGCGATTCGCGCGCGCCCAGGAAAGGTAGATGGGAGCCTCCCCGCCCGCCACCAGGCGCTTGTAGGAATTCACATGCTGGTTGGTGACCGCGCAGAATTCGGGCGCGTACTTCAAGAGCCCGGCAAGGTAGTGCTTGGCAACCCTCGACAGCCCGTAGCCCTGCGGATCGGAGGGATCGAAAAACGCGTTGTTGCCGTCGAGGTCGAACAGGCTCTGATGCACGTGCATGCCGCTGCCCGGCTGGTCGGCCATGGGCTTGGGCATGAACGACGCGTACACGCCGTGCTTCATGGCGATCTCTTTGACGACCAGCTTGTAGGTCATGACGGCGTCGGCCATGGACAGGGCATCGGTGAAGCGCAGGTCGATCTCATGCTGGGACGGGCCGTTCTCGTGGTGCGAGTACTCCACGGGGATGCCCATCTTCTCAAGCGTGAGCACGGTGTCGCGGCGCAAATCGGACGCGTAGTCGAGGCTGGTCAGATCGAAGTAGCCCCCTCGATCGAGCACTTCGGTGCCTTCGGCGTCCTTGAAATAGTAGAACTCCAGCTCGGGTCCCACGTTGAACACGTACCCCATATCCTGGGCCTTCGCCACGGTGCGCGCAAGCACGTGACGAGGATCCCCCTCGAAAGGCGCGCCGTCGGGCGTGCGGATGTCGCAGAACATGCGCCCCACCGCATTGGCCTCGGGGCGCCAGGGAAGCACCTGGAACGTCGAGGCATCCGGATAAGCCAGCATGTCCGATTCCTGCGTGCGGCAGAAGCCTTCGATGCAGCTGCCGTCGAAGCCCATGCCGTCCGCGAACGCATCCTCCAGCTCGCTGGGAATGACGGCGAACGATTTCATGGTGCCCAAAACGTCGGTGAACCAGAACCGGACGAAGTGGACGTCGCGGCCCTTGATGGTCTTCAAGACGAAATCCTGCTGGGGGTTCGCGGTCATACGCACCTTCCTCGTTTGTGGCTCGCCGCTGCAAGCGACGCTGCGTTTTTCGGTCGAGCTTTATTATACCGCCGCTTGTTGCAAACGCGTTACGGGCTGCACCCGGGCGCGAATCGCCGCACGCCGGCATGCCAGATAACGAATCGAGGGCACGTTGTTCGCGCCACGCGAAACGTACGGCGCCCATGGTACACTCAAGCCATCGGACAAGCCACCAACCAGGAGGTGCCGCATGAAATTCACCAACATCCTCGTGCCGTTCGACACGTCGGAGCATGCCCTGCGCGCGCTCGAAATCGCAAAGGGCCTTGCCGAGGAAGATCCCGCCATCAAGTTGCACGTTATCGACGTCATGTACGTATCCGAGTTCCCGCCCGCCATGGGCCTTGACGCGAACCCGTACGAAAGCCTTCCCGAGCCCATCATCGATCCCAACACGTACGACAAGCTGGTCGAAAACGCCTGCGCGCGCGAGAAGGCCAACATGGACAAGGCCATCGGCTCTATGCTTGACGGCCTGCCCAACGACGTGACCGTTGCCGCCGTAAACGAACCGTCCGTGGTCGACGGCATCAATCGCTACGCGCGCGAGCACGGCTGCGACCTTATCGTGATGGGATCGCGCGGCCTTGGCGTGCTGCGCGGCATGCTGGGCAGCGTGAGCTACGGCGTGCTGCGCTCAGCCGAAGTGCCCGTGCTGGTGGCGAAAGACGCCGAATAGCTGAGTAGATTGCACGGACGAGCGGGCCGCTTTCGCATGCGCTATACTCTTCTGCGTCGAAAGGAGGGCGCATGGCGAAGCGGCCCGCAAGCATTTGCGCCGTAGTAACGGCGCACAACGTAGAAGAATGCCTGGGAGAATGCTTGGCATCTCTTGCCGCGCAGACGTTTTCCGACTTCGAAGCCATCGTGGTAGAAGACGGATCAAGCGACGAAACCGCACGCATCGCCAACGAATTCGCCCTGCAAGACGATCGTTTCCGCGTGGTTCATACATCCAATCTAGGAGCCGCCGGCGCTCGCAACCATGGCCTTGCCCTTGTAGATTCCCCGTACTTCATGCTGCTCGACGGCGATGACGTGTTTCTGCCAACCATGCTGGAAGCCCTGCATGGCCAAGCGATACGTTGCGAAGCCGACGTTGTCGTATGCGACATCGTGCAGTTCGATCACAATTCGGGAGAGCGCACCGCCGCCCCTTGGGCGCTCAAGGAAAGTCAGCTTCCCAACCTTGCCGAAACCCCCTCGTTCTCATGGCGAGACGTGCCCGGAAACGTGTTCGCAGCGTTTATGGGCTGGCCGTGGGACAAGCTCTACCGCACGGCTTTCGCGCGCTCCGCAGGTTTAAGCTTTCCCGACGATCTATCCAATAGCGAGGACATGCTGTTCACCTACCAGGCCATAATCCTGGCGCAGCGCATCGCCGTAGTCAACGAAGTGCTCATCGAACACCGCATAGGCCGCGGCGGGTCGGTGTCCAACTCGCGCACGCGAGACCCTTTCGCTTTCTACGAAGGGCTGTGCCGCATGAAGCGCTTTTTGCAGGAGCAGCCCGACGGCGCATGGCAAAGCCTTCGCCAGCCCTACCTCAACTGGGCGCTCGATTGGACGCTGTGGAATATCGAGACCATGTCCGATCAAGCCATTCGCAATGAACTAGCGCGGCATCTCGGCGCGAACGGTTTTCCGGAGCTGGAGCTGGCCGGCCACGAACCCGCCTACTTCACCGGCTATCCGCGAAACATGGCGCGCTACGCCTCCGCTTTGAACGACTGGTCCGGCAACAACCCCGATCAGGGGCCGCTGGGGCCCTTGGCCGACCTTCCTTACGGAAAGTTCAAGCCCTGGTGCCAGGCAAGTCTTTCCGAAAAGATCGCCATAAAAAGACGCATGCGCAAAGCCCTCCCCACCGAATGGTGAGAGAAGATCTTTCTATTCCTGGTCTTTCCTTTTCGCCTGGGGCATGATCACGCGGCTCTTCACCCAGCTGGGAAACGCCAGGAACAGTCGCCCCAGTCGATACGTGCGCGACCCTTCAAGTTCGTCGTACACCCCTTTAAGGACCCTGTGCAGCTCCAGGATATGCAGGTCGAAATCAACGCGGTCTTGCAGGTCGAGCCCCTCGCGATAAGCCTCCCTGTCCGCTTCGGAAATCTCGAACAGGTAGCGCGCGGCCACTTCGCACGTATGGAAGACGCGCGCGGCGTACGCATCGCAGAAATCCTGGGATTGCCCGGACGCATGCTCCAAGATCCATGCGCGCAAGGCCTGCTGCACGCGAAACAGCCCATCGACGTTGCGCATGCTGAAGGCGGAAGTCATGGTAGACCCCTCGCGCATCCGCCGGCGATACAGAGGCTCGTTGAAAAACGCCGCACGTCGAGGCAGCGGCATAAGCTCCATGAGAAAAAGCAGGTCCTCGTGAATGATCCCTTCGCGAAAGCGCAAGCGAGCGTCCTCGATGACGGAACGTCTGACGGCATACAGGCACGACGACGGCCGAAACGCCTCCGTCTTTTCGAACGCCACGTACAAATCGACCCCTGACATAACCCCATCGATGGAAACGCGGCTCTCCTGATCCTCGTAACGCGTGCGCCTCAGCGTGCGATTCTCGTAAAACGTCTCCGCTGCGAAGTAAAGCTGATCCAGATCATCACCCGCTATACGGTCGGCGATCGCCTGCAGGGCATCGTCGCGATAGTAGTCGTCGGAGTCGAGAAACAACACGTAGTCCCCCGTCGCATGAAGAAGCCCGACGTTGCGCGCAGCAGACTGCCCGGCATTTTCGGACTGCTCGAAAAACAGGAAGCGCTCGTCGTCCCCGGCATGAAGCCTTGCAACCTGCAGCGTCTCGTCCGTCGAAGCGTCATCCACTACGATAGCTTCAAAATCTCGATACGTCTGACGTTTCAGCGACTCGATGCAGTCGGCGATGTAGGGTTCTACATTGAAGGCAGCAACAATAACGGAAAACCTCATCGGAGCGGTCCCTTCCTTTGGGAGCAGTTCGACCATTATAGCGAACGCGAAGTCCTGAGATTATAATGGTCGAACACCTCCATCTCAAGCGAACAGGACCCTTCGTGAAGAACACCCGCGTACACGCCCTGGCCTTCGGCTTCGGCGCCGCTCTCGTGCTGACCACGTTTGCGTTTCTCTATCTGAACCTGGAAAGCATCGAAGCCGATGCGGGGGCGAGCGAGTTCTTCCTCTCCTGTGCAACAAGGCTCGCCCTCGTGCACAACCTCGTGCTCGTTGGCGTAGGCTTGATAGCGGGAACGGCTGCGGCAGCCCTGATCTTCTCGCACCGAATACGCTGTACGGAGTTTCTGTACAGGTATCGTTGGCCGATTGCGCTCGGGGCGATCGGAATCGGGACGTGCCTGGGAATATCGGGTTCATCGCTTGGCATGTGGTACGACGGAAGCGGATGGGACGGGACCCTGTTCGGAACCGCGCGCTCGTGCCGTTCGGACGAATTCCTGGTCAACACGCCCATGGCATTCGCGCAAGGCTTCGATGACACGGGAGCATGGCCCTACTTCGGAGAAACGTTTCGCGGCACAACGAGCGACATGTTCATCGTGTACGGGCAGCCCGTTGCCGACCCAGCCGTGATCTTCCGGCCCTTCCATTGGGGCTACCTGCTGCTCGGCGCGGAACGAGGCCTTGCTTTTTTCTGGTGCGCACGCGTGGTCATGCTGTTCATGTGCACGTTCGAAGTGGGAATGCTCGTTGCGCGGCAACGCCGTGGCTTGGCGTGCGGGCTCGCGCTGCTGGTGACGTTCGCGCCGGTCATCAGCTGGTGGCTGGATGTCAACGGATACGTGGAGATGATCGTATCGTGCGAGGTCATGCTGCTTATCATCGCCGGATACCTGAAAACGTCCTCGTACCGGGTGCGCATCGCATTAGGGTTGCCGTTCGTCGTATGCGGAGGATGCTTCGTCCTCACGTTCTACCCGGCCCTTCAGGTGCCGATGGCGTATCTTTTCTTCACGATGGCAGCCGTCTACATCGCCCTGCATTGGCGGGCGGCCCGCCTGAGCCGCAAGGACGCGCTTATCGTTGGAGGGTTCTTCCTTCTGTTCTGCGTCGGCATGGCCTACGTGTTCGGAAAGTCATGGGACACCGTGCAAACGGTTCTGAGCACCGCTTATCCGGGCCATCGAGCCGACTGCGGCGGCGGAGCCCTGCCCTTGCTGGCTCAATACCCTCTAGACGCGCTCACGCCCTTGCGATCCTTCGCCGACAGCCTGCGCATCGACGCCTTCGCCTCGGTATACGATTTCTTTCCCCTGGGCATCCTGCTGTCGCTTTGGGGGGTGCCCGGGGAACGCACGCGCGATGCGTACCTCATCGCTTTGCTGGCGCTGAGCGCATTTCTGGGCTGGTACTGCTTCGTCGGCTTCCCCGAATTTCTGGCAAAGCTTACGCTCATGAGCCTGAGCACGGGAGGGCTGTACTCCAAGGCGTTCATCGCGTTCGGATTGACGAACCTGCTCCTGCTCATACGGGGCCTCGCGCTCCTGAAGGCCAGGCCAAGCCGTATAGCCGCGGCAGTTGTCGCGATCGTCGCAAGCGGCGCGATCATGACGGGATCGGCCGCAGCGTTTTCCTGGTTCTACAACAACGCGAGCTTCGCCGCATGCGCGCTCGTGCTGATCGGAGGAATGTACCTGTTGCTGCGCAGCAAGGCCGGAGCCGACGGAGCCCTCGTAGCTTACTTGGCCACGATTGCGCTGTTTATGGGCGTGCTGGTGAACCCCGTGCAAATAGGGGCTGCCCCCATCTTGGAAAATAAAACGCGCGCAGCCGTGAGCGCGATCAACGATGCGAATCCCGGCTCTCGCTGGGCGGTGACCGGAGAGGATAGCTCCGCTTACGCCGATCTGGCAGCCACGAGCGGCGCCGCAGTCATCAACACGTGCAACGTCTATCCCAACTTGAGCCTATGGCGAGCCTTCGACCCAACAGGCTCGTACGACGACGTCTACAATCGCTACGCGCATATTTCCATAGAAGTCGTGCACGGCGAAACTCACTTCGGAGACGCCGCATTCGACAGCTTCACGCTGTACGTCAATCCCTCGGATGTCGCATTGCTGGAAGCAGACTATCTGGTATCTACGCAGGACCTTGGATTATTCTCGACCGACGAAGTGTCTTTTGCACCCTTGGGAGAAGCCGTAAACGGACGCACTGTCTACGAAGTGCATCTGCAGGATCAAAGAAGCGCCGTATAGCCGCGGCGATTTCCCCTACTCCTTTGCTATACTTGCGACCCATGGATACCACACAAAAACAAGCGCGCACGCGCAACCGCAACTGCAAGCGCATCGCCGTTGTCACCATGGGCGTGAAGCTCGGCGACGAGACGCGCGGCTACACGCGATTCCGCTTCCTTTCGGATCTGCTCGTTCGCGAGGGGTTCGAAGTCGACCTCATCACGTCGTCGTTCCAGCATTGGGAGAAAGCGCATCGAGACTGCTCGAAGGCGTGCTACCAGGATCTTCCGTACCGCATCGTGTTCATCGACGAGCCCGGGTACACGAAGAACCTGGACTTGGCGCGCATTCGCAGCCACCGCGTTGCCGCAAAGAACCTGCGCGCGCATTTTGATCGCACGGCAGGCGAATACGACCTGATTTACGCCGAAATTCCCCCGAACGACGTCGCGCGCGCATGCGCTGAATGCGCCGACAAGATGGGGATCCCCTTCGTTGCCGACATCAACGACCTTTGGCCCGAGGCCATGCGCATGGTGGTGAACGTTCCGGTGGTGAGCGACATCGCGTTCTACCCGTTCGCACGCGATGCGCGGATCGTCTACCGTCTGCTGTCGGGAGCCGTGGGCACCTCCGACGAGTACGCCGCCCGCCCCGCCGCAGATCGAGAGCGACCCTACCCCAAAGCCACCGTATACGTGGGAAACGACCTGGCCGCTTTCGACGAAGGCGCACGCGCTCATGCGCACGAGATCGTCAAGCCCGACGGCGAAGTGTGGGCAACGTACGCGGGAACCCTGGGCGCCAGCTACGATTTGGCCACCCTGATCGAGGCGTCGGCGCTTCTTGAGAAGGATCGCCTGGAGCACGCCGCCCGACATGCATCCGAGCGCACCACGTACGGCCCGGCTCAAGAGCGGCCCCACCCGCCGGTGCGCGTGAAGATCCTGGGCGACGGGCCGGATCGCGCCAAGCTGGAGGCCCTTGCCAGCCAGTTGGAAGCGCCTGTCGACTTCCTGGGCTACCAGGACTACGCAAGCATGGCTGCATACCTGTGCGCGTCCGACATCACGGTGAACTCGCTGGTGAAGTCGGCGGTCCAGAGCATCGTCACCAAGATCGGCGACTACCTGGCAAGCGGAAATCCCCTGATCAACACCGGATCGAGTCCGGAATTCCGCGCAAAGGTAAGCTCCGACGGAATCGGCCTCAACGTCGAAGCGGAAAACGCAGCCGCCCTTGCGCACGCCATAGGAGAACTGGCCGGCAACGCGTCGCTGCGCAAGATCATGGGCGCGCGCGGACGGGCCGTAGCCGAACGCGAATTCGACCAGCCGCAATCCTATCGGGAAATCGTAACCCTGCTGCGCAATTTGCTGTGATGTTTAGTTGAGCGCTCTCGCCAAATAGGCAAGGTCGCGTCACAATAGGGTTTCTCGCGCCCAATCGCACCAGCGCGCGAGGGATCGCACGGAACACGAGGAGCACGCTCTTGACCGAAAAGAAGCATATCCCGTTCTCTCCCCCCGACATCACGGATGCGGAGATAGCCGAGGTAACGGACGCCTTAAAAAGCGGCTGGATCACAACGGGACCCAAAACCAAGCAACTCGAACAAGATCTGGCATCGTACGTGGGCACCCCTCGCGCGGCCTGCTTGGCATCGGCCACGGCTGCGCTCGAGTGCGCGCTGCGCGCGCTGGGCATAGGGCCGGGCGACGAAGTCATCACCTGTGCCTACACCTACACCGCATCGTGCTCCCCCATCTGCCACGTAGGTGCGACTCCCGTATTGTGCGACACCGCCCCCGGTTCCTACGAGATGGACTACGACGCGCTTGGCAGCCTGATCACGGATCGCACCAAGGCGATCATCCCGGTGGATATAGCCGGGCGCATGTGCGATTACGACCGTTTGTTCCAGGCGGTCGAGAGCGCAGGCGCATCGTGGACGCCGGCGAACGACCGGCAAGCCGCCATCGGTCGCATTGCCGTAGTAGCCGATGCGGCTCACGCTCTGGGCGCACGCTACCATGGCGAAAGCTGCGGCTCGGTCGCGGACCTCACCACGTTTTCATTCCACGCCGTGAAGAACTTCACCACGGCGGAAGGCGGCGCGCTCTCCTGGCGCCCCGGCTTGTTCGATGATGACGATTTCTACCACGGACTTATGCTCCAATCGCTTCATGGCCAGACCAAAGACGCCCTCGCGAAAACCAAAGCGGGCGCTTGGGAGTACGATGTTGCTTTTCCGGGCTGGAAATGCAACATGACCGACATCCAAGCCGCCATGGGGCTTGCCCAGCTTCGCCGATACCCCGGGATGCTGGAACGTCGCCGCGAACTGATAGGTTTGTACGAACGGGCTTTCGAGGGGATGGATCTGGATATCCTGCAGCACTACGGAGACGACTTCGCATCGAGCGGACACCTTATGCTGGTGCGCCTGACGGGCAAATCGCAGGAATTCCGCAACGCGCTGATCGAGCGCATGGCCGAAGAGGGCGTGTCCACCAACGTTCACTACAAGCCGCTGCCGCTGCTGACCGCCTACCGCAATCTGGGATTCGACATCGCCGACTTCCCGAACGCGTTCGCTCAATTCGAAAACGAGGTGACGCTGCCGCTGCATACCTCGCTTTCGGACGACGACGCACGCTATGTCACGGAAACGTTCAAGTGCTCTTACGAAGCCCTTGAAGCAAAGGGCGCCGTCTGATGTACGCACGATTCGGAAAACGAGCCTGCGACCTGGTCGTAGGCATAATCGCCCTGCCCTTCGTCCTATTGATCATCGCCATCTTGGCGCCGTTCATTCATTTCGAAGACAAAGGACCTGTGTTCTACAACGCCCCGCGCGTGGGAGTTGGCGGACGGGATTTCAAAATGTACAAGCTGCGTTCGATGAAGGTGAATGCGCCCGATCTGGTCATGGAGGATGGTTCCACGTACAACGGAGCCGACGATCCGCGCATGACCCGCGTAGGCGCATTCATGAGGAAGACGTCGCTTGATGAAATGCCGCAGTTTCTCAATGTGCTGAAGGGCGACATGAGCGTAGTGGGGCCCCGTCCCGACTTGCGCCGCGAAACCGAGCTTTACGTTGGCGACGAGCATTTGAAGCTTACGGTCAAACCGGGCGTGACCGGTTACGCAGCCGTGTACGGTCGCAATTCGCTGCCGTGGCACGATCGCCTGGCGCTTGACGTCGAGTACGTGCGCACCATGAGCTTTCCGTTGGACGTGAAGATCTTCTTCAAAACGTTTTCTGCAGTATTCAAGCAGGAAGGCGTGTTCGTGGAAGACGAGCGTGAGCAGTCATAACTACCCGCTGGTCGCATTCCAGCAACGTTCGCATGACAAATAACGGATAAGATCCCCCTGATCAGCTGCTTAAAGGTATACTTCCTTCCTTGCAAAGCCGAACGCGACGCGATGGAAGGATGACGAGCATGGCACTTGACAACACTGAACTTGCCAAAAGCGGCATCGACTATGTCGAGGCCATGGAGCGCTTCGGCAACAACGAGGACCTGTATCTTCGCCTTGCTGTGAAGTTTCTTGACGATCCTCATTTCTCAGAACTTCAAAAAGCCATGGATCGCGAAGACATCGAAGGATCCCAGCGAGAGGCGCACTCCCTCAAAGGGGTGGCCGGCAACCTCTCGTTCAAGGACCTGTACCGAGCAGCCTGCAAGATGAACGAAGTCCTGAACGCAAGCGATATGGACGGTGCTTGGGAGCTGATGCCCGACACCCAAGACGCCTACGACCGTGTGTGCGATGCGTTGAGGAAGATTTCCTAAACCGAAACAACCACTTCAATAAAACAAGGGGCGGGTTTGACGACCATCCTTCTAGCCTACGACCGAAGAAGAGTCGCCAAACCCGCTCCACCTGAATCTTTTACCGCACGTCAGCCTTTTCCTTACGTCCAAACAATTCGTTCCAATCGCTTGCAGCCAACACCGTGCCCACTAAAATAACAATGCAGCACACAATGGATATCGGGGTGGGAACCGCACCCTGCAGTACAAGCGCAAACAGAACAGCCCAAGCTGAATAACTGATGTTAAGGGCCATGGACTTCGCTGCGCCAATAGGCGAAGAGATGCTCTTGTAATAGAACAGGTACGAAATCGTACCTGCAAGAGCGGCTAGCGCCACAACGCCGGTCGCGAAGCTAGGAGCTGCCATCGCCGTAAAGCCCCAGGCACCGAACAGGGGCAGCACGACAATGGCGTATGCAAGAGCCGATGTCGTCTCACGAATCTGCAAAGCCGTCTCGTTGTCAACCACATCATCGCGCATTCCCCAAGCGCAGATGACCGCTTCGGAGCCCCACCCCAAAACACATAGCAGTGCGCCGAACAACCCCAACAGCGGATTTCCCAACTCGGAACCGCCAGATGACACGTATCCCATCACGATGATGCCAGCAAGAGCCGCCAGCAACGCGACAAACTGCTTGGGGGCCATTCGCTCTTTCAGAAACACGAAGGCCAGAAAGGCGCCGACAGCAGGATAGAACGACGAGATAATAGCTGTATAGCCCGCACCAATGTTGTTAATAGCAATAACGTAGCCGGTCATGCCCACTGGACCGCCCAGCAACGCTCCAAGGACAACCGCTTTGCCGCTACGCGTCTTAAGAGCAGCAACCGTATCCCCCAAGCGACCCTTAACCCCCATGTATACAAACATCCAAATTGCGCAAAATATATCATGAAGCGCAGCACTTGCTATGGCTGCAAACGCAAGCGCCTCAGCAGTGCCGACGTAGGGCGCCATAGACAAGCCCATGCCCAGAATCACCGTGTCAAGGCCCCAAAGCAAACCGCTTGTCAAGCCAAATTTCATATTCCCAAAGCCCTTCATGACACTCCCCCTCGATCGCTCCCCCGACGATACCAACCCAGCACCTTATCCAAATAATCTTTCGCATAGCGGTAGTAAATATAAAGCCATTCGCCCACCATGTCGCCCTCGGCTTCTTTAAGCAACGACCATACGTACCAGCACCATCCAGCAAGGGCAACGAAAGCAAAGTTATGCCTCCGCTCCTCCGCTGAAGGCTCGCGCCCAAAGTAATAGGAAAGAGCACGAGCAGCCTCAGCCTCATCAAGCTGGCAGCACACCACGAAAGTCCCGAAATCGCTGGCATAATCGGACATGCCCGAATACTCCCAATCGATAAGCGACATCTCGTCCTGCTCGTCAATCAAAAAATTCAACATGAAGAAGTCGTTATGAGTCAAACATACACGCGTATCATCTTTATCAACGAAGCGCTTGAGCTCTTCCGCCTTTGCAGCCATTTCGGCATAACCAGGCACTTCTATTCGACTTACCTTCTGCTCAAGCAGATGCTCGTAACGCTTTCCCTCTTCAAAAAAGTCGAACGACCGGCCAACACTCGCGCCTGACCCATGGAGGCGCCGCGCCATTTCCATGGCTCGTTTAACTTGCGCAGGGTCACGAGGATCAAGTTCGCGACAATTCGGAATGAAGCGAGACAGCTTCCATCCCTTTTCAGGGTCTTCGACAATAAACGTGCTATCAAGGCCCAGATCACGCGCCACTCCTTGAGCAACTACCTCGGCCCGACGATCGATGATGCCCTCAGTGCCAATGCCTGGATGGCGGTACACGTATTCGGCATCCCCGACGCGAATATGGCATGAAAGGTTGGTGAGCCCCTGTTTCAGCGGATACACATCGCGAATGTCGTCTTTACTGCATCCGAGCGCAGACACGATATTATCGAACGCCTCGGAGTCGACGTTCCTGAGAAAATAGGGATCGAATTCGCGCAGTTCGTCAAGCGTATCAAACTCGAATACGGTACCAGCGGGGTATTCGCGCGCAACCATATCCAACTCTGCAATATGATCGACATAAAGTTCTTCCCACAGCTTGTCCACCGTAGCAGGGGCGTCGTACTCGTCTGAAAGAATGCGGGCAAACGTACCGGAAAATTCTTTGTCGAAGTACACATGTCCAAGCATAATGAGCGCATCACGACCGCCTATTTCAACCGACACAATGCGATTACCAGACCCTAGACGCATGCACCATTCCTTTGTAGGACCCGATTGATACTGAGCCGCGTAATATGCCTTCCATACATACAGTTCGAAGGGATTTTCGGCAAAGTAATTATCAGACGAACAGATGAACGTGTTACGCAAACGCTCGCGAACCACCATGAGAGACGAATGATTGTTGCGAGAAGCATACTCGTCGTTGACCACGATGGATACGCCGAACTTCTCCTCAAGATAGAAGAAGTACTCCTTCTTATACCCTACTACTACCGTTATGTTATTGATGCCAGACTCCTGCAGTTGGCGAATCTGGCGCTCGATCAGTATCTCTCCGCGAACATACAGTAATCCTTTGGGCTTTTCGTAGGAAATAGGCGCAAACCGCGACGAAAGACCCGCCGCCAAGATGATGGCGTTGTCAACCTTATAAGGCAATAATGCTTCTCGACCCGCATCGGTAAGTGCCCCAGCCTCAATCAAGCCCCTGTCCGAAAGTGCTTTATACGCTGTGTTAACCGACCCCAACGACAATCCTGCATGAGCAGAAATTGCACGTTGACTCATGTCCGGCTTCCTATCGAGTGCAGCAAGCACCGAAAACTCATTCTTTGTGATCAACCGTGCATCCTCTCATGCATACCCGTGAATTAATTCATTCAATGTTCATTTTTCAAGATAGTATAAACGATTTGAACGGTATGTTCAGATAATATGTGCTTTCATAAAATTTGAACACAAATTGTAATGAAGCCCTCCGAAAAGGAAGGCTTCATTCGCGAATAAGCAATACTCGTTTGGAATTAGTTCAATCAGTAGGAAAGCAGCCTACCCAAGGAGTCCATGATTTTTGCTCCATACGTCTTATCTGCAGCCCACGTACCCGATAGCTTGTCAACCGTCGGCGCTGATCCGCGCTTATCGGTCAAGTACTTGAACCGAGGATCGACACAAGGTTGATTAAGCGGGTCGGTCGAAGCATACCCTTTCAGATGCTGGGCCTGGGCTAAAAGTCCGGTCTTCACATCAGGGAACGAGTCCCCGGAAACGCCATTACCCGTTGCGCCGATTCCCCCAAAATTGCACTGGATCCTCCCGTCCTTGTCCACATCGCCTCCGAACTGCAGCCAGCCTGTCTCTAACATAGCCTGAGCAAACAGCACCTCCGCGCGAACGTTCTCGGCTTTTGCCTGATCAAGAAGAACCTGGCAGAAATCGGAAATGGTGGGAGCTCCTCTTGTGGCGTACTTGTACGAAGGGTACGCAACGCCCTGCGCGCTGTAGTATGCAACCATCTGCTGCACCGTAGCGGATGAAGGCCCCATGACAGAATCCGAAGGAAGCAGCGCTCCCGATGCATCAAAGCGATATGTTTTGCCATCGATGGTCACGGCTCCGATGGCCATCACACCGGATTCATTCAGATAATAGCGCTTATCCCCCAGATCGAGCCAGCCGGTCTGCATGGCGCCGGAGGCGGACAGGTAGTACCAGGCCCCGCCGTCCTTGAACCAGCCGCCGGACCTCATCGCACCGGAACTCTCAAAGAAGTACCGCTTGCCGTCCGATGCCTCGGCCCAACCCGTGGCCATCCTGCCGGACTCGGGGTCGAGCCAGTACCAGGCCCCGCCCTGCTTGAGCCAGCCGGTCTGCATGGCGCCGGAGGCGGCCAGGTGGTACCAGGCCCCGCCCGAGCTCATCCAGCCGCCGGACCTCATCGCGCCCGAGCCGTCGAAGTAGTACCACGTCCCGTCGGGCGTCTTCGCCCAGCCCGTGGCCATCCTGCCGGACTCGGGGTCGAGCCAGTACCACGTCCCGCCTAGGCTCAGCCAGCCGGTCTGCATGGCGCCGGAGGCGGCCAGGTGGTACCACGCCCCGCCGGAGCTCATCCAGCCGCCCGCGCGCATGGCGCCCGACCCCTCGAAGTAGTACCACGTCCCGTCGGGCGTCTTCGCCCAGCCCGTGGCCATCCTGCCGGACTCGGGGTCGAGCCAGTACCAGGCCCCGCCCTGCTTGAGCCAGCCGGTCTGCATGGCGCCGGAGGCGGCCAGGTGGTACCACGCCCCGCCGGAGCTCATCCAGCCGCCCGCGCGCATGGCGCCCGACCCCTCGAAGTAGTACCACGTCCCGTCGGGCGTCTTCGCCCAGCCCGTGGCCATCCTGCCGGACTCGGGGTCGAGCCAGTACCACGTCCCGCCCAGGCTCAGCCAGCCGGTCTGCATGGCGCCGGAGGCGGCCAGGTGGTACCAGGCCCCGCCCGAGCTCATCCAGCCGCCCGCGCGCATGGCGCCCGATCCCTCGAAGAAGTACCGGTGGCCGTCCGATGCCTCGGCCCAACCCGTGGCCATCCTGCCGGACTCGGGGTCGAGCCAGTACCAGGCCCCGCCCTGCTTGAGCCAGCCGGTCTGCATGGCGCCGGAACCCGCTAAGTAGTACCAGGCCCCATCCAGCTTCGACCACCCGGTCTGCATGGCGCAAGAATCGTTAAAGAAGTACCGTTTTCCTTCTATTGTCTGCCAGCCAACAACCGCATACGAATTCGCGTCGAACCAATATCTCTTCCCTTGAACCTGCTGCCAGCAGTTCGTAGCATACGTTCCATCCGCCAGCCTCAGCTTCCAGCGACCGCCATCAAGCTCCCAAGCCGAAGAAAGTTTGTACGTCTCGGCGATCCCCTCGGCATCGGCGTAACCGAGCTTCCTCAAGAACGACTCGTCCTTCAGCTTGGCACTGTCGTCCCCGTTGGATAAGAAGGCGTGCTCCACGATGATTCCCACGATGCCGGCCTCACGGCTAGCCTCGATAACAGTGTAGTAATCTTGAATGCTTCCATCCGGATAATAAAATGGCCCTTCGCCATCCACGCGTTCGGAATCGCGCACCTTAATGCCACGGTCAGCCAATCCGAGCGCGGTCAACTTCTCCAAGATCTTGCTAGAAAGACGCCCGCCCTCTTCATGGAGCTCCTGGCGATACGTGCTGTCGTTGGGATACCACACCTCAGCCCCCTGCGCCGAAGAAGCGGTCGAGGAATTGGCATGCAGGCTTACGAACACATTAGCGCCCGCCGCAACCGCACGATTGACGCGCTCGGTGAGACCCACCCTCTCGTCCTGTCCGCGCGTCAGATAAACCTCGACGTTCGCATACGCCCCAAGCGCTTCCTTGCAATACTGCGCAATTTTCCAAGTGACGTCCTTTTCGACCAGACCGCCACCCGAAGCGCCGGGCTCACTTCCCCCATGGCCAGGATCCAGGGCGACAACGAACTTTCCCGAAGGGGCACGACCTACGGGAACCGCAGACCGCCCCGTAACAGCAGGAGAGCCCTCGGCGGACAGCTGGACAGCCTCGTCGAACGAAGCCGCCTCCTCAAGCTGACCGTCTTCGGCAAGCGCAAAAACAGACACGTCCGCAGCATCCCCTTCTCCGCCACGCGAGGACACCGAAGCATTCGAAGGCTCGACCGTAAACGCGTACGGCTCGCCTTCCCATGAAGACAAATCAACAGCCAACGAACGACCGTCGGACATCGTCGAAGCCCCCATCCGATCAAGTCGATACTCACCCGATTCCGCAAGCCCCACAGAAAAAAGCGCTGCGTTTCCAACGAATTCCGAAGCTGCCACCTTAATCGATTCGCCTGAAGGAGCAATCAGGGTTAATTCCGCAGACGACAGCGCAATCGACTCATCGTCAAACGCCACAACAACAAGCTGGGAGTCCCCCACACACGGAGAGCTTTGGTCGAAATAGACAAAACCTACGCGTTGATACTCAACGGAGTCGACCGCGACCGCCTCGGACGACTGCACGCCCAATCCGCCGTCTTCAGCCTCAGGAGTCGCTACAGTTCCATCCGCCCGCGAGTCCAAAGCACCCGACAAGTCCTCAGAAACGCCCCGTTCACCCGACGCCTCCTGATCAACAGCACCCGATGCGGCTTCGCCATCCTGAGGACGAGCGGACGCCAAAAGAGGCGCAACCGGAACAAGCGCGCAGGCGAGAGCCAAAGACAAGGATAGTTTTGCCAACTTAGATACAACCTGGTGCATAGCGCACCTCCGTACTTTAAAACAACGGTGGACCCTTTCATAAATTCCGCAATGACCGAGTATACCAGCAAACGACGCGCCAATTCCAAAGCACCTTTTAGATAGCGTATACTTAACGTGAACGATAAGAATAAGCGGAAGTCACACGCAAACCGACAAGGCAGGAAACCGTGAACCGACCCCTTCATCCCGTCTCTAAAAAATCTCAACTCGTGAGCATCGCTATAACCTTGGCTCTTTTGTGGCAACTCGGACTCTCGGCATTCACAACACCTCAAGCTGCATTTGGCACGCAAGCACCTGCGCAGAACATCACGCGAATCCACATCCTACCATTCCCTTACACGGACGCCATCGTGCTAGAAAGCAATGGTCGTTTCGGTATAGTCGATTCCGGGGAAGACAACGATTACCCAGACGGCACTGATGTCCGCTACCCGCTTCGCCCAGGCGTCACAAGAGGAGAGGGCGTCGAGAACAGCGTGATCTCGTATCTAAAAAGCCTTGGGGTGAATTCGGGCAACCTCGAGTTTTACCTGGGAACGCATCCGCATAGCGACCACATAGGCTCCGCCGACGAGGTCATCCGGGAATTCAACCCCCGACGCGTGTATATACCAGAGTATCAGGATTCGTTCATATCAGACGAAACCCGGCTTTGGGACAATCAATACGTCTACGACAGAGCGATCGCGGCGGCGAAAGAAACCGGAGCCGTCCTCATTCAGAACCTCAACCCAAGCGCACCTATTGAACCATCGTCCAACGAGTCTGGCGAAGAAAAGGGCACTCTCAGCACCATTGGGAGCACGCCCGAAGCCGACGTGCTGGACGCCGCTGCAATCATCGAAAGGTTCGGAATAGACCCCACCGACCAACGAGATCCCTACAACTCCGAAACTTTACCCGAAACCGGCATCTCCGTAACCCGCTCGAATGACTCCAACCTTATACACGAGCACGAGCCCAACCCATCAACCACGGGAAATCCCTGCTTCGCACTGGGAGACATGAACATCGAAATCGTTAATTACGGGGACGATTACAAGTTCAATCCGGTTCCCGATGCAAATTACTTTTCCTGGGGCGTTAAGGTACAGACGTACGAATCGACCGCATTCCTTTCAGGAGATATCAATAACTACGACGGGGACGAAGACCGGCTTGCAGGCGCGATCGGTCATGTCGACCTGCTCAAGCTAGCCCACCACGGATCCGTCGGATCGAACACGCCTCGCTATGTGGCGGCGCTCTCCCCTACATACGCTGTCCAAACCGGGTACGGCGCCAATCTTCCCGAATACGTAACGAGTACGCTTGACGCGCTCCGCATCCGGTATTTCCCCGCACCGGAAGCCTCAGCAAGCGGTCTCGAAGCCGTAATAGCAACGTTCACTCAAAACGGCATCAAGCTCAACACCATGCAGGACGGCACAACGTTCCACTCATTTAACCATTCCCCGTACATGGCCGCCTATCATCAGGGTCTCAAACAAAAGCAGCAGGGATGGAGAGACGTTGACGATTCATGGTACTGGTTCGACAACAGCGCAGCGGCATCCGAAAGCACATGGCTGAAGCGGAACGGAGCATGGTACTGGCTCACCGAGTCCGGCAGGATGGCCACGGGCTGGGCGAAGGATTCGAGCGGGACGTGGTACTACTTCGAGGGGTCGGGCGCCATGCGCGCGGGCGGCTGGATGAGCTCGGGCGGGGCCTGGTACCACCTGGCCGCCTCCGGCGCCATGCAGACCGGCTGGCTCAAGCAGGGCGGGACGTGGTACTGGCTCGACCCCGAGTCCGGCAGGATGGCCACGGGCTGGGCGAAGACGCCCGACGGGACGTGGTACTACTTCGACGGCTCCGGCGCGATGAGGTCCGGCGGCTGGCTCAAGGACGGGGCTTCCTGGTACTACTTGTCCGCCTCCGGCGCCATGCAGACCGGCTGGCTCAAGCAGGGCGGGACGTGGTACTGGCTCGACCCCGAGTCCGGCAGGATGGTAACGGGCTGGGCGAAGGATTCGAGCGGGACGTGGTACTACTTCGAGGGGTCGGGCGCCATGCGCGCGGGCGGCTGGATGAGCTCGGGCGGGGCCTGGTACTACCTGGCCGCCTCCGGCGCCATGCAGACCGGCTGGCTCAAGCAGGGCGGGACGTGGTACTGGCTCGACCCCGAGTCCGGCAGGATGGTAACGGGCTGGGCGAAGGATTCGAGCGGGACGTGGTACTACTTCGAGGGGTCGGGCGCCATGCGCGCGGGCGGCTGGATGAGCTCCGGCGGGGCGTGGTACCACCTGGCCGCCTCCGGTGCCATGCAGACCGGCTGGCTGAGCCTGGGCGGGACGTGGTACTGGCTCGACCCCGAGTCCGGCAGGATGGTAACAGGTTGGCTCCAAGACCGAGAAACATGGTACTATTTTGACCCTTCGACGGGCGCTATGGCTACAGGCAGCGTCATCATCGATGAGACACAGTACGTATTCGACGCCTCGGGCGCATGCACCAATCGCTAACGAGAGAAGGAAAGACCCTCATGCATAACGCGAACAACGAGCTGGTCTCCGTTATCGTCCCCATCTTCAACGCGGGGCCGTACCTCGAGCAGTGCCTGGACAGCATCCTGGCGCAAACGCATCGCAACCTTGAAGTTATCTGTCTGAACGATGGCAGTACAGACGACTCGTTGAAGACCATGCAAGCGTACGCCGCCCAAGACGACCGCGTTCGCGTGATCGACAAGCAAAACGAAGGGTACGGAGCAACGTGCAACCGCGGCCTCAGGGAAGCGACCGGAACGTGGATCTCCATCGTGGAGCCCGATGACTGGATCGAGGCCGGCATGTATGCCGACATGCTCGCATTCGCCAACGGGTTCAACGAGGAACTCGACATCGTGAAAACTCCCTATTGGCGCATTTGGATGCCCGACACGTCTGAGCAGCGTAAGCTGAACTGCAGTTACCGCAGCCGCATCAAGCCGGCACGCCAGCCTTTCGCCATACGAGAGGCAGCCCACCTGCTCTCGCACCATCCTTCCATCTGGTCAGCCGTCTATCGCAAAAGCTTCCTGGACGATCGGAGCATACGCTTCCGCGAATATCCAGGAGCTGGCTGGGCCGACAACCCGTTCCTACTGGAAACCCTATGCCAGACCGACCGTATCGGGTACCTGGACACGCCCTACTACTGCTATCGCGAAGAAACGCCGGAGAAATCGAAGGCGTTCGCCCTCAACAACACGATGCTGCCCTTCGCGCGCTGGAACGACATGATGGATGTGCTGGAAAACCTGCATGTTCACGACGAAAGTATCTTGCGCGCGCACAACAGCCGTGGATTCACGTATCTGGGAGGGGTCCTGGAAGAGGTAAGCCTCGACAATCCCGAACTGCGAGCCGAAGCAGCCTCCATGTTCGCACGCATGAATGCCGATCTGGTACTGTCCGATTCGGAAATATCTCCCGGCAGCAAGCGCTTGTTCGCAGAGCTCCGCGGTTTGCCCGACCCCAATCCAAGCAAGCTCCCCTACGCATGGGGTCTCGTGAAGCAGGGCTGCTACAACCTCAAGAACGTCGGACCCGTATTCACTTGGAAGACGACGCGCGAATATCTGACGAAGAAAAGCGACCGAGAGGGACGGTAACCGCCCTTCTCGGTCGCTTCGGCCGCCCTTCGTCAAGCAAAGGGTTTAGTTCTTGGCAATAATCTGAGGCAAAGGAACTACGGTGGCGGGATCCTCTCCCGCCTCGACTGCCTGGATGACTTGCTTCCACGCAGCCTCGTCACGCGTAGCAAGCCATATACCACCAGCCGCTTCATCAATATCGCCGTTGTACGGCCCCGTTCCGGACACAAATGCAATCTTATCCGCATTCGCAGCAAAGTCCGCTACGGTCTTAGCCAAATCGTCGGCAGGCCAGTTCGTATCCACATTGGACATGAGCGCCTGCACGTGCGCCGCAGCACCCGCAGGGTCAGCCGCTACTTTCTTAATGCCAACCTCCACCAGCTGGCGATCCTGGATCTGACGACAAGCATCCTGATCAACCTCGTACACCTTGCGAGAGCGCGCCAGAACAAGCGATTCCGCGCCATCGAGATCCTGCACGCCCGCGGAAAGCGAGATTTTGCTGCCGGACACAATATCTTGCAACCCCATATCGATGGGCACATTTGCCGTCAGCCCGCCAAGCTCATTCACGAATTTCTCGAACTGGACGAAGCTCATGTCCATATAGTACAAAGGAGAGACGCCGGTAAGCAATTTGACCTGATGCAAGGTTTCTTCGATGCCGGCAGCATGATAGGCTTCGTTGAACTTCATGGTCTGCCCATTAAGCGAGACAGCGGTATCGCGAGGAATCGTGACGATCCCCACTTGATAGGTGGTAGGGTCGACACGCACAAGCATCGTAGTGTCCGACCGGCCGGATCCGTCTGCATAATCAGGTTTGTCGATTTCAACAGTCCCGGTGCGCGAATCGTTGCCCACCACCAGAACGTAGAACGGCTGATCCATGCGCGTATCGCCCGCATCCTGCATCAATTGAACATCCGTTGGCTCAGGCTCTTTTGTCTCGCTTTGCTGACATCCGACCAGCGAGAATGCGAGAGCCGCACACCCTAGAAGCGCGACAGCCTTCTTCTTAATACTCATATAATTCCACCCTTCGTACAAGCAACCGGATCAGGTTATCACTCTACGCCCTTTCGGGCGAGACGCTTTTCGCCTTCATTTCACGGCGCCTCAAATTCTTCGCCGACTCATTCGGGAACGATCGCCGTCGCGTTCACGTCCATTCCCTCAGGATTCCTGCCAGAATCAACCACCACCATAAGATCGGCCCATCCTTGCGGATTCTCGTAACACAGCCATATTCCGCCTGCGCTTTCGTTGATGTCCCCCTTGTCCGGCCCTGAACAGCTGTACATAACCGGAGCGCCCGACCCTTTCGAAAAAGCCAGAGCAAGCGACACTATATCGCCAGTCTTCATGTCCGTGCCAACGTACGAGGCCAGATCCAGCACCGTGCCCGGAAGCTCGTAAGCAGGCCGGTCGAGAACCTTCTTCACGATAGCCATCGCCAACGACCTCACATTGTTTTGACGATGGGCATCTTGGTCGGTAACGTACTCATGCCGCGCACGAGCAAATATCTGCGCTTGCTGCCCGGTGATAGTCTGGACTCCTGGAGAAACGGTAACCTTCTCGCCCGTAAGAGCATCCTTGTACGACAACTCCACATCCACGTTCACCGTCACGCCGCCCAGCTTATCAACAAGGGACTGAAGCTCGGAAAAATGAATTTCAGCATAATGGGAGACGGGAACGCCCGTTATCTTGGAAACCGCCTTGATGGAAGCAGCAGCTCCTCCTATGTTGTACACTTCGTTAACCTTGACGACTCTGCCATCGTCGAGCGCATACGGCGTATCACGCGGGATCGACACCATAGTGACTTGATTTGCACGTGCGTCCACACGCAGCAAAATCATCACATCGGAGCGTTGATTACCACCCGACTCCGCCTCTTTGCTGGACGTGCCAGACCCTTCACGCGAGTCCGACCCCAGCACAAGCGCGTAGAACGGCTGATCGGCCACGCTGGGGGAAAGCGCCTCGTCCACGGAAGCATCTTGCTCGGAACCCATAGACAGAGCGCTATCGAGCGCCGACGAATACCAAGCCGCGTAGCCGCCCGTCGCGCAAACGACCGCCAGCAGAATCGCAAGCACGCACAAGGAGATCCGCTTTGCAATCCTCCTCCGCTTGCGCTTCCTTATGTAGTCGGGATATAGAACTCGGGCATTCGGCCGATAAGGCATCAGCGCATGGCGCGAGGCCCCCTGCGAAACACGCGAAGATTCTTCGAGCCGACGCTCTTCTCGAGCGCGGTTCAACCCCGGAGATCCAGTCGTCATCCGGTACTGCGTCCTCCTCGACCCGTTGTCCGAACCAGACAAGCACGCACCCCTCTCGCATTTCCCGATAACCGACGAACCATAATAGCATGGGGATCCTTGCTGCTTTTCGTTTTGGATACAGTCTCCAGAACGAAAAGAGCAGACAGGATCCATGGGAGCATCTATAATGGCTTTCTGTCTCGCCTATTCCTACGATCGAGACCGAACGTCCCCTCAAGGAGTCCCGTCATGTGGTTTACGCTTGCCCTTGCCATCTTGGCTTACGCCATCGCACTGTACGTACCCGGCTTCATGCTTGCGCGAGCATTCTCGATCGACCGATTTGCCGCCGCCGTTATCGCCCCCGCCCTATCCATCTTCGTTTTTACGGTGTTAGGCGTTGCTCTCTTCGAACTGGACGTTGCGTCTTCCGGCTTCGGCCTGCTTACAATGACAGCGGGTATCTGCTTAATCGCGATGCTCGGTGCGAGGTGCTTGAGAAAGGTTCGGGGCGTCGATAATCGAGAATGTCTCGCAACAGTCGGCGATACCAAAGAAGCATGCAAAACAGCAGCCCTTTATCTGACCGTGGCCTTCGCGATCGCAACCCTAACGTTTCTTTTGCCCATCGATGGCCCGGAGTCGTTCTCCAGAAACGACGACACCACTGTGCATCTTTCCGTGGTGCGCTCGTTTCTAGACACGGGAACCTACTCCACCCTCCATGTCAGTTCGTATTTAGCGCAGAACCCCGATTCTTGGTACTACCCGGCCGGATGGCACGTCGTAACAGCTGTTGTCGCATCGCTATTCGACAACAATGTCGCGCTGGCCGCGAACGCCTCGGTCGTGACGTTCGTCGTTATCGTGTTTCCTTTGGGCATGTGCCTACTGCTCTTGAAGATCTTCGGGCAACACAAATGCACCGTCTTGACAGGGTCGCTCTTCACCGTAGCGTTCTGCGGGTTCCCTTGGGGATTCATCGTATTCGGTCAATTGTTTTCGAATATGGTCTCGTTCATGCTCATACCCCTAGCGTTCATCCCCTTCGCAGAAGCAATTGAGGCGAAGCGCGCGTCCGATAAGCTCAAACTCGCCGCAATATCGACCGCAGGACTCGTAGCCGTTGCGCTCTGCCAACCAAACGGAGCATTCACATTCGGAATTTGGGTCGTGCTGTACTGCGTGAATCGAATCTTTTACGCACCCGGCAGCGAACAGCCGAACCTATCTCGCAAGCGCATTGCAGGTGCCGTTGCGCTTTTCACCGCGGCATGCGCCGCCTGGGCGATCCTGTACCTCGCTCCCTTCATGCAAACTGTTGTTCAATACACCTGGGAAGCGACCTTGTCTCCTGCAGTGGCGCTTGCAAGCGGCCTGAGCTTCATGTTCATGTCAAGAGGCGGCGTGCAGCCCTTTCTCAGCGTCGTCGTGCTTGCTGGCATCATCTACACGTGCAGGAGCAAGCGGTACCTCTGGCTTAGTGTAGCTTATGCGTTCGCCTTGCTATCGTATCTTGTCAGCGTATCGACCGATGGCGTGTTCAAGCATGTGATTGCGGGGTTCTGGTACACCGACTATCACCGTTTGGGGGCCATGGCTGCGTTCTTCGCCATACCCCTTGCCGCTTTGGGATTCTCTTGGATGCTGAAAACCTTGAAAACCTGGCTAGGAATAGTATTCAAAGGCAGCTCCGCAGACATGAACGCGGGCCTGTCTCTGGGCATGCTGCTCATCCTGTTCGCAGTCTGCCAGTTCATTCCCGGTAACGTGAAGCTGACTGAAAAAGTAGACCTGGCAGCAGGCTTGACAAAGATTCGCAGCGAAGTGGCCGCCCGCTATTCCTGGGATCGTATTCTAACCGGCGAAGAAGACGCGTTCATCAAGGAAGTCATGAGCCAGATTCCCGAGGACGCGCTCGTCATCAACGTGCCAAGCGATGGCAGCTGCTGGAGTTATGGCGTGGAAGGGATCAATACCTATTTCCGCCGCTCGGCAAACACCGGCATGAGCGGAGCGGAAGACAGCAAGATCATCCGAACGCAACTTTGCGACATCGACACATCCGACGAAGTGCGCAGCGTTGTGAATCGACTGGACGCACGATACGTCCTCCTGCTGGACGAAATCACAAGCAACGACCGCACGACCACCGGCATGCGATACAAAAAGGAGAACTGGGAAGGCATCGAATCCATCGACGAGAAGACCCCCGGCTTCACGCTCCTTATGAGCGAGGGAAACATGCGGTTGTACGAAATCGATCGATAGAAAAACGAGCAGCGCGCGTAACAAAACGATAGCGGGCAGAATCTCGCATTCCCAGAAATTCCTTTACACCATCGGGAAGCGAAAACTGCAAAGGACGCTGGGGCACTTTCGTAACAAGACCGAGCGCCTCAAGCCTGGAGACGCGCTTTCTCGTCATCTGCTTTCTCAGCTCTATGCCACGCGAAAGATCGTCCAAGTCAGCTGCCCCAAACATCCCGAACAGTTCATATTGCGCCATCGCGAACATGACGCACGTTTCCTTTTCCGAAAGCTCGAATCTCGACGCTAGCGCATCCATGTTGCCAACAACAACATCGAGCGCAGCTTGCTCCTCTCTATACCGCCCATCACGCTCTCTTGCGCCATTCCCACGAGCGTCAGCATGTCGTACACGAAAACAGCCTTGATAGTTCCTCGCACTCCATCTGGCTCCAATATAATTAAGACCGCAAGCTTTGTAGTTTTAATCATGCTAAATGCGAGAAAGTATAAATAAGGCTATGGAAAATTAAAGCCCTATTTACACTTTCACTTAGCCATTACTATCAGAACCCTGCGATCAATTCATGAAATTTGCCATGCCTTTGCTCGTAAGCGTAGGACTGGATCCAATCAACACAACATCTTTAACAGGATTTTCGTTTAGAAAATCGCTGAGGGTTCCTTTGTATTTACGTGGATCCAACACGAAAGTTTTATGATACGTAGATGCCAGCATGGGAATGCAGGGGGTCGCAAACGAGTCCCCGATCACAAGCAGGTTATCCGCTTCGGGGCGCGATGCGTTCACGTACACCTTGCGTGCGATATCCGACCCAAAGAATTGAGCGTATGCGTCGAATTTCGCCTTCCCCTCTTCTAATTCTTTGCCTATATAAGCCTCCCGCTTATTAGGTTCAATCACCTCGCCTGATACGTAGACGGAATACTCCGGATACGGCAAACTCATGTCCATCATCGTATCTGCCACTTCAATGCTCAGTCCTCCGCGAGCGTACGAACCATAGCAATCATAGTACGCGTTGCACTCCCCTTCGGGCAAAACGTCGTTTCCGAGCGCCTGAGCAATAGCACTGTAGCCCCTATACGCCCCTTTGATATTCCAATGGTGATCGGCTTTAGAAAAGGAGTCCAGATACTCTTCCGTGTCTGAATAGACGTCTTCGCAAGAAATCACCGACCCGGAAAGACGATTGGAGTAGTTCTCGTCGACGAACGCACGTCCTTCAGCATTAGTCACCACATCGAACAGCGGATTCGCATCACTTGTGAACCCCCGATCCGGAACAAACGAAACAAAACGGATTTCCGGATGAGCGTCGGAAATTGCAGAATACGACTTTGCAAGATTCTGGAATTTCCGAGCATGATCCTCCGATTGCTTTAATGGAGCGGGAAACAGCGCTTCATCGGAAGCAGAGTAATAGTATCCCGACCCATAGAACGTAGGATAAAGACCATACCCAAAACCCCTGGCCGACAGCTCTATAAGAGATCTCTCAATCGAAGCATTAGTCAACAAAACCATTTCACGCGCCGGGAAGTTGTCGCGGCAATACGATTCTACATCTTTCTGAAAATCCGCTTTCAAGTAGGAATCGGTTGAAGGCAGCGGCATTTTCGTCAAAGCGCGACCATCCAAATAAGACCGCTTGCCATTGTCCATAACCTGCGGAAGCACATCAAGCTTATCAGCGATCTTGTAGCCGAAAACAGCGCAGCAGACGAACAGCACAACCGACACGAAAAATATATTTTGCACTTTACGCAATTTTCCCGCCTTAGAACTGGAAGTAAATAAACGGGCTATACGCCCCTGAAACTATTGACATAACGCAAAGCGCAAACACTCCAAGCAGAAGGAGATCGCCGAGAGCGGCTACGACCAAAGCAATCCCCTGACGCAAAGCAGGAGCGTCCGACGAAATAGCGAAACTCGCAACCGGTGCCGCCTCGTTTCCCCTGGAAGGGGCGCTTTCCCCTACGAACCGCTCACCTTGCAAAGCGCATTCCAAATGAACGCGAAGCCAAGGAACAACGGGCATCGAAGCGACAACCGCAATAACAAACAACGGCAAGTAAGCCCATATGGAAAGCTCCCAGAAAGTGGATGTTCCTAGCAAGCCATTCGCACCGAAAAGTGCCGCGAAATACTGAGCGAGGTGATTTGGATCGGAAATCCAGAACAAACACCACCCTAAAACAAATACAAACACGGTATACAAATGCTGCAGAAAAGCAGGCAGCTTCTGCAGAAAATCACCTATAACGAATTTCTCAACTACAAGCAAAACACCATAGTAGACACCCCACAGTACGAAATTCCAAGCAGCACCGTGCCATAATCCCGTTACAGCCCACACAACGCCAAGGTTGAATATCTGACGCGGAACACCGCATCTACTTCCCCCTAGCGGGATATAGATATAATCGCGGAAAAACGACGACAGCGACATATGCCAACGGCGCCAAAATTCTGTGACGCTTTTCGAAATGTAGGGATAGTTGAAATTGCGCAAGTATTGAAAACCAAACATGCGCCCCAACCCAATAGCCATATCGGAATAACCCGAGAAATCAAAGAACAACTGAAAAGAATAGGCAAGCAAGCCTCCCCATGTGCCAATCGCTCCGATATCAGAAGGAGACGAAGCCAACATGCTATTAGCCAACAATGCTAGGTTGTCGGCGATTAGCACCTTTTTTCCCAAGCCGATTACGAACAAACGCAAACCGCTAGCAAATCCCTCGAGCGTTTCTCTACGGTTTTCAACCTGGTCTTCTATAGTTTCGTAACGCACAATAGGACCAGCGATAAGCTGGGGGAACATAGCAATGTACATACCGAGATTCAACAGGCTCTTCTGTCGTTTCACCTTGCCCCAATACACATCTACGATATAGGAAACAGCCTGAAGAGTAAAAAATGAAATGCCGATAGGCAGGGGCAATTCCAAATCGGGAATAAGTTGACTACCAACAAGCAGATTGATATTTGCCGCAAGGAAGCTTTCATATTTGAAGAAACCGAGTATGAGCAGGTTGGCCACAAGCCCCATCACAAGAACAAAACGTGCCCGGCGCTTCCCGTCTTGAGAGAGGCACTTCGAGATTCCAATGCCGACAAGCCAGTTGAATGCAATGGAGCAGATCATCAGAACGACGTAAACAGGCTCGCCCCAAGAGTAGAAAATCAAAGACGCTACAAGAACGATGATGTTTCGTATTCTCCGAGGAGATGCGAAGTAAGCAACCAATACAATCGGAAAGAACAAGAACAGGAACGCTGCACTAGAAAAGACCACACATACCCCTTAGACGACCCAACGAAATAGCCCCAAGCAGCCAGCAAGTTTGGCGAAAGCGTTTCGGCGGTTGCATAAGGCCAAAGCCTATCCGCCCCCACCAACTGCATGCACAGCTGTCCTCAAGTACGCCAACGATTACGTACTCAGCCGTTTTACCGGTTTACCCCCCACGGCCGATAGAAGGGTATCATAAACACAACCGTTTTGATCATATGAAATGGAATACGCCGCCATCCAAAAGCGGAAGAAGCACACCACGGCCTACCTCCTCTTTCTCGGTTGGCAAATTCAATGTGCTAAAATCAACAACACACACGAAAACAATGCAGTTCAAAACCTTTGCATTTTGCGAGAGCGATTGCAGCCAATGAAGTTTTCTGCTGCATAGAAAGACAAGCTGCGCGTGCGGAGGGCATAATGGGACAAAAAACGAAAAAGCTGAAAAAGAAATTGTTCGGAAAAGCCAAGGAGGCGCTCCCCGACTCAATAGTCTTGAGAATCCAACGCCAGCGGCTCGAGGGAGCAATAGCCTACTCGAAACCGGGGTCCTACACCCCCGCCTCCACCTATGCGGTAGTGTCAGCGGTTTACAATGCAGCACCCTACCTTGACGATTTTTTCGAAAGCCTCACTTTGCAAACAATAAATCCCGCCTCACTCAAAGTAATTATCGTAGACGACGGATCCACCGACTCTTCGCTCGACGTGACACGCGCATGGCAAGAGAGATTTCCAGAACTTATCGAATATGTCTCTAAAGAGAACGGCGGACAGGCAAGCGCTCGCAACCTCGGCATGTCAATGACGGGCGATTCCGAATGGGTGACTTTCATCGATCCAGACGATTTCGTGTCCCACGACTACTTCGAACAAGTGGATAGAACCACCCGGGCATGTGAAAATTTGAAAATGGTATCCTGTAAACTTGTTTTCTATCAGGAAAAAATCCAGCGAATTCAAGACTCTCATCCTCTTGACTATCGGTTTGGAAAAGAAACTCGATTTTACAACGTGCAGGATGATAATCATCCCATGCAGCCATCAATGAGCACGGCGTTCTTCAAAATGGACGAAATAAGGAAAGCGGGCATCAAAGCTAGTGAAACCATTCGACCAAGCTTTGAGGATACTCATTTTGTCAATCGATACCTTCTGAGCCTGAATCACGGAACACTGGCCTTTTGCCCTAAGCCAAAATACTACTACCGAAAAAGAAGCGCCAAGACATCGACTCTCGACAGGTCGTGGTCAACTTCGGACAAACTTCTCGTCGAAACGAAACACGGCGTGCTCGACCTGCTCAAATGCGCCCAAGACAAAAAAGGATACGTTCCAGGATACGTCCAAGACACGGTCCTCTATCACCTCGCCTGGTATTTTAAGTGGTTCATCGGACATAAGGAAAGATCCGAGCGATTCATAAACGACGGGTCGGCAAAAGAGTTTCAGATCCTTCTCAAGGAAATCTTCTCCTATATCGAAGAAGATGCAATGCACCGCGTCCAAGGCTCTCTGCTAAGGTTCGAGTGGAAGAAAGCCCTCTTGGAAAAATACAAGTCCACATCCCCCTCTTATCACATAGCGTATATTGAGCAGGTGCATCCATCTCGTAAAACGATCCTCATGAGAACAAGTGACCCGAAAATCGAATTATACGCAGGAGGCGAGAAGCTAAGCCCCATCGAAACCAAACGCTGCAACGTGGATTTTCTCGGAGAAACCCTCTTGCAAACCTTCCATAGCTGGTATCGATACGATGATACAATGCTCGGCAACCGTTTATCATATCATGCAGCCACCCATAAACCCATGAAGTTGACGGTACGAGCGAAGCAGTACCCCAATTCAGTTGAAATATCCACCCTAGTCAACACGTTCACGGCAAACTGGTCGCATTACCCGCAGGACGGCTCTTGGGTTGTCATGGACAGAGACACGCAAGCTGACGACAACGCCGAGCACTTCTACCGCTACATGATGCGGGAACATCCTGAGCAAAAATGCTACTTTGCCCTAAGAAAGACTTCGGTCGATTGGAGCAGGCTCGAACAAGAGGGCTTCGTACTACTCGATTTCGGCTCAAAAGAGCACGAGAGCGCGCTTAGGCGATGTTCTAAGATTATCAGCAGTCATGCTGATGGATTCGTCCACTCATATTTTAAAGATAACTTCTATCAATCGAAGGATTTTGTTTTCCTGCAGCATGGAATTATCAAAGACGATCTATCTTCTTGGCTCAACGGAAAACCTATATCCATCTTCTGCACCTCGACGAAACAAGAATACCTGTCAATTTGCGAAGACGGATCCCCTTATCAGTTCACGCCCCGACAAATTGCACTCACAGGACTCCCGCGACATGATGCATTGCTCAAAAAGGCCGATGTGAAGCAAGACACAATCCTCGTCATGCCTACTTGGAGGCGCTCCCTTGCGGGCGACACCAACGGAAAAGGAAACATACGCGAAATACATCCGGAATTCGCCAATTCCGAGTACAAAACAGTATGGGAGAGTCTTCTCAACAGTAAAAGACTAAAGGCGATCAGCGATGAAACCGGTGCACGCGTCGTGTTCTACCCCCATGCCAATTTCGCTCCATACCTGGAAAACGGATTCTTCGCGCTACCGAGCTATGTTGAGATCGCCTCAAATGCAGCGGGAGACTCAATACAAGACCTTTTCGGAAGAGCGAAAGTAGCGATCACAGACTATTCCTCGATCGCGTTCGACGTAGCATACCTGAAGAAAACCTGCCTCTACTACCAGTTTGACAAAGAGGATTTCTTTTCTGGAATGCAAACTTACGCCAAAGGTTACTTCGACTACGAACGTGACGGATTTGGGCCGGTAGCGTACACCGAAGCCGATCTGCTCAGTGAACTTGAGGCTCTTGCTTCTTGCGACTTCCAACCACAAGAGCCCTATAAGTCCCGCATTGAAAACACGTTCCCTTTCAGGGACGGACGTTGCTGCGAACGCGTGTATAAAGCTATTAAAAAACTGGATGACATCCCCAATTAACCCAACTACCTTCGCCAATGGATCAAACGCTGCGGATTGAATGCTTGCTGTTGCATCTTTCAATCCGCAGCAGCAAGCATTGCCTTCCCTTCTTCTGACAAGAGCACTTTAAAATCCCGGCCGCCGAGGATGACGCTTCGCCCGCCCAGCAATACGTCATCCCCAGCGACTTGCGCACCGCCGCACGCAAGTACATTCTTGATAGACCATTTATCAAGGTAACAGTTCCGCCTGTATCCATGAGTCTTCATCTGCAAGCATAGCCTGAGCTTGCTAGCTCCCAGCATGGAAATCCAGCCTAAAATGGGCTTTAAGGTCCCTTTGCACTTCCATCTAAGCATCGTTTCTATTGACGCAACGCTCTCGACCGAAGATATTTCACATGGCAAAGATGCCCTCCATAATCCATGGTCATCTTTGCATATCAAGCGCATCTTCGCATCTTTCATCCAGGAGCAAGGAACGCCGTCGACCATCAAGCATCCTGCAAAATCAATCTCGCCATCTGAAGCAAACTCAAACGACTCCAAAGCACAAGTAACTTGAACCCCTTCGGTTATATCGGAACGCGGAACATTGCGGACATGCGGAAGCCGGCCAAAAAGCCGCCCTCTCCCGCTGTCGAAACAGGCGGAACCTATTCCACTCGAAACAGCCCCAACAACTCTATCGAGATCCTCGTACGAACCGAAGAAGAACGAATCCAATACAAGACGCTTCTCCACTGGGCAAGTTCGGTAAACTTGTTCAACGTAATAGGATTTAAACAGCTCTTTGACCCTGTCATAGCTCTCACGAGAAAGCTCGCCCTTCCCCATACTCACGATCATTTCAAATACATCTCGCCTGAACAAACGCCGCATCAGAGCTGCACTGCGCTGCTCATCTGTCGTGTTTTCATCAATAAATGCCATGAGCGCTTCGTACGATCTTGCATTGGATTCCCAATCATCCCATATAGAAAGCGAAGCATTTTCCCCCTGGGACAGCGCTGCGTCTCGAAGACTCACAAAACAATAGTCGTAGTCGGACGCAACCGAAACGACGCCAGCTAGGCACATTGCAGGAACGACAACGTGCAGATCTTCAGGCATTCCTTCCTCGAAAAAACGGAGATCGTTCTTCAAAAGCAACGAACGACGGAACAGCTTTAAAGGACCCAGCGACCACATGACTTTCGAACGATACACATCAACTCTGGGCTGGTTGTGGGTGAACATGGATTTCGGCACTTCACGACCGTTTTCGCCAACCAGTTTAACCAGGAGCACATCCGAGCACCACTCTCGAGCATGCTCTAACATTTTAGAAACAGCATGCTCGTTAAGCCGATCGTCCGCATCGAGAAAGAATACATACTCTCCCCTAGCTTTGCTTAAAGCAACGTTTCTGGGACGAGCCGGAGAACCCGATGGCGCCGTCAGGCGCTCCGTAACAATAAGATCCGGATAAGAGGCCGCAAAACGGCAGACCTCCCCCCAAGATTCATCATTCGAGCAATCGTCGACTACGATCACTTCCATGCATTTCGCATCGTAGCTTTGGCCAACAACAGATTCCAAGGTCCTCGTCAGCTCGGGCATCGCATTGTACGCCGGTATCAAAATGCTTATATCAACGGCAGACTTCAAACCCATTGCCGAACCACCGCCCTCACTACTTCAACCCTACAGACCGTTGTCAAAGACAGCTTTGATTATCCTATCCGTCGCATGACCGTCGCATGCGCTCATGAAGCGCTGGCGAAACTGCGCCACGCGCGTTTTATCGAAACGCTGCTCAACATGCTGCAAATACTCGATCATCGGTTCGTTCTCGCAGAACACCGGTCCCGGGGTCAAGTCCTCGTACTCGTAGTAGAACCCGCGCCAATCGTCGTACTCTTCCTTGTCGTACGCAAAAAACACCATCGGGCGCTCGAAAAGAGAATACTCGAACACGAGCGAGGAATAGTCCGATATGCAAACATCGGCCACAATCAGGGCATCCTCTATCGATACAGCATCTGAGATGTCAAACGCGAACGACTCGCATCCTGCAGGGATAGCAGGCCGCTCCTTGACGAACGGATGATGCTTTATCAGCAGTACGTACTCATCGTTAAATGCTGTACAGAACGCCTCGATATCAAGCTGATCGGGGCCCAGGGCCTTTGATACACGGCCCCTGAACGTGGGGGCGTACAACATGACCTTCTTGCTACGCGCTTGCGGCACAGCCTCGCACACGCGCGCTCGAGCACAGGAGAGAAACGACTCGTCAAAAAACACATCCGTTCTGCTCACGCCCAAGGGCCTAATGATATCCCGGCGGTCCTCTAGCACCATAGCTTCGGCATACGCCCATATCACCTCAGGACTGCTCACCGTCACCAGTGATAAATTCCCATAGAACGGATGTCGTAAAATCTGTTCGCGCGAACCTCCGAATTCAAGGTCGGCCGTACTCATACCCCATTTCTTGAACGCGCCGCAAGCATGCCATAGCTGAACCACCCGAGTCTCAGGCCTCAAGGCCACACAACTCACCACATCGGAAGCGTCGTTCAAAAACACGCATCGAGCCGTGGCTATCTGCCTCAAGGCATTGGCGCAATTCGCCAAGTACCGCGCTCGGGATATACGATGCTGTCCCAAAGAAATATAGTAGACCTCGAAGCGCGGATCGGCGTCCAGCCGATCCAGCAGGACGCGAAAACTATCCGGCACTTCTTGTTGCTTCGATTCCAAGAACACCACTTTGCGAGGATCGACAGGGTCCTTTGCAGCATGGGCGTACGAGCGTGGGAACGCAAAGCCCAACGTCGCGTCTTTCACCAATCCTTTGACCGCGTCTTTTGCTTTGCTCAACGCACTTCTCTTTTGAGCGCTCACATCACTCATGAAACTACTCGCATCTTCCTCGCCCAAGCCACCCAAAAGCAGCCTCCACCAATACATCGACCGCACGACCATCGCATTCGTCGATGGCGGAACCGGCAAAAGCCTCGAACGCATCCCAGGGATACAGTTCCGGATCGTTTAAACAATCCTCCAAAAACGCAAACAGGCGCCGCTCGTCCGTAAAAGCAATACGCGGACATAGCTTGAGCGGGTCGGAATTAAGGCCAGGAGACGCGCGGTACTCGTCGATATCCGGCACATAGAACACCACCGGCTTTCCAAGCAAATACGCTTCATACGCAATAGACGAGTAATCCGTAACCACAATCGACGCATCCAGAAGCGTTTGGTTCACCGTCCCCGCAGCCACGCCCTCCTGTTCGAGCGGGTGAAAAGCCCACTCGATTCGAGCCACGTCAGACAAGTTCTTCCAACCGCCCTCCTGAGCAAGATCGCGAAACGGGTGCCGAGACTCCGAACTTTTACGCAGCGTGGGAGCGAACAGCACCAAAAGCCCTGGCTCTTCTCCGGCACCGCGCTCGGCAAGAGCCGCCGTACGCAACCGCGCAAACTCGTCATAACCGGGCCTCAACAAAGCGACAACACGCTCCACCGGGCAGTTGAACGCCTGTGCAAACGCCTGGCGACACCCCTCGCCCGAGCAGAGAACCCATGAGTAGTTGCGATGGATGCGATAAAGCTCCATAGCCTTGGATGTATGGCCCTCCACCGTATCGTGAGACTGAAACCCAAAGCACTTGAACGCACCGAACGCATGCCACAGCTGAACCACCACCGGTCGAACAGGGAGCTCGCGATACACCCCCGCAGGGATGTCGCATGAAGCAGGCTGCGGCTCACACTGGAAGTTCATCAGGCTGATAACCGGATCGTATCGATCGACAAAGCATATCCTGCAGCGTGCAAGATGGTATATCTCGCGCACCGCATGAAATGCGTACCTTACGATGGTCCTCTTCTGCAGCTTTCGCGTTAAAAACACCGCGCGAAACCCTCTGCGTTCAAATTCACGACCGATAGCCTTGAAATCGTACGATGGCTCATTGGCCTGGCGCGATACGAACACTGCCTCGTCTCTGCGCGGAAGGGCGCAGCATGCGAAGTACAGAGCATTGATGGAGAAGCGAGCAACGGCTACCACGGCCTTTTTCACCGCTTCCCCCATGCCCGCTTTCAGTGCAAAGCGCATACGATTACACGTCCCAAAGCATGATGGTTTTGCCCATGGACTTGCGGATATCGACCTCGAAAGTTTGCGCCATATCTCGCGTCGAACCAACCGGCAGAATCGCCCCCACCAGGGACGTCAAGTAATCCAAAACCACCGGATGGTCGTAGTACATCTGTACCGTCCGCTGAAAATCGTCCTTGCCGCTTCTGCTGCTGCCGAACAAACGCAGGCCCTTTTCCAAAACCATGCGCGTGTTCACGGGGACGGGGTTCTCCGACACGCCCAAAAGAGAAACGGAACCTTCGGGCTTGATTCGATCGATAATCTGGTCGATAGCCGAAGCCGAGCCGTCTCCTCCGCAGCACTCGAAAGCGTGATCGACCAGCGGCGCGCGAGATACGTCGTACGTCAAATACGCCTCATCCACGAACGTGAAGTCAGCCAGCTTATCCATATTGCGCCCGAACACCACCAGACACGTCGCAGGATGAAGCATGCGCAACACCAGCGCCACGATGAACCCCAGGTTCCCGTCGCCCCAAATACCCACGACTTCGCGCCGACCGTGCGCTATGGCCTCATAGCGGGTAACGGCATGAACGGCTACGCTCACTAATTCGGTGAATGCCGCAACGTTCTTATTGACGCCCGCAGGAAGCGGCACCACACGCGTAGGCGGAAGAGCTACGTACTCCTGCATAAAGCCATCGAAGCCACTGCCGCAAAACTCGCTGGAACGAAGATAGTTCTCTGCTATGAAGTCGTCCTTTTCACGCGGGCTGTTTGGTAGCATAACCACGCTGGTTCCCGGCGCATATACACCCGAAGCGTCTTCGACAACCGTGCCGATCCCTTCGTGAACAAGTGCCATAGGGAGCTTTTTCGCCAACACTTCGGCGCTGCGTCGGCCTTGGTAGTAGCGCTGATCAGCATTGCAGATAGACAAATGGGTCGGCCTGACAATCACCCGGTTAGGAAACATGGGCATCTCCAAAACCACGGGCTCGAACATTCGCGGAGCAACCAATCTGTAGGCACAATTCAGCATCTACTTGCCCATCAAAGAAGTCGCGACACGCATATCCTGGGGATACGTGATCTTCATGTTCGCAACGTCGCCCTCCACCAGGACAACGCGCTCGCCTCGCAAAACGAATATCTTGCAAGCATCGGTTAGCGTAGCGCGCTCCTCATCGGTCAAGCTACTGGTAAGCTCTTTGAGCTTATGCAAGTTGAACGATTGCGGAGTCTGCCCTTGATAAAGCACGCTTCGGTTCGGAATGGCCGAAATAGCGCGACCGTCCATGCTCTCTACAATGGTATCCGTAGCTGGCACGACCGTATCGCACGCGCCATGCTCACGCGCAGCTGCAATGTTATCCCGGATAATGCGGTGTGACACAAACGGTCGCACCGCATCGTGCGTTACCAAGATAGTGTCGTTGTCGGCCGGGCAGTTCTGTTCCACGTAAGCGATAGCGTTCATCACCGTATCGTTACGCTCGGCACCACCGGCCACAAGCGCGATCCGATCCTCGTACTGCGGGCAATGACGCCTTATCAGGTCTTGCGTCTGCTGCAACCACACCTGGGGACACATGACCAGTACTTTTTGAAAATCCGGGAAGGCGCAGAATTTCTCTACGGTATGGATAAGTATGGGCTTCTCGCCCAGCATGAAAAACTGCTTGGGCTTTTCGGGGTTGCCCATGCGAGCGCCCGAGCCCCCGGCAAGAATCGCCGCATACGCATTTGTCCCCGCATTGCCGCCTACACTCATAAGAAACTCCTAGTAGTTCTTTTCGTAATACGCCGTGGCTTCGTCGATACTACCTTCGAAGACCTTCGTCCCCTTGTCCAGCACGATGCCCCGACTGCAAAACTCCTTAGCAGTCGCAGATGCGTGCGTTACAAACAGAACGGTCACGCTCTCGTCCAGCATAATCTCGCGAATGCGATTGATGCACTTCTTCTGGAACGTGCGATCGCCCACCGAAAGAGCCTCGTCTACCACTAAAATCTCCGGCTCAATGGCCACGGCAAACGCAAAGCCCAAGCGAGCCTTCATACCGCTCGAATACGTACGCATGGGCTGGTCGATGTACAGGCCCAATTCGGCAAAGTCAATGACCGCCGGCTCTATTTCTTTGATCTCGGACTTCTTGAGGCCTAGGATCTGACCGCGCAATGCAATGTTCTCGCGCCCGGTAAGCTGCATATCGAAACCAGCAGTCAGCTCCAGCAAGGCGCTTACTCGACCCTTTACCTCTACCTCGCCGCTTGTGGGATGGGTAACGCCCGTGACCATCTTGAGCGTCGTACTCTTACCCGCGCCATTGCGGCCCAGAAAGGCAACTGCCTCGCCCTTTTTGACTTCGAACGACAGATCCTTGCTAGCATCCACGCTGCCCAGAAACGAACCCTTTTTGTTGTAATTGAAGATGCCCAGGAAACGACCGCGATCGTTCTTGTACAAGTTGTACGTCTTTGTCACATGATCGAATCTGATGACCACTTCGTCGCTGATGCTCGTCTTCTGCGACGATACGTCGATTGCCTTAGAGGCTTCGCTAGAGGACATCAGCCACCTCCTTGTTCAGCTTCTTGTACACCAGCAAAGCCAGCACAAGCGTCACGACAAATGCAATAGCAAACCCCGCGCATGCAACCGAGTTGTCCCAGAACCACGTTTTATCGTAGAACGCGCCTCTGAACGCAGACACAAAAAACGTTATGGGGTTCAGATGCAAGATAGTCTGAATCCAGCCAATATGAATAGAGTTGACATCGAAGATCACGCCCGACAGCCAGAAAAACGGCGTGCTCATAGCATGCATAAGATTCGCGACGTCCTTGCTCATAGCTGACAGTTGAGAGAACAGCAAAGACACGATATCCCAAAACACAAACATCATCAGCAGCAGAATGGGGACTTGCAGCAAATAAATATCGAGAGGCATCCCACAAGCAAAATAGATTGCAAGCAGGGCGGCCATAAGCATGAACTGCACCAACATGGTCGCGCTTGTGAAGATGGTCGATATACCGCTCAAGGGAAATTTGATCTTATTCACCAGATAGGGGTATCGATGCAGCACGTCGATCCCAGCTCCCAGCATATCTTGCATGAAGAACCAGGGGATCAAACCCGCACACAGCCATAGGATATACGGAGGAGCGCCCTCCGCTCCGCCGCTACCGACGCGCAATCCAACATCGAGCGCAAACCAAAAGCAAAAGACATACATAGCTGGCTTGATAAGAAACCAAGCCCAGCTTAACACGGCGCCGCGACTTTTCTTCACCAGTTCAAAAATGGCAAGCCGACCGATCTGCTTGCGCCACTCCCAATTGTCTCGTAATATCGTCGTAAGAGTACTCAGCACAACGCTCCCATTCAACAATCCGAACAAACAACCTCAGATATTAACACAGCCTCGTTTCACAAGGGGTTCATCGAAAGCCAGCCAACGCATCTCTTTACAAATGCTTCGGCTCCTCCACAATCCCGACAGGACTCTCCCCTGCATCCACCACCGCCATAAGCTCGGCCCATGTTTCTGGATCTTCTTCAACCACCCAAAGACCGTCCATGTTTTCGCCTCCCCGCCATGGACCCGTGCAGGAATAGATAGTCACCAAATCGCGATTCGCAATAAAATCGGCAATCAGATATCCCACTTCTGATATATCAAGGTTTGTGACCACATTTTCCGCAAGATCAGCAAGAAGATCGTTAATCCTCTCCTCGTCGCTCGCAGATAATGCCTTCTGCAAGATGGCCACCTCAAGATTTCGTACGTTCACCTGACGAAGCGCGTCTTGATCGACTACGTACTCTTTGCGAGCGCGCGCCAGCACAAGCGCTTCCGACCCATCAAGGTGTTGAGACTTCCCCGCGCTTAGCTTTACATCTTCAGCCGTCATGGGATCCGGCACTTTGACATCCTTGGGTACATCAACCGTAACGCCGCCTATTGCATCGATGAACACTTGAAACGACGTAAACGTCGCCATCATGTAATATGGAATGTCCACTCCTGTCAAAAACTCGACAGTTTCCACTACTTCTTCAGGGTTGTTATCAAGAAGCGCATTGTTTATCTTGGTGTTCGACCCTTTCAACACGGTGTCGCGCGGAACGGAAACCAGGGTGACCGTATAGGTTTCCGGATCGACCCTCATGAGCGTCATTACGTCGGAATGCTGGTCCACTTGCGCGTGCTCCGTTTTCTTGCCCGTGTACAGAGCGGTTTCCTTCCTTGAGTCGGATCCTATGAGCAGCACATAGAACGGCTCGGCGGAAGTCGCTTCGGCAACGTACGTACGCCCGCTCACGGACCGATTCGCCACGTCCTCCAAAACCACGATCAGGCCGATGAACGCAAGGGAGAACGCCACAACCATCGCTACGGCCACGGCGGCCATTTTCTCAGACCGCTTTTTCTGGGCGTCGCTCGTATTCGCCATACGCTATGCAGCCTATCTCGTATGACGAGGTACGCGGGGCCCTCGCCTTCCCTTGTTGTCGTAGTGGTGCCTCAAAACAGGCTTGAACAAGCCGAACTTCCAAATCACGAAGAACAGCACAATCGCAAGAGCCGCAATAATGGCTCCTTGAACCGCTCCCGAAAAACTCCCTATAAGGCATCCCGTCAACGCGAGGGCTGCAGAGCAGAGCCACAACACCGCAACGGATCGCTTCTGACTTAATCCGGCGCGCATGAGACGATGATGGATATGTCCCAAATCCGCCTGATCGACTGGTTTATGAACCCTTTTGCGTCTAATGATGGCCGATAACGTATCCAGCACCGGAACCCCTGCAATGATTAACGGAATTAGCATGACGACAAAGCTTTGCGTTCGCACCACGCCCGCAACCGAGACTATTCCCACGGACAAACCTAAAAGATGGGATCCCGAGTCGCCCATAAACACCGAAGCCGGGAAGAAATTGAACCGAAGAAAAGCCAAGCAAACTGCGATAAGGGCAATGCAAACTAGAACCAGAGTGAAACTCCCACGCATCCACACAAGATACAGCAAGCTCGAAGAAGCAATAGCAACAAGGCCTGACGCCAGTCCGTCCAAACCGTCGATAAGGTTAGTGATATTCACGAACACGACGAGATACAGAACAGTCAGCGGATAGTCGAGCCACCCGAAAGAGAAGTAATCGCCTACAACCACGGCGCGAACTGCCCCTATACCAACACCCGACAAAACCACTACAGCGGCAGCAAGAACCTGGCCGAGCAGCTTGGTTCCCGGAGACAGCTGCGTGATGTCATCGACCAGCCCAACTGTGAACATGGCCGTGACGCCCAGGAACAATACGATGTAGTTTATGTCTCCCAGGACATATAAGTCATGCATGTTCCAGTCGAAAAAGCGAACCCCAAGGTAGATCGAAAAGCATGCCGCCAAAAGGCCCGTATAAAGAGCTATCCCTCCGCAGCGAGGAACCGAATCGACGTTGACCCGGCGATTTCCGGGGTAGTCGATCGCGCCTATTTTAACGGCGATCCATTTGGAAACGGGCACCATGCAGCACGTGACTGCAAAAGCCACGCAAAACACGATAGCCGCTTGGTACCATTCCATAAACGCTCCGGTCGCCTCCAGTATAGATATCCAACCTGCGTATTATACCAGTACCAAATTGTTAACGATTCGTAAGATGGAGAACGGTCGTATTCATCATGCCGGCTCAGCGCGTGAAGAACAAGCTCGAACCCTTTACTCTCCCCTTATACGGCGCAAAGGCGAAGTCAACATGCGGCCAACACGATACGCACGAGAGCCTTCAAAATCTTGGCGTCTGGCGGCAATGCGATCATCCTTTTCCTTGCACGCACGCGACAACTCACCCAGTTCAAGCATTAAATCGAACAATTCCTGTCCATTCGCAGCAGAAAGGACCTCCGCATCGCAAGAGCCAAAGCGCGCATTGAGCAACCCTACGAGATCTCGAGGCCTATCTTCAGCCACGTGCTCGAGCACTTCCACATACGGCCACGACTCCAAGAGGTAGCGCAAAGCCTCGATCTTGTCGCTATCGGGAACCTCGACGGCCCACCGATCAAACGTATAGCGAAGCATGTGCCGACGCGCAGCCCCATACGTCTCCTCGTACTCGTCGAAACTGCCCTCAGAAATAAGAAACGACTTCATGAGATCAGCGGCAACCGAAAGGCCGCACGTACGGCGAAACGAATCGGCGGTTTGTCGTACGTGCCCAGTGTAGCCCCGTCCGTAATGGTATCGATACAGCGGACGGGATACACCTCGATAGGTTTCCGCAAAGTAGAACAATACGAACGATTCGTAGTTATCCTCCCCCAAGGGTACCGAAACATCCTCCATGGACGAGAACGCCCGACGAGCAAGTTCCCCCCTGTAGGCTTTGTTCCAAATAGAATACCCGAAGGTCAAATTCACGAAGCACTCGTCCAGGATGGAGCGACCGAGCAAGATCCCCTCATACGGCTCCAACCAGCTTTCAAGTCCAGCGATCTCCCCCTGCTCAACTCCACCTTCGTTAACGACAAGCGTCCCGTACTGCAAAATATCGACAGGCCGTTCGGCCAGCAATTGTCGCACAACCTCACAAGCCTCACGGCCATACGAATCGTCTTGGTCGGAGAAAAGCACGTACTCACCGCACGATGCAAGAACACCCCGTCTTCTCGCCCGCGCGCTTCCACGATTCTCAGGCTGCCTCAAAACACGAACCCGCGAATCTCTTTGAGAAAAAGCCTCCAAAGCCTCGAGCGAGCCATCGGTGCTGCAATCGTCAACGCAGATTACCTCAATATCATCGAACGTCTGATCAAGCAGGCTGCCAAGGCACGACTCCAGATAAGGCATCCCGTTGTAAACCGGTATTACGAACGAAAATTCGGGCACAGCATGCTCCCAATCCGATACGATAACGATTCGCGAAATTCGCGGTCAACGGCCTCCAGCTCGTCCTCCTCGCGCGACAAGTCATCACGCAAGACTTGAACAGTTCTGCGGGCGATCGCAAGAGAAACGTCTACGTCCTCCGCCAAGCGGGCCGCTTCAACATCCACGGTCAGTCCTTTCTCAAAGCGAAGTAGCAGCTATCTTTCGACAGGTTCGGATTCAGGTACGGATCCGAACCCTCGAAGAACTCAGACCATCGGGAGCGCAAAAGATCGGTTTCCTTTTGGACCCTCTTCATGCGTTCGCCGCGCATATCACGCCCCCGAGATGAGAACTCGTAATGGTTCATACGCGCATAAGGCGTGCAAACCACACGATAACCCGCACGAATCGTCTTCAGGCAAAAGTCGACATCATTGTACCCAACCGTGAAGTCCTCGGTGTATCCCCCAACACGCCCATACACATCGCGCCTCACGAGTTGACAAGCACCAGTCACAGCGGACAAGTTTTGAGGAAGCCTTGCCCGATCGAAATAGCCACCCGCATCAGGGGGAAGAGACGTGAACAGATGCGCAGCTGCACCCAACAGACCCACGCCCACGCCCGCATGCTGAACGGTTCCATCAGCATACAGAAGTTTTGCGCCCACCACGCCCACGCCTTCGTCCTCGAAGTACCCCAGCATAGTTTCAAGGAAATCTGGAGTTATCACCTTGGTGTCGTTATTCAAAAACAGAATGTAAGGGCTATTCCCTTGGGCAGCTCCGAAGTTAACGATCTTCGAGTAGTTGAACTCCCCCGACCAGGTCACTACGCTCACCCGATCATCAAGAGCCTGAAGGTTCTGATAGCATTCGAACGTTTCCGGCTCCTCGCTATTGTTTTCAACAACGATAATACGATAGTTCGCGTACGTGCACACCTTCAAGATGGACTCAACGCACGCCCGAAGCAAGTGCGCATGATCCTTGGTGGGAATGACGATATCGACCCTTCCCCAATCCCGCGGAGCATGAACAACGCGATACGCAAAAGGCATGTCCGTGCGCTCCACTGAAGCTTTGAACCCTATGCGGTCACAGTGAGCCTCCACGGCGCGCAAGCCGGCATCCTTCGCATATGTCTTGCTTTCCGGATTCATGCTGGTCGACGCCTCGTGCATGCGCCAATGGTAAAGCACTCGGGGAACATGCGCGACTCTTCGCGCGCGCTCGACGGCACGCAAGGTGAAATCGTAATCTTGCGCGCCGTCGAACAGGCCATCCATAAGACCAATGCAAGAAACGCACTTGCTGCTTACGCACAGAAAATGCGTGATGTAATTGTGCGCCCTCAAGAGCTCCGGAGAGAAATCTGGCTTGAAAAACGGCGCCGAGTGCCGACCCTGCGCATCGAAGCGATCTTCGTCGCAATACAGAAGATCCGTATCCGGAAAAAGATCGACAATGTTCGCATACTCGTACAAAGCATCCGGAGAAAGAGCATCGTCGTGGTCGAGGAAGCAGATGAAATCTCCTCGAGCGGCTTCCATGCCAACGTTCGTATTTTGAGCAATCCCGCCGTTCTCCACCTCGAGCACAACAACTCGCTCGTCTTCGATCGAGGAAATTCTGCGAGCTAGCGATGAGTCATCCGGAGACGCATTCACCAGAATAAGCTCCCAATTCCCGTAGCTTTGGCCCCGCACCGAATCATACATGGCGTCGAAAAAGGCAATCGGCGTACGGAACAGGGGCACGACGATGCTGAACAGCGGAGGACGATCGAAAGAACGGCGCGCCTGTGCACGGAGGTCGTCTTCGCTTGCACGATGGTCCTCCCACCACGCATGGTACGAGGGATCATGCATCGCATCCATTGAAGCGTCCAAAAACCCGCCGCGCAAAGCGGCGTACGTATCGTCGAGAAGAGCGCACCCGCCTGGCTGGCTCGAACCGTCTTCGACCGCGGCGGTCAGACACACCTTATGATCGCCAATCGGCAGTCTCAAAGCAACCGTAATTCGGCGGACTGCACGGTTGCGCTCGTCCACCGCGTCCTTGCAATCCTCCATGACGATATGCCTCAGGTCCGTCTCAGCACCAACCGCATCTAGAACGTTTATGCATATCCGCGCATCTTTAGAAACCGAGTCCGGCACATCAACACGAGCACGCACCACAGCTTCCGACCCATCCTCGACCACTTGAATAAAACGCACATTCAAGCACCGTGCGAACTCTTCAAGATCGCAGTCCCTCAATCGCAAAGCTTCGGTTCGCCGCAATGCGTACGCCAGCTTCGAACGCAGCTTCAATTCGGTAGCGCCCATCTTGAAAGACCAGGAGCGATCACCCGATTCAACGACGTAGAATGACGACAGAACAAGCGGGAACACAATCGCACACGTTTTCTTACCGAGGGAAACCACCGATGCAGGAAGCATTCGTCCCTCGGCTGTGCTTACAAGAACGAGGTCGCGAGCAGTAGCCCCCGCGACCTCGATGTAAGCCACGCCGTCACCGCGACAAGCGCGCACTACCTTAACCATGCAAGAACCTTTCCGCGGCTATCCGCGCAAATCCTTCAAGGCGGCATTCACCTTGTCTTTGTCGCTCAGCACCACTTTGGACGGATCGAAGACCTCGTCACCCCGGAGCGCCGGCCAGTCGATCCCAACCTCCGGATCGTCCCACATAAGGCCGCCCTCGTCTCCCGGACGGTAGATATCGTCGCACTTGTAGCAGAACTCCGCCGTCTCGCTCAGCACCAGGAACCCGTGCGCGAAGCCGCGGGGGATGAAGAACTGGCGCCGGTTCTCGGCCGACAGGGCCACGCCCTCCCACTTGCCCCAGGTGGGGCTGCCCGGGCGCAGGTCGACCGCGACGTCGAACACCTCGCCGGACACCACGCGCACAAGCTTCGACTGCGGATGCTCGATCTGGAAATGAAGGCCCCGGAGCACGCCCTTGGTCGACGAGGACTGATTGTCCTGCACGAATTCCACGTCGATGCCGCCCGCCACGAAATCGGGGCGCTTGTACGTCTCCATGAAGTAGCCGCGAGCGTCGCCGTACGACTTGACGTCGACGACCTTCACGCCTTCGATGGACGTGTCGGCAAAGGCGAAGTTGCCGGATTCCACGATATTCCCTGCTGCCATGCCGTCCCCCTACTGCCCAAGCTTCGCGTACTTCGCCTCGGTGGCCTCCTTGGCGGGGCGCCACCAGGCCTCGTTGTCGCGATACCACCGGACGGTGTCGGCCAGGCCCTCGGCGAAGTCCGTGTGCTTGGGCTCCCAGCCCAGCTCGCGGCGCAGCTTCGAGGAGTCGATGGCGTAGCGGCGGTCGTGGCCGGGGCGGTCGCGCACCCAGTCGAACTCGTCGGCGGGGCGGCCCATGCCCTCCAGGATGGCGCGCAGCACGTCGATGTTGTTCCTCTCGCCGTCGGCGCCGATCAGGTAGGTCTCGCCCATGCGGCCCTTCTCGAGGATGGTCCACACCGCGCTCGAGTGGTCCTCGGTGTGTATCCAGTCACGCACGTTCAGGCCGTCGCCGTAGAGCTTGGGCTTGACGCCGCAGATGACGTTCGTGATCTGCCGCGGGATGAACTTCTCGACGTGCTGGTAGGGCCCGTAGTTGTTGGAGCAGTTGGATATGGTGGCGCGCACGCCGTAGGTGCGGTGCCACGCCCGCACGAGCATGTCCGACGACGCCTTGGTGGAGCTGTACGGGGAGCTGGGGCGGTACGGAGTGTCCTCCGTGAAGCGCGCCGGGTCGTCAAGGGCGAGGTCGCCGTACACCTCGTCGGTCGAGATGTGATGGAAGCGCACGTCGTGCTTGCGCGCGGCCTCCAAGAGCGTGTAGGTGCCCTGCACGTTCGTGCGGACGAAGGGGGCCGGGTCGGCGATGGAGTTGTCGTTGTGGCTCTCGGCCGCGAAGTGCACGCACGCGTCGGCGCGCGCGAACAGGCCGTCCACCAGCTCGGCGTCGCAGACGTCGCCGTGGACGAACTCCATGCGGTCAGCGGGGATGCCCGCGAGGTTCTCGCGGTTGCCGGCGTAGGTGAGCGCGTCCAGGACGATCACGCGCGCCTCGGGCCGGTTCTCCACCACCCAATGGACGAAGTTGCTGCCGATGAAGCCGGCTCCGCCGGTCACGAGATAGGTTTTCATAGCCATCCTTATATACGACTGTACGTGCAATTGCCTCAAATGCATAAGATTATAAGCGCACAGCCCGCCAGCGTCACCGTTTCCATGCAAAGTGCTTTTATGCAGGGTGCTCGCCGGACGCCGGCTGCCTAACGCGATGAGGCAAATCAAGGCCACGCGGCCTTTGGTGCCTCCGATGCGGGCTCCGATGCGTTGCGCGAAAGTAATGAAAACGCCGGAGACCTCCCTGCCGCGTGATATCATTCAGGGATTGCGATTAATTGGACGCAATTCTGAAGTGAAGAAGAGAGGGCTCGAACCCGAATGAGTTTTTCCAAAGATTCGCTGCAGCGCAACATGTTCATACTGAAGTCCCTCGTTTCGAAAGACTTCAAACTCAAATACCGCCGCAGCGTGCTGGGCGTTGCCTGGTCAGTGCTCAATCCCTTGCTTATGATGATCGTACTGGCGGCAGTCTTCTCCGTCGTGTTTCGCGGAGGAGTCGAACCTTTCCCCGTATATCTGATTCTCGGCATGACGTTGTTCACCTTCATGTCAGACGCCACTTCGGGAGCCATGGGATCAATCATCGATTCTGCGCCCCTTATCAAGAAGATTCGCATCAACAAAATGCTCTTCCCGCTTGAGAAGGTCGTGTTTGCGCTTCTGAACTTTGCCATATCGCTTGTTGCCGTAGCCATCGTCATGGTGTTTTTCCGCGTGGTGCCCACGTTCAACATTCTACTCCTGCCCGTGCTCCTCACCTACTTGTTCATGTTCAGCTTGGGACTCGGTCTTCTGCTTGCCGCTCTTTCGGTGTTCTTCCGAGACATTATGCATCTATGGAGTGTCATTCTGACGGCATGGACCTACGCCACGCCGCTGTTCTACTCCATCGACATCCTTCCCGAGTGGATGGTTCCCGTCATGCAGCTCAACCCCATGTACTACTACGTTAGCTATTTCCGCGATATAGCTATGTGGGGCGTCACGCCGGGTCTTATGGACAACCTCATTTGCTTCGGCTGCGGAGCAATCGCTCTTTTGCTGGGAGTCCTCGTATTCCGCAAGCAGCAAAAGAAGTTCATCCTGTACGTTTAGAGACGAAGGTGCACCATGCCCGAAAACGTTAACACCTCTGCCCTGTCGATCGGCGACTCTGAAAGCATTCAGGCAGACGACAATCGCCAAACCATGATCAAGGTTGATCACGTGTCGATGATCTTTAACATGGCATCCGAACAGCTGAATAGCTTGAAGGAATATGCTATCAAGATCGCCCGCCGTGAATTGTTCTTCGAAGGGTTCACAGCGCTCGACGATATATCGTTCGAAGTGAAGAAGGGCGATGTGTTCGGCATCATAGGCACGAACGGATCGGGCAAATCGACGCTCCTCAAAATCATTGCAGGCGTTCTAGAGCCCACCAAAGGCTCATGCGAGATCAATGGCAACATCGCCCCGTTGATCGAGCTGGGAGCAGGCTTCGACACGGAGCTTTCTGCACGAGAAAACATTTACCTCAACGGAGCGCTTTTGGGCTACTCAAAGAAGTTCATCGACGACCACTTCGACGAGATTGTCGAATTCGCCGAAATCGAAAAGTTCTTGGATATGCCGCTCAAGAATTATTCATCCGGCATGGTTGCACGCATCGCATTTGCCATCGCCACCGTTATCGTGCCGGAGATTCTGGTCGTAGACGAAGTCCTTTCTGTAGGCGACTTCATGTTCCAGAAAAAGTGCGAGGATCGCATCAATGAGCTGATCGAGCGTCACGGCGTGACCGTTCTCATCGTGTCGCACAGCAATGCGCAGATCGAGCGTATGTGCAACAAGGCGATATGGATTGAAAAGGGCCATACCCGCATGATAGGCGACGCCGCCACCGTCTGCCGCGTCTACGGTGGCCTAGGCGGGCGCACCGGAAGCCCCGAAGCCGAGCGGCGCGTGTTCGAAGCGCTGAGCAGCACAGCCGGCAAAGCACTCCAGCAGAAAGATCTTGCATCAATCGACGGAGACAGCCTTTATGGAACCGCAGTCAGGGCCGCTGTTCGGGGCTGGGGCGAAGAGTCCGTCGACATGGTGACGCTCGTCTGCGATGCAACCCATGTAAACGCCATCGCGGCTTGCGGGTTCGCCGGGGCGAAGAACGCGCCCGTGCTACCCGTTAGGTCTGACCATCTTCCGGAGATCATAGAGCAATATCTCTCCAGCAAGAGACCAACCACGATATTGCTTCTCGATAAGGATCGCAATTCGGAAAACGTACTGGAGCAGGTCTCGTCTTTGCCGTGGAAACCTAAAGTCATCTATCTTCCCAAGCGCCCCGGATCGCTGAACCTGTCGATAGAGCTTCTGCAACTTGGAGCCCAAAGCAGCCTATGGGGGGACACTGCCCTGATTGCTGCTTTCGAAGATAACGCGAAAGCATTTTGCGCCGCGCCGCTTTCGTACGGAATTCGAGCACCCTTCTTTGTGCTTACGGGAGAGGAGAAAGATCGAGCAAGCGATCTTTCTCGAATGCTCGTAGAAGAGGGTATTCACTCCATCTTTGCCGTTGGATCGATCGCAAGCCATCCTCTTTACGCCAGCTTGTCCGAGCAGGGAATCACCGTCAAAACGCTTGCCGACGAAAACAACGAGGAGACGGTCCTGTCCATCGCCCAAGCGGTCCTGGACGAGTCCAAGAAGCGCAACGCCTGTGCACCTGTAGAAGTATGCGTCGGCTCCCAAACCCTCAGTCAATGGCCAGAGCTGCTCTCGATAATCGGATACGCAGGAAAGACGAGTGCGGCAATGCTTTTGGAAGACCCCACAAACCTCGAAAGTGTCTCTTCCTGCATGATGTTCATGGAGCGCAACCGCAAGACTATTAGCGGCATTTCGTTTTTTGGTGGGGAATCGGTTCTGGGATCCACTGATCGAGAGCTACTCTACCACGCTTGGAAGCGTTCAGAATCCTGATCGGCTCCTAAACATCCAGAGCTGACCAACGCACTGCAACGCAACCTGCAGAAAGGACACCTCATGCGCGTACTATCGATCTTCGGCACGCGACCCGAAGCCATAAAAATGGCTCCTTTAGTCAAGAAACTTGAGAGCGAGCCATTGATCGACAGCGTGCTTTGCGTGACGGGTCAACACCGAGAAATGCTGGACCAGGTACTCGAAGCGTTTCACCTCGAACCCGACTTCGATCTAGCCGTCATGAAAAGCGAGCAAACCCTCAGCTCCATTACTACAGGGGTGCTTTCGGGCATTACCGACACGCTCGAAACAGTGCGCCCCGATCTTGTCTTGGTTCATGGAGATACCACTACCAGCATGTCTGCAGCCCTCGGGGCCTTCTATCAGCAAATTCCCATAGGACATGTGGAGGCTGGGTTGCGTACGCACAACCGATACTCTCCTTTTCCTGAAGAAATGAACAGGAAACTAATATCGGCTCTTGCTACCTTTCATTTTGCACCCACCCAAAAAAACAAGGATGCGCTATACAAAGAGGGCATAGTCGACCGAGTATGGGTTACGGGAAACACAGCTCTTGACGCGTTCGCGTACACTATGCGAAACGACTACAAATTCAACTGCGCGGAGCTTAATCGAGTAGATTTCTCTCGCCCAACGATACTCTTGACAGCCCATCGCCGTGAAAACCTAGGGGAGCCGCTCAGAAATATATGTAGCGCAATACGCAACGTCTGCGCTCAGCGCCCCGATGCTCAAGTCGTCTATCCAGTTCACTTAAATCCCTCGGTGCAAAATACGGTTCGTGAAATCCTAGGAGACCTTCCCAATGTTATCCTGGTGAACCCTGTTGATGTAATCGACATGCATAACCTGATGGCACTGTGCAGTTTTGTAATGACGGATTCGGGAGGCCTTCAGGAGGAAGCTCCTTTCCTGGACAAACCCGTTCTAGTCCTAAGACGAGAAACCGAACGCGAAGAGATCATTGAAACCGGAGCCGCCATCCTCGTCGGAACGGAAACGACCACCATAGAGATCGAGATGAAAAAACTACTCGACGACAAAAAGCTCTATCAGGCAATGGCTGCCGCCGCCTGCCCTTACGGGGATGGACATGCAGCAGAACGCATCGTGAAGCATATTCTGAGCGCAACATCAGGAGGAATGAATGCCTAGAGGGAACTACTTCCTGCAAGACATCATCGCCAATGCAGACATTATCGAGAATACGGTCAATCAAGAACGAGCGAGCTCGCGCAAGAAAGCTTTTGGCCTACATCTAAATCAGCGGAGCATCCAAGAAGCCGAACGCAATGACAAGCTCATAGAAGCAATGACCCGATGCGGAAACATACGCCTCATGTCCACCCGTATGGAAGCAACGGCTTGCGAAGCAACCGAAGAGGCCCTAAGATCATATCTTTCACTGCTACTGAGTACCGATCATTTTACAGGGCGACCTATCATCTGCGTTTTCGCCCCTATGTTCAACAGCGGGAATGTCACGGATGGTTATTACCGACGCATCAAAAACATCGACTCCCTTTTTCCTGGCAAAGCCTTACGAATACACTTTTACCCAAATCCGCAGACTCACTGGGCATCAGCAAGAATAGTTGATCAAAACCATATCCTTATCGAATATGAGCAAGCTCATCAAGTGAAAAACCTATTCGAATCGATAGCCCAAAGAGCGCGATTCATCTACTGTCACAGCATTCATTGCTTTGATGCCGATTTGATCAATGATTACAACGGCGAGGTTGTCTTGGACCTCCATGGAGCAGTCCCCGAAGAAGAGCTTGCACTCTTCGGAGATGAGGAACGGGCTCGAGCATTGGAAAGAGTCGAAAAACTAGCCGTATCGCGTGCTTCGGTTATGGTAGCAGTTACAAACAGCATGGTGAGGCATATCCAAGAGAAACATCCCGAGGAAAGCAGTGGCGCTGAATGCTTAGTTATGCCGATTTTCGACATGGACAACTCTCCCGTAGCGCCAATCGAGAAAACCGCTTGCGTACCTCCTACCGTCATATATGCAGGAGGTACGCAAGCGTGGCAACTATTCGATGAAATGATTGATGCGATAGAGTCTCAGCCTAATCTATGCCAATACAGACTCTTTCTTCCCGACACTTCCGAGCTAAGCACCCGATGGAGCGATCATTCTGAACCCGCAATGCTAACAGTCGGCACAAAAAGCCCCGAAGCCCTTCGCGAAGAATACCTTACAAGCGATTTCGGGTTCATACTCCGAGACAGCTCCACTGTGAACAAGGTAGCCTGTCCAACGAAGCTAATCGAATACCTCTCATATGGAGTTATCCCTATTGCAAAAAACCCGGATATTGGAGACTTCAAAGACGACGGGATGGCTTATCTGGCAATTGAGGATTTTCGAGCTGGAAAGCTCCCTTCGGCCGCCGAGCAACAAAGCATGCGCGAAACCAACTATCGCGTAATCACGGTTCAAACAACCCGTTTTTCACAAGCCAAGAAAACTCTCACCGCTCTTTTTAATAAGCTAGCACAGAACGAACGTCTCGAAAAACAAGATCAGTGAGTTAGGAGACGACAAAGGAAAGTCATCCCCCTATCCGAAGCAATCGTTCCAGATAAGTCGCGAGCGCCTCGCGCCACGGGCGCATATCGTTTCCGATCGTGTCCTCCAGGCGCTTGTTGCGCAAGCTCGAGTACGCAGGACGATCCGCGCTCTGGGGGAAGCGCTCCTTGTACTCGGAAGACGTCAGCCCCTCCTTCTCGCACGGAATGCCGGCGCCGTCCACCACCGCACACGCGAAATCGAACCATGAGCAGGTGCCCTCGTTCGTGCAGTGATACGTGCCGTAGTCCTCGGTCTGGGCGATGCGCAGGATCTCGTAGGCCAGGTCGTTGGCGGAAGTCGGGTTCCCGAGCTGGTCGGCCACGACGCTGATCCTGCCGCGCTCGCGCGCCAGGCGCATCATGGTCTTCGCGAAGTTGCCGCCGACGTATCCGTAGAGCCAGGCGGTGCGGACCACGAACGCGCGGCTGCAGGCGTCGGTCGCCAGAACCTCCCCCGCCCACTTCGTGCGCCCGTAAGCGCTGATGGGTCCCACCGGATCGCCTTCCTCGCGCGGCTCGGGGTCGTCGCCGGGGAACACGTAGTCCGTCGACACGTGCACGAGTTTCGCCCCGCAGGCTTCGCACGCGCGCGCAAGGTGCTCCGCCCCATGGGCGTTCACGCGGTAGGCGCCCGCCTCGTTCTTCTCGCAGCCGTCCACGTTCGTGACGGCCGCGCAGTTGACAACCAGGTCGTAAGGCCCGCGCTCGGAGAACCAGGCGGCCACGGCGGCCCCGTCCGATACGTCGAGGGCGTCGTAGTCGACGTACTCCGCGCTCGCTCCCGCGTACGCCTCCGGGATCGGGCCGATCTCGGCGCCCATAGTCTCCAGGCAGCGCCTTATCTCGTTGCCTAGCTGGCCGCTGCCTCCGGTCACGAGAATCCTCATGCCTACATCGCCTCCTTGTGCGGGACGATCTTCCCCTCGGCGACCTTCCTCAGATGCTGGCCGTAGACGGACTTGCCGTACTTCGCGGCGGCGTCCAGAAGCCGCTCCCGGTCGATCCAGCCGTTCTGGTAGGCGATCTCCTCCACCACCGACACCGACAGGCCCTGGGAGCGCTCGACGGCACGCACGAACTCGGAAGCCTCGAACAGGCTCTCCATGGTCCCCGTGTCCAGCCACGCGTAGCCGCGCCCGAGCGTGACCACGCTGAGGGAGCCGTCGGCGAGGTACATCTGGTTGAGCGTGGTGATCTCCAGCTCGCCGCGCTCGCTCGGCTCGACCTTCTTGGCCAGCTCGCACACGCGGGAGTCGTAGAAGTACAGGCCCGTCACCGCGTAGTTCGACTTGGGGTTCTCGGGCTTCTCCTCGATGGAGACGGCGTTGAAGCCCTCGTCGAACTCCACCACGCCGAAGCGCTCGGGGTCGTCCACGTGGTAACCGAACACGGTGGCGCCGCCCGTGGTCTCGGCGCGCTCGACCGCGGCGCGCAGATGGCGGCCCAGGCCGTTGCCGTAGAAGATGTTGTCGCCCAGGACGAGCGCGCAGCTGTCGCCGCCGACGAACTCCTCGCCGATGACGAACGCCTGCGCCAGGCCGTCGGGCGAGGGCTGCTCTGCGTAGGACAGGCTCACGCCGTAGTCCGACCCGTCCTTGAGCAGGCGCTCGAAGTTGGGCAGGTCCTGGGGCGTCGAGATGATCAGGATCTCGCGGATGCCCGCCATCATGAGCACCGACAGCGGGTAGTAGATCATCGGCTTGTCGTACACGGGCAAGAGCTGCTTGCTCGTTACCGTGGTCAGCGGGTACAGGCGCGTGCCCGACCCGCCTGCGAGTATGATGCCTTTCATGACCAAACCTCTTTCAATCGAAAACACATTTAGTATACCGCTTCAGCAAGCGTCGCCTATTTTTTCCACCGATTTGCCCACAAGCCAACCTATACCGAACCGCTGCTTAATCCAGACATCCACGCGAGCCCGACAAGCCCCTTAGCTCTCGTCTATAAGCTTCTTAATCTCTTGAACGAACGGAAAAAGATCGCGATTTGTCAGGTACCCCGGACGAACACGACCACAGGGCACTTCGCGTTCGAACGAGCTACACACCTCCTGCAGCGAAGCAGCTATTTCACCAGGAGTGGAACGAGCCAAAGAAACCACGCTCTCACCAAAGTCCGACAGATCTTTCCCGGAATACTCATTCGTAATCACACGCACACCAAATGCCGCCATCTCGAGCGGCGGATAGCTCGGGTGCGGCGACACCATAAGAGAAATGCCCGCGTATGATTCAGCCAACAGCTGAGCATATTCCTCGATGGTCAGCTTTCCAACCGAAGTCAGGTAGCGACCATGCCCCAAATAAACCGGGGCATGCTGTTCCCCGGCGGAAACAATCTCCCACAAACCATGGTCCTCTTGGAGATCGATCCAACGACGGAGGGATTCTACGACAAGCTCGAAAGCATTTCTGTCAGTTCCGGGACGTCCGTACACCATGATCTGACGACGCTTCCCTACTTTTCCGCCAAGCTGGTCCAATCGCTCAAGAAGCGATCCATTCAAGAACGGATCAAAAACAAACGAGTGCTTAAACTCATATCCAAGAGAATCGAAATGGCCCTTCAACTCCCGTGAGTTAAAAACCGCGACAGTGGGAACAGGGCTCCTATACGTCGATTCGGCAAGCAAGTAACGCGACGACCAGGCGTAGAATCCAGGTTCGTAATCTTGGATAAGATATATCATCGGATTCTCAAGAAAACACCCATCCTGCTTCTTGAGTCGCTCACATTCATCCTGATAGCAATATGCAGACCACCAAGAAGTACACACGAACCAGTCCTTAGGAGAAGCGGGCACTGTTTTGCCATTTCTTCTTCCTATGGGCACAATCTGTAATCGCGCATCGCTTTCCTCATCCATTGAAACGAACTCGTACCCAGGAAAACGAGAAAGCGACTCCATGCGCGGTTCGCTGTCAATCACAAGGATGCGAGCGTCCACCCCCGTTTCTGCCACCAGACGATCAAAGAAACTGAGCGCCGTCGCAATACCGCCATACACGTCCTCTGCATTAATCGAGGGGACGAGCAGGTTTATACGAGGACGATCACTCGACACTCTTCTAAAGTTCATAGCACGCGTTTCGAGGATGTCCGTCGAATAACAATCGAGCGCCGCACGACGCAGTTTCTCCCTACGCGACACCACCTTCGGAATGCACGAGCCGTAGTCCAAGTTTGAATTGTAATACGGATCGCCCGCAGCAACATATCTACGATACATAGCTTTCGATAAGCTGAAATCGACTTCCGGAATATCCTTCGGGTCACGAGTTTTCGACTCGTAATGAGTCAGAACCACGCCGGGAAGGTACAGGTTTCGAAGACCATTGCGCTCCGCACGAAGACACAACTCCACGTCGCTTCCGCAAACGACAAAGTCTTCATTGAAGCCCCCGATGCGCTCCCAGGTATCCCTTGAAAACGCCATGCAAGCACCTGTCACAGCCGAAACATTGCGTGCTACCATGGGCGAAATGAACGGATTACCGCAATGAACGGGAGCTGCACCCTTGTACACATGATCAGCCCAGCCGCCCATTCCCACAACAACACCCGCATGTTGAATGGTTTCATCAGGATAAAGCAAAAGACCCCCGACTACCCCGATGTCTTCGCGGATGCAATTCTCGACCAACCGGTCGAGCCAGTCCGCAGATCTAATTACCACATCGTTGTTCAAACAGACAAAAACATCTCCGCTCGCTTCTTCAATCCCCTGATTGTTCAACTTCGACCAATTGAATCGATACGAAGCATCAATGACCGAAACGTTGCCGAATTCCTGTTCGAGCGAACGAAGGTATGCCTTTGTCTCCGATAATTCCGAATTATTGTCGAGAATCAGTATTTCATACGAAGGATACTCTGTTTTATCGAAAACACTCTCGATCGCAGCCCTCAGATCATCGACATGATCCTTCGTAGGGATAATAATGGAGACTTTTGGCTTGTCGCGCAATTCGTAACGCACGTCGTACACATATAGCGAATCGGTTTCGCATGCACAGGCTTTACCCTCCCCCAACGTCCTATCCAAATGACTCTGAACAGCATGAAGGCCTGCCGTCTGCGCATACGGTTTCGAATCTGGGTTAGCAGCGGTAGACGTAGGCAATGCCCGCCACGAATAAAGGATCTCGGAAATATGCTCTATCCGACTCGAGCGCTCGACAAGACGTAGGAGCAGGTCGTAATCCTGGCTTCCGTCGAATTCCGGGCGAAACCCTCCGACCTCCTCGAACAAAGATCGCTTAAACCCAAGCAAATGCCCAACATACATCTGCGACAACAACAGATCAGGCGACCAGTCAGGCTTGTGCAGCACGGCGAGCCTCGTGCCATTCTCGTCCACGACATCATTGTCGCTATAGACAACATCCGCCTGCGTAGTCGATAGGCGAAGATAGAACTCCAGCAAAGCGTTCGGAGCAAGAAGATCATCATTATCGAGCAGCACCATGTAATCGCCGTCAGCCATTCGTGCTGCAGCATTCGTAGCATTCGATATACCACCATTGCGATCGAGCCGCATTACCTTCACTCTGTCGCTTTCAACCGAACGAAGGTAAGACATCACGGAATCGTCAGTAGAGCAATCGTCGACAATGCAAAGCTCCCAATTGCCGTACACCTGCTGTTCTACCGATTTCACAGCTTTCGAGAGCCAGCGTACGTCAACATTGTAAGTAGGCATAAGAACAGAGAACTTGATACCGCCGCCCGCGCTACCCGGCTCGCCAAAAACAAGCGGAATTGACTCGTCCTCAAGAACAACTTCCTGGTACAAACGCTCCCGAAGTCCCACAAAACCATATTTGCCCAAATACCCCAGAGCCTTGACAACGCTCTTTGGCTGCTTCACGGAAAGCCTGGCAAGGGTTTTTACTTTTTCGATTTTTCCCACCGACAATCACCTTTCAACGTCGCCATCGATATCCGAGAAGCAAAAGCCATCAAACCCCGACAGCGATAGAGAACACTCGAGCCATGTAAGCGATGTTCAGCGCGAGCAAACCATACACAAAAAGAAAGCCAGTCGGGACATCTATTGACACGTGCCGGCTTCTAGCCGCAACGAGAGCCATCGGGAGCAGGGGAAGGAAGTATCGACCCTGAACACCTTGAATAACCCTCTCGCTTACAAACGTCCATCCAACCGTCATCGACAACATCACAGCCAGCCAACCGGCTATAGCGAGGACCGCGAAAACGACGCGATGGACCCCCGGAACCAACGCACGATCATCTTCGCTCCTTTGGGCGGAAACGAGTAGCGCAAAAAATAGTGGCAGAGTAATGAACAACGGAGCGTGGATTTCGGGCTGAAACCACCCTAGAGAGCCACCTACCAGAGTGTCCAAATAAAAAGGGCCCATGGCATCAAAAGTTCTCAAATAAAGAAGAACGGCATCGAGAGGATCGGACAACATGCCAGAGAGACTATAGAATGTCCCTTGCTCTTCCCCTCGAACATCCAGCCCGGCCGAAACGGAAGATCCCACATCAGCCATCTGAAGAAGCGTAGCCATCCGCGTACCCAAAACCGCGACAAGTGAGCAGGCTATCACGATCGACTTGTACAGCAATGCAGAGCGCCTCGAAGCAAAGCGCTTATTAGGGATAAACAATACCAGTAAAGCGATAACCGTGTACACAACCTTACAAGGAGCCAAAAGGGCGGCCACGATGACAAGGCCCACTTTATCATGGCGCTTCATCTGACCTTCGCCGTACAAAGCCCTGAAGCACAACGCCGTAAGCAAAAATGCCAGCCCTATGATGCCAGCATCGTATGAATATGATGACACTACATGCAGCGTCATCGGCAGCAAGCCCACAACCATCATCGTGTTTTTTCCAACAGGCGTGATACGAACTGCACAGTATGCCAATAAAGCAAACATCATCATATTGAAAAAGCGACCCAGATAAAACAACGGATAGCTTCCAAGATTAAGCAAGCTAGCTAACACGATCCCCAAAGCTGACGGCAACTTGATGTAAGGAGGATTCGCACCCCAGTCAAAAACCGACCTGGGGGTGAAGGAGACATAATCAACCTGTCCAGCAAACAGGACAAAGTTACGTGCCATCATGTCGTACTTCTCATACCCCACCGTTTGAGACTCATCCATGGCCCGAAGGAGCTGGGCGTCATCTGCCCTCATCGGAAGATTATCCGAAGTAGGGCCCAAAAACAGAAGCTGGTCTGCCATTTTGTACGAAGCCTGAAAATGATAACTCTCATCGGGAACCGTGCCAGGCGCAAATACAAGCGAGTACAACAACCCGCAGCATATTATGCTCAGCAGAAAAAGCGTTTCAACCTTGAGCTTACCTTTGGAACGTAGAATCTGAGAAGCCGAATATACGACACAAACCAACCCAGCTGAGACAATCGCAAACGCAAGGGCAATACGAGAGTCGCTGAAAGAAAAGCAGTACAAGGCATGAACCGCCAACGCAACGATAACTCCACCAAGCAGCATATCGGTCTTATGCATCTGAACAAAACGCATCAGCACTTTAGCCATCATCCTCGCCTCTAGAAAACCCTGCGTACTCCCGGCACGCCCTTTCAACCAAGAGCATCTCCGCCAAAAAAAGGAATTGCTACCAGCTCCAGCAAAGTGCCATTCTCTCATACTAAACGTTAGCTACCGCCACCAAACAAACTTTTAACAAACCACTAACTAACCTGCATATCCTCCAATAAGGTAAGCAAGAATCGAGCACTGTCGTAAGTTTGAAACTACCCGCTAGAAAGACCCTTCCCTCAAGCCACGCCTCACCAACGCAATCAAATACAACGCCATGACCACGGCACCTATTCCATAGGACACAATCATGGTAAAGCTCACGCCATTCATGCCAAATGCGTTCACGAAAAAAAACGTGACCGGCAGCGCGACGACCGCAGATAGAGTATTTCCGACAAAGCTCCCCTTAAAACACCGAAGAGCGACGAGCAAATCGTTAAAAAACCATACGTAAGCCGAGACAATAGCGCTCATGATGATAGGGATCAGCAAGTACGTGTACGGCTCGATGCTCTGACCGAAGATAAGCGTCAGAAGCCAGGGGCCCAAAAACTCGAAACCGACGGCACAGACAACTCCGATCGCCGCAACGCCAAGCACAACCTTGCAAAATGTGACAGTCAAATCCTTAGCCCTCTTTTCGGCGTACTGTTCGGAGAAAACGCTAAGCAAAGGACTGTAGATATAACTCGCGCCCATCTGGATAATAGCAACAGGGGCGGCAACCGAAGCATAAATGCCCAGCGCTGCCTCGCCCTGCGAAAATGACAAGAACTGACGCGGAATCGAAGGAACAGCCGCACAAGCCACGGCAGCTATCACAATAGGAAAGCAATACCTGAGCAGGTGCAGGGCTTTTTCTCGCGAGATCCCAACCTTCATCGACTCGAACCGACTCGAGCGAGGGTAATCATACAGCACGCCCACCAGCACTGTGACAACCGTCATCGAAACAAGCGCAAGCTCGAGACTCGACGTAGCTACAAACACCGAGCAAAATGCCGCAAGAGTGAAAAGGCCCTGGATGATAAGGGACTTCCCGATGTAATCCATACGTCTGTTCACTTGGTCGAGACCGTGGAGCACGTCAATCAAAAGCCCCGCAACCTTGTATACCGCATACAGCACAACAGCAAGAAGGCTCGACGTCGGGCAGGTCAATGCAGCATAGACGAGGCATCCGAGCAAAGCTGCCGAAGACGTAATAGCACGGAAGGCAAGATACTCTCCGACGGAATTCTCGCGCTTCACATCGGATACTTGGTAAGTGTACATGCGGTAGATAGCAAGAGGTGAAAATATATTGTACACCGACATCGCGAGAGAGAGGGTACCTGCAGCCTCGTATCCGTCTGACAGGCGAACCACCAAAATGGTAATGAGCCATTGGCAAGCCAGATAGGTAATCGACCCACCGGAATTCCACAGCATGTTCTGCCTGATGGACAGGGGCTCCACCCCATTCTCGGCCATCGACCGACTTTCACGCCAATCACTGCTCATGCGATCCGTCGCCTCTCTAATAAGTGCGGCAAAAGTGAAATAGATCTGCATGCTAAGGGGAAAGACCCCGTGCAATCCCCAAAAGCGACGGTCGAATTAGCCCTACGGCCCAAAAAGAAAGCATAAGCCCGCGAATCGAAGCTACAACACGAACCAATGCGTTTTCCAGGCACGACCATGTTCTCATCGGCGACCCTAAAAAAGAGGGGAGTTGCAGGCTCACCCCAATACGACGTTAGCCACTCGCGTTCACTCTTGGATTCCTTGCGCGACACGACGCCAAACAACATCCCGGCATCAAGGCAAGATACCGAATCACGCTTTCGACAGAGAGCATCGATTTCCATCGTAATTTCGAATTTGAGCCATTTCGCCCCATCGAGAGTAATCTCTCGCATAGACTGCTCCTTGCTCAACGATACACGGTCTTGCACAGCAAAACCGCCGGCAGATAGGCGAATGCAGCAATGATGGGATTGGGAGCATTTTTTACGCCGCTTTTCATGCCGCTTAGCTTACATCCAACCAAATAAAGGATGGAATTATAGAATTTTAGGTACAAGGTATCTGAATATTCGATATACATGCGCTTAAGAATCCGGTATCCGATAGGATTCCGCTTCGTGATTTCCCGAACGTTATGAGTATAGCCATCTTCAAGATACTCCCGAACGATGAACACTGAATCAACCACTCCGAGTGTATATTCGAGATCTATCTGGTGATATACATACGGCTCCGCCATGAACTTCTCGCCTTCCGCAACGAAAAACGGGTAGCGCCGCAGGATCTCGGTACGATAAACGAGTGCTGAATCCCCTCTATGCCCCTTCTTGTAGTACAGATCCCAAAAAGTGATAGTCCGTTCACCTTGTGGCATGCGCGTGCCAAGCGGAGTATTCTCATCACGACCACATAGTCCCACAAGCCCAGCGACCGAAGTATTCGCTCGATAGACCTCCCATGCATCCAGAATCACTTCAACTGCGCACGGCACAAGCACATCGTCGGAGTCTACACAAAAGAACAATTCGCTCTCGCAACACTCTACCCCGGTGTTATGCGCCCGCTGCTTTCCGCCGTTCTCCCGCTTGACGTACACCACCCTAAACGAAGATTCGGAAGAAAACCGCTCCACCAAAGAACGCGTCTCATCGGTGGACCCGTCATCGACAATGAGCCAGTAAAACCGCTGGGAGGTCTGGGCTTTCAAGCTTTCGAACAAAGCCTCCAGCATGTAAGCCCGATTATAAGTAGGGGTAAATATGCAGATGTCTTCCATTACATGAATGATAGCCAACGTCACCGCTTTATTCAATAAGGCGTCCGTATAATCCAAATACGCTCACATCGCTTAGCAAAAAGGGAAGGGCAAAAAACACCGGATCGTCCTTCGGGCTTCGTCGAAAACCCTCAAGGACTTAACGTGTTTTTCGCCAGCTTCGCCACTTTGCTACCCCTTATCGTTCCGACACGGTATACTTCAAAGCATGAATACCTCAGATACACATTTGAACAAGCAGCACCTGAAAGCTCTGGTAATCATCCCCGCGTACAACGAGCAAGAGAGCATTGCCTCGGTCGTAGGCGATGTAATTGCCGCAGGATACGACTATATCGTCGTCAACGACGGGTCGACGGACGAAACCAAATCCATATGCGAAGCAAATGGATTCAATATCCTGAACCTCCCCCAAAACCTCGGCATAGGCGGCTGCGTCCAGGCAGGCCATAAATACGCACTGCGTAATGGCTATGACGTAGATATTCAATTCGACGGCGACGGACAGCACGATGCCGCCTTCATTTCGCATCTCGTCAGCCTCGTCGAAGCGGGATCTGACCTAGCTATCGGATCCCGCTTTGTGAACGACACTGACGGCTTCCAATCGACCGCCCTTAGAAGGTTGGGCATTGTTTGGTTGTCTTTTTGGATAAGGCTGTTCTCCGGCAGGCGCATAACCGACCCTACGTCAGGCTTTCGGGCTTCAAGCAGAAAAGCCCTGACGCTGTTTTGCGAAAACTATCCAACCGACTATCCGGAACCTGAGTCAATCATGCTCGCGATCAAGTCAGGATTGTCCGTCGACGAAGCCTCCGTCATCATGCACGAACGTCAAGGCGGGAAATCATCCATCAGAGGACTTTCCAGCCTGTACTACATGATCAAAGTTTCACTTGCTATCTCAATTGTCAGCTTTTCGCACAAGCGTGCACGATCATAAAGGGAGAGGGTTTCGTGTTTGTTCTTCAGGTCGTTGCAATCATCTTGTGCATTGCCTTTTTTGCATACGTCATCCACCTCGTTGCACGAGAAAAGCTACTCCTCAAATACTCTTTGCTCTGGATGGCGCTCACGATTGCTATTTTACTATGCGCTTTGTTCCCGCTGCCTCTGTACCAAATCTCAGCCCTGCTAGGCTTCGAAACGCCCTCCAATTTCATCTTCTTTATTGGGTTGTTTTTCCTGCTGGCCATTTCACTTTCGCTCAGTTCGATTGCAAGCAAACAGGCAGGCATGATCAAGAACCTCGTGCAAGAGCAAGCATTGTTAATAAAGGAACTCAATAATAAAGACGAAAGCCCGCGAAACCCTTCCGACACTGACGCATCCTAAGCCAACATACGAAGAAGCTATTCGGATCATGAAGAAAACCTTCTGCATATTTTCCGCCCACTACCTTCCACACGTCGGAGGGGTAGAAAAATACACCCAGCATCTCGCTCGCGCACTGTCCGAACAAGGGAACCGCGTGATCATCGTTACTTCGAACGTGCACGATCTCCCCAATACAGAGCTCCTTGAGCAAGAAATCGAAATAGTTCGCCTGCCCTGCTACAAGTTCCTCAATGGGAGATATCCAATCACGCGTCATAACAGCACCTATCGAAAGCTCGCGAACTATCTCCTCGAGCAAAGCATCGACTACATAACCATCAACACTCGCTTCTACCGTCACAGTCTCGAAGGAGTAAAGTTAGCTGAGCTTAAGGGCATCCGACCAATCATCGTAGATCATGGATCCGCTCACCTAACCATGGGTAACAAGATAGTCGATCCCTTTGTTGCCATCGTTGAACACGCTGTCACCGAGTTGGTAAAGCGCCATTCTGCCGACTACTACGCCGTTTCCCAAGCGGGTATTGAATGGCTCCGGCATTTTGGCATCGAAGCATGCGGCGTGCTCAACAATTCCATTGATGCGCTAGCTTTTGCGGAAAGCGCCTCGCATCGATCATTCCGACGTGAGGCCAATTTGTCGAACAATGCATTTGCCGTAGCCTTTACCGGAAGGTTGATCCCGGAAAAGGGCATACCCGCACTCGCAGAAGCAGCACGCATGCTAGTTGACGAACCTTTGATTCATTTCTTCGTTGCAGGAGAAGGCCCTCTTAAAGAAACCCTAACGAAAGAACCACTCTCAAACGTAACCTTCCTTGGACGTCTGGAAGCACGGGATATATCGGCTCTGCTTAAAGAGTCCGATATATTCTGCCTACCCTCGCGCTCGGAAGGATTCTCAACCTCTCTATTAGAAGCAGCAGCCTGCAAGGCGGCGCCCCTTGTCACCAATGTAGGAGGCGTGCAGGAGCTTGTACCAAGCGATGCATTCGGCGTAATACTCCCTTCAGCAGACGGTAAAACGATTGCCGACGCAATACGCGATCTCAACCGAAATCGCGCTCGGTGCCGCGCCATGGGAGAAAGCATCAACAAGCTGGTAATAGATAAATTCTCTTGGAACGAAACAGCGCGCTTAACATCTCTTGCCTGCTCCACTGCGCAAGAGCGCAATGCAGAAGCACTTCATGAAACGCTCTAAAGAAACCACGTAGGAGACAAGTATGGACAACTCAGAAGCATTGAAAAAACTTCAGGGTATCGAGCTTGAAATCCTGCTCGTGCTAAAAGACTTTTGCCTTCAGCACGATATCGCATGGTTTCTCGACGGCGGTACAGCACTTGGGGCAGCGCGCCACCAAGGCTTCATCCCTTGGGACGACGACATCGACGTCGGCATGATCCGCGAAGACTACGATCGTTTCGTATCCCTTGCAAAAACCAGGCTTCCAGCAGGCTTTTCTTTCCACGATGGGTCCAACACCCCCGGTTATGCCGCCATGTTTGCCAAGGTTTATAAAGACGGGACAAAATACTACACCGAAGAAACTATAGAAGCGGGATGCAACCAGGGAATTTTCGTTGATGTTTTCCCCTACGACCGGCTCGAAAACACTCTTGACCTCAGAAAAAAACAAATTCGTAACGCCCGAATATGGCAATCGATTCTTTACCTATATTACACTGGAAAAATCGTTGTACCGCACAAGGGATTGCTAGGTGCAGCAGAGAGGGGCATGTGCAAAACCGCTCATCTCATTGTATCGAAACTCTGCAACCCGAACTCGATTCGAAAGAACTTCGAACGATCCATCCTTTTTGGGGAAGGAGATTCGTCGTCTCTGTACCTCTCTCTTCCATGGCCTAATGTTCCCGGATTCAGAAGAAGCGACCTGCTCCCCGCAACCATGCTCCCCTTCGAGAAACACGAGTTCCCTGCGCCCGCACTGTGGAAAAAGTTCCTGGAAGCCACTTATGGAAATTGGGAGCAACTTCCATCTGTAGAAGACAGGCACACGCATCTACCTAAATATCTTGATTTCGGAGACGGTACATCTTGGTCAGCTGAATAAAAGCCGCGTCGCACGCCCCTCTCGAGTACGACAAATCACCCAACCGATATCCCTTTGCTGCAAACCAGACCCATCGACAACACCCGACAAGAAGATAGCCTCGGAATGATATTTCGACTGGACGTTGCCGAACTTCGCATACATCACGCATCCAGCCATGCATATCGAGTCAATACCGATCTCCAGTTGACCGAGCAAGAGTCAATCGAGCAAAAGCGGTTCCATGGCATTGCATTACGCATATTCGCCGAACAGCTTGCATAACGGACTTATATCTCTCACCGATCTTACGCAACGCGCTGCCCATGCAACCATGCGCAGCGCTCAAACCTGCTAAACTAATTCTAATGAAATAAGTAGTTGCATTGGCGCCAAAGCAAGGAGGTCATTATGAAACGAGCAATCGCCTCTTCACCACCCGAAGTGCAGTTCATGCGAACAGGTATTTTTCGTATGCTGGTCGTTCTTTTTGGCACTGCGGTTCTGCTTTCAATAATCTCTTTCGCCGAGCCCTCGTACGCAAATACCGAAAACCGCTCCGCTATCACGACACAAGATTCACTTCAGAATGACACCGTCGAACGAATTGAAGAAAACGATTCGAATAGTAAAAAGCAGATAGACAAGCCAGTAAGCATTTCCGAACAGCCACTGCCAAACATAGTCAGCGGCGAAAACGCCTCCCAAAAAGATGATCCTTTAGATGATGAAAAGAACGGCAACGCCGAAGACGACGATCAAGCCGCTCAATCCCCCACTGACCCCTCAGAACCCATGGAAAAGGGGCTGGCATTTCATGCGAGCGACACTTCCCCTCACTTGACCGCCTTCTTCGACGGAAAGGAAACCGCTCAGTCTGGATGGGTGCTCCACGAAGGCTTTTGGTACTGGTTCAACAAAAGCCCCTATGCCACCGAGAATTCCTGGGTCAAAACGGGTGGCAGCTGGTATTACCTGGATGAAACCGGAAAAATGAAAACAGGGACGTTTTCGGACGGCAACCGCACCTACCTGTCCGATCCTAGCGGACGGATGCTGAGCAACGGATGGCATCGTTCCGGCGGAGTTTGGTACTGGCTCGAAGCCAGCGGAGCCGCAAAAACCGGATGGCTCCGCGACGGGGGCTCCTGGTACTGGCTCGATCCCGAGTCCGGAGCGATGGCGACCGGCTGGTACCGGGACGGCGCCGCCTGGTACTACTCGGACGGCTCGGGGGCCATGCTGGCGAACCGCTGGCTCAAGCAGGGCGGGACGTGGTACTACCTGAACCCCTCGGGGGCCATGCGCACCGGATGGCTCCGCGACGGGGGCTCCTGGTACTGGCTCGACCGCACGTCCGGGGCCATGGCCACGGGGTTCGTGGACGACGGCGGAACGGCGTACTACTGCGACGGGTCCGGCCGCATGGCTGCGAACCGTTGGCTCGGTAGCACGAAAAGCGGTTGGTGCTGGGCCCAAGCCAACGGCGCCCTTGCAACAGGATGGGGATACCTGTCGGGCAAATGGTATTACTTTGATCCAGCAAGTCCTCAGCACCGTGCAAAAACAGGCCTGTACAGCGTCGGAGACAATCAATGCTTCTCTGACGCCGATGGAGCATTGTACATGAATCGCTGGGTAAGCATCGATGCGAACGAACGCCGATACGCAAATAGTCAAGGCTACCTGGAAGGGCGGCAACTCAAGAATTCGTCGGGAGCGTTCTCGTTCGTCAACGCCGACGGCAGTCCCCTCTCTGGCTGGCAGGTTATCGGAGGCCATTATTTCTACGCGAATCCCGACACTGGCGAAATGGCAACCGGGTGGCTCAAGCTTGACAATACCTGGTACTACCTGAATTCTCAAGGAGTACGGCAGACCGGCTGGGTGAAGCTCGATGGCACCTGGTTCCTACTCGGCTCCGACGGAGCAATGAAAACGGGTTGGCAGAAACTGGGGGGCACTTGGTATTACCTGCACGATTCCGGCGCCATGGCAACCGGTTGGCTGAAGCTCGGAGATATCTGGTATTACCTCGAATCAAGCGGAGCGATGGCGACTGGATGGCGAACGATCGGAAACGTAAGCTACTACTTTGACTCAAGCGGGGCTTGGGTCTCCTCCGATGCGCGCATGACGAATCTTGCCCAGCAATTCCATAGCAGCACGCCTTGGCTAATCATGATTGACACGACAAATTGCATGCTCGGCATTTTCAAGGGATCAGCGGGGAATTGGACCTCAGTATCGTCTTGGCCCTGCAGTCCTGGCAAGGCGTCAACTCCCACGGTTCTTGGAGAATACACCGTCGGCCTAAAAGGCTATTCGTTCGGCAGCGGCTTCACTTGCTATTGGTGGACCCAGTTCTACGGCGATTACCTTATTCATTCAGAAGTGTACTATCAAAACACGTTCACCTGGATGGAAGGGACTATGGGCGTTCCGGGCTCTCATGGTTGCATACGACTGCCAATCGATCAGGCAAAATGGATCTACGACAACATCCCTACTGGAACCAAGGTGTACACGTATCGCTAAACTATTTCTCGAAGACGCATAACGTTTGACGCATCTCTACCAAAACGAAGTATTCGCAAGTCCAAGGCCTTTCGCCCGGAAAAGCGGGAGGCCTTGGACTTTATTACGACAAGATCCTCTGCACCGTAGTCGTGGAAGCACCTTTCGACGCAAGCGATACATACTGGCAACGCCCGCCAAACGTAGGCTCCTCGTAAATCATACCGCCCCCCGCATACAAAACAACATGCTCAGGCAATATGGGATTATAGTTCGGCCATGCGCCGTAGTACATAAGAATGATATCTCCTGGCTGAGCATCGCCGAACACCCTTACGCCACTATGCATCTGATCATACGTTTCAAACCCAATATCAATTCCCAGCTGCTTATACAAGTACCAGGTAAACGAAGCGCAATCCATGCCTCCGTCTTGCGGATATACACCAAGCCACACATAGGGAACACCTAGAAGAGATCGAGCCGTACGCATAATGATGTCGATGCCTGCTTGACGATCATGCCGACCAGACCCGTTCATATACCAATATGTACCATCAGAAATTCTCACGCTGGAATTAGCCGTCATGGCTCCACTATTTTTCAGATAGTACCATTCCCCATTCTCCTGAAGCCATCCTGTCTGCATTGCCCCAGTCGTAGACTCGAGATAGTACCAAGTGCCGTCCACGCAAATCCAACCGGTCTTCATGACCCCATTCGAAGGATCCAAGTAATACCAAGTCCCGGAAACGCTAACCCAGCCGACTTGCTTAATGCCTGAAGCGTCTGCATAATAATGCAGTCCATCTACTTCGAACCATCCGGTCCGCAGAACGCCCTTATCTTCCGGATCAAAGTAAAAAAGCTTTCCGCCGACAGCGCGCCAACCAGCTTGGCCATCTAGACAAACAATGCGATTTTGATCATCATACTCCCCAACAAGAGCAACCTCACCCGACGCATCAATAAAGCCGCAGGCGCCGTTTCCCAGCGATACCCACACATTATTGACCATTGCACCGCTGCTCGAGAAAAAGTACTGTCTACCATCAATGGTCCGCTCACCAACGGCCATCGCACCTGTCTGAGGATCGAGCCAATAGCGAGCGGAGCCCTCTTGGAACCAACCCGTACGAACGGCGCCCGACTTACTCAGCGCATACCATACACCGCTCTCGTTGATCCAACGGTTCGCAGCCATGCGGCCGGACCCGTCGCAGTAGTACGCCGTTCCGCCGTCGTCCACGAACCCCGTGGCCATGGCCCCGGACGTGCGGTCGAGCCAGTACCAGGAGCCCCCGTCGCGGAGCCATCCGGTGCGCATGGCCCCCGAGGGGTTCAGGTAGTACCACGTCCCGCCCTGCTTGAGCCAGCGGTTCGCCAGCATGGCCCCCGAGCCGTCCGAGTAGTACCAGGCGGCGCCGTCCCGGTACCAGCCGGTCGCCATCGCTCCGGACTCGGGATCGAGCCAGTACCAGGAGCCGCCCTGTTTAAGCCAACCCGTACGAAGCGAACCCGACGGAGTCGCGTAATACCAAGATCCTTCCGTACGCACCCAGCCATTACCCGTAAGAAGAGCTCCGTTTTGATGGGCGTGATAAAGGGTCGACCCCACTCGATAGCTCCCGGAAAGCATTGCGCCGCCTTGAGCCGGATCAAGATAATACCAAGCTTCACCCAGTTTCAACCAGCCAGTTTCGATCTCGCCAGATGCGGCTGCGTAATACCATGTGCCTTCTATCGACAGCCACCCTTTGTCATAAAGCGTGCCATCATTATTAAAATAATAGATTTCGTTCTGGAGCAAAATAAAACCACAAGCTGCAACATTACCGTTAGTAGGATCCAAATAGTAACGCTTCCCCTGATCAGAGAGCCATCCGCTCACAAGCTTCCCCTGGTCATCGGCGTAGTATTTCATACCGTCAAGTTCATTCCAGCCAGGCACATATAAACTGCCGGGTTTTTCGCCCTCGCTCTTTTCCTGTGAATCATTAGCCTTTTCTTCGAGAAATTCATTCTCGCGAAGAGCAACGCTACCGTCATCCCCTGCAAAAGCAACTCTCGGATACGAAACGCTCAAAAACAGGAAGGTCGCCACAAGACAGGATACTAATGCAGCAACAAGCACCCGAAAGCGAAATGAGCTAGCTCTTGCCATGACGTCAGCCTTTCATGAGAATCTAATTCATTTTTCAAAGTTTAGCATACTAATAACCGTTAAGGATAAGGCTCCCCCTCGAGCGGCGGACGGCCCCGCGCAGCTCGCCCGCCCCCCCCAACGCGAAAGGGCCCCGGAACCTGTTACGGCTCCGGGGCCCCTGGGTCTCGGCGGAATACGCCGAGCGCCCTGCGCGAGCGCGACGTCCTATCCTCCCACAGCCTTGCGCTGCAGTACTTTCGGCGATGGCGGTCTTAACTTCCGGGTTCGGAATGGGACCGGGTGATCCCCGCCTCCAAGGTCGCGCTCGCGCAGGGCGCTTGGGCTCCGCGCGGCTTCTATGCCGCAGGGCGCGCTCTCCGCGCCACCCTGGCGGTTGCACAGCGTTCGGTCGTGACGGACCGCGAATCCGATCCAATGTGTAAAGACGAAGAGCTCGGGCTATTAGTACCGCTCGGCTGAGGCGATCGCTCGCCTTGCACCTGCGGCCTATCGACCAGGTGTTCTGCCTGGGCCCTTACCGAAAAGAGGACTCATCTTGGAGACGGCTTCCCACTTAGATGCTTTCAGCGGTTATCCGTGCCGGACGTAGCTAGGCAGCCGTGCCGTTGGTCGACAACTGCTGCACCAGAGGTCCGTCCACCCCGGTCCTCTCGTACTAGGGGCAGACCTCCTCAATCCTCTTGCGCCTGCGGAGGATAGGGACCGAACTGTCTCACGACGTTCTGAACCCAGCTCGCGTACCGCTTTAAATGGCGAACAGCCATACCCTTGGGACCGACTTCAGCCCCAGGATGCGATGAGCCGACATCGAGGTGCCAAACCTTGCCGTCGATGTGGACTCTTGGGCAAGATCAGCCTGTTATCCCCGGAGTACCTTTTATCCGTTGAGCGACGGCCATTCCACTCTGGGCCGCCGGATCACTAGAACCGAGTTTCCTCCCTGCTCGACCTGTACGTCTCGCAGTCAAGCCCGCTTGCACTCTTGCGCTCTGCAGACGATTGCCAACCGTCCTGAGCGGACCTTTGCGCGCCTCCGTTACTCTTTAGGAGGCGACCGCCCCAGTCAAACTACCCGCCTGACACGGTCCCTGCGCCGGATCACGGCCGCAGGTTAGATCGCCGACGCGACGAGGGCAGTATTCCAAGGCCGGCTCCACGGGAACTGGCGTCCCCGCTTCGAAGCCTCCTGCCTATCCTCTACGCGCCGAGCCAACGATCAATGTCAAGCTGCAGTAAAGGTTCACGGGGTCTTTCCGTCCTTCCGCAGGTAATTCGCATCTTCACGAATAATACAATTTCACCGGGTCCATGGTTGAGACAGCGCCCAAATCGTTACGCCATTCGTGCAGGTCGGAACTTACCCGACAAGGAATTTCGCTACCTTAGGACCGTTATAGTTACGGCCGCCGTTTACTGGGGCTTGGCTTCAGGGCTTCGCCTTGCGGCTGACCCATCCGCGTAACCTTCCAGCACCGGGCAGGCGTCAGACCCTATACGTCGCCTTGCGGCTTTGCAGAGTCCTGTGTTTTTGATAAACAGTCGCTTGGGCCGTTTCGCTGCGACCCCCGGCCGCTCCGGACGCGAGGTCCTTCACCGCCAGGGGCACTCCTTCTCCCGAAGTTACGGAGTCAGTATGCCGAGTTCCTTAACCATGGTTCTCCCGATCGCCTCGGTATGCTCTACCCGCCCACCTGTGTCGGTTTTGGTACGGGCGCCGATGTCCCTTCCTAGAGGTTTTTCTCGGAAGCATGGGCTCGCCGACTTCGCCAAAAGGCTTCGTCTCGCGTCTCGGGATGCATGCGCGGCTGGTTTCCATGCCGCGCTCCCTACGCGCTTTCACGGGGACGTCCAGAACCCCGCTCGGCTACCCTTCTCCGTCGCCCCATCGGTGATGACGGTCCATCGGCGGTACAGGAATGTCCGCCTGTTGTGCATCGGCTACGCCTTCCGGCCTCGCCTTAGCTCCCGACTGACCCTGGGAGGATTAGCCTTGCCCAGGAACCCTTAGGCTTACGGCGGCGGCGTTTCTCGCGCCGCTCTCGTTACTCATGCCAGCATTCTCACTTCCACGCGGTCCACCGCAGGTCGCCCTGCGGCTTCGCCCCCCGTGGAAAGCTCCCCTACCACTAATGAAATTAGTCCGCTGCTTCGGTACCATGCTTAGCCCCGTGAATTGTCGGCGCATGTCCACTTGACCAGTGAGCTGTTACGCACTCTTTAAATGCATGGCTGCTTCTAAGCCAACATCCTGGTTGTCTAGGCAAACGCACATCCTTTGCCACTCAGCATGGATTTGGGGACCTTAGCAGGCGGTCTGGGCTGTTTCCCTCTCGAACACACAGCTTAGCCCACATGTTCTGACTCCCGGACTCTGAAATGGCGGCATTCGGAGTTTGGTTCCTGTCGGTAGGCGGTGAAGCCCCCTCGAGGATCCAGTGCTCTACCGCCGCCATTGAACGTCCGAGGCTAGCCCTAAAGCTATTTCGGGGAGAACGAGATATCTCCGGGTTTGATTGGCCTTTCACCCCTATCCACGGGTCATCCCCTCCGTTTTCAACCGAAGTGGGTTCGGCCCTCCACGGGGTCTTACCCCCGCTTCAGCCTGCCCATGGATAGCTCACCCGGCTTCGCGTCTGCAGCATGCGACTAAAACGCCATCTTAAAGGCTCGCTTTCACTGCGGCTCGCTTAAAAGCTTAACCTCGCCGCATACCGCAACTCGCTGGCTCATTCTACAAAAGGCACGCCGTCACAGCGCATAGGCTGCTCCGACTGCTTGTAGGCGCACGGTTTCAGGTACTGTTTCACTCCCCTCTCGGGGTGCTTTTCACCTTTCCCTCACGGTACTGGTTCGCTATCGGTCACAGGAGAGTGTTTAGCCTTGGAGGGTGGTCCCCCCAGCTTCGCACCGGGTTTCACGTGCCCGGCGCTACTCGGGTGCCGCGCTCGGAGGGGGCGGGGCTTCGCGTACGGGGCTCTCACCCTGTTCCGCCGGCCTTCCCAGGCCGTTCCGCTGCCGCGCCCCTTTGTCACTCCGCCCATGGTCTGAGGCCCATGGGATGCTCGGTCCCGCAACCCCTCATGCAGCAACGCCCTCAAGCTATACGCGTGCATGGGTTTGGGCTCGCGCGGTTTCGCTCGCCGCTACTCCCGCGATCTCGGTTGATTTCTCTTCCTCCGGGTACTTAGATGTTTCAGTTCCCCGGGTTGCCTTCCGCCGCCCTATTTCGTTCAGGCGGGGATAGCAGGGCATGACCCCTGCTGGGTTCCCCCATTCGGAGACCTGCGGATCAAAGGGTGTTTGCCCCTCCCCGCAGCTTATCGCAGCTTGCCGCGTCCTTCGTCGACTTCCTGTGCCAAGGCATCCGCCGTGCGCCCTTAGTATCTTCGTCTCTTCGGATCTCGTTCAGTATGGTTTTTGGGTATCCATATCGATGTATTCGCGATCGTGATAGATGCTCCATTACTTTGACAGACCACCCGATGGAATCGGTGATATGCATGTGATGAAGATCTTCTTTGTCACTTTAAACGCTATGCAACTGTCAAGGTGCGCGGGAAGGCGCTCGCCTTCCCGAGGCTTCGAGAGCCTCGGAAGCCGGATGCTGAGAGAGCGGGATGCGAGAGGGCCTTCGCGACGGGCCCGCGGACGGGTCTTCCGTTTCTGTTTCTTTTCCATCCAGGCGAGGGAGCTTCGCTCGACCTCGTCGGACACCTGAGTGTCTCCCTAGAAAGGAGGTGATCCAGCCGCACCTTCCGGTACGGCTACCTTGTTACGACTTCACCCCCCTTACCCTCCACACCTTCGACGCCTCCGCCCCTTTCGGGTTCGGCCGGCGGCTTCGGGTGCAGACGACTCGGGTGGTGTGACGGGCGGTGTGTACAAGGCCCGGGAACGTATTCACCGCGGCATGCTGATCCGCGATTACTAGCAACTCCGACTTCACGGAGGCGGGTTGCAGCCTCCGATCCGAACTGGGGCCGGCTTTGAGGGATTCGCTTCCTGTCGCCAGGTCGCAGCCCGTTGTACCGGCCATTGTAGCACGTGTGCAGCCCAGGGCATAAAGGGCATGATGACTTGACGTCGTCCCCACCTTCCTCCGGCTTGACGCCGGCAGTCCCGTATGAGTCCCCAACTCAATGCTGGCAACATACGGCAGGGGTTGCGCTCGTTGCGGGACTTAACCCAACATCTCACGACACGAGCTGACGACAGCCATGCACCACCTGCGCGAGCTCCTCTCGGCCACCGGGTCTCCCCGGCTTCACTCGCATGTCAAGCCCTGGTAAGGTTCTTCGCGTTGCTTCGAATTAAGCCACATGCTCCGCTGCTTGTGCGGGCCCCCGTCAATTCCTTTGAGTTTTAGCCTTGCGGCCGTACTCCCCAGGCGGGACGCTTAATGCGTTGGCTTCGGCACGGAGAGGCGATCCTCCCCACACCTAGCGTCCATCGTTTACGGCTAGGACTACCAGGGTATCTAATCCTGTTCGCTCCCCTAGCTTTCGCACCTCAGCGTCAGTGTCGGCCCAGCAGGCTGCCTTCGCCATCGGTGTTCTTCCCGATATCTGCGCATTCCACCGCTACACCGGGAATTCCGCCTGCCTCTACCGAACTCGAGCGCGCCAGTTCGGAACCCGGCTCGAGGTTGAGCCCCGAGGTTAGAGGTTCCGCTTGGCGCGCCGCCTACGCGCGCTTTACGCCCAATGAATCCGGATAACGCTCGCCCCCTACGTATTACCGCGGCTGCTGGCACGTAGTTAGCCGGGGCTTCTTCTGCAGGTACCGTCGTCGGTCTTCCCTGCTGAAAGCGGTTTACAACCCGAAGGCCGTCGTCCCGCACGCGGCGTTGCTGCGTCAGGGTTGCCCCCATTGCGCAAAATTCCCCACTGCTGCCTCCCGTAGGAGTCTGGGCCGTATCTCAGTCCCAATGTGGCCGGTCGGTCTCTCAACCCGGCTACCCGTCGAAAGCACGGTGGGCCGCTACCCCGCCGTCTACCTGATGGGCCGCGACCCCATCCCTTGCCGCGCCAGGCTTTCCCGGCCCCTCCATGCGGAGGGGCCGGAGCATCCGGTATTAGCCTCGGTTTCCCGAGGTTGTCCCGGAGCAAGGGGCAGGTTGGTCACGTGTTACTCACCCGTTCGCCACTGTATGCCCACCCGAAGGTGGCTTAACCGTTCGACTTGCATGTGTTAGGCACGCCGCCAGCGTTCATCCTGAGCCAGGATCAAACTCTCCGTTTAAAAGAGTGCGGCATCGCTGCCGCGTTCGATCTTGGTTTCCCGCCGCCCGCTCCCCCGAGGGGTCCGCGGCCGGCCGGGGTCCGTCTCATGCGGATCCGTTCACTTGGCTTTTTTCTCGCTTGTTCTGCTTCTCAGTATCCGGTTTTCAAGGTTCTCCGCCTGGGGCCGAAGCCCGAAGCGCAAGGAGATATACTACCCGTGCCCCCGTCCGGAGTCAAGAACTTTTTTGGAAAAGTTTGGAAATTTGCTCAGCTGAAGCTATTCCGAATCACCGCTATGCACTCCCACCAGGTCGAACGGCGGAATAAAGCTGTCTTCGGCAGCGCCCCCCTCTTGCCAAAAGTAATCCTCGATGCCAAGAGCATCTGCGAAATCAAGGAGAAGCTCGTATTCGCGGTCGGGAACGCGGTGCGCCAGTTCCGGGCATCTGTCCAAACATGCCGCCGCCCGTGCATCGCCCGAAGCGGCCGCTTCGGGCAAAACCGGCGTGTACTGATTCATGAGCGACAGCAACACGCTGTCCGCGAAGCGCTCGCGGATCAAGCGCACGACGCGCTTGGAATCTTCCAACGCGCCCGGCAGCATAAGGTGGCGCACCACCACGCCGCCGATAAGGCGACGCTCGCCGTCCACCTCGTCGAACCGAGGAGGACCGGCTTCTTCCACCATGGCCTCGAGCGCAGCAAGGGCGACGGCAGGGTAATCGGGGGCGTTCGAGTAGCGCGCGGCCAAGGCGGGATCGGCGTACTTGAAATCGGTCAGATACGCATCGACGACGCCTGCGTTCGCCCGCACGCTGCGAACCGTCTCGTACCCCGAGGTGTTCCATACGACCGGCACCGTCAGACCGAGGGCGCGCGCCTTTTCAACGGCCGCCCTCGCCTGCAAGGCGTACTGGGTCGGAGTGACGAAGTTCACGTTGAGCGCGCCCTGGCCTTCAAGCTCCAGGCATATATCCGCCAGGCGATCGACGCCGATAGGCGCGCCCGCGCCCCCTACGGCGATGACCGCGTTCTGGCAATACGAGCAACGCAGCGGGCAGCCGGCGAAGAACACGGTGCCGCTGCCCCGCGTCCCGCTGATGGGAGGTTCTTCCCAAAAATGCAGCGCAGCGCGCGCAACCATCAGCTTGTCGTCCGCCCCGCACGCGCCGCGCTTTCCCGCATAGCGGTTTGCGCCGCAGGCGCGCGGGCACAGGTCGCACGCGGCGGGAAGCATGATGTCGGTCATAGTGCTTTCCCCTATCGATCGACGAAACCGAATCTCGCGTCCGCCCTCGACATTGCAAGGCTTCGGCGATCCCGGACCGCCGAACCTTAGTTAGCCGAATATCCGGGATAGATCGAATACCCCGAATACGGGTCGTCCCCGGAATGATCGTGACCGCACCCGCAGCCGTCCTCGACGTCGTCGTACTCGGAAAACCCGAGGTCGTCCGAAGCGTCGCCGTACGTCTGCTCGGCGCGCGTCCAGTCAAGCCCCTCGGCCGCGCAGGCCGATTCGTCGCCGTACACCAACGACAGGGCGGAAGGCGCTTTCCCGGTTCCGCCGATGACGGCCAAAAGCTCCAGCAGGTGCAGGCACGCTTCGCCCTGGGGCAGTATCAGGTCCACGTCGTCGGCGGCCGTCAAAGCAGCCGACAGTTCGGACATGAGCATCTCCACCGTATAGGTGCCCGCAAAGCTGCCGGTCTCGACCGCCGCAAGAACCTGCTCGGCAACCGGCGTTGCAGCGCCCACGCGTCCGACCCCGCGACCGGGAACCGCCGACGAACGCCGAACGACGCGGTACAGAGCATCCGCCTCGATGGCGGAAATAACCTGAGCCGTGGTCTGCAGCGTGTACGCCGCGCGCGCAAGCTGCGCCGACCCCGGGCCGCCCGTATCCTGCACATCCCCTGCAAGGGCCTCCACCACGGGAAGCGCTCGCTGCACGGCGTCCTCCTCGCCTCCCACGAGGCACGCAAGGTTGTCCTTCTTGGCGAACGCATCGGGAAGAGACAGGTCGAGCACGATAAGCGGGGCTTCCACGGAAACCAAATCGCTTACCACGGCCACCGCGTTAAGCTCGCGCGCGAAGCTCGGAGTGGACGAGGACAGGTCGATCAGCAGGGTGCCCGGGCAAGCCGACTGGATCAAGCCGCTTTCGTCGAAGTACGCATCCTCCAAGGCGGTCTGCGTCGTGTAGTACGTGATCACCGTATCGGCTTCGGCGACGCTCTCCGCGCGGCTGCATCCTGCAGCCTCCATGCGCGCCTCCACCATGGCGCCCACCGTCTGGTCCCCTACAAACGCATACGTGCTCTCCATTGAAATCCTCACTCCCCGCCCTTTACCTTCTTCGCGATGCGGTCCGCCACGGACAGCTCCTCGCGCTTGTCGTTTCCCCAGAACACCACTGCGATCATGCCGGGCCCCACATGGCTTCCGATGACCGGCCCGATACTGCTCTCCAGAAACAGGATGCTGTCGTCTTCCTTCGCGAGCGCGTCTTTCAGTCGCGCCGCATCCTTCGGGCAATCGGCATTGCCGATGACCACGAAACGACCCGGCCGGGAATCGGCTTTGCGCTTGTGGTAGTAATCGGCCAGCTGCTTGATTCCCTTCTTCCGTCCGCGCGCCACGCCCGACAAGGACAGCTTGCCGTCGCAGGTGATGGTGAGCAGCGGCTTCACATCAAGCTTGGAGCCGGCGTACGCAACCGAACCGGGGATGCGCCCGCCCCGGCGAAGGGATTCCAGGTCGTCCACCATGAACTCGGCGTCCACGAAAAAGCGCGCTTCTTCGGCCCAAAGCGCCAGCTCGTGCGCCGTGAGCCCATTGTCGCGCTGACGCAGCGCCTCGTGCACGAGAAGCGCCTCGGCGATCGAAGCCAAACGCGTATCGACCAGGTACAGCTCGGCCTCGGGATGCTCGGCCATCAACTGCTCGTGGACAAGGGCGGCGGCATCGTAGCTGCCCGACAGGCCGCTTGAAAAGCTCAGGTACACCGTGGGCACGCCGCTTTCGATAGCGCGCGTGAACGCGTCGCGAAACACCGGCACGGGAACCTGCGCCGTGGTCGGCTCGTCGCCGTCGCGCATAGCCTGGTAGAAATCGTACGCCGACGACGTCTGGTACAGATCGTCCGCATGCTCCCCGTCGCGCATGACGTAGGGGAACTTGATCAACTCGACGCCTTCCCGATCGACCACCTCGAAGGGCAGGTCGCAACAGGAGTCGATAATAAGGTTGCATTGATGCTGCATAGTAATATGTCTCGCTTCCTTCGCTGTTGAGCGATTTGGACGATGGTTCGTTCGGGCGTTACGACGAAACGACGCGCGTGCGAACCGTAGCCGTCAGCTTTCCGGCTACGGGCGCGGCGCATTCGTACGCCAGTCCGACGGCGGGTCCCACATGCAACCCGATGACGGGGCTCACCGGCAGCACGTCCACCGCGCGGCCGACAAGCGGGTCGATGACTTCGCGCGCCCATTCGACCGCCGGAGCCTTGTCGCCTATGTAATGGACGACCACGTTCTTCAAGCCGCGCTCCTCGACGTCTTGCTTGAACGTCGACACGATCCTTTCGAGGGCCTTCTTGCGCGTGCGGACCTTCGCAAGCGTAGTGGCGGACCCATCGGTTACCGTCAAGACGGGAGCAAGCTGGATCAGATTCCCCAAAAGAGCCGCCGCGTTGCCGATGCGGCCTCCTTTCTGCAGAAACGTCAAGGTCTCCGGCGTGAACAGAAAGCGCGTGGACTCGATGCCGGAAAGAGCGGCGGCGGCGCATCCCGCCAGGTCTTCGCCCGCATCGCGTGCGGCAACGGCATCGAGCACGGGCCACGCCTCGTCGAACCCGCACGATGCGGAGTCGATCATGACGTAGGAGAAATGGATGTTGCGCGCCTTCACGGCCCGCGCGGCGCGCACGGCCCCTTCGTACGTGCCCGACAAACCGGTGGAGATGAATATCCCCAGCACGTCGTCGCCAGCGAGCGCCGCCTCTTCGAACGCCCGCTCGAGCGTCAGCTGAGAGGGCTGGCTCGAGGTGGGGATATCGTCGACCATATCGTAGATACCTGCATAGAACTCGTCGAGATCCATCGTCGCGTCGGCGTACTCTACGCCCGCACGGTTCACGAAAAGCGTGATCACCTCGACGCCCGCAGCTTTCGCCATGTCGGCGGGAATGGAGGCCACCGAATCGGTCAGTATCTTGATCATAGCTTCCTTCCTCGAGCTGGAACGGACGACGGCAAACGGGCTGGCGCCCGGCTTCCCTCTATCAAACTTACGCGATGCCCCGCAGCCGCACAACCAAATCGCGACGGCGCTCAAAAAGACCATATTCGAGGCCAACGGGATACGTATGCGCATGCAGCATGCGCTTCTGGCTCTCATCGAGCGTAGCAAGCCCCGCGCGAGCCCGCTCGCGCGCCGCCAAAGCAGAGCGGAACTCGGGAGCGAGCACCGTTTCGCCAGCACGCGCCAACGGCTTGAGCAGCGTCTCGAAGCACAAGCCCGCGAGGTTTTTCTGTCGCAGGTCATCCGACGGATCCACGATGACCTCGCGCACGCCGACGCCCGCGTTCACGTCGAACACCATATCGCCGGCCAGCCGACCGCCGTCGCAGTAGAAGTAGCGCCGCACGTCCAAAACGCCCGGCGTGGTCAGCTTCGCCGCCGACTCGGATATCTTGATGCGATCCGTCCATGCCGCGTCGCCCGGCGCGCGCGTTGCGGACAGCTTGTAGACGCCGCCCAAGGTGGGCTGGTCGTACGCGCAGGCAAGTTTCGTGCCCACGCCCCATGAGCTCACCCGAGCGCCTTCGTCGCGAATGGACTGGATGGCGTATTCGTCCAAATCGTTCGACAAGACGATGCCGCAGTCGCTCAAACCCGCCTCGTCAAGCATGCGTCGAGCCATCTTCGCAAGCCACGACAAGTCGCCCGAATCGATGCGAATGCCGCTCAAGCGCTCGCCGCGATCGCGCATCTCAAGACCAACCGTAATGGCGTTTTCAATCCCCTGCTCGACATCGTAGGTGTCGACCAGAAGCACGCAGTTCTTCGGAAACGCCTCGGCATAGGCGCGGAAAGCCGTGAGCTCGTCGGGAAACGACATGACCCACGAATGGGCATGCGTCCCCGAAACCGGCAGGTCGAACAGCTTGCCCGCCAGCACGTTCGACGTAGACGCGCATCCGCCCACCACGGCGGCGCGGCTAGCCCACAGGCCGCCGCCCGCGCCCTGCGCACGGCGCAAGCCGAACTCGGCCACGGGGCTTTGAGCGGCCAGGCACACGCGCGCGGCCTTCGTTGCGATAAGCGTCTGGAAGTTCACGCAGTTGAGCAGCGCGGTCTCCACCAACTGGCAATCCATGATAGGCCCGACCACGCGCACGATGGGCTCGTGGGGAAACACGATGGTTCCTTCGGGCACCGCGTCGATGTCGACGTTGAGCCTGAAGGTTCTCAGGTAGTCGAGAAACTCCGGCTTGAACAACGACCCGCCGCCCGGAGCATCGAGCGAGGCCAGATACGCGATATCGTCGTCCGTGAACTCGAACGTATCGACCAGGTCCGCCAGCTGCGCCAGGCCGCATGCCACGGCATAGCCGCCCTTGAACGGGTAATCGCGAAAATACATGTGAAAGCAAGCCTGCGTGTCGCCCTGGCCCGTTTCCCAATACCCCTGAGCCATGGTCAACTGGTACAGATCAGTCAGAAGCTCGTAATCGATCCTCATGAGATCTTGCCCCTCCTAGCTGTTGCTGGCGTTGTCCGCAGAGCCGTTCGATCCGCTCGACGAGCCGTCGCTTCCCGACCGGTGGCTGCGACGACGCGCGCGGCGATGCCCGCCTTCGCCTGCCGGTTTGCCCTGGTCGCTTGCGTTGCGATCCGGACGAGGAGCACCGCCCTGCTTCTGCGGAGACTTCTGCTGGGGCTTCTGCTGACGCAAGCCCGACGACTTCTGGCCGGGACGAGGCCCCTGCTTCTTGGCGCCGCCGGCGCGCGCCGGCTGCTTGGCCTCGCCCGAACGTGGCTGCTGCTTCTTGGCATCGGACGTGCGGGGCTGCTGCTTCTTGGAGCCGCCCTGCTTCTTCTGGCCTTGACCCGGCTGCTGCGACTTCTGCTGGCTGCCCTGGCTCTGGCGGCGCTTGGGGGCTTCGACCGCCTCGGCGGCGCCCGCTTCTCCCCCGACCTTCGTCGAACGACGACGGCGCGGCTTGCGGCCCGAAGGCGAACCGGACTCGGAAACCTTGTTCGAGCCGCCACGACCCCCGCCATTGCGCCCCTGCTGCTTGCCGTTTCCGTTCGACCCGCCGCGCGCGGGCTTCTGCCCACCGCGTCCGGTTCGACGCACGGCGGAAGGATCGGCCAGCTTGTCCGAGCCCGTCAGCTGCGAGGTTGCGAACACCGTGGACTCCCCGGCAACCCCGATAGCCGCCTGGGCCGTCGCGTTCTCCCAAGCCTCCGAGCCCACCACCTTCGGGCGCTGCACGCCTTCCTCGGGCGGATCGAAATCAGCCAGGGGCACCTTCACGGGCTTCTCGCCGTCGACCTTGAGCGTCACCACTTCGCGCGGCACGTCCAGATCGATCACCTTGGCCGTGCCGATAGGGGTTTCCACCTGAGAATTCTGCTTGGGCGCGCGGCTCTTGAAATCCTTGTAGGCATCGAATTCGTAGCGCAGGCAGCACATAAGGCGGCCGCACACGCCCGAGATCTTCTGCGGGTTGAGGGAAAGATCCTGCTCTTTCGCCATGCGGATGGACACGGGGCAGAACTCGCCGCCCAAGCGCTTGCAGCACAGCTCCTGGCCGCAATGGCCCAGCCCTCCCACCATGCGGGCTTCGTCGCGCACGCCGATCTGGCGCATGTCGATGCGCACATGGAAGTACGAGGCCAGCTTTCGCACCAGCTCGCGAAAGTCCACGCGCTCCTCCGCCTCGAAGTAGAAGATGGCTTTGTCGCCGTCGAACAGGTACTCCACCGAAACGGGGTGCATGTCGGCGCTTGCCTCGGCGGCCATCTCCTTGAACACGGGAAGGGCCTCGGCGCTCTTGCGCTCCATGGCGGCCGCTTGAGCCTCGTCCTCGGGCGAAGCGATGCGCTTCACCGGCTTGAGCGGGCTTTTCAGCTTCTTCACCTGAGCTTCGTCAGCCTCGAACACATCGCCCGAAGCCCGGCCGAACTCGATTCCGCGCGCGGTGGACACCACCACGCCGTCGCCGGTGCGCACGTCGAGGTCCCCGGCGTCGAACCAGAGCGTTTTGGGATTGTAGTACAGGTTAACAGGCGCTATGCGAACCATGGCGCACCTCTCTATCTTATCCGGGTCGACGCGCCCGAAGCATGGGGCGCGCGACCGTACAGCGTGTCACGAATTTCGAACAGCATCGCGTCGATGCACGTCTCGGGAGATACATTATACGAGATAGCCTCGTCGCAGCGACGCACGCACGCCAACGCCGCGGCAGCGCGCGCCTCGTCGGTAACCGCCGCCGTTTCGGCGATGGACTCGCGCACGTCCACGTTTATGACGAGCTCCGGCGTTTCCGCGCACACGGCCACGACGTCGCGCAGCCACGAGCGCACGACGGCGGTCAGATGCCGCAGCGACTCGAAGGTCTTCGCCGTCAGCTGGCGCTTGTTGCGCGCCTCGATTTGACGGATGGCCGACTTCGCCAGGAAATCGGCGTTCTCGGCCAGCTCCTGCTCCTGTTCGGCCCGCGCCACGTCGAGCGGCGCCTTGACCAGTACCACCAGCTCGCTTGCGAACCCGATGACGTCCCAATCGTCCGCTTTACGCAGGCAGCCGACCACTTCGAGCACGCGTCGGCGAAAGCCCAAGCGCTCGTTGGACTTGAGGAATTCCACGGCGCGCGTGATGGACCCGTTGCATGCTTCGAGCGCCATGCGGGCCTGTTCGAGCGAGGCGCCCGAATTCTGCACGATGATGCCGGCGGCTTCGCTGGCCGGGATGGTGCGAAACGGCACCACCTGGCAACGCGAGAGAATGGTGGGCAGCACGCTTTCGCGCGTACGGCCGAGCAGGATGAGCACGACATCCGACGGAGGCTCTTCGAGCGTCTTGAGAAACGCGTTCGCCGCCTGCACGCCCAGAAGGTCCACGCGATCGAGGATGTATATCTTCTTCTTGGCCTGAATGGGAGCGAACGACGTGTCGGAAACGATGTCGCGAATCTGCTCCACCAAGTACCCGCTGGCACCTTCCGGCGCAAAATAGCGCACGTCAGGATGCTTTTTGCGCATGATGCGCCGACACGCGTCGCATGCGCCGCAGTTGCCGCCGCGCGGGCCTTGCGGACCCTTCGGGCACAGAACCGCCTGGGCGAACGCGTAGGCCGCAAGCGTCTTGTTCGACCCAGCCGGACCCGTGAACAGGTACGCATGGCTCACTTTGTCCTGAGATACCGTGGCGCGCAAGAACTCGCGCACCTTCGGCTGCCCCAGTATGTTCTCGAACGCGTCGGCCACGGATCAGACCCCCTGCGACGCGCCCGGCGCGCTTTCAGCGGACGATCGCAGCCCCGCGCGACCGACCTGGCTGCGCTTCACGTCCAGGCGATCGAAAAACGCAGGGTCGCGCTGCTCGACGTCGGCCATCCAGGGAAACAAGTCCTTCAACTGCGAGAACACAGCCGAAGCGGTACGCGACTTGCGATCGGCCGAGGTCACTACGCGAACACGATCGGGATCGCGTCGCGCGATGTCCATAAACGCCTCGTTCACGCGCGCGTGGAACTCTTCGCCCGCGCGCTCAAGGCGATCGGCGCCTCGATGCGTCGCGCGCGCAAGGCCCGTGCGCGCCGTGCCGCCCGTGGCCATGAGGATGGTCCGGTCGGGCCGCAGCCCTTGGCAGGCAAAAGCGTTCGCCCCGTCCACGAATTCGCGCGAAAGCCCGCGACCGTATGCCTGGTAGGCAACCGTGGAATCCGTGAACCGGTCGCACAGCACCACCACGCCGCGCGCAAGCGCAGGCGCGATAACCTGCTTCACCAGCTGGGCGCGCGCGGCTTCGTAGATCAGCAGCTCGGCCTCGTCGGTCATGGCGACGTTGCGCGGGTCGAGCACCACGGCACGCAGTTGCTCGCCGATGTCGGTGCCGCCGGGCTCGCGCAGGCACAGCACTTCGCGACCGTGCGCGCGCAGCGCTTCTGCTAGAAAACGAATGTGGGTGGTCTTGCCGGCGCCTTCGCCCCCCTCGAACGTTATGAAGATGCCCCGCGGGGCAAGATCTTGCGTTTCGGGCATGCCGCTAATCCTCCACGCAGTCCTTGACCGCCTTCGCCACGCACTCCACTGCGCGCGGGTCGAACGGCTCAGGCATGATGAAGTCCTCGCACAGCTCCTCGTCGGACACGAGCCCGGCCAGCGCTTCGGCAGCCGCCAGCTTCATGGCCTCGGTGATGCGCGTCGCGCGTCCCTCGAGCGCGCCCTTGAAGATGCCGGGGAACGCCACCACGTTGTTGATCTGGTTCGGGAAATCGGAGCGGCCGGTGCCCACGACGCGCGCGCCGGCGGCCTTGGCCACGTCCGGGTAGATCTCAGGATCGGGGTTGGCCATGGCGAACAGGATGGCGTCGTCGTTCATGGAGCGAACCATGTCGGCGCTGACCAGGTTCGGCGCGGACACGCCCACGAACACGTCGGCGCCTGCCAAGGCGTCGGCCAGCGAGCCTTCGGCGTCGGACAGGTTCGTTACTTCCAGCATGGCGCGCTGGGCCTCGTTGATGCCCTGGGACTTCGAGCAGATGATGCCGCAACGGTCGACCAGCGTCAGATGGCGGAACCCGTAGCTCAAAAGCAGCTTCGCGATGGCGATGCCCGCCGACCCCGCGCCGTTGACCACCACGCGGCAGTCCTGCTTGCGCTTGCCGGTCAAGCGCAGCGCATTGATGACGCCCGACAGCACCACGATGGCGGTGCCGTGCTGGTCGTCGTGAAACACCGGGATGTCGAGCGCCTCGATCAGGCGCTGCTCGATCTCGAAGCAGCGCGGAGCTGCAATGTCTTCCAGGTTGATGCCGCCGAACGACGGGGCCAGGCGCACCACGGTCTCGACGATCTCGTCGGTGTCCTGCGTGTCCAGGCACAACGGCACCGCGTTCACGCCGCCGAACGCCTTGAACAGCGCGCACTTTCCCTCCATGACCGGCATGGCCGCCAAAGGCCCGATGTTGCCCAGACCCAAGACGGCGCTGCCATCGCTGACCACGGCGACGGTGTTCGCCTTCATCGTGTATTCGTACGCGGCCTGCGGATCCTCCGCGATCTTGCGGCACGGCTCCGCTACGCCCGGCGTGTAGGCCAGCGACAGGGCCTCGCGCGTTGCGATGTCCATCTTCGGGACGGTATCAAGCTTGCCGCGCCATTCCTTGTGCAAGCGCAGCGATTCTTCGTTCAAGTTCATGCTCTATCCTTCGGCTGATTTCGGCGATCGCGAACAATTATATACCTTCGCGCGCCGGGAGGGGCGGCCCCGCGCTGCCGGAGGCGCTTTCTTGGGCCGCGCTGATGCAAAAAACACATGCGCGCCCGAAACGAGGCCCGGCGGCATGCGGCGGCGCGGGCATGCCGGCAGCATCGACCGTCCGGGGGAAGCCGGCGCCCGAAGACGAGCGGCGCGGCCGCGCCGCGCCTCCGTGGTAGAATAGCCCGAACCCCAAGCGAAGGAGAACCGCCTATGACGCACCCGCAACGAAAGCCGGGGCCGACCGCTGAAGCGGTGGCCGACGCCGTCTACCAAAGCATCGTCGAATGCGCTGTGACGCTGCGCGAAGACGTTCGAGCCGGCATCGAGCGCGCGAGAGAAACGGAACGCGAGCCGCGCGCGCGGGCAGTGCTGGGCCAAGTGCTCGAAAACGCACGCATCGCGCAGCAGGACGGCGTGCCGATCTGCCAGGACACGGGCACGGTCTGGGTCAGCCTGGAGGTCGGCGAAGACCTCATGCTGCCCGGAAACGCGCTTTCGCTGGTGAACGACGCCGTCGCGCGAGCCTACGCGGACGCGCGCCTGCGCATGAGCGTGGTGCGCGACGCCCTGACCGACCGAACCAACACGTCCGACAACACTCCGGCGTTCACGGAAGTCAGCTTCCGTCCCGGAAAGGGCGCCACCCTGCACGTGATGCTGAAAGGCGGCGGGTCGGACAACGCCTCCCGCGTGGTCATGCTGGCTCCGGGAGCCGGAGCCGAAGGCGTGCGCCGAACGATTCTCGAATGCGTGCGCGAGAAGGCCGCGAACGCGTGCCCCCCGCTCATCGTCGGCGTAGGCGTAGGCGGCACGTTCGACAAGGTGGCGGGCCTGGCGAAGCACGCGCTGCTCAGGCCGATCGGAAGCCCGGCGGCCACGCCCGAAACGGCCCGGTTCGAAGACGAGCTGTTGCGCGCCGTGAACGCAACCGGCATAGGGCCCGCAGCCCTTGGCGGATCGACCACCGCCTTGGCCGTGCACGTGGAAACGGCGCCCTGCCACATCGCCGCGCTGCCCGTAGCCGTGAACATGGGCTGCTGCGCCATGCGAACCGCATCCGTCGAGCTGATTTCCTGGAGTGATGAACGATGAACGAGCTTTCACGTTGCGAATCCGACGCCCCTGCGGACCAAAGCGAGCCGAGCGCCGTCCATCTGACGTTGCCCCTTGATCGCGAGCAAGTCGGCCGCCTGAAGGCTGGGCAGGAAGTGCGCCTCTCAGGACCCGTCTACACCATGCGCGACGCCGGGCATGCGCGCGCACTCGAAGCGCTGCGCGCGGACGGGCGCCTGCCGTACGACCTAGAAGGGCAGACGCTGTTCTACGCCGGTCCCACCCCTGCCGCCGCGGGCAGGCCCCTTGGGTCGGTGGGTCCCACCACGGCGAGCCGCATGGACTTCGCCACGCCCGCGCTCATGGATGCGGGCGTGATCGCGTGCATCGGGAAGGGAAAGCGCGCAGCCGACGTCATCGACGCTTGCGTGCGCAACGGCAGCGCGTACTTTGCGGCAGTCGGCGGCATCGCCGCGCTGCTGGCCACCCACGTGGTCGCAAGCGAGACGATAGCCTGGGAAGACCTGGGGACCGAGGCGCTGCGCCGCCTGACGCTGCAAGACTTCCCCTGCTTCGTGGCGGTGGACGCCCAGGGAACCGACCTGTACCGCGCCATCGAGAACGCGCAAGCGTAGCCTGCAACGCACCGGACCGGCGCGTTGCGACACGAGCGAGCGGAAGCCGAGCAGCCGTCATCCACGTCGAAGGGCCCCGTCATGCGGGGCCCTTCGACGTTAGGATCGGTCGTTCGCGATCACGCTATTTCTTTGCAGCCGGCTTCTTCGCCGGAGGCTTCTTGGCACTGCTTTTCGCAGGCGCCTTCTTGGCGGGAGCCTTGCCCTTGGCGCCCTTCGCCTCGTCCTGCTCCTTGCCCGGACAATCGAAGTTCGGGCACAGCTTCCAGGGGCCGCGGTTCGTGGTGACGATGACCATCGGCGCGCCGCAGTGCTCGCACACCTCGTCGGTGGCGGCAAGGGCGCCGTACTGGGGCAGCGGGTAGCCCGTGCCGCAATCGTCGTAGTTCTCGCAGCGGATGAAGCGCTTCAAGGTGCGGGGGTTCTTCTGCGCGATCAGCTTCGCGGCGATGCCCTTCTCCTTGCAGGCCGGGCACTCGCCCACCACCACGTCGGGTTCTTTGTTGGTGGAGCAATGCGGATCGATGCAGATGGTACGCGGCTTCGAGCGAAACGCCGTCACCTTCACTTGAGGCATGCCGCAGGTCGGGCACGGCTCGGGCACAGCCTCCACCTTGCCCTTCGGCAAGGGGTAGGTCACGTCGCAATCGGGCCAGCCAGCGCAGCCGATGAACATGCTGCGCGTCTTCTGCGACGCGCGCAGCTGCAGGTCCTTGCCGCATTTCGGGCACGGCCCCACGTACGCGTCGGCGGCCACGGCGTCGGCTAGGGCATCTTTAACCTCCTCCGAATGCGGCAGCAAGCTGGCCAGCTGCTCGGCCAGAAGGTTGCGGCTCGTGGTGACCACGTCGGTCTTCGTGGTGCGTCCTTCGGCGATGCGGTCCATCTCCTCTTCCAGCTCGGCCGTCATCTCGGGGTGCGTGATGTGCGGGGCGAACTTGTCGAGCGCGTCGCATACGGCCATGCCCAGCTGGCTGGGTTCGATGGGGTCGTTCTGGATGTACTTCACCGTGTACAGGCGCTCGATGATGGCGTGGCGCGTGGACTTCGTGCCCAGGCCCAGCTTCTCCATCTCCTGGATGAGCTTGCCTTGGCTGTAGCGCGCGGGCGGCTCGGTCTGCTTCTTCGTGCAGGTGGCACCGCCGAACGCGATCGCCTGCCCCTCGGAAAGGACGGGCAGCTGCTCGTCCTTCTTCAGCCCGTAGGGGTAGATCGCGCGGAACCCGGGCTTCACCAGCACGTCGCCCTTCGCAACGAACGGCTCGGCGTTCACGTCGAGCGTGACCTTCGTGCCCTCCACCACGGCAGGTTCGGACAGCGTGGCCAGGAACCGGCGCGCGATCAGGTTGTACAGCTTGTAGTCGGCGGGCGCCAGGTCGTCAGGAGTGGCTTTTGCCGTGGGGTAGATAGGCGGGTGGTCCGTCGTCTCCTTCTTGCCGCGCGTAGCCGTGAGCTGGTCTTTCGCCAACAGCTCTTTGCAATACGGCGCGTAAGCCGGATTCCCGGAAATAGCCTTCACGGTTTCCGCCAAATCGAGCGAAGACGGGTACACCGTGTTGTCGACGCGCGGATAGGATATGTAGCCGTCCATGTACAGGCTCTCGGCGATGCGCATCGTGCGCGCAGGGCTCAGGCCTTCGGCGGACGCCGCCGCCATGAGCGACGTGGTGTTGAACGGAGCCGGCGGCTGCACCGTGCGCTTGCGCTTCTCGATCGAGGCCACCGTGGCGCTTGCCGCGCCGTCGACGTGAGCCATGACGGCGTTGGCCTCGGCTTCGCTCTTGAAGCGCGCGGTGGCATGCGGTGCCTCGAACGCGTCGGGCTCGGCCCCGAACGCGCCTCGGATCACCCAGTAGTCCTCGGGAACGAACGCAAGGCGCTCGCGCTCCTTCGCCACGATGAGCGCGAGCGTGGGCGTTTGCACGCGACCGGACGAGCGCACGTTGCCGTACCCTGCGAATTTGACGAGCGTCAGGTAGCGCGTGAGCACCGCGCCCCAGATAAGGTCGATGTCCTGGCGCGACGCGCCGGCGCTCGCCAGGTTCACGTCAAGCTCGACCAGGTTGTCGAACGCATGCGTGATCTCCTCTTTCGTGAACGCCGAATACCGCGCGCGCGACACGGGCGCGGTCGGGTTCACCTCTTGCATGCAGCTGAGGGCGTCGCTCCCGATCAGTTCGCCCTCTCGGTCGAAGTCGGTTGCGATCACGATGGAGTCGGCCTTTTTCGCTAGGTTCTTCAAGGAGCGGATGATCTCTTTTTCCTTGGGGAGCTTCTTGATGGGCGCGTACACCAAGTACGGAAGCGCATCCATCTTCCACGCCTTCAGCTCCACGCCGTCCTCGGTGAAGGGCTTCTTCTTTTTGAAAGGGGGCTTCGCAAGCGTGTCGGGCAGGTCCGCGGGAAACGTCTCCCCCTCCTCGGTGACGCCTTGCCAGCCGCCGCGCTTCTTGTACACCATGGCGGGAGTGAAATCGGGCTCCAGGATGTGGCCGCGCAGGCCGATGGTCACCCATTCCTCGCCTTCGACGTCGAATCGGTACACCGGCGTGGAGTACACCTTGTCCGCCTTCGGTTTCTTCACGCCGAGCAAATCGGCGATCTTCTGAGCCGCGTCGTTCTTCTCGGTTACCACCAGCTTCACGCGGTTCCCTCCTGTCTAACCAGCCGCCTTGGCGGCCTCGCATCGTTCACACGGTTGCCCCACCTATTTATTAACGTGTGCGGGGATGAAAACGCGCAAAAGCGCGCTTGCGACGCGCCGTCCGCGACGCAATAGACGCTAGCATACACGATTTTGAGCGAAGGGAGGAGAACTTTACCCAAGCCGAAACGAACCCGACGCCCTTCGCGCGGGCACTGGCCCGCTGTGCGGCAGGCGTCGCACGGCGCGCGCTTCGCGGCCGAAGGGCCAGTTCCGGAAATCGAGTGGGGATTTCGTCCCCAGGCTCTGAAGATGGCGCGGACGTTTCATGAAGCGATCGATTCTCGTATAGGCTATGGTTCGGGATGGCCGCCGAACAGCCCAACAGCCGTTCTCCATCCGATCCAGAAAACGCACCACCGGCGGCGCCCTCGTAGCCCGAGCTCGAAAGGAGACACCTTCGATGAAGAAAGTTCTCGGCGTATTCCTAGGACTCATCGCCCTGCTCATAGCCGGCTCGGTCGCCCTGCTCATGGCGCCTTCCCCAAGCGGAGGCTCTGCCTCAGATCCGGTCTCATCGCTGGTCAGCGACGTGAAGAACAATGCCGCGAACGCGGCCATCGACGCATCGGGCATCAAGTCGAACGTGCAAGACGCCCTTGCCGCGAACAGCGAGGCCATCGCCAACGCAACCGGTTTGAGCACGGCGCAGGTGGAAGAAGCCGTGGCCAGCTTGAACATCGACAGCTGGAAAGCTTCCTCTTTGCCCGCAGAGGCGTCGCCGACGGGTTCGTTCAGCGGCACGTACGGCGGAGTGGAAGCGTCGGTCACCACGTACGACAACCCCGGCTACGTGACCGTGGAAGCCTACGGGCAGCGCATCACGCTGACGGTTCCCGAAAGCGCCCAGCAGTACCTGCCCCTGCTAGGATCCCTGCAGTAGAAGGCCCTACGGCGCCAAAGCGACACGGCCGGAACTCGCGCCCCGGCCGTGTCGGCGTGTCTGGAACCCGCCCCGAAGCGCAAAGACGCTACGCGGTGCGAGCCTGCTTGATCTTTCGCTGGTACGCACGCACGATCTGGGACAGCGTGAAGCACACCACGAAGTACACCAGAGCCATGATGCCGAAGATGGCGAAGATCTGAGCCGTGGAGTTGTAGCTGTTCATGAGGATCATGCCGCGGCCCATGAGCTCTTGCAGAGCCATGGCGCCCCACAGGTAGCTCGTATCCTTGATGGTGGTCACGAATTGGGAAAGCAGCGCCGGAACCATGTTGCGCAGCGCCTGCGGCAAGATGATCAGCACATAGGTTTGCGCCCCGGAAAAGCCCTGGCTCTTCGCGGCCTCGTACTGCCCGAACGGCACGCTCGCCAAGCCGCCGCGCACGATCTCGGCCACGCTGGCGCTGGTGAACAGCGTGAAGGCCAGGACGGCTGCGCCGATGGGCGGCAGCTGCGCCACGAAGAACGTGAACATGATCCACAGCAGAAGCGGCGTGTTCTTGAACACCTCGATGTACACGGTCGCAACGCCGCGCAGCACGCGGCTCTTCGACGTGCGCATAACCGAGATGAGAGTTCCCAGCACCACCGAGCACGCGATGGCGAGCGCAGATATGAGCAGCGTCATCCCCAAACCCTGCAGGAGAAAGCGCATGTTCACCCACGTGAACAGAGCGGCGATATCGCTCATCGGTCCTCCTCCCGTCCTTCTTCATCGGTCGCACCCTTGCGCTCCGAACGCTCCGCCTCTTCGCGAGCGGCAGCGCGTCGCTGCTCCAAGCGGCGCAGGGCCCTCGAGCGACCGGTCCTCGTGTGCATGGCGCGTCGTGCGCACGCTTCGTCGCCTGCGCACGACGCGACGATCTCCTGCGCGATCTCCCGGCCGATGTCGTCTGCGATCTCAGCCGCTTGCTTTCCGGTGAACGCCTGCTCAAACGGCCCACGCGCGCCTTGCATCGCCCCGTCTGCGTCTTCGCCCAGCACGTGCAGCGGATGGCGCGGCGACGGAGCCACGCGAGCAGGCGCTATATCGACCGTGCCCAGCATGGTGTCGACTCCGCCGGCCATGGCGTCGGCAGCCGCACGACCCGTGATGTCGTGCGATCCCGGCGTGACTTCGAGCACGTCCTCGGACAGCTCTTCCGTCGCGTCCCCGGTAGCCACGTGCCGATGCGCGCGCGTCCGACGCTCCAGATACAGCGCCAAGCGCGACAACGGAAAACAGATGATGAAGTACAGGATGGCGGCAACCACGTAAGCGGGACCGTAGTAGCTGGTGGATCCCGCAAACGAGTTCGCGAAGTACATAAGCTCGCCACCCGCGATCAACGCGAGCACCGACGTGTTCTTCACAAGGTTGGCGGCCTGCACCGCCAAAGGCGGCATGATGATGCGAATCGCCTGCGGCAAAATGATCACGAACATGGTCTGCCAGTACGAGAACCCCTGGCTTTTCGCCGCCTCGAACTGGCCGCGATGGATGGAACCGATGCCCGAACGCACGACCTCTGAAATGTAGCCGCCATGATAGATGCCGATGGCCAGCACGCCGATCCAGAACGCCGCAAGCGACAATCCCAGAAGCGGGAATATAGCGTAGAACACGAACACCTGCAAAAGCAGGGGCACGTTCTGCACGACCTCCACGTACACGCGCGTGATCCAGCGAAACACCGGTATGCGGGACACGGACAGCACGCCGAACACCACGCCCAGAACCAGTGCGATAAGCAGCGCGAGCACGGAAATGCCAACGGTCATGCCGAATGCGGACAAGATGTCGGGCCAACGCTGGAAAAGCGCCTCCCACTTGAACGGAGCGAAGATATCAAGCATGCGATCCGCCCCCTTGCGCAGCCGCGACGCCGCCTGAAACCCCGTCTTCGGAAAGGCCCCAGCGCGCATACAGCTCGTCAAGCGTGCCGTCGGCCTGCATGGCGGCGATAGCGTCGTCCACCTGCGCCGCCAGCTCGACGTTCGACTTCTTCGTGGCCACGCCGTACTCCTGCGGAGCGAACTGCGTGGTAAGCAGCATGGTCGAGTCGTCCACATAGCCGTTCAGGATCGACCGGTCTACCGAAAACGCATCAACGCGCCCCGTGACCAGCGCTATCTTGATTTCGGGATAGGTGGAGTACTCCGCGAAGCGCATGTGGATACCAATCTCGTCGCCGGCCTGCGCAAGCTTTTCGCGAGTCGTGGCGGAAAGCGCCACGCCCACCGTCTTGCCGTCAAGCCCGGCAAGATCGGCGATGCCCGAGGACTTCTTCACCAGCACGCCGATATGGTCGGTGTAGTACGGACGCGAGAAATTGTAGCTTTTCTTGCGCGTCTCGGTGATGGTGAACGTAGCCAACGTGGCGTCGAGCGTGCCGTTGTCGAGCATTGCCCCGCGCGTGGTCACGTTCACGCCGGTCACCTGCAACGCGTCGGGGCTGCCCTTGATGCGACGCGCCAATTCGCGCGCGATGTCCACTTCCATGCCCTCGATGGTGCCCGTTTCAGGATTCTGGAAGCCGAACGAGGGCACGTCGATTTTGGTGCCCACGCGCAGCACGTCCGCGCCGGACGCGCACCCGGCAAGCGAGCCCGCCGCCCCGCACAGCGCGATCGACCCTACCCCCAGGGCGGATGCGCGCAAGAATGTCCGTCTTGTGATCACGATGCGCCTCACAAGATCTTGGACAAGAAGCTCTTGATGCGCTCGTTGTCCGTTTCGTCGAAGATGTACCGAGGACTGCCCTGCTCGACCACCAGGCCGTTTTCCATGAACACGACCTTGTCGGCCGCTTCGCGCGCCAAGCCCATCTCATGGGTGACCATGACGATGGTCATGTTCGTTTCCGCCAGGGACTTGATGACGTCGAGCACTTCCTGCACCATTTCGGGATCGAGCGCGCTCGTCGGCTCGTCGAGCAGCATGATCTTGGGATGCATGTTGAGAGCGCGCGCGATGGCCACGCGCTGTTGCTGGCCGCCCGACAGCTGATCGGGGTACTTGTCCACCTTGTCGATCAACCCCACGCGCTCCAAATAGGCGCGCGCCGTTTTCTCGGCCTCGGCCTTCGGCACCTTGAGCACCTTGATGGGCGCCAACGTGACGTTCTCCAGCACGGTTTTATGGGGATACAGGTTGTAGCTTTGGAACACCATGGCCACGTCGCGCGCGAGCGCCCGGCTGTTCACCTTGCGATCGCCCAGGTTCATGCCCTCGACCACGATGGTCCCCGAATCGGGAACCTCCAACCCGTTGATGCACCGGATCAGCACGCTTTTGCCCGAACCCGACGGCCCGATGACGACGACCTTCTCGCCCTCAGCCACCTCGAGCGAAACTCCTTTGAGCGCCTCGACCGCGCCGAAGTTCTTCACGATGTTTTGAACTGAAATTGCGTTTTGCACGCCCCGCACCTACGCTTTCGCCCTGCGGGGGGCCGGACGCGAACGCGCCTTGCACCCTCCATCGATGATCTGAATGCTTCGATGGTATCAAAGCGACCACGCCCCTGAGAGGAGAACAGGTTACGAAACCTTGACGGCTCGCTCGAAAGGTAAACGGCCGTGCAACCCGAGGCGAAACCCCGCCCCGACCCGCACCGCTTGCCGCTGCGAGCCCGCCAGCGAAGGGAATGCGACCGAGCGATTACTTTTAATCATTACCTTTGCTATACTAATTAATCGTTTGAGGAAACGGCGCAACCGAATCGGGCGAGGAGCCGGTGCATGAAAAACATGCTTTCGCGTCTTGCAAGGACGTGGGCCGCCATCGCGACGGTCGCCATGATCGCGGCGTGCTCGCTGCCTGCAACCGCCATCGCGCACGACGGATCCGCCGACGCCGTATCCGACCACCGCATCATACGCGTAGGCTGGCCGATCCAGCCGGGATTGTCGGAATCGGACGGACACGGTTCCTATTCGGGCTACACCTACGACTACCTCGAGCAAGTGGCGCAGTACACCGGATGGAGCTATCAATTCGTCGAGGCCGAAGGAAGCATCAACGAGCAGCTCACCACCCTGTTGGCCATGATGGAAGCGGGCGAGATCGACATCATGGGAGCCATGGCGTACAACGATTCGCTGGCGCAGCAGTTCGATTACGCCACCAACTCGTACGGAGCGGCCACCTCTGCCCTGCTGGCCGCCAGCTCCAACGACAATCTGACCGAAACCAATATCTACCTGCAAGAAAAACTCCGCATCGCGTTCAACGGACCATCCCCTAAGTCCCATTCCGGCGCCCAGATGTTTTGCGACGCAAACGGCATCCAGATGGAAGCCGTCGAGTGCGACAGCATCCAAGCGCAGATAGACGCCGTGCTGTCGGGAAAAGCCGACGTGCTTACCGGCGTGGACATATCGCCCATCGAAGGCATGCACGTCGTGGCGTCCATGGCCTCCAATCCGTTTTACTTCGCCGCCTCGAAAGGCGAGAAAGACATCGTCGCGTCCCTCAACGAGGCCATCGTTCAAATCGACAGGGCCGAGCCGATGCTGCAGCACGACCTGTACGCGAAGCACTTCGACACGCACCAGGGATCGACCGGGCTTGCCAAGGACATGCGCGCGTTCGTTGCCCAAGCCGGCACGATCCGCGTCGGGTATCTGGCGGGCGCGGCGCCCGTCCAAGACGTCGACGAAAAAACCGGGCTGCCCGTGGGTGCCTCGAAAGCGGTGCTCGACTACATCGCCGAGTACACGGGGCTCTCCCTGGAGATCGTCCCCGTTACGGGCGAACTCAACTGGGACGAAGCTATCCAGGAGTTCGACCTGGACGCCATAGCCGGCATCGTGCACGACTTCCCCTTCGCCCACCAGCACAACCTGTCGCTGAGCACCCCGTACCTCTCGTCCTACCAATGGATCGTAACTCGCAGCGGCGTCAACGCCTCCAATTTGACAGAAGGTCGCGCCGCGTTGATCCGCAGCGCGACCTGCGAAGAAGCGGACCGAGAGAACGCGCTCGTCTGCAACACGCTTGAAGACTGCGTCGAAGCCGTCGACACCGGGCGCGCCGACTACACGTACGCAGACGGCTACAGCGGGCCTTACTTCGAGAACATGGAAAGCTATCCCAACGTCACCGCTTACATGAACCCCAACGAAGAGAACAGCATCTGCTTCGCGTTCGCGTCCTCGAGCGACCATCGCCTGCTGCGCGTGTTCAACGAGGCGATCCGGCAGATGCCCGTCGGGATAGTCAACGACAGCATCTACGCCGAAGCCCTGCAGGAGAATCAGATGACCTTCGTGCAATTCGCCGAAGCGCACGTAAAAGAGATCGCGTTGATCAGCCTTGTCGTGGCAAGCGTCATCATCGCGCTGTCGATAGGCTACGCGCGAAACCGCGCGAAAGCCCTCGAGATCACCCGTGCCGAAAAAGACCGCCTGAAAGCGGTTGCCGAACGCGACGGCCTGACCGGGCTGCTCGGCGTAGGCGCGTTCAAAAACGAAGCGCAAACGCTGGTCGACCGAAACAACGTGGGCGCGTTCGTCGTAGTGGACATCGACGACTTCAAAGTTGTGAACGACACCTACGGGCACAAGGCGGGCGACGAGTCGCTGTGCCTGCTGGCCAGCATGATGAAGGAAACCTTTCGCGAAGACGACCTGGTCTGCCGCTTCGGCGGCGACGAGTTCGCCGTTTGCCTGGCCGGGATGGTCAGCGCGGATGCGCTTGAAAAACGCTGCCGAGAGCTGCTCGTGCGCGTAGCGACCGCTTCAGCCGAGGCGGGTCTTCCCTTCAGCGTGAGCATCGGAGCCGTGCGCGCACGGGGCGGCGAGAGCTACCTGGAGTTGTACGACCAGGCGGACAAGGCCATGTACGAAGCGAAGCGAGCGGGCAAAAGCGGCTTCTTCGTCCTCTAGCCTCTGCGCATCGACAGGACGCCGGGAACCCGCCGGCAAACCGAAACCGACAAGAACCGCAAGCCGATCCCTTCCGCCAAGCCCTCGAACGGCTCTCTTTCGAACGACGAAGCGCCTAGCGCGCGAACATCAGGCGCTCGCTGTCGAACATGCGCTGCAAAACCAGAACGCCCGCCCCCGTGTACGCGAGGTTGGAAGCTACGCACAACGCCACGTTCATCGGTTGGAAATCGAACGTGAAAATGGAGATCATGCACTGCACGCTGTTGTACAGCGGTATGAGGTAGAACTGCGGCTCCGTCTGCGTTGCGCCCCCGAACATGCCCAAAGCGCCCACGAGCATCACCACGATCATGAGCGGCGTCAGGTACATGGACGCTTCCTTGGTCGTGCGCGCCAACGCCGAGACCATCGTGATGAGAACGACCACGACCAGCGTCGTGGACGCGATGACCAATGTGAGCAAGACGTAGTCGGAAACGCCGTACACGCTCATGCTCACGCTGCCCTGCATGATGCTGGGCAGCCCCGCGAATATGCCGATCGCGCTCGATGCGGCAATCAGCAAGCCGATGATCGACACGGCGAGCACCTTTCCCAATGCGATGTCGCGCCGACGAACCGGCGTCGCCAGAAGCGTTGCCATGGTGCCGCGCTCTTTTTCGCCGGCAACCGACTCAGCCGCCACGGACATGCAGCTGGTGAACAGCAAGATAAGCAACAGCATGGGCACGATCGACACCACGACGGAACCGGCCACGTCGCGCTCTTCGGCAACATCGTAGGACGCATCGCCGACGTTCACGTCGAACCGGTTCGACAGCGACGACTCGTAGGCGTCGAGCGCGGCCTTGAGCGCGGAAAACGCCTGCACCGAATCGGGATCCGTGGAATTGCGGTACAGTTCCACGCGAGGCGCCGCCGTGCCCGAAGCGGGATCGTAGGCCGCGACGGACTCGTCGAACCCTTCGGGGAACAGGGCGAACGCCTTGACGTCTCCTTGCTCGATGGCCTCGCGCATCCGATCGGCGTCGGGCAAGGAACCCTCCTTCACGACATCGATGCCCGCCGCGTCCGCCAGCGCTTCAAGGCTGGCGGGTTCGTTCACCACGGCAACCACGGGCCGTTTGGCGGCATCGGGCTGGAACATGCTGCCCATCGCATCGCCCATCACCGTCCACACGACGAATATCAGCAGACCGGGCAAAACGATGGAAACCAGCGCGGACACGCGGTTGCTGAAGAACTTCGCAAGCTCCTTGCGTGTAATGGTGAAAGCGCCGTTGCTCATGATTCCCTCCGAACCGCCGCCGCGTACAAATCGAAGAACGCGTCTTCGAGCGAGCGCCCGTGCGTGACGTCGGGCAGCGTGCCGCATGCGGCCATGCGCCCGTCGATCACGATGCCCACGCGATCGCACACCTTCTCGACCAGGGTGAATATATGCGTGGACAGCAAGATGGTTTTGCCCTCCCCTTTCATTTCCACCAAGAAGTCCGTGACCGTCTTGGCCGTAAGGACGTCAAGGCCGTTGGTGGGCTCGTCGAACACGATGATCGACGGATCGTGCGCGACCGACACCGCAAGCGAGGTCTTCTGCTTCATGCCCGTGGACAGATCGGCCACCTTCGTTTGCGCAAAACGATCGATGCCGAAGCGCTCGAACAGGGCGCGCTTGCGTTCGTCGCGCACGGCGGGATCAACGCGATGCAGCTCGCTGAAGAAGTCGAACAGGTAATCGGGAGAGAACACGTCCTCCAACTTGAGGTCGCTCGTGAGAAACCCGATAGAGCTGCGCACGCCCACGGGGTCGGACACGACCGACTTTCCGTCGATGAACGCATCGCCCTGATCGGGCTTGACCAAGGCCGCCAGCATGCGCAGCGTGGTGGTCTTGCCGGCTCCGTTCGGACCCAGCAGCCCGAAGATCTCGCCGTGCTGCACCTCGAACGACAAGCCGTCGACAGCCGTCTTCATCCGACTGTCCGTTCGCTCGATCTTGCGCTGCTTCGCGGAAAGCCTGAACGACTTCCGAAGGTCCTGCGCCGTTATAGCCGCTCCCAAGATATGCCCTTTCGTTCGTTGACCGCGCGTGCCGAACCGGCGCTACGCCGCGGAAGGCGTGGGAGCCTCCGCTGCGGCGTTCGCCTTCGCGTCCTCTGCTTCCTCCCGCTCGAGCACGCGCTGCATGGCCGCAATAGCGCATTCGATCTGCCCGTCGTCAGGCTCGCGCGTGGTAAGGTACTGCATCTGCATGCCGGGCCACAGAACCACCTTGACGATGGGATTGTCCGGGTGGCTGCCCGCCCATTTCACGGTGATCTCGTAGGATATGCCCGCGATGACCGGCATGAGCAGGATGCGGATCAAAATGACCAGCGCCAGCTTGGGCGCGCCGTCGGCCACGCCCCATGCGTCGATGAGCGCGTTGATGGGCGTCACCGTGTACACGAAGATGGCGATGATCATGACCATGATGAGAAACGCGGTGCCGCAGCGCACGTGCAAGCGGGGGAAGCTGCGCGCGTTTTCCGGCGTAAGGGGCAGGCCGTGCTCGTAGCAGTGGATGGTCTTGTGCTCGGCGCCGTGGTAGCCGAACATGCGCTTGATGTCCTGCATGCGCCCGATCAGCCACAGGTAGAACACGAACACGAGCACGCGCAGCAAACCGTCGACCACGTTCCAGAGCACCGTATTGGAATCGTACTCGCCCACGATGAGGTTCGTGAGCGCCGCCGGCGCCACGATGAACAGCACCACGCCCAGCACCAGGCCGAGCACCATGGACACCGCCATCTCCTTCTTGCCGAATTCGACTTCCTCGTCCATGAACGACTTTTTCTCGACGTCCTTCGGCGCAGGGTCCTGGACGGGAGCGGAAGAAGCAGGCTCCTCCACCACGTCAAGCGTCCTCTGGGCGCCCAGCCCGTCGATCACCGTTTCCGGTCGCCCGAAATCGTCCTTCCAGGAAAACGCCTTCTCCCCGCCCTCCCCGCCCCCGCCAGCGAGCGAGGGTCCAAGCCCCTCGAGATCGGCCGCAGGGTTCCCAGCGGACGAATCGGACGACGGAGATCCGTCGACGAGGGGGCCGGAGGGATCTGAAGCGAGTTCCGCACGAGCCGAACAGCCCTGCGGGCTGTTCGTGCGAGCAGGACTGTCCGAGCGGCAGACCCCTCCGACCCCCTCGGCAGCAACCCCCTCTTCGTCCGATTCGTCCGCGAACGCGTGCAGCGCCGCGATCTCGAGAGCCTTGTAGCCTAGGACGAGCGACTCCACCATAGCCCGGCAGCCGCGCACGAGCGGCCAGTACATCCAGCCGTTCTTGCCCTGCCCCGACGCCAGGTCGTGCTCTTCCACGTACACGCCGCCGGAAGGTTCGCGCACGGCGACCGACCAGTTGTACCGGCCCCGCATCATAATGCCCTCGATAAGGGCCTGCCCTCCCACATGGGTCTTGACCGCGCCGTCCTCCGAGAACGCGCGCGAAAGATCGCTCTTCTGCTCGGCCACGTCAGCCCCTCTTCACGCGCGGATACGGGTTTCCGCAGGTCATCTTTCCTTCAGGGCAGTTCCCGCGGATGCAGGGCGCGCCCGCGTCCATGAACACGAACGGTGCGGTCGGACGCGCCAGCTCGAGCATGCGATGCGCCATGTCGCGGATTTCCCACTGCGCGCGGTTGCAGCAGCGCAGCGAGAAGAAGTGCAGCAGCTCGCGCACGTTCATGGTGATGACGATCTTCGTTTCGGCGGCGTTGGGCAGCAGGTAGCGGGCATCCTCCGCGGGAATGCCGGCGGCCAGCAGCTTCTCGTACGCTTCGATAGCCGCCTCGATCGCCCGGTCGAACACGGCTTCGGCCTGCGCATCGCCCGCGATGCTCTCCGGCTTGACGGTGGCCAGGCCGTCGGTGAACTTCACGTAGCGCTGGCTTTGCTGGTTGAAGCTGGCAATGCGGTGGCGCACCAGCTGGTGCGTGAGCGCGCGGGACACCCCGTCTACGGCGAAGGTGTAGCTGGCGTGTTCGAGCGTGGAGAAATGCCCGCTTGCCATGATGGTCGAAAGCACGCTTCGCACGCGCTCCTCGGGCATGGTTTCCATGAGCTCGGCAGCGCCGACGGGCGCGTAGCACAGGCGCGCGGCCGTTGCGATGGCGCGCTCGGGATCGGGCGTATGGTACAGCAGTTCAACGTGCATAGGACGAATACTCCTCTGTTAGAAATAATCCGTTTTCACGCACTCCACCCGTGCGCGATGCGGTATCGTTCTTTACCATAGTACCCGAAACCGACGGCTGCGCACCCGCTGGGCAAGCGGCCCTTCACGCGAAAGGCATGCCATGGAACCGTTCGTCCCCCTGCTTACCACGCACGATTGGAACGAAGAATGGAAGGCGCTGCAGAAGCTGCGCCGCCGCGTGGACGATGCCTCGTACTGGGACAAGCGCGCGTCCACCTTCTCCACGAAGGACGCGCCGAACCCCTACGTCGAACGATTTCTGGAACTGGCGGACGTGCAACCGGGCGAGACGGTGTTCGACATGGGATGCGGCACGGGCGCGCTCTGCATTCCACTGGGAAAGGCGGGGCACAAGGTGGTAGCCGCCGACTTCTCGCAGGGCATGCTCGACCGCATGGGGGAAGAGCTTGCGGAGCTGGGCGTGCGAACGGTGTTTCCCAAGCGCATGAGCTGGGAGGACGATTGGGCCAGCTTCGGCGTGCGTCCCGGCATGACCGACGTTGCCGTAGCTTCTCGGTCCATCGCCACCGCAGACTTGCGCGACTCGCTGCTGCGCTTGACCGACGTGGCGCGCCGACGCGTCTGCATCACGCTGTCAACCGGGGCCTCTCCGCGCACCGACGAGCGCCTGCTGGCCGACATAGGCCTTGACCAGGTAAGGGGGCACGACTACCTGTACGCCTTCAACATCCTGGCGAACGAGGGCCTCAAGCCCGAGCTGTCCTACATCGAAAGCGCCCGCGAGGACACCTTCGACTCTCGCGAAGACGCCTACGAGGCGTTCGCGCGCATGGTGAACGACGCGGCAACGGGCCTGGTCGACGACGATGTGCGCGAAAACGCGCTCGAAAAGCTGCGCGCATGGGCGAAAGACAACCTCGTGGACAACGAGCACGCCGGGCAGCCCGACAAGAAGGGCGTTGCGCAAGGACGTCTGCGCCTGCGCCAGCCGCGCACCGTCACCTGGGCGTTCCTCGCCTGGAACAAATAAGGGGCCGAAGCGTAGCCGGCAAGGCAAGGCAGGAAGCCAAGGCAGCGTCCTGCCGCCCCCGCCTTGCCGGCTACGCGATCGTTCCCTTGCTTTGCTCGATCAAGAATTCGCGCGACAGCGGCGTTTCGGGCAAAAAGGCGCCTTCTATCCGCGTGAACAGCGCGATCGCCTCGGCTGCCTCGAACACGCGGTTGCGCCCGCCGCCTCCCATCTGACGCAAAACGCCCGCCTCCACCAAATCGGAAACAGCGCGCGCGGCGGTGGAAAAGCTGCTTCCGATCAACTCGGCTGCAAAGGGGATGCTGACGACCGGGCTTCCTATCAGCTCGTTCATCAGCTTCCGCACGCACTTGCGCAACTCTATCCCGTTTCCCTTGACCTGCGCAGTCCATGAGTCGGTCAAAGCGGACGCCTCTCGACAGCACACCTTCGCGATGCGCACGGAAAGCTCGCAGGCTCGCGCGCAGTGGTACACCCATTCGTCCACGGCAAGCAGTTCGCCCGCATCCACGAAATCATGCTCGGTCAGATACGGTTCGAGCCTTCTTGTATGGCGCATGGTGGTCATGGCCGGCGTGATGGAGAACGGGGGCATGTAATGCTCGATAAGCCCCGCCTTGCGCCAGATCAGGATAGCCAGAATACGACCGATCTGGTCGGATCCCGCCATGAACGCCTTGGTCGCCTCAAGCTGGTAATGGGCGATGGCCGAGCGCGCTATAGGCGAATACGAATTGCGGTTGCAAAACTGCACGAGGTCCTTCATGAACCGAGGAAGCTGCGCCGCGGTCGGAGGCCGATACATGTCAAGATCCACGTCGGGGCTGCGCCGATGATTATAATCCCATGAACGAAGGCCGGCTTCCTTCTCCCAATACGACCCTTCGCTGATGCCGCGGTACAAAGCCTCCAGATGCGCGGCCGTTATATCGCCGTCTTGAGAAACGTCGGAAAGTATGAAGTTCACTGCGCCCTCCACCAAATGAGCGGCGTACGAAGCATCAAGTTGAGCCGACGTGCAGCCCGCATGCATGCGGGCTGCGTTCTTGACAAGCCGGGCAGAACCCGCCGGCGCATGCGTCCAGGAGCCAAGGTCCAGATAGCAGCACGCCCGGTAGCTCGGCTTCACGCCGTTAGTGCGCACCGAAGCCACGCCCTCCACGCGCGACAGCAAGCGCCGCAGCGGATAGGCCGACCCCTCGACCAGACAGTCGGACTTCGCCACCGCGATCTCCGCGCGAGCGACAACCGCAGCCGTCTCGCTGCTCAAAACGAAGTTGCGCGGGCACAGCAACTTGGGCTCGTAGGGCGCCCCCGAGCGCTTCTTTCGGTTGACCTTGTCCTTTTCCGCACGCACGGAAGCGAGGTCGGCGATGAGCCGCGCAAGGTCGTCCTGCCCGATCTGTCTGTCGAAATACTGCATGGCGGCACTCCGGCTCCAAGAGCCGAAACTCCCTCCCCTCGCGCTCCATTCTAGCATCGACGCGAGCGATGCCCCGCAAGCGGGCTCCTTATTTCCGATTTCGTTGATTTGCTAATACGACCATCCGTTTCGAGAATAATCGAAACCGCAAAACAAGCCGAATTCGGCTCGCATGCTTCCATTCCGACCCGTTCTGCAATACAGAGCCTTCGGCCATTGGCACCGCAGCACCGTCGTCCCTATGATCTTCGCGAACCCTGCAAGGGGTTGGAGCGGCCGCAGCAAGGGGGCGGCCGCACGACGATAGGAGGGAACATGGGAGCATCGACGCACGAAACGGCGGAAGCAAGATCGAGCATCACCCGTCGAAACCTGCTCAAATGGACGGGCGTCGCCGTAGCGGGAACCGCCGCGCTCGGCACGACCGGCTGCGCAGGATTCAACCAAAAGCCGGAAGGAGAAGCGGCGAAGGGGGCATCGGAAGGAACCTGGATCCCCTGCAACTGCTGGGCGGACTGCGGCAGCAAAGGCTTCAACAAGGTGTTCGTGCAGGACGGCGACTGCGTCCGCATGGGAACGGACAAAACCCACGCGGACTCCCCCGACTGCCCGCAGCTCAGGTCGTGCGCCCGCGGACGGGCTTTGCGCGGCATGGTATTCGGCGCCGATCGCATCAAGTACCCCATGAAGCGCAAAAGCTGGCAGCCCGGTGGCGGCGACAACGCCAACGGGGCGCTGCGCGGCAAGGACGACTGGGAGCGCATCAGCTGGGATGAAGCGTATCAGCTGATCGCCGGCGAGATCAAGCGCATCACCTCCGCGTACGGACACGATGCGATATTCGTGCCGGGCTACGTGGCCTCGCTGTTCGGGAACTGGGATATCGGGCGCATGCTGGCGCTGCACGGAGGGTACCTGGAGCACTGGGGCGCCTGCTCTTCGGGCGCGTGGGGGTCGATGGCCAAGATATACGGCCTGGCCGAAGATACGAACGATCGCATGGACTTGCGAAAAGCCCAGATCATCGTACTGTGGGGATCGAACCCCGCCTGGAGCCGCACCGGTCTTCCCACCTACGACTACATGCAATGCAAAGCTGCGGGAACGAAGTTCATCTGTATAGACATCTTCCGCCACGCCACCGCCCAAGCCGTTGCCGACCAGTTCGTCGGCGTGCGACCGGGCACCGACACGGCGCTTGCCATCGCCATGGCCTACGTGCTGCTGACCCACGACGACCCCGCTGCAAAGCCGCTCATCGATTGGGATTTCCTGAACCGCTGCACCGTCGGATTCGACGCGGACCACATGCCCGAAGGAGCGGCGCCCGAGGACAACTTCAAAGACTATGTGCTGGGCACCTACGACAATACGCCGAAAACGCCCGAATGGGCAGCGGAGATCTGCGGCGTAAGCCCCGCCGTGATCACCGATCTGGCTTTGCAGATCGCGCAGACCGAGCGCGTGTCCATCATCATGTCTCCCGCGCCGTCGCGCACCACCAACGGGACCACGTGGCCCCAGGCCATCATGACGCTTGGAGCCATGGCCGGCTGCATCGGCAAGCCGGGCTGCTGCACCGGATCCGACGCCGGCCACTCCTGGTTGCAGGGCGGCTACCTGACCTTGCTGCAGGGCGGCACCATACTCGGCGAGCCCTCATGGACCACGTCGGGAAACATCGCGCCCATCTGGAACCCCCTCGGCGGAGACTCCATCGAGTACGGCGTGCCCAACGGCATGTACAAGCTGCCCGAAGAGCCGTATTACCGCATCAACATCAACGAGGCATGGACGGGCATTCTGTCCGGCGAGTTCACCACCGGCCTGGGCAAGAAGCGCCCCTGCAACGTGCATATGATCTACGATACGCACGAGAACATCATCAACCAGGCACCGGGGACCATGCTGGCCATTGAAGCCTACCGCAAAATGGACTGCGTCGTAGCCCAGAACATCGTGATGACCACGGCTTGCCGCTACGCGGACATCGTCTTGCCCGTCACCACCCAATGGGAGCGCTACGGAGACTTCACCGCAGCGTATCGCGAGCAAGTACTGTGGACGAGCCAAGTATGCGAGCCTTTGTTCGAAGCCAAAAGCGACGTGGACATTGCCGCAGAGCTGTCAGAGCACATCGGCGTCGATCCGAAGCAAGTGCGCCCGCTCGAGCTCAAGCAGCAGGTCTTCGATTGGGTTGCCGCCGCAACCGCAACCAAAAAGGACGGAAGCGGCGTAGAGAACCTGGTCAGCGTCACGGAAGACGACCTGAAAGAACTCGGCGTGGAAGGCAAGCCCCAAGAAGGTCGCGTGCCCATCCTCGACTTCAAGCGCGACGGCATCTACACGGTGGAGCGCTCCGAAGGAGACGGTCTGGATTACGTGGTGCTGGAAGCCTTCCGCAAGGATCCCGAAGCGAATCCCATAGCCACCACGAAAACGGGCAAGCTCGAGATCTGCTCGCCGAACGCCGCCGCGCGCGTAAAGGCATGCGGATGGACCGAAATCCCGCCCATCGCCAAATACGAACCCGGCATCGAAGGATACGAGGAGACGTTTTCCGATTGGGCTGGCAAAGTGAAGGGCGAATACCCCTATCAGCTGGTCAGCCTGCACATTCCGCGCCATTCGCATTCCTCGTTCGCCGACGTCCCCAATCTGCGCGAGGCGTTCGACCACCCGCTGTACATGAATCCGCTCGACGCCGCGGACATCGGGTGCGAAACGGGCCAGACGGTGCTCATCACCTCGAAGTGGGGCAAGAGCCTGCGCCCGCTGCTGGTCACCGAGATCATGATGCCCGGAGTGCTGGGCCTCGGCCAAGGCTCGTGGGTGGAGATCGACGAGGAGACCGGCATCGACATGGCCGGCAGCGTTAACGTGCTGAACGGCCCCAACTGCGTAGGATACGGCCATCAGGCATGGAACAGCTGCATCGTGAAGGTCGAGAAATGGACGGGAACGCCGCTCGCCCCCGATTACACCTGGGAACCGCGCGAAGTGTTTAAGGAGGACTAATCATGTCTCAAATGGGCTTTTACATCGACAGCGCTTCGTGCACCGGCTGCAAGGCCTGCGAACTCGCTTGCAAGGACAAGAACAACCTCGACGTGGGCGCTCGGCTTCGCCGCGTGCGGATGATGTGCGGCGGAACATGGGAGAAAGACGAGGCGCTGAACTGCTTCACCCCGCAAGGCGTGTTCTCGTACTCGGTATCGTTCTCGTGCGGGCACTGCGACTCCCCCGCTTGCTTCGCCAAATGCCCGCAAGGGGCCATCTCGAAGGACGCGGACACGGGCATCGTCACCATCGATCCCGAGAAGTGCATCGGGTGCGGCACCTGCAATGCAGCCTGCCCGTACGGCGCATGCCAGCTGGTCGAAGCTGAAAAGAAATCGCGCAAGTGCGATCTGTGCGAAGATCTGCTCGCCCTTGGCGAAGAGCCTGCATGCGTGGGAATCTGCCCGCAGCGCGCCCTGGCAATAGGCGAGATCGAAGAGCTCCGCAGCACCTACGGCAAGGTTGCCGACGTGCAACCGCTGCCCCCTTCGTCGGAAACGCTTCCCAACGTGGCGATTACCACGCACAAGGACGCCGTGTTCGAAGAGGGCGCAGGGCGGCCTCTCTCGCTTGAACAATAATCCCAACGCGCAAGGGGCTGCGGATCGCCCGAAGCCCCTTGCGTCGACGATTCGATAGGAGACGACATGGACACCGATGCCATCCGATCAAGGCTCGCAGAAGAAGAAGCCCTGCTCACGCTGCTCGGAAGACTGCTATACGGCATGCCGGATCGCGATCTTTTCGCCCGCGTCGTCGAAGAGCGCCTGTTCGAGTCCATACCCTTCGTAGACGGCGCACGGGCAAGGCAGCCGCAGGATCTGCTCCTCGCCTGGACGGACGCCTGCGCGACGCCCTTTTCCGACAGCGACTTCGAAGCCGTCCGCGTCGACTACACGCGCCTGTTCGTGGGCGCCCAAAAGGTAGCCGCCCCCCTTTGGGAATCGGTGCACTTCAGCCGCGAGCGCATGGTGTTTCAGGAGCGAACGCTGCAAGTGCGAGCAGCGTACCGAGCATACAACCTGGAGGTAGAGGGCTTTCAGCACGAACCGGACGACCATCTTGCCTCCGAGCTGCTGTTTGCGGCGCATCTGGCGCGCATCGCAAAGGAAAGCCTCGACGCCGGCAACGAAGAAGGATTCGAGCGGGCGATGTCCGACCAATATGATTTTCTGGAAGAGCACCCGAACTCCTGGGTGGAAGGTTGGCGCGACCTGATCCTGGAAAAATCGAACAGCAACCTGTACCGGGGCCTTTCGATGCTGATCGCGCAAGCCTGCAAGGAATCCGCGCTGCTTGCCAAGGAGCTGAAAGGGACGGACGACGCATGCCCTGGATGCGAGGCCCGCTGCCCCGCATCCAGCTGCAACGCGTAGGGGAAACGAGCAGTGCGGGCGAGGCGGAGCAAACCCGCCCTCGCCTCGCCCCGCATCCCTCGATCTACACGGCGACCCGTTCGAACATGTCCCGGCCCACGCCGCACACGGGACACACGTAATCTTCCGGCAGCTCGTCAAGGTACTCCATGTGGCCGCACACCGTGCATCGCCAAGCGAACTTCGGCTTCGCGTCGCCTTCACCGGGCGCAGCAGCAGGCTCCTCGCCCAGGTAACTCGATGCCTTCGGTGGCGTTTTCCCGCCCTTGACCAGATGATAATAGGCATACGTCATCGGATCGCCCGCGCAGGTTTTCTCCGCTTCCTCCACCTCGCCCACAAATAGGATATGCGTGCCCAGGTTGACGATCTGCACGACGCGCGCCGAGAAGCGCGAAACGCACTGTTCGGCCACGTAGGGAACGCCCGCCGCGTCTTCGGCCGTCTCGCACGAAGCGAACTTGTCCACATCGGCGCTCGAATGGAAGCCGAAGGTGCCGATAAGCTCCATCGTCGCCTCCTGGGACAAGCACGTTGCCGTGAAACGACCGGACTCGAGCACGGCTTCGGTCGTAGCGTTTTCCTTGTTCAACGTCACGCTCACCTGCATAGGGGAAGACGTCACCTGCTGAAACGTGTTCGCAACGCATCCGAAGCGCTTTCCCTCATGCTGCGCGCCAACGATGTAGAGCCCATAGCTCAAGCTATGAAAGGCCGATTTATCGATCATGATGGCACCTTCCCGCCGCGATGCGCCTGCCCGCGGTCCTGTCTCGTCTAATACCGATCGGTCGATTTTGATGATACTTGGTATCGTTTGCTCAAACAAGATCGAATGCCGAACGCAAGGTCGAACGAGCCTCGCCGTCGGGAGCGAGCATCTTCGCACCGCCCCAAACATCGCCGAACCGTTCGGCAGCAGCTTCGAGCAGCCACGCCCGCACCACCACGAGGGCGTGAGCGCTTCGGGCCGAAGGGCCCTGCGAAAGCACGTCCATGGCCGACGTCAGCCCGCCGCCGCGCAGCAGCTCCAACTGCCCCAGCTCGTCCACTACCAGCAAACCTGGGCTGTGCGGCGGATCAGCAGCTTTCAGCCTATCGAAATGAGCGTTCACCTGCGCAAGGGCATCGTCCGATATCTCCCAGGCAAGCTTCGCGCGAGCGCTCTGGCTTTCTTCGCGAAACGTTCCTTCGGCCAAAGCCAGATCGCGCCGCCGGGCAAAGGAAACCCGCTCGCCGTCCGGAAGCAAGACGTTGTCGATACCGATCTTTTCCAGAGTTTCGGCTCCCACCGCCGCAGAACAACCGGCGGCTTTTCCGGCTTCGCTCCCTCGCCAGACGCCAGGGGCCAAGACGCCCTCCACCGCAACGTCCTGGGCGACAAGTCCTTTCACCGCAGCCTCCAGCCAGCGGGTCTTCCCTATCTGCACGTCGCCTGTTAGCAGGAACAGCATGGTCGGCTCCCCTTCCTTGATTCTTCTCAACGGTGTATTATACGCCAATAGGTACAATATAAACGACGCGCTGCACGCAAAGGCGCTTCGACACGAAAACCTGCGAACAAGGAGAGCCGTATGGAACGCTCCGAGAACAGCACCTGCTCGAACGCACGCGAAGCGGAGACGGGCGATTCCTCCGGCACGCTGGAAAACCGATCCCCGTGGCAATTCTACGACTTGCTGATCGAAGGGATCCCCGAAGATCTTGCCGTGCGCGATTACTGTTTGGGAACGCACTGGTCGTACGTGGAGGCCGACTGCGGCATGGGCGTGAGCTTCACCTGCAAAGGCGGAGCGAGGCGCCAGGCCAAGAACGATTTGCGCGGATGCTCGCTTCGCGCGATGGCCCAGCTTGCGAAGTCATGGTGCTTCGAGGAAGCCACGCTTGGGGTGGCGGCTCTCAACGCCTACTACGCGCAGAAGCGCCTGCTCGATCCGCTGGGAGCCGTCTACGACGAGCCCGTCTAGCGTCCGGACGGAACCGTGCGAAGCAAAGACGCGTTCGAGCTGTACCGACCGCGCATCGCGGCGCAAGGCAACGCCAACGTCGTGGTGGTCGGGCACTTTTCCCACGTCGACCGCATTGCCGAATACGCCAATCTGACGGTGCTCGAAAGAAACTGCTCGCAGCCGCTCGACACGCCCGACCCCGCCTGCGAATACGTCGTCCCCCTGGCCGATTACGCGTTCGTAACGGGCGTGACCATCATCAACAAGACCGCGCCCCGCTTGCTGGACCTGGCGAAGAGCGCGACCACCGTCATGGTGGGCCCGAGCGTGGTCATGTCGACGCAGCTGTTCGACCGCGGCGTCGACATGCTGGCCGGCAGCGTCGTAGCCGATCCCGAGAAAGCCCGCTTCGCCGTGAAAAGCGGAGCCGGGCAGTTCTTCGGCGAAGCGCTCCAAATGACGTCGATCACGCGGGAGCTCGCGTAGCAAGATCCCACCTCGCGCACCGTGGGGCAACCCTCAAGCACGCCGTCCGCCGCACGCGAGGGCAGCGCGGTGCGGGCTTGCCCTGGACGAGCGCGCGAGCAAGCGCTGCGCCCGTCGCGCACGAAGACGGCGCGCAAGAAAAACCGCGATCCGTGGTAGGTTTTGACGGTTTGAGGTCGTCCTGACAGGTGCTGGGCGTGCGGGTTTGCACACTTAGCTTCACGTCACCTCGCTCACCTGCGGAAACGCAATAGACCCACATACAAGCAAGATCGATCAGCCAACCCAACGACCCCAAACCGTCAAAACCTACCACGGATCGCATAATTTTCTGCTGAAGGAGAAATCGGGGCGCGAAGCGGGCCGGCAGCATCATCCGGCCCCCGTGCCGGTCGGCGGCCCACCCGTTTCGCCCACGCGGACCGATCGCTCGTCGGGCCGCCCCCGCCCGTTTCGCCCGCTCGACCAACCACTCGGCCGCCCGCTCGCGCAACCCCCACCCGCTCCGGACGCAGCACGGACCGCCCTCCCGCACGACCCGCGCCCCGCCGACCCTCCGCTACCGACCCCCAACCCGCTTCAGGCAGCCCGCGCGCCAGCTTCGGCACCATTTATATTTGTTTGATTATATTCTCTTTCTAGTATATATTTGAGAAACAATATTATTCTTCATTGGGGGACTATGAAGACACGAGAGCTCAACGACCCGCCCGACGCATCGAAGGCGACCGCGCCTGGCAAAGAGGCGAACAGCAGCCGTGACCTTGATCTCGGGATGCGCGCCGCCCGCTGCGCATCCCGAAGAAACGCGCGTCGCGCCAACGCCCTCTTGCTCGCGCTCGGCATCCTGCTCATAGCAAGCGCGCTCGCTTCGCTCATGCTGGGTCGCTATCCCATCACGCCGGTAGAAGCAGTGGGAATGCTAGCCAACTTAGCCTTTCCCGTGGATCCGTTCTGGACCCCGCAGCAGGAAACGCTCTTCTTCCAAGTGCGCCTGCCGCGCATAGTGCTGGCCGTCATGGTGGGATGCAGCCTCGCCACAGCGGGCGCAGCCTACCAGGGAACGTTTCAGAACCCGCTCGTATCGCCCGACATACTAGGAGCGTCGCAAGGCGCGGCGTTCGGAGCGGCGTGCGCCATTCTGCTGGGCATGGGCGCGTTCGGCGTTTCCGCCTCCGCCTTCCTGTTCTCTATCGCAGCCGTGATGCTGGTGCTGCTCATCGGCACGCGAGCCCGAGGGAATCACCTGCTCATCGTGGTGCTGGCGGGCGTGATGGTCAGCTCGCTGTTTTCAGCGGGCGTCTCGTTCACCAAGCTGATAGCCGATCCCAACAACCAGCTTGCCGCCATCACGTACTGGCTCATGGGCAGCCTGACTGGAGCCAAGTGGAGCGACATGGCCCTGGCGGCCATCCCCATGGCAGTCGGGCTGGGAGCGCTGTTCGCCCTGCGCTGGCGCATCAATGTGCTGACCATGGGCGACGACGAAGCTTCCACCATGGGCGTGAACGCGCGTCGAACACGGCTCATCGTCATCCTGGCGGCAACCCTGATCACCGCCTCCAGCGTAGCCGTATCGGGCATGATCGGATGGGTCGGCCTGGTCATCCCCCACCTTTCCCGCATGGTCATCGGCTGCGACTACCGCAAACTGCTGCCGGCGAGCATGCTCATGGGCGCCAGCTTCATGCTGATAGTGGACGACATCGCCCGGCTGGTCGCAACCGCGGAGATACCCATCGGCATACTGACCGCATTCGTAGGCGCGCCGTTCTTCTTGTACCTCATCACCCGGAAGAAGCAGAAGCTATGAGCATCGACGTCAAGAACCTGAGCTTTTCCTACGGAAGCCGCGAGGTGCTGCACAACGTCAGCTTCTCCATCCCCGACAACATGCTGGTGAACGTGCTGGGACCCAACGGCGTAGGGAAATCCACGTTGTTTCGCTGCATCCTGTGCCTGAACGCCGCCTGGACAGGCGAGATCACCGTGAATGGAAAGAACCTGCGCGACCTCCCCATTCGCGAACGGGCGCGCGAGGTGGCCTACATCCCGCAGTCGCACTCGTCCACGTACGATTACGACGTGCTCGACGTGGTGCTCATGAGCGCTGGAGGCGACGTCGGGCTGTTCGGAACGCCGAAACGCCAGCATACGGACCGCGCCTGGGAAGCGCTCGAGCGCGTGGGCGTGGCGCATTTGGGACACCGCCCCTACACGCAGATATCCGGCGGCGAGAAGCAGCTGGTCCTTATCGCGCGCGCCATCGCCCAGAATGCGCGCACCATCGTCATGGACGAGCCCACCAGCGCGCTGGACTACGGCAACACGGTGCGCGTGCTGTCCACCGTACGTCAGCTTGCTCGCGAAGGCATGAGCATCGTGCAATCAACCCATCAGCCTGACCAGGCTTTTCTCTACTCCGACCGCACCCTCGTCATCAACGAGGGCCGCGTGCACGCCTTCGGCGACCCCAAAGAGGTCATCACGAAGGAGCTGGTAAGCGCCATCTACCACGTGGACGTGGAGGTCAACTCCCTATACGGCGACAAGGTGCGCGTTTGCGTGCCGGTACGCGAGATAGAACGGTAGGCTCAAGAAGCAATGGAAAGGAAGGCTCCCATGGGAGGGACTACGAAAACGAAGAAAGCGCCCTGGACCGCGCGCTTGCTGATCGCATGCGTGCTATGTCTTGGCTTGGCGTTCGTCGCAAGCGGCTGCGCCCAGCAAGCGCCGAGCGCGGACGAAGGCGCGAAGCAGGATCAGCCCGCGCAAAACGAGACCCGCACGTTCACCGATTCGGCGGGGCGCACGGTCGAGGTGCCGGCGCAAATCGACCGCATTGCGCCGGCCGGCCACACCGCAACACAGGTGCTGCTCACAATGGCCCCCGACAAGCTGGTGTCGATCTCGACCGAGCTTACCGCGGATCAGGCGAAGTATCTGGGAGCGGACTATGCGAACCTGCCCGTAACGGGAGCGGCGTTCGGCGCAAAGGGCGACCTCAACAAAGAGGCCGTCGCCGCCTCCGGGGCCCAAATCCTCATCGATACCGGCGAGCTCAAAGACGGCATCAAGGAAGACCTGGACACGCTGCAGCAGCAGCTGGGCATCCCCGTGGTGGTCATCGAAACCAAGATGAGCGACTACGGCAAAGCCTATGAAATGCTCGGCGACCTTCTGGGCATGCAGGACCGCGGCAAGGAGCTGTCCGACTACTGCAAGGCAGCCTACGACGAAACCGTGTCCGTCATGAGCACCATCCCCGAGTCCGATCGCGTCAACGTTGCCTACCTTTTGGGTGGCAAGGGGACGAACACCATCGCGAAGAACTCCTATCAGGGACAGGTGGTCGATCTGGTTGCCAACAACGTGGCCGACCTGGGCAAGGTATCCGGCAGCGGCGCGGGCGTCGAGATCAGCATGGAGCAGCTGGCTCTGTGGGATCCGCAGCTGATCCTGTTCGCAGGAGGAAGCATCTACGACTCCGTAGGTTCCGATGCCGCGTTTGCAGAGCTGACGGCCGTCAAGAACGGATCCTACTACGAGGTGCCCAGTACGCCGTGGAACTGGCTGAACAACCCGCCTACGGTCAACCAGGTGCTGGGCATGCAGTGGCTTCCCCGCCTGCTCTATCCTGACAAGTACGACAACGATCTGTACGAAACGGTGTCGGGCTACTTCAAGACGTTTTACGGCTACGATTTGAGCAAGGCCGAGTTCGATCAGATCGCAGCGCACGCGCAGCCTAAGGCATAGCAGCCGCGCTCGTATAGAAGAACCGCAGGAGAGCCCGGTACGCCGGGCTCTCCTGACGCACAAGGGAAACCGGACAAGGAGAGGCGCATGGGAGAAAAGATACTCGATGGATTCCCCTCGAAGGAAGAGGCTCTGGACGATTTCTTCGCCGCATGGGAGCCGGTGCGGCGCACCGAATACGTAACGCTCGACCATGCGGTAGGCCGCGTGCTGGCGCGCGACCTGACGTCCGCGAACACCCTGCCGGTGGTGCGCGCGTCCTCGTTCGACGGCATCGCGGTGAAGTCTGCCGCGTTCGCGAACGGACTGCCCGACACGAGCAGCTGGAAGCTCGGCGTCGATTACGCGCGCGCCGATACCGGCGACGATTTCCCCGACGAGTTCGACGCCGTGGTGATGATTGAGAAAGCGGCTATCCAGGAAGACGGATCGGTGATACTCGACAAGGACGTGCTCGTCGAGCCCGGTTCGGGCGTACGACCCGCAGGATCGACGCTGCGCGCAGGAGATGCGCTCATGAACGCAGGAACCATCGTCCGCCCCACCGATCTGGCCGCGCTTGCCATGGGAGGCGTTGCCATGGTGCCCGTGCGCGCCAAGCCGCGCGTCGCCTTCATTCCCACGGGCAGCGAGCTCGTGCCCGCCGGCATCAAGCCGTACCGCGGGCAGAACGTCGACGCGAACAGCCTCATGTGCAAGCACCTGCTGATCGAGTACGGAGCGGAACCCGTGCTGTTCCCTCTCGTGCACGACGATCCCGCCGACCTTGAGCGGGCGTTCGAGGAAGCGCTCTCGACTGCCGACCTGGTGGTGATCAACGGCGGTTCCGCGCTTGGCGAGGAGGACTTCAACGCCCGCCTGATCAAGCGGCGGGGACGCGTGGTGCATCACTATATCGCTGCCGTTCCGGGACGCCCGCTCATGATGGCCGTGGTGGACGAAAAGCCGGTCGTCAACCTGCCCGGGCCGACTATGGCGGCCTACTTCGGATCCGAATGGTGCCTGCAAGCCGTAATCGCGCGCATGCTGGACATCCCCCTGCATCGTCATCCCACGGTGCAGGCGCGCGCCGATGCAGCGAAGTCGAGCATCCCGAAGATGGCGAACATCGCGCGCGTGCAGGTGGAGCGCGACGGCGAGGGCTACACGGCCCGCTTTCTCAACTTCAAAGCGGGCGAGCTGGCCGCCTGCATGACGTCGAACGCGCAACGCGTATCCCCCATCGGCGAAGCAGGCTGGGAGGAAGGAGACCTCCTGGAAGTGGAGCTTCTTCGGGGCGAGGAGTTCATCGAGGCACGCCGAGCCAACCGATGAAGCAGCACGGCCCGCACGCGAACCGCATGCGGGCCGTACGGAACGCTTCTGCATGCACAAGGGCCGCATCGTTTTCGATGCGGCCCTTGCTGTGCGCGTTTCGCGTTATGCGTTCGGCACGCTATTCAGCGGCCGGCGCCTCCTCGACGAGAGCGTCGACGGCGGCAGCTTCCTCGGCGGAAGCCTCAGCCGGAGCAGCCTCGGCGGCAGCAGCCTCAGCCTCGGCGGCCTTCTTGGCCTCGGCCTCGGACTTCTTCGCGAACTCCTCGGCACGCTTAGCCTTCTCGGCGGCCTTCGCCTCGCGCTCGGCCTTCTTCTTGGCCTCGGCCTCGGCGACGGCGGCGGCACGCGCAGCCTTCCTGGCTGCCTCGCGCTCGGCCACGCTCTCCTTGGCGGCAGCGCCGAACTTGTCGGCGAAGCGCTGGACGCGTCCACCGGTGTCGACGAAGCGCTGCTGGCCGGTGTAGAACGGATGGCAGACGTTGCAGATGTCGACCTTCAGCTCAGACTTCGTGGAACGCGTCGTGAACGTGTTGCCGCAGCTGCACTTGACGGTGCACTCCCCGTACTCCGGATGAATTCCCTGTTTCATGGTTCTGGTTCTCCTTTACTGACCTTGGTTTCCGACCAAGGTGAAGACAAGCCTTTGCACTATAGCACACCAGCAGTCCGAATACCACTTCTTTGCGGAATAACTTCACGATACGGCAGCCCGCCGAAACGCGAAACGCGTCGAAAACAGCCGGCGCCGATCCTTACAGGTACGCTTCGTTGACGGGCAGGCCGTAAGCTGCGGCAATGCCGCGCAGGCCCTCGTCGGGAATCGTATTGAGAAACCGGTCGCCGCCCCCGTTCATCGCACGCGCCTGCGCGTACACCCCGGCAGCCTTCTCCACGGTCTGCACCACGCCGAACGCAGCGTCGAAGCCGGGAGCCGCGCAGAACAGCCCGTGATGCGCCCATACGCACACGCCGTGATCGCGCATTGCGGCGGCGGTCGCGTCCGCGATCTCCGGGCCGCCCGGAACCATCCACGGCACCACGCCGACGCCGGCCGGGAACGCCACCATGCTTTCGAGCATGGCCTTCCACAACGTGCGCGTGAACGTGCGCGCGTCAAGCGGCAACACGTTCGTCAAGGCTATGACCTGGGTTGGATGGGCGTGGTAGAGCACGCGGTCCGCCCCGGAGGAAGCATCCTTGCGCACTGAGTGAACGGCGCAGTGGCTGGCGAACTCGCTGGTGGGGCGGCCGCCGTCCTTGAACCCCCATACGATGCGCCACGCGTCGCCCGCAGGAGCAATCTCCACGATGCCGGCGTTGCCGTCTGCATCGAGCGCGACGTTGCGCATGACGCGGCCCGCGCCCGTGACCATGAAGAACTCGCCGCTCAAATTCTCCGCGCGAAGACCGAGCGGCACCCATGAGCTGGGGTTGTCGTAGAAAAACGATCGGCAAGAAGCCACCTCTTCGGGCTTCATGCGATACGACAGGTTGCCGCCGTTGCTTTCGTGCCACCCCTGCGCCCACCCGTCGGCGCACAGGCGCACGAACGATTTCGCGAACTGCTGCTGCTCCACGGCGACGCCGGAAACGGCGCCCTTCGCAGCCGAGACGCCCCGATCGAGCATCTCTTGAGCATCATCGAAAAAACCCATAGCCTCTCCTATCGTTCATGCGCCGGCGACGGCGCGCCAACGCCCGGCTGCTCTTCGTCATTGCGAATCCGCACGACGTACATCACGTTGGTGGCGGCTACCGTTTCGGCTCCCTGCGCGTCCGTACCCGCCGCCGGGCTGGTCAAAGGATCGCCTGCCGTGAACACGGCCAACTGCCCTGGGTTCACCAAACCGCGCTGCAGCACGGTGGCGTGCGCATGGTCGATAACGCAGCGCATATCGCCCTGCACGTCGCCGATCATAGGGACGACGCCCCAGTTCAACTGCTGCTGACGCATGACGCGCGAAAACGGCGTAACCGCGTAGATGGGCACGCGCGGACGCAGGTTCGACACCAGGCGCGCCGTGCGCCCCGACATGGTGGGGGCGACGATGCACGAGGCGCCCACGTTCTCGGCCGTCTGCACGGCCGCCATGCCCACCGCCAACGCGACGCGCGCATGGACGCGTCGCCGGTCGGGCGCGCGCTCTTCGAACAGGTACGGTTCGCTGGCTTCGGCGATGCGCGCCATCATGCGCACCGCAGCCACCGGATAGCTTCCCGACGCCGTTTCGCCCGACAACATGACCGCGTCGGTGCCGTCGTAGATGGCGTTCGCCACATCCCCAACCTCGGCACGCGTGGGACGCGGGTTGCGAATCATGGAATCCAGCATCTGCGTGGCCGTGATAGCCGGCTTCGACGCACGGTTGCATGCGCGGATGATTTCCTTCTGGATATGCGGCACGCGGTACGCGGGAACCTCCACGCCCAAGTCTCCGCGCGCGATCATGATCCCGTCGGCGGCTTCGAGTATTTCCTCGATGTTCTCCACAGCCTCCGAGCACTCGATCTTCGCGATCAGCATGATGCCCGCTCCGCCGTGCTGGTCCAGGAAATCGCGAATCTCGCGCACCCCGCGCGCGTCCCTCACGAAGGAGGCCGCGACGAAATCGACCTCCTGGCGAACGCCGAACAGCAAATCATCGCGATCTTGATCGGTCATAACCGGAAGCGGAACCGAAGTGCCCGGAAGGTTCACGGACTTGCGCTCTCCCAGCATGCCCGCGTTAAGAACCGTGCACAGAATGTCGGAACCCTCCGTTGCATCCACGCGCAACTCGATAAGCCCGTCGTCGATCAGCACGGAAGTGCCCGGCGCAACCACGTCCGCCAAACCCGGACACGTATGAGAAACCCGCTGCGCCGTACCCTCTACCTGGGCTTCAGTCAGCACGATCCGGTTCCCCGAGGCAAGCTGCACCGGTGCGCCGCCCGCCAAGCGACCCGTGCGAATCTCGGGTCCTCGCGTGTCCAGCAGCACCGCGCACGGGGAGTCAACCTCGTGGCATACCGCGCGCAAGCGCTCCATGCGCGCGGCGTGCTCGACGTGCGATCCATGCGAGAAATTGAAGCGCGCCACGTCCATGCCCGCCGCAATGAGGTCGCGCAGCGCGCCCTCGTCGTCGACCGCCGGCCCCAACGTGCACACGATTTTCGTTCGCCTAGCCATAGCCTCCCCGTCGTACGCCGTTTTCCTTCATGATAGCGCAAAGCGCCCGCTCCGCTTGCACGGAACGGGCGCTCTCGAAACGATTGCAAAACGTCTTTACACCTCGGCGACCCACAGGCCGTGCAGGTTGCAGTACTCGTACACCTTGAGCGCTTCGTCGCCCTCGGCCACGGCGAAATCGGCAACGGGAGCATCCTCGGGGGTGAGCTCGCGCATCTGGTAGCCGTTCTTCGTAACCAGGCAGATGAAGGTGATGTAGTGCTCCGGCGTCATGGGGTGCAGCGTGCTGCCCACCTCGACGTGGACGTTCGCGCCGTCGACGCTCACGACGGGAACGTGCTTCTCGAGCGCGGCGTCGGTGGTGTTGGCGGTGAGCTCGGTCATCTTCTCGCCGCAGCAAACCAGCGGAACGCCGGCGTCGAACGGCTTCACAGCGATGTTGCCGCAGTGCATGCACTTGTAAAACTTGAGATCCATATTCGGGCCCCCTTTAGCTTCGCGTACAGGTCTACCTGCTTCTTCCCAATGATAGCGCAGGGCCGATGCGCGGCGAGCGCACCGCGATGCTTGGAGCCGAACCGTAACGTCGTCGAAACGCCTCGCTTGCCAAGCACCGTACCCTTTGCCTCCTTAAATGTTACTCACTCTGTTGCATTTCAGGAAGACCCTGCTGAGGCTTTTTCACGACAATCGCATAAACCAACACGCCCACACCTACCAGGATCAACGGAACGCTCAAAAGCTGCCCCATGGTAAGCCACCCGCCCCACAAGTAGCCCAGTTGCACGTCCGGTTCGCGCACGAACTCAACCAGAAAGCGGAAGCATCCGTACATGATCAGGAACAAGCCCAGGAAGGTGCCGCGCGGGCGAGCCGGACGCATCCGCGAGAGCAGGTAGAGCACGGCGAAGATAACGATTCCCTCCAGAAACGCCTCGTACAGCTGAGAGGGATGGCGCGGCATCGTTCCAGCGGCCCCACCGAACACCACGCCCCACGCGACGTCGGTGGGCGCACCCCACAGCTCGCCGTTCACAAAGTTCGCGCAGCGACCGAACAGCAGGCCAAGCGGAGCGCTGATGCAGCCCAGATCAGCCAGCGTCAAATACGGGATGTTCGTCAGCTTGGCCGCCACGATACCCGAAAGAAGCGCCCCGATCAGGCCGCCGTGAAAGCTCATGCCGCCACGGTTGAACGCAAGGATCTCGGCAGGATGAGCCAGGTAGTAGCCATCGCCGTAAAACAAGACGTAGCCCAAGCGCCCTCCAAGGATCACGCCGACGATCACGCAGAACATGATGGTAAGCAAAGAATCCACGTCCACGCGCACGCGCCATCGGCGCGCTACGCGCCATACCACAAGCGCCGCGCACACGAACCCGAGCACGTAGGCGATGCCGTACCAGCGCACCGCGAACGGCCCGATAGCGAACGCAACCGGGTCAAGGCTTTGGTAGATGTTGTTGAGCATGAAGTTCCTTTCGCAAAAATCCGAGGCGAAGCGATCGCCTTCGGAAGCGAGGTACAGGGCCTACTCCTGGCCCATGCCAGCCCCCACCTCGATAGCGGCGAAGCGAACCTCGTCGCGCAGCTGAGGCGGAATGGGGTGCACGATGGAAACCGAGGCGTCGCAGTGCGGGCAGCGCAGCGTGAACAAAGCCAGGTCCGTCCGCAGGACCATCATGGCATCGTAGCGACATACGTCCAGATCGTTCGCGCCGCATGCAGGGCAGATTGCGCTTCGACTCATCGGTTCACGCTCCTTCGCTCGTTTGCCCGCCTTCTTTTGTCCTCATTGTAGCAGAAGCCCGCCGACGCGAACGCCGAACGACGCCCACGCCGACGGGCTTCACATCAGCACGAGGCGCGCCCCTCGCCCACTACGCGGTCGAGGAAGAACGCATGCACGCGCGCATCGTCGGTCAACTCGGGATGAAACGCCACGGCGAGCGCGCGCCCTTCGCGCACAGCAAGCGGCTCGCCGTCCTCGGCGGCACTGAGGACCTCCACGTTCGGCCCCCAATCGGCGAACCTCGGCGCGCGGATGAACACGCCCTTCACAGGGCCGCCCTCGATCCCGGCCCACGGCACCGCCGTCTCGAACGAGTCGATCTGCCGGCCGTAGGCGTTGCGCCGGATCCGCACGTTCATAAGAGCGAGCGGTTCCTGATCGGGCCGCGCGCCTTCGATGTCGCGCGCCATGAGGATAGCGCCGGCGCACGTGCCGAACACGGCCATCCCCTTCGCGAACGCATCGCGCAGCGGCTGGTACATGCCGTGGATGGCCAAGAGCTTCGCGATGGCCGTCGACTCGCCGCCCGGCAGCACCAAGCCGTCCAAGCCGTCGAGCTCGTGCGGCCAGCGCACGAGGCGCGTGGCCGCTCCCAGCCCGTCGAGCATGGCTCGATGCTCGCGGAACGCGCCCTGAAGCGCCAGGACGCCGATGGTTTTATTCATAGGTTGCATGGCCAGACCTCATAGGTTCACGCGGCGCGTCTCTACCAGCCGCGCTGCGCCATCAGCTCGTTGTCGGGGATGTCGGAGATCTCGATGCCCACCATGGCCTCGCCCAGGTTGCGCGAAACGCGCGCGACAGTGTCAGGATCGTCGTAGTTCGTCGTGGCCTCCACGATGGCGCGAGCGCGCTTGGCCGGGTCGCCCGACTTGAAAATGCCGCTGCCCACGAATACGCCGTCGCAGCCCAACTGCATCATGAGCGCCGCGTCAGCGGGCGTGGCGATGCCGCCGGCCGAGAAGTTCACCACGGGAAGGCACCCGTGCTCGGCCACCCACTTCACCAGCTCGTAGGGAGCTTGCAGCTCCTTTGCAGCCGTGAACAACTGCTCGTCGCGCAAGCCTTTGATACGGGCGATGTCGGTCGTCACGGTGCGCATGTGACGCACGGCCTCCACCACGTTGCCCGTGCCCGGCTCGCCTTTCGTGCGGATCATGGCCGCGCCTTCGGCGATACGGCGCAAAGCCTCGCCCAGGTTGCGCGCGCCGCACACGAACGGCACGTCAAAATCCCACTTGTTCACATGGTACTCGTCGTCGGCCGGCGTGAGCACCTCGCTCTCGTCGATGAAGTCCACGCCCAGGCTCTGCAGCACCTGCGCCTCCACGAAATGCCCGATGCGGCACTTCGCCATAACGGGGATGGACACGGCCTCCACGATTCCCTCGATCATGGTGGGGTCGCTCATGCGCGCCACGCCGCCGTGCGCGCGGATGTCGGCGGGGACGCGCTCGAGGGCCATAACGGCCACAGCGCCCGCATCCTCGGCGATCTTCGCCTGCTCGGGGTTGACGACGTCCATGATGACGCCGCCCTTCATCATCTCGGCGAAGCCGGTCTTCACTTTGAGCGTGCCATGCGCCTGTTCGGTCATCGAGCCGTCCTTTCATCGCGATCGTTCGAATAGCTGCCCGCAACGCGCCGACAGCATGCAGAGCGCGGCCGCACGAATGGCCGTGCGGCCGCGCTCGAATCCAAGCATGTACGATACCCGTTCCTGCGCCTCGACGCGAGCACGTTAACGCAACCGTAACGCGCGAAGCGAAGAACGGGGCTAGAGCAGAAACCGGTTCGGGTTGCCCTGTCGGGCCACGCAGCCTTCTTTGCGATCGGCCATGTGCGGCCCGTGCGTTAAAAAGTGCGTGCAGAAGCGGCATATCTCCTTGATGGCCGCATCGTAGTCGCGCTCCGGGTTCAACAATACGTTGAAGTCCTGGCACACTTCATGCGTAGACCGCACGCAGGCTGCAAAGCGGCAGTCGGCAGGACAAGGCTCTCCGGGTATGTTGTGCGGGCAACGCGACATCATCTCCTCGTCGCATCCGCGCAGTTCCCAGCAGTTCGCCATATCCGCCTTCCCTTCAATCCCGAACGCTCACGGCTATTCAGCCGCGGGCACGACCTTCGTCACGCCGGGGACGCGCTCTTTCAGGATGCGCTCCACGCCGTTGGCGAGCGTCATCTGAGACATCGGGCAGCCCTTGCACGCGCCCTGCAGCTCGACCGTGACCACGCCGTCCTCGGCAACGTCGACGAGCTTCACGTCGCCGCCGTCAGCCTGCAGGCTGGGGCGAATGAGCTCGAGCACAGCCGCCACGTCGTTCTTATCCACCATAGGAATCGCTCCTTCGTCTGAATGGGTGTTATCAGGTGCCGATTCTACCACAGAGCCTTGGCGCGCACGGCCGAAGCCGGGAAATGCGGAGGAAACATCGACGAGGCGCATGGCGCTACGAAGAAGGCTTCCAATCCTTCCCCAGAACCAGCAGCACGTCCGTGTCGAACGTATAGAACCCCGCGTCGGCAACCGTACGGCCAAGGCCCAACGCGGAGACCACGGTTTGCGCGGCCGGCTCGAACGCGCCGTCCTTGTAGATGACCAGCGTTTCGGCGTAAGCGGCAGTGTCGGTATTGCCGGTTTCCTCGACCTTGAACCCCATGCCTGCAAGCGTTTGCGATATCTGGGCCGCCGCGCCGGTAATGCCTCCGCCGTTGCGGACGGTCAGGGTGAAGCTGGCCGGATCGACCGAGGCGATCTTCTTCTCGACCACCGGGTCTTGCCCCTGCTTCACCAATTCCATCATGGACGACCATGCGTCGGTTGAAGCCACGTAATAGGAGACGCTATCACGCGTTGTCTCGTAACCGGGAACGAGGGCGCCCTTCACCGTAGACGCGTCCATGCCCCGCAGCGCATCGGCCAAGCCCAGCGCGTCTTTCGCTCCCATGTCGGTGCCGAAAGAACCCCCCACCTTGTCCAGCGTGGACAAGAAGGAAAGCGACCCCTCGTCAAGCAGGCGAAGAGACAGCGCCGCAAGCAACTCGCGCTGGTTGGCCGCCTGCACCTGCAAGCCTCCCGAAAAGTTCGACGCACGCAAAAACGTAAGGGCGGCCTTGCCGTCGAGCGTCTGCTCCCCCGGAGATAGGTAGACGTCGCCCGCCGCCGGGTCGTCCACCTCTTCGGCTACGTTCACCTGCACGCCGCCAAGTCCATCGACCAAGCTCGCCACGCCGCCGGCATCGATCTTGACCAGATGCGACACGTTCACCCCGGCGAAGTTCGACACGGCTTTGATCAGGGACGCATCGCCTTCCTGCACAGCGGCGTCTCGAAGCTGATGGGGCTTTCCGTCTTTAAGCTGAACCTGCAAGGTGGCGGGTACGGACACGATGACCGCCGACCGCGCAGCTCGGTCCACCCGCACCAGGGCAAGCGCATCAGGCCCGGCTTGGGCGTTCGCCGCCCCCACCGGGTCCAAATCTGCAGCGACCAACGTGTAGAAGGCGTCGGCTGCCTCTTTCGGAGCGACAAGCGCCGACGAGGCGTCCGAGTTCTTGAGGCCTATCTTGGAATCGAGCGAACCGAAGAACGCGAACGTCCCCACGCCCGCCGCAACGACCGCCACCAAAACGACGCACGCGACCACCGCGACGAGACGCCGCATGCGCGCGCGGCGCTGGATGCCATGGGAGAACTCGCGCCTGCTCACGCGACGAGAGAACTGGGAAGCGCTCTCCCCGGACGACGTGTTCGGCAAAATGGTCTCCACGTACCCGCGCGCGGCGCGCTTCTGCTTGCGCGCGCTCGAGAACCCGACGGAATCGGCGTTCATGCGCCCGCGCGAACGCCGCGGCACGTGCGTGCCCAGCGTAGCGGTGCGCAAACGGCGCGAGGTGATTTTGGACTGCGTTGCCGAAAAGCCCTTACGGCGCTTGACCATGTGCGGCCTCCGCTAACCGCGGATATCCGGCATGCCGTCGACGGGCGCGCGGCGAACGCACGCCCCCAGATCGCCCAGCTTGCCAACGTAGTCTTCGTAGCCGCGGTCGATATGGCCGATGTTGTGCACCCGCGTCTGCCCCTCGGCAGACACTCCCGCAAGAACAAGCGCCGCGCCCGCACGCAGGTCGGTGGAGGACACGTCGGCGCCCTGCAGGCCCGCAACGCCCCTGACCAGCGCATGATGATCCTCGATAGTGATATCGGCTCCCATGCGGATAAGCTCGCTTGCAAACATGAAGCGATTCTCGAACACGTTCTCGGTGATGACCGACACGCCCTCCGCGCGCGCGGCCAGCAGCATGAACTGCGCCTGCAGGTCGGTCGGGAAGCCCGGATGCGGCAGGGTCTGAATATCGATGGGAACAAGGGGGCGCGTACGGCTGACGGTGACCCAGTCGGCTCCGGTTTGCACCTCGCAGCCCATGGCGGCAAGCTTCATGAGGGCAACACGCAGATACGACGGATCGATGCCGCGCACCGTAACAGGGCCTCCCGTGAGCGCGCCGCCCACCAAGAAGGTGCCCGCCTCGATGCGATCGCCCACCGTCGTGTGGTCGCAAGGATGCAGCGAGGAAAGCGGAACGCCCTCCACCTCGATGATCGAGGAACCGGCCCCGGTCACCTTCGCTCCCATGGACACCAGCATGTTCGCCAAGTCCACGATCTCGGGTTCGCGCGCGGCGTTCTCGAGCACCGTCGTGCCTTTCGCCGTCACGGCCGCCATAAGCAAGTTCTCGGTTGCGCCGACGCTGGGGAAGTCCAAAACGACGTCCGCTCCAACCAAGCCGTTCGGCGTGCGCGCCTCCAGGAATCCGTGGTCGATGGTGAACTCCACGCCCAGCGCTTCGAGCCCCACGAGGTGCATGTCGATTTTGCGCGCGCCGATCTGGCACCCGCCGGGCATGGCCACGCGCGCCCGCCCGAACCGACCGACCAGCGGACCCAGGACCGAAATGCTCGCGCGCATCTTGGATACCAGGTCGTACGGCGTTTCGAACTGCTCGACGTCGGTCGTGTCCACGATCAGCGTATGGCCGTCGCGTTCCACGGTTGCGCCCAAGCGGCGCAGCACCTCCGACATGATGCTGATGTCGGAGATGAGCGGCACGTTGCGCACGAGCGTTTTGCCCTGGCCGAGCAAGGCGGCGGCAATGAGCTTGAGCGCGGAATTCTTGGCGCCCGACACGGCCACTTCGCCCGCGAGCACGCCGTTGCCTTCGACAATGATGATCTCTTCTGCCATGGGTGTTCCTTAACGCCGAGGTGCGCGCCCTCGGCTTGACTCGTCTATGGATGCGCGCCGTGAGACGGCGCGTTCGGTTCGCAATGCGTCCATTATAGAAAGTGAAGGCCCGCATAATGCGGCCCTTCACAACGAAAGCAGAACGGCATGGGGGAATGTTGGTCGCGGTCGAATCGCGCGTCCCCCTTCCCCAGCAAGCCAGGGCGACGGCATCGAAACACGAGCGGCATCCGGATGCATTGTCGATCCAACAACACGTTTTTGGACGAAAAAACGTGTTGTTGGATCGACAATGACGGCGGCTGAGATGGTTTGGTGGACCCCCCATCGGATTTCACGCGAGAGCACGTCTTTTCCGACGCACAAAAAAGACCCGAAGCCGAAGCTTCGGGTCCCAGCTTTACCGGTAAGGAAAAGAGGGTTTACGCCTCTTCGCCCAGGACGAAGCGCTTGAAGTCGACGACCTTGATCTCGCCGCCCAGGTTCTTCGCGACCTCGGCCGTGTACTCGGCAACGGTCTGATCCGGGTTCTTGACGAAGGCCTGCTCCGTAAGCGTGCTCTCCTTGAAGAACTTCTCCAGACGGCCGACGGCCATCTTCTCCTGGATGGCCTCGGGCTTGCCGGACTCGGCAGCCTGAGCCATGTAGATGGCCTTCTCATGCTCGACGATGGCCGGGTCGACGGAGTCGCGGTTCGCGGCAACGGGAGACGCAGCGGCAACCTGCATGGCAACGTCGCGGCCGTACGCCTTGAACTCAGCGGACGCGGGATCGACGCCCTCGACCTCGAACTGCACGAGCACGCCGATCTTGCCGCCGCCGTGGATGTAGGACGACACGGCGCCGCCCTGCTCCACCGCAAAGCGGGAGAGCTGGATGTTCTCGCCCAGCGTGTGGATGGCGTCGGTCACGACAGCCTCCACCGTCTCGCCCTCGGCGTCGGCGGCCTTGAGGGCCTCCATGTCGGCGGGGTTGGCGGCCAGCGCAGCCTTGGCGATCTTCTCGGCGTAGGCCTTGAACTTGTCGTTCATGCCCACGAAGTCGGTCTCGCAGTTCAGCTCGACAACGGCGCCAGCCTTGCCGTCCTCGGACACGAGCGCCATGACGGTGCCCTCGTTGGTGGCACGGCCGGCCTTCTTGGCAACAGCGGCCAGACCGCGGGTGCGCAGGACGTCGACAGCGGCGTCCAGGTTGCCGTCGGCCTCGACGAGCGCCTTCTTGCACTCCATCATGCCGGCGCCGGTCATCTCGCGGAGTTCCTTGACCATGGAAGCGGTAACAGCAGCCACGTTGTTCCTTTCTCTATGCGCCGCGCGCAAGCGCGGCCCTGGTCTGTCAAACGCCGCCGGTTTCGAAACCGGCGGCGCATTCGTTCATCTGAAAAGCAGGTTATTCGGCAGCGGGAGCAGCGGCCTCGGCCGGAGCCTCAACCTCTGCCGGAGCAGCCTCGGCCTCAGCCGGAGCGGCCATCTCGGCAACCGTCACAGGCGCGCCCACGCCGGCGATAACGGCATCGGCGATGAAGTCGGCCAGCAGACGAACCGAGCGGATGGCGTCGTCGTTGGCGGGAATGCCGAAATCGACGTCGTCCGGATCGCAGTTCGTGTCGAGCGTGCCCACCACGGGGATGTCGAGACGACGGGACTCATGGATGGCAATGGCCTCGCGGTTCGTGTCGATCACGAACACGGCGTCGGGCACGCGCTTCATGTTGCGGATACCGTTGAGGTTGGTCTGCAGCTTGGACAGCTCCTTGCGCAGCAGGATCTGCTCCTTCTTGGGCAGCATCGCCATGCGGCCGTCGGCCTCCATGGCCTCCAGCTCCTCCATGCGGGTCACGCGGGAGCGGATGGTGACGAAGTTGGTCAGCATGCCGCCGAGCCAGCGAGCGTTCACGTAGGGCATGCCGCACTTGTTGGCAGCATCAGCGACGGCTTCCTGAGCCTGCTTCTTCGTGCCGACGAACAGCACGGTGCCGCCCTTGCGAGCGATCTCGGACACGAAGGTGTACGCCTGGTCCAGGCCCACGAGCGTCTGCTTGAGGTCGAGGATGTAGATGTCCCCACGGCTGCCGAAGATGTACGGCTTCATCTTGGGGTTCCAGCGACGGGTCTGATGCCCGAAGTGTGCGCCTGCGTCGAGCAGCGACTTAATGCCGACTTTCGTCATGACTTTCTCCATTCGTTAGTCCTCTGCCTGCGGTCATCCCCGAATCCGCAGCCTTTTTCGGTTGGCCACTGGCGGATCAGGTCGCGCAAGCATGTGTAATTAGAAACCGTTGAATCTTACCACAGAGAAAATGAAATGCAAGCACTTCTCGAAGATCGCATACATGCACGTCCTTTCGCGAGAAGCGGTTGACGCTCGCGGCTGTCGAGCCGGCCGGTCGGACGCCGGTTCGACAGCCGTACGCATGCGGTCACGAGCGGTACGCGCCTGCGCTGCGCAAGCTGAGCGCCACCGTGGACGCGTTGTGCAGAAGCGACGACGCCTGCGGGGTCAAAACCCCGCCGATGCCCGCCGCGAGCAAGGCCGAGTTGACCAGCATGACCTCTCTGAAGGATGCATCCAGACGCTGCGTCAGACCCTTGCTCAAGCGACGCAGCTCCACGATAGCCCCCAAATCTCCTCCCGCAAGCGTGATGTCGGCGACCTCTTTGGCCACAGCGGTCCCCTGCCCCATGGCGATTCCCACGTCGGCTGCGGAAAGCGCGGGCGCGTCGTTCACGCCGTCGCCCACCATGACCACGCGTCGTCCCTCGGCCTTGAGCCGTTCGACGAACGCATGCTTGTCCTCGGGCAGCAGGTTGGCCCGGTACTCGGTCACGCCCGCTTCCCGCGCGATGCGCGCCGCCGTGCGGTCCCCGTCGCCCGTCAGCATCACCACGCGGCGAAATCCCAGCGCCTTCAGATTGGCCACCGCCTGCGCCACGCCTTCCTTGAGCGGATCGTAGACGCCGATGACGCCCACCAGCTCGCCGTCGACCGCCAGGTACAGCGGCGTGAGCCCTTCGGTTTCGGAAGCGATCCTCGCGCGCTGGTCCTCCGACACGGCAACGCCTTCGTCGCCCATCACGAAATGCTCCGACCCGATGACCACGCGCTTGCCGCCCAACGACGAGGCTATTCCGTGCGCCACGATGTACTCCACCTCGGCATGGCGCTCGCGGTGCTTGAGGTTCTTCTGCGCCGCCGCGCGCACCACGGCGCGCGCCACGGGATGCGGAAAGTGCTCCTCCAGGCATGCCGACAACCGCAGCACCTCGCGCCGGTTCCAGCCGTCAAGAGCCAAAACGCACGCCACCTCCGGCGTAGCCTCGGTCAAGGTTCCGGTTTTGTCGAACACGATCACATCGGCAGCGGCCATGGCCTCGAAGTGCTTCGCGCCCTTGACGGCGAAACCCACTTTCGCGCTCTGGCTCATGGCCGAAAGCACGGCGATCGAGCTGGTCAGCTTAAGCGCGCACGAGTAGTCCACCATGAGCGCAGCCGACGCCTTCGTCAAACTGCCCGTGACCAGGGCAACCCCCGCCGCCAGCAGGAAGTTCCACACAACGATGCCGTCGGCGAGACGCTCCATCCGAGACTGGGCCTGCGCCTTGTTCGCCTCGGACTGCTCGACCAGCGACACGATGGAGCGCAGCTTCGTTTCGGCAGCCTTCGCGCGAACCTGCACGACGATCTGGCCGTCCTCCACGGCGGTGCCGGCGAACACGTCGTCGCCCTCGGCGCGCTCGACGGCAAGGGGCTCTCCGGTAAGCGAGGCCTGGTTCACCATCGCAACGCCGCGCACCACGCGTCCGTCGACGCATACGGGCATGCCCGTGCGCACGACAACCAAATCCCCCGGCTCGAGATCGGACGCGCGCACCTGCACCTCTTGGTCGTCGCGAAGCAGCTGGGCGGTCTCGGGCAGATCGAGCAACGCGCTGACAAGGGCACCTTCCGAGCGCGAGCGCGTGTACTCTTCCAGCGTTTCGCCCACATCGAGCAAGAACATGGTCTGCCCGGCCGTCCGAGGATCGCGCTTGAGAAACGACGTCCCGATAGCAGCGGCGTCCAGCACCGCAACGTCAAGGCGCGAGCGCCCGAGCGAGCGCAGACCCGCCCCCAGGAAGCGCCGGTAACGCCACGCCGCCGCAACGGCGGCAAGCGGCCGGGGCACGAACCAGCGCCGCAAAACGTACAGGCCCGCAAGGCGCGCCAGGTCCATGAGAAGCGACTGGGAGCGCGGGGCGAGGTCAAGGCCGAAACCGGATCGAGCCTCGTCGATGCATTTCGCATCGATGGCGGACAGGCGCTCCAAAACCAGGTCCCGCGCTCCCTCGAGCGGGCGGTACGTCAAAGCGATGCTGCCGATGCGCGGATAGACCGACGCCTTCTCCACCGTTGGGATAGCCGCAAGCACCCGATACAGTGCGTCGAGGTCGGCGGAGGGAACCGGGCCGGCAAGCTTGACGCGCACGCGGCCCGGGAGTTCGTTCGCAATGGCGTACTGCATCGCGGCTACTTCTTTGATGCCTGAGCCGAATCCGCCTTGGACTTCGCCGGTTCGACCGCAGACGGCTCGTCGGCGGCAGCGGACGGCTCGTCAGCGAGCGATGTCTGCACGTTGATGTAGGAAGCCTGGGCCACGATGTCGTCGACTTCGGCCTTGGCCTGCTCGACGATGCCCTCGTAGGCGGCCTTCGCTTGCAGCCCCTTCGCAACGCCTTGCACGTAGCACTTCTTAGCCGTTGGACCCGTCAGGGCCTTCGCCCCCACCGCCCCCAGCAACACGCCCGCCCCGATCAGCAAGCCGCTCTTCTTCGGGAAGTCCATGCATGCCCCTTTCTTGCGCTCGCGCGCATCGTTCGCAACATCCTTTATAGTTGCTTAAAGTTAACTTTTCTAGCATAATGAGAGCTCCGGTAAAAGTCAATTAAAGCTAACTAATATGAATCGATCGTTGAAAGGAGCCTCATGAAGAAGCATACGTTCTGGGCCTGGGCCGCCATAGCCTGCATGGCCATGGCCATGTACACGGGCAGGAAGCGCTCCTAGCGAAGCGACGTCAAGGAGAGCTTGGGGTTTTCCGCGCGCGATGGGCGCAGTTCCGCTACCATGAACGCAACAACATCCGCACCCTCCCCTTGCACAGGCAACGCGAGGGACGGAACCGCAAGGAGCCCAGCATGAACATCAACAACGTCGCGTTCGAGAAATCGTTCGGCACCTCGCTGCAACTGCCGGCGTCCACGTTGCCCGAAATCGCATTCGCCGGCCGGTCCAACGTGGGCAAGTCGTCTTTGCTGAACAAGCTGTTCAATCGCAAAAGCCTGGCGAAAGTGTCGCAAACGCCGGGCAAGACGGCCACCATCAACTTCTTCTCGTGTGACGGCGTGCGGTTCGTGGACCTGCCGGGCTACGGCTACGCCAAGGTGGCGAAATCCGAGAAGGGACGCTGGTCGGAGCTGATCGAAGGGTACTTCAACCAAGATCGCAACCTGGCGCTCGTGGTGTCGCTGGTGGACATCCGCCACCCCGCTTCAAGCCTGGATGAAAACATGATCGAGTTCTTGCAGGAGGCGGAGCTTCCCTTCGCCGTAGTGCTGACGAAAGCCGACAAGCTATCCCGACAGCAGCAAATGAAGCAGAAGACAGCCCTGAAAAAGCAGCTGAAGCTGCATGCCGACGTGCCTTTGGTGGTGTGCTCTTCCGAAAAGGGAACGGGCATCGACGAGCTGCGCACCGTCATCAAGAACGCCGCTCGCTAGGCTCTTCTCCGGATAAACCGCGAGGCGGGGAGACCGAAGGGCGCATCAGCGCCTCCGGGCTCCCCGCCTCGTCGACAATGAACGATCGTTTACCAGGGTCGCACGATGATCATGCCGGGCTGCACGGGACCCTGCACCACGCCCACGCCGTACGTGGCCGCGTGGATCATCTGGTTGCCGCCGATGTAGATGCCGCAATGCCCGGCGTTCACGGCCACGTCGCCCGGCTGAGGATCGCTTACCTGGGGCCAGTTCATGAACGTGAGCGTGCTTCCCATGCGGCTGTAGCTGCCGCTCAGGCAAAACGACACGAAGCCCGAGCAGTCGTACGACGACGGGCCCGCTCCGTAGCTGGGATCGGTGTAGCCGTACGGCTTGCCAAGCTGGCTGTACGCGCGGCCCACCACCGAGCCCGCGATAGGCTCGTCGTAGTCGGGAGCAGGCGGGTTGACGCTGCCTCCGCCAGAGGATTCGCCGCCGTTGTTGCTGCCGTTGCCGTTATTGGAGCCCTGCTGCGCCTGATCGGCGGACGCGTCTACCGTGGCCTGGGCCTGCGCCTCGTAGGCCGCCACCTGCGCCGCGCGCTCCTGCTCGACGAGCGCCGCAGCTTCGGCGCTCAAGTTATCGTAGGTCGACTGCATGGCCGCCATGGTGGAAGCGGTTTCGTCTTTCGTGTGCAGAGCCTCGCTCGCCTTCTGCGCAGCTATGCGCTCCTGCTCGGCAAGCACGGCTTCCTGTTCCTGAACCTCGGCACGCAGATCCTTCGTCTGCTGCACCAGCTCGGCATCGCTTTCGTTGATGGAATTGAGCAGGTCCCAGTTGGTCGCGAAGGACCTGAACGACGTGGCCCCCAAAAGCAGGTCGAGCGCCGAGCTGCCGCCCGAACGATACATGCTGCGAGCGCGCGATCCCAAGCGATCCTGCAAATCGGCGATCTGAGCCGAAGCCTCGTCGATGCGAGCCTGCGCGTCATCGCGCTTCGCCTCGGCGTCCTTTTGAGCGGCCAGCGCGTCGTCGTACGCGTCCGCCGCCTTGCTGAGCTTTTCCTGCATGGAATTGAGCGAAGCCAAAGCCGCCTGAGCCTCCGCCTGCTTCTCGGCTGCGGAAGGATCTGCCAGGGCGATGCCCGGAACCATAAGGGATACGGCAAGCACCGTTGCCATGAATCCGACGAGCGCGCCCCTCGCGCGACCGCCCCGTGCTTTCTGCTGCATGTGGGTACCTCCACCTGCCATCCGAAAACGTGCATGCAATGCGAACCAGTGTAGCAAATCGAGCGCATGACGGCCGGGCGTTCGATCGATCGTTACAGAAAGGCCACAGCACGCACCATGCTGCGGCCGCCCGTCAATCCCGGCCTATCCCGTGAAACCCGTGTCGGCGATGCGCCCCGCCCCGTCGGCGGCCGCCGTGGCAAGCTGGTCGCACCGCTCGTTTTCCGCGTGCCCCGCATGCCCCTTGACCCACACGAACTCCACGCGATGCGGCTCCTTCGCCTTCAGCAGGCGCTGCCACAAGTCCACGTTTTTCACCGGCTCTTTCTTGGCGTTCTCCCAACCGCGCTTGAGCCAGCCGTCAACCCAGTGCTGGTTGAACGCGTTGGCAACGTACTGCGAATCGGTGTAGAGCGTGACCTCGCAGGGACTTTTAAGCGTCTCGAGCGCCACGATAGCGCCCAGAAGCTCCATGCGGTTGTTCGTGGTGCGCTCGTAACCTTGCGAGAGCTCCTTTTCGTGCGTGCGCCCGTTGCGATCCACGAACCGCAGCACGGCGCCGTAGCCGCCCGGCCCCGGATTCCCGCGCGCGGACCCGTCGGTAAATGCATCGACCTTCAACAAGAAACATCCTTTCAAACGGAGGGACTCGGCAAAGAAACGTTCCGCCGGTTCGAGGACCGGCGGAACATGGCGCGCTACTTGTACTGGGACGGATGCTTCTCGAAGAAGTCGAAGCGCGGAGGCAGCTCGCGGATGCGGTGGCGGCCTTCGGTGATCTCGCCAGCGCTGCACAGCTCGTCGAAGCTCTCGAAATCGTAGTTCCAGCTAAAGAAGTCGTCGAACTCGAAGCTCAGGTAGTCGCAGATCTTCTCGGCCCCTGCCGGCACCACGGGATGCATGAGCAGCGTGGCGACGCGCAGCAAGAAGAACGAGTCCACGAGCACCTGGCGGCGCATCGCGTCGTCGCCGCCCTTCTCGACCGCGCGGATTCCGTCGGACCAGTACTTGTTCGCCCAGCGAATGAACTCGTCCATGATCGACATGATGGTATGCAGCTCGACGCGATGCATGGTGGCGTCGTAGACGCGCAGCACCTCGTTCACCTTGTCCAGCACGGCCGGCGACACGGCGCCGAGCGGCAGATAGCCTTCGAAGTTCTTCTGAGCTTCGTAGAAGCAGCTGCGGGCAAGGCGGTTGAACACGTTGGTCAGAAGCGCGCCTTCCTTGAGCACGGGGTCCGCCACGCGCGAATCGGCCAGCTCCTCTTCCGTGGCCAGGTACGGCTTCGGCTTGAAGCCGACCGACTTCTGGTCAAGGCCGAGCGCCAGGAAATGCGCGCGCAGCTGCTCGACGGTGTAGTGCTCGAGCAGCGCATCGGCGGTAGGCGGCTTGACCGCGCCCGACGACGATGCCTTCTTGTCGCCGAACAGGATATGGTAGTTGGCCACGAGGTTCGTCTGGCGAATGGGATGGTCGGTCTCGCCCGGCGCCAAGATGTCACCGGGACGCAGCGCCTCGATGAGCGCCGGCTGGGCAACGCCGTAGAAGTACAGGTTGTCCTGCCCGATGAACTGGTAAACCTCGGAATCCTCCGAGCACCACCAATCGCGCCAGCTGCCCCTGGGCAAGCCCATCTGGTCGTTCACGGCCATGGTGAACGACATGGGAGCCCACAGGCTTTCGGGCCAGCACCACACGGTCAAGCCTTCCAAACCTTCGATGACCGGGGCCTTGACCCCCCATTCGATATTGCCCGTGATGCGGAACGGCACCAAGGTCTTGCCCGTGCGGAAGCGGATTCCCGCGCGCGTCAAGACTTCGCGCGCCGTATCGCGCGCTTCGATGTCGGCGAACTCGATCTCGAAGCTCTGCTTTCCCTTTTCGGGTTCGCGCAGCTCGTGTGCGGGAAGATCGCTCGCGATCTGCTCGTACGCCGCGCGCTCGTCGTTCTTGATGTAGACCACGGGCGGAACCAGGAACTCCTTGATGGTTTTCGGCACAATGGCGCGCACCTCGGGATCGGCCTCGAGGCGAGCCACGTGGTCGCGAAGGAAGCCGCCGAACGCGGGCAGGTCGAAGTACCAGTTTTCCACCGGCCGCATTTCGGGCGTGGTTCCCGTCAACGACGATTTCGGCGCGATCAGGTCCTCGGGCGCGTAGCTGTGCCCCAGGTCGCATTCGTCGGCGTAGCCGTGCTCGGACTTGCAGCCTTGCACGGGGCAACGGCCCACCACCTGGCGCCCGTTCAGGAACGTGCCGGCTTCCGCATCGTAGAACTGCAGCGTGGCGCGTTTGCGAAGATGGCCGTTCTCGTGCAGCTTCTCGATGAACTTCTCGCTGATCAGCTGATGCACGCACTTCGCGTAGCCCAGCCCCGACCCCTCGTAGATGGAAAGGCTGACGTTGTAGGAATCGAGCGTTGCCTTCTGCGCCTCGTGGTTCTTGCGAACGTACTCCTCGATGGTGCCGTCGAACTCCCCGGCCTCCACCAGCTTGCGGTAGCCCTCGTTGATGGGAGAGCCGAAGCAGTCCGTTCCGCTGATGAAGCGGACGTTGGCGGCGCCGATGCGATCGCGCAGGAAGCGGGCGAACGCGTCGGCCGGGACGAACACGCCCGCGATGTGGCCGAAGTGCAGCGGCTTGTTGCCGTACGGCATGCCGGCCGTGACGACGGCCCTCTTCGGCCAGGAGGGACGCTCGATGTTACTGGGCGATGTTGCCATCGTTCTCAAACTCCTTCAAAGCGGCGGCAAGGTCGCCGGCGGACAGGCTCTTGCTTTCGGACATAAGGTCGAGCAGGCTCGACAGGGTGCTCTTCGTCGTTTTCAGTTCAACCGCGGAATAGCGCGAGACGCCGGCCAGCTCGGCCGCCTTCGCCAGCGCGTCCTCCTTGGTGCCGATTTCGTCGGCCAGCCCGTTCTCCACGGCGTCCATGCCGGTAAACGTCATGCCGGTGGCCAGCGCGCGCACGTCGCTTTCGCTCATGCCGCGGCCCTCGGCAACGGTCTGGACGAACGTTTCGTTGATGCGCTCGACCATGTTCTGGTAGTAAGCGCGCTCCTCTTCGGAAAGCGGGCGCGTGCCGTAGCTGGAATCCTTGCTTTCAGACGACGTGATGTTGTCCACGTTGATGCCCAGCTTCTCCAGCAGCCCCGAAAGGTCGGTCACCTGCAGCGCCGTGCCGATGGCGCCGATGGCCGTGGTCTTGGCCGTGAAGATGTAGTCGGCCTGGCTGGAAATCTCGTAGGCCGCGCTCGCGTTCACGGAAGCGCTCGACACCACCACGGGCTTGCCGGTATCTTCCGAGAACTTCTTGACGTACGCCGCCATCTCCTCGCCGGCAGTAGCCGTGCCGCCGCCGGAGTTCACGCGCAGCACGACCGCCTTGATGTAGGTGTTCTGCGCAGCGCGATCGAGCTGGGCCTTCAACCCTTCGGGCGACGAGGTGGTGCCGTCGTACTGGATGGTACCGTCGATGTCGATGACCCCCACCGCATCCGAGGTCAGGAAGTCGGCCTCGGACATTGAGGTTTCGCCGAGCGACCCGACGGCTCCAAGCGAGCCCATGGACGACGACATGATGGACGTGCACGACCACATGCTCATGGCTATGAGCACGAAAACGAGCACGACGGCGACGAGCGCCACGATCCATCCGCGCTTTTTGGGCTGCGGCTGCGGCGCGTAAGGCTGCGGCGCGTAGCCGCCGGCAGGCTGCGGCGCGTAGCCGCCGGCAGGCTGCGGGGACGGCTGAGGCGCAGCAGGCTGCTGCCACACCTGCTGCTGCCAGTTGTTGTTTTCCTGGGACATGGGCCCTCCTGGTACGAATTGCAGGGTCGATCAAGCGAAAGCGTCACGGAACCGCGCCCAAGGGACGCGGTTCCTCATCATGCGCTCATTATAGAACGGCGAAGCTTCGCTTCGGTAGCGAACGCATGACAACTCGCTTAGAACTCCACCGTGCCGTCGGCCTTGGTATGCTGCGCCTTCTTGGCGGTGCGAACCAAGAACTCCTGGTTGGTTTCGGTCTGCTTGAGCGACTTGATGAGCATGTCCATGGCGCGCTCGGTGCTGTTCGTGTTGGCCAGGATGCGGCGAACGGCCCAGATGAGCGGCGCCTCCTGCGGATCAAGCAGCAGGTCCTCTTTGCGCGTGCCCGACGCCACCGGATCGATGGCCGGGAAGATGCGGCGATCGGCCAGATTGCGGTCCAGCTTGAGCTCCATGTTGCCCGTGCCCTTGAATTCCTCGAAGATGACCTCGTCCATCTTCGAGCCCGTGTCCACCAAGGCCGACGCCAGGATGGTCAGGCTTCCGCCGTGCTCGATGTTGCGCGCGGCGCCCAGGAAGCGCTTGGGCGGATAGAGCGCCGTCGAGTCCACGCCGCCGGACAGGATGCGGCCCGACGCCGGCTGCGCCAGGTTGTAGGCGCGCGCCAGACGCGTGAGCGAGTCCAGCAGCACGACGACGTCCTTGCCGCATTCCACCAGGCGCTTCGCGCGCTCGATGACCAGCTCGGACACGGCAATGTGGTTTTCGGTGGGCATGTCGAAGGTCGAGGAGATGACCTCGCCCTTGATGGAGCGCTCCATGTCGGTGACTTCTTCGGGGCGTTCGTCCACCAGCAGGCACATGAGGTGCACTTCGGGGTTGTTCGCGCTGATGGCCGCCGCGATGTCTTTGAGGATAGTGGTCTTGCCCGCCTTCGGGGGGCTGACGATCAGGCCGCGCTGACCCTTGCCAATGGGGCTGACCAGGTCGATGACGCGCGCCGTGACGGTGTTCTTGCCGTGTTCCATGCTGAGGCACTCGTCCGGATAGACCGGCGTGAGGTCGCCGAAGCGCACGCGGTTGCCCAGCTCTTCGATGGGCGTGCCGTTGACGGACGTGACCTTCTGGATGGCCGCGTACTTCTCGTTCTCGCGCGCCGGGCGCGTCTGGCCGCTTACCAGATCGCCTTTGCGCAGGCCGTTGCGGCGAATGGTGGACAATCCCACGTAGCAGTCCGACTCGCTGGGAAGGTAGCCCTGGGTGCGCAGGAAGCCGTAGCCGTCGGCCAGGATGTCCAGGATGCCGGACACCTCGATGAAGCCCTCGGCCTTGACGCTTGCCTCGAACACGGCTTCGACCAGCTCGGCCTTCTTGAGGCCCGTCACGTCGATCTGCAGCTCCGCTGCCTTTTCGCGCAGCTCGGCAACCTTGAGCTTGTTCAGATCGTCGCGCGACACGCTGGGCTGCATTTCGCGACCGCCCTGATTGCTGTGAGGACGGCGCTGGCGGCGGAAGTTCTGGTTGCCGCCGTTCTGCTGCCCGCCTTGCTTCTGGCGATTGTTGTTGTTCTGCCGCTGGCGGTTGTTCTGGTTGGAGCCGCCCTTGTTACTTTGGCTTTGCCCTTGGTTCGAGCGCCTGTTCGTCGAGCCGGAAGACTGCGAAGCCGCGTCCTTGCCGTTCGCCCTCGTCGACTTGCGAGGCGTCTTGCTTGCCTGAGCGGGACGCTCGGACGCGGACGAATCGGCCTTGTCGCTTTGGGCCGACGGAGCTTCCTTACCGGGCTTTTCGCCTGCATCCGCCTTCGCGGGCTCCGCCGACTTCTCCGCCTTGCTGGCCGCGGACTTCGTCCTCACGCTTGTGGAACGGCGGCGACGCGGAGTGGGAGCGGAAGGCGCCTCGGGTGCGCCCTCCGCAGTCGATGCTTCGTTTTCGCTCATGCGTTCTGCACTTTCTCCCAGTCCTTCATGAAGGAATCCAGGCCGCGATCGGTCAGCGGGTGCTGAACCATCTTCTTGAGCACGCCGAACGGAACGGTGGCGATGTCGGCGCCCATGAGGGCCGCCTGCGTCACGTGGTTCGCGCTGCGGATGGAAGCGGCGATGATCTCCACCTGCTCGTGGTTGACCGTGTTGTCGGAGTAATCGTAGTTGCCGATAGCCGCAACAACCTTGCTCAGCTGGTCCAGGCCGTCGTCGGAGATGTCGTCGAAGCGACCCACGAACGGGCTGATGTAGCGAGCGCCGGCGCGCGCGGCCAGGATGGCCTGGGGCACGCTGAAGCACAGCGTCATGTTGACGGGAATGCCCTCGTCGGCCAACGTGCGCGTGGCAGCCAGGCCCTCGACCATGGTGGGAACCTTCACGACCACGTTCGGGGCGATGGCGGCCAGCTCGCGGCCGTCGCGCACGATCTCGTCGCGCGTCATGGCTACGCTCTCGGCGGAAACCGGTCCGTCCACGATGTCGCAGATACGCTTGATGTGGTTGTGGAAATCGGACAGCTTGCCGCCCGTGCGCGCATACAGCGTGGGGTTCGTGGTCACGCCTGCGAGCGCTCCCCAACTAGCCGCTTCCTCGATTTCGGTCAGGTCAGCGGTGTCCAGAAAAAACTTCACCCAGTCCTCCTTATGTTGTGACGTATCAGTGTGAAACGCGCGCGAAGGCGCGCATGAGTCCCGTGAATGAGATGCAATGTGATGGGTTTTCTTCCTTGAAAGGCAAAAGAACTGGCTTTATGGTAGCGCATGTCATCATATCGTTCAAGCAAAAACGAGGTCGATGCGTGTATTTGCGATGGAGGTACGGCTACGGATCAGCGCGCGGCCGGGCGAAGGGCGCAGACGAAAGGCCGTCGCCGCGACCCTATTCCACGACCCGGTAAAAGCAGCTGCGCGCGCCGGTATGGCAAGCGGGGCCGGCCGGGTTCACCAGAGCGAGCAGCGTGTCGGCGTCGCAATCGTAGCGCAGTTCGACCAGCTTCTGGACGTTTCCCGAGGTGGCGCCCTTGTGCCACAGCTCTTGGCGGCTGCGGCTCCAGAACACGGTTTCGCCGCGCTCGAGCGTCAGGCGCAGGGATTCTTCGCTCATCCACGCCATCATGAGCACTTCAAGCGTGTCGGCGTCTTGGACGATGCACGGCACAAGGCCGGCCTCGTTGTACGAAAGAGCGGAAACGTCCATGATCACAACCTTACCGGGATTCCCTGCGCGCGCATGTGCTCTTTCACCTGGCGCACCGTCAGCTCGCCGAAATGGAACACGCTCGCGGCCAGCACGGCGTCGGCCTCTCCCTCGATGATCCCCTGGGCGAAATGCTCCAGCTTGCCCACGCCGCCGCTTGCGATGACGGGCACGTTCACCGCCCGCGCCACGGCGCGCGTGAGGGCGCAGTCGAACCCGTCGCGACTGCCGTCACGATCCATGCTGGTGAGCAGGATCTCCCCTGCTCCGCGCCGAACCGCCTCCTGCGCCCACTCCACCGCGTCGATGCCGGTTGCCTTACGGCCGCCAGCCACGTACACCTCCCACTTGTTCGGATTGCCCGCCACGCTCTTCGCGTCGATGGCGCACAGGATAGCTTGCGACCCGAACGCCGCTGCAGCCTGGGATATCAGGTCGGGATCAGCCACGGCGGCCGAGTTCACCGACACCTTGTCGGCACCGGCCGCGATCATGGTGCGCATGTCGGCCACACTGCGAAACCCGCCTCCCACGCAGTACGGCAGGTGCAACTCCTCGCTCGCGCGGCTGGCCAGTTCCACCGTAGTGGCCCGGTCGTCGCTGGTGGCGGTGATGTCCAAGAAGATGACTTCGTCGGCCTTCTGCTGATCGTAGCGCTGGGCAAGCTCGATGGGATCGCCCGCGTCGCGCAGGTTCACGAAGTTGACGCCCTTCACCACGCGCCCGTTCTTGACGTCCATGCAGGGAATGACCCGTTTTGCTAGCATGCCTGTCCTTTCCTACCCGTCGTTCGCGCCGTCGGCAAGAAACGCCCGGCGATCCTTCTTCATCCGTCCTACCTTTGCTTGCCCTTGAACAGCTTGTCGATCCCCTTTTTGACTGCATCGTACGCCGCACCTGCGGCGGTGGCCATGGATCAACAGGGCATGACGGGCGCCGGATGCGGCTCGTCCGGGCCGATGGCCGGCTTCGTCGGCAGGGCGACGCCGCACGGGTTCGCCTGTACGGCCGCCGCTTCGGCAGCGCGCGTTGCAGCCTCGCAGGCGCGCACCCCTTCGGCAACCGAAAGCGCGCCTTCGTAGATGGCCCGGCCCGCGATGACGCCCTCGATGCTCGCGGCAACGGGAGCCAAGCGCTCGATGTCGGCTACGCCCGCAACGCCGCCCGACGCGACCACGGGATGCCCGAACGCCTGCGCCATGCGCACGTACGCCTGCGCCTCGATGCCGGTCTGCATGCCGTCACGTGCGATGTCGGTGTAGACGAGATGACGAAATCCCAGCTGGGAAACGTGGCGAGCCAGCTCCTCGGCGGCAACGCCCGAACCTTCGCGCCAACCGGAAACGGCCACTTCCCCGCCCTTCGCGTCGACGCCCGCAGCCAAAAGCTTGCCGTACGCGTCGATCGCGGCCTCCGCAAACGACGGATCGGCCACGAGCGATGTGCCCAGCACGATGCGCGACACGCCCGCGTCCGCCAAGCGCGCAAGGGTGTCGAGCGACCGAACGCCGCCACCCACTTCCACTTTGAGCAGGGTCTTTTTGAGAATCCGCTCGATGATGGCAATGTTCTCGGGCGCTCCCGACTTCGCGCCGTCAAGGTCCACCACATGCAGCCAGGACGCGCCCTCTTCCTCGAACAGCTGCGCCTGCGCGGCGGGGTCGTCGTTGTACACGGTCACCTGGCTGTAGTCGCCCTTTGCCAGGCGGACGGCCTTGCCGCCCAGGATGTCGATAGCGGGAAGCAAATGCATGCTACGCCCCTTTCACGATGTCGACGAAATTGCGCAGCAGTGCTGCGCCCGCGTCCGAGCTTTTCTCGGGATGGAACTGCACGCCGAACGCCGCCTGCCCGTACTGCACCACGCTGGGAAACGGCACGCTGTGCGTGGTCTCAGCTGCAACGAAGGGTCCAGAAGGCGCAACGTAGCTGTGCGTGAAGTAGAAATAAGTGCCCGATGAGACGCCTTTGAGCAAAGGGCAGGCCGGATCCGTCACCTCCACCGTGTTCCAGCCCACATGGGGCACCTTGTGAAGCCGGCCCGACGCATCGACGGAGGGCATCTTGGCCACCACGCCGGGAAGAACGGCAAGGCCGGGCGCATTGTTCGACGACGCTTCGTCATCGGCCTCGGGCGCGCCTTCGACGCCCTCTTCGAACATGAGGTGCTGTCCCAGGCAAATGCCCAGAAAGGGAACGCCCGCGGCGATGCGGGCCCGCACGACGTCGGCCTGCCCCAGCGCGCGCATGGAGGCCGATGCATCGGCGAACGCGCCCACCCCCGGAAGCACCACGGCGTCGGCGCGGGCTATCACGCTCGCATCGTCGGTGACGACCGCATCGCCGCCGGCCGCAGCCAGGCCGCGCGCCACGCTCTTCAGGTTCCCTTTATGGTAATCGACAACGGCTATCATGTTTCAAGCATTCCAATCTCTGCTTGCCAATACGGGTCGGCCGGAAAGCGGGCGTATGGTGCCCGCTCGCCGGTCGGGACGCTCTACAGGGCGCCCTTCGTGGTGGGCAGCGCGCCCGCAGCGCGCAGGTCGGCTTCGACGGCTTCGCGCAGCGCCCGCGCGACGGCCTTGAACGCCGCCTCCAGCACGTGGTGGACGTTTTCTCCCGCCAGCTTGCGCACGTGCAAGGTCACGCCGGCGTTCGCGGCGAACGCGATGAAGAACTCCTTGGCCAGCGTTGCGTCGAACGTTCCCAGCATAACGGGAGGAACGTCCACGTCCCAGTGCAGCTGCCCGCGCCCCGAAAGGTCGCACGCCGCCAACACCAGCGCCTCGTCCATGGGAAGCATGAGCGACCCGAAGCGACGGATGCCGCGCTTGTCGCCAAGCGCGCGGGCGAACGCCTGCCCCAGCACGATGCCGGCATCCTCCACCGTATGGTGCCCGTCCACTTCCAGGTCGCCCTTGACGCGTACCTCCAGATCGAACAGCCCATGCCGCCCAAACGCGCACAGCATGTGGTCGAAAAACCCGATGCCGGTCTCCACGTCGGCGCGCCCCGTTCCGTCCAGGTCGACGGACAGCTTGATGTCCGTTTCGTTCGTCGCGCGCTCGACCCGCGCACGTCGCATGCCCCGCTCGGCCATAGCTACCTCTTCTCCATGACGATGTCGCGCAGCGCGCGCAAAAACCGATCGTTCTCCTGCGGCGTTCCAATGCTCACGCGCAGGCAATCCTCCAAATGCGCAGCCCGGGACAGATCGCGCACCAAGATGCCGCGATCGTACAGCGCCTGCCAGGTCTGCGCCGCCGACTCCATGCGAAACAGCACGTAGTTCGCATCCGACGGAAACGGCTTGACGCCGGGAATCTTGCGCAAGCCCTCGATCACGCGAGCCCGCTCCTCGATGATGCGCCGGATGCCGGGCTCGAACTTCGCGCGGTTCGCGTACACCACCCGAGCCACCGCCTGCGAAACCGCGTCGACCGAATACGGCTGGCGCACCTTGGCGAACTCCCGAACCACGTCCGCGTCGCCCAGAAGATAGCCCATGCGCACGCCCGCCAGGGAAAACGCCTTCGAGAACGTGCGCAGGATCACCAGGTTCTTGTGGCGATCGAGATACGGGCGCATGGTTTGCCGCGAGAACTCGAAGTACGCCTCGTCCACCATGACGAGCGCGTCCGTCGCGTCGAGCAGCTCCAGCATGAACGTCTCGCCGGCCAGCTGTCCCGTGGGGTTGTTCGGGCTGGTCACCACCAAGTAATCGATGTCGCCTTGTGCCACCCGCGCCAGCACGGCCTCTTCGTCGATGGAGTAGTCGGCCCGGCGCGGCACGTCGACCACCGTCGTGCCCGTCAGGCGCGCGTTGTTGTCGTAGACCGAGAACGTGGGCGGCAGGTTCAAAAACGTGCGCCCGGGGCCGCCCCACGCCAGAGCCATGTTGAACAGCAGCTCGTCGCCTCCGTTGCCCACGAGCACCTGATCGCGATCCAGACCGTTCGCCTCGGCGATCATGTCACGCAGGTCGTTGGCCAGCGGATCCGGGTAGCGATTGAGCGGCAGGCGCTTCACTTCGCGCATGATCTCGTGCCGTATGTCCTGGTTCACGTCGTGCGGATTCTCGTTCGCCGACAAAAACGCCTCGGCCGGCAGGTACTTCGGATCGTACGGCGAAAGACTCGCCAGCTGCGGGGCAGGAAGGCGTACGCTACGCATCGGCACCGCCGTCCCCGGCCCCGAACACGTTCCCGCATTCCAGCAGGTTCTTGCGCATCTCGACGCTCTTCGCATGCGCCCACAGGCCTTCATGGCTCGCGATGGTCATGACGGCTTCCGCATCGCGAGCGAGCGCAGCCGACGAGTACTGGATGACGCTCGACTTCTTCACGAACTCGTCGACCGAGAGCGGGCTCGCGTAGCGCGCCGTGCCGCCCGTGGGAAGCGTGTGGTTCGGGCCGGCCACGTAGTCGCCCACAGCCTCGGGCGTCCAAGCGCCCAGGAAGATAGCGCCCGCGTTGCGAATGGCGCCCAAAAGATCGAAGGCGTGGTCGACGTGCAGCTCCAGGTGCTCGGGCGCGATGACGTTCACGGCTTCGAGCGCTTGGTCCATGCTGTCGCACACCACCACGAGCCCCTGGTCGGCAAGGGACGCGGCCGTGATCTCGGCGCGCGTGGAGGACTCCAGGTGCCGCTCGACCATGCGCTCCACCTCGTCGGCGTACGCTTCGTCGAACGTGACCAGGTAGCACGCCGCCAAGGGGTCGTGCTCGGCCTGGGCCATGAGGTCGATGGCCACGAGCGCCGGATCGGCCGTGGCGTCGGCCACCACGCACACTTCTGACGGGCCCGCGATCATATCGATGCCGACATCGCCCGAGACGATCTTCTTCGCAGCCGCCACGTAGGCGTTGCCGGGACCCGTGATCTTCGCCACCGGCTCGATGGATTCGGTTCCGTACGCCAGCGCCCCTACGGCCTGCGCGCCACCCACCGTGTAGATCTCGGTCACGCCCGAAATGCGGCAGGCCTCCAGAATGGCCGCGTCCACGCCCCCGCCGGGAGCGGGAGGCGTAACGCACACGATGCGCGGCACGCCGGCCACGGCGGCGGGCAGGGCGTTCATGAGCACGGTGGACGGATAGAGCGCGCGGCCGCCCGGCACGTAGATGCCCACCGACTCCAAAGGCTCCACCTTGCTGCCCACGAGCGCGCCGTCCTCGCGCACGGTGAACCAGCTTTGCTGGCGCTGGCGCTCGTGGAAGTCGCGGATCTGGTCGGCTGCCTGGCGCAGCGCCTTGACCGTGCGGTCGTCGACGCGGGTCACCGCTTCGGCAATGTCGGCATAGGGCACGCGGAAATCATCCACGCGCACGCCGTCGAAGCGCTCGGTGTAGTCGCGCAAGGCCGCGTCGCCGCGCTCGCGCACATCCGCGATGATGTCGGTGGCTGCCGCAAGGGCCTCGGCGTTGAAAGCGCCGGTGCGCTTGAGGTGGGCGTTCGAGAATACTTCGCCGGGTGCAAGGGTAACACGACGCATGGGCTTACTCCTGTTCTGCATTCTGCTGCGACGCGGGCGCATCCGCGCCCTGCTGCAATGCCTGGGCCAATTGTACGATACGAGCGTCCGTGCGAAACGCGCAGGCGTTCGCGAAGAACCGAGCGGTCGACGACAGCACCTCTTCGACCACCACGAGGTCGTTCTCCTTGAGCGTGGTGCCGGTGGCCGTGATGTCCACGATGCGCTCGGCCATGCCCGTCAAGGGGGCGAGCTCGATGTTGCCGTGCAGCTTCACGATCTCCACCTGCGTGCCCGTTTTCGCGTAGTGGGCCTGCGTGATGCGCGGGTACTTCGTAGCCACGCGGATGGATCCCAGCTCGCGATGGTGCGCCGCCGTGGCCTCGGCCGCGCCGGCAGGTTCGGCCACCACGAAGCGGCACGCTCCGAACCGCAGGTCCACCAGCTCCACGACGTCGGGGGACGCCTCCAGAAGCGAGTCCTTTCCGCAGACGCCGCAGTCGGCAGCGCCCAGCGCCACGAACACGGGCGCGTCAGTGGGCCGCACGATGACGTAATCCACGCCGGGGTTGCTGATGATGAGCTGGCGCCCCGAATCGGCAAGGCCCGACACATCCAGGCCCGCATCGGCCAGCGCCTTGATGGTGCCCGGGTTCAGGGAGCCCTTGGGAACCGCGACGCGCAGGGGACGCTCGTCCTCGGGCACCGCCGCCCGTTCGCGGGCGGCAGCGGCCATCGCCTGCTCCAGGAAGAACGCGAAGCCGGCGGCGGGACGGCTTTGGCCGTACGCGGCGATCATGTTGTCGTAGCGACCGCCGCTGCCCAAAGGCGCGCCCACGCCCGGCGCGTACGCCTCGAACACGATGCCCGTGTAATAATCGAACGAGCTCATGACCGAGAAATCGACCAGGATGCGCGCGCCGAGCCCCGCTTGCGCAAGCAGGTCGTACGTGCGAGCGAAGTCGTCCAGGCCGTCTTCGCAACCCAACGGCGCCACGAGCGCACGTACCTCGTCGATCGCCTCGCGGCCGCCGCGGACGCGCGGCAGCGCGCGGATGGCGGCGGCGAACACCGGAGGGACCGCGACGCGACCCGTGAAGCGATCGGGATTCGAGACGGGATCGACCGGCGGGACCGCCCCCTCGGGGCTTGTCAAGCGATCGAGCTCCACGAAGTTCGAGGCGTGGTACGCATCGAGCACCTGCTCCTTCCACCAAGCGGGCGCGCCACTTGCCTCCAGAAGCGCGCGCAGGACGCCCACCGTGGCAAGCGCCATGGTGCAATCGCGTACGCCCGCCAGGGAAAGCGCCTCGGCGAGAAGCCCCACCACCTCGGCATCGGCCTCGGGGCCCGACACGCCGATGCACTCGACGCCCATCTGCGTAAGTTCGCGCGCGGCGGCTTGCAGCTCCACTTCGGCCTCGCGGAACACGCGTTGCATGTAGCGGAACCGGAACGGCCCGGGCTGGCCCGGCAGCCGCGTGGCCACCATGCGCGCCACTTGCAACGTTACGTCGGGACGCATGGCCAGCAGGTCGCCTTGCGAGTCGAAGAACTTGAAGGGGGATCCGGGCAGACGGCCGCTCGCCCGCATGACGTCCATCGCTTCGAGCGTGGGCGTTTCGATGGGCGCGTATCCGCACGAAGCGAACCGATCCTGCACGGCGCGTGCGATGAGCTCGCGCTGCTGCGCTTCTTCTGACAGCACGTCTCTGAAACCTGCCGGCGTTGCGAAATTCATCGGCTCCTCTTCCCTGCTCGTCTTGGCATTGCACCTGTTCGTTATGGCGCGCTGCGGCGTTGTGGCCGCGGGCGCGCTGCGTGGCGGCGCGGCTTGCGTTGCCGTGCGGCTTGCGTTGCTGCGCGGCTTGCGTTGCCCCGCGCGCCTCCACGCTGCGGTCGCGAACCCGCCCCGTGCGTCGTACTTTATCACAGTAGAGTAGTAAAGCAAGAAGAATATGGGATTGCCTGCATTTTACGACGCGAACGGCACATCGAGAGCGGTTTACCGGCAAAAGCAGCGATGCGCTGCGTGCAAGCGGCGACAAGGCATGTCGCCAGAAGCGCCAGCTTCGACGCGTGCGCGCGGCGGCGGAGCCTGCTCGCTATTCACGAGCAGCAGCAAGAAGGACCGACACGGCATTTGCAACTCGAAGCAAGGGGGCGCGCACGAAAAACCGCCTTCGCTGGCAGGTTTTGACGGTTTGAGGTCTTCGAAAGCAGCAGGACGAACGCCCGCGAACGCGCGATGCAGCAGACCAGCGCTATGAGCAGGCGAAACGCAAAGCAAGCCGCACAGCGGCGGACAGGACGCTCGCCCTGACGACCCCTAAACGTCAAAACCTGCCAGCAAACGGGATTTTTCGTGCGCAAGGCATCTGCGCAGGAGTCGCAATGCCTCTGCGCGGAGGCCGCGAGCACGCAATCACACGTAGGGCCTTCGTCCACTCCGGCAGCATCGAGGCAAGACCTCCGCGCGGCAATCGCAAACACCCGCACATGCACAAAAGGGACGCACACCCCTTCGAAGCCAAAAACGAACCGATGGCGCACCCCTGCGCCTCGCTTCGCCTGCCAGCGGCGCAAGCAGGAGGCGGGTCAGCCGCCCAAACGACCACCGCTCTCCCGCCAGCGCGTGCGCCGCCGCCCGCACAGCGGCCCGCGAACAACCTAGAACAGCGAGAACTGCTGAGGCTCGAAGGCGTATTCGCAGATGACCTCATCCTTTAGAAGCTCGACCTCATGGGACTCCCAATCCTTCACCGCCACCACGTAGTTGGTGCCGCTCTGCTCGAAAACGAGCGCGCCGCCCACCATGCCGATGCAACGGCCGCCGCATTCGCCTTCGTGCCCATCGGGAATCTGCAGGTCGTGCACGTCAGGCGACGGGCCGCCGAAGTAGTAGGGCGAAAGATCCTGCGCCGGCTCGGCGTCCTCAAGGCCCAAGCGCTCCGCCGTAGCGTCAAGCACGCGCTTCGCCTCGGAAAAGTCGAACCGCGCCTCGACGAGCAGCTTCGTCTTCACGGAAGCGCGCATGGTTTCCAGAATGCCCTGCTGCGAACACAGCGCGGCTTCCAGTTCGCGCGCATCGTCCGCACAGCCGAACCGCCCCACAATGCGAGCCGCACGAGCGCCCTGCTCGAGCAAGCGCTCGATGCCGCGCGTTTCAGACGAGATGCCGGCCTTCACGTGCTGGGGCGAGAAATAGGCCAGGTACGTGAAATGCGGCGTCAGATTGTAAGCGCGCTGCTGGGCGGAAATAAAGTCGGCATAGTAGAACGAAGGGTTGAAGCCCGTGGCTTCGATACACGCGGGGCACATGGTTTCCTTCGCATCGGGCAGCAGCTCCACGTTGAGCGGGCACGTGCTTTTCACCTGCGTTTCCAAGTCGAAACGCCCTACGCAGCGACGTCGCGGCAGTCGCTTGAGCGAGAAAGTCTTGCCCAGAACCGAAAAGCGCAGCTGCTCCGCTCGGTCCACATCGTTAATCAACAGATAGGGGCCATTCTCATCGAACCCGTGCCCCGCCAGAACAGCCGTGCGGCCGTGAAAAAAATTCGTCATATCAGCATCCTTGTGCAACTCGTACAGACCAGATCACCTTTTTCGCCCGAAATGATAGCGCACAAGAAGCATTCGATGCGAGGGTAATCGGGCAAACGTCAAAAATCCCACGCATCCCAAACACGAGGCGCTTGCGGGACGCCGCGCGCGATCGCGACCAAACGCAACCGGCAAGCGACCCGAAAGAAGACAAATCCTCGCGCCGGAGACGATCTTCTGCGGATCCGGCGCCTTCTGTACGCATCTGGTGTTTTATACTATCGCTGATGCGTTTACCAGTAAAACGGTCCGCCCTGCCATAGAATCGAGGCACCATGACGCGCCCCACACCAGCCTCCGCATCCATGCCGCTTGCTTTTGCGATGATCGCAGCGCTCCTGATCGCCGTCGCCTGCGCGCTTCCCGCGCATGCGTACGCCGAGGAAGCAGGAGCCGACGACCCGCCCATCCCGAAGATCGTCGGCTCGTTCGACAAGGACGCGTACGAACCCGGCGATCAGGCCGTCGTCACGTTCTCCGTTGCGAACAACACGCCTGTCACCTGGAACAAGGTGCGGCTGGAAGCCCAACTGCCGCAGGGCGTGAAGCTGGCTCGCGACGGCGATGCCACGGCTCGTGAGGCCGACACGCTGGCAGCTGGCGAAACGATCGAGCTGAAGCTGAACGTCTTGTTCGAATCCTCCCTGTTCAAGCGGCTTGCGCCCACGGGCGATAGCGGAAGCGCCGCCGGCATCGCGCTGGCGGCCGCTGCAGCTGCGGGCTTCATCGCGCTGGCGGCCGCCACGTTCTCGCGCAAGCAGGCGCGCAGCCGCCGGGCGAAGGGGACCATGGGGGCGCTCATGAGCGTCGTGCTCGTAGCGGGCTTGGCGCCCCTGGTGCCGCGCGAAGCCCACGCTGACGAAGCGAGCGAACAGGGCGCGGTGACCTCGTTCACCCTCGAAGGTTCCGCAACCTGCACCGTGCCGGGCGCCACCGTAGCCGCCACGCTCACGGTTGGGTCCACCGACCAGGAAGCCGCGTTCTCCCAAGCGAACGTGGAAGTGGTCGACGGAGCAGCCGCCTCGGCGAATGCGAAACGCGCCCGGATCAACCTGGTGTCCAGCCTGCCCTTCGCCGACAAGCCGTCCATCGACGCCATCTCGCTCGACGGCGATTTCAAAAACCTGTCCGTCACCGCCGTCGAACATGCCGGAACCGCGACGATGCTCGACGGCACCGAGGGATCGGCCCTCGCCGTCACCCTCGAAGGCGACCTTGGGGCACCGGGCGCGCGAGGAGTCATGATCTTCGGCCCGGGATCGTTCGCCGACGCCGCCGCAAGCGGCGAAGCCACGCTGGCCGTCGAAGGGGCCCTCATCACGTTCGATGTTGACGAGGGTTCCTACGAAAACAGCACGTTCACCTTCCCCGTTTCGCTCGAGAACGGGCGGTTCTCTGCAGGCGCGCAGGCTGCGCATTTCGCCTTCAGCGATCGAGCCCTATCCGCTGCGTCGTTTACCGTCGACGCGAACGACGCGACGCGCGGCACCCTTGCCGTGACGGTAACCGCCGACACGCCGCTCAACCAGTTCAAGGCGCTGTCCGCCGCCCTCGATGCCGACGACCAGCTTACCGTCGATCCAGCCGCCCTTGACGGAGAAGCCCCCGTCGCCATCGCGCACCCCTATTACTATGATGGAGACGATGCTACCGAAGACGCTGTCTCCACCGCCGATGCCGCAGCAGCCGTTCCGTACGGCACGGTAAAGGCGGAAAGCGTCACGGAAAACAAGGACGGTTCCCTGACCGTGCACAGCACGGTTGAGTTCAGCGCACTGGACGGCAGCGTGAATATCACCGATTCCAGCCTGACCAACAACTCCCAGATCACCCTACCGGGTCAAGCCCCCACCCTCCCCCCCGGCTACGACACCAGCGAATCGGGAGACGAGGGAATCCTGGAAAAGAACCCAGGAGCCGTGAAGTTCACCGAGGTGCGCAAGAACGGCTTCGATTTCGATTTCGCCATCGACGCCGCCACGGTGAAAAGCTGGTATGGCGCCTATGTTGACGCGTACGCCGGAAGCGGCCTTTCTGAAAAGGAGGAAAAAGAAAAGGCTCGGGAGCAGTTCCTCAACGAGATGACGCAGCTCATGTGCGGCCACGAGGTCGACCTGGCCGACGGCGTGGTCCTCAACAAGCTGGGCATCGCCCAGGGACCCTGCGCCATCAACCTCTCCGACGAATCGCTGGCCAACATCGTAGGTGGAACGGCGCTTTACAGCCAAGAGGACGACATGCGCACCGCGAAAATGGTGTTCGAGGTGCTGGAGAAGCTGGTTTCGGCTATCAGCTACTTCTGCTCGTCCGACCCATCCAACATCGGCCAGGGCATCTCGCAGATCCTGGGTATCATCGCCGCGCTGCTGGAAACCGGCCCCCAATACGACATCAAGGACGTGCTTGACGAACTGAATCAGATGAAGGGCCAGCTCACGCGCATGGAAACCAGCGTTGACAACCTGGCTATCCAGCTGCGCGCCATCGACAAGCGCGGCGGCTTCGAGTCGGACTGGTACCAGGTGAAGTGGCTCATGGACCATCTGAACAGCTACGGAACCCTGTACACGGCAACCATCGGGAGCATGACAAAGGAAGAACTGGCGAACGGAGGCGCGGACGCGGAGGTCTTCGAAAAATTGACGGACGAGAACCAGGAGACGCTGACGAACTTCAAGCAAGCCATCGACGCCAAAAACGGGCTGCTCAGCACCACCGTGTACGCCGACACGGTGAACCTGGGCAGCATGATCACAGGAACCGGTACCAAAGACGTGGTGAGCGACTACTACAACTGGATCGAAACGTACTACAACTGGGATCCGGAAACCTTCGAGATCAAAGACGTGTACCTGGGCTGCATGATCACCTCGTACCTGTACGGCTACATGTCGTCCATGGCATACCTTTCGGCAGTCGAGGGCACTGGCACTGACGCCGAGAAACTCAACGCCACGCTCGCCAAAGAAGACCTCAAGAAACAGGCAGATCAGGTGTTGAAGAAGCTTGTTGGGCAACGAGAGCGCGTGTGGGACCAAGAATCTATGACCTATAAGGAAAAGTTCCAGAAGTCCCCGCTGCGCCAAGCAACCGAGCCGCTTGCGAACAAAAAAATACGCTGCTTGATCAACGAGCATGTGTATTCGCTCGACAACCACACCGGCCCGCTTTCCGGGCGCATGTACGACGATGCATACTTCGGAAACGCTTCGTTCGGGAAGAGCGTAGATCGCGAAGACGTCCTGATGTACTCGTTCACCGGCGATCTCAATCTGGCTCAATGGCAGCAGATGGAAGCAAACCTGCCCCAGATCCGAAAGATCAAGTACAACCAAAGGCCCCTTCACGACTACGAGCTGAACATGAGCGACGCAAGCAACATCTTCAGCGAACTGCGCGCGCTAGGCTTCACTATGCTCGCGACCCGCACCAGCAACACCCATACCGGCGACTACCCCAAGGGGCGTCCGAAACCGCTCGTGCAGTGGAAGAGCAAGGAAGCGCCGCCCGCCCATGTGGTGGTAAGCGATGCGAGCTACAACAAGGTGAGCGACCAGCTAGCTGTTCGCCACGTGCGCACCGTTTCGGTAGACGTGTACGACATCAAGACATCCCGGGTAATGCGCGGCGTTACGGCCGCGCGGCACGAAAGCGTGTACTGGGTGGGCTACGGCTGGGGCTACCTCCACGACGTATGGCCCTGGTGCACCTCGGAGACGAAATACGAAAATAGAGGAATGGTATAGGACACATTGGAACGAACAACGAAAAGGGGCGGGACCCGAATCAGGATCCCGCCCCTTTTTTGCGCAAAGCCCGTTTCAACGACGGCGGCACGCGAATCGCTTAGCCAACCTGCATCGCCTGCACGGCTTGCGACATGGTCCACGCGAAGTACACGGTTACGGCTACGAACACCGTGCAGAGCAGCTTCACCACGATATGCCAATCGCTGCGCCACACCAGCACGATACCCACCGGCCAGAATATCACCAAGAAGAAGATGATCCAAAACGTCTGGTCGTACCACTTCTTAGGATTATCGTCTTCTACCAGGTCGTTCGCGTTCTGTCGCAGATCCTTGCGCTGCCAGTCTCCCGGACGCCTTTCGTTGCCTGCCATGAGTCGCTTCCCTTCCCGTGCATGTTCTCGGGCGACCGAGCCGCCCGACTCTTCGCTACTTCAATCCTGCGTACTCCGCATCAAGCGCCTCGTCCAGATACTCCTGCACCGGAGGCTTGCCGTAATCCTCGACCTCCGACACGTGCCAGCAATCGGTCTTCGGCAAACCGGGAATGCTGTCGGCCACGAACACCGGGTCGACGCCCTGCTTGCGCTGGCGCGTGTAGTCGTCGAGCGCAGCCAGCGCCCATTTGCCCAGAAGCAAGATGGCGATCAGGTTCACCAGCGCCATGAAGCCCATGAAGATGTCGGCCAGGTTCCACGCCAGGTCGAAGCTATTGACGGCACCGTAGAACACCACGCCCAGGCACACCAGGCGAAACACCGTCAACAGCACTTTGCTGTTGCCCTTGATGAAGCGCAGGTTGCTTTCGGCGTAGAAATAGTTGCCGATCAAGCTGGAGAACGCGAACGCGAAGATGGCGAACGTGATGAAATGAATGCCGATCTCGCCCACCGAGTTGTTCACGGCCATCTGCACAAGCGGCATGCCGTTGAGCGACGCGGCAGCCTCGGGGTCCTGCACGTAGAACACGAGCACCATCATAGCCGAGCACGTGCAGATGAGCAGCGTGTCGATGTACACGGAGAGGCTTTGCACGAGACCCTGCTTGACCGGATGCGACACGCTGGCCGTAGCGGCGGCGTTCGGAGCGGAGCCCATGCCGGCCTCGTTGGAGTACAGGCCGCGCTTGATGCCCAGCATGACCACCGATCCGGCGAATCCGCCGAAGATGGACTGGAAATCGAACGCCGAGGCGAACACGAGCGAGAACACGGCCGGCAGCTCGCCGATGTTGACGATAGTGGTCCACAGCGCGATGGCGATATAGCCGAGCGCCATGATGGGCACGATGATGGAAGTGATGATGCTGATGCGCTTCGCACCGCCGAAGATCACGAACGCGGTCATGACGGCCAGCACGATGCCGCAGGCCACCGCCGCACCGTTCGTGGCGTAATCGGGAATGTAGTACTCGAGCGCCGACGTCGCGTTGAACGCCTGCAGCCCGTTGAACCCGAAGGCGAAGCACAGGATGAGCAGAATGGCGAACACGATGCCCAACCAGCGCGCGCCGAGCGCCTTTTCAATGTAGTACGCCGGACCGCCGCGGAACTCGCCGTCCTTGCCGCGCACCTTCCAGATCTGCGCGAGCGTCGACTCGACGAACGCCGAAGCCGCGCCGATGATCGCCATCAAGCCCATCCAGAACACCGCGCCCGGGCCTCCCGTGGCAATGGCCGTGGCCACGCCTGCGATGTTGCCCGTGCCCACGCGGCTGGCAGTGGAAACCATCAGCGCCTGGAACGACGAGATGGAGCGTTCCCCTTGAACGTGCTTCTTCTCCGTCAACTGCGTGAACATATCCTTGATGTAACGGATCTGCACGCCCTTCGTGCGAATGGTGAAGTACACGCCCACGAACACGAGCAGTATCAGCAGGATGTACGTGTACAGGTACCCGCTTACCTCGCCGGTGAAATTCACCAGCATTTCGTTGATGTCCATGCATCCCCTTTCTCAAAAGTCCGCGGGCCGTCGCTCCTCCCCGAAGAACGACGGCCCGTCACGTTAGCCCAGCTTGCTTGCAAGCAGTTCGTTGATAACCTTGGGATTGCCCTGGCCGCGCATCTCCTTCATGCACTGGCCCACGAAAAATCCGATGAGGCCGGTCTTGCCGCCGCGATACTGCTCCACCTTGTCGGGGTTCGCAGCCAGAACCGCGTCCACCACAGCCTCGATGGCGCCCGTGTCCGACACCTGCTTCATGCCGCGCTCGTCCACGATGGCCAACGGATCCTTGTCCTCGTCGAGCACGGCTGCGAACACTTCCTTGGCCTGCTTGGACGAGATGACGTCCTGAGCCTGCAAGCCCACAAGCTCGATCGCGCGCGCGGGCGTGAGCGGCGAGGATGCCAAATCAACGTCTTCGTGCGCGTTCAGATACGCCGTCACATCGTTGATGACCAGGTTCGCCACGGGCTTCGCCAGCTTACCTGCGTCCGCGCCCGCCGCCTCCATGCACTCCTCGAAGAAGTTCGCTGTGACGCGGTGATCCACCAAATGGCGCGCATCGTAGGCCGAGAGCCCGAACGCGTCCTCGAAACGGGCTGCCTTCTGAGCGGGCAGCTCGGGCAGCTTCGCCCGCACCGACTCGATCCACTCGTCGGACAGATCGTAGGGAGCCAGATCGGGATCGGGGAACAGACGATAGTCGTCGGCCGTCTCCTTCACGCGCATGACGATAGTGCGCTTCTGGGACGGATCCCAGTGACGCGTCTCCTGGTAGATCTGGCCGCCTTCTTCAAGCACCTCGGCCTGGCGGCAGATTTCGTAGGCCAAGCCGTCGTGGAGGTTCTTGAAGCTGTTCATGTTCTTGAGCTCGGTCTTCACGCCGAACTCCTTCGCGCCCCGACGGCGCAGCGACACGTTGCCGTCACAGCGCATGCTGCCCTCTTCCATCGAGCAGTCCGAGATGCCGAGCGCCAGGTAGATCTGGCGCAGCTTCTGCATGAACAGGCGCGCCTCTTCGGGCGTGCGCAGGTCGGGCTCGGTCACCAGCTCGGTCAGCGGCGTGCCGGCGCGGTTGTAGTCCACCAGCGAATGCGTAGCGCCGGCGATGCGGCCCTCGCCGCCGCCCACGTGCACCATCTTGCCCGCGTCCTCTTCCATGTGGATGCGCGTGATGCCCACGTGCGCGGTGTAACCGTCGGCCGTGCGCGTCACGTTGCCGCGGCTCTCGCCCACCTCGAGCCCGTCCAGGTCGATGCGCTCCTTCGCAGCCGGGCCGTCCACGTCCAAATCCAAATGCCCGCGCATGCAGAAGGCCACGGGGCCCTGCGTGGTCTGGAAGTTCTTGGACATGTCGGGGTACATGTACGTCTTGCGGTAGAACATCGAGTGCTTCTCGATGTCGCAGTTCGTAGCCAGGCCCGCCAGCACGATGGACTCGATGGCGGAGCGGTTGGGAACCGGCAACGCCCCGGGAAGCCCCAGGCACACGGGACACGTGTGGGTGTTCGGCTCGGCGCCGAACTCCAGCTTGCAGCCGCAGAACATCTTGGTGTCGAGCGTGGTGAGCTCGGCATGGATCTCAAGGCCGATGACGGCCTCCCAATCCTGCAGGACCTCTTCAAGCTTGCGCATGGCTACTCACCTGCCCTTTCCACCTGCGAGGGAGCGCCGTCGGCAGCGCCCTTCTCCGTTAGCAAACCCGGCAGATCGACGCCCGGAACCGCATCGGCGGCGTCGGGGATGGTCGCGGGAGCGGTCTTGATAGCCGGAGCCTCGCCCGTAAAGTCCGGCGCCACGGGAGCCGGCCCGTACACCGTTTCGAGCGCGGCGGCCACGCGCAGCATGTTCTCGTCCTTGAACGGCGGCGCGATCAACTGCACGCCGACGGGCAGGCCCGTTTCGGCGCCCAGCCCCACCGGCAGGCTCATGCCGCCGTTGCCGGCGATGTTGATGGAGATGGTGAACATGTCGGACAGGTACATCTCCGTGGGGTCCGACACCTCGCCGAACGTGAACGCCGTGCGCGGGGCAACAGGCGAGAGAATGCAATCGACCTGCTCGTAGGCGCGTGCGTAATCCTGCGTGATGAGCGTGCGGACCTGCTGCGCCGGGTAGTAGTACTGCTCGTACACGCCCGCGGACAGCAAGTAGCTGCCCAGCATGATGCGGCGGCGCGCTTCCGGACCGAAGCCCTTCGCGCGGCTGGCCTCGTACTGGCCACCCAGGTCTTTATGGTCCGGGTCGCAGTAGCCATAGCGCACCGAATCGAAACGCGCCAGGTTGCTGAACGCCTCGCACGGGCCCAGCACGTAGTACGCGCTCATGGCGGCCTGCGCGTTGGGCAGGTCCACCTCGATCAGCTCGGCGCCCAGCGCGCGCAGATGATCGGCCGCTTCCTCGACCTTCGCCTTCACTTCCGACGTCAAGCCCTGCGCGTCCATGAACGCCGGCACGATGCCGATCTTCATGCCGCGCACGCCCTCCGCCAGATTCGCGGTGAAGTCCGTGCGCACGTCCTGGCTGGTGCAGTCGAGCGCGTCGCGGCCGGAAATGGCGTTCAGCGCGTACGCCGCGTCCTCGACCGAGCGCGCGAACGGCCCTACCTGGTCGAGCGAGCTGCCGAACGCCACCACGCCGTAGCGCGAGACCACGCCGTACGTGGGCTTGACGGCCACGATGCCGCAGAAGCTGCCGGGCTGGCGGATGGAGCCGCCCGTGTCGCTGCCGAGCGAGATGGTGGCCAGGCCCGCAGCCACGGCCGACGCGCTTCCGCCCGAAGAGCCGCCCGGCACGCGGGAGAGGTCCCAGGGGTTCTTGGTGGCGCCGAATGCGCTGGTCTCCGTGGAGGAGCCGAACGCGAACTCGTCCATGTTGAGCTTGCCAAGCGGGATGCCGCCGGCTTCGATGGTGCGCGCGGCGCACGTGGCGGTGTACGGGGACACGTAGTTGGCCAGCATGCGCGAGGAGCACGTGGTGTGCGTGCCCGCCAGGTTCATGTTGTCCTTGAACGCCACCGGCACGCCCGCGAGGGGGCCGGCCGCAGCCAGATTGCCGGCCGCCACGGCGGCGTCCACTTTCGAGGCTTGCTCGAAGGCCAGCTGCTGCGTGGTTTCAAGGTACGCATGCGTGGCGCCGTCGAGCGCGCGCACGCGAGCGAGCGACGCCTCGGCGATCTCGCGCGCCGAGAACTCCTTCGCGGCAAGACCTTCCCGAATGGCGCGCACGCTCATGCAGGTGAACACGTTGCTTGCTTGCGTCATCAGCGATCGCCTCCTTCGCCCAAAATGGACGGGATGAGGAAGCTGCCGTCCTGCTGCTTGGGCGCGTTCTCAAGCGCGACCTCTTGCGAGAAGCCGGGCTCTTCGGCATCCTCGCGCATGACGTTGGACAAGCCGCCGATGGGATGGAAGGTGGGCTCGACCCCGGAAAGGTCGTATTCGGTGATGGGCTTCAGGCTGTCCACGATGGCGTTGAGGTCGACGGTCATCTGCGCCACCTCGTCGCCGGAAAGCCCGATGCGCGCGTACTCCGCGATGTCGCGGACGTCGCGTTCGGTCAAATGCTGGGTCATAGGGCTTGCTCTTTCCTTCTCTCGTTTTCACCCGCGTCGCGCGCTTTGCGGCAACGGGGGTGGAAGAGGTGAAACCATAACCGAACCATAATAGCAAACCCGCAGCCCCTGCGGCGAAATACGCCCTATGCGCTTGGATATTTCTTGGCTGCGCGGGGCATGCGGAGACGCGCGGGCGCAAGGGACGTGCGTGAAGGGCGCGGGTGCAAACGCTGCCCATGGTCACGCTTTCTGCACGGTTTTGCCCTCAATGTTGCGCATGGTTCGCGCATTGGACGCGCCCTCCCTTGGAAGCGTGCACCCCCGCGGACGTTTTACCTGGTCGCACAGGGGCGGGATCGGGGCGTACCAAGCCGAGCGCAACATTGAGGGCAAAAGTGCGCATCGCAAGCTTGATTCGCGCCCAGGCTCTCAAGAACCATCTTCGCTTGAGGATGAAATCCGTAGACCCAATCGCCGCGGAAGCCCCGCCCGCCCACGCCGAGACGCGGCTCCCGCGGCGATTGACAGCGAAAAAGACGCCGATAAGGCGAAGGACGGGACTCGATACCGGCGAGCGCGCTCCCCGACACCGGACAAAGCGGCTCCGACACGCCCTCCATACCACTTGACGCCTTATACTATGTATCATATAGTATAAGGCGAAAGGAGGTATGCGAATGGATGCACAACTGAAGCGAGGCTTCCTCGACGTCTGCGTGCTCGCGTCGATCAATCGGCAGGATTCCTACGGGTACCAGATAGTCAAAGACGTCCCCGAAAGCCTGCACCTCACGGAATCGACTCTCTATCCCCTGCTCAAACGATTGGAAGCAGCGGGATATCTGACCGTGTACGCAGTCGAACACAACGGGCGCCTGCGCAAGTACTACCGGATCACGCCGGAGGGCACCGCCTACCTGAACACCTTCCTGGACGAATGGGATGACGTCATGAACGTCTACGACTACGTAAAACGAGGTGCAAACCGATGAACAAATCAGAATTCGCACGCGATCTGCGGCGAGCATTGGGCAAACTGCCATCATACGAAGTGGAGCAGTCGATCAATTTTTACACGGAGGCCATCGAGGATAGGATCGAAGACGGCATGACTGAGCACGAAGCCGTAGCCGCGCTCGGCTCCGTAGACGCGATCGCAGCGCAGATCATCGCCGAAACGCCGCCCATTCCGAAGGCCATCGCCAAGGCGAACACCGGCAGCCGCACGCTCAACATCGTGCTGCTGGCCGTGCTCTCCCCCATCTGGGTGACGCTGGCGTTGGCGTTCGCTATCACGGTGCTCTCCATCTACATGGCCATTTGGGGCGTCATCGTGGCGCTGTGGGCCGCCGTGATCGTACTGCTGCTGTGCGCGCCCATCGGCGCGTTCGGCCTCGCCTGGTGCGCGGCCATCGGGCACCCGATCTCGGGCGCCTGGATCTTCGGCTGCGGGCTTACCGGCACCGGCATAGGGCTGTTCTCCTGGTTCGGCGTCCTTACCGCCAGCAAGGGCCTGGTCAACCTCACCCACACGTTCGCCTGCTGGGTGAAGGGGCTGTTCATCAAGCTGCAGCGCACCGACGCCAACCCGATCGCACCGGAAGGAGCAACCCATGTCCAAAGGTAAGAAGACGTTGCTTATCGTGGCAACGGTCCTCGTCGTCAGCGGCTGCGCCATCTCCTTCGGTGCGTTCGCGGCGGCCGGGTTCAATCCCGAGAACCTCTCGACCGAATCACGCAGCTGGACTCCCACCACGAAGACGTTCCGCCCTGAAGCGGAAAGTCCCCACACCGCCATCGTCCTACGCGACGAAGGCCAGAACGTGCGCATCGAGGCAACCGACGGCGACGCCATCGAAGTGACGTACTGGACGAACGAACGGAAGCGCTTCGACGTGACGGACAACGGCGGCACCATCACCGTCAAGGGGTCGCACGAATCGTACATCGGCATCATGATGATCGGATCGTTCGAGGACCATACCACCGTCGTAAAGGTTCCGCGCAGCTACGTCGGCACGCTCGACGTCGACCTTATGAGCGGCAGCATGGACATGACGGGCCTGGACGGCTTGGATTCCGTCACAGCGAAGACCGCGAGCGGCGACGTCAAGCTCGCCCGCCTCGTCGCCAACGACATCACGACGAGCACGGCCAGCGGCAACGTGCTGATATCGAACGCTCGGTGCTCTCAGCTGAGCGCCACCACGATGAGCGGCAACGTGGATCTCTCCGACATCGAGGCGTCCGAAATCGTGAAGCTCGACACCACGAGCGGCAGCCAACTGCTGCGGGGCGTGAGCACCCTCGCCCTCGATGCGCATATGGGCAGCGGCGACATCCTGGCAACGAACGTGTCCGCCGTCGACGCGAAGTTCGATGCCGTGAGCGGCAGCGTGAGCGCCTCGTTCGTCGGATCGGATCGCGAGTACGTCATCGAAGCCTCGTCGGCGAGCGGCAGCGTGTACGCTCCGGCGGGCAGCGCCACGGCTTCACGCCGCGTGAGCGCCCACACGATGAGCGGCGACGTGACGCTCACGTTCTCCGACGGCGGTGCGAGCGGCAGCGAAAGCAGCGCCTCGAACCCGCCATCCTTCCCGGAAGCGCCCGAAGCACCGAAGGCTCCCGAAGCGCCTGCGGCTCCGACCCTCTAAACCCCCTGCGCGAAAGCATGGAGGAGGCCCGCGGCAACCGCTGCGGGCCTCCTCCGCACAGCAAGCAGGCGCCCCTACTCGGCTGCAAGATCGAGCAGGATGTAATGCGACGGCTCGACGGCCCGCACGACCACCTCGCGCTCCGCGGTGATCTCGGCGGCATCGCCCTCTTCAAGCGAGAATCCGTTCACCGTGCCCTCGCCTTCGATCTGCACGAGGTACGCCTGGCGACCGGGCTCGAGGTCGTAGCGCAGCTCCTCGCCCTCGCCTATTGCGGAAACCGAAATGCGCACGTCCTGGTGCACTCGAATGGGACCGTCCTGCGACCCCGACGCCACAAGAAGCCACGTGCCCACGCGATCCTCCCAGGCGAAGCGACGATCCCCGTAATCGGGATCGAGGTTCTGCTCATCGGGCGTAATCCATATCTGCAAGAACCGCAAAGGGTGCTCGGTCTTGTTGAATTCGCTGTGCAGGATTCCCGTGCCGGCGCTCATGTACTGCACGTCGCCACGACCCAAGCGGTTCCCGTTGCCCAAGCTGTCCCGGTGCGTGAGCTCGCCCCGCACCACGTAGCTGAGTATCTCCATGTTGTCGTGAGGGTGGGTGTCGAAGCCGCCGTACGCGTCGAACACGTCGTCGTTGAGCACGCGCAGCGCCCCGAACCGCATGTTGTCGGGATTGTAGTACTCGGCAAACGAGAAGTGGAACCTGCTGTGCAACCATCCGTGCTCGCCCGAGCCCATGCTCGCGCTCTTGACGACGTTGACCATGGCGAACTCCTTCAGTCGAGGGTTTCGCTCATCATAGCGCGCGAACATCGCCGCAGCATGGCGGATGCATGACGGGGCGGCAACAGTCGGCGCTCGACCGACACAGCCGATCGAGCGCCGAAAGCGAACCGCGTTGCCGCTGCGCTTACGGAACGGCGACGATGGGGTACAGATGATGACGGTAGCCCCACCAAACCGGGAACACCAGGTACACCTCATGATGCCAGCTTGCCTGATGGGTCTCCACCCTGCCCGTCATCAGGTTGAAGGCATCGAGCGTGGTCGTACGATTATGCTCCGCGCCGGCTTGGTCGTAAATCTTGTTATAGGCAGCGTCGTTTACGGCAACCAGATAAGGTTTGTACTGCGACCAGTACCAGGTGGTTTCCGCACTATGCCATTCTCCGAATTCCCCGTACTGGTAGTCCCCGCGAATCAATCGAGTGCCGTCGTCGAACCCAAGAGCACGCAGCTCGTCGTAAACGCTCTGGACCTTCTCGAAGTTCCGAGCACCGCGCACCTGCGGCAGGTTCTTCCACATCTGCTGCCACTGGGCGAGCGTGATGCTGCCCGAATGCTTGTACAGGTGGATGTCGTCCTTCTCGACGCTGTCGGAGAAGTTGGAAGGCGCACCCTGGTAGATGGTCTTCATCAGCAGATCGGTTCCGTAGGCGGTATCGTTGAGCAAGCAGCGAATGCGTCCGTCAGACCGCGGCTCCGTAGCCAGACGATACGCTGATTTCTCCCTCAGGTACGTCTTTTCGTTGAAGGTGTCGTAAGCCACGGTGCCATACAGCTTCTTGACCACCGTGTCCGCCTGGCTCTTCAGCTGCTTGATGGAGTCCTGGTATATGCTTCCTTCACCGGGACCGAAAAAGTCGTCGTCGTCGATGGCATCCATGGTGTTCAAGTAGGCCATGGACACGCCGTAGCCGTACACGTAGGCCGTGAACAGGCTTTCCATGTACTCCGATTTCGAAACGAACGTCTCGGGGTCCCAGTTGTAGTACGTCTCGATCCACGAGTTGTACTCGCCCACCGCATCGGAGCCCAAGCCCTCGAGCATGCTGCCCAAAGCCAGCGTTTCGGCCACGACCGTCGTGCTCATCAGGCGATCCTTCTTGTCGACCGCATTCGCAAACGACTTGAGCGTTTTCTTGTTCGCTGCGCTCAGGTCGTCGTAGGTCGCGCCGGCATCAGACTTCTCAAGCTTGTCCATCAGCCTGGAATAGAGATCTTCGTAGCTTTTCAAGGAGTCCAGATGACCCTTCACCACGTGCCATTTCGACAAGTAGCCCGCGCGCTTGTCCACGGCGTTCAGTTTCACGGCAAGAGTATCCACGCTTGTCTCCAAGCGCGTAAGCTGTCCCTTCATCAGCTGCAACTCGTCGTAGATGTCCTGCAAGCTGGGGCCGGGGTTGCCGTCGATCAAGTTGGCGATCATGCCCAGCAAAGACGCTATGCCGTTGCCGATGGACGCCTTGTCCTGCTGGCAGAAGCTTCCGATGGCGTTCGCGATGGCCTCGAGCGTTTCGAACGCCGTTTTGGCATCGCCCGCGGCAGACCCGACCTCGCCTTCCGCCGCGACGGGGACGCACGACACCGTATGGGGCCCCTGCGCTATGCCGAGTTTGTTGAGCACGACGCCCTCGGCAAGCTCGAATTGCAGGGAGGCCAAAACGGATTCCACGTCGTCCATGAACAGCTGGCGAGCCTCGTCTTCGACCGCAGGATCGACCGGCGCAGCGAGGTCGGGCGCGGCCGCAGGATCGACCGGCGCAGCGAGATCAGCTTCGGCCGGCTGCCCTTCGACCTGCGGGGACAACAACTCACGATAGCCGTCCAGCCATCCTTGGGCCGTTTCCGCCTCGATGGACATCGTCAGCGAGAACCGGTCGCTTCCCAGCACGCCTCCCACGGACAGCCCCATGCCCTCAGGGAGCAGAATCTGACTTGCATCCAAAAGAGCCAGCGAGCCGTTGACGGCCTCCAACTGCACGGTCGCAACCACTTCAGCCAAACCGTCGTCGTGAATGCGCACGTCCGTCGCATCCACGGTGCCATGCGGAAGGGCGTCGACCGCGTCGGCCGCACCCGTCAGTCGATCATCGGCTACCGCATACGCGCAGGCCAGATCGGGCTCGCCCATCAACAGGCGGGGATCCATACGAAACGCAGCCGGTTCGAAAGCGTCGAGCGCCGCCGTCAGAACCTCGAACTGCTCTTCCGGCGAGCCAGCCTGCACGGAGATCTCGAGCAAGCCCTTATGCGCGTCAGCCGCATCGACCGAGAAGCCTTCGACCCGTATGCGGTCGTCGTCGAACCGGATCATGTCCTTCGTTGCACCGGAATCAAGCTTCCCGTTTTCCACGAACAGGGAAATTCCGAACACCTCGCGTTCGTACGAAGCGGATGCCATGTCCAAGGCAACGCGCGGGCTTTCAATCGACACGTACGCCGCAGACACCGAGGATGCGTCCGCAAACGCTTCGCGGGAGAAGGCGATGACGCCATCGGTCCCAGGGGAGCCGGGATCGCCGTCGATGCGCACGGTAGCCGCGTTAGGACCGGTCAGGGTCACGGCAGAAACCGACGATCCCTCGAACGCGTCGGACAAGGAAAGCGCGCTGGCGGAAAGCGCTTCGGAAAACGGCGTGTCGGAAACCACGTCCACCTGCGTGAAACGCGCGTTGGCGGAAACGGCCTGGCTGTCGGCAACCTGCACCGTCGCTATCTTCGCGCTGGCGGGAACCGCAGCCGACCCGACGGTCAGCGTGGCGGGAATCGTCGTTTGCAAAGATGCGCATACCGCGGATCCGCTTACCTGAAGCGAAGACGCTTCGTCAGCGTGCGCGATGCCGGGCACCTGCGGCGCGAGCCCCGCCGTCAAGGCGACGACGACCAGAATCGACATGCCGCCACGAGCCCGGGAGCGTCGTCCGCCCTTGCGAGAAAACGTCGCGCACGCCAGCACCGCGAATGCAACCACGCACGCCGCCAGTGCAAGCGAGGCGGCTCCGCTATCGCCCGTCGAGACCAGGCGCGTACCCGTCATCGAGCGAAATACCACGTCAAACGACATGTCGATCGATTCTCCTGGAGCCACGCTCTGCTTCGAGGCCGCAAGGGAAGCAGTCGCATCCGCCAAGCGCACGTTGCTGGGCAGGCTGGCCTCCAAACGAACGTCAGACCATGTAGCATGCGTGGAGTTTTCCGCCTTGAACGTAACCCGAGCGCGCTCCCCCGAAGCGTAGGACTGAGCATCGAACGACCCTTCGACGCGCGGGGATGCTCCCGAATCTTGATCAGCACCGACGTTTTCCGCATACGCAGGCGACGGAAGCAGGGCAAGGGCGAGCATCAAGCACCATGCCGCGAAAAACGCTGCAAGCGCCGCGAACGAGCGCTGTCTTGCAAGCCGCCTCACCTCCCCTGAAGAAAGCGGGTCGTGCGCAACATTCAAAAACGGGGCGGACGCGTATCGCATGGCGGTCTCGTTTCAACGAATCGGACAGGGCAGACCTCGTCTTCATTATAAAAGCGCGAGCTTGCCGAACGTGCTTCCTAATTCGTAGAAATATGACCCTGTTTCGCTGAGAACGCACCCGATCGGCGGCGCGCGCATCTTGGCAAGCGGGCCCGACCGAGCAACGTCAAGCCGCTTTCCTCCCCGCCCGAAAAGAGCCTACTCTCCTCCGCGCTCCCAAGCGGCGATCTCGGCCAGAAACGCCTGGCCGTAGCGGGCAAGCTTCGTGGCGCCCACGCCGCTGACCTCAAGGAACTCCTCGTCGTTCGCAGGCTTCTTGACGCACATGTCGCGCAGCGCGGCATCGGAGAACACGATGTACGGAGGCTTGCCGGCTTCGTCGGCCAAGCGCTTGCGCAACGCGCGCAAACGTTCGAACAAGCTCGAATCGACCTCGCCGAGCGCCGACGAGCCCGACGATCCGAACGCGCGGCCGCCCGCGCCTCGTCCTTGGCTTCGCTCGGACTTGCGGGATACGCGCTTCATGGTCAGCGAGAAGCCGTCCTCCGCCGCCTCGCGTGCTCGCGGCCCCAAGCCGACCGTGGGATAGGAACCTTCGGTGATGGACAGGTACCCTCCCGCCGCCAACAGCTCGATGATCTCTTTGACCTGGGCAACCGATGCGTCCACGGTGCCGTAGCTGGCAGCCTCGTCCAGGTGCATCTCAAGCACTTTCGCCACCTTCGATCCGCGCAGAACGTCGACGACCATACCCTTGCCGAAACGCCCGCGCAACTCCTGCACGCAACGCATGACGGCCCGCGCGGTGGCGGTCACGTCCACGGCTTCGAAAGCGCCGGCGCAATTCAAACAGCAGGCTCCGACTGCCTGCCGGCAGTCGGAAGAACTCGACGCTACGGAGGGCTCTGGCGCCGAATCTTGCGGCTCCAAGCCCTCCTCACGGCCCGAAGGCCGCTTCATCGGGCTTTCCCCGCAATCTTCAGCACCAGGACCCTCCTCGCTGACGTTACGAACAACCTGCGACGATTGCTCCCCAAAGTAGCGCAGGATGTACGCGCGCAGGCAGTCGGTGGTATGACAGTACCCGCACATGGCCTCGAGCAAGCGGCGCCGACTGGCGCGCACGGCTTCCGCCTCCTCCGGGGCAAGCTCCTCGTTTCCCGACTCCTGCTCGATGAAAAAGCGGCACGTGGACACGTCGCCATCGCTCCAGAACAGCAGGCATTCGGAAGACTCCCCGTCACGACCGGCGCGGCCGGCCTCCTGGTAGTACGCCTCGATGCTGCCAGGCATGTTGTGGTGAATGACGTAGCGCACGTTCGATTTGTCGATGCCCATGCCGAAGGCGTTGGTGGCCACCATCACGGGCGCGTCGTCGACGATGAACGCGCGCTGGCTTTCGGCACGGGCCGCCGCGGGCATCCCCGCGTGATAGCGAACGGCGCGCACGCCGGCTTCAAGAAGGGCCGCATGCACCTTGTCCACGTCCTTGCGCGTGGAGCAGTACACGATGCCGCTGTCCAAGGGGTGATCGAGCACGTACGCCGCGATGCGCGCAAGCTTGCGCTTCGGCTCCAAACGTTCCACGCCAAACGAAAGGTTCGGTCGATCGAACCCGGTTACCTCCTCGTACGGATCGCGTAGATCGAGCAGCCGCGCGATGTCGGCGCGAACGCGCGCCGTAGCCGTAGCGGTGAACGCCGCCACAACGGGCCGCTGCGGCAGCTGGGCGATGAAATCGCCTACGGCCAGATACGACGGACGGAAATCCTGCCCCCACTGCGACACGCAGTGGGCTTCGTCCACCGCAACGAGCGGGATACGGGCCTCGCGCGCGAACTCGATGAAACGAGGGTCGGACAAGCGCTCGGGCGCAACGTACATGATCTGGTACGCTCCTTCGAGCGCGCGGCGCAGCACGGTTGCCTGCTGGCCCGGCGTGAGCGTGGAGTTGAGGTACGCGCCCCGAACGCCCGCCTCGATAAGGGCGCGCACCTGATCGCCCATGAGCGACACGAGCGGGCTTACCACCAGGGTCAATCCGCCCAGCACGATGCCCGGCACCTGGTAGCACACCGATTTTCCCGCGCCCGTCGGCATGACTGCAAGCGCGTCGCGCCCGGATAGGATGGCGTCCACGACGCCCTGCTGCCCCGGCCGAAACGACTCGTACCCAAAATGGCTTTTGAGCGCCGTTTGCGCGGCGGCTGCGTGCATCATGTTCGAAACATCCTCCTTGGACGGCAAGCGGACGGGCGCGCAGCTGCAACAAGAGCATCGAAGAATGCGGCCCTTGGAGAATCTTACCGCAAGGCGCTCCCCTTCGGACGGTTCTCGGAATCGTTTCTACAGGTTCCGCCGACCGCAGAACAGGTGCACGGCGATCGTCGAAAACCGCATGGTTGCCGCTATACTGGATACATCGCATCCCATCCCGACATAATCCTTGTTCCCGTCGTGTTAGATTCGGAAAGGAAACAGCCCTGACGAACGAGCTCGACATAGCCGCGGTGTTTCACCGCCATGCGAAGACGGTCTACCGCCTGTGCTATTCGTACCTGGGCAGCTCCGCCGACGCCGAAGACGCGACGCAAACCGTGTTCCTCAAGCTGCTCGACAAGCCCCGCACGTTCAACGACGACGAGCACGAGAAAGCCTGGCTCATCGTGTGCGCCCAGAACCACTGCCGCGACATATTGAAAAGCGCGGCGCGAAAGCGCTCGGCAGAGCTTCCCGAAGACATGCCGGACGACCGCGCCCATGCCGAAAGCGACGAGACGCTTCGCATGGTGCTCGATCTTCCGGAAAAGTACAAGACCTGCGTGTACCTGCATTATTACGAAGGATACCGCACTGCCGAGATCGCCGAGATCACCGGCACGCCGGCGTCTACGGTGCGCAGCCACTTGAGCGAAGCCCGCGCGCTGCTCAAGACCCTGCTGGGAGGTGAGCGAAATGAACGATGACGAGCGCCTTGACGAGTCGGTCGACAAGCCCGATGCCGCGTTGGGCGATGCTCTGCTCCGTGCGTTCGATCGGATGACCCCGAGCGCCGAAGTCGAGGAGCGCATGCTGGAAGCCATCGCCTCGGCCTGCGAAGCGCCCGAAAACGCGAACGAGGACGAGAGCGAACACGAATGCGAGGACGAGGAACCCCGTTCCCACCTGGAAGACTGCGACGCGTCGAACAGAGCGTTCGTCCCCGCAACGGTGGTGCTCGGCAAAAACGGAGCGAACACCGAATCGTACCGCAAGGCAAGGCGCGTCTGGAACGTATCGGTTCCCGCGGCAGCCTGCCTGGTGCTTGCCGTGGGAATCGGCGGAATCGTTCTGGGCGTAAGCGGCACGGATCAGCAGGGCATGCAAGCCGCCGCGCCGAACGAGGGCGGCGCGACAAGCATGTCGAGCTCCGAAGCCGCCCGAGGCGCCGGCGCGGTCCCAACCCCCGAAACCGGCTCTGGACCTGCGGCGAACGCCGCTCCCCACCTGAACGTAACCCTGTCCGACGGGCTGCGGCTGCGCATAGCCTCCGGCGAAGACGGCCTTCCCCTGGCCGCAGACCCCGCGCTGGTCGGCGGCCAGGTCGAGATCACCAGCGCCTGGACCGATTCGCAGGAAAGCGTGGGCTGCACGGTGTTCGCCTACGGCGACGGCGTCCATCCCTACGCCGTGCGCTACGACGGGGACGAATCCTTCTACGTGGCCGGCATCGTCTGAGCGAAGCCCTGCGTGCCGTCCCGCACATGCAGGGCGGCACGCAGAAAGCTACGCCTGCGCCTTCGGCAGAAAGCCGTCCAGTTCCGCATCCAGCTGCGAAAGGCGCTTCACGCGCGGATGGCGGTCGAGCGCGCCGCGAACCATGACCATGCGCACATCCCGCAGCACCTCCAGGTTTTCAAGAGGGTTGCGGTCGAGCACGATGAGGTCGGCCGATTTGCCGGGTTCGATCGAACCGGTCTCGTCGCCCAAGCCCAGAATACGCGCGTTTCCCAGCGTGGCAACATGGAGCGCCATCTGCCGCGAAGCGCCTACGATGCGCTCGAAGTACACCACCTCGCGCCACATGTCGTAGTGCGTGATGTACGGGCACGACGAATCGGTTCCCAAACCCACGGGGATGCCCGCCTCCAATGCCTGCTGGGCGGCACGCACGATGCCCTCGTAGACGATGCGGCCGTTCACCTTCTGGACCTCGGTCGATTTCGTCTTCTCGGGCGAAAGCTTCACGAACGGCAGCGCGGGAGACACGGTGCAGGTGAGCGAAGACGAGCGACTCGCGCCGTTGCGCTTGAACAGCGCGATCAGCTCGTCATCCAGTTCGGCGCCATGTTCGATGGTGTCCACCCCCGCCTCCAGGCCGACGCGCACGCCTTCGGCGCTCTCGATGTGCGCGGCGGTGCGCATGCCCAGCTTGTGCGCCTCGTCCACGGCCGCGCGGGCGATGTCGGGCGGCATGCGCAGCACGCCCGGCTCCCCTTCGACCTCTGCGTCGAACACGCCGCCCGTGATGAACAGCTTCACGTGGTCACACGCGTGCGCGAAGCACGTGCGAACGATCTCGCGCGCCTGCTCGGGCGTGCTCGCCACATGAGCGAACAAGCCCGCGCCGTGACCGCCCGGCACGGTAACGCCCACGCCGGACGCGAGCAGTCGCGGCCCCGGGAACGCGCCTGCGTTGATGGCGTCGCGCACCTCCACGTCGGCGAACCCCGGATCGCCCACCGAGCGCACCGTGGTCACGCCGCTTGCCAGCTGCTGCTGCGCGTGACTTCGCAGGACGTGGCGAAGCGCCCACCTGCCCACCGGGTTTCCCACCACGCCGTCTATGAGGTGACCCGCGCCGCCCGCGCTCAGCGGCTTGCCCGACCCGCACAGATGCACATGCGCGTTGATCAGGCCGGGCATGAGGTACGCGCCGGCCAGGTCGATTTCCTCCGCGCCCGCAGGCGGCACCGTGCTGGCTGCGGGTCCCACCTTGTCGATGCACCCGGCGTCGTCCACGACCACCGTCATGTTCGGCAAGGGAGCCATACCTTCCGTACCGTCGAGCACCGTTGCGTGCGTGAACACGTATGCCATAGCGCGCCGCCTCCCACGGCGCGCATGCGCCGTATCCTCGTCTGCTTGAATCTATCCGCTCAGTATACGCCTGGGGCAACACCGGAGAAAGCGCCGCAGCTACTGCGAGGCGCGGCGGTCGGCCAAAGCATCGCGCTCTTCCCTCGTGATGGAAAACGCCACATGGGGCATGCGCACCCCGCGGTAGTGCTTCACCACCGTTGCACGCGGGGTCATGCCGTTTCGGCGAGCAACCGCCTGCGACGGTTCATTCGTGTCGCGAATCAAAGAATACACCTCGCGAGCACCCAAGGCGTCGAAGGCGTAGTCGCGACAAGCAATGGCTGCCTCGGTCGCGTACCCCCGATGCCAGAACGCTTTCATGAACAGGTAGCCCACCTCCATGACCTGGGCGTCTCGATATTCCTGCAACGTGACCCCGCACTGTCCGATCATGCGATCCGTCTCCTTGAGCACCACGGCCCAAAGCCCGAAACCATCGGTACGATAGCGCGCCGTCTGCCGATCGAGCCACTCCCGCACGCCAGTCTCATCGAAGGGGCCTTCGTAGGCATACATGACATCGGGGTCCTGCAAGATGATCCGAAGCGCGTCCAAATCGCCTTCGCCCATTTTTCGCAAGGTCAAGCGCTCGGTCTCCAAAATGCGTTCCATGCTCGCCCCGGAGCGGCGGTCGGCCATGATTCGGGCGGCACCCGACGTCTCGGCAGCCCGCAGCAGGGAATCCGCCGTCAACGCCTCGCCTTTCGGCACGTGCACGGCCAGGCACGAAAAGCTCGGCTTGTCGGCGGTGAACAGGCCAAGCTCCCGCGAGGCGGCGCGCACGTCGTCTTTCGACAACCCGCCGCGACGCAGGGGCGAGATCACGCCCAGCTCCGCAAGCGCCCGGAAGCCGGGGCGGTTCGCCGGATCATCGGTGGTGTTCGTGCCGTCGACCAGCACCTCGTACCCGTCGCGCGCCATGCGCTCGAGAATGGTCGAGAAGATGAACGTCTTGCATCGATAGCAGCGATCAGGCGCGTTTTCGCAGATGTCGGCGTGCGACAGGACGTCGGCGTCTATCAGCTCGAAATCGGCTCCGAGCTGGCCTGCCAAGCGAAGCGCGTCCTCGACCTCGAACGCAGGCTGAAACGCCGTGCGCACGCCGTACGCTTTCACCTGGCACCCGGCCCGCAATGCGGCGGCAAGCAAATACGAGGAATCGCACCCGCCCGAAAACGCCACCGCTACGCGCGGCGTGCGCGCGAAAAAATCCTCCAAAGGCTCGACGCCCGCCTGCTGCCCGGGCCCGACGACAACGGGTCCGTCGCGGCGAGCGCTCTCGTTATCGTACGCGCTTTCGTTGTCGTACGCTGCCATGCTCCTCCTTTAGCGCTCGAACAGCTCTGCCGCGCGCGCCAGTTCCTCGACGATGGGGATATGCTGCGGGCACACGTCTTCGCACGCGCCGCACGCAATGCACGACGACGCGAGGCCGTCCGACACGTTCCAATCGTAGTTTTCCTGGGCGCGGAACTCGTCATGGTAAAGCGCCAGGATGTTGAGCGACGCGAGCGCCGCCGGAATGCGCACGTCCTGCGGGCAGTTCTTTAGGCAGTACCGGCAATCCGTGCAGGGCACCGTGGAGATGCCGTCCAGAATAGCCCGCACCTGATCGAGCAGCGCGCGCTCCTCGCTGGCCATCGGCCGGGCGTCGCGCATGATCCGCACGTTCTCCCGCACCTGATCGGGAGTGGACATGCCGGACAGAACGGAAACCACGCCCGGCAGCGACGCGGCGAAGCGCAATGCCCACGAGGCCAGGGACGCGTCGGGCTGCGCCACGCTCAGCAGGTTTGCCGCCGCATCGGGAAGCTTCACGAGCGATCCGCCCTTGATGGGCTCCATCACCACCACGGGCAGGCCATGGGCGCGCGCAACCTCGTAGCACTTGCGCGATTCGATGGTCGGGCTTTCCCAATCGGCGTAGTTGATCTGCACCTGCACGAAATCCATGTTCGGATGAGCGGCCAGAACCTCTTCGAGCACGTCGGCCTTGTCATGAATGGAAAAGCCCAGATTGCGAATCAGGCCCTTTTCCTTCTTCTGCGCAAGAAAGTCCCACAGACCGTACTCGTCGAACTGGGCGGTGCGGTCCTCCCCCAGGTTGTGCAGCAGAAAGTAATCGAAGTAGCCCGCGCCGGTTTCGCGCAAGGACTTGTCGAACATGGCGCGCGCATGATCGGCGTCCTTCGCCAGCCACGCCGGCAGCTTCGTGGCGATCTGGAACGATTCGCGCGGATAGCGCTCGACGAGCGACGCGCGCAACGCAGCCTCGGATCTGCCGCCATGGTAGCCGCGCGCCGTGTCGAAGTACGTGAAGCCCGCGTCCATGAACAGGTCGACCATTTCCTTGACCTGCTCGATGTCGATCTCCTTCGACCCGTCCGAAAGTTCCGTTTCCGGCAGCCGCATGAACCCGAAGCCCAACGGCGCCAACTCTTCGCTCGTCTGCATGTTCGTCCTCCGCACGTTCCCCCAATAAAAAAGCTGCATAACGCCTGACGAAAGGCTGTTATGCAGCTTATCGCATCATCGCGCTGCTTACACGTTGAACTTGAAGTGCATGACGTCGCCGTCCTGGACGACGTACTCCTTGCCTTCTTGGCGCAGCTTGCCGGCGTCGCGACAGCCCTTTTCGCCGCCCAGGCCCACGTAGTCCTCGTACGAGGCCGTTTCGGCCTTGATGAAGCCGCGCTCGAAATCGGTATGGATGACGCCCGCGGCCTGCGGAGCCTTCGCGCCGATGGGGATAGTCCAAGCGCGCGTTTCCTGCACGCCCGTGGTGAAGTACGACTGCAAACCCAGCAGCTTGTACGCTTCGCGCACCAAACGGGCCAGGCCGCTTTCCTCAAGGCCCATGGCCTCCAGGTACTCCTTCGCCTCCTCCGGATCCAGCTCGGCCAGGTCCGCCTCCACCTTCGCGCTGATCGGCACGGGGCGGCACCCGTCGATCTCGGGCAGTTCGGCGTCCAGCTGATCCTCGTCCACGTTGGCGATGTAGAGCATGGGCTTCATGGTCAGCAGGTGCAAATCGTAAATGGCGGCCTGCTCGTCCTCGTCAAGCCCCAGCGTGCGCGCGCGATGCCCCTCGTCCAGGCCCGCGAGCACCTTCTTAGCCGCTTCGACCTTCTTGGCGCCGTCCTTGTCGCGCTTCGCTTCCTTCTCCAGGCGCGGCAGCGCTTTCTCGATGGTGGCCATGTCGGCCAGCATGAGCTCGGTCTTGATGGTATCCACGTCGCTGTGCGGATCCACCTTGCCCGCAACGTGCACCACGTCGGGGTCGCCGAAGAAACGCACGACCTCGCAGATGGCGTCCGTTTCGCGGATATTCGCAAGGAACTGGTTGCCAAGGCCCTCGCCTTGGCTGGCGCCGGCCACCAGGCCCGCAATGTCCACGAACTCGATGGTGGCGGGCACGATGCGCGTAGGATGATCGATGTTGGCCAGCGCGTCCAGGCGCGCGTCGGGCACGGGCACCACGCCCACGTTGGGCTCGATGGTGGCGAAGGGATAGTTAGCAGCAAGGCCGCCCTTGTTGGTAAGAGCGGTGAACAACGTGGACTTGCCGACGTTCGGCAGGCCGACGATACCGATGGACAATGACATGGAGTAATCCTTCTCAAGCGTTTGAAACGTATCGAACCATGATAGCAAATGAAAAGGGTCCGTGCGCCTGCACGTACAGACCCCACGCAACCTATCAGCAAACCCATCAGCGCATGCAACTTCGCGCACCGGACCGCGCCGGACCGCATTGTCGCCCCAAACGTACGGTTTTCGCCGTCAAAGCGTCCGTTTGGGGCGACAATGTTTCCCGGCGTGTGCCCGTGCGGGCTGGCGGCCCGCCGCCTCGTGCGGCCTGCCCGATCCGGCGCAGCGCCGGATCGGGCAGGCCGCACCTCAACGCACGAAGCGCCCCGACGATGCGGGGCGCTTCGAAAACATGCGACAGGCGAACGCAAAGCGACGCTAGAACTTGATCAGCCCGAACGTTTGAGCGACGAACGCCACCAGGATGACGACCACCAGCACCGGCGCGACATACTTGATCATGAACGCCCAGGCATTCTTGATCTTGAACGGACCGGTCAGCTCCACTTCGTCGATGATGGTCTTCGGCTTGATGATCCAGCCAACGAAGACGCAGGTAAGAAGCGCAACGATAGGCATGATCACCGAGTTGGAGATGAAGTCGAAGAAGTCGAGCAGGCTCGATCCCGGACCCAACGGCTCGATGAACGACAGGCCGTTGTACCCCAAGTTGACGAAGATTCCCGCTGCGACCACCACGCCGATAACGGTGATGAGTGCCTTCTTGCGCGACCAGCCGGCACCGTCCTGCACGATGGAGACGCAGGTTTCGGTAAGGGAAATAGCGCTGGTCAGCGCCGCGAACAGCACCAGCAGGAAGAACAGAAAGCCCATGATGGTAGCAGCACCGCCCATGTCCGCGAACACGGTGGGCAAGATGACGAACATAAGCGACGGGCCGGAGTTCTCCGCAACGGCCTCGCCCGAGCCCATGGCCACGAACGCGGCGGGCACGATCATGAGGCCGGCCAGGAACGACACGCCGATATCGAAGCCGCCGATACGCGTGACGCTCGAGGTCAGGCTGGACTTCTTGTCCAGGTAAGAGCCGTAGGTGATCATAATGCCCATGGCGAGCGACAAACTGTAGAACATCTGGCCGAGCGCGCCGATCACCAGTTCGGGAGAGAACTTGCTGAAGTCGGGCACCAGGTAGTACAGAGCGCCTTCAAGAGCGCCGGGCATGGTGAGCGTGTAGATGGAAATGCCCACGGCCATGATGATGAGCGCCGGCATCATGACCAGGTTGGCCTTCTCGATGCCGCCCTTCACGCCCAGGGACACCACGATGAACACGACGGCCATGAACAGCAGCATCCACAGGAAGCTCTCGGTGTTGCTGGTGATGAACCCGGTGAAGAAGTCGCCGCCGTCGGCAAGCGCCTCGGGGCCGTTGATCAGGTACGCAGCAGTGTACTTCGTCACCCAGCCGCCGATGATGCAGTAGTACGGCGTGATGATGAACGGCACCACCGATGCCAAAATGCCGATGAACGCGTACTTCTTGCCGAAGCTCTTGAACGCGCCGATGGCGGATTGGCCGGTCTTGCGGCCAAGCGCCGTCTCAAGCAGCAGCAGCGATACGCCGAACGTGAACACCAGCACCAGGTACGTGATCAAAAAGGTGCCGCCTCCGTATTGGGCGGCCAAGTACGGGAAGCGCCACATGTTTCCCAAGCCCACGGCCGAAGCGGCCGCAGCCAGGATGAACGCCCATTTGCCCGACCACGCAGAGCGCGCGGGCGCGTCGGTAGATGCCATTCGATTCCTCCATTGTCGATCAAATATTGACAGGGGTTCCCGCCAACCGATCTCGCTCGCGGGAACTCGGACGCCGTCACCTGCGGTCTCTCCCTACCAGCACGGCGATCCAGGTGCATAATTATAGCGGCAAACGACCTTCGTCTGGTCATGTTTTGCCGCAAGAACCACCTGGGAAAAGGATTTTTTGCGAAATTGCACGGCTATGCCCCGCGAGCGAGCGGTTTAAGCGCCCCAACGGCTTTCCGCAGATGGCGACGCGGCTCGATCAGGGCGGTTTTTTCCGCTCGGCCAGAGAGCGCTTTCCCGCAAGACCCGCCGTGCGCTACCATAGAGCGCGCAGACGCGACAATGCAGCAGCACCATCAAAGGGAGGGTGGACATGACGAAAACGGGAAAGGCGAACCTTGTCGGGAAGGCGGTCCTCGTGCTGGCGGGAGCGCTTTTGGCGGCGCTGCTCTGCTCGTGCTCCGCCGCGCAGCAACCCGACAGCAAGACCGCAACCGACGCGCTCGACGCGCAAACGGTGCGCGATGCGCCGCTTGCCCAGCCGGAGCACCCCGACGCCCAGTACGTGCTCGTCATAGGCGACGACTCCTGGGGCGCCTACACCCCGGGGCGCGCGGACCTCATGATGCTCATGCGCCTGGATTTCGAGCGCAACCAGATATCGCTGGTCACCGTTCCGCGCGACACCAAGTACGTAGCGCCGGACGGCGGCGTGTCGAAGCTCAACCAGGTGTACTGCAACCAAGGCCCCGAAGCCCAGTGCGCTGCGGTTTCGAGCGTCGCGGGCGTGGACGTGACGCAGTACGTTGTGATCGGGTTCGAGGGGCTCCAAGGCATCGTGGAGCACTTCGGCGGCCTGAACGTGAACCTGCCGTACGCCCTGGACTACAGCTTCTACACGAAGGACTACCCCAACGAGCAGTTCGCCGAGGGTGAGCAGACTCTGACGCCATGGCGCGCGATGGCGCTTTCGCGCACCCGCACAAGCTACGGCGACTACAACCTGGAGCAGGACATGATGCGCCAGGTGGTGGATCGGCAGATGATGGTGAACCTCATCCAACTGGCGTTCGCCGACCCTTCGCAAACCAAGACCCTGCTTGGAGCCCTGCAGGGGTTCGTCACCACGAACGTGACGCTTGAAACGCAGTCGCTGTGGGCCGACGAGCTTGTCGACGGGTCGCAGATCACCGTGCACGCCACCAGCGGTCCGTACACCGGAGGCATCGACGAGGAAACGCAGTTGTGGCTGGTCACACCCGATCCCGAGAACTGGAAAGCGCTCATGACCGCCGTCGACGCAGGGCAGGGCCCCGCGCAGGCAACGGCGGCGTACGCCTCAGCATCGGAGTCGCCCCGAGCCCCCGTCAGCACGTCCGCCACGATAGCGCTGAACTAACGGAGCGCAAGCCCCGCCAAGCTAGCAGGCGGCGACCAACCGCACCTGAGAATCGGCGTCGGTGCCAAGCGGCTCGCCCACGGGCAGGGTCAGACGGTACTTGTCGGACACATGCTCGTAGCCGGCCGATTGCGCCAGGTGCCGCATCGAATCGTTGTGCGTTTCCATGTAGATGGTGTCGATGCCCAGCATAGGGGCCATGGACGTCCATGCCGACAGCATGCGGCGCATGAACCCCCTGCCGCGATGCTGCGGCGGCGTGTAGCACGCAACCACGGTAGCGCTGCGCTGAGCGCCGCCGTGGGCGCTGATGGTGGGAATGCGGTCGGCAGCTTCCAGGCCGGACATCGAGACAACCTCGCCGCCCTGCTCCACCAGCGCGAAGAACACGCTGGTGTTGAGCGTGCGGCGCAGGAACGCCTCGGTCTCGGCATGGAACAGCCTGCACGCATCGCCTGACGGGGCGAGCCCCCAGTACTCGACCGACTGCGCGCAGCGGAAATCGCAGATGGTGGCTATATCTTCTTGGTGCGCGAGGCGAAACGTAGCCGCAGACCCGACGATCTCGCCGTCTTCGTTCGCGGCGCGCAGATCCGAGTCGTCCTCGCCAAGCTGCAAGACCAGCCCGAACGCCATGGCCCGCATCTCCTCGGAAAAGCCGCCGGAGAAGGCGCCTTCGGCAAACGGATCGATCACGTTCGCCGGAGCAACGGAGGACGCGCCCACCACGACGCTCCTCCTCGAGTCCGGGACGTTCGTTTTATTATGCTCCCTCATGTATGCTGCCTCCTCGCCTACCGCCGCGCCGGGTGCCGTCGCGACCATCGCGCCGTTTGCCGCCGAACGAATCGAATCCTTCAAAATGGGCCAATGCCCCGAACGCCGCAAAGTGGGGAAGCCCCTCTTCCGCATCGAATCGGTCATCCTCGCCGAACAACCTTCGAAACGCCTCTTCGCGTTGACGGCGAACCGCTTCCAAGCCGCCTTCTTCGCATTCGTCTATCTCGTCTTCAAGCACAGCCACGACGCGATCGAGGTATGAGCCGAACAGCTCCTTCTCGAACTCCTCGAGGCAGTCGAACATATCCGCAGGGCCTTCCTTGGCGGAAGGCTGCTTGACGGCCCGGCCCTTATCCGTAAGCTTGACCACCATCACGCGCCCGTCTTCTTCCGACTGCTCGCGGGAAACGTAGCCCTTGCCTTCGAGCTTTCCCAGAAGCTCGTTGAGCGACGAGGTCCTGATGTCGAGCACGTTGGACATGTCTTTCGTACTCACGCCGTCTTTCACCTTCAGGAGCGCTAAGATCCTGCCCTGCCCGCGCGTCGGATCGGCCAAAGGACTTCCGCCTTCGACCGAGAACCGTCTTCGTATAAGCAGGTGCTGAAGCGCGACGAGCTTTTCGTAGAGCAGCACGTTGGCGTCGAGCGCAGGCTCGTCGACGATCCGATTCGCCGCCGCCTCGATGCCTTCGCCCCCGTGATTGGAGCACTTCGAATTCTCGTCCATATCGCGCTCCCCCAGAAGGTTTGACAGGTACCTTTCATAATGCAGGAGCACATAATAATCCGGTACCTGTCGGAAATCAAGAACTTTCTGACAGGTACCGGCTCTTTTTACGCAAGATTGACGGTCGCTTGCGGGCGCGTTCCCCTCGCTGCCCGTTTCCGCGACCGATTGCGTACGCGCGCGTGCTAATATTTCCTTTTACCAACGGTCGGATTCGAGCCGGGTCGCTCGCGCCGTGCCGCACCAAAGATCGTCCGGCGCCGCGCCGCGCCCGCGAAAGGAGGCAGCCCATGCTGCTCTCGTCGGGAGAATTCTCTCGCATGTGCAACATCAGCAGGGAGCTGTTGATCCACTACGACCGCATCGACCTGCTAAAACCCAAGATCATAGCCGACAACGGCTATCGGTACTACTCGCTTGAGCAGCTGTACCTCTACGACGCCATCCGCTTCTTCATGGACGCCGGCATGTCGACGAAGGAGATCCGCGATTACCTAGACCATCGCACCACCGAGCTGTTCTTGGGAAGCATTCAAGAACGCATCGATTGCCTGCAGCGCCAGCGCGACGTGCTGAACGCGCGCATCGGCATGATGGAGAAGATGCGCTACATCACCCAGCGCGCGCTTCGCTTCCCCAAAAGCAAGCCCTCGCTTGCCAACTGGGACGAGCTCTGCTTCATCACCACCGACATCGCGTGCTCGCACACGGAGCACACCTACGCCCAAGCCATCAGCGAGCACGCGCGGTTCTGCAGGACCGCCGCGAGCGTTGCCACGTTTCCCCTGGGAAGGATCGTGGACGTCCCGGACGCCGAGCACGCTGAAGCGTTTCGCTACACCAAGCTGATCACCTGGATCGATCCGCCGAAAAACCCCGAGAAGCTCGACGGGCGCATCTTGCGCAAGCCCAAGGGGACGTATGCGGTCATCCTGCACCAGGGAGGCCCTTGTACGGTCGCGCAATCCTACGCCGACCTGCTGACCTACATCGAAGAAGAGGGGTTCACCCAGACGGGGCCCATTTTCGAGATGGACGTGAACTCGTATCTGACCTCGGATTCCCCCGAGGACTACCTTCTGCACATATCCACCTTGATAGAAGAGTAACGGCGCGCATGCGCGCCGTGCGGGCGAAACGAACGGCGCCCTCGGTCGGCGAGGCTCCCGCCCGCACGGCAGCCTTGAACCAAAGGGCAGCTTGAAATTCGGGTGCAACGCAAAAGAAGGGCCGCATCTTTCCTCGATGCGGCCCTTCTTCCATTCCATCGACCGGCTAGGCGCTCATGCGGCCGGTTTCCTTGATGAGCTGCGCCACGACGGACGGCTCGGAAAGCGTCGATATCTCGCCCAGGTTGTCGGTTTCCTTGGCGGCGATCTTGCGCAGGATACGACGCATGATCTTGCCGCTTCGGGTCTTGGGCAGCGCCTTCGCGAAGTGGATCACGTCGGGCGTGGCGATAGGCCCGATGACCTCGCGCACCTGATTGCGCAGTTCGTCACGCAAGTCGTCGTTGATGACCGCGCCCTCCTTGACCGTCACGTACGCGTAGATGCCCTCGCCCTTGACCGGATGGGGGTATCCCACCACCGCGGCTTCGGCAACCTGCAGGCAGGACACGAGCGCGCTTTCGATCTCGGCCGAGCCGATGCGATGGCCCGACACGTTGATGACGTCGTCGATGCGGCCCGTGATCCAGAAGTACCCATCCTCGTCGCGATAGGCTCCGTCGCCGGTCAAGTACGCGCCCGGCACCGGGAAGTACACGTTCTTGAACGTATCGCGATTCCCGTGCACTCCCAGCATCATGCCAGGCCACGGGCGCGCGATCATAAGGCTTCCCGACTCTCCCGCCGCGGTTTCCTCGCCGTCGGCACCCACCACCTTGGGCACGATGCCGAAGAACGGCAGCGCAGCGGATCCGGGCTTCATGTCCACGGCGCCGGGCAGCGTGGTGATCATGACGCCGCCGGTCTCGGTCTGCCACCAGGTGTCGGCGATGGGGCATCGGCCCTGGCCGATGGCCGAGTAGTACCACAGCCACGCTTTCGACGTGATAGGCTCGCCCACCGACCCCAGCAAGCGCAAGCTGCTGATGTCGTGCTCGTTCACCCAGCGCTCGCCGTCCTTCATCATGGAGCGAATGGCGGTCGGAGCCGTGTACAAAACGTTCACGCCGAACTTCTCGACCACTTCCCAGTACCGGTCGGGCTTGGGATAGTTGGGAACGCCCTCGAACATGAGCGCCGTGGCGCCGTTGGCCAAAGGCCCGTACACCAGGTAGGAATGGCCCGTGATCCAGCCCGCGTCGGCAGTGCACCAGAAGATGTCGTTCTCCTTCAGGTCGAACGAGTACTTCGTGGTGAGCGTCGCGTACAGAAGGTACCCGCCGCTGCCGTGGACGATGCCCTTGGGCTTCGCCGTGCTGCCGCTTGTGTACAGGATGAACAGCGGATCGTTCGACTCCATGCGCTCGGGCTCGAACGACGGAGCCTCGCCGGCCATGATGTCGTCCCACCACACGTCGCGATCGGCCGCCATTTCCGTGCGCTTCTCGATGCGCCGCACCACCACGCAGTGCTTGACCTGCGGGCATGCTTCCACAGCCTTGTCGCAGATGTCCTTGAGGTGCAGGATCTTGCCGGAACGGTACCCGTAGTTCGCGGTGATCACCACGGTAGCGCCCGAGTCTTCGATGCGGTCTTTGAGCGCTTCGGCGGAAAGCCCGCTGAACACCACGCAGTGCACGGCGCCGATGCGCGCGCACGCCAGCATGGAGATGACCAGCTGCGGCACCATGGGCAGGTACAGCACCACGCGGTCGCCGCGCTTCACGCCCAAACTGGACAGCATGTTGGCCGCCTTGCAAACCTCGCGGTGGAGGCGCTGGTAGGTGTAGACGTCCACTTCCTCCGAAGGTTCCCCCTGCCAGATGAGCGCGGCCTTGTTGCGGCGCGGGCCGTCCAGGTGGCGGTCCAGGCAGTTGTACGACACGTTGATCTGTCCGCCGCGGAAGTAGCGGACGAAAGGCTCGTCCGAGCTGAAGTCGTACTCCTCCACCGCGTCCCAGCCGCGGTACCAATCAAGGTTCTCGGACGCCATCTGGCCCCAGAACGCCTCCGGCTCTTCGATGGATCGGCGGTACAGCTCGTCGTAATCCTGGCGGCTCTTGACAAGGGCCTTGTAACTGAACTCGGGGGATGCCTCAATAAGGCGCTCGTTTTCGAGCATCTGCCTGATGAAGGCGTTGCGCGTGTTCGTCTTTCTCATAGCGGGCTCCTATCTTTTCTTTCGTCGATTACGCCACGTTGTCGACGAGCAGCGGTCCGCTCGCGATCATGGGGGTGTACACGGTGCGGGGAATGAAGCTTTCCGGGGTGCATGCCTGCAGATCGGCGCGCAAGTCGGGTCGGCAGTGCGCCAGCTGGGCGAACGCGTCTTCCAGCAGAACGGACTCGTTGATGGAGCGGCATCCGCTCATGGCTGCGCACAGCACGTGCCCAACGCCGCGATCGCAGCGCGCGCACCAGTCGAAGCCGCTCTCGTCCATCAGGGCCACGGCGAACGCGATCAGGTCGGGATCGCCAAGGCACGGCAGCAGGCGCTCGATCTTCTCAGCTGCGACAGGACCCTCGTCGAGCACTTCCTCGATGCGGCGCAAGGCGTCGCGCCGGACGAACGTCGCCACGTCGGCGCATGCAAGCGAGATCAAAAGGTCGACGTCGTCGAGCGCGGCCGTGGCGGCGATGCGCGCGGCGCGGCTGACCCGATCGGATGCCGCGAACGCCAGAAGCTCGGCTTCGTCAAGCCCTCGCACGGCGCAGCGGAGCTCTTGCCCATGGAGCTGGCCGATCCGAGCCACAAGCTCGTCTGCGCCAGGATACGATGCCGACGCCGCCGAGCGGACCGAAGCATTCTTCGCTGCTGTCTTCTTATTGGTTGCCTTCATGGTTCTGCCTCCTTCTTCTTCGCTGCTCTTGCTTGGACAGGTTCGTAACGGAAACGAAGCGGATGAAAACCGAAACGGGCGTTCATCGCTTTCGGGCGTGGGTCCATCCTGGGGGTTGCAACAATTACAAGGTCAACCGGCATCCCCGATACCCGCCTGCGACCGGTTCCTTCCCTGCCGCGAACGGGCACGCGAAACGATGCCGACGCCGAAAAGCCCCCTTCGCGCCGCGTCGCCGGCGCGCGGCCCCCTCCGCCGCAGCGCAATCGAGTGCATCTTGCAGCTTTTTTCGCACGCATCCCTTGACGCGTACCGCTTCGTTCGTTATAAGTTACCCTAACCTAACTTTTCCGAGTAGAACGGATATTATGGACGACATGCACTACCGGTTGGACTTCGAGCGAAAGCTCATCCACCATTGCACCCCCGTGCTGGCAGCGCTCAAGCCGGCCAACCTGTTCACCTGCCGCGACGAATCGGTGCCGGGAATTCGCGGAAACGGACCGAACCCGGTGGACCCGCACGAATACCAGGACAGCTTCTCGAAGGCGCTTCGCACCGCGCGCGTCAAGCTGGCACCGTGCGGCGTGCGCATCGAGGTGCTGGCGCGACGACCGGCCGGCCCCCTTGTATACGTGTACCGACCCCATCTTCTCAAGCTGAGCATCCAGCAGGAAAACGTAGCGGCATACCTGCGCAAGGAAGGCTACGACCCCTCCTGCCTTTCCACATGCATAGAGCGCCTGCACCGCCGCATCTGCGGAACGGACGTGAAAAGCCAGCTGACCGGCTGCTGCTCGTTCCCTCACGAGATCGGGTTCTTTTTGGGCTACCCTTACGAAGACGTGGTGGGATTCATCGAGAACCGCGGCGAGAACTTCCTGTGCAGCGGCTGCTGGAAGGTGTACGCGCAGGAACGCGACGCCCAAGCATGCTTCTGCTGCTACAAAAACTGCACCACCGTGTACGAGTGCTTGTTCGACGAGGGGGTTCCCCTGGAATGCCTCGCCTCGCTTGACGAGGACTTCCCCGCCGCAGAGGCGTTTCGCGCCGCCGGCTAGAACCACGTGCCGAACCCCGACGCAGGCGTCGGGCGACACGGGCGCGCAGCTTGTTTCGGCAACGCGTCCGCGTCGCTCGACCAGCGAAGGAACACCAACCCGATAGGAGCATGACATGAGCAAGATCGCAATCGTTTTCTGGAGCGGAACGGGAAACACCGAGGCCATGGCCGACCTTATAGCGCAGGGCGTGCGCGCGAAGGGAAGCACGGCGGACATCTTCCAAGCGTCCGACTTCCACGCATCCCACGTGGCCGATTACGACGCCTTCGCCCTGGGATGCCCCGCTATGGGCGACGAGGAGCTGGAGGACGGCGAGTTTCTTCCCATGTACGAGGAAGTGGAGCCTAAGCTGGCCGGTCGCACGGTGGTGCTGTTCGGCTCGTACGATTGGAACGACGGCGAATGGATGGAGCTTTGGGAGCATCGCGCCGAGGAAGCCGGCTTGATCGTGGCGGACTCCGTCATCGCCAAGGACTACCCCGACGACGAAGCCAGCGCCGAATGCGTGCGCGTGGGCAACGTGCTGGGCGAATAGGGATTTGAGTCGTCGGGCGGGCGGCTGAGGCGGTTGCAGCCCTAGCCCGCGTGCGCGGTTGCGGCTGCCGCGCACGCGGGCTAGGCTGCCGCCCGCCCGACGTCCGCACATTTTGTGAACCCGCGTTCAATCCTGGTAAAATCGCCGCGCTGTCCGCAGCAGCGGTGGCATACTGGGTCGGCTCGATCTCGAAAGGACCGCACCGACCCATGAAACGAAGCCTCATAGCCCTTGCCACCGGATCGTTCGCCTTGGGATTTTCCGAGTTCGTCATGATGGGCATCCTTCCCATCGCCGCGGCCGGCCTGGGCGTCAGCGTCCCGGACGCCGGAACCTTCATATCCTCGTACGCCCTGGGCGTATGCGCAGGAACGCTGTTTCTGGTGTTCGGAAGGCGCGTGCCTCCGAAAAGGCTCTTGCTCCTGTTCGTGGCGCTGATGATCGTCGGCAACGCCGCCGCCGCGGCAGCTCCCAATGCAGAAGCACTCACGGCGGCCCGTTTCGTTTCGGGACTTCCCCACGGCGCGTTCTTCGGCACCGCCACCATCGCGGCCAAAAAGCTGGCCGACCCGGGGCACGAAGGCCAGGCCGTCTCCATCATGGTGCTCGGCCAGACGATGGCGAACATGCTCGGCGTGCCCGGCGGCACGCTTTTGGCGGGCATGCTGTCATGGCGCGCGGCGTTTCTTTTCGTCGCGGTTTGGGCCGTCGGGTCGCTGCTGCTCGTGCTGCGCTTCGTCCCGCGCATCGATCCCATTCCCGACGCGGGCCTTGCCGGCCAGTTCCGCTTCCTGAAAAAACCCGGCCCCTGGCTGGTCATCGGCGCGGTGCTGCTGGGAAACACGGGCGTGTTCTGCTGGTGGAGCTACGTCTCGCCCTGGCTGACCGACGTAGGAGGGTTTTCCGCATCCCAGGTTCCCGCGCTTTTGGTGCTGGCGGGCCTGGGCATGGTGATCGGGTCGCTGGCGGGCGGGCGCGTATCGGACCGAACCACGCCGGGAAAGACGTCGGCAATCGGGCAGACCGTGGGGTGCGCGATGCTCGCGCTTATCTTCCTGTTCTCGGGAACGCAGGCATCGTCCGCCGCGCTCATGTTCGCGTGCGCGTTCGGCATGTTCTTCGTATCCAGCCCCCAACAGCTGCTCATGGTGAACGTCGGGCGCGGCGGCGGCGAGATGATCGGGTCGGCGTGCGTGCAGGTGGCGTACAACCTGGGCAACGCGTTCGGGGCGATGATCGGGCAGGCCGTGCTCAACGCAGGAGCCGGATACGCGTGGCCGAGCCTTGCGGGAGTGCCGTTCTCGCTTATGGCGGCCGGTTTGCTGGTGGCGTTCTTCCTGCGGTTCGAGAAGCGCTACCGCGTCGCGCCCGAACGCGCCGGCTGCGCTTTTCCAGTACAATACGAGCATGCGCCGCAAACGACGGGACATGCGGCGCCGTCGAAAGGAACGTCATGAAGCAGTGCATGGACGCCGACAACCTGCATCGCAGGCTGAAGAAAATCATCGGGCAGGTGCAGGCCATCGACCGCATGGTGGACCAAGACGTGCCTTGCGAAGACGTGCTTTCGCAGATCAACGCCGCAAAATCGGCGCTTCACAAGTGCGGGCAGGTAGTTCTTGAGGGACACATCCAGCATTGCGTACGCGACGGCATCGAGCACGGCGACGCCGACAAGACCATAGAAAGCTTCACGAAAGCGGTGGAGCGCTTTTCGAACATGAAGTGACGGCGCGCAAGAGCCACCGCGCCCCAACGCCGAACGCTGCGATCACAACCTGCTCGCAGCGTTCGGCGTTTTACGCGCGCGAAAAACCGTGCGAGTCGCTTCGACGCCCCGCCCCGTTGCTTCCGACCGCCGCGCTTCGCCTTGCCGCGCAGTTGAAGCCGGGGCTCGGCTGCACGACAGAGTCGCCGACCCGAGAGCGACCGCACGGCAAGGTCGCCGACCCGAGAGCGGCCGTACGACAGGATCGCCGACCCGGGTCGGTCGCCGCATACCTCGCAGCGGGGACCTTGCGCGCGAAAAACCGCCTTCGCTGGCAGGTTTTGACGGTTTGAGGTCGTCGGGTCGAGCCTTCCCTTCGCTGAAGCACAGCGTGCTTTCCGTTTTGCCTGGTCATAGCTTTGGGCTTCTACGGCGCGCGTTCATAGACGCCTACCCGGACGAATGCGACAACCCCTAAACGCAAAAACCTGCCAGCGAAGGCGGTTTTTCGCGCGCAAGGTCCCCGCTGCTCCCCCATACGACAGCGAAACATGCTTCATACCATAAAAGTTTTCCTTGGATAATTTTTATCGGCGCGCTATTATACATATACCCCTATAGGTATATGTATAAGGAGATGGTCGTGGTGCGCATACCGACGTTGGAAAAGGTCGAAGAGCTCATGGATGCGGGCGGCACCCGCAAAGACATCGTCTTGCTGGCGGTTTCGGCCTTGGCGCTTGCCGTCAGCTTCTTCGCGCCCGGACTGCTCCCCTTCGATCCGGCATGGATCGCCATCGTCTTATGCGGCGCGCCCATCGTGATCGGCGCGGTCATAGGCCTGGTCACCGAGTTCGACGTCAAAGCCGACGTCCTTGTTTCCATGGCGCTCATCGCCGCGGTGGCCATCGGCGAGAATTTCGCCGCGGGCGAAGTCGCCCTCATCATGCAGCTTGGCGCGCTTTTGGAGGAGCTGACAGTAGCGAAAGCACGGGCAGGCATCGAGGGCCTGGTCAAACTGTCCCCGCGAACGGCGCGTATCGTGCACGGAGACGACGTGCGCACCGTCCCCGCCCAAGACGTGCAGGCTGGAGACGTTGTGCGCGTGCTTCCAGGAGAAACGGTGGCGGTCGACGGCACCGTGATCAGCGGCTGCACCTCCATTGACGAATCGGTGATGACCGGCGAGCCGCTTCCCGTGGACAAAGCACCGGGCGACCAGGTGAAAAGCGGTACGGTGAACCAATTCGGAGCGTTCGAGATGCGCGCCGAGCGCGTTGGCGAGGACAGCTCGCTCGCCCGCATGATCAGCCTGGTGGAATCTGCCGACGCGGGCAAAGCCAAGATCGTTCGGCTGGCCGACCGCTGGGCTACGTGGATCGTCGTCGTGGCGTTGGCGGCCGCTGGCGGCACCTGGATGGTCACGGGCGAGATCATCCGAGCGGTCACTATCCTGGTCGTATTCTGCCCTTGCGCTCTGGTTCTGGCTACGCCGACCGCCATTATGGCGGCCATCGGCAACGTGACCAAGCACGGGATTCTTGTGCGCGAAGGCGATGCGCTCGAACGCCTGGCAACGGTGCGCAAAGTGGCGTTCGACAAAACGGGAACGCTCACTCACGGACAGCCGCAGGTAACCGCCGTAAGCGGGGGCGATCGCCTGTACTCCTTGGTTGCCTCAGCGGAAAGCATGAGCGAGCATCCCCTGGGCAAGGCGGTGGTACGCGGGTGGCGCGAGCACGCGACAACCAAAGCGAGCGCAGCCGACCCCCTGCCCCCCGCAACCTTCCAGATGATCCCCGGGCGCGGCGTTCGAGCTTCCGTTCAAGAAAACGATGTGCTTGCCGGCAACCGGGGGCTTTTGCTGGAGCAGGGAGTTCTCGGCATCGAAAGGATCGAGGCGTCCTCGCTGCCGCACGCCGACCAAGGATGCACCTTGGTGCTCGCCGCCGTGAACGGGCGCGCAGCGGGATTCGTCGCCCTGTCCGACACCGTGCGGGACACGGCGCGCAAAACCATCGAGGGCATCAAGGCGCTCGGCATCGAGCCCATCCTTCTGACGGGAGACCACGACCGAGCGGCACGGCGCATAGCAGCGCAGGTCGGCATCGAGAACGTGAGCGCCAACTGCCTGCCCGAAAGCAAAACCGCCGCCATCGAGCGCCTTGAGGCGGCGGGCGAGCCCGTATGCATGGTGGGCGACGGCATCAACGACGCGCCCGCGCTCAAGCGCGCAACCGTGGGCATTGCCATGGGGGGAACGGGCAGCGACATCGCCGTGGACGCCGCCGACATAGCGCTCGTGCACGACGACATCGCAGCCCTTCCCCACTTGCTTGCGATCTCTCGCCGTATGATGACCGCCATCAAGCTGAACATGACGTTCTCGATGACCCTCAACTTCATCGCAATCGCCCTGGCCATGACGGGCGTGCTCGATCCCGTTGTGGGGGCGCTCGTGCACAACGCAGGATCGATCGTGGTCATTGCGAACTCGGCCACGCTGCTCTCATGGAAGGCGGGCGGTACGCCGAGAACAGCGCGCCGCCCGCTTGAAGACAGCGACGCTAAACCAGCGCTGCCTTGATGGCCGCCAACAGGTCGTCGTATTCGTCGAAGGCCGGCAGCTCGGGATTGTCGGCCTTGATGGAATCGGGGCTCTTGAACAGGAAGCCCGCTTTGCCGGCCTTGATCATGCCCAAGTCGTTGAAGCTGTCGCCTGCGGCGATGGTGTCGAACCCGCACGATTGCAACGCGCGCACCGTGGTCAGCTTCGACTGCTCGCAGCGCATGCGAAAGCCGGTGATCTCGCCGCTTTCGGCAACCTCGAGCTCGTTGCAGAACAACGTAGGCCAGCCCAGCTTCGCCATGAGAGGCATCGCGAACTGCGTAAACGTGTCGCTGATGATGATAGCCTGCGTCGTGGCGCGCAGCTCGTCCAGGAATTCCTTGGCGCCTGGAAGAGGATCGATGCGCGCGATGGTTTCCTGGATCTCCTTGAGGCCCAAGCCGTGCTCGCGCAGGATGTTCAGGCGGTACGCCATCAGCTTGTCGTAATCGGGCTCATCGCGCGTGGTGCGCTCGAGCTCCGGGATGCCGGTCTCCTTTGCGAACGCGATCCAAATTTCCGGGACCAGCACGCCTTCCAAATCCAAGCAAACCAGGTTCATAAGGGCCTTCCTCCTGATAGAGCGACGGATGCCGTCGGCAATCGGGTTTCTCAACAAGCCCATGATAGCGGCTAACCTGCGCCGCCTGCGCGAAAAGCAGACGTGCGGGCCGCTTTTCCGGGCGCTGCCGACGCGACAAGCGCCGCCCGCGGATCGGCAGGGACTTGCGATCCAAGCGCCTGCAAAGCAGCCACCGCACCCCGACCGCATCCATAACGCATCGTTATAGGCAGATAAGCAAAGGTGCGGGCACCCCGGAAGCACGCGCGCCTACAATGGACGAAACGCCATGCGAAGGAGGCATCATCATGCACGATTACGACATCGTCATCGTAGGAGCGGGACCGGCGGGCATCAGCGCCGGCATCTACGCAGTCAGCCGCGGCCTCAAGACGCTTGTGCTGGAGCGGGAGTCGGTGGGCGGCATCATCGGAAGCGTATCGACCGTCACCCATTACGCCGGAATGCCCGAAGCGGAATCCGGCGCCGCGTTCGCGCGGAGGCTGCAAGACCAGGCGATCGCGGCGGGCGTCGACATCGCGTACCAACAGGTTCGACGCGTTGCGCTTGCCGACGAGGTCAAAACGATCAGCACCGGCACGGACGTCTACCGCGCGCCGCGCATCGTGCTGGCAAACGGCGGCACGCCGCGCGTCTTGGACGTGCCCGGCGAAGTCGAGCTGACGGGAAAGGGCTGCGGACTCAACGCCGCGCGCGACGGGGCCGCCTATCGCGGAAAGAGCGTCTACGTCATCGGAGGTGCGGACGGAGCGGTCAAAGAAGCGCTGTTCCTCGCGCGCTTCGCGCATCGCGTTCGCATCGTGTGCGTGGAGCGCGAACTTGCCTGCGTCGACGAATTCCGCCGCAAGGTGGCAGCAACCCCCGCGATCGAAGTGATCCCTTTCACGGCCGTCGGTGCCCTGCACGGCGCCGACCGCGTGGAGGCGATCGACCTCGTATCGCTCGCAGACGGCAGCGCGCGCACAATCGAAGATCCCGGCTGCGGAGTGTTCGTATACGCGGGCTGCGCCCCCAACACCCAGCTCTACGCGGACCAGCTGGTGCTGCAAGACGGGTACATCCCCACGAACGAGCGCATGGAAACCGCGCTGCCCGGCGTGTACGCCGCCGGCGACATTCGCGTGAAGCAGGTGCGGCAGGTGGCCACCGCCGTAGCCGACGGAGCCGTGGCCGCCGTCAACGCCGCTTCACGCTAGCGCGCCCGCCGCTCGCTTGCAAACGAAGGGCGAGCCGAGCGGAGTCCGAGCCGAGCCGAGCGGAGTCCGAGCCGAGCCGAGCGGCGCGAGGCGCTCGCAACGCCTTGCGTCCCGCCCGACCCGTCCGTCCCGCAAGGCCCTACGCTTGCGCAAGACCCTCGTTATCAGGCGGCGCCTCGCATGCGCCAGCAGACCGAGCGCCCGATCCTATCCGGCGAAGCGTCGAGACCATCACGATGACCGTAGCCACCGCCAACAGGGAGTCGGTCAGCATGCAGGCCAGCCACACGCCGTGAATGCCCAGACCGGCAATGCGGGGAACGGCCAGCACCAGCGGAATGAACAGAAGGATGGGGCGCGCCAGCGCAAGGACGGTCGCCTTGCCTCCCTGCCCAACGGCCTGCAGCAGCGTAATGCCCATGACCATAGCCCCCATGGCAACGTACGGGAAGAACAGGATGCGGAAATCCTGCGCGCCCATGGCCACGATGGCCGGGTCGGTAATGAAAAGCGAAAGCGCCGCGTGCGGAGCCAGCATGGCGGGAATCCAGAACACCAAGGCCAAGCCCGTCGATCCCAAACAGAAAGCCGCCGTCACCTTGCGCACGCGGTCGTACCTTCCCGCGCCGAAGTTCGTTCCAACCGCCGGCTGGTAGCCGTTGCTCATGCCCCACAGGGGAATGAAGGCGAACGCCTGGATGCGCATGGCGGCGCCGAAAAGCACCTGCCATTCAGGTCCGCCCCATTCAGCTGCGGCTCGGTACACGACGGCCTGCTGAACCAGCGTCAGCACCTGCATGAGAAAAGCCGACACGCCCACCTTCAGAACTTCGGACATAACGTCTCGATCAATGGCCAACCGTCCGATACGCGCCGTTTTCTCGCGCTTGACGAACCACCACAGCATGACCCCTCCCAGAACAACCTGGGAAAGCACGGTGGCAATGCCCGCTCCTTCGATGCCCAGCCCCTGATCGCGCAAGGCAAGGATGAACAACGGAGCCAGCACCATGTTCAGAACCGCACCGCCGCCCATGATGGCCATAGCGCGAACAAGCTCGCCTTCGCCGCGCATGACCATGTTCGAGCTTTGCGCGAAGTTGACGAACAAGCTTCCCATGAAAAGAATGCGCAGGTAGGACACGGCCATGTCGAGCATCGGGCCCTCAACGCCCGTCAGCATCAGCAACGGCCGCGTGAACATAACGCCGACCACCGTGATGACCAGGGAAAATCCCACACTAGCAACCACAAGGTTTCCCATGACCTTTTCGATGGTTCGCTGGTCGCACGCGCCGATGGCGCGAGAGAGCACCGAAGCCGACCCCATGCCGATCATGGCCGCCAGGCCAGAGCTGACGAACGTGAACGGATACGCTACCGAAACGGCGCCCATGGCGTCCACGCCGATAAGCTGACCGGCGTATATGGCATCGACGAACGTGTACAAGCCTATGACGAGCATGCCGACGATGCCCGGAAGGCTCAACGACGCCATCAGCCTTCCGGGCGATTGCTCAAGCATAACGGCGCGCTTTTCTTGCTGACGAGTCATGGCGTCTCCTTCGGAACGTGTGACTATTGCGAACGACGGCATGCGATGCCGCACGTTCCTCCTTTTATGTTAACTTTATCTAACTTATGAGTCATGCAAGCAACGCGCAAGCGCAAGAGAGCAAACGCGTCGAATCGCAAGGAGGTCGCGTTGAATCGACAGGAAGGCTCTACGTTCAATATCATGCAAGACATCGTGCTGCCCTGCGTACGCGACCTGAACATGCGCGAAGCTCCGCGCACGAGCGCCGACGGGCACGCTACGCCGCTGCGCGAAGGGCGCTTCTTTTACGCGCCCGAAGACCAGGCATCCGGCTACTATTGGGTGTACGCGAATCGGGATTTCGCCGTATCGGTCACCTCGATGAGATTTCGCCGAGATTTTCAGCAGCATTGCCTTCATCCGCGACTCGTGTCGGTGAGCTACCTGCAAGCAGGATCGTACGTCAGGCAGGACACGGGGCTCGTCGTAAAAGCCCCGTACTTGGAGGGGCAGCCACCAAAGGATGCTCTTGGAACTCCTCCCACAAAGCAGGCCAGCTTCTGCACAGCGTGGGCATCATGCTGACGCCGCCCTTTTACGAACGCTACCTGGGCGCGATATATCGCGGAGAGTCCTTTTCCGCCGAAGATGCGTTCGCAAGCATTGACGGACTGACCGATTTTTCCGAGATGATCGTGCTGATGAAGCAAATCGAAGCGTACCGCGGCACGGGGGCATCGGCACGGCTGTTCTATCGAAGCAAGGTGGAGGAGGCGGTAGCCCTTGTGGTGGACAAGTCGCGCAGCCTAGCCGCGCGGTCGGGCGCCGACGAAGCAAGAAGCCCGTTCGCAAGCGCGCTTTCGCGCGAAGACGCCCGCGCGATCGAACGCGTTCGGAAACGCCTCAACGAACGGCTGGCCGATCCCGTCAGCGCCCTTGAACTGACGCGCATCGCGTGCATGGGGCAAACGAAGCTGCGTCGAGCATTCAAGCAAGCCTACAGGTGCACCATCGTCGAATACCGTCAGAGAAAACGGTGTGCACGCGCGGCCGAACTGCTCGCCTCGAGCGGCGCGTCCGTCGCGCAAGCTGCCGCAACCGTGGGCTATCGTCCCGAACGGCTGGCCGAGCTGTTCGCGCGCATTTACGGCGCCACCCCGAGCGTCTACCGAGAATCGCTTGGGCAAGCGGGCAATCTAGCCTCGAACACGATCCACGTCGACGCGTCGCGTGCTTCGACGCGCGCATCAAGCGTGCCGCCCATACGTTCCACCAGGTGACGCGCGATCGAAAGCCCTAATCCGGAGCTTTCCTGGGATCGGGCGGCGTCGACCGTGTAAAACGGCTCGAACAAGCGCGCAACCTGGTGCTCGTCGATGCCTTCGGCATCGTTGGCAAACGACACCGTCACCCAGCCGTCGCACGGCGCCGATCCTTCGCGCGCGTACGCCGCATCCACGACAAAACAGCTTTCCGCGTACTTGCCGGCATTGTGCACCAGGTTCGCGAACACGCGCTCCACGGCATCGGCGTTCGCGCGCGCGAAAAGCGGGCCGTCCGGGATGGACGCGCGCACGCTCGTCCCCCGCCTCTCCAGCAACCGGTACTGTCCCGCGATCGATTCGCGCAGCAGCCTTGCCGCGTCCACCTTTGCAAGCTCCAGGGAAAACCCCTCGCCGCGCACGCGCGAAAGCTCGTAGAATTGCGCGATCAGGCGCTGCAGCGATTCCGCCTTGCGCTCGACCGTGGCAAGCGCCGCACGATCCTCTTCGCTCAAAGGCCCCGCATCGACAAGCGCCAAGTAGCCCTGGATCGAAGTGAGCGGCGTGCGCAAGTCGTGGCTTATACGCTCGATCTGCTCCTTCAGCTGAACCTCGCGACGCGCGTAGAGCACCGACTGGCGGCGGATGCCGTCAAGCGCGCGGTTCACGGTGCGCAGGAAGGCTTCCAGATCGCGGTCGGGACACGGCATCTTCACGATGCGGTTGTCCTCCAGATGCTCGACGATGTCGCGCAGCTCGCGATCGGCGCGACGCAGCGACCGCTTGAGCGCGAAGCAGCGCATGCCGAACCATGCCGCCGCGCCCAGCGCGAGCAGCAGCGCGATAGCGAACGCCCCGTTCGGCATGCCCTCCCCCTTCCGCTACAGTTCCGTTTTTCCAATGCGCCACAAGCCCGCCACCGAGAACGCCGCGATGCCCGCGAACCCGGAGATCAGGCACTTCGCCAAGCCTTGCGGCGTATCCCATAAGAACTCCGCCGCGCCGCTCATGTTGATGAGCACCTCGTTCGCGAAGAAGTTGTACGGCATCCAGCTGGCAAGCACGGCCACCGGCTCGACCACGCGGCCCACCGCGTCGAGCGCCACGGGAACCAGGCACACGACGGTCAACCATATCATAAACGCGTTGGCGGGCTTCGGCGAGACGATGCACGCGGCAACTGCCAGCACCACGCACGCCACCGTGAACGGCAAAGCCGAGAGCACGCCTTTGACCAGGTGCGTCGCAGGTTCTAAAACGGGGCCTTCCAGAAGCAGCGCCGCGCTGCCAACGTACACGATCAGGATGACCGCCAGCCCCATCAAGCCCCACGCAATCGACACCAGGCACTTGCCTGCGAACAGGTCGCGCCGCGCAAGCCCTTGGGCTATCTCGTTTTTGAGCGTGCCGTTCTTGCGATCGTCGCCGAACAACAGCCAAACCAGCAGCCCGGCCATGAAAAACAACGCCCCCAGCGACATGATCACGTTGCTGAGTGAAAAACGCGCGGTGGCGTACGGGAAGTCGGGCGTGCCGGCCATGACGGCCAGAAGCACGTTCGCAGCCAGCACGATCGCGCACAAAACGCCCACGAGCAGGTATCCTTCCTTGCTCCGCGCAATGCGGTACCACTCGCTTTTCATATAGTTCAGCAGCATGTTGCCCCCTGCTCCTTCATTTCCAGATAGTACTGCTCAAGCGACATCTTCCGACGTTCCAGCTTGGAAACGCCCATGCCGTGCGCGCTCGCCAGCGCGCTGAACGCCTCGATGCCGTGCCGCGGATCGAGAATGCGAACCGTGGAGTCAGGAAGAACCTGGTAGCGGTCGTGGTGCAGCTCGGTTTCCAAAAGAACCGCGTAGCGCGGGGCGTCCGACACGGCGATGTCTATGCAGTCGGCGCAGCGCACACGAAGCTCCTCGGCGCCCACCTGCTCCAAAAGCCGGCCCTTGCTCAAAAACGCGTAGACCGTGGCCATCTGCTCAAGCTCGGCCAGATGATGGCTCGACACCACCACGGTGATGCCCTTTTCCCGATTGAGCCTTTGCAGAAGAACGCGCATCTCGACGATGCCGCTGGGATCGAGCCCGTTCGTCGGCTCGTCCAAAATAAGCACCTCCGGCTCCCCCAACAACGCCATGGCCAGGCCCAACCGCTGTTTCATGCCCATCGACAGGTCGCGGCACGCACGGTCCTTCGCGTACGACAGCCCCACGGTGTCGAGCGCGCGCGAAACCGCGTCCCTGCCGGGAACGCCCCTGCGGATGCGGCAGCATTCCAAGTTCTTCTCCACGCTCAAGGCCGGATAGAAGCCGGGCTGCTCGATGACGACCCCGATGCGCGCCCGCTGCCGCTCAAGGTCGCGCGGCGCGCTCGCGCCGAGCAGGCGCAGTTCGCCCTCGGTGGGAAACGCAAGGCCGCACAGCAGCTTGAACAGAGTCGATTTACCGGCTCCGTTGTCTCCCACCAGGCCGAACACCTCGCCGCGGCGCACGATGACGCTCACATCCTCGAGCGCGCGAACGTCGCCGTAGCGCTTCGTCAGCCCTCTTGTCTCGATAACCGATTCCATGGTTTCCGCTTGCCTTTCCACATCGTCGCTTCGCAATGGGCGGACCTCGTCGATCTCGGCTCGCCATCGCACGAGAGAACCTTACCGCCCCGACGTGAAATAAGTCCTCAAGAAAGGATAAAGAAAGAATAAAGATGCGATCGCGCGTCGAGCTTTCGGCAGGAGGCCGACGCGCCGTCGAACCCGCCGAGCCGCCCGAGCCCGACGAACCACGCGCTCGTCCCGTCACATCCTTTTCCCGTCGTCGCTCCGCCACACCCTCTTCATCGAGGTTCTGTCAAAACGAACGAGTTTTGCTGGTCCTCAAGTCAGGATAAATGCAACGCGCAAGCCTCTGAACAGGCATGATGAAAAACGCCCCTTGGCAACCTGCCTGCAAGAGGCGAAAAATCCCCGCAAAACTCGTCCGTTTTGACAGAACCTGGAAACCTCCGTGGCGAATTGAGGCGTTCGCCCCCGTCAATCCCACCAGCCCCGTCCGGACCCCCGAAAAGACTCACGACAGCTTGAAACCGATGCCCCAAACGGTTTTGACGTACTCTTCATCCGGCTCGACGGCAGCAAGTTTCTTGCGGATGTTGCTCACGTGCACGTTGACCGTGTTGTCCTCGCCGTAGTAGCCGCTCTTCCATACCAGCTCGTACAGCAGCTCGCGCGAAAACACCTTGTCGGGCGCCTGCATAAGCACGTGCAGAATATCGAACTCGTGCGCGGTCAGCGCCACCTCCTCGCCACCGAGAAACACCCGGCGCGTAGCCGCATCGAGGCGCAGGTTCTTGAACGAGTACGACTCCTCGCGCTCTGCCGGCAACGCGGCGCCCGCGCGCCGCAGCACGGCCTGCACGCGCGCGACCAGTTCTTCGGGCTGAAACGGCTTCACCAGGTAATCGTCGGCGCCCTGTGCCAGCATGTCCACCTTGTCGGACAGCCCCGCCTTTGCCGACACCACGATGACGGGCGTCTTCAGCCCCCGATCGCCGCGCATGAACGCGATCAGCTCCGGGCCGTCCATGCCCGGCAGCATCATGTCCAGCAAAACCAGGTCGAACGCTTCGCGCTCCAGATGAAGCCGCGCCTCGGTGCCCGAATACGCATGCACCGCGCGATAGCCGGCCCGCGTCATGACGGTGCCCAGCAGCGCGTTGATGTCGGGGTCGTCCTCCACCACGAGAATGCAGCCCAACGCCGCACCGTCCATCTCGACCATCAGCAGTCAATCCTCCCGTATTCCCAAGCACGCGTTCGCATGGCCGCCCGCGCGAACGGCTCGACGCGGCAGGGCGGCGGGCAGCCTCGATGCCGCCCGTTTCGCCTTCGTTGAAGCTCTAGCGCCTTCGCGCCCGATCGTCATGCTGCGCATCGGCGCGCGCAGGCTCGGATTCGAACGACCCGCCGTCCCCGTCAACCGCGCGCGGCACCGGCACCTGCGCGCAGCCTTCGCAGCCATCGCACGACGACCCGCATCCGCTTCCCCTCGCGCGGCGCGAGCGCATGCGCGCCAAAGCCAGCACGACGAGCACCGCCACCAGCGCTCCCACCGCCAGCGTCCACGCGTTCTCTCCGGCGTCCACCGCAAGCGTTCCCACGCCGTGCACGACGAACGCGGCAACCCACGCCACCGCCAACTGGCCGAACACCACGCCGAGCGCCCACTTCCCGCCCAGTTCGCGCTTCACCGCCGCCACCGCCGCCACGCACGGCGTGTACAGCAGGCAGAACACCAGCAAAGCCAACGCGGCCACGGAGCTCATGACGGCAACCAGGCTCGCCGTGCTGCCGAACAGGATGGACAGCGTGGACACGACGCTTTCCTTGGCCATGAAGCCGGTGACGAGCGCCGTCGAAATCCGCCAATCCCCGAATCCGAGCGGCGCGAACACCGGGGCGATCCAGCCGGCCACCACGGCCAGCATGCTGTCCTCGGAGCTCGCCACCATGTTCAAGCCGAAGTCGAACGTCTGCAAGAACCAGATGACGATGGTCGCCACGAAAATGACCGTGAAGGCGCGCTCCAGGAAATCCTTCGCCTTCTCCCACAGCAGCTGACCGACGCTGCGCGCGCTGGGCATGCGGTAGTTCGGCAGCTCCATGACGAACGGCACGGCCTCGCCCGAGAACAACGTGCGGCGCAACGCCAGCGCCACCAGCACGCCCACCGCAATGCCGCCGAAATACAGGCCCACCATCACCAAGGCCCCGCTCGTCGGGAAGAACGCCGCCGTGAAGAACGCGTAAATGGGCAGCTTAGCCGAACAGCTCATATACGGAGTGAGCAGGATGGTCATCTTGCGATCCCGTTCGGACGGCAGCGTGCGCGACGCCATCACGGCCGGAACCGTGCACCCGAATCCGATCAGCATGGGCACGATGCTGCGCCCCGACAGGCCTATCTTGCGCAACAGCTTGTCCATGACGAACGCCACGCGCGCCATGTAGCCGGAATCTTCAAGAAGCGACAGGAAGAAGAACAGCGTGACGATGATCGGCAGGAAGCTGAGCACGCTTCCCACCCCGTTGAACACGCCGTCGATGACAAGCGATCGCAGCCCCTCGTTCACCTGGGCGGCGGTCAGCGCAGCGGCGGTCACGTCGGTAAGCCACCCGATGCCGGCGTCCAGAACCTCCGAAAGCCAGGCGCCCACCACGTCGAACGTAAGCCAGAACACAAGCGCCATGATGGCCGCAAAGGCAGGTATGGCCGTATAGGTGCCGGTCAGCACGCGATCGACAAGCATGCTGCGCGCATGCTCGCGGCTCTCGTGCGGCCTGACCACCGTGTCTTCGCACACGCGCCCGATGAAGCAGAAACGCATGTCGGCGATAGCCGCCGCGCGGTCGAGACCGCGTTCAGCCTCCATTTGGGCCACGATGTGGTCGAGCATGTCCTTCTCGTTTTGATCCAGATGCAGCTTCTCCAAAACAAGCGCGTCGCCCTCCGCCAGCTTGCTGGCGGCGAACCGCGGCGGAATGCCCGCGCGCTCGGCATGGTCGTCGATCAGCGCCATGATGCCGTGCAGGCAGCGGTGCACGGCGCCGCCATGCTCGTCAGCCGCGCAGAAGTCCTGGCGAACGGGCGGCTCCTGGAAACGCGCCACATGCAGCGCGTGCTCCACCAGCTCCTCGATGCCCGCGTTCTTGGACGCCGAAATGGGAACCACCGGAATGCCCAGCAGCTCTTCCATCTCGTTCACCAGGACGGTGCCGCCGTTGCCCTCCATCTCGTCCATCATGTTAAGGGCCAGCACCATGGGTATGTCCAGCTCAAGCAGCTGCATGGTCAGGTACAGGTTGCGCTCGATATTGGTGGCGTCCACGATGTTGATGATGCCGCGCGGACGATCCTCCAGCAAAAACCGCCTGGTAACCACCTCTTCGCTCGAGTGGGGCGACATCGAGTAGATGCCCGGAAGATCCGTTACCAACGCCTCGGGATGCCCCTTGACCACGCCGTCCTTGCGGTCGACCGTCACCCCGGGGAAGTTGCCCACGTGCTGGTTCGCTCCGGTCAGCTGATTGAACAGGGTTGTTTTGCCGCAGTTTTGGTTTCCCACGAGAGCGAAGGTGAGCGGCGTTCCTTCGGGCAGCGGGCTTTCGGCGGCCTTGTCGTGGAACTTCCCGCCCTCGCCCAAACCCGGGTGAGGCAAGGGGCGCCGCGCAAGCGGCTCCCGACGAGGTTCGCTGGCTTCGCGCACATCGTCGATCTCGATCTTCTGCGCATCGTCCAAACGCAGCGTCAGCTCGTAGCCGTGGACGCGCACCTCCACGGGATCGCCCATGGGAGCATGCTTCACCATGGCGATGTCGACTTGCGGAATAATGCCCATGTCCAGGAAGTGCTGGCGAAGCGATCCTTCGCCGCCAACCCCCACCACCGTGGCGGCCTTCCCAATGGGCAGGTTGTTCAGGGTGCCCAATGCGTCTCCTTGCGCGGCTGCGGCGAATCCCCCGCCGAGCCGCCGTCTCTCGTCTTTTGCTCGCAACCATGGTACCGCGAAACGGGCGCCTTGGGGCACAGAAAGTTGCCCGAGGCAAACGTCGAGCACGCATGAGCAGCGCAACGCCCGCAACCGCTCGCTCTTCTTGGTGTTACGAATTCCGATTTAGTATTAATTTAATGTTACGAATTTCTATTCCGTGTTACCATCGCGCAAGAGGGAGGCCTAAACGAAAGGAATCAACATGCCCCAACTGAAAACGACGAAACGGCTTCGGCTGATCGCCGCGGTGCTGCTGGCCGCCGCGATCAGCATCCTATGCCTAGGAGGATGCGGCGCCGGACAAACCGAGAGCGCACAGCAGGATCCCCCGGCAACTTCGCAAACCGTCACGGTTACCGACATGCTCGGTCGCAGCGTCGAAGTCCCCGCCGAAGCGCAACGCCTCATAGGCATCGGATCGAGCTCGCTGCGGCTGATCTCGTACCTGAACGCCGCAGACAAGGTGGTCGGCGTGGAGCAGTCCGAGCTGAAGGACAACGTCACCTGCAGCTATCGCCATGTCAACCACGAAACGTTCAAGAACCTGCCCGTCATCGGCGACGGAGGGTCGAAGGGAACCACCCCGAACGAAGAAGCCATCATGCAAGCGGCGCCCGACGTCGTGTTCGCCTCGATCGACAAAGACGCCGCCGACGCCCTCCAAGAAAGGACCGGCGTTCCCGTAGTGTGCCTGACCTTGAGCAACGTGGTGTTCGACCAGGCGTTCTACGACAACGTCAACCTGGTTGGAAGCATCGTTGGCAAGCAGGAGCGCGCGGCGGACATCGTCCGCTACATGGAGGACACGCGCGCAGACCTCGAGAAGCGCACGGCTGGCCTTCCCGCCGACCAGGTCAAAACGGCGTACGCAGCCGGCATCAGCTTCCGCGGCGGCCACGGCTTCGCGGGAACGGAAGCGAACTTCCCGCCCTTCCAAGCGACCAACGTGAAGAACGTCGCCGACGTGAACGGCGCGAGCGGAGCTTTCGACATCGACCTCGAAGCCATCTCCAGCGCACAGCCCGACTACGTGTTCGTCGAAAGCGGGAACCTGCCGCTCGTGAAAGAGGACTACGAAGCCAATCCCTCCTACTTCTCCGCGCTCAAGGCGGTGCAGGACGGCAAGGTGAGCACGCTCATCGCCTATCGCTTCTACGCCACCAACATCGAGCTGGCCTTGGCAAACTGCTACCAAGTAGGAGCAACCGTCTACCCCGCGCAGTTCGCCGACATCGATCCCACGCAAAAGCTCGACGAGATCACGGAGTTCTTCTTGGGAGCCAGGCTTTCGAGCGACCTTGCCGCCGAAGGGTGCGAATTCAAGCAGATCGATCTGGCAAGCCTGTAGCGCCCGAGCACGGCCGCAGGGCTACGGAGCAGCCGCGCAACCTCCCGCATTCGTGCGTTCGGGTGCTCGACCTCGGCGTCGAGCACCCGAACGTCCCGTTGCGCGCCCGCGCAACGGGACGGCGGCACCCGTCACCTCGCTCGTTCGCGGTCGGCTCCGGGAATTGTCGATCCAAAAACACGTTTTCGGCCCCGAAAACGTGTTTTTGGATCGACAATGAAAGCGGGCGCGCCTTGCGACCGCGAACGATAGCGAGCACCCGTTGCGCCGCGCCGTCAGCCAAGCGGCACGGCTACCGGAACGTCGCCCACCGCGTCCACCTTGAAGCCCACGTCGTACGTGGCCGACAGAGCCTCGTCGGTCACCGCCTCGCGGTCGCCGTACGCCACCACGCAGCCATCGCGCACCAGTAAAAAACGATCGCAGAATCGCAATGCCAGGTTGATGTCGTGGATCACCAGCACCGAAGCGATGGACTCCGAAGCGGTCACGTCGCGCACGATGCCCAAAACCTCCAGCTGGTTCTTCGGATCGAGCGCGCTCGTGGGCTCGTCGAGCAGCAAAACCTTCGGCTCCTGCGCAAGCGCACGGGCGATGAACACCTTCTGACGCTCGCCTCCGGACAGCTCGTCAAGATAGCGCGCGGCGAATCGCTCAAGCCCCAGACGCTCGATCATAGCGGACACCACCCGGCGATCGCGATCGGACAACGACCACGAAACATGCGGCTTTCGCCCCAACAGCACCTGGTCGTACACGCTCAAGTGAGGGATACGCTGCTGCTGCGCAACCAAGGCAATGCGGCGGGCGACGTCGCGGCGGCCGAGCGACGCGACGTCGCGACCATCGACCTTCACCGACCCCTCGCTCGGGCGAACGATGCCCGCCAAAACGTTGAGCAGCGTAGACTTCCCTGCTCCGTTGTTTCCCAGGATGGCCAGCATCGACCCCGCGGTCGCCTGCACGTCGATGCCGCGAAACACCGGCTTTTCGGCAGCGGGGTACGCATACGCCACCGCCTCGGCGGACAGCACGGGGCGCTCGGGGATTCGCGAATCGGCCGCAGGAGCGTCGAACACCTCCTGGAGCAGTGCCCGCGCCTCCTCGACGCTCACGGCAGGATCGCCCTTCCCCAACTGCTCGCACCTCATCGCTTGCACCCCTTGTACAGCAGGTACAAAAACAGCGGCGCGCCCAGAAACGACGTGATGGCGCCAATGGGGAGCACTACGGGCGATATGACCATGCGCGCCGTAAGGTCGCTGGCCAGCATGATGATCGACCCCAGGACAAGCGATGCCGGCAGCAAGAAGCGGTAGTCGTTGCCCACAAGGCGGCGAGCGATATGAGGGGCAATGAGCCCGATGAAGTTGACAAGCCCCACGAACGACACCATCGCCGCCGCCATGACCGTAGACGCCACAACGCCCAGCACGCGGCAAGGCACCACGTTCACGCCCAAGCCGCCCGCAACCTGGCCGCCGTTTTGCAACGCGTTGTAGTTCCAGCGATTCGCGAAAAAGTACAGCGCGCACGCAGCACCCACCAGGGCCATGAAGCCGATTTGAGACCACGTTGCGCGGCCCAGGTCGCCGAACTGCCAAAAGATCACTTTCGTCAGGGCAAGGTCGTCCGAAAAATACTGGATGATGGTCGACGCGCCCGCCCACAAAGCCGAAAGCGCAACGCCCACCAGCACGATGCTCTCCGGGCTGGAAGACCCCAGCCGCGAGAACAGCAGCACCACCGCGCTCGACGCCAAGGCGCCAGCGAACGCGAACAGGGCGACGGCGCCCATGCCGATCCCCGTGGAAGCGCCCGCCACAACAGGAGCCACCACAAGAAGGGCCAGCGTGGCGCCGAAGGCAGCTCCCTGGGAAATCCCCACGGTCGATGCGGATGCGAGCGGATTCTCCAGAACGCTTTGCAGCACAGCTCCCGCCAGCGCCAGGCCGGCGCCGGAAACGATAGCGCACAGCACGCGCGGCAGACGAATGGATCGCACGGTCATGACATCCTGCGCAGACCCGATCCCCAACAGCGCCTGCGCGCTGGCTAGCGGGTTCATGTCGGAAGCGCCACTTGCGAGCGCGCACAGAGAAACCGCGACGCACACGGCAACGAGCACGGCGACAACCAGCCAGTTCCGTCGCTCGATGCGCGCCTGAGCATGCGCCGCCCTTCCCGAACCGCGCGCCGAGGCCGCCGAAGCCGAAGCTGCCGAAGCCGAAGCCGAAACGCCCGCATCGCCTTCGGCAGCCATCAGGGACCGAATCACCAGATTCCCTCCCGCGCGTACGCGTCGTAGCAATCGCGGCACACCAAAGCGCCCTGCTGCACGCGCAGGCCGTACTCGGCCGTCGATTCGCCGCACACCGCGCACTCCTGCGACGCGAACAGCCGCGCAGGCTCCGGAAGACCGTACGAGGGCAGCCCCACGTCGAACAGCTGGTCGTACGGCGTGCTCAGGATGTACGATTGAAATTCGTCGCGGCTTCTCTCGCCGGATCGGGCCGTGAACACAAGGCGCACGGCGCGGTCGGTGCCGCGCACGAAGAACGAGAACGCCATCTTGCCGCGCAATCGCGGAATCAGGTTCGACTTGCCGTACGTGCAGCCCAGAACAACCTGCACGGCATCCACGCCGCACGCATCGTTCTCGGTCACGCACACGATCTCCTCGTCAACGGCGGGAAGCTTCGCCGCATCGAGCCCCAGCTCCGCAATGGCCCCTTCGCACGCTTTGAATCCTATAGCGAGCCCCGGGCACGTGTGCCCATGAAACGACGCCGCCCGCGTCCACCACGTTTCGTCCAGCATGGCATATTCCTTCCGTACGATGTGCAACCGTTTCGTCGCGCATCGTAACACGGAATTCAATTTCGTAACACTTTCAATCTGCGGACGGTAGAGAAGCGGACCCGTGCTGCTACGAATGCGGCCTTTCGGAGCACTTCAGGCCAATGCTGTCAGCGTAGGCGACCCAACGCTCGAAGGACTCGTCGCTAATGGCATGCTCCATCTTGCAGGCTTCCTCGTCTGCGACGTCCTCATCGATGCCGATGACCTTTGTCAAGAACGCCAGAAGAAGCTTATGGCGGTCGAGCACGGAGGTGCCGTACGCCATCCCCTTCTCGGTCAGGGTGATGCCACCGTAAGGCTGCTGGTCGACATAGCCTTCACGTTTGAGCACGATCACCGCCTTGCTCACCGACGCTTTGGAAACCGATAGCGCGTCGGCTAGGTCAACCGAGCGCACGACGGCCCGCTCGGGACCGCTCAGCTCGACGATAGCCTCCAGGTAATCTTCGCCGGACATGGACATTCGCTCCACGACCCGCCTCCTTCCCCTCCCCCTATGCCCGAATCCAGTCGAAACAAGAAAAGCGGAGGGAAGAAGGGGGGATCTTCCCTCCGCTTGCATGATGCGGCAGTCGGCCAGACGAGAGGAGCCTCTGCCGCCGGGTCAGCGGATTCACAATCGATAAGGCAGCGCCTCGTTCGATGTGAGTTATCTTAGGTGAACTTATACGTGCCGACAAGGGGAGTTAGCCTAGGTATACAATTTCTTCACATCTGGATTCGGAGGCTCTTCGGGAAGGTTCGCGCGTTGCCGTTCGCGGTCGCATCAGCGCGCGCGGTACACGGCGCAGTTGTTCGGAGTCTCGTACATGTCCACCTGCGAAACGGGCAGGCCCTGCTCAGTCAAGCGTTCGCAAACGTAGCGCGCCAGGTTCTCGGCCGTAGTGCGAAACGGCAGCACAGTCAAGCTGAAGCCCTCTGCGGCGAGCGCGGCCAACGTGGCCTCGCCAAGCGAGCCCTCCTCCACGAGGAAGGTGTGGTCGAGCTCTTCCGCCAGATCGCGCACCGCGCGTTTGAACACGCCGAAGTCCAGCACCATGTCGCGCATGGTCCCTTCGGTTTGGAGCTCGCCGGTTTCCAGGTAGACCACCGTGCGCCACCGATGGCCGTGCAGGTTCTCGCACTTGCCATAGTAATCGGTCAGGAAATGGGCGGAATCGAAACTCGCCTCCGTTTTGAGTCCGTACATAGCACGCTCCTCGTCTCATGCAGCCGTCGCCCTTCGATCGGGCGCGGCGAATCATCGTTTTTCGCCATCATAGCAAAGCGCGCGGCGAATCGGCCCCCGCGGCGCGCAAGTACGTCATCGCCGCTCGAAACGTACAGGTTTCGAGCGGCCCGCGCAACCGCCCCCTCGCCCGCCGTCGCCCGCGCCCGCACCCGGCCGCCCGTGCGGATTCGGCCGGGCAAGCGCGGGCGAAGGCGAAGGCTGGCGGGTGCATTCCGGGCGACGATGCGCCGCAGCGATGTGTCGGCTTCGCTCCGAAAGGCCCCGCGCGCGAAGCTTGTGCTACGATGCTCAGACGAACCGACGCGGCGCGCCGCCGCGCCGCCCGATCCGCGCCAACCGCGCCGGGCGGCACCGTCTCCGCGAAAGGACGACGAACCATGCCCATGAACAAGGCCATCCTGGCAGCCTATCGAGCCGCCACGCGGATCAGGCCCGACATCAAAGAGTTCTACAAGGCGCAGCGCGCCGCCGAGGACCTCAGCGCCAAGCTGGCCATACCCAATCCCCGCTGCCGCGTCGACGACGCCTTCGCCGTCATGCCGGACGACTACCGCGTGCCCCTGCGCATCTTCACGCCGCTCGACATCGACTTCTCGCTTGCTTCGGGCTTCAAGGTGTCCGAAGACTGGCGCGGCACCATCCTGTTCTTCCATGGAGGCGGCTGGGTCAACGGCGACGTGGACTTCTACGCCGACGCTTGCTCCACCATGGCGCTCAAACTCGAGCGGCGCGTGGTGTCGGTGGACTACCGGCGCGCGCCCGAGCACCGATTCCCGCAGGCCTCCGAGGACTGCTACGAAGTGACGCGCCAGCTGTTCGCGGGAAAGCTGCTGCCCGACGTCGATCCCCGTCGCATCGTGCTGCTCGGCGACAGCGCAGGGGGAAATCTAGCCGCCGTCGTATCGCTCATGGCGCGCGACCGCGGCGCGTTTCGCCCGCCTACGCAGGTGCTGCTCTACCCCGTCACCTACGACGATCACGACCCGCGAACCTCATGGTTCGACTCGGTGCGCGAAAACGGCGAGGACTACCTGCTCACCTGGCGCGACATACGCGGGTACATGGAGCTGTACCGTTCGTCGCCGACCGATTACGCCAACCCCTACTTCGCGCCGCTGCTCGATCCCGACCTTTCGGACCAGCCGCGCACCCTGGTGGTCACAGCCGAGTACTGCCCGCTGCGCGACGAGGGCGAGGCATACGCGGCGCGCTTGGAGCTGGAGGGCGGCAGCGTGCAGTGCTACCGCGTGCTCGACGCCGTGCACGGGTACCTGCTGTATCCTTCGGTGGTCGGCGCGGTCAGAGACACCTACCGGATCATCGGGCACTTCCTTGACGGCACCGACCTGAAGCGAGAGGACAAACCGGCGTGGCTCGGAATACTTGGTACCGACTAGACAACGTAGGCAAGTTCTACTCATCCCAAGCCGGCAGCTCCGCGCAAACGGTGTTCCGCTACGCAGCCGAGCTGGTCGACGACGTCGACCCGCAGGCGCTGCAGCGCGCGCTCGACAAGACGGTCGACACGTTCCCCGGGTTCAACGTGTGCCTGCGCAGCGGCATGTTTTGGCACTACCTGGAGCAAGCGCCGAAGCCGCCCGAAATCAGCCGCGAGAACCTTCCGATTTGCTTCGGCCTGCACGTCGACGCGAAAAGCGTCCTGTTCCGCGTCAGCTATTATCGAAACCGCATCAACTTGGAGGTTTCCCACATCGTCTCCGACGGGCGCGGCTCCTTGAGCTTCTTCAAGATGCTGCTGCACGTCTACATTCAAAAGCGCTACGGCGTGGAGGGGGTGCCGTTCGAATACGACGGATCTGACCACCAAAAGCACGAGGACAGCTTCGACAAGTACTTTGAGCGGGACAAGGCCGCGGGCACGCGCGCGCCGAAGATCTACCGGCTGTCCGGCTGGCGCGACAAGGCCGACCCCACGTTCATGGAATACCACCTGCCCATGCAGCGCGTGCTCGACCTGGCGCGCTCGCACGGAGTGAGCCTGACGTCGCTTGTGATCGCAGCGGTGATGTGCGCCATTCGCGCGGAGATGCCGCGTCGCGACCGCCATCGCGCCATTCGCATCGACGTGCCCGTGGACCTTCGGAGAATCTTCGAATCGGCCACCACCAAGAACTTCTTCGGCTTGGCTTTCGTGTCCTACACGCCCGGCGATCAGGACGAACCCGTGGAAGTCGTAGCCGCCCGCGTGCAGGACCAGCTGAAGGTGGCGACCGAGGCAGAAAACCTCAAACCGCGGATGAACCGCATGATCGCGCTCGAAAAGCACCCGGCCCTGCGCTTCGCCCCGCTGTTCGTGAAGGACATCGCGCTCGAACTGGCAGACCGCATGGTTGAGCGCGAAACCACGACGACCGTATCAAGCCTGGGAGCTATCGGCGTCGACGAGCGCCTGGCCCCGTTCATCCGCAACGTCAACGTGCTGACCTCCACCGTCGGGCTCAACTTCATGGTGTGCTCGTTCGGAGACGATCTGAGCATCGGCATATCCACCACGTACTCGAACCCCGACGTGATCAAGAACTTCTGCCGGTACTTCTCGGACCAGGGCATCGAAGGGTACGTCAACATCAACAAAACAAGCGAAGAAGTAGCCGAGGATCGCCTGGAAACCAAACTGGAGACTTCGGTCAAACGATGGGGCGGCCAGGTTCCCGCACATGAAGAAGGCGCCGACGACGGCGCACCCGAAGGAGAAAGGGAACGACCGTGAGACGTTGCGAGAAGTGCCGCGTCGAATTCACCGGCGACCTCGATCGCTGTCCCTTGTGCCAAGCCGAGCTTGCCGGAACGGCAACGCCGTCGGCGTTTCCGCGAAACGAAGTGCGCAAGTCGGGAGCCATGGCCCTTGGCGTCTTGGCCTTCGTGAGCGGAGCATGCCTTTTGGTGATGGCGTTTCTGGGACGAATGCTGTCGCTTCCGGGCGACATCGTGGTTTCGGTGTGCGTGGCGTTGGTGGTGAACTACCTGTTCGTACGCAACATCCTTGCGCATTCGCCGGACTTTTTGCGCGTGGTGGTACGCTACTTCCTCATTTTGCTGGGCATTGCGGCAGCATGGTTTCTGGTCACGGGAAACACGCTGGTCACCACGTTCGTCATACCGGGAATATGCCTGGTGGCGCTGGTGTTCGACACGGTGCTCGTGGCCGTGTTCAAAGACACGTTCGTGGCCGGGTACGCGAAGTACCTGCTCTTCGACGTGGTGCTGGGGCTGGTTCCCCTTGCGCTCATCGCGCTGGGGCTTACCACCTGGGAGATCCCCGCGCTTTCGAGCGCGCTCGCAGCAAGCGTGTTCTTGCTGGGACTGCTCGTGTTCATGCGAAAGCAGCTGATGGACGAGGTTCGCAAGCTGTTCCTGGCATAGCGCGGCGGCAAGCCGCGCCTCCGGGCGTCGGCGAACGTCGGCGCATGCCGGCGAACGTCGGGCAAACCCTCCCGAAAGCCAGTGCGCGCCCTACAGGGAAAGCAGCCCCTGCGATGCCAGCAGCCAAACCAGCGAAGCCACCCACAGAACCCCCACGGCCACCCGCGCGACGGTGGGCACGCGCAGGCTTTTCGCCGGCACCATGAACATGGCCACCAGGCCGCCCAGCGCGCCGCCCAAGTGCCCGCTCACGGAGATTCCCGGCACCAAGAACGTGTACGCGACGTTCACCGCGATGATGCCCAGCATGCCCTTGCTGTACTGCGCGAACATCGAGCGATTCCCCTTGTGCAGCAAACCCAGCAGGGCTACGGCCACGAACAGGCCGAACACGCTGGTAGAAGCGCCGGCGCTCACCGTCGAGCCACCGCCTAGGAACACGTCGGCGGCGTAGGACACCGCGTTGCCCGTGATGCCGCCGATGAAGTACAGCGCCAGGAAGTTCCCTTTGCCCAGCACGCGTTCGAGCACTTCGCCCACGCTGTAGAGCGCAACCATGTTGAACCCCAGGTGCATGAGGTCCATGTGCAAGAACATCGGCGTCACGAACCGGTACAGGTCGGCCGCCGACTGCATCCACGGCGCGTACATGGCGCCCATCTGCACGAGCACCGACGTCGACACGTTCACGCGGAACCCCGAAAGCACCGCCTCCACCGCGAACACGATCACGTTGAGGGCGATCAGGATAAGCGTGACCATGCGAAACCGGTTTCGCTCGAAAAAGGACGGCTCGCTTTGATTGAGCATCCGCTTCAACTGCTCGTCGTCGATCACGGTTTTGGTCGGGTTCGGCACGTTGTTCTGGTTTTCCGGCACTGGCTGCTCCTCGCATGCGGCAATTCGATCATGGTTCAGGGGAAATCCTACCACGTCGCTTGCGCGACAACGCAGCCTTCGCGTTTCCGTTGAGGCAAAAACACGGTTTCACCGCTGCGCGCCGCGCGCGGTCCCCGCCCGACCCGCGCCGCCTCCCCGGCACGCGACGAAGCCCGCTCGATCCTCACCGCCTTCCGAGCGCGCGGCCCGCAACCCGCCCGACCCGCGCAGCCCTCCACCGCGCCGCAGAGCCCTCCTCGGCCGAGCAAGGCGCTGCGCGCGCCCGTATTCCCCCTTGTCGTTGTGTTTCCCTCTCCGTTGTGGTAAATGTTAGCCTTAGTAAACTTATAAGCCGCTCACGCGGGGAAACGAGAACCCATGTCCAACCAAGTAGCCTTCTTCCCCCCGAAGAAGCACGACCCCCACGAAAACCGCAAGGCGCAAGACGCCGACTCCGACGAACGCCGCGAACGCCCGGCGATCGACCCCGTCTTCCTGTCGGTCGACGGCCTTTGCAAGCACTACGGAGAAGGCGAAGCGCGCGCCACCGTGCTCTCGGACATTGCCACGACCATCGAACAGGGCGCCGTATGCGCGCTGCTCGGGCCTTCGGGCTCGGGAAAGTCCACGTTCCTCAACCTGGTAGGCGGGCTGGAGCCGGCCGACTCGGGCTCCATCCGCGTGGGAGGCGTTGAGCTGACCGGCCTTTCCGACAAGGAGCTTGGCGAGTACCGCCGACGCGAGCTGGGATTCGTGTTCCAGTTCTACAATCTGATCCCCGACCTGACCGTGCGCGAGAACATCGAGGTGTGCCGCCATCTCAGCGCAAGCCCGCTTCCCCTTGACGACCTGCTGCATTCGCTGGGGCTATGGGACCATCGCGGAAAGTTCCCGCGCCAAATATCGGGCGGGCAGCAGCAGCGTTGCGCGATCGGGCGCGCGCTCGTGAAAAACCCTCGCCTGCTGCTGTGCGACGAGCCGACGGGCGCGTTGGACTATCAAACCTCGAAAGAGATACTTGAGTTGATGGAACGGGTCAACCGCGACTACGGCTGCACCATCGTCATCGTCACGCACAACGACGCTATCAGGCACATGGCCCATCGCGTCCTGCGGCTGCGCGACGGGGTCCTGGCCGAAGACGCGCGCAACCAGCAGGTGCTCGCTGCGCGCGATCTGGAATGGTAGGCGCGCCATGGCAACCCCTCTTGTCCGCCGCCTTCCGCGCGAGCTCAGGCACAACTTCGGCAGGTACCTGGGCATCTTCCTGCTCATGACCATCTCCATCACGCTCGTGTCCGGCTTCCTTGCAGCAGCCAGCAGCATCGAGCGCATCACCGGCGGCATGCGCGACGCCTACGCCGTCGAAGACGGGCGCTTCACAACAAGCCGGGAAGCGCCCGCCGAAGCGCTTGCGGCCGTCGAGGACCTGGGCGCGTCCGTGCACGAGAACTTCAGCTACGACCTGCCGCTCGAGCGCGACGACGCACCGAGCGCCACGGTGCGCGTGCACCTCAACCGCAACGGCTTCAACGAGGCCGCCTACGCGCAGGGCGAAGCCCCGCAGGGAGCCGACGAGATCGCGCTCGATCGGACCTTCGCGGAGCATGCCCGCATCGAAACGGGCGATACGGTGCGCGTGGGCGGGCGGGATCTGACCGTGTCGGGCATCATGACGCTTCCCGACTACGCGGCTCTTTTCGAAAAGAACTCCGATTTCGTCATGAACACGCTCACGTTCGGCACCGCCGTTGTGGACCGAGCCGCGTTCGCGTCCTTCGAAGGCGCGAGCGTCTCCCACGTCTACTCCTTCCTGTTCGACGACCGCGCCTTGCCCCTGCCCGAGCGCATCGACGCCGAGCAGGACATCGCCGATGCGCTGGCCAGCCACGGAGCCCTGCTGACCGATCTGGTGGACGCCGCGTCGAACCAAGGGATCACCTACGCCGCCGAAGACGTGGCGGGCGATCAGGTCACCTGGGAGACCATGCTGTTTCTGCTCATCGTCATCATGGCGTTCGTATTCGTGGTGCTGACCTCGGCCGCCATCGACGAAGAGAGCGCCGTCATCGGCACGCTTCTGGCCTCGGGATACCGCAAACGCGAGCTAATCGCGCATTACCTGGCGCTACCTTGCTTGGTAGGCCTGGCGGCGGCCGTGGCGGGCAACGTACTGGGATACACCGTCATGGTCGACCCCATGAAAGGCCTGTACTACAACAGCTACAGCCTGCCGCCCTACGTTGCCGCCTGGAGCTGGCGCGCCTTCGGATTGACCACCGTCATCCCGTTTCTCCTGCTCATGGCAATCACGTCCGTCGGACTGGCGCGCAAGATGCGCTGCACGCCGCTCATGTTTCTACGGCGCGAAACGGCGAAGGCCGGCATGCGCGCAACCCTGAAGCTTCCCGAGCGCCTTGGCTTTTCGGCGCGGTTCAGGCTGCGCGTGTTCCTGCGCAACCTTTCGCACTTCACCACGCTGTTCGTGGGGATCGCGTTCGCCAGCATGCTGCTGTTGTTCGGGCTGTGCATGATGCCCACCATCGAGCACTACGCCGATTCCCTGCGCAACGATCTGGTGGCCGAGCACCAGTACCTGCTCAAGGCGCCGCTCGAAATCGACGCGACCGACGACGAGCGCGAGGCGTTCGCAGCCGCAACCGCGCTGGCCGCAACCGAGCAGTCCCAACTTGAAGCCATGGACCCGATCGAGCTTGCCGCGCTCGCGCAAAAAGCCTCGACGGTGCAGGAAGGAGCCCACCCCGTCAACGTGAAGTCGAACGACCGCAGCGTCATCGAGCAGGCCGAGAAGTTCGCCGCAGGGCGCCTGGAAACCGCCCGCTTGGCACAGGGGAACGAAGAGGTCGTCGTGTACGGCATCGCGGAAGGATCCCGCTACTGGAACGACGTCGACGTCGGCGAGGGAAAGGTGGCCGTAGGACGCGGATTGGCGCAGAAATGCGGGCTGAAACCCGGAGAGCCGCAAACATTCTCGAACAAGTTCGACGGCGCAGCCTACGAGCTGACCCCCAGCTCGCTTTGGGGCAGCTCCTCGTGCATGGCGGTGTTCTTGAGCATCGAGGACTTCAACGAGCTGTTCGGCAACGATGCCGGCTATTTCAACGGATACGTGTCGAACGATACGTGTCGAACGAAAGCCTCAACCTGGACGAACGCTATCTGGCAAGCGATCTTGCCCCTGCCGACATGGACAAGATCAGCGCCCAGATGCAAGACTCGATGGGCCATGTGATGGACATGATGACGGCAGCGGCCACGCTTGTCTACCTGGTGCTCATGTACCTGCTCACGAAAACGGTACTGGATCGAAGCGCGCGCAGCATTTCGTACATGAAGGTGTTCGGCTACCGAAACCGCGAGATCAACAAGCTGTACCTGCATTCCATCACAACCGTGGTGATCGCCTCGCTCCTTGCATCCCTGCCCCTGGTTGTCCTGGGTATATCGACGCTGATCAGAGCTGCCCTCGCGGGATACGGGGGCAACATGGAGGCGTACGCGCCCGCCGACCGCCTGGCGCTTATCGCGGCAATCGGCGTTGCCACGTACGCCGTCGTGGCGTTTCTGCACACCAGGCGCATCAAGCGCGTCCCGCTTGCCCTGGCGCTCAAAGCGCAGGAGTAAGCCCCGACCGGCGGCGGGGCCTGGATCCCGCCGCCGGTCGCAGGACTGCGGTCAGCCCGGGAAGCCGCGCGTTTCGCAGCCGCTCCTCACACGTAGTAGAGAAACGACCGCAAGCGCTCGTCGATGCCCTGGTCGAGCGCGCCGTCGAACGACACGTGCAGCACGGGAGCCGCAAGGTCGTCGGCATCGTCGAGCAGCTTGAGCACGATGCCGGTGTTCTCGTACATCGACGACACCGCTATCACGCCGTCCGCCTCGCGCGCCGCCAAGCGCGCCTTAGCCGCTCGGTACCTTCCGTTCGCGCCCCGATAGCCCCCCAGCGCCTCGTCAGCCGCAATCCGCAGGTCGTCCAAGCTGGCGCAAAACGGCGAGGCGCAGCCCAACGAACGGTGCACTTCGGCCATCTGCGCGGCGAAGGCCGCCAGCAGCTCGTCGGGCTGACGCGCATCGCGCCACAGAAACCACAGGTACTCGGACAGCGGCATGCGCACCAGGCGATATCCCGCGCGTTCAAGGCCCTCCCAGCGTCCGCCCGTCAGCTGGTCGGCGTACACCAAGGGCCACTCGCCCACCAGCGCAAGCGTTTTGCGGGCGCGGCGCGAACCCCCTTCGGCCGCATCCCCCGCTCGACGGGCCGCGGCGCATACGCGCTCGAACGTCACGCCATCGCACAGGAACCCGTCCAGCACCTCTTGACGATCGTCCTGGTCGGCCGCGTAGGCTACGTCGCCGGCCAAAAGATGCAGGAAGAAGCCCTCGGGATCGGGCATCGACCAAGGCAGCTGATCGAGGATCGGCGCAACCAGCTTCGCGTCGGCCGCCCCTTCCTCGTCCAAGACGGCGCGGATCACGCGGTCGTACTGCCCGTCGGCCTCGGCGCCTTCCGTCGAAGGCAGCAGCAGCTGCAAGCCGCTCGCACCGGCACGTTCCGCCGAGGCTTTCGCAGCCGCCCGCAACGACATCCCCAGCAGCGCCGTGAACGACAGGTACTCCTTCGAAGCGCTACGCGCACGTCCGGCGGCCACAGCCGCGTCGTCGGGTTCCAGCAATTCCACGCGCAGGCCGCGCCCCTCCAACCAGCCGCCCACCAAGGGCCCCCACGCCCCGAACGACGGCAGCGCCACAACCCGCTGCGCGTCGAGCGTCGCGTGCGGCGCCTCGTGCGGACGGCCCGCCAGGGGCAGCGCGCGCTCGTCGCGCGGCTCGTAGTGGTCGATCGCGTTCAAAAACGCCTCGATGCGCGTCACGACCCCCACCTGCGAAGAATGCTCGTCGGTCTCGATATGCAGGTAGGGCTTGTCGCCCATCTCCTCGCGAAACAGGTGGCTCACCATGGTGTCCGGGCCGCACCCGTGATTGGTCAGGTACACCGCGAACAGGCGCGGATCGCGGCGCACCAGCTTCGCGCCCGACACGATATGCTGCCCGAACGGCCAGTACAGCCCCGGATGATCCTGCGACACGTCCACATCATGCGCATGCAGGTGGCTCACCGTGATCACCTTCCGGCCACGGTCCAGGAGCGCATCGGGAATGCCCATGTTGAGCGCCGGATCGACAATGCCGTAGTTGCGGGTGATCAGCACGAGCACGCGCTCGTCGGGGCCGAGCGAACCCAGCAGCTGCTCTCCCAGCTCTTCGGTCTTACGCGTGAACTCCTGCACCGCGAAACCGCCCGCCAGCATGGCGCGGGCGGTTTCACGCGGCTCCTTTCCCAGCTGCGCGCCCACGCCCAGCAGCGCTTCGGCAACGGCCTGCTGCCCGAAATCCATGTCCAGTACCGGGCTCAAAAGGCGAATGCCGCGGCCCTCGAAGTCAAGCTCCTTGGCCGCCAGCATCGGCGCCGACTGCATGTAGGGGCACGCGTAGTTGTGCGCAACCTTGGAAGAGACGTGGCGAATCGTGCGCACCGCCGGCATGAACACGTAGTCCACGCCGCGCCGCGCCAACTGCTCCAGATGACCGTGGACGAGCTTCACGGGATAGCATGTCTCACCTTGAGCCGTCTGCTGGGAGAGGCGCACCGTTTCCTCGTCGGTCGCATCGGACAGCAGCACGTTGTAGCCCAACTGCTTGAAGAACGCGTTTGCCAGGGGAAACAGCTTGTGCAGCATAAGGCAGCGCGGAATGCCCACCGTTTGCTTGGACGGATCGATGCGGGCGTCGTACCCCTCCAAGAACAACTCGTCGACCTTGCGAAAGAACCGACGATTCTCCTCGACGGACGCGCGGTCGACGGCCCTCGAAGCCTGCTGCGCGCGCGTCAGGTCGAACCCGCGAAACGCCGTGGCCTCCGCCCCGGCCTCCTGCGCGAGCAAGGCCGCGCCCACCGCGCCCGACACGGCAAACCACGGCGACACCGAAAGGGCGTCGCCCAGGTGCGCCTTGAACGCGGCCACGATGCCGGGGTTGTAGGCCACGCCGCCCTGCAGCACCACATGGGCGCCCACCGGCTTGGTTCCCACCACGCGATGCAGGTAGTTGCGCACCACCGACAAGCACAGGCCCGCCGCCACATCGGCCGTCGACGCGCCTTTCGCCAAAGCCGCGTTGATGGCTGTTTCCACGAACACCGTACAGCGTTCCCCCAGGTCAATAGGTGCCTTCGAGGACAGCGCCAGCGGCCCGTAGTCGGCAAGCTCGATGCCCAGGCGCGCAGCCTGCTCCTCGACGAACGACCCGGTGCCCGCCGCGCATATCTTGTTCATTTGGAAATCGGCCACCCGCCCGTCCTTCAAGCTGACGTACTTGGAGTCCTGGCCCCCTATCTCGAACACGGTGTCGACCCGCGCGTCGGCAGCCACGGCGGCGCGCGCTTGCGCAGTGATCTCATCGCGTACCGCATCGGCGCCAACCATCTTCCCGATCATGCTGCGCCCCGAACCCGTCACGCCCACGGCCGTCACGCGAACGGCGGAGCCCAGGCGCTTCGCAAGCGAGTCCAAGCCCTCGCGCACCGCCCGTCGCGCGTCGCCGCGCGTGCGCAGGTATTGCGCGTCCAGCAACGCGCCCCGTGCGTCCAGCAGCACCAGGTTCGTTGACGTGGACCCCACGTCGATTCCCAGCGCGCAGCCCACCGGCTCGCCCGTCGAAACCGACCAGGGCCGCGGGCGCAGCCGAAACCCGGGCCTCGCCTCGACCGGCACGGACGGCAGCGCGCGCAGCCGGGGCAGGTCGTCGACGACCGTATGCTCAGCCAACCGCACGGCAAGGTCGCCTATCGCAAGGGGGCGGCAGCCGTCTTTGCCGGAAAGCGTGCGCCCGCCTTGCGCCCGGGCCTCGCGCGCCGCGCCCGCCGCTTGGAAAAACAGATGGTCGGGCGCGTGCAAAAGCTCGCCTTCTCCAAGCTCGAACACCTCGCGCACCGCCCGAACCACCCCGCGGTTCGCCAAAACGCCGCCGGAAAGCGCCACCGGGCGCGCCACGGGCAGCCCGCGCACGATGGTGGCCTTGTAGCTTTTCACCATGGCGAAGCACAGACCCAGCAGAATGTCCTGAACCGACGCGCCCTCCTGCTGGTGATGGATGATGTCGGTTTTTGCGAACACCGCGCAGCGCCCGGAGATGCGCGGCACCGAAACCGCGCCCTCCACCAGATCCGAGTACTCCTCCAGGGCAAGCCCCAATCGCTCCATCTGGTCCTCGAAAAACGACCCCGTGCCCGCCGCGCAGCTTTCGTTCATGGCGAACTGAGGCACCTGCCCCGACCCGACGCCCGTAACGAACAGCGCCGACTGCCCGCCTATCTCGATGACCGAGCGCGCCTCGGGCGCCAGAAGCTGCGCGCCTTGGCACACCGCCGGCACTTCTTCCAGCATAAGGCAAGCGGGATCGATGCCCCGCAGCGCCGCCGCCCCCGATCCGGCGGCGGCCCAGCCCGCGCACTCGCCCTCCGGCAGCTTGGACGCCAAAACGGCCAGCATATCGCGCAGGCACGCGAGCGCGGCCCCGCGATGCAGGCGGCTTTCGCGCCACGCAAGCTCCTCGGCGTCCGTAAGCGCCACGAGTTTCACCGACGATGCGCCGATATCGATGCCAACGGTGTACATGCCCGCCCCCTATTCCCCCTTCGCGCGCACGCGATACCGCTCGTACTCGGCTAGAAACGCGCGCTCGTCCAGCTGGCGCACCTGCACCACGTCGGCAAACGTCACCAGGTCGGCTATAGGGTTGTCCAGCGAAAACGGAAACCCCTTCGACACCAGGAACTCCCCGAACAAAGGCTCGTCCAACACCGTCTGCTTCATGGTCTTCGTCGCGTCTATCATCGCGCAGCCCCCTTCGTTATATCGGCTAACATGATTTTTCGGGCGCCCAGAAGCGCCACGTCCTCGTCGCTGTGCGTTGACGCCAAAAGCGTGCGTCCGCGCCGCTCGGCCAGCAAGAACTCGATGACCGCGCGCTTGGTTTGCCCATCGAGCCCGGTGAACGGCTCGTCCAGCACGATTGCGCTGCCGGGATAGGCAACCGCCCTTGCCAGCGAAACGCGTCGGCGCATGCCGCCCGAAAGCTGCATCACCGGGCGCTTCAGGCAATCCGCGGGAAGGATCTTCTCCAGCATGCAGCGGATCTGGCGTCGGCTGGCCCGCGCGGGCAACACCAACGCCACGTTCTCCACGGCCGTCAGCGTCTCGCACAGGCGGTCCTCCTGAAACATCGCCGAAACCGCGCCGGAAGGCGCGCCCTCGATGCGCCCCGCGTCGGCGCGCTCAAGGCCCAGAAGCACGCGCAGCAAGGTGGTCTTGCCCGCGCCCGAAGGCCCCATCAGGCAGTACACGCCGCCTTCGGAAAGCGTGCACGTCACGCCCGCCAGCACGCGCGCGTCTCCGAACGACTTGTCCACGCGCTCCATCACGATGTCCATGCGGCATCGCCCTTTCCCGCGTCGCTCGCGCCGCCCTCGTCGCGCCGCCCTCGTCGGGCGCGCCCTTCGCGCTCGTCGTCGCGCACGCCCAAAAAGCCGCCCAGCGGACGTCCGGCGCGCTTCAGCAGCGCCATGAACGCCTTCTCGAACGCCAAGCTCAGCACCATGACCATCACCGTCCACGCGAACAGATCGGGCGTGTCCAGGTACGTGCGCGCCAGGCTCATCTCTTTGCCGATAGAGGGCTTGGGCACGGCCAGAACCTCGGCCATGATGCCGCTTTTCCAGCTCATTCCCAGCGATATGCGGGAACTTGCCACCAGAAACGGCATGAACGCAGGGCGGTACACGTACATGAACGTGCGCCATCTGGTCAGCTTGAACACCCGCGCCATCTCCAGCAGGTGCCGGTCCACGCTCTCGAACCCGGCAAGCGTGGACGTGTAGACCAGCGGCAGCACGATCAAGAACGCCAGGTACACGGTCAACGCCTGGTTGCCCACCCAGATAAGCAGCATGATGATGAACGAGATAACGGGAATGGTGCGCAGAAGCGACATCACGGGATCGATGAAGTCGCGTACGATGGCCACACGGTACGCCAATAAAGCCAACAGCAGCCCTACGGAAAACGACAGGAGAAACCCTGCGGCGATACGCGCCGTGGAAGCTCCGCAGATCAGCCAGAAGTCGGGCTTCGCCACCTGCTCCGCCAACGCCTCTAGCACCCGAACAGGACCGGCCAGAACCAGGCGGTTGTCCACCGCCCGATCGAGCACTTCCCATACGACCAGCCAGAACAGCACGATCAGCGCCTTTTTCGCCCCTGCGATGCGCCTTGACGCGCCTCGGGCGGCAACGACGCGCTCCCGCCCGGCGCGTTCCTCCTCCAAAACAAGCTGCGCTTCCTCGTCGTCCATGAGGCTTTGCGCCTGCATGACGCGCACCACCTGCCGGTAAGAAACGCCCATGGAGGTCATCATCTGCATGATCTGATCTCTACCGACGCCGCGGGACACGGCCGTTCTCATCATGAAGCCCATCTGGGCGTCGTCCATGCCGTTTTCCCTGACCATCTGAATAACCTGCGCAACCTTGTCCTCGGGCATACCCAGCTTCTGCGCTATCTGAGCCACCTGCATGCGCGGGGCCTCGCCCGTATCACGCGTTTCGCGCGCCCGCCCGATGCGCACGCCCAGCCGCCTCAGCAGCTCTTTCGCTCGCCGTTCGCCCATAGCCTACGCGCCCGCGCTGCCCGCATCGTCAAGCTGGCCCACGGGAGGCAGGTAGTAGAACCCGTCGTCTGGAACCTTGCCGCCAATCGAGTCGGGGTTCGAGCGGTACAGCTCCTCGAGAAAGCCCGAAAGCGCCGTGCGCATGTCGGTTCCCGTCAAGCTCACCATGCTGATCTGGGGCATAGCGTCCAGCGCCACGGCGTTGTTCAGAAACGTCCCCAGCTCCTCTTGCAGAGCGGCCGCGGCCGACATGTTCTCGAGCGACCACGCCACCGATTGTCCCGCCATCCGCAGGTACTCGATCACGGCTTGCTCGTGCTCTTCGAGAAACTTCCGATTCACGATCGTGGTCGTGGTAACGGCCTGGCTCCCCGTGTCGGCAAACGCCGCATCCCATTCCTTGGTGATGTCGATAGGCGCGTACAGGGGGTCCACCATGAGCTTCGAAAGCGACACGAACGGCTGCGGAAGGATGGCCGCGCAGTTCGGTTCGTCCTGCAAAAGGTTCAGCACTTCGAACGGCGACGACTTGAACTCAAGGTTGAACGACCCCGCCTTGCCCATCTTGCCCAGCAACGCCTCGATCGTGTACTCGGGCGTGCCGCCTTCGCCGTAGCTGTACACCGTGCGACCCGCAAGGTCGTCCACGGCAGCCACCGACGGATCGGTGGTGATGCCGTAGAGCACGCCCAGGTTGTTGACGCTTATTACCTGGTAGTCGTTCTTCAGCTCCTTGTTGTTGTACAGGATGGGGCCGATATTGGACGGCAGCGTGCACATATCGTAGCTGCCCTGGTTGAACGCGGCGGAAAGGCCCACGTAGTCCACGCCGCTCAGTTCGAACTGGAAGTCGTTGAACGTCTTGCCGGCTCGCGCCGCCACGATGAACTGCGAAAGGCCCATGGATGGCGGGCCCATGATCAAGCCGACGCGCGCAGTGCACGCATCGGGACTGCCCATGAGCTCGCGGCTTTCGGGCTGCGCAACCAGGTCGACCGCGCCGAGCGCCGCATCGCCTTGATCGGGGCCGCTCGACGAACAGCCCGCCAAACCCACGGCCGCCGTTGCTACTGCCGTGCTCGCAAACGCGCAGAACGCGCGTCTTGTCAGATTCATGCCTACCTCGTTTCCGGGTCGTTCCTTCAAATAAAGAGCTGCGAACCCGTCCGCACGACGCGACTGGCGGACGGGCTCGAATTCAGTCGTGCACGCTAGAAGCGGGCCTTAGCCTTCGAAGGCACGCGCTTCCTGCGGTAGGCGAACGTGCCCGCCGCCGCTCCGGCCACGGCCAACGTGGCCAGCGCGCCCAAACCAATCGCAAGAGCCGGATCGCCGGTCGAAGCGCTGTCGGCTTCGGCTTGCGCCGGGTTCGACTTCGTCGCAACGCCCTTGGACTTGGCGCGCGCAGCCTTGTCCTCGGCCGCAGCCAGAGCTTCGGCGGTGGCCTTTTCAGCATTGGCCGCCGCATCGCCCGACGCCGAGCCGTTCATCACGGCCAGGGCCGCAGCGGGAATCGAGCCGCCGCCCGAAGCGGGCACGCCGGAGAGGTTCATTTGGAACGTAGCCGGATACGTATGGTTGCGCTCGCCGCCGAAGATGGATCCGCCGATAGCCATGGCCATATCCCCGATGGTAACGTCCACCGTGCACGATCGCGAGACCACCGAAGCGGCGTCTTCCAGCACGCCCAGGTCGACCGTGATCGAAGACAGGCCGCCGCCGTTCGAGCTGGAGTCCACGATACGCAAGCCGCTGATGGCGTTCACCGTCATGATCCTCGACTGAATGACGATGGGAACCTGCACCGCAGCGCGCCCGGCAGCATCGACGGTCAGGACGGCGTTGCGCGCCACCGGGTTCATGGGCGGGAAATCCCCGCTGGTCAGATGCGGATTCAACGGAAGCCCCGTATCTTGCCTGCTCAGCCAGATATTGGCGGACACCGTGTAGGTGCCGGCAGCCAGCGTGCCGCGCCGAACGTCCCCGCTGCTGGCAGCGTTGCCCGAGCCGCTGCTCGCGCTGCCGGAGCCGCCCGCGCTTGCGGATCCGCCGCCATTGCCGGAGGATTCCCCAGCAGAGCCCGCCCCGCCGGAACCGCCTCCTGCAGAGCCTCCGTTGTCGCCCGGAACGGCCAGGTCAGTGCTGTCGGACAGCTTCACGGCGCTGGCGTAGTCCACGGCCAGCGACAGGCCCCACGTTTTATCCAGGCGCAAGGGAGCTGCATACACGTGGCTCCCGGGAAACGTCAAGACGGGATCGTCGCCGTCCAGCTTGACAACGGCTTTGACGATGCGGCCCTGTGCGTTGGCGCCGTACGGCTTGCCGTCGCGCTCGATGCCGAGCACCTGCGCGCCGCTCGCCGGCGTTCCGAAATCGATCAGGGTGAACGCCGGATTCGGCAGCTCCAGTTCGAGCAGCTTCGTACCGTCCTCCTTGACCACGAGCTTCGCGTTGTCGGACATCGGGTCGGTGGGAATCCCGAAGTTCGGGCTTCCCTCGGGCTCCATTGGATTCTTGGGATTGGTCATGTAGGCCGTCAGATGCAAAATGTCGTTTTCAGACGAGGGGACGAACAGGTTCGCCGTCACCGCGTACGTGCCGGGCGCAAGCGCCGGAGCCTGCGCTTCGGCAACCGTCAGCACGCCGCTGCGGTAGGAAAACGCGTAGTTCGCAGCCGCGCCGCCCACAGGCGTCAGGCTGTACGCTACACCCGCTTCCAAAGACGTCGGGGCGGAAACCGTCGGGGCAGCGAAGCCCTTCGCCGAGGCCGCCGTCTCCCCGTTCACGAACCCGGACACGCCCACGGACAGTCGCGGAGCCTCGTTCGCAGCGACCGTTTCACTGCGGTACGCGGCGGTCAGCTGCGCTTTCCCGATGGTCCATGCAAGCGTCGCAGCGCCCTTCGACCCGTCCGCCCACGTATAGCCGTCCTCGAGCGTGACCAGCGCGGTATAGGAGCCGGCATCAACGGCCGAACCCGTCAGGGAAACGCGATAGCCTTCGCCCGGAGCGACGCCTGTTTGCTCCTGCCCGTTGTACACCAGGCCCTGGGCAGGGATCGGCTTCTCGATCTTCGCAGGAGCCTCGGCCACCGCCACGTAGTACGCCACGTTTTCCGAGTTCATCCAGTCCTTGTGCCCGTTCAGAAGGTACGCGCCGTTGAGCAGCCTGCCGTCCAGCCCGTCAAGGTTCGCAACGGCGTTGCCGTCAACGGGAAGGATGTCGAAGAACGCCGTGCCGCCACCGATAGCCGCGTCGACCTTGGTCGCGCTGGTCAGCTTGTCCGCCGTTCCTTCCACCAGATAGATCGCCACGTTCTTGCCGCTTACCGGAAGCGTGCCGCTCAAGCCGCAGTTGCCGTTGCCGGCCGTCGACACGAACCCGGCCGCCAGGGGCACTCGGTTGCTTCCCAAAGAGGTCATGTCGACATGGAGTCCCATCGCGTACAGGCCCTCGATGGCGGGATCGCCGAAGTCGGACGACTCTTTCACCAGCTCCAACGCCTGATCGACCGCGGCTCCGTCATGCGCGCGAGCGCCCACGACGCCCACGAACGGCAAGTACATGCCTTCGTACAAGCCCAGCAAGACGTCCTCTTTGTTCATGTCCGGCACGCCGCTGTTCACGGCTTCGTTGTTGCCGTTGGTCACCCATGTTGCCGACGTGCCCGAAGCGTCGTCGGCGTACGTGTACGACCGAAGCCACCGAGCGTTCGCCTCTCCCGGAGCCGAAGCCACCACGAACGATCCCAGCCGCGCGCTGTCGAACGTCAGGGAGCCGTCCGCCTGCGCAGCCGGAAGAGCAGTCAGGGATGCGCCCTTATGCAAGAACACCTCGGAACCGCTTTCGCCCGGCAGCGAAACGGAGAACCTCACCTTATCGTCAACCGCAATGTCCGCGTCGCCCGAAATCAGGCGCACGTCCAGCAAGCTGAAGTCGGGAGCCTTCTGATACTGCCGACCGAGCGCGGGCTTCACCGCCGAGCGGCGTCCTTCATCTTCGACGAGCTGCGCCGAAAGCTCGGCGGACTGGATCGATTCGAACGCCGACGAACCCTCCTCCACGTTTACCGTCACCGACACGCGCGCCTCGTCGTCGACGAACGTCTTCGAGAAATCTCCCTCGACAACGCGCACGGCGTTGGCAAGATCAACCGTCAAGTCCAGGTCGATGTTGAACGACTTTCTCAACGTGGTGGCGTACTCCGTGCAGCCCTGGAGCGTGTACGTTCCGCTCCAGTCCTTCAGCTCCACCGTAAGCGTGGAAATGCGCGACGTGATGCCGGCGCTAGCCAGATCGTCGTTGTACTGGCTGTCGTCGCTTTTCAGCTCGATGGGAACCCGCGTGGCCTCCACCACGGAAGCACTGGGGGAAGACCCTGCGGCTTGCACCGTGAACACGGGGTTGATCAGCGTGAACGTGAGCGTTCTAGTTCCGTCGGCCGCCACGACCAACGTGCTGCCGTTCGTCACGGCCGCAGCAGGAACGCCCATCTGGCCGCCGATTCCTTCAGGGTTCGCGGGATTGGTCGCATACCCGCGAATGCCCATCGGCGTCATCATGGACACGTTGGCGGAAACCGTATAGGTTCCTGCGACAAGCTCGGCGCTGCTCGCGCCCTGAGGAGCAACGTAGCCTTCGCCTTGCGCGCTGCCGAGCGCGGCCCGCGACGGTTCGGAGCCTTCGCCTTGCGGCCCCGCCTGCGCGCCGGTCCCGCTGCCTGCGACGACGGCAAGGCTCGCACCCCCTTCCCGGGATTCACCTTCCGCGCTTGTCGATGCCGGCTTTTCGACGGCGTCCGGCGCGCGCTCTGCAGAGGAAGACGCAGTCTCCTTCGCAGATGCGCTCCCGTCCGGCGAGTCAACCCGGTCGAGCGACCTGCGCGCCGCATCGTCCGCTTCCCCGCTGCGCTCCGAAAGCGGCGCCGCAGCCGCGTCTTCGCCCTCGCCGCCAGGGACGCTGCTTTCGGCAGCGTCGGCAGCCTCTGCGCTTTGCGCATGCGCCGGCGCGTCCGCCAGCCCGAGCGCAGATGCGTACGCAAAACCGGCCGGCGTCTGCGACAGAACCAACGCAGCGACCAAGAGCACGGCAAGAACGGCGCCCGCAAGCGAATCGCTTGCTCTGTTCACCTTGTTCTTCATGGTTTCATTCCTCGTTTCTGTTTCATGCAACGTGCAATCAACCGCGATGCAGGCCGTTCGCGCAGCGCCTCCAGCGCCAAGCGCACCTGTCACGGAACCTCGAAAAGCCGGCTGCCGCAGATGCAGCAGCCGGCTTCAGCGCATAGGGAACGTTACGCAGCGCCCAAATCGGCAACAAGATGCAGATCCCAAGTCTTGCGTCCCTTGTACAGGGGAAACGATGCGTACTCAGCCGAAGGGCTGAACGTCGCGGTCGCCGAGCCGCCGGCGAAGTTCGTCACGTCGAATGTCAGCGAGACAACGCGCTCGTCGTAAGGAGAAGACCACAGGAAGTTCGGCATGACCCACTTCCCCATCTTCTTCTCGGTGATGCGCACCAGGCCGTCTTGCGAGGCCGAAGCAATCTCCAATACGCCGAACGAGCTGTTCACAATGGGTACGGTCAAGAGCTTCGCACCGCCCTCGGCCACCACGAGCGTCGCATTGTTCGCAACGGGCGAAGTGGGCTTGTTGAAGGGCGGGTTTCCCGGATTCGTGACGTACGCGTTCTTGCCGATAGGCGAATCGCGCTTGTCCACGTACAAGTTCGCCGTCACCGTGTAAGTGCCCGGTGCCGCATAAGCGCCCGACAGCGGCACCGCACTTGCCGCAAACGCCTTGCTCGCGTTGATGTCCGGCAGCGCCACGCCCGCCGCCGCTGCGACAACGGCGGCACCTGCTGCCGCCTTGAGGAAGTCGCGGCGTGACAAGGACGCATCCTGCATGCCTTCGCGTATCTCGGTCATGTTGCCTATCCTTTCACTGAACTGGCTCTATCGCTTCGCGTTCGCAAGCGGGCGGCATGCGCTCCGCCCGCTCCACGGGGGACCTTCATGCGCGGTTGCCGTATTTAATTAGCCAAGGCTAACTTCAGGGTATTTTAAAAGCTGCAAGTTCTCGCCCTGCAGCTCCATCGCACCGCCCGGCCGGAACCATCCCTCGGCGCAGCACGTCAACCCTCGCCCACCTATTGTTGGCAGGCATTCGGCAATCCGCATGAGCGCAGTATACGCAGTGCGAAATCCCCTTGTCAGTGATCTATGTTACCTTTGTATAACTTTTTTTGAGAAGGCATGCCCGCCAAGAATGGGCAAGGCGATTTGCAGCCGACGAGCTGGGGCCGCCACCCCCTCTAGCGAGCTTGCCGCAGCACGCGAACCGTGCGACCGTCCACCTCGATGACGCCGTCATCCTGCATGACCTTGAGCTCGCGGATCAGCGACTTGTCCGCCACGCGCAGGCACGCCGCCCATTCCCTGCGTCCGAACGGAACGGTCACGCTCCCGTCCGCATTGCGCGGCAGCGTGTCCAGATACGCCAGAACGCGATCGGACAGGCGCGGCTCGCTCAAGACCGCAAGGCTGCGACTGAGGACCAGCACCTTCTTCGACATCTCGCTCATGAGGTTTCCATGCAAAGTCGATGCCCACGCATGGGAACAGGCGCGAAGCCCGGCAGCGGGAATGCACAGCAGCACCGTGTCCTCAAGCGCGCGAATGTCAACGGGACAGCGCCGCAAAGACGAAGCGACGGCCTCGGCAAACGAATCGCCTGGGCCGAATAGGGACACGATGCGGTCCAGCCCGCCCTGCGGCAAAGAAGCTTGCACGCGGCCGGACACGACCACCGGGTAGAAATCAAGCCCGTCGCCCGCTCGGCGCACCAAACTGCCGCCAGGATACCGGCGCAGCATGCCCTTCGCATCCGCAATCAAAGACGCACGCTCTTCCATCGGTATGCCGGCAAACACGGGAGACTCGCTCAAAGGTCGCACGTCAATCGGATCCGCCATCTTTCGCCCTCCTTCACCACACGTTCAGCTTGCCTCGCCCCCCATCCGTTCATCATGTCCATGCTCCATCATACCTCAATTGTTAGCTAAAGGTTACTATTTTCGAAACACGTCGAATCGCAGCCGAGCAACAAGGGGTTCCAGGATGCCAGCGAGCGCACCTTCCCGCCCGCAAAGCGGACTTGCGCGCGAAAAACCGCCCTCGCTGGCAGGTTTTGACGGTTTGCGGTCGTTTGATCCAACCGAGCGAACCAGCGCAAACGCACGGCGCAGCAGCCCAGCTTCGTGACCAGGCAAAACGAAAAGCAAGCGAAGCGACGCCCGAAACAACGCCCGACTCAACGACCCCTAAACGCAAAAACCTGCCAGCGAGGGCAGGTTTTTGCGCGCAAGTCATCTCTATCACTATCGGCCGCAGCAAAACTCGGTGCTCGTCGCACGACGCGCCGAATCTTCCGCGCCCGATCAAGCAGAGGCGCCACGAAACAGCAATGACCGAAGCCGAGCGACGTTTTGTCCAACCAGAAGAAAGTCGTCGGTCACTTCCCCGTCGCGCACGTGGATGATCCGATCGCACGCTCCCGCCAAAAACTCGAGATCATGGGAGATTACGAACACGAGCCGCCCCCGAGAAGCAAGGTCGCGCACGATATCGCACACGCTGCGCATGCTGTGGCCGTCAAGCCCGCTTGTCGGTTCGTCGAAAAGCAGAACGCGCGCGGGGCTCACAGCGGCGGATGCAATGGTCACGCGCTGCTTCTGCCCGCCCGAAAGCGCCATCGGATGAACGCCTCGCAGCGACGCCATCCCCAACCGCTCAAGCACGTCGCGCACCCGTTCGTCAAGGGTCCCGTCGTCCTCGTTGCCAAGGCGCAACTCGTCCTCGACGCTTTCGGTGAACAGTTGGTAATCCGCATCTTGCATGACGAAGTACATCGAGCGGGAGCGCGCCCGGCGACGAAGCATGCGCCCGTCAAGCTCTACAGTTCCGCGGCAGCGGCGCGAAAGACCGCAAAGGCAACGCGCGAGCGTGGTCTTTCCCGCCCCGTTGGGCCCGGTTATGCCGATAACCTCCGCCCGCTGCGCGCAGCGGGCGCCCGCATGCCCTCCTGCATCGAATTTTACGCCGCACAACACAGCGCGCTCGCCAAAAGACAGCCGCACGTCGCGCACGTGCAAAAGCGGCGACACGGGCACATCCGCCTGCACCCGCCGATCCGCAGATGCAGGCGCGGCGCCGTCATCGCCCGCCGCACGCCCCGCCCTGCCGTCCGCCGCTGCCGAATCAGCGCGCGCAGGCGCCACATCGTCAAGATCGAACAATCGAAGCCCACGACGCATCAGCTCGTCCCGCGAAAGGGAACGAGCCCGGGAGGGCGTCCATTGGTCCACGATCCTCCCATCCTCCATGAACACCACTCGATCGGCAAGCTCCATAAGGTAGTACAGGCGATGCTCAGACACCACGACGGTGCGCCCGCGCCTCTTCAGTTCCGCCAAAACGTCGGCCAACATGAGCGTAGCCCGAACGTCAAGATTGGCGGACGGCTCGTCAAGGACGAACAGGTTGGGCTCCATTGCGTACGTAGACGCAAGCGCCACCTTCTGCTTCTCGCCGCTTGAAAGATCGAAGATGCTCCGGTTCCTCAAATGCTCGATGGCGAAATCGGCGAAGGCACCCTCGACCTGCGATGCGATCCTGTCGGAAGGTAAGCCCAGGTTCTCGCAGCCAAACGCCACCTCGGACACCGTGTTCGTCGTAAAGAACTGCGATCGAGGATCCTGGAACACCGACCCTACCGTGGCGGCCAATTCGTACGTGGCAAGCTGGCGTACGTCCCTTCCCCCCACCAACACCTTGCCCGACAGGTTGCCCGGGAAGAAATGAGGGATCAAGCCGTTCATCAGCCGCGTAAGCGTGGTTTTTCCGCATCCGCTGCGTCCGGTGGCCAGCACGAACTCGCCTTCGCGAACCGATAGGGCAACATCGTGCAAGGCTGCGCCCTGCGCACCTTGATAGGAAAAGCTCACGTGCTCCATTTCAACGATGTTCATGAAATCATCCTGCTTTCGAAGCATGCTAGAAACGCAGCGCAACCCACCACCGCACCAAGGTACGCGAAATCCCTGAAACGCAGCCGCATCTCAAGCAGGGATCCCCTGACGCCCGGACGTTCGATACCGCGTACGCAAGCCGCGGCAGCAAGCTCCTCGGCCACCTTGACGAACCGCATCATAAGAGGAACCATAACGAACTCCATCATGGTCAAGGGAGCTTTGAGCACGTTGAGAACCGTCAAGGGAATGTTGCGTATCCTCATAGAGTCGCGCATGGCCCCCACTTCCTGCCCGATCGTGGGAAGGAAGCGAAGCGTCACGGCAAGCGTGATGGTAAGGGCGCGCGGCAGCCTGAGCCGTTCGAGCGCGTTCGCCAATTCGCTCGGGCTGACGCTTTTCGTCATCATGAAGTACACGCCGGCAAGGGGCGTGAACTTGAAGAATATGAAAACGGACATGCCCGCCGCAGCCGCAACCGCACCGGGAACGCTCGCAAGCAGAAGCGAAGCCGCCAGCAACGCGCCCGTAACGGCAATCAGCCTCGCGGCGCAGCCGTACAATCCGAAGAACAGCAGCGCGACGACCATGAACGCATCGCTGAGCAAGATTCCCCCGGTAGACCGCACCACGAACAGCAAAACACCGGCAATCGCAACGTGCACGAGCTTCACGCGCGGATCGATGTACCTGATGCAGGCGGGGCTCGCCAAGACGAAAGACTGACCCACCAAACGCTCCTATCTTCGGGATTCCGCAATCGCCCTTTTGGACGAGCGGCTACACCAAGCCGGCCTTTACGAAGTGCTTCCTCAGTATCTTGCGCCCGACAACCACTCCCGCCGCAGCGCCAACGACGCAAGCGATGACCGACGCGATTCCCAACCAGCTTTTCGCGGTACCGATCAGTTCGTTGAGGTACGTCATGTCAACGCCGGCAGCTCCGCCGGTCGCCTGCTGGATGTACCAATCGGTGAATACGTAGATAGGAGCGATGTCCCCTGCGTAGAATCCCAGCATGAGCACGACGTACGCAATCGCTATGCGCTTGAAGTCGCGATACGAGCCGGAATTGGCTATGGCCTCGGCAATCAGGCCGAATACGATCACGGTAATCAGCAGCGTCTGAGCCCCCATGAGCCCCAGGAGAACCCCCATGACCGCCGACGGAACGAGAAACGCCCCGAACGTGCGCACCTTCACCGCGACAAGCATGAAAAGCGGGCCGCTTGCGAACGCGAACACGGCCGGGTAGAACAGGTACACGACAGGGGTCACGCCGGTCACCATCATAAGAACCATGGCCAGGGCGAACATGACCGCCCCGAAAATGCCCATGAGGGCGAAGTCCTTGATTCCAAGTTTTTTCTTTTCCTGCGTCGCGCTCTCCATCGCATTCTCCTATCGTCGATACGCGGACGTGCCGCTTGTTAGTTAACTAAAACTAACAATAACGAAAGGGCCTCCTCGTTTCTCCCCGAAAACGCTTTTTCCGTACTCCGAAACGCTTGAAACGACAGGTTATTCCCGGAAGCGCCGAGCGTACTCGCCCGGCGTCATGCCGCACCTTCGCTTGAACTGGTCGCCGAAGTGGCTGATGTTGCTGTATCCCGCCATCGCGGCGGAGTCCTTGACCCGGTAACCGCGTTCAAGCAGTTCGCACGCTCGAACCATGCGCCGGTCCAGCAGGTACTGATGGACGGACGTCCCGTAACGCAACTTGAACTCGCTGCGAAGCCGTGATTCGCTCATGAGCGACAGCTTGGCCAACTCGGCAACGGAAACATGCTCGAAGCACCGCTCGTCCAACGCGCGGCGCACGCGTTCCAAAGCGTCGACCTCGGCCAACGCCGGCCTGCACGCACCGCCGTCCGATCCTGCTTCGGGCACAACCTCGCTCAGAAGCGCCGAAACGATCTCGAGCACCTTCCCCTCAAGATACAGCGCCTTCAGATCGTGGGAGTACGAACAGCTCAGAAGATCGTGCACGAGAGGCTCGATCGAACGCGAAGGCCGAACCTTCTTCACGCAAGAAGACGGTTCTCGACAATCGGCGACGAAGCCTCTGTCCGCAAGACGGCGCATCACCGACCCGAATCGACCGGGATGCAGGTCTATCCCCATGCCGAACGAACGCCTGCTCGCCTCGTAGCGGTTCTCGAACGCGAATGCGCCGTTGCGGTACACGCAGCAATCGCCGCGCTCGAGTCGCACCCCGCCGCGCTCGCCCACCTTCCGCCACTCGAGTTCGCCCGAAAGACAGAAGGTGAGCGAGAACGTCTCGCGCACTGCGCGCTCAACCAAGGCGACGTCTTCGCGAAACGTCACATCGCCCACGTACACGTCTATCCCCGAGCACGGGGATAGACGCCGATAGTAACCCGACCCTAGGTCGGGGGCTAAAGGCACGACAACGTCCACCGCGCTTCGAGCAAATTGCGAAGACAGCGTCTTCGCGCGGGCGTCCGCTGCGCCGTCTTCGCGCACAAGCCCGTATTCGGTAGCGAGCACGGCCGACCGCCTCCCGCCGTGCGCTACGAGCCCGAAGCAGCCGCAGGCACGCCGCTCGACGCGCTGCCCAGCTTCCAGCCGATCGCCTTCTCGCGCATGCCCACGAAGTCGGCGTAGATGCCCCGCTGGCGAATCAGCTCGTCGTGCGTACCGCGCTGCGCAACACGTCCCCGGTCAAGCACGATGATCTGATCGGCATTGCGAACGGTCTTCAACCGATGGGCGATCATGATAACGGTCCTGTTGCGCGTGAGCGCTTCCACCGCCCGTTGCAAGTCGCGCTCGTTCTCCGGGTCCACGTTGGCCGTAGCCTCGTCCAAGATGACAATGGGAGCGTCCTTCAAGATGGCGCGCGCAATGGAGATGCGCTGCCGCTCGCCGCCCGACACGGTAGCGCCGCCCTCCCCCAGACGCGTCTCGTACCCCTGGGGCAGCTTCTCGATGAACTCGTGGCAGCATGCTTTCCGAGCAGCCTCCTCGACCTCCGCGCGCGAGGCGTTCGGGCGACCGAACCTGATGTTGTTCTCGACGGTATCGTCGAACAGGTACACGCCCTGAAACACCATCGAGAAATTGGCAAGCAGGTCGTCCACCTTCCAATCGCGCACATCGGTGCCGCCAAGCGTGATGCGCCCCTGGTCAACATCCCAGAATCGTGCGATCAACTGGGTGAGCGTGGTCTTGCCCGACCCCGACGGCCCCACGATGGCGCACGTGGTGTTCTGAGGAATGGCCAGGGAGACCCGGTCGATCACCGTACGATCGCCGTACCCGAACGAAACGTCCTGCACCTCGATGTCAAGGTTGCGCGCGCACGAGACGCCCGCGCCTTCGCTCATGGCCGGCGTGGCTATCATGTTGTTCACCTTGTCCATGCAAATGTCGATCTGGCGCAGCAGGCTGGCGAACAAGCCCGAGGCTTCCAGCTTCCCGTACACCATGAACGACGCGACGATGGCCACTAGGCACACGCCTGCATCCATGGTTCCCTGAATCCAGAACCACGCGGATGCCAGGCACATCGCCACGCTTGACGTCTTCGTTACCAGCGCCTGCAAAATGGCGAACCCCATGAAGCGCAGCTCTATCGCCACGTTCATGCGCTCGCATTCGGAGATAGCCGCGTCAAGGCGCCGCTCCGCGTCCCCCGTCAGCGAAAACGCGCGCACCACGCTCATTCCCTGAACGTATTCCAAAACAGCGCCCACGATAGCGCTCTGAGCCGCCACGCGTCGGCCGGACACGTTGCGCGCCGCGCGCTGCATCCAGGCGTTGACCAGCAGAAAAACAGCAATCGTGGCCACGACCACCAGCCCAAGGCGCCAATCGAAGAACACCAGCATCACCGCGACGATCGCCGAGAACACAAATCCCGAAATGACGTTCATGTACACCTGGCCGCCCGCGTTCTGCACGTCGTCGAGCGTGTTGGTCATGGTCGACGCGATGTCGCCCAGGCTGTTCTCGTTGAAGTAGCCCATGGGAAGGTAGCGCATGCGATCGCCGATCTGCGTACGCTTCTCGCCCGTCATGGAGAAGTTCCCCTTGCAGAAATTCCTGCTCTTGAAATGCATCGTGACGAAGCATCCGACGATGCTCCCCAGCATGATGAGCAGCGACGTCCACAGCGTGGACTCCGTCACGGCTCCGTCCGCCAACGCGAGCAGCACCACGGCAAGCGCCATCATCTGCCATGCTTCGAAGAACGAGTTGAGCACCGACCACACCATTCCGCGCTTCAGGTAGGCAACGTAGCTGCCCCCGAAGGCGAAGTACTTCTTAAACGTTGACAACATGCTGATCTCCCTTGTCCGACTCGGCAAGCGTTGCGTCTTTGGCGTCGATATGCGCGTTGTACATGCCGGCGTACAGCGCACATGATTCCATGAGCTGGGCATGCGTTCCCTCGGCCTCGATGCGCCCATCGTTTACCACCACGATTTTGTCTGCGTCGACGATAGTCGAAAGCCGGTGCGCCACAACAACGAGAGTCTTGCCCGCCACAAGCTGGCCTACCGCTTGCTCGATGACGGCTTCGTTTTCGGGATCCGTATACGCCGTCGCTTCATCGAGAATGACCACCGGCGCATCCTTGAGCATCGCGCGCGCAATGGCGATGCGCTGGCGTTCGCCGCCCGACAAGTGGCCGCCCGCACCGCCGACCACGGTTTCGTAGCCGTTCTCAAGGCCCTCGATGAACTCATGGCATCCGCTCGCTTTCGCCACGGCCACCACGTCCGCATCGGTCGCGCCCGGCCGTCCCCTGCGAATGTTGTTCATGACCGTATCGTCGAACAGGTAGCTGTCCTGCTCGACAAACGAAACGCACCCGCTCAACTGGGAAGCCGTCATGTCGTTGATCCGCGCGCCGCCTATTGCAACCCGTCCTTCGCCCGCATCCCAAAAGCCCGCAATCAGGCGCGCGAGCGTCGACTTCCCCGAACCCGACGGCCCAACGAGCGCCGTCACCTGCGCCGGTTCGATAACCAGGCTCGCTCCGCGTATCACCTCTTCGCGACCGTAGGAGAACCGCACGTCGTCAAGCTCGATACGGGAGCCCTCCACACGTGCGGGCGTGTCGCGACGACGCTGTTCGGGCTGGTAGACAACCGAGGAAATCTGTTCGACCACGGTGCCGATTTGCGCAAGCGTATCGATGAAGTTCATGGCCGCGTACAAAGGCGGGAAAATGGACAGCGACAGCACCGCCAGCACGACGAACGTCGCCGGATCGAGCGTGCCCTGCATAACGAACAGGCAACCCACCGGCAGAACCGTCACCAGCGTGGCCGGCCAAATGGAAAGGCCCAGGTCTTGGAATACCTGCACGTGGCTCATCCAATCGATGAACGAGCGAGAGTAGCGGTCCACCGCCTGGGAGAACTTCTCGTACGAGCTGGCCGATTGCCCGAAAGCCTTGATCACCTCGATGCCGTTAACGTACTCGACCGATGCCGAGTTCATATCCTCCCCCGCCTTGACCGTTTTGTTGTACCACACGGCATAATCCTTCATCATGCCCAGGTATCCCACAAGCCCGACCGGCAGCGTAATCAGCGCCACAAGCGCCATGCGCCAATCGAGCACGAACATGAACACGACCACCGCCAACGGAACAAGCAGGTTCGACGTCATCTCCGGGACAAGATGGGCAAGCGTGGGCTCTATGCTGTCGGTTTTCTCCACCATGATGTTCTTGAGCTTGCCCGAAGGAGTGTCCAACACGTAGCCCAACGGCACGCGCGTCAGCTTATCGGCTATCCGACGACGAATCATCGAGATGGTAGAGAACGCCGAAACGTGCGACACCGTGGTCGAGGCGTAGTGGAACACGATATGCAGCGCATAGCCCGCGGCGGCCACGCCGCACCAGCCAAGGTAGAAGCCGAACTCGCGCACGCCGCCCAGCACGCCCACGATCATCTGGCCGGCAGCGTAGTACGGCACGATGCTACCGGCCACGCCCACTACCGCCAACACCACCGATAGCGCAAAGCGCGCTCGATTCACGCCGCCAGCCCAGTCAAGCAGCAGGGAAATCGGGTTCGACCCCTGCAGGCCGCCCTTGCGCTCGCTCGACGCCTTCGAGGCATGATGCTCGGTCGAAACCGCACCGCCCGCTGCGGCCTCGTTCCCAACGTCCATACACAGCCCCTTTCCTAAAAGTTATCTATGGTTTACTTTCAGGAGTATAACACTGTTATATGGCAACGCTACTAGAATTTGAGCCTCTTCGTTCCGTCCGATCTTCGACCCTCGCTCGTTTTGCGGGCGCCCCAGCCAGCATGCACGCCGCAGCAGAAAGCCCGCCGTCCATCCCCGCTTCCTTTCGCGCGCAGCGCACTTGTGAAGAAACGGTGAATCCCTCGCCTATTGAAAGCCGCCGCTCGACTTTTCCTAAAAGTTAGCCTAAACTAACAAATGTCAAATGAAGGTGATGCCTTTCCTGATTCCCGAAAAAGCATCGACGCTCCCTTTGACGACTTCTCCTCTTTGCTTTACCGAGCGATGGTGGTTTTCTCTCGTCTGGCCAGCCATCGCAGCGAAGCCCGCAAGGTCCCCCCTCTTGCGGGCTTTCGTCTTTTCTGGATCTGGAACCAACCCTCTACCCAAGTTCGCGCGTCGCAATGAGCTCGACGTAGCCCGCGTGGAAGAACCGCTCGAGCGACGCGATGAAGGCATGCGCTTCGTCGCGCTTCATGCCGCCGACAAGCGGTTCGAAATAGCCCCGGAAGAACATGCTTGCCAGAATGCGCGCCGTAGCAGGCTCGATGTCCGCGATGGTCTTCCCGCGTGCGCGCATCATGCGAACGTAGCGATGGGTGCTCTCCCGCTCAAGCTCGACGAACCTGTCAAGATATCCCTCCCATGCCGTACCCGCCGCTTTTGTCAGAATCAGCACGAACTCATCTTGATGATCGTACACGTAGTCCAGCATGTCATGGATCAGGACCTGCTCGAACCCCTGCATGCCTTGAAGGGTCTGGCGGTCTTCGGGCAAGGTGTAAAACTGCTCCTGCATGGTTGCGTAGCGCCGATACAGCTCGTTTCCCGCAGGTCCAACCAACGCGTCGAACAACGCCTCTTTGCTGGAAAAGTGCCCGTAGATGGCGCCCGTGGTCACGCTCGCCGCAGCAGCGATCGAGCGAAGCGACGCCTCGGCGAACCCTTTGTCCAAAAACTCCCTCACCGCGCAGTTCAGAATACGCGCGCGAGCAGGCGGTGCGGCATGCTCCGTCGCCTTCGCCGTTGCCCGTCCATCCATCGTCACCATCGGCAGCCCGTCCCATCTTTTCACGTGGCCACCATGATAGCGCATCCGAACCGAACGCACCCGACCGGAGCCGGCTGCCGTCCACGGCGCTCCCAAGCCAGCGCCTGCTTGCCGGGCGCGCCCGAACACCGCGGCAAATCTGCGGTTTTGGCGTGATGGACGCCTGGCGCTTGGGACAACGCCGGCTTTCCTCTATCATGGTCGGGTACCGAAACGAAGGAGCATTCACTATGTGCGGAATCTGCGGGTTCACCGGGGCGAACGAGGCTGACGCGCCCATCCTGAAAGCCATGTGCAACGTCATGGCGCATCGCGGTCCCGACGGCGAGGGCCAGTACCTCGACCAGGGCATCGCGCTCGGGCATCGGCGCTTGTCCCTCATCGACCTTGCGGGGGGCAACCAGCCCATGGTGCGCGCCACCGCCGAGCATGACGCCGCCGTCACGTCCCCCGCCCTTGCAAGCGACGGATCCCCCATCGCCGGGCCCGAAGCCGCCGCGGCGAAGGGCGACTTCGCCATCGTGTTCAACGGCGAAATCTACAACTACCGCGACCTGCGAGCCGAGCTGGAATCCGAAGGCTGGACGTTCAGGACGAACTCCGACACCGAGGTGCTGCTCACCGGCTACCTCGCCTGGGGCGAAAGCGTGCTCGACCGCCTGCGCGGCATGTTCGCGTTCGCCATTTGGAACCGCACGACGCGCGAGCTGTTCTGCGCGCGCGATTTCTTCGGCATCAAGCCGCTTTACTACACCGTGCAAAAAGGCCGGTTCGTCTTCGCGTCCGAGATCAAATGCATCCTCGAGCATCCCGCCTACCAGCGCGAGCTCAACGAAGAGGCGCTTGAGCAGTACCTGTGCTTCCAGTTCTCGGCTCTGGACGAGACGTTCTTCAAGGGAATCTTCAAGCTTCCGCCCGCGCACTGCATGACCGTGCGCGCGGACGGCTCCATCGCCATGCGTCGCTACTGGCGGCCCACCTACGAATTCGACGAAAGCCGCAGCCGACAGGACACCGTGGACGCCATCGACGCCGCCATGCGCGAGTCGGTGCGCTATCACAACGTGGCGGACGTGGAGGTGGGATCGTTCCTGTCCTCCGGCATCGATTCCAGCTACATGGCCGCGTGCCTGGCCAAGGAAAACCCGGACATCAAAACGTTCACCGTAGGCTTCGCCGAATACGAGGGCGAGCGCGACGAGATCACCTGGGCTCGCGAGCTGGCCGACGAGCTCAAGATCGAGAACAACTCGAAGCACATCTCCGAGGAGGAGTACTGGGCAAGCCTTCCGCGCGTGCAATGGCACATGGACGAGCCCTCGGCCGATCCGAGCGCCGTGGCGCTCTACTTCGTCGATCAAGAGGCCGCTAAAAAGGTGAAGGCCGTGCTGTCGGGCGAAGGAGCCGACGAGTTCTTCGGCGGGTACCGCATCTACCAGACCCCGTTCGCCAACGCGAAGCTGTCCTGGGCGCCGAAGGGCCTGCTGCGCGGCGCGTCGAAAGCCGCACGGGCGCTGGGCGTCCGCGGCGCGAACTACCTGGAGCGCGCAAGCGAGACCGTCGAGGACTGGTACTACACCAACGCGAACGGCGTGGCCTTCAGCCCCGAGGAGCGCGAGCGCCTTCTGCGCCGGCCCGTGCAAGCGTGCTCGCCGCAGAAGTTGACCGCCCCGGTGTACGCCGAGGTCGAAAACCTTGACGAGACTACGCGTATGCAATACGTTGACCTGCACTTTTGGCTGGTAGGCGACATCTTGCTGAAAACGGACAAGATGTCGATGGCGCATTCGCTGGAAAGCCGCGTGCCCTTCCTGGACAAGCAGGTGTTCGACGTTTCGCGCACCATTCCCACGCGCCTGAAAGCAAACGGCGAGCAAACGAAGCTCACGCTGCGCGAAGCGTCCGAGCGCGCTATCCCGAAGGACTGGGCGCAGAAGGAGAAGCTGGGCTTCCCCGTGCCCGTGGTGAACTGGCTGCGCCAGGAGCGCTACTACAACCAGATCAAGGAATGGTTCACCGGCGAGCTTGCAAGCACGTTCTTCAACACCGACGAACTGGTGAAGCTGCTCGACGAGCACAAGGCCGGAGCCGACCGCTCCCGCAAGATCTGGATCGTCTACATGTTCCTCATGTGGTACAAGATCTACTTCGTGGATCGGAGCATCCCGGACAAGCCCGCCGCCTAGCGAATCGAAAAAACGTAAGGCCCGCCGAGCACAACCGGCGGGCCTTACGTTTTACACCAGCTTGGACGCATCGACGGCCACCAGATGGCCGTGCTCGTCCTCGAACACGCACAGGCCGCCATCGCGGCTTTCGTACAGACGGCGAAACCGCGCGAACGCATCGTGCCGCGCAGCGGGATCGACCGCCCGGTGCGCCTTTCCCTCGTCGGCAGCGCGCGATGCGGGCGAAGGCTTCTTGTTCTCGAACATGCTGCACCGCCTTGCGACTGAAAGGTTCCCGTACTTCCTTAGTAGATAACGCGCCAGAACACGAGGCCCTGAGCAGGGGCATTCTCCCCCGCCGCACGTCGATCGCACGCCGCTAGAACCTCGCCCACCCAATCGGCATCGCGCTGGCCGCGCCCCACGGTTACCAGCGTGCCCACGATCGTGCGCACCATGGAATGGAGAAACGCGTTTCCCACCACCTTGATGGTGATGATGTTCTCGCCCATGAACGTTTCGGGATGAAACGAGATTTCGCGAACATTGCGATGCGTCGGCTTGTCCACCGCGGAAGCCGCCATGCAGAAGCTCTTGAAGTCGTGCTCCCCCAGCAAATGACGAGCACCCGCCTCCATGGCGGACATGTCCAACCCGCCGGGCACGAACCACGAGAAATCCTTCATGAAGATAGGGGCCGTGCTGTCCACGCACAGATGGTAATGGTACTCGCGCGCTCGCGCGTCGAATCGAGCCGAGAACCCAGGCTTTTTGGGCTCTACCTCGCGCACGGTGATGCCGTCGTGCGTAAGCGCGTTCAGCGACCGGCGCAGCGAGAAGAGCGACCGCCCGTTCAAATCCTCGTCGCTCACGTCGAAGCTCACCACCTGGCCCAGCGCATGCACGCCCGAGTCGGTGCGCCCCGCGCAGGTGGTTTCCACGTCGCGCCTGAACAGCAGACACAACGCCTCCTCCAGATTGCCCTGCACCGTCAGCTTGCCCGGCTGGCGGGCAAACCCGCAAAACGGAGCGCCGTTGTACGACAGCGTCAGCGCCAGCGTATGGTCGAGCTGGGGCTTCACGAACGCACCGGGCACACCGCAGGTCTCTGAAGAACAAGATTGTTGGAAAGAAGTAGTCGTATTCATAGCACCCATCATAAACGAAGGCGGCTGCACAACCAAGCGCAACCGCCCTCCCTTGCCAAATCGTCAATCACCGCCGCGCAGTCGGCCCACAGGGCACGCTGCACGTCAAGCGAGTTCCGCACGAGCCGGACGACCCAGCGGGCTGTCCGTGCGAGCCCAGGGCCGCCGAGCGACTGGGCAACGCGCTCTGCGGCCTTACGACGCCCTCCACACCTGCGCGCCGAACAGCTCTTGCAGCTCCGATTTCATGATGGGGCTGTTCGAGTCCACGGTTATGGGCAGTTCGGCGCGGAACTTGTGCCCGTCGTTTTGCTGAACGAACAGCACCACGCCGTCGCGACCGGGATACGACTTCAAAATGCGGTTTAACCGCAAGGACTTCGACTGGTCGAAGTCGGCCATCGGCACGCGCAGTTCCAGGTGCGAGGGACGCGCGTCGTCCTCGCTCAGCTCCAGCGCCTCCACCTCGAACGCCATGATCTGGTTGCCGCGGTCGCTGTGCTCGAACTTGCCCTTCACCTTGACGATAGCGTCTTCCTGAATCGCCTCGGCATTCTCGTCGTACTTGAAGCAGATGCACTCCACATGGCCCGTCGTATCCTCCAACGAGAACGTGGCCATCTTCGTTCCGCGCTTCGTCAGCTTCGTCACCACGGACGAGATCATGCCGATGAACACGGCCGATTTGATCTCCTTCGTGCGCTCGGCCAGATCGCCCAGTTGGAACTTCGTCATGCGGGCGATGTAGTTCTCGTACGGACGCAGCGGATGGTCCGAGACGTAGATCTTCATGATCTCCTTCTCGAACGTCAACAGCTGGCGCTTCGGCCACTCCACTCCGTCCGGAGCGGGAACCTCTTCCTCGAAGCCCGAATCGGGGTCGTCGCCGAACAGGTCGAACATCGACACCTGCCCGCGCTCGCGGTCCTTCTGACGCTTCGACGCGCTTTCCAGAAGCGGCGTCTCGTCCACGAAGTACATGAGCTGCTTGCGCGTGTAGCCCGTCGAATCGAACGCCCCGCCCTTGATGAGCGCTTCGAGCGTCTTTCGGTTGTAGCACTTCGCGTCCAAACGGTTCACGAAGTCGTGCAGCGACGTGTACGGGCCGTTCGCCTCGCGCTCGGCGATGATCTCGTCGGCAACGTTGCGCCCCACGCCGCGCACGCCGACCAGGCCGAAGCGAATGCCCTCTTCAACCGGCGTGAACTCGGCGTTCGACGAGTTGATGTCGGGAGGCAGCACCGGCGTGCCGTTGTGGTTGCAGCTGGAGATATAGCGAATCAAGCGATCGGTGTTGCCCATGTAGCTGGACAGAACGGCCGCCATGAAGTCGTTCGGATAGTGCGCCTTCAAATACGCGGTGCGCATAACCAAGATAGCGTATGCGGCCGAGTGCGATTTGTTGAACGCGTACTTAGCGAACTTCTCGGCGTCTTCCCAGATCTGCTTGGCGATCTCAAGCGAGTAGCCGTTCTCCACCGCGCCGTTGTTCCAGTCTTCCTGCAACCCGCGCATGACGTCGAGCTTCTTCTTGCCCATTGCCTTGCGCAGCTTGTCGGCTTTACCGGCGGAAAAGCCGCTCATGGCCATGGAGATCTGCATGATCTGCTCTTGGTAGACCATGGTGCCGTACGTTTCCTCCAAGATGGGGCGCAAACGCTCGTCGTAGTAGTGAATCTGCGTCTTGCCGCTTGCCACCTTCACGTAGTCGTCCACCATGCCGGATTCCAACGGGCCCGGACGGTTGAGCGCGATCGAGGCGACGATGTCCGAGAAGCGCTTCGGTGGGAGCCGCGCGAACAAGCCCACGTACAGCGCGCCCTCCACCTGGAACAAGCCGTCCATGTTGCCCGACTGCATGAGCACGAACGCGCGCTCGTCGTCGATGGGGATCTCCTCGGGGATCACCTTGGTGCCGAAGCGCGCCTCGATGTTGCGGCACGCGCGCGACAGCACGCCCAGGGTGCGCAAGCCCAAGAAGTCCATCTTCAGCAAGCCCAGGTCAGGCGTGTAATGACCGTCGTACTGCGTGATGATGCCGCCGCCCTTGGTATCGCGCTTCATGGGCACGTGCTCGCTCATGGGGTCGCGGCAGATGATGGTGGCGCACGCGTGCACGCCCTCGCCGCGCACGTGGCCTTCGATGGACTTGGCCGCGTCGATAACAGCCTTCACGTCCTCTTCGGTCTCGTACGCCTTCTTGAGGTCGGGGTTTGTCTCGAGCGCCTTGTCGATGGTGATGCCCAGCTCGTCGCCGATCATCTTCGTGATCTTGTCGCCCGTGCTGTACGGGTAGTCCAGCACGCGCGCGGCGTCGCGCACGGCGTTTTTCGCCTGCAGCTTGCCGAAGGTGATAACGCCGGCTACGTGATCCTCGCCGTACACTTCCTTGATGTGCTCGATGACCTCTTGGCGACGTTCATCCTCGAAGTCGACGTCGATATCGGGCATCTCCACGCGTTCGGGCGAAAGGAATCGCTCGAACAGCAGGCCGTTGGAAAGCGGGTCCAAGTCGGTGATGCCCATGGCATACGCCACGATGGCGCCTGCGGCCGATCCACGGCCCGGGCCAACGCCGATGCCCTGGCTACGAGCCCACTCGATGTACTCCTGCACGATCAGGAAGTACGCCGGGAATCCCTGCTGGATGATGATGCCCATCTCGTAGTCGGCGCGCTCTTGCGCCTCCTGCGGCACCGGATCCCCGTAGCGCTTGATCAGGCCTTCCTGGACGCGCGTGCGAAACCAGCTGTCCTCGGTTTCCCCTTCGGGCAGCGGGAAGCGCGGCAGAACCGAATCGCGCTCGAGCACCACGTCGCACTTGGCCGCCAGCTCCACCGTGTTGTCGCACGCCTCGGGGAAGTCCTTGAGCGCTTCGCGCATTTCCTCTTCGGTCTTCATGTAGAACTGATCGTTCTCGAAGCGCATGCGGTTCGCATCGTTCATGGCGCTGCCCGTACCGATGCACAGCATGATGTCCTGCGCGCGGGCGTCCTCGCGCGTCAAGTAGTGGAAGTCGTTCGTGGCGATGGTCTTGAGGCCCGCGGCCTGAGCCAGCTTCGTCAGCTGATGGTTGAGCTGCGTCTGCGTAAGGCCGGCGTCGGTCATGATGCCCTGGTTCTGCAGCTCGATGTAGAAGTCGCCCGGATCGAAGCAGCTGGCCAGCTTGTGCGCCCACTCCAGCGCCTCGTCGAACTGGTTGTTGTCGAGCAGCTTGGGGATGATGCCCGCGATACAGGCGGACGAGCCGATGATACCCTTGCCGTACTTCTGCAACATGCTGAAGGTCGTGCGCGGCTTGTAGTAGAAGTTGTCGACGTGCGACTCGCTGACCAGACGAAGCAGGTTATGGTAGCCCTCGTTGGTCTTGGACAGCAGCAGCAGGTGGTAGAGCTTCGGCTTGACGTCTTTGCGCAGCTCTTCGTCGGTTGTGAAGTACACCTCGCAGCCATAGATGGGCTTGACGCGGATGCCCGTTTCCTTCTCGACCGCGTCGCACGCGTCGCACAGCTCGGGCACGCCGGACATCACGCCGTGGTCGGAGATCGCCACGGCAGGCATGCCCAGCTCAGCTGCGCGTTTGACCATGTCCTTCACATGCGTCGCGCCGTCAAGCAGCGAGTATTCGGTGTGGTTGTGCAAGTGGACGAATGCCATAGCTTATGCCTCAAATCAGATAGGGATGCGCTGGATTTATTGGTAGCCATGATACCAGCATTGCGCGAAAAGATGTTCGAACAAACCATGGATTTTCGCAAGGGGCAAGCCGAAGAGCGCCCTCGCATCGCACGGGCACGGCCCGCCCCGCATGCAAAAGCCCCCGACCCTAACGGATCGGGGGCTTGCGTCTTGCTTCGATGGCGGCTTTCAGCCGTTGCGTTGCCAAGCGACCTCAAGCCGCACGTCGCAGGTTCGCCTTGAGCGACCTAGCTGACAGCTTTCAGCTGCACGTCGCACCACGCCTTGTCGGCATGAAGCGTCGTTTTGGCGGCATCCCCCTCGGCCAAGCCCGCAAGCTCGGCCTCGATGGCTGCCAGCTGCTCGCGCACCTGCGCGGCATCGATCTCGGCAACAGGAAGCGCACGGTCAGCCAAGACGATAACCTTATCGTCCGTAACCTCCACGTAGCCGCCCTGCAGCGCGTAGCGCCTAACCTCTTTGTCAGAGGCTCCCGTCACGCGCGCCACGCCGTCGGCGAGCACCGACACGAGCGGCGCATGTCCGCGCAGAAAGCCCATCTCGCCTTCGACGCCGGGCACGACGACGAACTCGGCCTCTTCAGAGACCAGCTTCGCCACCGGCGTCACGATGTCGCACATGAATCCAGCCATTTACGCGTCCTTCTTCATCGCTTCGTACGCAGCGTACACGTCCTCGATGGAGCCCTTCATGCGGAAGCACTGCTCGGGGATCTCGTCGCACTCGCCGTCGAGAATGGCGGCGAAGGAGCGGATGGTGTCCTCAAGCTTGACGTACTTGCCCGGCAGGCCCGTGAACTGCTCGGCCACGTGGAAGCACTGACCGAAGAACTGCTGCGCCTTACGAGCGCGGTTCACGATCTTCTTCTGGTCCTCGGACAGCTCGTCCATACCAAGGATGGCGATGATGTCCTGCAGGTCCTTGTAGTTCTGCAGCAGCTCCTGGATGCCGACGGCTACGCGGTAGTGCTCGTCGCCGACGATCTGCGGGTCGAGCGCGCGGGAGGTGGACTCCAGCGGGTCGACAGCCGGGTAGATGCCCAGCTCGGAGATCGAACGGGACAGAACCGTCTTGGCATCGAGGTGCGTGAACGTCGTGGCCGGCGCGGGGTCGGTCAAGTCGTCAGCGGGCACGTACACGGCCTGCACCGACGTGATGGAGCCGGTGGACGTGGACGTGATGCGCTCCTGCAGGTCGCCCATCTCGGTAGCCAGCGTGGGCTGGTAACCAACGGCGGACGGCATGCGGCCCAGAAGTGCGGACACTTCGGAACCGGCCTGCGTGAAGCGGAAGATGTTGTCCACGAACAGCAGAACGTCCTGGCCCTGGTCGCGGAAGTACTCGGCCTCGGTCAGGCCGGCCAGACCGACGCGCAGACGCGCTCCCGGGGGCTCGTTCATCTGACCGTACACCAGGCAGGTCTTGTTGATAACGCCCGAGTCGCTCATCTCGAGGTACAGGTCGGTACCCTCGCGAGTACGCTCGCCTACGCCCGTGAAGACCGACGTGCCGCCGTGCTCCTGGGCCAGGTTGTTGATGAGCTCCTGGATGATAACGGTCTTGCCGACGCCAGCGCCGCCGAACAGACCCGTCTTGCCGCCCTTGACGAAGGGCTCGACCAGGTCGATGGCCTTGATGCCGGTCTCGAAGATCTCGGTCGTCGTGGAAAGCTCGTCGTAGTCCGGTGCCGGACGGTGAATCGGCATGTAGCCGGACACCTCGGGCATCGGCTTCTCGTCGACGGGCTCGCCCATGACGTTCCAAATGCGACCAAGCGTTTCGGGGCCGACGGGCATCATGATCGGATGGCCCGTATCGGTCACCTCGACGCCGCGGACGAGACCGTCCGTCGAGCTCATAGCCACCGAACGGACAAGGTTGCCCGGCAGGTGGGTTTCGACCTCGAGGACGAGATGGATCTCGCCCGCCGGGGTCTTCGCATCAACCGTCAGCGCGTTGTAAATCGCCGGCAGCTGATCGGGAGGAAATTCGACGTCAACAACAGGACCGACGATACGCACGATGCGTCCGGTAGCGCCTTTGCTGGCTTCGATCTCCTCCTTAGTAAACATGTGTTCAGCCATTTAATCCTCCAAAGCCGCTGCGCCACCGACGATTTCCGAAATCTCGGTCGTGATAGCGCCCTGGCGTACGCGGTTATACAGTCTGGTCAACGTTTCGACCATTTCGGTAGCGTTTTCCGTCGCCGACATCATGGCGTTGCGACGCGCGCCCTGCTCGGCAGCAGCCGAGTCGATAAGCGCATGGTAGAGCGTCGTGCGCACGTAAGCCGGCAGAAGCTGGTCGAGAACGGCCTCGGCGCTCGGCTCGAAGATCACGTCGCCCTCGGGCTTCGCTTCACTGTCGGCCGCTACGCCGTCGTCAGCCAGTTCGGCCTTGAGCTTCTCCGTGTCGACGGGCAGCACGAGCTCCTGGCGAAGCTGCTGCTCGGCAGCGTTCTTCGCGTGGTTGTACACGACGATAACCTCGTCGATGTCACCGTTCACGTAGCCGTCGATGGCGAAAGTGGCAACCGAAGCAGCCTCTTCCACCGTAGGATCGGCGGACAGATCCGCGAACGAAAGCACCGGCTGCACCTTGCGGTAGGTGTAGTACCCGACGGCCTTCTTGCCGCAGGCGACGACCTCGACGGTCGCGCCCGCCGCCTGCTTGTCCTTCATGAGGCGATCGACGTGCCGCAGCACATTGCTGTTGAAGCCGCCGGCCAGACCGCGGTCGGACACGACGACCACTACGAGCACGTTCTTGACCTCGTCGTGCTTGCGCAGCAGCGCGTTTTCAGAGCCACCTACACGCTTGGCAACGTTGGCCAACATTTCGACCATGGAGTCAGCGTAAGGCGTGGAAGCCGCGACGCGCTCTCCGGCGCGACGGATCTTCGCAGCCGCCACCATCTCCATGGTGCGCGTGATCTGCTTCGTCGAGGAGACGGAGCTGATACGCCGTTCTATGTCGTGAAGGTTGGGCATAGTCTACCTGCCTTAGGAAGCCGTGGGTGCGAACTGCAGCTTGAAAGCCTCGATCGCAGCGTTCAGGTCGGTTTCGATGGCATCGGTGAACTTCTGCTCCTTCTCGAGAGCCGCGACGATCTCCGCCTTGGAGGCGTGGATGTAGTCGAGCAGCTCGCCGCGGAAGCGGACGACGTCGCACACCGGGATGTCGTCAAGGTAGCCGCGCGCACCCGAGTAGATGGCGATGGCCTGGTCCATGACGGGCATCGGCACGTAACGACCCTGCTTCAAGAGCTCGGTCATGTGAGCACCGCGGTTCAGCTGGTCCAGCGTGGCCTTGTCCAGGTCGCTGCCGAACTGCGTGAACGCCTGAAGCTCGCGATAGGCGGCCAGGTCGAGACGCAGCGTACCGGCAACCTGCTTCATAGCCTTGACCTGCGCGGAACCACCAACGCGCGACACGGAAATGCCGACGTTGACAGCGGGGCGCTGGCCCTGGAAGAACAGGTCGGTGGACAGGAAGATCTGACCGTCGGTGATGGAGATGACGTTGGTCGGGATGTAGGCGGACACGTCGCCAGCCTGCGTCTCGATCACGGGCAGAGCCGTGAGGGAGCCCGCGCCGTACTCGTCGGACATCTTGACCGCGCGCTCGAGCAAGCGAGAGTGCAGGTAGAAGATGTCGCCCGGGTACGCCTCGCGTCCCGGCGGGCGGCGCAGCGTCAGCGACATCTGACGATAAGCCACAGCCTGCTTGGACAGGTCGTCGTAGATGCACAGCACGTGACGGCCCGGGTTGTCGGCGGAAGCCGGCTTGCCGTCCTCGCCGTTGTACATGAAGTACTCGCCGATGGCGGCACCCGCCATGGGGGCGATGTACTGCAGCGGAGCGGAGTCGGAAGCCGAGGCGTTCACGATGATCGTGTACTCCATGGCGCCGTGGCGCTCCAGCGTCTCCACCAGGCCGGCGACCGTGGACGCCTTCTGGCCGATAGCGACGTAGATGCAGATCATGTCCTTGCCCTTTTGGTTGATGATGGCATCAACCGCAATGGCCGTCTTGCCGGTCTGGCGGTCGCCGATGATCAGCTCGCGCTGGCCGCGGCCAACGGGGATCATCGAGTCGATAGCCAGGATACCGGTCTGCATCGGCTCCTCAACGGGCTGGCGCTGAATAACGCCGGGGGCCTTGAACTCGACCGGGCGCATGCCGTCGGCCTTGATGGGGCCCTTGCCGTCGATAGGCATGCCGAGCGGGTTCACCACGCGGCCGAGCATACCCTTGCCCGACGGGATCTCCACGATACGACCGGTGGTCTTGACCTGGTCGTTTTCCTTGATTGCGGTGACGTCACCAAGCAGCACGGCGCCGACTTCGTCCTCTTCGAGGTTCTGAGCCATACCGTACACGGTCTGGCCGTTGGAACCCACGAATTCGAGGAGCTCGCCCGCCATGGCGTCTTTCAGGCCGTCGACGCGCGCGATGCCGTCGCCCACCTGGATGACGGTACCCACCTCGCGAGATTCGACGCTCGTGTTCAACGCATCAAGCTGCTTGCGCAGTGCATCGTCAATAGACTGTGCGGTGATTTCAGTCACTAGCATTCACCTCCATCTGTTGATAGTTTGAGCACGTTGCGAGCGCTTTCCAACTGCGACTTGACGCTGGCGTCGATTCGCTTGCCGTTTGCACTCATCAATATGCCGCCGAGCAGAGACGGGTCGATGTGCTCTCGCAGCACCACGTTCGTCCCCAGGTCGGCTTGCGTTTTCTTTACAATGACCTCGCGCAGATGATCGTCCAGTTCGACGACGGTCGTGACGTCGACGACGGAGACGTTCAACTTGCGTTCGAGCGCCTCTCCATAGCTAACCCATACGCGCGACAGCAACGCGAAGTCCCCGCGCTCTGCCATAACGGCCAGAACATCGACGAGGACGGGATTCGCCTGCGCAAACACCCTGCGCGCAAGCTCATTCCTCTGCTCGGGCGTATAGGAGCTGTCCTCCAAGGCATCGGAGAGATCCATGTTCGAACGCACGATACGAACAATGCGCTCAGCTTGGTCGCGAACTTCCAGGACGGCGTCTTGGCCGCCTGCAACGTACGCGCCCTCCAAGAGGACCGACGCATACGTCGCGACCTTTTCCCTTTGAACATGGCGGTTAGTTGGCATTGAAACTGCCCGCCTCGTTCACGTAGCGCTCGATGATCTTACGATGCTCGTCGTCGCCCAGATCCTCGCCGATCAGGCGGGACGCAACGGCAACGGACAGATCGGCGACCGAACCCTGAAGCTCGGAGATAGCGGCCTTCTTGTCAGCCTCGATGGCGGCATGCGCCTTCTCGATCATGACGGTGGCCTCGGACTGCGCCTTGGCGGTGATGTCCGCCTTCACAGCCTCGCCGGTCTTCTTCGCGTCGGCAACGATCTGAGCAGCCTGGCTCTTCGCATCTTCCAGCTGGGACTTGTACTCTTCCAGCACGCGTTCGCTCTCGATGCGCGCCTGCTCAGACTTCTCAAGGGACTCCTTGATGGTCTGCTCGCGCTTCTCGAGCATGTCGTTGAACTTCGGCCAGCCGAACTTGGCAAGCACGAACCACAGCACCAGGAAGGCGATGAGCATCGGGACGAATTCCACCATGTTCGGCAGAATCGCGCTGATACCCGCAGCGCTCTCCCCTTCGCTGGCGAACGCGAGCGCAGGGAAAGCAAACGTCATGCTGCCCGCGGCGAGCACGGCAGAACCCGAAAGGGCCGTTGCTTTTTTCGCTCTAACTTTCACTACGTAACCTCCTTTGAGCCCGTATCCGGCTATTGGTTCCGAATAAGGCCTGGTTACATGATGAAGGCGACAACAAGGCCGATGAGGGCAAGAGCCTCGGCGAGAGCTGCACCGATGATGAAGTTCGTAAACATACGACCCTGCAGTTCGGGCTGGCGAGCGGTCGCAACGCAGCAGCCGTAGCAGGCGATGCCGATACCGATGCCAGGGCCGATGGCGCCAAGGCCGTAGCCGACGACTTTAAGAGCCGAGAGTACGAGAGCGATTTCCACTTGGTTCCTCCTTTTACACGGTTTCGAGACCTCCCCGAAACCTCCTGCTTTATTCCCTAGCCGGCCATCCGGGCCGACCAAGTAACCGAATGAGAACGCCGCGCGAACGGGCGGCTTGCGGGCCTAGTGCTCGCTCGTTGCCAGGCTGATGTACACGGCCGACAGCGTGGTGAACACGTACGCCTGCAGAAACGCAACCAGAACCTCGAGCGCGTACATAGCGATGAGCAGCGCCATCCAGCCGACCGGCGGCAAGAAGAACAGGAAGTCGCCCTGCAAGCCGGCGCTGATGAACACGCTCGTAGCCAGCGCGAAGATGCCCAGAACCATGTGACCGGCGAACATGTTGCCGTAGAGTCGCACAGCCAGCGTGAGCACGCGCAGCACGAGGGAGATGAACTCGAAGAACCAGATGACCGGGACCATGACCTTCGGCAGACCGGACGGCGCGATGGACTTGATGTAGCCCCAGCCGCCATGAGCCTTGATGCCCCAGTAGTTGAAGTACACGAACGAAATGGCGGCCAGCGCCCACGTGATGCTGATCGATCCGGTAGCGGCCTTCGATCCCGGGATAAGGCCCACGAAGTTGCAGATCAAGATGAAGAAGAACATCGTAGCCAGGAACGGCAGGTGCTTCTTGTAGCCATGACCGATAGCGCCCTCGCCCATATCCTTCTTCACGAACTCGTAGCCGTACTCGACCATGTTGGCGAACTTGCTCTTGGGAACCAGCGTGAGACGCCTTCCCACCGTCAGCACCACCACCAGGGTGATGATGAAGCACAGGATCATGTACAGGGTGTACTGCGTCACTCCCCCGAACACGAACGTCGAGTCGAACGAGTGCTGAAGGTGGACAGCATCCTGCGCAAGGATTTCAAGTGGATTCACGTAACTAACCTTTCCGTTCTACTTCCGGACCAACTTCACCACACCGAAGCCGATAGCTGCGACGCTCAGCGCCAGCACCTCGGCCAAAGCAAACGAAAGCACAAGCTCGCGAGCGAATACGATGCAGGCCATGACGGTGGCGAACAAGATGAGGAACGAAGCGAATACACTGAGCAGCAGAATGCCCATGTGCCCCAAATTACTGGTTTTGGTGACCCGCTTTGTCATACGAAGTCCGAAGATCAAAGGCAAAAAGCCCGCGATTCCCGACAACGCCCCCAGAACAATCGCTCCTACCATAACCCGCTTTCCCACTCACGCGCACGCTTGCGCATCCTACCAATTAAAACCGCTATGCATGATAACGGAATTTCCTGCTCCTCTTACGATAAGGTAACAGAAACCTACAATTTTTTGGTGGGCGGAAGCATAAACCGGCTAAAAAAATGCATAAATCAAGCGTCAGCGGTAGGCGAAACTGAATATTCTTCAGACGCAGATGAGGAGGATCCCCGACAGCTCAAGCCGCCGGGGATCTTTTAGCCTTCGAAAATGCGAAGCTGCATGCCCGCCTCTTCGAGCATGGACATGGCCAGCTCGTCGGGATACGGATTCTGGTACACGATCTCTTCGATGCCCGCGTTGATGAGCATTTTCGCGCACACCACGCACGGCTGCGTGGTGATGTAGATGGATGCGCCCGTGATGTTGATGCCGTAGCGAGCAGCCTGGATGATGGCGTTCTGCTCGGCATGCAGGCCGCGGCAGATCTCGTGGCGCTGCCCGCTGGGAACGCCGAGCTGCTGGCGCAGGCATCCGGTTTCCGCGCAATGGCGCATGCCGGTGGGGACCCCGTTGTATCCCGTGGCCAGGATGCGGCGATCCTTCACGATGACGGCCCCCACCCCGCGACGCAGGCACGTGGTGCGGGTTGCCACCTCGTTGGCAAGCTTCATGAAGTACTCGTCCCAGCTGGGACGATGATCGAGCGGCTCGGTCATGGTTTTCATCCTTCCTGGTCCAGCAAAGTCAGCGAGAAGCGTCGAGGTGTCCGAGATCGCCCCGTTTTGCGGCCGAGCGTGCTTTTGCACGTGAGGGTAAGCGAAAAAGGGGCGAGGTCGGGCGCATCGGCGCTTCGCAGCGTCGAGCAGTTCCGCCGTCCGGCAGGACGGCGGAACGTTACTTGGTGCCGAAGATGCGGTCGCCCGCGTCTCCAAGACCCGGAACGATGTACGCCGCCTCGTTGAGCTCGGCGTCGACGGCGCACGTGAACACATGCACGTCGTCGTCGGCTGCAAGCAGACACTCGATGCCGACCGGCGCGGCCACGATGACCATGACCTTGATGGTGCCGGTCACGCCGATGGAGCGCAGGTACTCCACCGCCGCCGCGGCCGACCCGCCCGTGGCCAGCATGGGATCGACCACGATGACGTTGCGCTCGGCGATATCCTCCGGCAGCTTCGCGTAATACGCCACCGGCTTGTGGGTCTCCTCGTTGCGGTACATGCCCAAATGCCCCACGCGGGCAGCGGGAACCAGGTCGAGCACGCCGTCGACCATGCCAAGGCCGGCGCGTAGGATGGGAACGATCGCAAGCTTCTTGCCGCTGATAGCATGGCAGGTGGCCGTGCAGATGGGCGTTTCCACCTCCACCTCCGAAAGCGGGAGGTCGCGCGTAGCTTCGTACCCCTCGAACAGGGCCAGCTCCTTGACCAGTTCGCGGAACTGCTTGGACGACGTTTCCTTGTCGCGCAGGATGGACAGCTTATGCTGCACCATCGGATGGTCCACGATGGTGACGCGTTCGTATTCTTTCGCCATGGGTACGTGCTCCTAGTAGGTAAGTTCCGGGTACAGCGGGTGGGCGGCCAGCATGGCCTCCACCTTCGTGCGAATGTCGGCGAGCTTGCCCTCGTCGCCCGCGTTGAACACGGTTGCGGCGATAAGCTGGCCCACCTGATAGAAATCGTCGGCGGTGAAGCCGCGCGTGGTGGCCGCAGCGCTGCCCACGCGGATGCCGCTCGTGACGAAGGGGCTGCGCGGCTCGTTAGGAATGGAGTTCTTGTTCACCGTCAAGCCCACGCCTTCGAGCAGCTTCTCGGCGTCCTTGCCCGTGACGTCGGCCGCGGTCAGATCGACCAGGCACAGATGGTTGTCGGTGCCGCCGGACACCAGGCGCAAGCCGCCGTCCATCATGCCCTGGCCGAGCACGCGCGCGTTCTCCACCACCTGGTCGATGTACGCGGCGAACGAAGGGGCCAGCGCCTCGCCGAAGGCCACGGCCTTGCCGGCGATCACGTGCATGAGCGGACCGCCCTGCGCACCGGGGAACACGGCGCTGTTGATCTTCTTGTACAGCTCTTCGTCGTTGGTCAGGATGAAGCCGCCGCGCGGGCCGCGCAGCGTTTTGTGGCTGGTGGAGGTCACGATGTCGGCATGAGGCACGGGGCTGGGATGCGCGCCCGTGGCAACCAGGCCGGCGATGTGGGCCATGTCCACCATGAAGTACGCCCCCACCTCGTGGGCGATGGCGGCCATGCGCTCGAAATCGATGACGCGCGGATAGGCGCTCGCGCCGCCGACGATCACCTGGGGACGGCATTCCTTGGCCTTGGCCTCAAGGGCGTCGTAGTCAATGGTCTCGGTTTCGGAATCGACGCCGTACGCTTCCACGTGGTACAGGCGACCCGAGAAGTTCACCGGGCTGCCGTGCGTAAGGTGGCCGCCCTGGTCCAAGCTCATGCCCAGGATGGTGTCGCCCGGCTTGATGATGGAGAAGTATGCGGCAAGGTTCGCGTTCGCGCCGGAATGGGGCTGGACGTTGGCGAACCGGCAGCCGAACAACTCGCAGGCGCGGTCGCGCGCCAGGTCCTCGACGATGTCGACCTTCTCGCAGCCGCCGTAGTAGCGCTTGCGCGGGTAGCCTTCGGCGTACTTGTTCGTGAGCACGCTGCCCACGGCCTCCATAACGGCAGGAGACGTGAAGTTCTCCGACGCGATGAGCTCCACGGAATCGCGTTCGCGGGCAAGCTCTTGACGGAGCGCGTCCGCAACGACGGGATCGGTTTGGGATACGTAGGAAAGAGCCATGGTATTCCTTTCGCTGGGCTGTTTCGGGGCTATGCTAGCACAACGGGCGTGCGTAAGATCCAGCCAAGCTAGCCGATCTCGAGAGCGGCGATCTTTTCCACGCGACCCGCATGGCGCCCGCCGCCGAACGCGGTGGACAGGAACGCGTCGAGGATCGCCTGGTTGACGCCCGGCTCGACGAAGCGACCGGACAGCGTGATGACGTTCGCATCGTTGTGCTCGCGGCACAGCGCGGCGAATTCGGGGGACACGATGTTGGCAGCTCGGACGCCCGCCACCTTGTTCGCGGCGACGGCCATGCCGATGCCGGTTCCGCATACGAGCACGCCGCGCTCGGCCAAGCCGTCGACGACGTCATGCGCGACGAGCGCCGCATAATCGGGATAGTCGACGCGGTCGTCGGTGTCGGGGCCGCGGTCGACGACGTCATGGCCCTGCGAGGCCAGGTAGTCCACGAGCTGCTGCTTCTGCTCGAATCCCGCGTGATCGCTTGCGATGCTGATCTTCATGTAGTAAGCCCTTTCGTTAATCCATCATCGTGCGGCGGACGGCCTTGGCCCAGCCCTCCAGCAAAACCGCATGGCGCGCATCCTCGATGCACGGCTCGTAGCGCTTGTCGGACGCGCGCAAGCCGCGCAGCTCTTCAGTTCCGCTCCAGAATCCGACGGCCAAGCCGGCCAGGTAAGCCGCGCCCAACGCCGTCGTCTCCGCATTCTGCGGTCGACGCAGCGGCGTGCGCAACACATCGGACTGGAATTGCATGAGAAAATCGTTCGCAGAGGCCCCGCCGTCCACGTTGAGCACGGAAAGGGGCACGCCCGCGTCGGCCTCCATGGCCACCGCAAGATCGTGCACCTGATAGGCCAGGGATTCGAGCGCGGCACGCACGAAATGGGCCCGCGTGGTTCCGCGCGTAAGCCCGTACACGGCCCCGCGCGCATCGGCGTCCCAGTACGGGGCGCCCAGCCCGGTGAAGGCGGGCACGATGTAGACGCCGCCCGTGCTGTCGACGCTGCGCGCCAAAGCTGCGGTCTCCCCCACGTTCTCGATCAGCCCCAGCTCGTCGCGCAACCACTGCATGAGCGCGCCCGCCATGAACACGCTGCCTTCGAGCGCGTACTCGGGGCCCGGCGCGCCGGGCGCGGACGCTGCAACCGTGGTGATCAGGTTGTGCGAGGACGCGCACGCTTCGCCGCCCGTGTGCATGAGCAGAAAGCACCCGGTGCCGTACGTGTTCTTCGCCTGGCCGGGCTCGAAGCAGCACTGGCCGAAGAGCGCCGCCTGCTGGTCGCCCGCTACGCCGCAGATGGGGATGCCCGGAGCAATGCCGGCGTTGGCCGTGCGGCCGAAGTCGCCCGAAGAGGGACGAACCTCGGGAAGCATCGAGGCCGGCACGTCGAACAGGTCGAGCAGCCAGGGATCCCAGCGCATCTCGTGGATGTCGAAGAGCATGGTGCGGCTGGCGTTCGTCACGTCGGTGGCGTGAACCCGCCCCTGCGTCAGCACCCAGATAAGCCAGCTGTCCACCGTGCCGAAAGCAAGCTTGCCGGCCCGGGCGTCCTCGCGGGCGCCGGGCACGTTGTCCAAGATCCATTTCACCTTGCTTGCAGAGAAGTACGCATCGGGAACCAGGCCGGTCTTGCGCGTGATCTCGCGCGCAACCTCGGCGTCGGCGCACAGCTCGTCGATGATGGGGGCTGTGCGGCGGCATTGCCACACAATGGCGTTGAACACCGGCTCTCCCGTTTCGCGATTCCACACCACCGTGGTTTCACGCTGGTTCGTGATCCCGATGCAGGCGATGTCGCCTGGACCCAAGTTGTTCGACACGAGCAGTTCGGTGAACGCCCCCAGTTGCGACGACAGAATGTCCCGCGGATCGTGCTCCACCCAACCGGGCTGCGGGTACAACTGGGGAAACGAGTTCTGCACCGCATCGACGACGGCGCCCTGCCCGTCGATGAGCATAGCGCGCGACGAGGTGGTTCCCTGATCGAGCGCTACGACGTAGGTTGATCGCATGCGTGCTCCTCCATCCAATCGGCTACTTCGGCATAAACCTGCGCCCGACCGGGCTCGTTCAGTATCTCGTGGCGCATGCCCTCGTACAACGTCGCCGTCACGTCCTCGACGCCCGCGCGGCGCAGCAGGTCGGCGGCCGCCTGCACGCCCTTGCCGCACGCGCCCACCGGGTCCTGCGCGCCAGCGACGAACAGCACGGGCAGATCTTTCGGAACCTTCGACGCGCAGGCCATGGTGACCACCTCGCCCGTGAGGTCGGTGAGCGTGGCGTAGGCGCCGACCGAGAACATGGCGCCGCACAGCTCGTCCGCCAAGAAGGCGTCGACGACGGCGGGATCGGTGGACAGCCAGTCGTAAGGCGTGCGGGGGTTGCGGATCTTCTTGGCGAAGCCGCCCGCCCCCATGCCGTCGAGAAACGCGCTGCGATACTGCGGCCCCTTCGACCGCGCGATCAGCCGGGCCAAAGCGTTGCCGGCTTTCGAGAGAAGGTACGGCTGCTGGCCGGTGCCGCACAGCACGGCGGCCGCCACGCCTTCGCCATGGCGCGCCAGGTAGGCGCGGGCGATGAAGCTGCCCATGGAATGCCCGAACAGGATGTAGGGCGTTTGACGGGAGTAGCGCGCGGTGACGGTTTTGCGCAGCTCGTGCACGTCCTCGATCAGGATTTCCTTGCCGTCAACGGGCATGTGCCCCAGGCTTTCCGCATCGGGAGCGCTTTTGCCGTGCCCGATGTGGTCGGCGGCGCACACCACGTAGCCGCGGCTTACCAGGTAGCGCGCGAACTCGTCGTAGCGCTCCACGTGCTCGGCCATGCCGTGCACGATCTGCACGATGCCGCGCGGAGAGGAGACGACGCGCGCGCTTCCCCTTGTTTCGGAAGCTTTCCAGACCAGGCCCTTGATGGTGGACGTTTCGTCGTTCGAAAGAAAGCCCACGGGCGTGACGGTCGTTTCGATTCCCATGCTGTATCCCCTCCCCAGGAGTTTCCTCCATTATACCCATCCTGCAACAAGAAGGGTGAAGACCGGGTTTCGCGCGGGCGGAAACGAGGACCGAAGCGCACGAGGCGCAAGGTTGCAGACATGCCCGGATTAAAGAAGGCTCCGAACGTCCTTGGCGGTGACGGCCCCTTCGCGCACCACGACGGGCAGATCGCGCGTGCAGTCGAGGACGGTCGAGGCAAGGCCGCTTTTGTCGGCGTCGCTCTCGTCCGCCACGATCACGCGCACGCGCGCGGCCAAGGCAGGGTCGATAGCTTCGTACGAGCACGGCGACGCGCAACCCGACAGATTCGCGGACGTAGTGGCAAGAGGGCATCCGACCTGAGCGATGAGTTCGAGCGCAACCGAGTTGTCGGGCATGCGCAAGCCGATGGTCCCCTCGGCGGATCGGAACGCTTCGGGGACGCACTCGGCCGCCTTCACGATCAGGGTGAGCGGGCCCGGCCAGTACATTCGCGCGAGCGTACGAGCTAGATCGGGAACGCCTTCGCCGTACCGGTCGAGGTCGTCCGCACCGCCGACCAGCCACGCGATGGGCTTGCCGCGATCGCGCTCCTTCAAACGGTAGAGCACCTCCGGCGTGCGCGCCGCATCAACGGCAACGCCCAGCCCGTACACCGTGTCCGTGGGAAAGACGATCGCGTCTGCGCGCCGCAACGCTGCAACCGCATCGTCGAAAGAGCCAGTTCCTCGAGCCATGGAAACACTTCCTTGCTGTTCAGGGTGAAGCCGCCGCTTAGGGAAGCTTGCATTGTATCACGATGGACGAGATGTGCTGAAACCAGCGTCCACCAGGGCGTATTTGCGCTTGATGCGCTCAAGCTTCTTGCGCCAGGGCGCATAGAGCGCCAGCAGAAACACAACCGTGGCAACGCCGTGCGTGACGTCGAAGGGAAGCGCAGCGGCGAAAGCGACCGCCACGGCGGGAAGCGTCACGGGATGGACGAAGCCCACAACGTACCAGCTGTTGAGGATGAGCCCGTACGCCAAAGAGGAAACGAACCCGTAGGCGCACAGCACGGCCGTCCGATCGAGCCAGCCCCGATCGGCCAGCACGCCGGCCACGTACCCGACCAGGCCCCACGCGTACATCTGCCACGGCGTCCACGGTCCTTGCCCGAAGAAGAAGTTGGACACGAGCGCAGCCAGCGCGCCTACCAGAAAGCCGCTGCGCCGACCGAACACGGCCCCTGCAAGGATGCAAATGGCCGAAACCGGCTTGAAGTCGGGAACGGGCGCGAACAGGATGCGGCCCGCAGCCGCCAGCGCAGCCAGCACTACCGTGGGCATGACCTGGCGAAGCGGCGGACGAGACGTCTCGAACCCCGCGAAGAACACCGCGACCGCAACGCAGGCGACCGCCACGGTCAAAAGCGCCCCCTGCTCGATGCCGAAATACGCGCACGCGGCAAGCGCGCAGGGAACGGCAACCAAGGCCGGAACCTCGAGCGCCGCCAACACCCGATGCGCCTTCCCTTTCGAAGCGCTCATCGCGACCCTCCTTCGTACAGGCGCGCGAACGCGTCCTCGGAAGGTCGGTAGAACAGGTTCCCCTCGAAAAACGAACCGGCAGGCTCCGTGCAGGCATCCTCGCCGTTGAACAGCATGGTGACCTCGTCGGCAACAAGGGCCGCAAAGGCCAGATCGTGCGTGGCCACAAGCACCGTCGCGCCCGCCCGAACCCGATCGAGCAGCGCCTCAGCCACCGCGGCCTTCGACGGCGCGTCAAGGCCCTTCGTGGGCTCGTCGAGCAGCAGCAAGTCGGGATCGGTCAGCAAAAGCTTGGCCAGCGCAAGCTTTTGCTGCTGCCCGCCCGACAGGTCGTACGGATGGCTTGCCGCGCAGGACGTCAGGCCGAACCGCTCGAGCGCGGCGGACACGTCGCCGTCGGAGAATCCGCACGAACCTTGCCACTCCCGCAGCTCTTCGTCCACGCTGTCGCACGCGAACAGGGATTTCGGATCCTGCGGAAGAAGCGCCTGACGGGACGACAGGTGGTTGATCACGCTGCCCCGCTCGGGCTTCAGCACGCCGGCGACCAGGCGCAGCAGCGTCGACTTCCCGCTGCCGTTCCCCCCCACCAGCGCATGCACGCGCCCCGGGCGCACGTTCAAGTCCATGCCGCGCAGCACCCAATCGGCGTCGCGCCCGTAGCGGCAGCGCACGTCGCTCAGCGCCACGGCAGAATCGGCCGCGCGCGCCGGGCGCCCCGCTTCGACGGCGCGTCCAGCATCCGGAAGGCGAAGCGGCCGCGCCGCGAAGCGATCGAGCGAAACCTCCTCTATCCGGCCGTCGCGCAGCTCCACGGCATCGGTGGCGTACGAGGCCATGGATTCAGGCGCATGCGTGGCAACCACCACCGTGATTCCCAACTCGCGGTTCACGCGGAAAAGCGCGTGCAGGAAGTTCTTCTCCGCCACCGGGTCAAGCTGGGCCGTCGGCTCGTCGAGCAGCAGCAGCCGGGGCTGCATGGCAAGGACGCTGGCCAGCGTGAGCATCTGCTTCTGGCCTCCCGAAAGCTCGGACACCTGACGCCGGAACCACGGCTCGATGCCGAAGAAATGCGCGACCTCGGCCACGCGACGGCGCATCTGGTCCTGCGAAACGCCCAAGTTTTCCAGCCCGAAGGCAAGCTCGTGCCACACGGCGTCGCACACGATCTGGTTCTCGGGGCTTTGGGCAACGTAGCCCACGCGCGAAGCCGCCGCGAACGCGTCCATGTCCTCGACGGGGATGTCAAACGTTTTGAGCGCCCCGCCCTTCGTCCCAACAGGAGAGATAGCCTGCTTCAAGCAGCGCAACAGCGTGGTCTTTCCGCTGCCGGTCGCTCCGACCAGCAGCTGGAACGCCCCTTCGGACACCCGCCAATCAAGCGGTCCGATCGATGCCGCGGCATCGGGATACGAAAAGGAGAACCCGCGCGCCTCGACGGCGGGCTGATCGGTTACGATCTCCATACAATCCGCTCCCTTGCTTCCATGGCCAGCGGCAAAGCCGCGAACAGTACGTAGGGGACGTAGCTCCACCACGAGGCGAAGCCGACGATGGACGGGTAGAACCTGAATTGAGCGCATGCCGCCCAGGCGGCAACGGCGGCGCTTGCGCCAACCACCGCGAGGAACGCGAGCGCGCATGCGTCAAGGCGCCGGAAGCGAAAGCGCGCGTAGGTGGTGCGCTTCGGGGCGGCGCCCCAACCGCGCGCTTTCATGGCATCGGCGGTTTCAAGCGAGTCCTCCATGCTCCACCCCATAAGAACCGAAGTCAAGCGCATGTGCTCGCGAAAACGAAGGCGGCGGCTCGCGCCTTTCGTCGAATCGGGCGATGTCGCCGCAATCGGACGGGCGGCCGTGCATGCGCGCGCAACGCCTTCGATATCACCTCCGCGGCGAACGAACTGGGGCACCAGGCGCGCCGTCATGGACAGCATGAGCCCGACCGTGGGCACGACGCCGCCGAACAAAGCCATGATCTTGTCGGACGTCAACACGCGCGAAGCATTCGAGAACGTGAGCAGCACGCTTGCCAGCATCACGCCCATGCACGCACCGTACACGAAGCTTTCCAGGTAGAACGCCCGCGCTCCGATGCGAAACAGCTCGGTGGACCCGGAAGCCGAGAACAACGGGTTCGCCAGCGCGACGACCACGACAAGAGGAAGCTGCCATGCAAGGGAGCGAGCGACGGCACGAGAGCCGCGCAGCGACGCGCCAAGAGCGAGCGCGGCCGCAAGCGACACCAGAAGGTACACGGGCTGCATCGCGGCCATGCTCATGACGAGCAGGATAGCGAAGTACGCCAACGCGACCACGGGATGGAACAGGTCGAACGCCGTTCTTTTCACCAGGCTCGCACCCTTACTTGCCCACCGTGAAGAACAGCGAGATGACCAGAAGCACCGCAGAAGCCAATGCGATGATCGCAAGAATGATCGAAACCTTCCGACTGAACAATGCCCCACCTCGCCTTTCGATCGCCGAGCCGCCCTCATCCGAAGCAGCTAGGATAGCACACGAAACCGGACGCCCCTTCAACGAAGAAGGAAAGGCGTCCGGTTGAAACCCATCAACTCAACCCGTCACGTAGAACCACGAAACGGCATCCCCGTCGTTCAGCGCGTACTTGTCGCACGCCATCATGAGAACCTCGCCGTTGACCGAGTACTTCCAGCCGCTTCCTCCTCCATGCTCCTTCTCGGCCAGACCGCCGACGGCGCTCACGTATATGCCGAACGGAGACGTCGACGCATTGACGGAAAAGCCGCATGCCATGAGCGCATCGTACACCGTTGCCCCTTGGGCAAAGGTCGCCGTGGTACCGCCCGATACCGGGCTGCCCACAACCGACGAATCCACATATACCGAAACGGTGACGACCGATTGGCTGGAACCACCTCCAGAAGCTTCTTCCTTGAAAGATCCCGAGAGATCCGAACCTCCCGCCGAAGCCCCTGCCCCCTCTGCAAGAGCAGGTTCTCGAGCAGCAGGGGCCTCGGAGGTTTCACCCGGAGAAGCAGCGTCGCCCTGGCCTTCCCCCGATCCCTCGCTCTGGCGCGCGGAACCCTCCGAACCAGCATCACCGACAAGCCCTGCATTCTGCTCTCTCGATACAGGATCGGAGGAAGGCGCGGACGAATCGACGGGAGATGCGTACAAAAACACCGCCGAGCATCCGATGAGAAGCACCGACAGAATGCCGACGATGCCCGCGATGGTCTTTTGCCGAACAGAAAGGGCAGCTCGACTAGGAGCAACGGACGCTTGAAAACGCGTCTCCTGGCTGTCGTCCGTACGAGCCGCAGTTGTCGCACGTCGCGCGTCCTCGTCGCAAAGCTTATCTTGGTCAAGCATTGCCGTCGCCCTTCGTGCGGCGGCGCGCGACGGCACCGTAAGCCACAGCTCCTACAAGACCGACCATGCCAAGCATAAGGCCTCCTGCAGCCCAAGGGTTCACGCCGTTGCGAGCCGCGCCCGCAGCGTCCTCGCCGTTCGGTTCCGCTACCCGAGCGCTCCCTGAACCGGACGCCCCGTTCAGGGACGAGGTCCCTTCGGCAACCTTGCCGGCCTGCCCGTCAGCTTTGCCAGATGCTTGCCGCATAAGCGGAGCATGAGCCGCACCCGGCGCCCCAAAAGATGCCCGGAAGGAACCCGACGTCCCATTCGGCCCGCTCCCCGATTCGCCAACACCGCCCGGGCGAGCGTTCGCGACCCATCGGGCGTACAACGTCATATCGCCATCGACCGGCGTTTCGAAATCCCAAGCTCGCGTGCACGCCGAATCGACGAACCATCCGCCGAACGAGTACCCGTCGCGCGACGGATCAGCCGGCTGCACGATGGGCTTGTCCTCGACCGCCATGGCGGAAGGCACGAAAGACCCGCCCGTGGAATCGAATGTCACCCGAAAGCCAGCCCGACCCTTGAGCGCGAACAGGACGCCGGCATCGTTGGTGTAGTACAGATTGCCTTCTTCGTCCGCAATGACGGATGCCGTGCAGTAGTTCTGCTGCGGCCCCGCAGGCGTGTACAAAGCGTACGCGGCGGCATCGCCCACCCGGTACGCGTACACGCCGCCCGGCAACCCGTTGCACGTGAAGTACGCGTACGTGCCGTCGCCCTGGACCGACACCAGCGGGGAACCCTGCGCCGCGCCAAGGCCGCCGACCACCGTGCGATCGACGCGCATGCCGGCCAGATCGATCAAGGACAGCGTCCCGTAGCCGTCGGCATCCGCACCGCACACGAACACCGTGCCGTTCGACACGATGGGCGTCGACGTGGAGGATCGAGCAAACGAAACGCGGCCCGCAACCGAGAGCGCATCGCCCTCGCGAACGATCTTATGCAGCACGCCGTCGCTCGTCACGGCCAGCAACGTTCTCCCGTCGCCAGCCGATACAATGGTCGAGCGACACGGGGCGCCAAGCGAGACCGAAGACTTCACCTTGCCCGTATCCCCCTCGATCAAAACGACCGCCCCCGATTCGTCGCCGATCACGATATCCGATCCGGATGCAGCAGCACCCGCCCAATAGTAGCCCTCGGGCTTTCCGCTGTTCGACGAATCGCCTTCGTTTACCCACATCACTCGACCGTCGCTGATGCGAACGCACGCAAGGGCGCCAGCCGTGCCCGTGGAATTCGCGCCGCCCGGCTGCGTAAACCCGGCGTACGCGTAGTCCCCGTTCACCGTGAGCGTGGAAAGAGCTTGGTAGCTTATCTTCCCGCCCTTCGTATCCAATGCTTCGGTCCTCCACACGCACGTCAACGCATCGGCGGTGAACGCAGCCAAGCGACCATCGTCGGTCGGGACGATGATCACGCCGCCCGCATAAGCAGGACGGCAGAAATAGCGATTCGCGCCTCCGACGCTCGCAGATGCCGTCACCTTCCCCGTGGCAACGTCGATCTTCATAAGAGAACCGCCCGACACCACGTACATGAGGCCGTTCACGATAAGGGGATCCGACACCCCCTCGGACGAGGTCGCAGCCTTGTAGTCAAACGACCAGAGCAAATCGGCCGATTCAGCAGGCGTGGCAACGTTGACGATCGCCGACCCGCTTCCGAATTGAGGCCAGGACGAATCGTAGCCAGGTCGAGGCGCATCGGGATTGACGACCACATCCCCGGGAGCAGGCAAGGACGATCCCCGAGCCGAGTAGTACCACACGATCTTGTCATCGGGATCGATCTTGAGACCGTTCGCTCCCACCGAAGCGGCTCTGCCGTTGACGAACAACTGCCAATACTTCCCCGTACCTTGATCCCATCCGAGGGCACGTCCGTCGAATGGCGAGGTCAGATCCTTCAGGTACCAGCCACGTTCGGTATCGACCGTGGCCTTCAACCCCGTCCTGGCAAACAGCTGGTCGGTCAAATCAGCCGCCGTGGCGCCCTCGACCATGGCGTAGCGCGTGGACGACGCCCACACCTGGGGATTCCCGGCAATATCCATACCGACGACCTCGCATGCGGCAGCCACGCGCCCAGGCAGCACGTCCCGATCGGCAGAATAGAACCATGCAACCTGATCGCCCGCATGCAACTCGTACCCGCCGGCGCCCACCGTAGCGGGCGACCCGTTGACGAACAGCTGCCAGAACCTTCCGGTTGCTTCGTCCCAACCGAGGGCCCTGCCATCGTAGGGCGAGGAGATTTCGCTCAGATACCAGCCGTGCGAAGCGTCTACCTTGACCTTCAGCCCCGCATCGGCGAACAATCGATCGGACAGGTTGGACGCCGTCGAACCTTCCGGCATCGCATACGCGACGTCGGCAACCCACGTTTGGACGGCGCCGTCGGCATCGATGCCGATGACCGAGCACGTCGCCGACAGGCGATCGGACGGCGCTTCCTCACCGGAGGCCGAATAGCACCAAGCCACCCTATCGCCGGGCTGCAGCGTCCAGTCGTTGGCGCCGATCGTGACGGGCGACCCGTTGACGAACAGCTGCCAGAACCTTCCGGTTGCCTCATCCCAACCGAGCGTCTGGCCCGCATCGTAAGGAGACGTGACGGATTCGAGGTACCAACCCCATTTTCTATCGATGTTGGCGGAAATCCCCGTCTTAGTCAGCAACGCCTCGGTCAAACCGGACGCCTTCGAGCCGTTGTCCAGCGTGAACGGCTCAGCTGCCGCCCACGTCTGACGATTGCCGTGCTTGTCCATGCCTATGATGGAGCACGTCGCCGTGACGAAGGGATCCGTCTGGCCCTTCGTTCCCGCCACCGTGAACTCCGCCTGAACAGGCCGCTTCACAAGCGACTGCAGGTCACGGTTTTCCGGATGTGCAGCCGCCAGGGATTCGTACGCTTTGTAGGTGAGCACCGAATCGACCGCAACGCGGCGATCGTAGTCAGGACGGTTGACGCGCAGAATCTCATCTTCAAGCACACCGGCGTCCGACGACCTGAACGTACGCCACTTTTGGCTACCCATCGGGTCGTATCCGGGAATATCGTCCGGGACAATGCCCTGGTCCGTCATCTGGTCAATAGAGCGAGCCCATGCAAGAGAGCCGTCGGCTGCACGACTAACCTCCATGAACGTATCGAGGTCGACCGTCACCTGGTCAGCGGAAGCATTCTGCCCCAAAAGCGCCTGGCCGTACGCCGCCGCAACGTCGTTCATGAATCCGACGGCCTGTTCCAGCTCGTCAGAAGACACGGGCTTGAGCGTATAGGCCCCCAGCTCCCTCGAGACGGTCACGCCATCGTAGGTCAAACTCGCTGAAACCTCAACCGTACGGATAGGCTCCCCTTCAAGGGAGCGCGTCACGACGCCTCGGTATCCGTTGACCTTCAAGAAATCCTCGTCGCTTGAAACGTAGGATAGCTTGTACACCTTGCCGTCCACGCCCAGCGAACGCGGTGTCGAAAACTTCACATCGCCGTCAACAGCACTCGCCTGAACGCTGCCGCCCGATGCCGCATCGACAACCTTCGCCCGTTTCAGCACGTTCGCAAGCTGCTTCTTGATATCATCGACTTCAGCGCCCGATTTTTGCTCGACCACCATATCGAAAGTCGTTCGATACGAAACACCGGGGCCGCTTCCGTAACCGGGAACCTGCAACTCGTACGTCGCCGTCAACGTAACCGACCGAGGAACCGCCGTATGCGAGAATACCGCCGTCGCAGTCTGGTTGTAATCGCCGTCAAAACCGTTCGCGATCTTCGCGACCGCCGAATCAGACGACGACCAGCTAATCGTCGCCGTCTTGGCGGATCCGACGCGCACCTCCGTAGGAAGACCTACCTTGAGGACCGACGCGGGTATCGAGCCCGTCTTGATGCCCTCGTCAAGGGAGACGTTAGCAGCTTGGCCTTCCAGATACGCAAGAACCCGAGCATCGTCCCATGCCAAAGACGATGCACGCGAAGGCGTATAGAACCCCGTCGCATCGCCAAACGTCAATGCATAGGTAGGTTTGAACTGCCGCAACACCGAATAATCGAACGAAACCGTCTTTGCATCGGGAGCCAGGAAGAAATACGTGATCGCGCCGTTATCCGAACCTTCGGAAACATCGACGGAGCCTTGCTGCTTCGGGTCGACTCCCGAGAACGCCGCAGCCGAAACGCGCGTCGACACGCCGTCGAACCCGAGTTCGGACAGGCGCGATTCAATCATGCGGTTGAGATTGGAGTCCGTACCGTACTTCGGATTCGGATAGTACCCGCGCAAGCCATCTTTTTCGAGAGCCGTGATCGCAGCGGCCACGCGAGCCTCGTTCTCCGCAGAACCGGCCGCGACCACCGCACCGACCGCTGGAGAGACGACCTCGTTGCGAGACGACGCCTCCACCTTGACGTACTTGCCAACTTCTGACGGTGTAAGCTCGAGCGAAGATCCCCGCGCTCCGGAAAGCTCGTGGAACTCGCCGTCAACCGCATCCCCGACCAACCAACGATACGCGACGCCCGATTCCACGGCAGTTCCGCTCGCGGCATCATGCGCAATGGCCGTAAGGGCGTTACCTTGCTTGGCCGTACCTTCGATCTCGACCGATGCAAGGTCTGCCTTGCCGTCTGTGACCTTGGGAGTTGACGAAGAAGACCACTTTTCGACGCCGTTGGCCAAGGTGACCTTGACGGCGAGGAACGAGCCGGCGTCGGCGTCGGCCAAAAGGTACGTCCGAGCATTTGCCCCATCAATCGGAGCGTAATTCTTGTAGCTTAAAGCGTTTGGTGCATACGAAACCTGCGTACCGCCCCGATACCACTGAAACGAAATACCAGCGTAATCGCTGACTTCAACCTCTTCCGTACCCCAACCCCAAGGATCCTCTTCTTCGACGAACGCCCATGCCTTGATCTCCAAACCCGCGCCCAACTTGGAGGGGAGGTTCATACCCGATGCGGTTTTGACGCGTACGCCGTCGACGTTTGAAACAGCCCGGGAGGAAGAGGGTTCGGAAGAGTCCGACGATGCGGTTTCCTCCAAAGAGTCCAGAGCACTGGGCTGGATGCTTCCATCCTCGTTCGACAACGCGTTCTCGGAGGGAACCGCGTCGCCAGCCAGCCCGCGATCGACCGTCGATCCTCCTCCGATCTCGAAAGGCTCGCCCGCTTCGGCATTCGAAAGGGTCTCGGTGCGGTCCGCCGAGCCCAGCGAATCCATCGGCCCAGTCGAACCGCCCTCGCTCGATTCGCCAGACCCGGCAAGAGCGCGCTCTTCAGCAACCGAAACGTGTGCACCGCCCGGCTGCGCCCAGGCGATGCCGGGAACCAGGGACACGACCAGGGCCACGGCCAGAAGTACAGCTAGAAATCTCTCCGAAACGCTTGCAACCGAAACGGCTGACAAAGGCGTGTTCGACCTCTCTCGAACGGAGCGCGTACCCACGCGCGCCAACTGAAGACCGATCATCGTCGGCACCTCTCTTCCAGGGCTTGCTGCGATGGATGGGTGTTCCGACTTCGCCTCATCTGGCTCGAACGCATGCCTGCATGTCGTCCGGCCATCAACGTTTACGGTTACTGGTATAGCGCAGGATTCTCACCCGCATTTCCCCAAACGAACATGATCCGCACGTTCGCTCGCGCCGCGCTTGGCGCAACCATCTTTGCCAATATATGCTTCGCGGTATTCTACCACGCAGGCGACAGGAGAAGGGGCAGAAGGATTCGTCGGCATTCCTTCGCGAACGCGCAAGCTAGCAGCTTTCCAAAAGCATCCGAGCAAGGCTGCGATAGCGCTCGGCCATTGCCGAGTCGGGAAGCGCCGCCACAACGGTCTTGCGAAGCTCTTCAGCTTGCTGAACCTCCGGACTTCGAGGCAAAGAAGCAACCAGGGAAGTGCCCATCTCCGCACAGGCAGCCTCCACCGTAGCGCGCTCGTCCTTCACGTTTCGCTCGTTCAGGATAACGCCGCGCACCCGAGCGTAGCCCTTGTTCCGGTACGCCGCTACGGCTCGGTTTATGTTGTCCGCAGCATACAAAGCCATCATCTCCCCCGATGTCACGATGTACACGTCTTCGGCATAACCGCCGCGTATGGGCATGGCGAACCCTCCGCACACCACGTCGCCCAACACGTCGTACAGCACGAAATCAGGCTCGTAGGTCTGAAACGCCTTCAGCTCGTCAAGGCGCTCGAACGCCGCGATGATGCCCCGGCCCGCGCACCCGATACCCGGAGGAGGACCGCCCGCCTCAACGCACAGCACCCCCGTATCGCTGCGCACCACGATATCCTCCAGCTTCACGTGCCCGCCTTTTTCCTTGATGGCATCCAAAACCGTAAGGATGCGAACGCCCCCCGTCAGGTTCTTCGTCGAATCCGACTTGGGGTCGCACCCTATCTGCATGACCGTGAAGCCCTGCTCTGCAAGGGCGGCGGAAACGTTCGACGTCGTGGTCGACTTCCCTATACCGCCCTTGCCGTAAAATGCTATCTTCTTCACCGACTCGCCTTCTTCCGCACCATAGTATGCTCTATCGTCGCGAGCGCCGCAGAAAGGGCGTCCGGTCCCACGGCGGGCGCCGGATTCGTCCAATACAAGCGGCTGGAAACCGCAACGTGGGGAACGCCCACGTACGCCACCTCGCAAGGAATGGCCTCCTGAAACAATGGATCGCCGATCACCACGTCGTACCCACGATCAACAACGTGCTCGCAAAATTCACCTTCGCTTGAAAACGACCGGTCGCCCTCGAGCATCAGCTCGTCGTCCATACCGAAGAAGCTGGCCACCGTGCAGTCAGCGCCCGAAACCTCTCGCATCAGGCCGGCGCGAAAGGCGTTGGCCCATACTTGCTGGCCGACAATCAACACCTTCACGCCGCATGCCGGTTCGCACGGATTCCCGACGCCGCCCAAAGGCTTTGCCGAGAACTGCGCTTTCCAAGAATCGGAAGACGCCTGAAAGCCATCGGGAGCCATCCATCCCGCACGGCAAGGCCCCACGGGCAAGGCGCACGTCCAAGGCGTGCCGAACGTTTGCTCAAGCCAGCGGGCCGACGCAAGGGCAGCCACCGAAACAACCACGTTGACGTGCGCCTCCGCAAGACGCTCGACGTCTTCGAACGAATAGTCCATGCCAAGCGTGCAGATCACTCGGTAGCCCTCCCTCTCCACGTCTTCACGTAAAACGACAAGCTGATCGGGTCCCCAAAGATCAAGCGGTATCGCCCCTAAGATGTTCGCAGACGGGGCGACGCTTCGAGGAGCCGGCTTCGCGTGGCGCCTGCACAGTTCCATCATCACCATGCTCGCACCGCGATCGTAGGCGGTCATGCCCGTGGTTTCGAACGCGAAGCAAGGCAAAGACAGCCGATCCTCCAAAGCCGCAGCAACCGCTTTATGATCCGTGCCGATAATCGCCGCTGCCGGGCTGGCGAGCAAGGCGAGGTATCGAGAACCTTGCAGCCCCTCTATGAGGGGAAGCGTTTCCTCCAGGAACTCCTCATCCCCGAATATGGCCCGAACATCCCGCAGCCCGCTCGAAAGCACGAGCGAGGTTTTTTCGAAGTAGCGCGGCTCATCGTAGCCAGCGCAATTGGCAAGACACCCGCTTGCTCCGTTCACCACAATGGTTCCCTGCAAATCGTACAGAACCGACACCGCTCCCGAATAGTCGGGGGCAAAGGCCGGCAGAACGTCGAAATAATGAAGCCCGTCCATGTGCTCTCCTTCTTGGGCGCCCGCCCTGGAACAAACGTCGCCGCGCACGCATTCGCACAATGCGACAAGCATGCCCGACGCTCCTACACCACAAGGCTGCTGCTGGTCAGAGCAGCCTCGAACCCATCGGATACCTCGCAAGGGCGCACCAGCATGCGCAGCAGCTCGACACCGCCCTGAAAGCCGAACAGCGGCAATTCGAATCCTATATCGGCGTACCGCGTGCAATTCGAGTAGTACGCAGCATCCAGTCCCACCGCCACATCCACTTCAGGAGCCGTTTCGTGCATGAACAGAGCGCGTCTCGACTCGGGCGGAAGCACGACGATCTGAGGGGCCTTTTGCTGCAACCACGAAAGCTGCTCCATGCACGTGCGCGAAAGAGCGTTCGCATACACCGACTCGACCCTCATCCCGCACTCCGTCAAAAACCGAGCCAGCTCAAAAGGGCTTGCCAAGTGGGACGAGCCCACGGAAACGCGCAGACCCTTCAAGCGGGAAGCAAGCAACCCGATCTCCGCCATGGCCTGGTCGCGCGCTTGCTGCCAGGAAAGCGCGACCTCCAGCTTCTTCTCAAGGCGTTCGTAGCTTCGAGCCACCAAGGAGGGCAGCACATGAAGAGGAAAGCGAAGGCTCTCCATGCCCAGACGATCGTGCAAGGAATCGCACGCGATCGCCGCCGCGTCATGCGCAACCAAGTTCAAGCGGGACGCCGAAAGCGCCTGGAACTCCTCGTAGGTTGCGCAATCGGCCACGTTCGCCAATCTATAGCCCGCCCGAGCAAGCACAGCATGGGCCTCCGAAGACGGATGCACGTTCGAGAAGATGCCGCACAAGTTCAGAATCGCAGGCTGGCCGTCCGCCCCCGAAGAAGGCAAGGAAACGTCGCCCTGCTTCGAGGGTTCCAAAAAGCTGTAAACCGTGCGCAACGCCCGAGGCAACGGCGGCAGGGATCCTTCGCTTCTGATGGGGTTCATAGCCGAAACCTGCACCGGCAGCCCGCAAGCATCCTGCACGTCCGAAGCGATCAGATCGAAATCCGAACCCAGCAGATCGTCGATGCAGCTGTACACAATGGTAAGGGCACTGGGCGCATATCGATCCACGATGAAGCGCGCGGCATTCGCCACTTGGTCCAGATGCGATCCAAGCGACACCGCCTCATCTTGAACATGCAAGGCATGGATCCTCGCGCGATCGCGCCCGTGAAGATACGCCGCCACCAACCCGTGCCGGCCGCAGCCCTGAGGGGCAACGAACAGAACATGGCTTCCGGGCACCAGGCATGCAACGCGAGGAATGCCGTATCCTCCCGTCGCAGGCGAGTAAAAGCACAGATCGGATCCTTTGTTGAGCAAGAGAGGCTTCCCTTCGGAATCAACCTTGATCTCCGTAATAGGAATACCCTTCGGGGGCAGCGACTGCGCATCGAGGCAAGGGGCTTTCATCATGTCCTCCTCAAGGGAATAACGGCATCGTACGCGCGCCCGTCCTCAACGCAGGAGAGCAACTGCGCGTCGACGCCGTAATACTGGGAAATGCTCCGGCGGTTCAGCATGTCTTTGACCGGCCCGCAAGCATGTCCCTCGCGTCCGATCAGCAAAGCCTGGTCGGCAACGCGCAGGGCATGCGCCGGATAGTGGGTATTCATGACGATGGAAAGGCCGTCCTTTGACGCCAAGCGCTCTACCAGGTCAAGAACGTGGATCTGATTGCGCATGTCCAAGTTCGATTCAGGCTCGTCCATGATCAGCACAGAAGGCTCCTTCACCAACGCCCGAGCAATAAGGACCATCTGCAGCTGCCCGCCCGAAAGCTGATGGCACGAGCGCCGCGCAAGCGAGGCGATGCCCATGCTCTCGAGCAAACCTTCCGCACGAAGGTAGTCGTTCTTCGAAGGCGTTCTTCCGAAAGCAACGTACGACGAGCGCCCCATGACCACAAGATCGAGCACGGTATGGCTGAACACCATGCTGCGAGCTTGCGGGACGTAGCTGATTTCCTTCCAAAAATCAGCCGCAGACACGTCGCGTACCGGCCGATCGCCAAGAAAGAACTCCCCTTCCGTAGGAGAGAGAAACCGCATAAGGCAACGCAAAAGCGTCGTCTTCCCCACGCCGTTCGAACCCAAGACCGCCAAAACGCTGCCAGCCGGAACTTCGAACGAAACATCCTGGAACAAAGGGCTTCCGCCCGCATAGCAAAACGCCACCGATTTAGCCCTAATCACTCCAAGCACCCCCGGTTCGCCGCAAGAGGACCGCGAAGAACGGCGCGCCCACGATAGCCGTCAGAATAGACAGCGGTATCTCGGCCGGCGTTGCCGCACGCGCGCCCGTGTCGATGAGGACCATGAAAACCGCGCCGACCAGAACGCATGCGGGCAAAAGAAACTTATGGTCGTTCCCGGTCAGCATGCGAGCAAAGTGAGGAACGGCCAGCCCCACGAACGTCACTATGCCGCATATCGAAACGGTAAGAGCGGCGATGACCGTAGCCGCCGAAATGACGACAAGGCGCAAACGCTTCACGTTCACCCCCAAAGACACGGCTTCGTCTTCAGGCAAAGAGAGCACGTTGAGTTTCCACCGAAGGCACCACAGAACGCCGATGCCGGCGATGATGGCGGGCCCAACGGTAATCACGTCGGTAACAGACGTTCCCGCAAGACTTCCCATCAGCCAATACGTGATCGCCGGCAGCGTGTTTTGCGGATCGGCCACAAACTTCACCAACGAAACGAGCGCCTGGAACACCGCGCCCACGATAACGCCCGACAGCACCAGCGTGAGAACGGTGCTCCTGCCTCTTCTGCGGCTCATGCCGTACGTGCAGGTTATGCCCGCAAATCCAAACAGGATGGCCATCACCTGGACCGCAAGCGAATCGCCAACCAGCAAGATGCCCAGAGCGGCACCGAAGCCGGCGGCAGCCGATACGCCCAAAATATCGGAGCTAACCAAAGGGTTCCCGAACATCGCCTGCAACGACAATCCGGCAACCGACAGCCCCGCTCCAACGATCATGGCCATAAAAAGCCGCGGGATCCTGATAGAGAACAGCACGGTGTAGGTCGTCTCGTTCGCCACGGGTTGCCCCGCCAAAACGGAGAGCAGTTCGTCAAGCGGAATGCCATAACGCCCGAGGCACAAGGCCAGCGCTGCCGACGCAAGCAAAACGCCGATCAGGGCCCCTTGCATCAATCGCTGGTAGCGAATAGATTTGAACTTCATTGAACTCCTTGCAAACGTTGCGCAAAAAGGGATGCCCTGCATCTGCCGGAAGCATCAGCGGGCATCCCGAATCGCATGGTCAGCTATTTGGTGTTGCTGCTCTTGTACTGCCAATCAGCACCGCGAGCGGCTTCCGGATTGGAGGAAAGAACGCCTTTTACCTGGTCGTCAGATATATCGTAAGAATAGAACTCGTTGTAGTACGCCTTGATCTCGGCTTCCATGTCGTAGTCGAACAGATCCGGGTACAGCGTTTCGGACATCCACTTCAACATGAGCGGAGCGTCACCTGAAGGAGGGAACCAGCGATAGACTCCGATAGGCTCTTTGTACACGCGGCCCTCGCGCACCGCCTTCACGTTGCTCCAATCCTGTCCGGGAACCGTGTTGTTGTATAGATCCTCGGGCATGGTTTGGGAAAACGTGGTGATGATGATAACGTCGGGGTTCCATTCGTAAATCTGCTCCATGCTGATAGCGGGCGTGCCCGACAGCTCCGAGGCAACGTTCACGCCTCCGGCTGCGTCGATCCACCCCTGCCCGTAGTGGCCTTGGGCAGATGTGGTGATCTTCTTGTCATCGTGATTGAACAGGAACAGCGTCCGGGGCTTGTCCTTCTCGTCGATAGAGGCCGTCTTCTGCGCGACCTCCTCCTTCACGCGTTTGCCGTAGTCGACAACGGCATCCGTCTTGCCCGTGCTCCCGAACATGCGGCCCATGATCTCGACCCATGAATCGAAGGTCACCAGGGCGTCTCCGTCGCCTTGGGTCTTCACGCCAACGATGGGGATCCCTGCGGCTTTCATGGCGTCGCGCTGGTTGCCGTACTCGGCCCAATACATCACGGCATCGGGCTTGAGGGCAAGCAGCTCTTCGACGTTGATCTCGTCGCCCTGAACGAAGCTGCTGGGGACGTCAAGCAGGTCGGGGTACATAGCGGCCATCACGGAATCTTTGATGGCGCTCGCTGAACCGGGGTGCATTCCGACCAGCTTGTCAAGCGGCTCGCCCGTAACGGCGTACACGCTGGGAAGCGGCAACGCCGTGGTAACGAAACGATCGATAGATCCGGGCAGTTGCTGCTCTTCCCCGTTTTGGTCAACGACGACTATCGGCTCTTTTTCGCCGCTGTTTTCAGCAGCTGGATCCTGGGGCGCAGAGCACCCCGTAGCGAACAAGCCTACCGCAGCAGCCAGAAGAGACAGCTGCACTATGCGCTTGGGCATACGACAACCTCCTAAAAGTTAGTTATAGTTAACTTCTTGAGATTATCCTAATGTCCGGTCGTTGTCCAGATGCGCTAGTCAATTCTGGGAAAGTGCGTCGATTCGACCCGCAACGCCCCGCGTTACTGGTACCGCAGCGACTCCACGGGATCGAGCTTTGCGGCGCGCCGAGCCGGGTAGTAGCCGAACACCACGCCTATGAGCACGCACACGCCCACCGCGCCCAAAACAACCTGAGGCGCCAGCACGGGCGCAACGGCCATGCCGGGCTGAACCACGCCGATCACGCTTCCCAGGCCCCACGCCGCCAAAAACCCGAATACGATGCCGAACAAGCCGCCCGTAACGCACAGCGCAACGGCTTCCAGCAAGAACTGCATCGTGACGTCGTGGCGACGCGCGCCCAACGATTTGCGCAGCCCGATCTCGCGTATGCGCTCGGTCACGTTCGTCAGCATCATGTTCATGATGCCGATGCCTCCCACGAACAGCGATATCGAAGCAACCGACCCCATGAGCAGCGAAAACGCCGACATCATGGTTTCCATCTGCTTGATGATGGAATCGAGCGAGGTCACGTACACGTCGCTTTTCTGCAAATTGAAGTACCGTGCAACGTAATCTTGGGTAGTCTCGACAAGCCGGTCCATGTCGGTGCCTTCCCGAGCGGCTCCGATAATCTGCGATACCCCGCCGCCCGCGCCGATACGCGTCTGCGCCGTGGTGTACGGCAGGTACATGGTCATGCCGCCCGACATGAACGACGTGGTGTCGAGCACGCCCACCACCGTGTAGTCATCGTTTCCCAGCCGAACGGACTTGCCCACGGCCTGCACGTCGGCGCTGCCGAAAAGATCCCTGATGGAGCTGCTGTCGATCACCACAAGGCGCGCTGCGCCCGCCTCTTCGCTCGCAGTGAAGAAGCGTCCCTCCTTGAGCTTCGAGCCGGTCACCTCGAAGTAGTCGGGCCGCACGCCCACGATGTTCGCGGGAGTCTTCTTGCCGTCCGATTTCGCAACTTCGGTAGACGAGTAAGATGCGCCCGTAATGGTTTCGTATTCCGGCATGCCGGAAGCAAGCTTGTCCAGATCGTCGAAGGTCACGCCCTGAGGCGCATAGGCGCCGATGGAAACCTGCCGGGCCTGGCTGAACCCAAGCTCGCCCATGAGCATGTTCTGGACCCCCGCTATGAGCGAGGTCATGGCGATGACCGCGGCGATGCCGATCACGATGCCCAAGATGGTAAGGAACGAGCGCCCCTTGTTGGCCGACAGGGCATGCCAGGTTTCGTAGAACAAATCCCCGATCTTCATCGTGCACCTCCCGCCAAGCTGACATGCGGGCCGTCGTAGAGCTTGCCGTCCCTGATGTGAACCACGCGGTCCGCATGCGCGGCCACGTCGGGTTCGTGCGTGATGAGGACGATGGTCTTCCCCTGGTCGCGCAGGCTCTTGAACGTCTCGAGCACCATGTCCCCCGTTGCAGTGTCCAGGTTGCCGGTAGGTTCGTCGGCTAAGATGAGCGCCGGGTCGTTCACCAGGGCGCGCGCGATGGCCACGCGCTGCATCTGGCCGCCGGACAACTCGTTGCTGCGATGGTCGTACAGCCTTTGATCAAGCGAAACGCTGCGCAGCGCCGCATGCGCGCGGGCGGCGCGCTCCTTGCGCGGGCAGGCCGTGTACACAAGCGGCAGCATGACGTTGCGCATGACCGTAGCGCGCGGCAGCAGGTTGAACGACTGGAACACGAAGCCCAAACGCGTCGCCCGAATCTCGGCCAGCTCGTCCTCGCGATACGCCGCCACGTCGACGCCTTCCAGCAGATAGCGCCCGCGCGTGGGCGTGTCCAGACAGCCGAGCAGGTTCATGAGCGTCGACTTGCCCGAGCCCGAAGGTCCCATGATGGCAAGGAACTCGCCTTTCTCGACCGAGAGCGACACGCCGCGCAGGGCATGGGTGAGACCCGAAGCGCTCTCGTATATGCGATGCAGGTCAACGGCCTCTACCACGAAGCTCATGGCGCTATCCTATCGCCACGGCGTCGGCGGAAACGCCGGGCGCCGCGCTCGAAGCCCCTTGATCGCCCGCAGGCGCCAAGGATCCGATGACCACGTTTTCCCCAGCTTTGACCCGACCTTTCACCACCGACGTCAACCCGTCGGACGCGACCACTTCCACCGAGCGCTGCTCGACGGCCTGCGTTTCGGGATCGGTGACCACCATCACGAAGCTCTTGCCCGAGCTGTCCGACTGCACGGCCGAAATGGGAACCTTGAGGGCATCCTCGATCGTCGTGGTGGTGATGGTGGCCTTCGCGGTCATGCCCGGCTTCAAGCGAGGATCGGGCTGCGCGATCAGCAGCTTGACCGCGTAGGTGACGGCCCCGCCGCCTCCGTACGAGGCGCCAGCCGACGCGTCGCCCGCGCCCGCCGAGGTGGTAGCGATCTTCACCACGGTTGCAGGCAAGGTGAGGTCGGGTGCCGCCGTGAACGTGACCTGCGCCGTCTGGTCGGCGCTCACCTTGAGGATGTCTATCTCGTTGACGTTGATGGAAACGGTCATCTGCGACAGATCGGCTATCTGCACGGGAGACACGGGGTTCGCCGCCGAAGTGGATCCCAGCGCCTTGCCGGGCTCGATGTTCACGGCTACCACGCTTCCGGCGATCGACGAGGTAACGGTGCGCTTGTCGGCGCGCGCGACGGCTTCGTCATAGGTGGTTTGAGCGCTCTGCAACGCAAGGTTCGCGCTGTTGAGCGCAATCTCGGCCTGCCTGATGGCGGAGTCCGCTCCGCCTTCGTCGAACGTGGGAGCCGCGGCCGGAGCCTGCGGAGAAGACGGAGCGGTCGCGCCCGGCGCCGCGCTGGCCTGGGCATCGGCGAGCGCCTGAGCCTGTGCGCGCGCATCGGCCACCGCCTGCTGTCCGGCCGCTTTCGCGCGGTACGCTTCGTTCACGGCGTTTTGCGCTTGCGCCACGCCGTTGCGCGCTTCCTCGATGCCGCGCGCAGCTTGGGAAACCGCCTTGTCCAGTTCGGCGTTCACTACCGTGAACAGCGTTTGGCCGGCTTCAACGCGATCGCCTTCGGAAACGAACACCTCTCCTACGATACCGTCCACCTCAGGCGTAGCGCTCACAGACGAAATGGGCTGCAGGCTTCCTGAAGCGGTAACGGTATCGACGAACGTCCCCTGCTCGATCGGGACGGTTTGAGGGGCCATGCTCTCAAGCGCCTTGGCCGTTTGATCGGCAACGTACCAAGCAAGCGCGCCCATCAAAACTACGACCGCAAGCACGGCCACCGACACGCCGATGATGATCTTCCGCTTGCGCTGCTTCTTGCGCTTAGCCTTGAGGTCATTGAACGCCTGCATGTCGGAAAGCGCGTCGGCGTCGACGAGAGCATCGGGCAGCGGCGGCAGCACGGCCGTGGTCTGAGGCGAAGCGGGAACGAACGCCGCAGTATCGTCTGCGCCGAACGAACCCGCGGGAACGAAAGCACTGTTCCCGTCTTGGCGATTGCCGTGTTTCATCGCGAACCTCCCTACGCGCGAAGCAAGACGTCTTCGCGCAATACCTTCTCGCTACAGTATAATTTGATACAGAATACGCGATCACCGCGGAAAAAAGAAGCGCGAAACGGCGTCTTGGGCAAAAAGAAAGTGGTTTCATGGGAGATTTCTCCAACAAAGTGTTCGACACGGTGCGCCACATCCCGCGCGGCAAGGTTGCCTCGTACGGCCAAGTGGGTCAGCTGATCGGAGCCCCGCGATCGGCTCGCTACGTAGGTTACGCCTTGCGGGCGAACCCCGAGCCCGGGGCCGATCCTGCGTGCATTCCCTGCCATCGCGTGGTGTTCAAAGACGGAAGCCTGTGCAAGGGCTTCGTTTTCGGAGGCCCCGACGAGCAGCGAAGCATGCTGGCAGCCGAAGGCGTCGAATTCGAAGACGACGGGCGCGTGAACATGAAAGCCTGCCAATGGGACGGCCGCATGCAAGATGCCGGCGCCGACGGAGAGCCCACCCGCCCTCCCGCCGATTTCGACTGGAAAGCCGAGCTGGGAGAATAAAGGCCGCGCTTCGATGCCGAGCAAGCGTCGACCCGACTTGGACGCTCGCTTCGAGCGAGCGGAATGTAGCGGCCTCCGAACGTCTGGGCGCGAATGGGCACCTGCAGTAGCGTCAACGGGCGAACGCCTGAGCCACGAACTGGGCAACTCGCAAACCGTCGCATGCAGCGCTCATGATGCCGCCCGCATAACCCGCGCCCTCTCCGCACGGATAGAGGCCCGTCCCGCCGTCCATAGGGGATTCTTCGGCTAGAAGCGCCTCGCAGCCTTCGCCGCGCACGATGCGAACCGGGCTTGAACTGCGCGTTTCCACGCCGGTCATAACGGCATCCTGGTCTGCGAACCCCGTGAGCTTGCGGTCCAGCACCGGAAGCGCGGACGCAATCGCATCTGCAACGAACTCCGGCAGGCACTCCCGCAAGTCGCACCACGCCACGCCGCGCGCGTACGTGGGGCGCACCGACGAACCGGGACCCGCCGAGCGGCCCGCAAGGAAATCCCCCACGGTTTGAGCGGGCGCCTGATACGGATCGCCGCCCGCTGCGCACGCCGCCCGATACGCCGCGCGCTCCATATCCCGTTGCAGCTTCACGCCCGCAAGGGGATGATCCCCCTCGAAGTCCTGCGGGCCCACGCCCACCAGCAGCGCGCTGTTCGCATTCTCCCCGTCGCGCGCGAACCGGCTCATGCCGTTCACCACCACGCTGTCCGGCTCGCTTGCCGCGCATACCACCTGGCCGCCCGGACACATGCAGAACGTGTAGACGCTGCGTCCGTCGGGCAGATGAACGGCCAGCTTGTAGTCCGCCGGGCCGAGTGCCGGATGAGTTGCGGCATCGCCGTACTGAGCGCGATCCACCGCCACTTGAGGATGCTCGATGCGCACGCCCACCGAAAAGGGCTTCTGCTCCATCTTCACGCCCGCAGCATGCACGACCTCGAAGGTGTCGCGCGCCGAATGCCCGCACGCCAGCACCACGCGCCGCGCAGGCACGCGCGCGCTCCTTCCCGATTCGAGCACGTTCACCGCCGCAAGGGCCCCGTCCTGGAAATGCAAGCCCGTCAGCTGCGCGTGGAAGCGCACCTCGCCGCCCGCCGCGACGATCTGGCTGCGCAGCTCGCGCACCACGTCCACCAGCAGATCGGTACCGATATGGGGTTTGGCCTGCCACAGGATTTCCTCGGGCGCGCCGGCGTCCGCAAACCAGCGAAGCACATGACGCGCCAAGGGATTCTTGATGTTCGTGGTCAGCTTTCCATCGGAAAACGTACCCGCGCCTCCCTCTCCGAACTGGATGTTCGTCTGCGGGTCCAAATCCGCGCCCGCGTCGAACGCCGCGATCGTCGCAAGCCGCTCGTCCACGTCCGCCCCGCGCTCCAGCAGAAGGGGCCGCAAGCCGGCCCGCGCCAGGTACAGCGCGCAGAACAGGCCCGCCGGACCCGCGCCTACCACCACGGGGCGCGGCTCGCCGCTCGCCTCGAACGTCGGCCCGAGTTCCGGAACGGCAAGCGCCGCATAAGGCTCGTGACGCTTCACATGAGTGCCAGGGGAAGCTCCCGCGCCCGCCCGCGAGCAGGCTTGCGCAAGGACGCGCTGCTCCATCGAAGGATCGGAAAGCTCCACGCCAAGCGTCGCCACGAAGTGCACATCCCGCTTCTTGCGCGCATCCACGCTGCGCTTGAGGACGCGAACCGAATCCACGTCCCCCTCCCGCACGCCCAGCGCATCCGCCGCGGCAACGCGAACGAGCGCGTCGCCCTTCGACCCGGCGACACCCGCATCAAGCGGAAGCCTCACGTTCGAAACCTCAAGCACGGCTCGCTCCCTTCGCTCGACCGGCGTCGACCGCCAGTTCGTTGGCTGCCGCGCGGGCTGCCAGCATGCCGCTCGCCCACGCCCAATGCAAGTTGTACCCGCCGCAGGGCGCATCCACGTCCAGCGCCTCTCCCGCCGCGAAGAAGCCCGGTATGCGGCGCGCTCCCATCGTGCACGGATCGAACGCGTCGACGGCAAGCCCCCCGCGCGTCACTTGGCACTGGCGAGCATCGCCAATACCGCGCACCACCAGGGGCAACCCCTTGAGAACGCGCGCCAGCTTCGACGCATCCTTCTTGGCGAACGGGTCTTCAGAGCGCAGTCCCGCCTCCTTCAACACGGCATGGGCCACCGCGGGCAGCAGCATGCCCCGCACAAGCGCATCGGCCGAGCACGAGCGGCCGGCCGAACGCAAGCGGGCGGCGCGATCGAGCAGAAGGCCCTCCGCCTTTTCGGGCGCGATTTGGGGAAGCAGGTCGATGCGCAGCTTGTCACCCGGGCGGGCGAAGCGCGACAGGTTGAACACGGCAATGCCCGACACGCCGTAATCGCGGAACAGCACCTCGCCGGATTCGCGAGCCTTCTCGGCGCCGTCCTTGCCCACCAGCGAAACGCAACAGCGAACGCGAACGTTGTTGAGCGGCTTCACCAGGGCGGTATCCGTGCGCAGCGGGCCCAGCACGGGACGACCGCTCACGCATGACAGCCCTTCCGGCAGCTCGATCTCCTCGATCGCCCTGCCGCCAACGGCCACGATCACGGCATCGGCATGCTGCACCGCGCCGTCCGCAAACCGAATATGGAATCGATCGCCAGCGCGCTGCGGCGCCTCGACGCGTTTGGCAACGCAGTCGCACGCCAGATGCACCTCCGCATCCTGCGCAGCCGAACGCAGCACGTCCAACACGCTGGTCGCCTTGTTCGCCAAAGGATACAGACGCCCCTCGCCCTCTTCGCGCCAGAGCAGGCCCAAGTCGGCGAACAGGTTGTGAACGGGGTCCTCATGCGATTCTAATTCAGGTTCGGGTTCGACCTCAAGCTCGGCCAAAGCCTGCGAGACGAACGTCGGATTGCGGTATGCGGCAACGTCGATGCAAGCATTCGAGAAGTTGCAGCGGCCATTGCCGGTTGCCAGAATGGATCGACCGACGCGGTCGCTGGCTTCGTACACCGTCGTCTCCACGGATCCGGGGGCAACGCCTCGAGCGCGCAGAGCGCGGACGGTTTCAACAGCGGCCGCGAGCCCCGCCGCGCCGCCTCCTATGATGGCAAGTTTCTTCATACCGGCCATGATACCGCAAGGCGAGGCGAGCCCCGCCGCAGCGCAACCGCTTATCGCAGGATCCTCGCAGCAGGTAAACGACGCGGGGACAGCGGTCGGCGCAGCCCCCAGCGCGCTCGGCAGCGCGGCGGCGCGGCGGCAACGGTTAAGAAAGACGCCCGCCGCCGAACCGCCATCGACATGCGCCCGCCTGCGTTGAGGACGGCGATGCGCTTTCTGCTCGATTTTGCACGCAATGTTGCGCTTTTCGAGGCGCAAGCCCTCTTCATCGCCTTCCCTCCAAGAGCCGTATTTCATTATCCCAGTTCACAAGGACGAGGCTTTTGAAGATGCGAGGCGGTGCGCAACATTGCTGTAAAAATCGGGCAGCTAGGGGCGCTGGAGGGCGCTGAGAAAATCCTGACGGCGAACCAGCCGCGCCGCCCGACCACCGGGGGCCCATCACGACCGATCGCAGCCCGACCGCTCGAAAAGACAACGTACGTCAGCATGTGCCGATTCCGGTTCAACATAGAGCCCCCTGCAAAACCGGGAGCGCGGGAAATGGGAGCAGGTGCGCGAGGAGGAACGCGGCGACCCCGGAACGCGAAGGGGTTGTTTCGGGCCTGGAAGCTCGACCGGATCACTCCTTCGGATCCCGAGCGCGCGGGCATGCGGGAGGTTCGCCTCCTGGGAACTCGAGCGCCTTGCGGCTTCGTCATCTGGGCGTTTCGCCTCTTACGCAAACCTTACCGCATGCGTACCCGGTCCTTACCTGCACCGTACCCGCTCTTTTCGCGGCGCTCCTATACTTCCGCTCGGCAACCTTTTCCACGCCGAGCGCACCTGCGCCCCGCCGCCGCGGCCCAACCGGGCAAGCGCCAACCAACCATTCGAGCAGAAGGGCTTTCCATGGAACACGCGTCATCTTTTTTCGAAACGAGCACGATCGGCGTGTCGCGTCGATCGTTCCTCAAGCTAGCAGCCGTAGCCGGCGTGTCCCTTGCGGGAGGCATGCTCGTGTTCCCCGATCAGCGCGCCGACGCAGCGTTCAGCCCGGCCCCCGGCCAAGCTTGGCCCGCGCTGCAGGACGGGCACGTGCGCTTCACCGTGCACAGCGACACGCACGTAGGCGCCGAGGCCCGTAACTCCTACGCGCAGAAGATCCCCGCTGCGTTTTCCGGGATCTACGCCGCCGCGCCCGATGTGGCAGCCCACTTCTTCGTGGGAGATTCGGCGGACACCGGCACGCCCGCGCAGTACGATGAGCTGGCCTCGCTCCTCAACGCGAACGCGCGCAAGCCCGTTGGGATCGTAATGGGCAACCACGAATACTACAGCTGGCAAGGAAACAAGGAGAACGCCCAGGCTGCGTTCAAGGAGTTCCTTTCCTCCAAGCTGGCCGTAGCGGGATCGTTCCAGATTCCGGGAGGCGCGAACGAGGGCCAAACCGACTGCGATTTCATCGTGGGCGGAAGCGGCGGCTACCACGTGCTGGCGCTCTCGTCCCATCCGGGCGGCTACGACAACAACTGGTACGGCGACCGGCAGGACTGGATTCGCGAACGCCTGGCCGCCGCGCAGGCGGAAGACGCGAACAAGCCCATCTTCATGTTGACCCATCATCCCTTCGGCAACACGGTCTGGTACAGCACGGGCGGCAGCTGGAACGGCCAGTTCGGCACCAACAAGTCCGACCGAACGGGCAACGACATGGCCTTTTACCATGAAATCGCAGCGGCGTATCCCCAGATCGTTCACTTTTCAGGGCACACGCACATCCCCATGGCCGACCCGCGGTCGATCTACCAAGACGACGGCTGCACCCTTATTCAAACCGCCACGTTCGCCAACAACTTCTGGACGAAGGGAGGCCAGGACGAAGGGTACAACAACGGCGACTACAGCGGGGGGAGCCTTTTGTACGGGCACCCCGCCGACGGAGACGACGCCAACCAGTGCGAGCTGGTGGACATCGATCCGGCAACCCATGTCGTGACCGTCTACCGCATGGATTTCCGCGAAGGCGCATGCCTTGGCGAGCCGTGGTCGTTCAGCCCGAACGACCAAAGCACCAAGGTCTATACGTCTGCCGCCATGGAAGCGCGCAGCCTTCCCCCTACGGTAGAGGCCGACGCCGCCGTCAGGGTACCGAGCGACGACACCCTGACCTCGTCGGGAGCGTCCTTCGCCATCACCGCGAACAAGGTGCACGCGGACGCGACCGGCTTGGACAACGATATCGTCCTGTGTTATCGCGTCGAGGTTTTCGAGGCGGATTCCGACACGCCCCTGTACGATGCGCGGTTCATGTCCGAGTACTACAAAGCAAGCCAAAACCGCGCAGACGAGTTCGTTCGCCCTCTTATCGGCGCGGCCCTGGCAGAGAACACCGCGTACACGCTCAAGGCCTACGCCCGCAATGCATACGGCAAGGAAGCGCTTATCGGCCAGACCGAGTTCAGGACGAAGGAGCGCGAGGTGACGCCCCTTGAGGACCCGCTCTTGTCCGTGGATTTCGCGCAAGGATCGGCCGACGACCTCTCTGCCGCGCCCCATGCGCTCAAGGAGTTCGGAGCATTGGAGCTAACTTCCGACCCCCTGTTCAACAAGCAGGTCGGCGTATTCGGAGGCGCCGCCGCGGCAGCGTACGCGTTCACGAGCGAGGACTACGCGCGTATCGGCACCGGATGCACCCTGGAAGTGCTGTTCCGGTTCGACGAAGAGCCCTCCAGCTACTTCGAGCTGTTCTCATCGGGGCAATCCCGCGGCCAGAATCTGGAGTACTACCCGTCGAGCAGCTCCGACCCCAACGGCAGCCGTCCCAGCTTGCATTACTACACGTCGCCTGAAGGCGGCGGGTGGAAATCGACCAGCGCCTATGTCGACACGCTTGCCTGGACGCATGTCGTGGCAACGTACGACGGCGTCGAGATGAAGCTGTACGCGAACGGAACGCTTGCTTCGCAGTTCGCCAATCCGGGAACCCTGCCCCCGCCCAGCGTAAGCGGCGGCGCGCCGTTGCGCTGGTTTTTGGGCGCCGACACGAACGCGCAAGGCGAGCCCGAGCATGCGATGGTCGGACGCGTGGCGTTCGCGCGCCTAAGCCCCGGCGTCGCAACCGGGGACCATGTCGCAACGCTGTACGCAGCCTCCGCCGTCCCCGCTTCCCCGATACAAGCCCCAACCGCATCTGACCTGGGGAAAGCCACGGTAGGAGAACCGTACGCCATACCCTCCGTATCGTTCGAGGACGTCAACGGATCGACGATGCAGGCAACGCCCTTCGTGACCGATCCCGACGGCAACCCCGTCGCCCTTGAAAACGTCGAAGCGCAGAAAGCGACCGGCAGCACCGAAGGCTCAGCGCCAACCTGGCAGTTCACGCCCGCTGCGGCAGGGACGTACACGCTAGCCTACGCAGCCGGCTACGCCTCGGCAACGACAACCCTAACCGCGGCGTTCGCCCCCGAAAAGCCGGGCAACGATCCTGAGCCGGAAGGAGGATCCGGCAGCGGCGGAAGCGGCCAGGGCGGCAGCGGCACCGGCGGATCGGGCACCGGCGGATCGGGCACCGGCGGATCGGGCACCGGCAGCGGGTCGGGCGGATCGAGCGGAACCGGCGGCAGCGGCGGCAGCACAACGATCGGCAACCCGGCGAAAACCGTCCGAACCGGCGACGCATCCTGGGGCGCGGTCGCAGGCGCGGCGGCCATCGCGGCCCTCGGCGCGCTCGGCGGCGCGGCGGTAAAGCTCAAGAAAGGCGAGGAAGAAGACGACTAGCCGACGCGCTCTGCGCACAAGGCAAACTCGCGACCCCGTAAAAAAGAACAGCCCGGCGTCAATACGGCACCGGGCTGTTCGGTGCGTTGTCGAGACGAGCACCGTGCAAGCTGCAAGCTACTTGCTCTCGAGCACGGGAATCTCGGTATCGTCCGCCTCGTCGAGGTTTTTCTCCCACACGTAATGTTTGGTCTCGCGAGCGATCAGCCCCGAAAGCAACAGCACGACGATGATGTTCGGAACGGCCATGAGCGCGTTGGTGATGTCCGAGATGGTCCACACCAAATCGCCGATGCCGATGGCGCCCAAGAACGCCACGGCTACGTAGAGCACCTGGTACGGGCGAATGGCGTGCTTGCCGAACAGGTACGTGACGCAGCGGTTGCCGTAGTACGACCAACCCAGGATGGTGGTGTATGCGAACAGGATCATGCCGATCACCAGGATAGGCGTGCCGATGTAGGGAATCGACGCGAACGCCGCGCTTGTCAGGTCGGCGCCAGCGGAAACCTGACCGCTCTCCATGATGCCGGGGTTCGCGATCATCGTGGAAACCAGCACGATGCCCGTCAAAGCGCAGATGACCACCGTATCCCAGAACGTACCGGTCATGGACACGAGCGCCTGGCGTGCCGGGTTGCGCGTGGACGCGGCCGAGGCCACGATGGGCGCGGAACCCAGGCCGGACTCGTTGGAGAACAGGCCGCGCGCGCAACCGAACTGCAGCGCCATCATAAGGCCGCTGCCCACGGCGCCGCCGAACGCAGCCTTCGGCGTGAAGGCGCATTCGAAGATCAAGCAGATGGCAGGCCACACGTATTCCCAGTTCATTCCAATGATCACGATGCAGCCCCATGCGTACGCGATAGCCATGAACGGAACCAGCTTCTCGCATACCTTGGAGATGATCTTGATGCCGCCGAAGATGACGAGCGACACCATGATGACGATAGCCAACCCGATGCCCCACGCGGGAACGCCGGGAGCGTTCGAGGTGATGATGCCCGTCATCGCGCTGGACTGGACCGCGGATCCAATGCCGAACGAAGCCACAGCGGCGAACAGGGCGAAGGCACCCGCCCCCAGCACGCCGTACCAGGGCGTCTTCCCGTCCTTCTCGAACGCACGACGCCACGCGTACATCGCTCCGCCCAGCATGTTGCCGTTATGGTCCTTCACGCGGTACTTCACGGCTGCGTACGTCTCGGAGTACTTGGTAGCCATGCCGAACACGCCCGTAAGCCACATCCACAGCACCGCGCCCGGACCGCCCGCCAGGATGGCGGTGCCCACGCCCACGATGTTGCCCGTGCCGATGGTGGCCGAAAGCGCCGTGGTCAACGCGCCGAACTGGCTGATGTCCCCCGGTGCGTCCGGGTCCTTCGTCACCGACAGCTTGATGGCCGTCGGCAGCTTGCGTTGGATGAATCCCGTGCGAAACGTCAGGAACAGGTGAGAACCCAGCAGCAGAATGATCATCGGCGGGCCCCACACGAACGCATCGATGTCGCTGATAAGCTGAACGATGTCCATACCCCAACCCCTCTCTCTTTCCTTGTGTACGAAAGCAGGCGAAGAGTCTATACCGAAGCAGGTTGCACCGCCGCGGCAAAGCGCTGGGCATCATCGGCGCATGGCGAGAACGATGGAAGCCGTTTCGGTATGGGCACTTTCGCACGCTAAAGTACCCGGATTATAACGAGGCGGCACGTTGCAGCTTGATACCAAATGCGAAATTGTCAGCGAACGGCGCCGCGGGCAGGGGGACGAGCGAAAACGCGGCATCCGCGGACGAGCGGGCGAGCCCTACTTCCCTTCCAGCTGCGGGATAGGCGTGTCGTCAGCTTCGTCGAGATTGCCGTCGTAAATGTAGTGCCGCGTCTCCCGAGCGACCATGCCGGACAGCATGAGAACCACCACGATATTGGGAATGGCCATGAGCGCGTTGCCGATATCGCTGATCAGCCAGACGACGTCGCCTACGCCGATAGCTCCCAAAAACGCCACGGCCACGTACACCACCTGATACGGACGAATAGCGTAGCGCCCGAACAGGTACGTGATGCAGCGGCTACCGTAGTACGACCAACCCAGGATGGTGGTGTAGCTGAACGCCACCATGCCCAGCACCAGAATAGGCGTTCCGATGTAGGGAATCTTCGAGAACGCCTCGCTTGCCAGCTGGGCGCCCGAGTACAACGTGGGATTCTCCAAGATGTCGGAGGCGATGTCGGGATGCGCGAGCATGGTGGACACCAGCACGATGCCGGTCAGCGCGCAGATCACGACAGTGGACCAAAACGTGCCGGTCATGGCAACAAGCGCCTGCTGAGCAGGGTTGCGGGTGGAAGCCGCTGCCGCCACGATGGGCGCGGAGCCCAGGCCGGATTCGTTGGAGAACAGGCCGCGCGCGCAGCCGAACTGCAAGGCAACCATGATGCCGCTGCCCACGGCGCCGCCGAACGCGGCCTTCGGAGTGAACGCGCACTCGAGGATAAGACCGAGCGCCTGACCCAGAAGCGGGCCGTTGAGCACGAGGATGACGATGCATCCGCCGGCATACGCCACGGCCATGAAGGGAACCAGCTTCTCGCAGACTTTGGATATGGATTCCACGCCGCCGAAGATGACCACCGAAACCAGGATCACGATCACCACGCCCACAGCCCATGCGGGAACCGCGACGTTCGAGGTGATGATGCCGGCCATAGCCGACGCCTGCACGGCCGATCCGGTGCCGATGGCGGCAATGGCCGCGAACGCCGCGAACGCGACCGCGCCCAGCTTCGCCCACCACGGGGTACGCCCGCCGGGGCCGGGATCCAGTTCGCCCTTGTCATTGTGACGAAACGCGCGCTCCCAAATGTACATGGCGCCGCCCAGCATGGCACCGTTATGGTCCTTCACGCGGTACTTCACCGCCGCGTACACTTCCGCATACTTGGTGGCGATGCCGAACACGCCCGTGATCCACATCCAGAACACGGCACCTGGGCCGCCCGCCAGGATAGCCGTGGCCACGCCCACGATGGAGCCCGTGCCGATGGTGGCCGCCAGCGCCGTTGCGAGCGCGCCGAAGTGGCTGATGTCGCCTTTGCCCTCGGGATCCGAGGTGAGCGAGAGCTTGATGGCCTGGGGCAGTTTACGCTGGATGAAGCCCGTCTTCACCGTAAAGAACAGATGCGAGCCCAAAAGGAGCGCGATCATGGCCGGGCCCCATACAAAGCTGTCGATGGTGTTGAGAATCTCAAACATAATTTCGCTATTGTACCCCCGCACGAACCGGCGAAGGAAAATTCCCGTCGGGTATACACAAACTGTAACCTAGCGTGCGAAACATCGCATCGATGTCGCGCTTCGCACGCTAGGTTCACGAAACCGGCGATCTGCCGAATCGCCCCAGCTCGTCGGGTACGGGCCTACCGCCGATGGTAGATCAGGTGGCACACATCGTCGCCGCGCGCGATGGTCTTGGGCAGGTCCAGTTCGCAGCCGTACGCCTCGCCGATGCCGCGATCGCCGCACATGGCCCAATCGCACAGGTTGGAAATCTCCTCGTCGGTGCAACCCTGCTTCTGCCACGCCTTCACCAGCGGGCAGTAATGAAATTCCAGCTCGAACCGATCGTCCTGCACGTCTTTGACGTCCATCTCGAACACCATCTGGGCCGGCTTGCCGAACAGCCCCTTCTTGAGGCTCTTCAAACTATGCGTGCCGCCGCCCTTTGCAACCAGCTCCGCCCCCTGAAACAAGCCGCAGCGCTTGACCGCTGCCGGCGCGAACGTCGCCGGATCGGCGCCGGCCTTCGCGGCCTCGTCCGTAAGCAGGTACAGCCAAAGCGCGCGGTGCTCCAGCAACTCCCGAATAGCCTTCACCAGCGGGTTTTTGATCCGCGGCTCGTTCACGACCCCGCTCTGCCCCATTGCTCCCCCTTCGTCTTCCATGGCGTGCGCCATGTCTTCGCGTACCGGCATTATACGGGAGCGGTCCGCCAGCAGGCAAAAGAACGGCCCGGCAGCAGGCCAACCCGCCCCGCCGCGCATTGTCGCCCGAAACGTACGGTTTCTCGGCGAAAACCGTACGTTTCGGGCGACAATGCGTTCACGGAAGCGCTTTCGATCCCGTCCAGCGCCCGGTGTCCAACGCCCAGCGTCCAGCACCCAACGTCGCAACGCCGGGCGCCGCAACGCCACAAAAATTCGATCCTGTCCGCATTCCGTGAGAAACGCTTGCCACAGATCAGCGAGGTGGTTACAATGTGCGCCATGGATTCTGTTTCAGGGCGAGGTGCAATTCCTCACTGGCGGTAATTCGGCCCGCAGCTTCGCGCTGCAGCAAGCCGAGAGTCCGCGACCCTGCGTGGCGCCATGCTGTGCAGGCTGATTCCGGTGAGATCCCGGGACCAACGGTATAGTCCGGATGGAAGAGGCAGAGATCCGCGAACGCAGCGCGCGCGCTTTGCATCGGCGGACCCAACAAGCCTGTATGGAAGGAATTCATACGGGCTTGTTTTCTTTTTTGGCCGGAAAACCTGACCCGCACGCAATCGGCCTGGAAAGAAAGGGGTTGCCATGGCAGCCAACAACAAAGACGCTCACGCGCCCGCATTCACCAACACGAACAAATGGGAAACCCGCCAATTGGTCACGATGGCGCTGCTGTGCGCGATCGGCGTGCTGCTTTCGTTCGTCGAATTTCCGCTGCTGCCCGGCGTGACCTGGCTGAAATACGATGCTTCCGCCATGCCGGCCATGGTATGCGGGTTCGCGTTCGGCCCCGCAGCCGGATTGTCGGTCGGCATCGTGGGCGCCGTGATCCACGGCATCTTGTTCGCCGATTTCTCGGGCGCGCTCATGAACATCCTGGTAGTCACCGGTTTCATCTTGCCCGCAGCCATCGTGTACCGCAAAACGCGGTCATTCAAGGGCGGCGTGCTGGGCCTTGTCCTGTCCGTCCTTGCTGCAACGCTCATGGCCATCGTGGGCAACCTGATCATCACGCCGGCGTGGCTGGGCGTTCCGCTTGATGCGGTGATCGCCATGATCATCCCCATCCTTACCCCGTTCAACTTGGTGAAGGGCGCGCTGAACGCCGTTTTGACCTTGATCGTATACAAAAGCATCTCCAACCTGATCACCCCGAAGAAAAAGCAGGTCAAGGGGCGTTAAACCCTTCTTTTCCCAGGGCTTTTCAGCAGACCAGCCGTCGGCGGCCGCAAGTTTCGACCGCCGACGAGCTCAAGCCGAAGCACGGAAAAGGGCACCGCCCTGCAACCGCACTCGCGACAAAAGGAAAGAAGGACCGCTGCTTATGATCGAGTTCTCCAAGGTGGGATTCACATACGACGGAGAGGCGTTCGTGCTCGACGGCGTAGACGCGCGCATTCAGCAAGGCGAGTTCGTGTGCGTTCTCGGCGGAAACGGGTCGGGCAAATCGACGCTAGCCAAGCACGTGAACGCGCTTCTAACCCCCGACGAGGGCAGCGTCACCGTGCTTGGCCGCGACACGCGCGACGAACATGCAACGTACTTCATCCGAAGCAACGCAGGCATGGTGTTTCAGAACCCCGACGACCAGCTGGTTGCCAGCCTCATCGAAAACGACGTGGCGTTCGGGCCGGAAAACCTGGGCGTGCCCACCGAGGAGCTGCGCCGGCGCGTAGCGGACGCGCTGGCGGACGTGGGTCTGCAGGGCTACGACAAGCGCGAGACCGCGGCGCTGTCGGGCGGGCAGAAGCAGCGCGTAGCCATCGCGGGCGTCTTGGCCATGGAGCCGGACATCCTGGTGCTCGACGAGGCAACTGCCATGCTTGATCCGCGCGGACGCAAGGGCCTTATGCGCGTGTGCCACGAACTGCACGATCGCGGCATGACCATCGTCATGATCACGCATTTCATGGAGGAAGCGGCTCAGGCGGATCGCGTCATCGTGCTGGAGAACGGCCGCGTCGCCTGCGACGGAACCCCTCAAGAAGTACTCGTACGAGCAGAGCTGCTGGAAAGCCTGAACCTCGACGTACCGTTCGCCGCTGCGCTTTCGCTTGCGCTCAAGCAGCGCGGTGTGCCCGTAGGCATGCATGTTGAAACCGAAGCCTTGAAGGAGGAGCTATGCGCATTGCTTTCGAAGGCGTAAGCTACTCGTATTCCGACCCCGACCGTCAAGAAAAGCGCAAGCGCCGCCTGAAAAAGCGACGGGAAGCCGGCGTGATAGAAGAGGCGCCCTCGCTTGAAACCCACGGCAAAGCCACCTGGGGAACGGATCCCAATGCCGTATGGGCGCTTCGCGACATCAACTTCTCCCTGGAAGACGGGGAATTCCTTGGCGTGGCCGGCCACACCGGAAGCGGGAAGAGCACGCTCATCCAGCACATGAACGGGCTGGTGAGTCCCACGCGCGGACGCGTGCTCCTTGATGGGAAAGACCTGGCCGACAAGCGGGAGGCACAGGCGTGCCGCGGCAAGGTGGGCCTGGTGTTCCAGTACCCCGAGCATCAGCTGTTCGCCGCCACCGTCAACGAGGACGTGGCGTTCGGACCGCGAAACCTGGGCGTGACCGACGAAGAGGTGCAGACGCGCGTGCGCGCCGCCCTGGAGAGCGTGCGCTTGGACCCGGACGTCGTGGGAGACAAAAGCCCCTTCGAGCTTTCCGGAGGACAGCAGCGGCGCGTGGCGTTCGCCGGGGTTTTGGCCATGGAGCCGCAGGTGCTGGTGCTCGACGAGCCGGTCGCGGGGCTCGATCCCGTGGCGCGTGAGGAGTTCCTCGCCCTCATAAGCGAATTGCACGCCGGAGGGCTCACCGTTGTGATGGTGTCGCACAACATGGACGACCTGGCCCGTTTCTCCGATCGAATCCTCGTGCTGAACGAAGGCAGGCAGTTCGCGCTAGGCACGCCGGCCGAGGTGTTCGCGCAAGGCGACGAGCTGCGCGCCATCGGGCTGGACGCGCCGGCCCCGCACAAGCTTGCAGCCGAGCTGCGCTCGCTGGGCCTTGACCTGCCCCGCCAGCTGTACAACGTGGAATCGCTTGCCGACGACCTGAGGGCGCTGTACGAAGCGGAGGCTCGCCATGCCTGACATCGCGGTCATCGGACGCTACTGGCCGGGAACAAGCCCCGTTCACCGCATGGACCCGCGCGCCAAACTGCTGCTTTCGCTTGCCCTCATGGCGGTGGCCTTCGTTGCGAACGTGGGAAACTTCTGGGGGCTTGCCGTATGCGCCGCGTTCGTATTCGGATTCTTCGCGTTGGCGGGCATCCCGCTTCGATCGGCGTTCAAGTCCATCGCGCCGCTGGCGTTCATCGTGGTCATCACCGCGCTGCTGAACGTGTTCTTCGTGCAGGGCGGGCAGGTGCTGTTCGAGTGGTGGATCTTCCGCATCAGCGAGGCAGGTATCTGGCAGGCTGCGTTCATCGCGTGCCGGCTCCTCTTGCTGCTGCTGGGCATGAGCCTTCTTACGCTGACCACGACCACGCTCGATATCACCGACGCTTTCGAGTACCTGCTGCACCCTTTCGCACGCATCGGAGTACCGGCCCACGAGCTTTCCATGATGATGGGCATTGCGCTTCGATTCCTGCCGCAGTTCACTTTTGAGCTGCAAACCGTCTACCGCGCGCAGATCAGCCGCGGGGCAACGTTTTCCAAGGGGAAGGTGCGCATGCTGGCCTCCCTTATGGTTCCCCTGTTCACCAGCGCGTTTCGCCATGCGGAAACGCTTTCCTCGGGCATGGACGCGCGCTGCTACCACGGGGGGACCGGGCGGACGCGCCTGCATCCGCTTGCGTACTCGCAGCTTGACGCACGAGGCACGGGGGTAATCCTGCTCATGCTGGCGTGCGTCATTGCATCCAATTTCATACCGAACTAGCCGAACTGGCAACAGCCCCCACTGAAGAGAGGAACGCCCCATGAACGGAAACGAAACCATCGCCGACTACCTAACGAGCGTGCCCGCCTGGTATCTGGCCACGTGCGACGGCGACCAGCCGCACGTGCGGCCCTTCAGCTTCGCCGCCATCCAGGACGGCCGCATTTGGTTCTGCACCGCAACCACCAAAGACGTGTACCGAGAACTGAAGGCCAATCCGAAGTTCGAGCTGAGCGCTTGGAAGCCGGGGAGCGGCTGGGTCATCATGCGCGGGCAAGCCGATTTGGAAGACCGCGCGAACAGCGAGGTGCGCCGTGCCGGGTTCGAGCACATGACCGGACTCGGCGAAAGCTACGATGGACCCGAAGACGAGACGCTCACGTTCTTCACCGTCACGAACCCCGAAGCATGGGTGTGCGACATCGACGGCAGCTGGAATCCCGTCGAGTTCTAAACTCGGCAACGCAAACGAAAGCGGTGCAGCACGCGCGGCGACGACCGGAGGTCCACCCGCCACGCTGCGCCGCTTTCGCGCTTGCTACGCGAATATGCCGGAGCTGTGGCCCTCCTTGCGTTTTTAGTGAAGTATTCCGTACGCCGAAGGAAGGCTAGCGCTGGGTGAAACGAAAGTCGTACACTGTAGTTCACGACCCGTCAATAGAATTGAGTGTTGCGAGGTCAGAGTATAAAAAGCCCCGCTCCCCCGTTAGAGCAAGAGGTTGAGAACCATGGATGTAAACGACTACGATGCGCTCATGGAAGCCATCAAGGGCAGCGCTTCGAAGATCTTCGAGCTTGCAAACACGGAAGAGGAAGTCTGCCGTCTTGAAAAAGCCATCCACCACGAAGTGATGTATCTTGCGGCCATCGCGCAATCCGACCGCATCAAACCACCGCAAGGATGGGATCTGCTCGGACGCTAAACGACGGCACGGGGATTGCTCCCCGCGCCGTTTTTACTTTAATCTGCAAAATCGTACAGGTCCTTCGTCGCCGCCCTGAAGTCCTCGTATACCTCGGAGGCTACCGCCTCGTCCTCGACAAGCTCGAAAGCCGCGGGCTGGCCTTCTTCGTCGAGTTCCGTCACTTCCAGCAAAACAACCTCGCCCGACGAGCCGGCCGGCTCGTCCTCGCTGATCGGGAAAAAGAACCCGTAGCTTCGGCCTTCGTGCAGAATCAGACCCAGAAACTCCAGCTCCGTCTGCTCGCCAGTCTCGTCTTCGAGCACGATGGCGATGCCCTCCTCCACCGGCGGACAAAAGTTAGGGGCGCTTCCTTCACGCATCGCGGACTCCTTGCTCCTCGCATGTTCATTGGCGCTAGGGTACCACAAGCACCTTGCACCGCGCGCGTTCGAGCCGGCAACGACAGACAAGCGCCAGACGGCTGGACGGGCGGCACACCGCAAAGGAAGGTCCCCTGCCAGGGGACCTTCCTTTGCATCGAACGCCCAGGGAGGGAAGGGGACGTCCGTGCAACAAGGGGTTGTTACTTCGTCAAGCTATGCAACGGGCCTGACCCGCGCTCGGCGCTTTGCCATCCTTCGGGCAACGGAGCATCATGGCATTCGTTGCAGGTCATCGTCGACGTGCCGTCCACCGAATGACATGTGACGCAATCCCCGGCAGCCAAGTGCGCTTTATGAGGATTGAACCCTTCGATACCCTGGTAGTTCTCGTTCGCCGCGTTGATGGTGTCGCGCGTATGGCAGCTCAAGCACACCTTGTTGTCGAACGATTCGACTCCGTCCAGCTGGCCTTCCACATGCACGGCTTTCAATGAACCCGTCGGATACGTCGCCTCCGCAGCGCCCTGATCGTCGCCTGCCTTCGGCGCGCATCCCCCTAATGCCACCGCCAGAGAAGCAGCAAGCATCACGGGCGCCAAAACCTTCATCAGCTTCCCTTTTTTCACGTTCAGCACCTTCTCTTCCTAGATGTTTGCATGAATGTAATCGAGGCCCAGAATATCCTTGACGGCCAACCACGCAAAGCACTGGCCATGTCCGATGCCAGAGCCCATCACGTTGGGAGGATACACGTTGCCGTAGAACGATCCGGCGGTGTTGCCGGCAACGTACAAACCCGGAATAGGCATGCCCTTCTTGTCGAGAACGCGCTGCCGCTCGTCGTTCTTGAGTCCGCCACGCGTCGAAGTCATCGACGAACAATGCTTCGAGGCGTAGTACGGCGGCGTGTCAATGGGATTCATCCACAGCGGGTCCTTGTAAAAGTCAAGATCTTCGCCAGCTGCGCACAGCTCGTTGTAGCGCGCGAACGTGGCCATGAAGATGTCCTTGTCGAATCCGCAATGCTCGGCCAACTCTTCGATGGTGTCGAACTTGAACGTAATGCCGTTCGCAACGTTCTTATCCACTTCTTCTTGGGTGTTCGAGGCGGTATAGTCCTCCACCATGTAGCCACCCTCAGGAAACTTCTCTTTCCAAGCGCTATCCCAAATGCTCCACGCGCAGCCATCCGGCGTACACGTCAGCTTGGGAATGGAGGGCGACTGGAACGGCAGATTCTCAGCCATGAGGCGTCGGCCGGCTCCATCGACCATGAGCACAGGCAAGTTGGCAACGCCTGCGTAGAAATGGGTGCCGTCGAACGTAGTGGGCAGCGTCCCGTCCATCATGACAGCTGCAAACGGCCACAGATCGCCGCAAGCGAATTCGTCCATGTCCGCCCCGATCCACATGCCCATCTTCTGGCCGTCGCCCGTGTCGTTGGTATTGATGTTGTAGCGAACGATCTTTTTCAGCGACACGTTGTAATGCGCCATCATTTCCCGGTCAGCCGCCATATCGCCCGTAGCCAGCAGCACGCCCTTCGAAGCGTTGTACTTCACGTACTCGCCCGACTCGTTCTCGGCGATAACGCCCGTGCACCGTCCGTCGCTGTCTCGGACAAGCTGAACGGCAGGAGTGTTGTAATGGAAAGTTGCTCCCTTTTCGGAAGCGTATGCCTCCATAACGCCCGTCCAGTCCACAGGATCACCCGTAGCGAAGAATCCGCCGTCTTTCTGCGCGAAGAAAATCATCTGGGCGAACGCCTGCCACAGGGGGCTTGCGCCCGGCATGCCAATGCCGTCGTTCGTGATCTTGTAGTCGAGCGATGCGGCGGGAATCAGCTGGTAGCCCTTCTCGTTGAAGATCTTCTCGAGCCAGTTGATGTAGGGACCGGAGTTATCGAACCACAGACCGTAAGCCGACGTCCGGCCCTGCACTCCATTGGTGATGGCCCATGTCGAAGTGACGAACTCCTTGCGATCGGTGGTCAACCCCAACTTCGTCTGCACATCGGAGTTGAAGCCGGCAGTGCACAAGCGGAACAAGCCGTACGTGCTTCCTTTTTCCACCACATGCACGTTCGCGCCGCTCTCGGCCGCAAGCATAGCGGCAGGCAACCCGCAGATGCCCGCACCGCAGATAACGATATCGCAATCGATCGTCTCGGCTATCTCGCTTTCGGCAATGGGGTCAGGTGGCGTGAGGAATGCAGGCTGCCCGGCCTCAGGAGCCGCAGCCGCATTCGCATGATCGGCGGGAGCCTTCGATTCGGACTCCGACGCCCCACCGCTGCAGCCGGCAAGCCCGAATGCTGCCCCAGCTCCGACCATCGCAGCTCCGGTTAGAAATCCGCGACGAGACATTCCTTGACCACGCATGCTTTCCCTGTTCAACATGACGTCCCCTTTCCTTGATCCATCCCTTTAACCGACCCCTTGTATCGAGCGATCGGCTCGCAACCGATCCTACGTGTTCAAGGAGAGGTTAAGAAATCGGTAACTTCACAGCACTGCGGGCATTTTGCTAACCTGAACCGCTAACCCTCGCTAACCCTTGAAGGGGTTAGCGATTTATCTCTACCGCGATCGTGCGTTATGGGATACTGTCGTGATGGGGAGCTTTGGGAGGGGAACGCATATGGGAAACGAAAGACGCCTAGACGTCTTCGCGAAAGTGCGGAGCGCCGTAGCGACCACGCGAAAGAAAGCGAGCGCGGACGGGCTGTTTGTCGGAACGTCGTGCATGATCGCCCTGGTGTCGTACACGCACTACACCCCCGCGCTCGCGCACGTTTCCCCCGAAGAGTTATCGTTCTCAGACGTCACCTGCCTTCTGGGCGCAATTACTTCCTTCATACTGCTCGCCCTCTCCAAAAGCGATCGACCCGTCTTTGCAAAGCCTTCCGTCATTTGGATCTCGAGCGCATGCGTGCTAGTCAGCATTCTCGCGTTCGCTCTGTTTCCAACAATGGTACGCGTATCGCCTTTGCTGGTTACCGTAATAGGAGGAGGCCTGTTCGGAATTTACCTTTCCGTCATGGCCGTGTGCTGGCTATGGGTATACGCGCACAACAGCGCGGCTACCGTCATTTGGAACATCATGTTCTCCGCCTTCGCCGGATCGATCATCCTGTGGTTCATCGTCGGCATGGACACGCCACGAGTTGCATGCAGCCTGGTGGCGCTGCTTGGAATAGCCGCTTTCACACTTACAAAGCGCATGGCCCTCTTGCGAAAAGCGCCACCCGATCAGCTCGTGAAGGAGTCGCAGGGTCACGCACCCATCCATATCACCATCTCCACGCTTTTGTTCAGTTACGCGTTCATGGTGTCGCTCTCCTTCGCCGGACTCGAACACTTTTCCCTCGCGTTTTCCGCAATCGCCATATTGATACCCTTTTTGCTGGTAGGCGTATTGATGCTCTCCTTCAAGCGGCTCACCACCTTATCGCTGCTCAACATCGCCGTGCCCATCATCGTGACCGCAACCCTGTCGGCTTCGTTCCTGGATCTCAATCCAGTAGTCACATTCGATCTTGCGCTCGTTGGCATACTGCTGTTTCTCGCATACGCAGTCGTGCTCCTATGCGCCATCACTGAGAAGTTTGATTCCCGCGCATACCAAACGTTCTCCCTTCTCATGATCGGATACTTCGGCGGGTGCATTCTTGGCAGAGCCGTTTCCGCGTGGGCGATGTTCGGCTCTGCGCTTTCGCACGACGTCGTGGTGCTATCCTCGGTGCTAGCCGTCCTTTCAGCCATGCTTCTGTGCATTCGAAATGGGTTCATACCCAAACAGCTGATCGCCTTGTTCGACCCCGATCGGACAAGGCACGAAGGGGATCTGCCAAGCGAGCAGGTTGCACGCATCACGCAGATTTCCGCCCAATGCAATTTGGGCGCTCGCGAACACGAGGTGCTCGAACTGCTCCTGAAGCAAAAGACCGCCAACGAAATAGCCACCGAAATGACTATCGCAAACGGAACTGCGAAATCCCACATCAGGCACGTATACAAAAAGCTTGGAGTGCATAGCCGAGAAGAGCTCTTCGAACTGATGGGACTTTAGGCCCCGCAAGGAAACGGCCCCGGTGTCCGGGGCCGTTTACGTTACTTCTTGTCGGGGCGCTTCTTGCGCTGCGCCTTGGGCGGCTTGTGCTGCGTCTTGCCAGCATTCGAACCGTGATTCGAACCGGCCTTCGCCGTCGAAGCGGAAGCGGCGCCTGCGGCCTTCGCAGCCTTCTTGGGCGAGGCGCCTTCCGCCATGGCGTTCGGGTTGCCGAACTCGTATCGACCGACCTCGGGACCGAACTTCTTTACCAGCTTGGCGTAGCGCGGCTCGCGCGTCTTCCACATGGCGTACAGCGGGGCCGCCACGGCAATCGAGGAGTACGACCCGCAGATCAAGCCGATGGACATGGCGAATGCGAAGTCCTTCAACGTCTCGCCGCCGAAGAAGAGCATGGCCAGCACCGGAATAAGCGAGGTCAGCGTCGTGTTGACGGTACGCACGAGCACCTGATTGATGGAATGGTTCGCCATCGTCATGAACGTGCACTTGACGTCGTCGGACTTCATGTTGTCATTGATGCGGTGGAACACGACCACCGTATCGTAGAGCGAATAGCCCAGAATGGTAAGGAGCGCGGCGATGGTGTTCGGGTTGACCTCGCGCCCGACCAGCGCGTAAATGCCCATGACCAGCACCAGGTCATGCAAAAGGGCCACAATGGCCGTCACGCCCATCTTGTACTCGAAGCGAATGGCGATGTAGATGATGATGAGCACGATGGAAACGAGGAACGCGATGAGCGAAGACTGGATGACGCTCGCGCCCCAGTCCGGCCCGATGGTGGTCACCTCGAAGCTGTCGGTGGAAAGCCCCAGCTTATCGGCAACCTGATTCGCGCGCGACGTGGCTTCTTCGGCGCTCGTGGTGGTAGTGCGCACCAGGAAGCCTTCGTCCCCGTCGGCGTTGGTGGTCTGGATAACGGCATCGGGCTCGCCCGCATCGTTGAAGGCGCCGCGCATCTGGTCGATAGACACCTGCCCGGTATTATGGAATGAAACCGACGTGCCGCCCACGAACTCGATACCGAAGTTGAGGCCCTTCACGCCCACCACGGCAAGCGACGCGCACACCAGCACGGTAGCCACCGTAAGGAACACCTTGCGGTGGCCTAGGAAGTTGACGTCATGCTTGATGAACTTGCCGCGCGGCTTGCGCGCCTTCGCAGCCGCCGCCTCGCCCGCTTCTCCAGCAGCGCGCTCCGCCGCCTTCTCGGAAGCAGCCGGATCGATGGCCTCGCCAATCTCGGCCTCGGCCACGGTCGTCCCCTCCGCAGACGCCAGCGCAGCGTAATCGCTCGCCGCCTGCTGGCTGTCCTTGATGCCCCAGAAACCAGGATGCTTCGCGATAACGCGCGGCGCAAGCACGCGGATAAGCGGCGCCTTGAACAGCAGCATCATGAGAATGTCGCACGCGATGCCCAGGGCAAGCGTCAAGCCGAAGCCCTTGACCGAAGCGCTGGCCAGGAAGAACAGCGAGAGAGCCGACACCAGCGTAACCAGGTCGGCATCGATGGACGTGACGATGGCGTGCTTCACGCCGGTGATGGACGCAGCGCGCACGCTGCGACCCATGCGAATCTCCTCGCGGAAGCGCTCCATGGTAAGAATGGACGAGTCGGCGGCCATGCCGATGGTCAGCACGATGCCCGCAATGCCGGCAAGCGACAGGCTGAACAGGCCGAAATGGGAAAGCGTTGCCAAAATGCCCAGGTACAGCACCGCGAACACCACCATGGCACCCGCCGTGATGAATCCCAGGCCCCGATAGAAGAACAACAGGTACAGCATGACCACGGCCAAGCCGATCAGCGCGACCAGCACGCCGGAATGGAGCGCATCCTGCCCGAGCGTCGGGCCGACTACCTGGCTCTGCGCGTATTCGAAGCTCACCGGCAAGGAGCCGCTTTCGAGCACGGTCTGCATCGATTTGGCTTCCTCAAGGGTGTAGCCGCCCGTGATCTGCACGTTGCCGTCGGGAATCTCGCTTTGCACGGCAGGGGCGGATTGCACCTCGCCGTCAAGGATGATGACGATCTTGCCCTTCGTTGCCGCAAGCTCCTTCGTCGCAGCGGCGAACGCCTGGGCCCCCTGGGAGTTGAGCGTGATGTTGACCGCGTAATCGGTTGCCGTGTCCGAAGGCTTGCCGACGGAAACGTTCGTAATGTCGGCGCCGGTCACGAGCGGCGTGTACGTCCCTTCGGCCACCTTAAGGTGCTCGGTTTTACCCGAGGGGAAGGAGTTTCCCAAAGCGTCGGTCACAGTTCCTTCAGAGCCGTACTGCCCGCTTTCGATTTTCGATTTGACGTCGGCATCCGTAAAGGAATCGAGGCGCGCGAACTCCAACTTGCCGGTCTTGCCGATGGTGTTGAGCGCATCCTCGGTGTTCGTGAGACCCGGAATCTGAACGAGGATCTGGTCGGTTCCCTGTACCTGCACCACCGACTCGGACGCGCCGAGAGCGTTCACGCGGCTTTCGATGATGGCGCGCGACTTCTCCATTTCGTCGGCGGTTACTTGAGCGCCGTCGGCGCCCTTCGCGGTAAGAACCACGGACAGGCCGCCTTGAATGTCCAGGCCTTGGTTGATTTTTTCCTGGGGCGGCGTGAACATAAAGATCGAGCCGACAACCAGCAACGTGGTAACGACCAGCAACCAAACGTTGCGCCGGTTCACCGACCCGGATTGCTTCTTTTTCGCCTTCTGCGCTGCCGCCATGTGACGCTCCCTAGTTCGTAATCTCAGATACGCTGGAACGAGGCTCGATCGCCCCGCACGATAACTGCCCTATTGTGCCACAAAACCAGGGCAAGCGATACCGGAGGCCTTTTATTCCTGATAAAGGTTAAACCGAGAAAACGCAACGTGAAGAACCACGATAGAGTCGGTCGAAAAATCGAGCGGAATTCGAATAAAACCGCTTCGGAAACGTGCTAGATCCGCGCTAGGTTCGCGCTAGATCCGCACCGGAACCGCGAAGAAGCGCGCGAGCTCCGCGCTGGACGCACGCCATCTGCGCGCTAGGCCGAGCCGCTATCATGGAAGGACGGATCACCAGGCGGCGAGGCTCCACGCCCCTTTCCACCCATGCTCCCGACGAAGGGAAAAACGGGAGGAGGTGGACGCCATGACCGATTTGGCTTTGATTACGGCGGCCGTCGAGCTGATCTCCAGCGTTATCGCGCTCGTCGCGGTAATAATAGAGAAGCTCCCAGTCCGAAAGGATAGGGAGCCCTAAACAAAAAGCCAAACCGCCGAAGCGATTCGAGAGCCGTGGGGAGTTAGCAGCTCCCTGCGGCTCGACCCTATTATACGCAAACCGCGCAGCTGGTTCAACGCCAGCGCACGAGCGTCGTACAAAACAACGGAAACGACCGATGCCGAAACTCAGTAGTCTTTCGCCGCCGGGCTTGCCATCCACTCCCCGTAGAATTCCTCGTAGGAATCGGCCAGCACCGCCTCGCGCGCGCGGCGCATGAGATCCAGCAAGTAATGCAGGTTGTGGATGGACAGCAGGATACCGCCCAGCATCTCGTTCTGCTTGACCAGATGACGTATATACGAACGGCTATGGTTCTGGCAGGTCGGACACGTGCACGTGGGATCGAGCGGGCCGAAATCGCGCGTGAACTTCGCATTGCGCATGTTCATGCGGCCCGTGCTAGAGAACGCCGTGCCCATGCGCGCGGTGCGCGTGGGCAGCACGCAATCGAACATGTCCACGCCTTCGCGCACGGCGCGCACGAGCGTGGTGGGATTTCCCACGCCCATAAGATACCGCGGTCGATCTTCAGGACACGCTCGTGCGACGTCGCCTAGCGTCTCGAACATGACTTCGTGGTCCTCGCCCACCGAGTAACCGCCTATCCCGAAGCCCCCGAAGCGACGGCCGCCAGCCGCCAGGCTTTCGTCCTCGATCTCGCGCAGCAGACGAATGGAGTCCAAACGCAAATCCAAGTGCATCCCGCCCTGCACGATGCCGAACAGCGTCTGGTCAGCGCGTTGGTGCGCCACCAGGCAGCGACGCGCCCACTTGGCCGACAGGTCCACTGCCTTCGCTACAAATGCCTTCTCGGCCGGATACGGTGCGCACTGGTCAAGCTGCATCGCGATGTCGGCGCCAAGCTGCTCTTGGATGGCCATGTTCGTCTCGGGCGTCCATCGCACCTTCGACCCGTCGTAGATGGAGCGGAACGTCAGGCCGTCGTCGTCAAGCTTCACCGTGTCGGCCAAGCTGAACACCTGGAACCCGCCCGAATCGGTGAGCATCGGGCCGTCGTAGTGCGAGAACCCGTGCACGCCGCCAGCCTCTTCCACCACGTCCGCACCGGGACGCAAGGACAAATGGTACGTGTTGGCCAGCACCACCTGGGATTTCAGATCGTTCAGCTGGCCAACGGTGACGCCCTTCACTGTAGCGCTCGTACCCACGGGCATGAACATGGGGGTCTGAAACGATCCATGGGCCGTTTCGTACGTAAGCGCGCGAGCGTGGCCGCTCGTCGCTTCGCACGTGCAATCGAACAGCGACACGACTATCCCTCCACTCCGTTGATCGAAAAGCCCGCCGCAGAAACGGCCGCGTCAGCCGCAAGCGCATCGGGGCAACCGTTCGAGGCAAGCGCTTCATCCCGCGCAGCCATCGAAACAAGCCCCGCTTCTATCCCCGTTGCAGGATCGGCGCAAACGGGCAAGGACTCCGCCCAATCGGCGAACGCCTCGAGCGTTCCGTTTCGAACGGAGCTCACGTCGAATCCGATCGGGTCGAGCAGCAGATCGGTCACCAAGAACGCATCGGCCCCCAAGCCCATGAACGCCAAATCCTCTTTCGTGTTGTTGCCCACCATAAGCACATCGTTTCCAGACACCCCAAGAGCGGCCAGGTTCTCGGCGTAGTACGCCAGCTTCGGCTTCACGGACGTCGAGTTCTCGAACGAGGTGATGCGCGAGAACAAGGCGGGATCCACGCCGGCCCATTCCAACCGCCATTCCACCGCGCGGCGGGGAAACATGGGCATGGTAGTCAAAGCCAGCGGGTAGCCCTTGGCCGCAAGCGCGTTCACCGCGCGCGCCGCTGCAGGGCTGGGAATCACGCCGTTGCCGATCGCACCGAACTCGCGATCGTAATACGCCGCCAACTCCCCTTCCCAATCCGCCGCGCCTCGATCGACGCAAGCAAGGAACCCTTCCCAAAACGCATCGGAGTTGGGGCGAGCATCGTCATGAGCGGCCATGGCCTTGATACCGGCCTTCATGCCGGCGGAAAAATCCTGGGGAGCCACGCCGAAGCGCGCCACGTACGCGCCAAGCGACTGAAAGTACGCCTGCATGAACCCGTCAAGCTCCATAGGGAGCAGGGTTCCGTCAAGATCGAAGCAGATCGCACGGTAAAAACGGTTCGCCATTGCGAAATTCCTTTGCTCAAATGATGGATGAATGCCTAGCGTGGTAGTATAAGCCACGTTTGCGAAGGAGCTCTGAAACCCGATGAAACTACTACTTCACGCCTGCTGCGGCCCGTGTTCGCTCGAGCCCGTTCGCTTGCTGCACGAAGCAGGACACGACCTTACCATATATTACGCGAACTCGAACATAGCGCCGGATGCAGAATACAGCCGGCGCTTGGACGCACTGCTCGCATGGGCCAAAGAAGAGGACGTCGCGGTCATGAAGGGTCTTCGCGCGCCGTGCGCATGGGAAGCATCGGCTGGACGGATCGGCGAAGAAGCTCTCTCGGAAGCACGCGAGCGCCTTGCCGCTTCGTCGGACGGAGCCAGGCCCCTTCCCCTTGCCATCGACCCCGCCCGCCGCATGGAGCGCTGCCGCGCATGCTACCGCTTGCGTTTCGAGGAAACCGCGCTTGTTGCCGCAGCGCACGGATTCGACGGCATCGGCACGACGCTTTCCGTAAGCCCGTACCAGTACACCGAGATCATTCACGAAGAGCTTTCGAGCGCCGCCGCACGCTTCGGCGTAAGCGCGGTGTTTCGCGACTTTCGTCCCTATTACGACGAAGCCACGCGCAGAAGCCGCGAGGCGGGCATGTATCGTCAAAACTACTGCGGCTGTCGTTTCTCAGCAGCCGAAGCGGAGGCCGAACGATCCGAACGGAAAGCCGCACGCGAAGCCGCCCGGGAAGCCGATCGCGCAGCGCATGCGGCAGAACGGGAGGCTGCTGAAGCCGAGAGAACGGCAAAACGAGCGGAACGGCTGGCCTACGATGAAAAGCAAGCTCGAAAACGAGCCGTCCTGAAGGCGCTGCGCACGCAGGAAAAGGACGCCTCGCAGTAGCTTGCGCGCAAAAGCGCACCGCATGAACCCTTGGCGAAAGCAGACTGCCAAGCCGGAACAACGCCTATAATAAGATGCTCTGAACCACGCATCGACGCCTACACGAACGCCGCGAAGGAACCGCACGCATGAAAACTTCCGATTTCGACTACAATCTGCCTCCCGAGCTGATCGCTCAAGAACCCGCCGTCGAACGCGACGGATGCCGCATGCTCGTCATGGATCGCGCAACCGGGGCGTTGGAAGACCGCATCTTCCGCGACATCGCCGAATACTTGCGACCGGGCGATTTGCTCGTGGCGAACGAAACGCGCGTCATGCCCGCCCGCCTGCTGGGCGCCAAGCGCGGAACCGGAGGCGCCGCCGAGGTGTTCCTTTTGCGCGAGATAACGGGACGCGAACCACGCACGAACGCGAGCGCGCTTTGGGAGGTCCTGGTGCGCCCGGGAAAGCGTTTGAAACCGGGCACGGGCGCCGTGGTCGACTTCCTTGATCCGGATGGCAACGTCGCGCTTTCCGCAGAAATCGTCGACTGGGCCGAAGGCGCTCAGAAAGGCGAGCGCCTCGCCCGCCTGACCACGACGTTGCCTTCCCTTGACGAGGCGCTGCATGCCGTAGGACACACGCCCCTGCCTCCTTACATCAAGAACTACGCCGGAGACGAAGAGCTGTACCAGACCGTCTACTCCCGCCGCGAGAGCTCGGCAGCCGCCCCTACCGCCGGCCTGCATTTCACGCCGGAGCTCATCAAACGCCTGAAAGAGCAGGGCGTTCGCTGGGAAACCGTCGAACTCGAAGTAGGACTGGACACGTTTCGCACCGTCGACGAGGACGACCCTGCGCAACACGTCATCCATACCGAATTCTACACGATCCCCGAGCGCACGGTAGAGGCTATCGCCGAAACGCGTCGCCAAGGCGGGCGCGTCGTAGCCGTGGGAACCACCAGCGTCCGCAGCTTGGAAAGCGCCTGGAACCCGCAGACCGGTGCCGTTACGCCGCGCGAGCGAGAGGCAACCTCGCTCTACCTGCTGCCGGGATCCGAGTTCCACGTGGTAGACGCCCTGGTCACGAATTTTCACGTACCGAAATCCACGCTCATGATGTTAGTATCCGCCTTCTCCTCGCGCGAAAACGTCATGGCGGCATACGAACACGCCATCGCCGAGCGCTATCGCTTGCTTTCGTTCGGCGACGCTATGTTCATCCAATAACAGGCACGAGTTCGACGGACCGCACGCTCCAGCGACGCGGTCCGTCCTCCATTGGCGGTTCGGGCGCCGCACGCCAGTCTGCAAACGTCGCCCAGTCCGATCAAACGATCGAGTAGGAGGCGCGTCATTAGTTGACGCGCCGTCCTCTCACACCACCGTGCGTACCGTTCGGTACACGGCGGTTCCGTTAACGCGCATGCACTTGCCCGTAGTAGTCCGAGAAGAACAGATAGCCTTTACGACGCAGTTGCTCGGTTCCGACGGCTCGCTGCATGATTGCGCTGCCAGCCGTCCGCCAGTAGCTCTTTCGGGTATTGGCGAACTCCCACGCTTTCCCCTTCTCAATGCCGCATCTCTGCAACATCTTGAAGCGGGTGCGTATACGCCTCCACTGCTTCCAGTAGACCATGCGAATGCGTCTGCGCATCCACTTGTCTATCCCTTGCAACAGCTTTTTTCATGTCCGCCAGCTTGAAGTAGTTGACCCATCCTCGCACGAACCACGTTGCTGCTCGCGGCCGGTACTCGTTGGACATGGCGTTGCTTCTGGCGGTGAGTTCCTTGATGCGCTCTTCCATCGCTTTGACGCTCTTGGGATGCACGCGAAAACGACATTCCCCTTTGCTGCGGTAAAAGGCATACCCTAAGTACTTCACTTCGTTGAAGCGAGCCACATCCGTCTTGTCTCGGTTCACCTTGAGAAAGAGCTTCTTCTCGATAAAGCCGACGATGGATTCGCAGACGCGCTCTGCCGCGCGCTTCGACCTGCAAAAGATCATGCAGTCGTCAGCGTAGCGGACGAAGCGGTGGCCCCGCCGCTCCAGCTCGCGATCAAGCTCGTTGAGCATGATGTTCGACAAAAGCGGCGAGAGCGGTCCTCCTTGCGGCATGCCCGCCCTCGTTTCCTCCAGATCGCCGCCCACCATGACGCCCGCGTTGAGGTACTTGTGCACGAGCGACACCACGCGCCCGTCGGTCACGGTTTCCGACAAGATCTGGATGAGCTTCGATTGGCATACCGTGTCGAAGAACTTTTCCAAGTCCATATCGACCGCCCAGCCATATCCCGCATCAATATGACGCTTGCAAGCGCGAAGCGCATCGTGCGCGCTTCTTTTCGGTCTGAACCCGTAGCTCGAATCGCTGAACTTAGGTTCGAAGAGCGGGGTCAGCTGGGCGACGATAGCCTGCTGCACCACGCGGTCGACCACCGTGGGTATTCCGAGCTTTCTTACCCGTCCTTTCTCCTTCTTGGGGATCTCCACCCGAAGCACCGGGCTTGGGGCGTATTTCCCCTGTTTGATTTGATCGAAGAGTTCATCTGAGTGCTGCTTGAAGCAGTCGCGCATCTCCGCAACGCCCATCTTGTCGATACCGGCTGCACCCTTGTTGGCTTGAACTTTCCCGTAGGCATGCCGCATGTTGCCCTTATCGACGATCCTCTCCAGCAAATCCGCCGGACACTGCACGCTGGCGCTTTCGGCAGGGGTTATCCCTTGAGCGCTCGACGCTTCAGGCCGCTCTCCTTGTTCCGCAAGTACCATCGCCTGCAAGCCCCACAGTGTGAGTTGGCTGTCGTTTACCGCGCCCGTAAGGTAACCTCCCTTCTACTTGCACCGCTAACGGTTCAGCCCTTCCTTGGCGCTGGCAACGCACCGAGTACTATGGCTTCTGCTGACTCCTCATGGCAAGCTTTACTCCACGAGCACGAAGTTCATCGCGTTCGCGTCCATGAGGCCTCCCGAGGTAAGGCACGCTTCTTTCTCTCCACCTACCTGCCACATCTACACTCTAGGTTCCGTGCAGTTTTGGGGCTTTAGCTTGTTTGGCAGCCTTACCCACCTAGAAATGCCTGATGTGATTTCTGTCCGTCAGGCCAGAGATTCGCCATCCGGCTTCCTTCAGATTCCACCTCACGATGGACACCCTTGCCATTGGCTATGCACTTCCCACTGCCGGGCGTGCTAGGGACTTTCACCCATTAGAAAGCGCGCCATGCTCGGCGCACCAAAAAAAATGGCCCCGCATCTTGCGGGGCCATTTCAGCATTCTATAAGTTAGTCTGCTTATGCCTTCGTCACGTTGCTGGCCTGGAGCTTGCCGTTCTGACCGGTCGTGACGTCGAACTGCACTGCAGCACCTTCGTCAAGGGTCTTGAAGCCGTCCATCTTGATCTCAGAGAAATGCACGAAGAGGTCTTCGCCATCATTCTGGGAGATGAAGCCATAGCCTTTTTCGGGGTTGAACCACTTAACAGTACCTTCCGCCATTTTAAATCCTCTTTCCTCTTCCCGATCCCTCGAGAAGGTAACACTGTGTGCTGCATGGCCGCAACACTCGCCCTCACCTCGAGGGCACGTGTCTACTATACGCTATGGAACAGTGAAAAGGTCTGGGAATCTTCTTTTAGCGCCTTTTTTACCGTTTCGTTGATCAAACGAGCAAATACAAGCGCTCCATTCGAATTATTCCCGCTGCCCGTTCGCCTTCTCGACAAGCGGATCCGCCAGCTCGGCAGGACCCTCGAACCCCATGGTGGCCAAAGACGGCTCCGCAGCCTGCGCCAACTCGGCATCGACCTCGTCCATGAGCAACGCCAGATCCTCGGGGCTGGCTGGCAGCTCGAAGCCGTATTCGGCGGCTATGGCGCGCGCCTGCCCCTCGCGCACGGCGGCAAGCTCGAACTCGCCGGCTTCGCGCAGATAGCCCGAAGCCAGAAGCAAGCTGCGGGCGATGTACTCGGTGACCCGCGGGTCGACTCCCGATATCTGCATCACCGACGCAATGGACTCGGGAGCGAGCGAGAGCAAAGCCGCCCCGTCCATATCGGTGGCTTGGCCTGCGGCATCCTCCAACATATCAGCAGCTCGCTTGGGGTCGTGCTCGTCTTTCGCCTTCGTCCAGCTGCGACGGACGATCTCTGCGAACTGCAGGATAATGCGCATCAGATAGTCTTGCTCAAGCATGGCGGCATCCTTTCAAAGCGAAGGGGCAGCGCACCCGACAGGTCGCGTCGGCGGCCCCGTCGATTGCAAACCGGCTTCGCGCTCTAATCCGCATCCGTCAAGCAGTCGGAGCGGGCACTCCAATATGATGATACGCTCGCTCCGTAGCCTGACGGCCTTTCGGCGTGCGGATCATAAGGCCTTGCTGCATAAGAAACGGCTCGTACACGTCTTCAAGCGTATCGGGGTCTTCCGACAACGCCGAGGCCAGCGTGGTGAGTCCCACAGGACGACCTCCGAACTGCACCGCGAGTAACTCCAGAATACGGTTGTCCACCGCATCCAAGCCCAGGGCATCCACCTCGAAAAAGCTTAGAGCCTGCGCAGCGACGTCCTCGTCGATCATGCCGTCGCCGCGAACCTGCGCCCAATCGCGTACGCGCTTGAGCAGGCGGTTCGCCAAACGTGGGGTCCCTCGGCTGCGACGAGCGATTTCCAGCGCACCGTCTTGCGCGATGTCGACCCCCAAAATAGACGCGGAACGCTGCACGATGGAACCCAGTTCTGCGGGCGTGTAATACTGAAGCCGGAACACGATGCCGAAACGATCCCGCAAAGGACCGGTCAGCAGCCCGGTACGCGTGGTAGCGCCCACCAGCGTGAATCGAGGAAGATCCAGGCGAATCGAACGCGCGGCGGGACCCTTCCCCACCACGATGTCGAGCGCGAAGTCCTCCAAAGCAGGGTACAGAACTTCTTCGACCATGCGGTTCAGGCGGTGTATCTCGTCGATGAACAGGACGTCACCCTCTTCGAGGTTCGTCAGTATGGCCGCCAGATCGCCCGTACGTTCGATGGCGGGACCGCTCGTCGTCTTGATATTCGCGCCCAACTCGTTGGCGACCACCGTCGCCAACGTCGTTTTCCCCAAGCCCGGAGGCCCCGAGAACAGGATGTGGTCGACCACGTCACCGCGCGCCTGCGCCGCTTCGATCAAAATGGCAAGAGATTCTTTGACCTTCGTTTGCCCCAGGTAATCACCCAAGCGCTTCGGCCTCAGGCTACGATCGAGCGCCAGATCGTCTTCCGTCAGATCAGGCGCGACCGTGCGCGGCGCACCGTGCGCGGTCGCGTCTTCGGCCGAGAACACCAGGCCCTCTATTTCGATGTCTTCGCGTGTCATGCCGTCCATTCCGCCTTGCACCGGTAGTCGCGCGCTTCTTTACGCGCCCAAACGCTTCAATGCGTATTGTAACAGCCTGCCCTCGTCGGCACCTTCGGGCGATCCCTTCAACGCAAGATCAGCTTCCGCCGCCGTAAAGCCCATGGACAGAAGCGCCTCGTGCGCGCCCTTCAGGCTCTCGGCCTGAACCGGCGCAGCCTCGTTTTCGTCGAAAAGCCCCGCCAATCCCTGATCGAGAGATCCCTTGAGTTCGAGGATGATGCGGGAAGCCGTCTTCTTCCCCACGCCGGGAATCCGCTGAACCGCCACTACGTCCTGTGCCGAAATGGCGGAAACCAACCCGGACGGCGTGAACGACGAAAGAGCCGCCAAGGCGACCTTCGGTCCCACGCCGCTCACGCTGATCAAGCGCTCGAACAGCGCCTTCTCCTCAAGGGAGAGGAATCCGAACAGCGAAAGCCCGTCGTCGCGAACCTGCAGGTACGTATGCACCTCAACCGCAGACCCCGCTTCCGGCAGCTTCGACAAGCTTGCCTGGGACATTCCCACGGCGTATCCAACGCCGCTCACCTCGATATACGCCGTCGTCGTAGTCTTTCCGGCAAGCGTGCCCTTCAAAAATGCGATCATGCCGTCTCCTTTCCGGAAGATGGCACGGAAAACCGTGCCGGGGCAACATCCGCTGCACGCGTCGGGCAGCTTTCGCGATCCTGCCGAAGCGAAGCGATGCGACCCGCCGCCTGCGCGGATCGCGCGCGATCCGCAAAACCCTCATGAGTGGTAAAGCAGATCGCAGCAGCCAGCGCATCGGCTGCGTGGTCGGGACGAGGCACGGCCTCAAGCGCCAAAAGCTGACGCACCATGTACTGCACCTGGTCTTTGTCAGCAGAGCCCGTTCCCACGACGGCAAGCTTTATCTGGCTGGGAGAAAACTCCCCCACCTGAAGATCTCGCTCGGCGCATGCAACCAATGCAGCCCCGCGCGCCTGACCCGTGGCGAACGCGCTTTGGGTGTTCGAGCCGAACCATACCGTTTCCACGCCTGCGCACGTTGGCTCGAAACGGGCGATAACCGCGCCCATCTGGCGATGTATCTTCATGAGGCGATGCGCCAGCGGCATATCCTTCGAAGTGGAGATGCAGCCGTACGCGACGCAGGAAAGACGCGCCCCGCACTGAGACACGATTCCCCAGCCGGTGTTGGCCAAACCGGGATCGATACCGAGAATCGTTCGCTGCACCTGCGTCATTTGACCCTTTCCCACCACGCTTGCGCAGCTACGCGGCCGCAAGCGCATCGTTATATAGTACAAACGTATGTTCGTTCCCATCCTATCACAAAACGAAACGAACCGAGGGAAAATATCAAGCTTGACTCGACAAAGCGCACAACCCGTCGAACGTCGTCGCATCCAAGACGCAGCAGCGTTTCCGCGCGGTCGAACCTCGACCTGGAAAACAAAAAAGCCGCCGCAGATGCTCTGATCGCGGCGGCTTTGATCGTATGCTGCATGCGCTATTCGTCGAGCGCGGCGGCAATCTCTTCGGTGATGTCCATAGCATGGTAGACGTTCTGAAGATCCTCGAGCTCTTCCAGCTTGTCCACCAAGCGCATGACCTTCTTCGCGTCGGACACGCTCACCGCCGCAGGCGTGGTGGGCTCCATGGTCAGCTCGGCGCCCTTCGTGACGACGCCAGCCTCTTCCAAAGCCTTCTTCACGGCCATGAGATCGGTCGGACCCGTGTAGACGATCCACTCGTCCTCGGCATCCTCGTAGTCGTCGCCGCCGGCCTCGGCCACGGCCAACATGAACTCTTCCTCGTCGGCTGCAGCGCCGTTGGGCCTCACGGGATTCTTCTTATCGCCGGTCTCGACCTCTTTCGCCACCATGATCTGGCCCTTGCGCTCGAACATGAACGCCACCGAGCCCGAGGTGCCCAGGTTGCCGCCGGAATGGCTGAACGCCGCGCGCACATCGGCAGCCGTACGGTTGCGGTTGTCGGTCAGCGCTTCGCAGTAGACGGCCACGCCGCACGGGCCGTAGCCCTCGTAGACGACCGTCTCGTAGTTGGCGGAATCTTTGCCCGAACCGAAGGCCTTGTCGATAGCAACCTTGATCTTGTCCTTCGGCAAAGAGTAGCCTTTGGCCTTTTCAATGGCGGCAGCAAGCGACGCGTTGTTGTCGGGGTTCGGGTCGCCACCCTCCTTGGCTGCCACCGTAATGTTGCGCGACAGCTTGGAGAACAAGGCCGAGCGCTTAGCGTCCTGCGCAGCCTTGCGATGCTTTGTAGTTGCCCATTTAGAATGCCCTGACATATGCGTCCCTTCCGATGTTGCAATACCAGCCGCTTATTTTAGCACACACGCCTTATCCCCTGTTCGCATTTGCAGGGTTTTCAAAAACACGGTTGAAAATATCGATCGGTATCAAGATGGCCACAGCACGCCTACGATACCGAACGCATGCCCGCAGACGCTAGCCGAGTCCATACAATCGTTAAAGACGAGGGTTTTCGACGACCCCCGGCAACATCAACGGAAGGAGCACCGCCGTGAAGGGAAACCAAGAACTCATCCAAGCGTTGAATGACTTGCTCGCCGGAGAGCTGACCGCAGTCAACCAGTACATGGTCCATGCCGAAATGTGCGAGGACTGGGGCTACGAAAAGCTGCACGCACGTTTCGAGAAACGAGCCATCGCGGAAATGAAGCATGCGGAAATGCTCATCGGACGCATCCTGTTCCTCGAAGGGACGCCCATCGTGTCCAACCTCAACGAGATCAAGATCGGCGCAACCGTCCCCCAGCAAATCGACAACGACCATGCAGCGGAAATCGACACGGTGCGGGACTACAACGAAGCCATCGTGCTTGCCGGGCAGGTGCTCGACTACGCCACGCGCGACATGCTGATGTCCATTCTGCAGGACGAAGACAGCCACGTTGACGAACTTGAAGACCTTCAAGACCAGATAGAGCAGATGTCCTTGCAGATCTTCCTTTCCACGCAAAACTAGAGCCGCGGGCAAACCGCCAAGCAGTGCGAGCAGCCGCCCATCCCTCGCGGGGTCGGCGGCTGCTCGCGCGAGCGTAGCGTTCCCACCTTGCTGCGCAGGGCTCGAGCGCCCCGCAATCCGAGCCGCGCTGGCTTCCCAGCAACCACTCCACCGGCCTAAAGTGACGTACGCATGGTTTTTGTTGACAACGGCAAACGCCGAACGCAGTATGAAACCGTTGTGCCAAAACTGCGGCGGTCGGGCGATGAAGCCGCCGCGCTTCACCTTTCGAAGGAGACGCCATGCGCCACATCCACTGCCTGAACAACATTTCCGCCTACGGAACCGACCTTTTGACCGACGACTACGCCCTGACCGACGACCTGTCCCAGGCCGCAGGCGTCCTGGTTCGCAGCGCGGCCATGCACGACATGGAGTTCCCGCAAGAGTTGCTGGCAATCGCCCGCGCGGGAGCCGGCGTCAACAACATCCCGCTCGACCGCTGCGCCGAAGAGGGCATCGTGGTGTTCAACACCCCCGGCGCCAATGCGAACGCCGTAAAGGAGCTGGTGCTGTGCGGCATGCTGCTGGGCAGCCGCGGCATTGTGGACGGCATCGCCTGGTGCCGCGACAATGCGGACGATCCCAATATCGGCAAAGCCGCCGAAAAGGCGAAGAAGGCGTTCGCCGGACGCGAGATCCAGGGCAAGAAGCTGGGCGTCATCGGCTTGGGAGCCATCGGCGCTCTGGTGGCGAACGCAGCCATCGACCTGGGAATGGACGTGTACGGATACGACCCGTACGTATCGGTAGGCGCAGCTTGGCGTCTGTCCAGCTCGGTGCGCCACGTAACGAACCTGGACGACCTGCTGCGCGAGTGCGACTACATCACCATCCACGTGCCCGCCATGGAAGGCACCATCGGCATGATCGACGAACGCGCCTGCTCGCTCATGAAAGACGGCGCGGTGTTCCTGAACTTCTCGCGCGACACGCTGGTGAACGACGAGGCCATGGCCGCCGCGCTCGCCGCAGGCAAGGTGGGCGCCTACGTCACCGACTTCGCCAACCCCGCCGTCATGAAGATGGAGCGCGCCATCGTGCTGCCGCACCTGGGCGCCTCGACCGCCGAAGCCGAGGACAACTGCGCCGTCATGGCCGTGCGCCAAACGATGGACTACCTGGAAAACGGCAACATCGTGAACTCGGTGAACTACCCGGCCTGCGACATGGGTCCCTGCCCGGCCGAGGGCGGCCGCGTGGCCGTGCTGCACGCGAACGTGCCGAACATGATCAGCCAGATCACGAACGTGTTCGGCGATGCCGGCGTCAACATCGATAACCTGACGAACAAAGCGCGAGGCGAAGCCGCCTACACCCTGCTCGACCTGAACGCCGCCGCTCCCGACGCCGCCGTCGAGAAGCTGGCCGCCATCGAGGGCGTCCGTCGCGTCCGCGTGGTGAAGTAGCGCCTCGCCTATTCGCCGTCGCATCAAAGAACTCGCCAAAGCGCCATCGGCCGGCTCCGCGAACCTTGCGGGACCGGCCGATCTGATGCTGTGGGCGCGGACCACCCGGCTTCACGCCATGGGCATCAGCACATGCAAGGCGCCTCGGTCCACGGAAATGTCGAACGTGCGCCCGCTCAGGCGCTCGCCGTCCACCTGAGCGGGCGGCGCCTGGTCGAATTCCACGCGCAACGTGCGACAGCGCCGCAGCTCGACCTGCTTGAACCCCACATGCTTGCCATCCTTGGCGCGCATGAAGATGTACAGAGCGCGCGCAACGCTCACGGGAGGATGCGCAATGCAAACGTCCAAGAACCCGTCGTCGACAAGCGCATCCGGGCAAATCTTGAATCCGCTACCGTAATACGGCCCGATCTGCACGGCGAACATGATGGATTGCGAGTCGACAGCCTTGCCTCCGTCGAAAGAAGCGCGATACCGGTATAGATCAAGATGGTGCAGCAGCTGGTCGACGCCGCTTTCCATATAGAGGAGCGCGCCCGTCCGCCCCGTGCGCACGCGACGATCCACCGTATCGTGAGCGATGGCGGCATCCAATCCGAACGAAAGCGTTTCAAGGAACCAATCGTCGTTCACACGCCCCACGTCCACCGGACGAGCCTGCGCCGCCAGCACCTGCGCGCACGCCTCGTCAACCTTGTGCGACATGCCCAACGTGCGCGCGTAGTCGTTGCCCGACCCCACGGGAACGACCCCCAGCGCAGGGCGACGATCGAGCGGCCTTCGAAGCAACCCGCCGGCTACTTCGTGGATAACGCCGTCTCCGCCCAATGCGACCACGGTCGAACAACCCTCGGCACGCTCGGCGATCTCGGACGCATGTCGCGGACCCGCCGTGCGAGCAAGAACCACCCGATCCTCGCCCAGCTGCGCACGCAAGGCGGCGGCCGCTCGGTCGGCAGCCGCCGCTCCGTTGCCGTTTTGCGCCGCAGGATTCGCGATCAGCAGAATTGTTCCCTCGGATGGCGACATGAAGATCCTTCCATTCCCGAAAAGCAGGGGCATAGCGCCCCGATAGGTTTCGCATTATAGGCGAAAGGGATACCTCGGCAAAGAAGCCGCCGGGCAGATGCGTTCAATCTCAAACCCGCCCGACAATCGGGGCCGAGCAGCAATGCTCGACCCCGCCTCCGCGCACCTGGCAAGCCCTGTGCGCCCTATGCGGTCCGCGCGAAACCTCAGCGCTCCCACAGACCGGTTTTTCCGCCGTCTTTCTTGAGCAGGCGCACGTCCATGATCTCCATGCCGCGATCGACGGCCTTGCACATGTCGTAGATCGTAAGGCACGCCACGCTGGCCGCGGTCAGCGCCTCCATCTCGATCCCCGTCTTTCCGGTAACGCCGCAGGTGGTCGTCACGTGAACGCCCACAAGCCCGTCCGCGCGCTCCCCTTCGGCTACGGGGGCGCACTCGACCTTCGCCTTCGTGATGTTGAGCGGATGGCACATGGGAATAAGGTCGCTCGTGCGCTTCGAGGCCATCACGCCGGCCACGCGCGCACACGCCAGCACGTCGCCCTTCGCAGCCTTGCCCTCGACGATGAGCGCAAGCGTTTCAGGCTGCATGGCGATGAACCCCTCCGCCACGGCAACGCGCTCGGTGTCGGCTTTCTGCGACACGTCAACCATGCGCACGGCGCCGTTCTCGTCAATATGGGTGAGGTGCTGATCGGTCATAAGGTGCTCCTTGGTTCGTGAACTCACAGGTTGAAAACCGCAGGCTGGCACTCGCAAGCCTGCAAGAAGGGCGAACGGAAAACACGGCTCGGCAATCCGCGGATTGCCGAAAGCCGCTACCCGCCAATTTGGCTCATGCCCCTTTCGGTGCCCACCTTGTCGTGGTGCTCGTCGGGCTTCGCCCCCAACGCGCGCGCGAACACGGCGCGCTGCTCGGCTTCGCCGCCCTCGCGCAGCGCGGTGCGCAAATCGTACTCGTCGTCCGAGAACAGGCACGGACGAAGCTTGCCATCAGCCGTCAGGCGCAGGCGGTTGCACTCGCTGCAGAAGTGGCGCGACAAGGGGCTGATGAAGCCCACCGTACCCTGCGCGTTCGGAAACTCGAAGTAGCGCGCGGGACCCCATCCAAGCGGGCGATCGGTGCCGGCAGGAACCAATTCGTCCATGCCCGCAGCACGAGCACGCTCGTTGATGATGTCGAACAGCTCTTCGCTTGGAACCACGTCCTCTTTGCCCCAACCGCACCCGTGGCCGCCAGAGCTTTCGCCGACGGGCATGTACTCGATAAAGCGAACGTGCAGCGGCCGATCGATCGAAAGCTTCGCGAAAGCCAGGTAGTCCTGGTCCAAGCTGCGCACGGCCACCGCGTTGATCTTGACGGGATTGAACCCAGCCTCCAAAGCCGCATCGATGCCGTCGAGCGTCTGCTGGAGCTCGCCTCGGCGCGTGACCTGGCGGAACTGGTCGGGATCGAGCGTGTCCAGGGAAATGTTCACGCGCGACAATCCCGCATTCTTCAGCTCGTCCGCCATCTTGGGCAGCAAGACGCCGTTCGTGGTCATGGACACGTTCTCAATGCCGGGCGTATCGGAAATAGCGCGAATCAAATCAGCCACGCCCAGACGAACAAGCGGCTCTCCGCCGGTCAAGCGGATGCTCCTGATGCCCATTCCGGCCGCCACGCGCACCGCCTGCTCTATCTCCTCGATGCGCAGGATGTCCTCGTGGGCAAGCGACTGAACGCCCTTTTCGGGCATGCAGTAAATGCAACGGAAATTACAGCGATCCGTCAGCGATATCCTCAAGTAATCGATGGTACGACCATGGGTATCCTTCATGGAGACCACGCTCCCTTCTCGTCTGAGGATATAGTATAGGACATGATCCAGCATTATGAGTCGAACTTCTTTCGCAATCGCACCACAGAAGCCCGATCGCAACCGATCGCGCGTCCGAGAAAACGAAACCTCCCGCTTCGGGAGGCTCCGTCGTCCTACTTCTCCACCAGGTACACCCTGTCGGACGGAATGCGCATCCATAGCTCGTCGCCTTCGCGCGGCAGCTTGTCCGCGGCAACGGTCAGCTTGTCCACGCGCCAGAACAGGTGCTGGTGCAGGTACTTCATCTCATCGTCGGTACGCTTCACCGTAGGCACGGCCCGATCGTCTCGATCGAGAAATCCCAGCAGCGCCGTTCGCTCGAAGCGCGAATCGCTCACTCGGTCGACCCGCACCCGGTACGCATTGGGGCCCGGCCCCTCCGCCCGTTCGAGGAAGAACGCGCGCACGCCAAGCGTCTCCACGTTTTGCGGCACCTCGTCTTGCGTGTCAACCTCGATGCCCCACTTGGGCAGCCATACCCGATGCGAGCCCGCGCGCTCCGCCGGCGTGGCGTTCTTGCAGCCGGAAAGCTTGATGCCCGCCGTCGATTGTGGACGATTGACCAGGTCGTCGCCCGTCCCCATCTCCACGATGCACCCCGACTCCACCACAGCGATGCGATCGCAGAAGCGCAGCGCCTCGTCGATGTCGTGGCTCACGTACAGCACGGTTCCGTGGAACGCGTCGAACAGGCTGACCAGGTTCTGCTCGAGCACGCTCTTCAGGTGCGCGTCCAAGGCGGAAAACGGCTCGTCCAGCATGAGAATGCCCGGTCGCGCGGCCAGCATGCGGGCCAACGCCACGCGCTGCTGCTGGCCGCCGGACAACTGCGCAGGGTAGCGGGTCTCGAACCCTTCCAGCCCGAAGCGCTTGAGCTCCGAGGCAACGCGCGCCGCCCGATCGGCCTTCGGCACGTCCCGCCCGATGCCCGCGCCCACGTTGCCCGCCACGGTCAGATTGGGAAACAGCATGTAGTTCTGGAACAGCAGGGCCGTTTTGCGCGCCTGAGGCTTCAAATTGATGTTGCGCTCGGAATCGAAGAACACTTGCCCGTTCACCACGATACGTCCCTCATCAGGAGTTTCGATGCCCGCAATGCAGCGCATGGTCAGGCTCTTCCCGCATCCCGACGCCCCCAGAAAGCCCAACGTCTCGTCGCCCGCCTCGAACGCCACGTCCAGCTGAAACGACGAGAACTTCTTCTTGATAGCAACCTCAAGGCTCATAGCGCATCAACTCCTCGCCGATACTTCGTCGTGCGCCGTCCCCACAAGTTGATGAACAGGATGACCACGAAGCTGAATACCAAAATGACGCACGTCCAGAACAGCGCCACGTCCACGTTGCCGCTCATCCACTCGAAGTAGATGGCGATGGGCACCGTGCGCGTAACGCCAACGTAATTGCCGGCCAAGAACAACGTGGCGCCGAACTCGCCCAAAGCGCGGGCGAACGAGAGCACCGTCCCCGCCGCGATGGACGACCATGAAAGCGGCATCATGAGCTTGAAGAATATCTTGCGATTGGACCAGCCGAGCGTGCGCGCGGCATCCAGCATGTTTCGATCAAGGCTTTCGAAGGCACCGCGAGCGCTGCGGTACATCAGGGGAAACGCCACCACGACCGCCGCGATGACCGTTGCCGGCCAGCTGAAGATAAGCGGGAACCCTATGTCGATGAACCACTGTCCCAGCGCCGTGTTCTTTCCAAGCGCCAGCAGCAGGAGAAAGCCGCACACCGTAGGCGGCAGCACCATGGGAATGGTGAACACGGCGTCGGCGATGTCCTGCGCGCGCTTCGGGATGCGCAGGCTGAAGTACGCCGCGACAAGCCCCAGCACGAAGATGAACACGATAGCCGTGCCGGTGGTCTTGAGCGTGACCCACAGCGGCGACAAGTCTATGCCGCGCAGAAACTCGACGAGCGACGCCACGCCCGTTGCGGGCGGAGCTATGTCGACGGCACCGGGTTCGACGATCTTGAGAAAGTCGACGTGCGTCGGGCGAACCAGCCCGTCCACCGCCGTCGACACCACGTCGAAACCGTCCTCGCCGATAGCCGTGACGTAGTACTTTCCCGTGCCGACCTCGACGGCGAAGCTGTACACGATGCCGCCCACCGTGAAGCTGGGCTTGTCCGTGAAATGCCAGGGAACGTCGGCGCTCATCACAACGCCGCCGTTGAGGGCGGCCTTGTCAAGCGCAAGAAAGTACTCCCGCAGCTGACTTTGGGACGTAGGGTCGGCAACGTCGCACAGCCCGTGCGCAGACGGCGGGACGTACACCACGACGTATTCCTCGGAGGCTACGGCGACCGCGTAATCCGCAGAGCTTCCCTGATAGTAGCTGTAGCCCAGGTAGCGTCCGTCCAATTCGCGGTTCGAGCCCTTCTGAGCGCGGGAAAACTGGTCGACGGCGAACGTCGCGCCCTCGATCAGAGCGGACTCGCCTTCAGCCGAAACGACCACGCCTCCAGTATCCGACGACGTTTCGACCGACGAACCGCCATCCGCAGGCTCGTCGCAAAACGCGACGGAAGGGCCTGCAACGCCGAAGGCCAAAGCCGCCGCCAGCAAGAAGGCGCCTATGCGTTTTCCCATCTTGATCCCACTTTCACGTCGCACGGATTTCGCGATCGTACCACAAAGAAGAAGGATGGGAAGACCCGGCCCTCCCATCCTTCTTGTAAAGTTGCATGCGCCCCCAGCTTGGCGAGTCCGCTAGGCTGCCAGCTCGAAGCCCCATTCCTGCCATATCTTGATGGCGCCCTCGTTGGTGAAGGCCCAGTCCAAGAACTCCTGAGCAGCTGCAGGATTCTTGGAATCGGCGCAGATCGCCGCAGGGTACAGGATCTTCTTGTGCGTATCCGCAGGAACCGTGCCCACGATCTTCACGCCGCCGAAGCGGTATACGTCCGAGCTGTACACCATAGCCAGATCCACGTCGCCGGAATTGGCGTACGAGCACACGTTGCCCACCGAGGACCCCTCGGTGACCTTGCCTGCAAGCGGCGTGCCCTCGAAGGTGCCCTCCTTGCCGGAAGATTCCTTGCCGACGGCGCCATCGGCGCTGATCCAGCAAGGCGGTTCGGTGGTGGACAGCGCCTGCTTGGCATAGTTGCCCGCCGGAACGTTGGCGTCGCCTACGGCCAGCGTGTAGGTCCCGGCCGAAAGATCTTCCAGCTTGATGTCGGAGACGGCGGCATTGTTCTCGCCCGTAACCAGCACCAACTCGTTAGTGAACATGTCGAAACGGGTCGCCGCGTCAACGTAGTTGGAATTCACGGCCGTATCCATGGTGGCCTTCGACGCCGTAATCAACACGTCGGCATACGAACCGGCTCCCAGCATTTCGTTCAGCGTACCGGAAGCCTCGTACTGAGTGTCGGCGAAAGAAACCCAGCCGTGGTCCTGCTTGTACAGGGCCTGAACCTCTTCCATGGCCTTCGACAGCGAGTTCGCCGCGAATATCTGCAGCTCCACGGCCTCGTGCGATTCTGCGTTGGATTGGTTTTCCGCGTTCTGAGGCTCTTCGGCCTTCGGCTCGGACGAACAGCCGAAGAGGGCGAATGCGCCCACCATGGCGAACGCGCACGCCGCTGCAAGCATGATGCGGGTATGCTTCTTCATGAAATCCCTTTCTCGCGCCTTCTCTTGACTATCCCCCGGATCCACCGCGCCTGCCAAGCAAGCGGCAGCCGCAGCTACCGTACGGAATCAGTCGCAGACCCGAGACTGTTCCTTATATTATTCTTAAAAGAAGATATAGTCAATTGGAAATGTTCTCTAAAAAGATCAGAGGAAACGATAGGCAAACCAAGCAGGTCACCAGGCTGCATAGCGGCCAAGCCCCCGGACTTTCGGCCGACAGAGCTTTGCCCGACTTATCAACTTCGCCCGGTCAAATCCACCACGCGCGTAGCAATGCGGTCGGTAAGCGCCGGCGAATGGGATACGAACACCAGGCCTATGCCCCGGCGCTTCGTCTCGTTCACCAAAAAGCGCCAGATCTGAGCCTGCGTCACGGCATCGAGCATAGTGGACACCTCGTCGGCGATCAGGTAACGCGGATGCACCGCCAGCGCGCGGGCAATGCAGAACCGCTGCAGCTCCCCACCCGAAAGCTCATGAGGAAACCGGGAAAGCCAACGACGCTGGATGCCCAGGTCGTCAAGGAGATCTTCGGATACAGGACCCGCTTCTTCAAGTGTTTTCCGCATGCGCATGCGCGGGTCCACAGCCGTTTCCGGATGCTGCCAGATCATCTGCACGGGGCTGGCCCCGCGATCGGGCAACGGGTTGCCGTCCACCAAGATCCGGCCAGCCTGCGGTTGCTCGAACCCGGCCAGCAACCGGCACAGCGTCGTCTTCCCGAATCCGGAAGGAGCCGACAAGGCTACGCGCTCATCAGGCGCAACCGCCAAGTCGAACCCCTCGTACAGCAATCGGGCGGTCCCGGGATACGCATAGGAAATGCCGCAGGCCTCTAGCATGGCGCGCCTCCGTCCGTCGCAAGCGTCGCGCATACCGTCGTGCAAACGACGGAGCGAAACCCCGCCGCGCCCTCGGCCTTCCCGTATCGGCACCGGCTCCAGTCCGCATTCGAGCGAATCGCCAGCATCAAACCTCACCCTCTTCAAAACCGTGCTCCAGCAACGCGCGCCAAAGCGCACGGCTGAACTCGTGCTGCAGCAAGTCGGGCGAAGCGAAGTTCGCAACCGCCGTCTCCTCCACCACCGTCCCGTCGCGAAACACCGCCACGCGGTCGGCCACGCGCAAAGCCAGCTCGATGTCGTGCGTGATGAGCATGACGCCGCCGCCCGCATCGGCGAAAGCGCGGAAATCGTCGAGCGCGCGAACGGCTAGGTCCAAATCAAGGCCAGGCGTCGGTTCGTCGGCGATGATGACGCGCGGATCGTCCATGAGCGCGCAGCACAGAAGCACGCGGCGCGCCATGCCCCCGGACAGCTCGAAGGGATACAGGTTCGCAACCTCCGCGGAAAGGCCGTACCGCTCGAACAGCTCTTCGCGCCTGCGGCGGCGCTCGGACCGCGCTGCGCCCGTCCGGGCAAACCCTTCCACCTGCTTGCCCACCTTCATAAGCGGATCCAAGTAATTCACGCTTTGGGGAACCAGGGAAATCCCGCGCCCGCGCACATGCGCGAGCGCGGACGCGCTTTGCAGCTGGCCGTCGAACCAAATGCGGCCGCGCACGGTGGCGTTCGGCTCGAACAGCCCCAACACCGCATCGGCCAAGAGCGTCTTGCCCGACCCCGACGCGCCCACCACGGCAACGATCTCCCCCACGTGCACCGAAATGCTCAGGCTTCGAATGACCTCGACCTCGCGCTGCTTCGCTCGAAAGAACGAAACGTCCTCTTCGTACATCCGAAATCCGATGCTCAGGTCTTCCACTTGCAGCAGGTGGTGCCCGTGATCGTGCCGGGACGCTTCTGCATGCGCGTGATGATGGTGGGTCTGCGCATCGGCATGTTGCGTCAGCTCGTGCTCCATAGTCGCTCGTCGCCCCCTATTCCTGCGAACTGTACGGGTCGACCAGCTTGCGCAGGTTCGAGCCCGCCACGTCGAACAGCAGCACGGTCGCGATCAGCGCCAAGCCCGGAAACACCGCCAGCCACCACATGCCGGCCGAAAGGTAGCCCATCGATTCGCTGAGGATCACGCCGATGGCAGGCTGCTCGGGCGGCAGCCCGAATCCGAGAAACGTAATGGCCGCCTCATGCAGGATGGCATGGGGAAACAAAAGGATAAGCCCCACCAAGAACTGCGGCAGCACGTAGGGAAGCATGTGCTTCACGGCGATGCGCGCAGGGCTTTGCCCCAGCTTGCGCGCTGCGGCCACGAACGTCGATTCCTTGCATTGCAGGATCTCCGCGCGCACGACGCGAGCCAAACTCGGCCAGTGCGTGATCGCGACGCCGATGGTCACGCCCCAAAAGCCCTTGCCGAGCGCAAACGATATCAAGATGAGCAGCACGATGTGCGGCACGCCCATCATCAGGTCGATAAGCCAGGTAACGACAGCGTCCACCTTCTTGCCGCCCAGCGCGGCGGCCGCGCCCAGAACCAGCGCGATCACCGACGAGACGCCCGCGGCCAGCAAGCCCACGAGCACGCTGGTTGACAGGCCCGCCAACGTGCGCAGCAGCATGTCGCGGCCCATCCAATCGGTGCCGAACGGATGCTCCCAGCTAGGCGCAAGGTTCTTGAGCGCGAAATCGGTGTCCATGGCGGAGCCGGTCACCGCAAGACCCGCCGCCACGATGGCCGCAAGCGCAGCCACGGCCACCGCGAACGCCGCCAGCGTCAGCCTCCGATTGCCCACGCGCGCCTTGCGAGGCCGATAGAGCACGGGCGCCGGCGCTTCACCGGCTATGCGAGCCAGATCAGACACGGGACCCCCTTTTCTCCGAACGTCGCATGCGCGGATCGACCACGCCGTACAAGACGTTGGCAATCAAATTGCCGCCGAACACGAACGCCGCCGAGAAAAGCGCGATCCCGGCCAGCAGGGCCACGTCGCCGCCCAGGCCGGCCGTCACGGCCGCCTGGCCCAGCCCCGGATAAGAGAACACCTGCTCCACCAGCACCGACCCGCCGAATATCTCGGAAATCGACGCGAACTGCAAGGTCAGGGCGGGAAGCGCCAGGTTGCGCAAGCCATGCCGGCGAACGGCGCCCCACGTGGAAAGGCCGCGCGCTCGAGCGAAGCGCACGTAATCGCTTTCCAAAACGTCGATGGTCTTCTCGCGCGTGTGCAGCGCGATGTTGGCCACGCCCACCACCGACAGCGTGAGGGCGGGAAGCGCCAGATGATGAAGCGCGTCGGCAAAGGTCACGTCCGCCGCAGACACGCCGATGGGAACCGAGAAGCCGAACGGGAACCACCCCAGCCACACGGAAAACACGATAAGAAACACCAGGCCGAGCCAGAACGTCGGCACGGACGCCAGCAAAAAGCAGTACCCCTTCACCACCCGGTCGACCAGCTTGCCGCGGTTCACGCCCGCCAAAATGCCCAAGGCGAACCCCAGCACCCCGCTGACCGCCCAAGCAGTTGCCATGAGCGCAAGCGAATTCAGCGCGCGCGTGCCGATGACGTCGGCCACCGGCGCGTTGTAGCGCAGGGACGTGCCCATATCGCCGCGCAGGAAGTCGGACGCCCAGTTCGCGTACCGCTCCCACAAAGGCGTGTTCACGCCCCAGTACTCCGCCAGCTGCGCACGCTTCGCCTCGCTCATGTTGATGTAGGCGGCCTGGCCCACGTTCGCCTGCACCGGATCAACCGGCGATACGCTTACCAGGACGAACGTCACCAGGCTCACCGCAATCATGAGCAAGACGAACTTCGCTATGTTCCGAAAGATGAACCGGGGCATGAACGAATACTATACGCTACATCCACGCCCACTGGTCGACGTTGTTCACGAGCGACCATCCATGACCGTGCGGATGCGGCTTCTGCTCGGCCACTTTGAGGTTGTCCTTCGCGAAATACAAGTGGTCGATGTTGGCGAACCACACCCACGGAGCCTCGCCCTGCGGCGCGAAGCCTTCGCTGCCGTCCCATTGGGCTTTCTTCCAGAATTCGTAGGAGTCTTCGACGCGCGGCTGAGCAAGCGCTTCATCCAGATAACGGTCGGTCGTAGCGCTCTGGTAGCAGGCGTAGTTCCCCGTGCCCTTGGAATAGAACAGGTTGTAGATCTCGGTGGGTGCGTTCGTGCCCCATCCCCACACCACGGGGTCGCTGAACTGATGCGGGTACAAATCGTCCCAGCTCACGCCCTTGACAGACACCTCGATGCCCAGCTCCTTCATCTGGTTGGCAAACTCTGACGCGATCGCCTGGCGCACCGTGTCGCTGGCCGAGTAGTACAGATCGAACGCCGCGCGCGTACCGTCCTTCGCGCGTATGCCGTCAGAACCGGCGGCCCAGCCGGCATCGTCGAGCAACTTCTTGGCCTTGTCCCGATCGGTCGCGCACTTCATATCGGGCGACGACCACGGCATGCCGTCGCCGACGCTGTACGCCACCGTGCCGAAGCCTCCGAGCACGGCATCGATCATCTTGTCGCGGTCGACGCCGTAGTTGATGGCCCGACGCACGGCCAGATCGCTCGTGACCGCGTTGCCCACGGCGTACTCGCCCTTCTCGTCCTTCTTCGTGCCGCCCGGAGCCGTTACGGGAAGCGAGATGCCACGGGAATCGACGGACTTGCAGTTCAGCAAATCGTAGCCGCTCGGCTGGTTCGCCGCGAACGTCGCAGAGGTGTACGCCACGTCCACCTGGCCGGACTTGGCAGCGGCAAGCGACGCATCCTCTTCCATGAACACCGCCACCACGCGCTCCATGCGCGGAGCCTCCCCGTAGTAGTCGGGGTTCGCCTTGAGAATGACCTGCTGGCCCTTGTCCCACTGCTCCAGCATGTAGCGGCCGCTGCCAATGGGGTTGGCTCCGTACTCTTTACCGTACGCGTGCTCGGGCACGATGCCGACCACCGCCAGCGTGTACAGCAGCGCATTGAACGGCTTGGCCATGTTGATCACCACGGTGGTGTCATCGGGCGCTTCGGCGGCCTTCACCATGGACAGGTCGCATTCCGACGCATCGGAGTTCAAGATGCCGTTGATGGTGAAGGCGACATCGGACGCCTTGAGCGGCGTGCCGTCGGTGAATTTGATGTCGTCGCGAATCTTGAACGTCCACGTCATGCCGTCCTGGGCGCATTCGTACGACGTGGCTACGTCGTTCACGAACTCCAGATCGGCGTTCGTGGTGATGAGCGTGGATTGGATCAGCGGCTCGTGCACATGCTCGCCGCAGCCCCAGGACACCAGCGGATCGAAACCCGCCGCTGGCTCCGATCCCGTGGTCATGGACACCACCACCTGGTTCTTCGGCGCCGTTGCGCCGTCAGTGCCGGCTTCGGGCTTGGACGCCGCGTTGTTGTCGGATGCACACGAAGCAAGCAAGCCGCCCAGCGAAAGCGCGGCAACGCCAGCCGCCGACGCCTTCGCGAAATCCCTTCGGGTAATACCGTTCATGAAAACCTCCCATGCGAATAAAGCGCGTAGCTTCCCGCACACTTGTAGTGTTACGGTTTCTATTTGCGTAACACACTATAGCATGCAAAACGGGTACCGGGTGTTACGGACTTTCATATCGTAACTTCCTCGGTAGGCGCGCGCTTCCCGCCGCGAACGGCAAGGCGACCCGCAGGACCCTACGCGTCGATCGCGTCGGTTGCGCCGATCGCAGCGGCGGGCGCCTCCCCCGTTTCCAGAATGCGCAGCAGCGCCGCTTCGTCCAAGATGGGAACGCCCAGGGAAACCGCCTTGTCGTACTTGCTGCCAGCCGCCTCGCCAGCCACCACGAAGCTGGTCTTCTTCGACACGCTGCTCGACACCTTGGCGCCGCGCGCTTTCAGGGCGCCGCCCGCCTCGTCGCGCGTCATCCCGCTTTCCACAAGCGACCCCGTCAGCACGAACGTCAAGCCTGCAAGCGTTTGGGGCAGCTGATCGCCAGCAGCAGCGGCTTCGTCCTTCAGCGCCACGCCATGCTTGCGCAAACGCTCGATCACGGCCACGTTGTCAGGCGTGCGCAAAAACAGGTACGCGCTCCGCGCGATCTTCGGGCCCACGCCGTCGATGGCGGCCAGGTCCTCTTCGGTGGCCTTCATAAGCGCATCGGCGCTCGGATACGCAGCAGCCAGCAGCTCGGCGATGGTCTTGCCCACGTGGCGGATGCCCAAGCCGAACAGTGCGCGCGCGAAGGGGCGCGTCCGACTTTCGTCGATGGCGGCCACCAGCTTCTTGGCCACGGTCGATCCCAGCCGAATGGGATCGCCGTCTTTGTTGACGCGACCCATGTCCAAAAGCGAAAGCTCCATTTCGTCCAGCGTGTAGTAATCGGCAACGTCGGTCAAGCGCCCGCTCTCCACCAGGCGCGACACGATCTCCTCGCCCATGCCGTCGATGTCCATAGCCCCGCGGCTCGCCCAATGGAGCAAGCGCTCCAAAGCCTGCGCCGGGCAATCGATGGAAATGCAGCGGAAATCCACCTCGCCCTCTTCGCGAATGACGGGGCTTGCGCAACTCGGGCACGAGCTCGGCATGCACCACGGCGCAGCGTCGGTCGGGCGGAGGGACAGCACGGGACCTAGAACCTCGGGAATGACGTCGCCCGCCTTGCGGATGATAACGGTATCGCCCACGCGCACGTCCTTGCGCTGAACCTCGTCTTCGTTGTGGAGCGTGGCTCGGGCAACGGTCGATCCGGCCACGACCACCGGGTCCAGCTCGGCCACCGGCGTAAGCTTGCCGGTACGCCCCACCTGCACGGTGATGTCGCGCAAAAGCGTGGTCTTTTCCTCGGGCGGGAACTTGAACGCGATAGCCCACCGCGGCGCGCGCGCCGTGTAGCCCATCGATTCCTGCTGCGAGAAGGAGTTCACCTTGACCACCACGCCGTCGATCTCGTACGGCAGCTCCTCGCGCCGTTCGAGCGCGCGTTCGCAGAACGCATGCACCGCCTGGGCCGTCTGGCACAGCTCGACGTCGGGATTGACGTGGAAGCCGGCTTCGCGCAGCCACTGCAGCAGCTCCCATTGCCCTGCGGCGTGCAGTCCGCGCTCGTCGGCAACCGCGTAGACGAACGTCGACAGATCGCGATGAGCCGTGATGGAGGGGTCTTTTTGGCGCAAGCTGCCGGCAGCGGCGTTGCGGGGATTGGCGAACGCCTGCTTGCCGTTAGCCTCGGCCGCCGCGTTCAGGGACTGGAAACTCGACTTCGGCATGTACACCTCTCCGCGCAGCTCGACGGAGCCGTCCGGATCGACCAAGCCCGCCATGCCCTGCTCGCGCAAGCGCAGCGGCACGTCCTTGACCGTGCGCATGTTGGCGGTCACGTCCTCGCCCGTCGTGCCGTCGCCGCGCGTCGCCGCGCGCACCAGACGCGCGCCTTCGTACGTAAGGGCTATGGACGATCCGTCGATCTTGAGCTCGCAGCACACCGGCACCATGCGGCCGAACGCTTCGACCACGCGGTCGAGCCACGCGTCCAACTCTTCCAAATCCATGGCGTTGTCAAGCGAGTACATCCTGCGCGCATGGCGCACGGGAGCGAACTGGTCGCCCACGTAGCCGCCCACGCGCTGCGTGGGGCTTGCGGGGTCGATCAAGTCAGGATGCGCCGCCTCCAGCTCGCGCAGTTCGCGCATGAGCGAGTCGAACGCCGCATCGGATATCTCGGGCGCATCGTTGGCGTAGTATAAATAAGTATGATGCTCGATTTCGCGCCGCAGCGCCTCCACGCGCGCCGCCGGATCGCTGGTCGCTTCCGCGAGCGCACGCTCGTCGAGCAGGGTTTGCTGTTCGTCTGCCATGGTCGCTTCTCCCGCCTTCGCCGCTATTCGGGAAGAAGGCCCCGATGAGTTCGGGGCCTTCGTTGGTATCGATATGAGATTCTACCATGCGCGCCCGCAGCGAACGCCGGCAACCTTATGCCATCATAGCCTTGCCAGCATTCCATCCGTAGAAGATCATCGACACGCCGCGCATCAGGACGAACACGGACAAGAACACGCTGAACGAAGCCGGCGAGAAGAAAAACGTCAAGCCGCACAGCACGCTCACCAGGCCGGAGAACGCCATCCAGCCCCACAGGGGAACGCCGCTTTTGCGGATCTTGAACGCGCCGACAACCTCGAACACGCCAAATGCCAGGAAAAACGCGCCCATGATCCACGGGATGACCGAGGCGAAGGCCAGCGGATGCAGCAAGAACATCAAACCGATCAAGATGTCCAGCACGGCATAGGCAATCACCCACCCCGACAAGTTCATGGCCTTATGGAACCTGATGTAGCTGATGATGTCGAACACGCCGGACACGAGAAACGCCGCACCCGCGATGGCCGTGATGGTCACAAGCGTCAAACCCGGTGCAAGCAGGAAAAAGAACGCACATGCTATGAGCATGATACCTGCGACAACCAGGCCCCAATCATGCTTTTTCGTCGTATCCATGGATGGCTCCTTCACAAGCGTTCCGACGCCCCAACGGCATCGCTCGATTCATTGTAGCGCACTCGCATGCAGCGGAGTCGCTGTCAGAAGACCGTTTTCGCACTGTTGCGCGCCTGATTCGGCGAGCGACGCGACAGCCTGCGGAATGGCCGCGACAACGTCCTGCGCAACAACGCACACCGACGTCAAACGTGCCTCGGCAATCCGGGCGGCGCGGGCATGCAGCGACGCGGCCAGCACGCTTGCGTCGAACGCGTCCAACCCCTGCGCCAGAAGCGCGCCCGCCATGCCTGCCAGCACATCGCCCGTTCCCGCTTTCGCCAAAGCAGGCGTGCCTTCGCGCATGCACGCCACCCGATCGCCGTCTGAAATATAGGTGATCGGGCCTTTCACCAAGGCGATCACGCCGTACGAAAGCGCGATCAAGCGCGCCAGCGCGCACGGATCGTCCGCGGGCAGGTCGAGCGGCGCGGCCAAGCGCGCGGCCTCTCCCGCATGCGGCGTGACCACGGTGGGAAGCCCCCGAACGAAGCGCCGCTTGAGCAGCCGGCGACCCTTCGCAGACGAAAGCGCGTCAAGCCCGCCGCCGTCCACCAGCACGGGCGCCTCCGCGTGCTTGAGCAACAGGTGAACCAAGCGCGTCGATTCCGTGTCCTGCACATCGAACCCGCTGCCCACTGCGTACGCGCACGGCTTCCCCGGACGAGACGACGCCAAGGCTCCCGACTGCAACGCCGCGCGCGAGCGCACGACAAGCGAGTAGCTAGCGGCGCGCACCAGGTTCGCAGCCGACTCGTCGGTGAACGTTTCGGTGTAACCGGCGCCCATGCGCTCGGACGCGCACGACGCCAAACATGCCGCACCGGGATAGCGCGCGCTTCCCACCACGGCCACCAGCTTGCCGCGCGAGTACTTGTTCGCGTCATCGGCCGGCAACGGGAGCAGCGCGGCCAGCTCTTCCGGGGTATAGGTACGCACATCGTCCATAGCGACCGCCTTTCCAAGACGTTTCATGCCGCCAGTATACTCCAAGCGGAAACGACGTCCCGCACGTGCAAGCGCGAGCGACGCCTCTGCGCACAAGTGGCGCTCCATGCCCGCGCGCACAAGCGCGAGCCGCACCCCCGCGCACGAAAAACCGCCTTCGCTGGCAGGTTTTGACGGTTTGAGGTCGTTTGATCCGACCGGACGAACGCCCGCGAAGACGCAGCACAGCAGCCCAACGCTATGACCAGGGAAAATGAGAAACGCGGCGAACGCCAACGAAAGCGAGGCCCGACTCAACGACTTCTAAACGCAAAAACCTGCCAGCGAGGGCGGTTTTTCGTGCGCAGATCGATCCCCGCAGCGCTCGTTGGGCGCAGATCGATCCCAGCGACGCTCGCTGGACCCAAGATCGACCTCGGCAGCGCTCGCTGGACGCGAAATCGAGTCCGACGGCGCGCGCGGCGCCCAACGTCGGCCGCCGCGCGCGAACCCGGTTGCCGCACATCTTCAAGCAAGGCCAGAAGCGCCCGGTCAAGCCGCATGCGACCGCGCCCACGCCCGCATCCGCACCCCAAGCAGCCCGTCTACGAGGCGGGGTCGGCCTTCTTCGGCGCGTCCAGCTCGTCGAGCATGCTGCGCGCTTCCTTGAACTGCTTCGCCAGCTCTTCCATGGGGTTCACGCGCTCCTCTTGCGCGCGCACGGAATCCTCGGTGATGGCCATCGCGCAAGCTACCGCGTCGGTATGCGTGTAGGACAGCGACAACGGAAGCTCGCGAACGCCCTGCTCGCGCGCCACCTCCTTCGCACGACCCGACAGCACCACGTAGGGACGGCCCTTCGCGTTGCGCCGCACCTCGATGTCGCGCACGCCGATGCCCCGGGAGAACCCCGTGCCAAGCGCCTTCACCACGGCCTCCTTGGCCGCGAAGCGCGTGGCGTAATGCACCTCGGGCGCAGCCGTCGCGTCGCAATAGGCGCGCTCGTCCTCAGAGAACACGCGCGTACGGAAGCTGGGAGTGCGCTGCAGGATCGTCCGCATTCGAGCGATCTCCACAATGTCCATGCCCAAACCGACCGCGCCCTCCACGGCATCGAACATGCCGGCGGCATCGGACGAATCCACGCGTTTTCCCTGCTCCACGAACTCCCCTTCCCTATTCAACGGTCACGCTCTTCGCCAAGTTGCGCGGCTGGTCCACATCGCATCCTCGCTCGACGGCGATGGCGCGCGCGAACAGCTGCAGCGGCACGCTGGCGGTGATGGCGGAAAACGCATCGCGCACCTTCGGGATGTAGATGACATGATCGGCGTGTTGCTTGATCTCCTGGTCGCCCTCGGTGGCGATGGCCACCACCATGGCCCCGCGCGCCTTGCTTTCCTGCAAGTTGGAGATCAGCTTGTCGTAGACCGGGCTTTTCGTAGCTACGGCAATAACGGGAAAGCCCTCGTCGAGAAGCGCGATGGGGCCGTGTTTCATCTCGCCCGCCGGATACGCCTCGGCGTGCAGGTAGCTGATCTCCTTGAGCTTGAGCGCGCCTTCGTAGCTGATGGCGGCGCCCATGCCGCGTCCCACGAACAGCGCGCTGGCCGCGTCCTTGCACGCGCGCGCCGCCTCGTCGATGGCGGACGTGTCGGCCAGGATGCGCTCGACCTGATCGGCGGTGTCGGCCAGCTCGCGGAACAGAAGACGCACTTGGTTCATCTTGAGCTTGCCCTTCACCTGGGCCAACAGCATTGCCAGAAGCGTCAGCGACACCACCTGCCCCAAGAAGGACTTCGTGGACGCCACCGCGATCTCCTTGTTCGCCTTCGTGTAGATCACGCCGTCGCTTTCGCGGGCAACGGGCGAACCCACCACGTTGGTAATGCCGAACACGCGCGCGCCCTTCACGCGGGCGTCGCGAATGGCGGCCAGCGTGTCGGCCGTCTCGCCCGACTGCGACACGGCAACCACCAGCGTAGTCGGCGTGATGATGGGGTTGCGATAGCGGAACTCGCTGGCAACCTCGACCTCCGTCGGGATGCGCGCCCAGCCCTCGATCAGGTTCTTCGCGATCAGCCCGGCATGGTACGACGTGCCGCACGCAATGACGTACACGCGGTCGATCAAGTTGAGTTCTTCAACGGACAGATCAAGCTCGTCAATAGCCAGCGCGCCGTTGACCAGGCGGCCCGCCAACGTGTCGCGGATGACGCGCGGCTGCTCGTGGATTTCTTTGAGCATGAAGTCGGGATAGCCGCCCTTTTCCGCCACGTCGACGTCCCAGTCCACATGCGTGATCTCAGGCTGGAATCGCTCGCCGCGAACGTTGAAGAACTCGGAGGATTCCGGCGTAAGCTTGGCGATGTCGCCGTCCGAAAGCACCGCCACGTCGCGCGTCGCGTCGATCACGGCGATGATGTCGCTGGCCACGTACGCGCCGTCGTCGGCAAGCCCCACCACCAGCGGCGAGTCTTTGCGCGACACCACGAGCGTTCCCGGCTCGTCGGAGCTGACCACCGCGATAGCGTACGCGCCGATCAGGCGCTCTGCAGCCTCGCGCACGGCCTGCATGAGGTCGTGGCTTTCGCGATACGCCTCCTCCACTAAATGCGGAATGACCTCGGTATCGGTCTGACTGGTGAAAACGTGGCCCAACCCCTCCAGCTCTTCGCGCAACTCGGCGAAGTTCTCGATAATGCCGTTGTGCACCACCGCGATGCGACCATTGCACGACGTGTGCGGATGCGCGTTCGCTTCGCTCGGACGTCCGTGCGTAGCCCAACGCGTGTGCCCGATACCGCAGGTGCCGGTGAAATCGAAATGCCCGAGCGTGTGGGCCAAACTGCTTACCTTGCCCTTGCGATGAACGACTTCGAGCTTGCCGTCCTGCTCGATGGCCACGCCGGCCGAATCGTAGCCGCGGTACTCGAGCCGCGAAAGCCCCTCGATGAGAATGTCCTGAACGGGACGACGCCCCGTATATCCAACGATTCCGCACATGACGATGCTCCTAACGCACGCGGGTCATTCGGAAAACGCCGCGCGATCGGGATTCGAGCGCGGCTCGAAGACGTTTTTGACGTGCGCTATTGTAATTCAAGGGGTCGGCCCAAAGCTGCGAGCGTCCGGCGTTGTTGCGAATTTGCTCAATAAACGCATCTTTCCCGAAGCGCGCGACACGTCTCCATCGCCGCTTCGCGCGTTCCGTCCGGCCGCTTTGCAACGTCGTTTCGCCTGATGAGAAGCGCGCGCTTGATCCGCGCTAGAATTCTGCTAGGACGGCGGAAGGATCGGGGCGGGAACGCGTTGGATCCGCGCAGGCCCCGCGCAAGAACCGTGCTGCATGCGCGCTGGAGGCAGCGCACAACCGCGTGGTTTTTCGCTAGACGCACGTCATGATCCTGCTAGAACGCCTCGCTATGATGGAGCCACGGCATCGCGCTGGTGCCGCCATCGGCGAGAAAGGGAACGGCCATGGATCGGCGTCGCGCAAACAACCGTGCGGAAAGCGGAAAGGGCTTCGAACAGCTGAAGCCCTTTCGCTCCGAAGCATCCGACCGAGGAGCGCTCATTTGGTTTCTCGCAGCACTGGGCATAACCCTGATCGTAAGCCTTCCCTGCTGCGCGCCGCAACCGGCGCACGCCGCGCCCTCGACCATCAACGGCACCTGCTACGTCGAATGCACGAACCCCGAAATCGACGGGCCGATGGGAGGCAACACGTTCATCGTGCGCTTCCCGCAATACGGAATCGAAGCCACGGGGCACTGCACGTCGGGCCCGATGTACGGAACCCCGCTTCCGGGGCACTACCCGTTCACGGGAACGCGCCTTGGCAACGGCGGCTATGCGATCGCCATCGACTGCTCGGGCGCGGGCATGTACCCGAACCACTACTCGCCCCTAGGCGCGCAGAACGTCGGAGAATTCACTATCTACCTGCACGGATCGGTCGAACTTCAAAAGCACGGAAACCCGACGTACGAAAACGCGGTGCCCGAGGCGTCCGTCGAAGGAGCCCGATACCAACTGGTTGCCGCCGACGGCTCGGCATGCGCCTCCCTGACCACCGACGCCAAGGGGAAAGCGACGGCAGCCGACGTTCCCCTCGGTCGATACCGGCTGGTGGAAACCGCGGCATCGCCCGGCTACGCCCTGGACGAATCGGATCAGACCATCGTTGTCGAAGGGGGCAAAACCTCTTACGCAAACAGCTGGGAGCCTCCTTTGACCGGATCCATCGGCCTGCAAAAGACGTCGTCAGCACCCGCGGTAACGAACGAAAACCCCTGCTACGCCCTTTCCGGCGCCGTGTACGGCGTATACGATGACCCCGCTTGCACCAACCAGGTGCAGACCATCGTAACGGACGCAAACGGTTTCGGGCAAAGCGAAGCAACCCTATGGCCCGGATCATATTGGATCAAAGAGGTTTCGGCACCGAAAGGCTACGCCCTGGATGCGCAAAGCTATCCCGTTGCGCTAAGCGTGAAAAGCTGCCTCGACGGCAAGGCTCCCCTTGCAAGGGTCGTCGACGAACCGCAGCTTGCCCTTGTCGAGCCCGTCGCACTAAAGATCGATGCGGAATCGGGGACCTCGCAGGCACAGGGCGATGCGACCCTTGCCGGAGCGGTTTTCCAAGTTGAGCATTTTGCCGGCGTGTTCGCAACGCCGGAAGAAGCCGCCGCATCGGGGTTCTCGCCCACGCTCACCCTCACGGCCGTCGCCGACGAGCAAGGCGTTGCGCGTATCGACCCCGCTTTGCTTCCGTCGAACGGCGCCGGATCGGGGCTGCCGCTGGGAACCCTCGTGGTTCGCGAGGTCTCGGCACCGCAAGGGTACCTGCTTTCCGAATCGCCGGCCTTCGTCTGCCCGATCACGGCTTTGGGCGACAAGCCGCTCGACGCGCTGCTTCACGCCGCCGAAGTGCCCGATCGGGTAATTCGCGGAGACATCGCCATCCTCAAGGTAGGCACCGGCGAAGGAACCACAGGAGACAAGGCCGAGAAGCGCCCGCTCAAAGGCGTGGCGTTCGACATCGTGCACAAGGCAAGCGGGCAAGTTGCAGCACGCATCGTCACCGACGACCAAGGCCGCGCCGCCACCGCGCACGCGAAAGACCCCGAACAGGCGGGGGCGCTGCCCTTCGGCACGTACCTTGTGCAGGAAGACCCTGCCACCACGCCCGCCGGATACCAGGCCGCCCCCGCGTTCCCCGTCACCGTGGCGGATCACGGGCGCACCTACTCCTACACGGTCGAAAACGATACCGGGACGTTTCTGAAGATGGTGAAACGCGATGCGGATACGGGCCGAACGATAGCCGGACGCACCGTGTTTCGAATCCTGGACCGCTTCGGCAATGCAGTGCCCTTCAATGCCGATAGCGATGGCAACGCGAAGGCCGAAACCGAGTTCGCCACCGACGAATCGGGCAGCTGCCTGCTGCCCGGCAAGCTCAACGGCGGAGAAACGTACTGGGTGCAGGAAATCGCACCGCCGTACGGCTACGTGCTGGACGCAAATCCCGTGCCGTTCTCTCTCGCTGCCGGAAACGGGCACGATCCGAAAGACCCCCTGGTCGTCACGATCGAGAACAAGCCCCAAACGGCTTGCCTGACCCTTCGCAAGACCGATGCCGCAACAGGGCTGCCCCTAGCCCGACCCGACATCAGCTGGGAAGTGCGCGCCGCTCAAGACGTGGTCAGCGCCGACGGAACCACGAGCGTATCCCAAGGAGAAACGGTTGCAACGCTGACCTCGGACGACAGCGGTTCGGCATGCGCAACGGGGCTTCATCTGGGCACGTACGAGATCATCGAAACGCAGGCGCCGCAAGGCTACGTCCGCGCAACCGAGCCCCTGCGGGTCGAGCTTGCCTACGGCGACCCGTCGCAGCCGTGCGTCCATGCAGAAGTCCAGTTCCCGAACCAGTCGGCCCAAGGCTGCATAACCATCGCGAAAACCGATGCCGTCAGCAAAGAGCCGCTTGCCGAAGCGCTGTACGAGATTCGCGCAGCGCACGACATCATCGCCGTCGACGGGTCGGTGCTTTTGCGAGCCGAAGACGTAGCGGCCACGCTGCTCACCGACGATTCGGGAGCGGCAACCACCGCGCCCTTGCCGCTCGGCCGCTACGAAGCGGTCGAAATCCGAGCCCCGAAGGGCTACCAGATTGACGAGGCCAAGCACCCCGTGGAGCTTGCGTACCAAGATCAAGAGACGCCCCTGGTAGAAGCGCGCTTAGACCTTGCCGACAACCCCCTACCTGACGATCAGCCCGAACCCGCTATCGCCGAAACCGGGGACGGTGCGCAATCCGCAGCGCTCTCGATCACGGGCATCATAGCCGCCGCGGCCTTCCTGGCAGTCGCATCGTTCAAAAAAGCTGCAGGACCTTCCGTCCGAGCGGGAACCCGATGCGCCTGATCCCGCAGCCGCCGCACGCGCCCCGGAAGCTGCCAAGCCCAACGTCGAGCAAACCTTGGCGCAGCGCGGGTTCAACACATGAAAAAGCGCGCCGCCCGAACGAACGGGCGGCGCGCCTCAGACCTTGCAAACGCACCTCGCAAACGATGCTAGTTCCCTGCGGCCCTTGCTTCCTGATACGCTTCGACCAGCTTCTTCGTCACTTCGGCGGGCGCGGGCTCGTATCCTTCCAGCTCGATGGAGTACGACCCCGATCCGCGCGTGATCGAGCGCAGATCCTTCGTGTACGTAACCACCTCGGCGTACGGCACGCGCACCATGATGACCGTCTCTCCCGCATCGTTGGAGTCGGTGCCCACGATGCGCCCGCGGCGCGTGGAGATATCGCCCATGACGGGGCCGGCGTACTCCTCCGTCACGGTCACGTCAAGCGTGGCCATCGGCTCGAGCAGAATGGGAGAGGCTTTCTCGCATGCCGCGCGGAAGCCTATGCGCGCTGCGGTCTTGAAAGCCATTTCATTGGAGTCGACCGCATGGTAGGAGCCGTCAAACACGGCGCACTTGACATCGACCATGGGATACCCGGCTAAGAAGCCCTCGGTCATCGCGTCTTGCACGCCCTTGTCGACCGCCGGGATGAACCCGCGCGGAATCTTGCCGCCCACGATCTCGTCCAAGAACTCGTAGCCGCCGCCGGGATTCGGCTCCAAGCGCAGCCAGCAATCGCCGAACTGACCGGCACCGCCCGTTTGCTTCTTGTGACGGCCCTGCGCTTCGGCAACCTTGCAGATGGTCTCGCGATACGGAATGCGGACGGGCACCAGCTTCGCCTCGACGCCCGTCTGCTCCTTGAGTCGGGCCAGCAACGTGTCCACCTGGGCATCGCCCATAGCGGTCACGACGGTCTGGTGCGTCTCCTCGTTGCGGCTCACGCGCAGCGTGGGGTCGTTTTCGACGGCGCGCGTCAGGAACGCGCCCAGCTTGTCCTCATCCTTCTTGTTGACGGCCTCGATGGCAACCGGGTACTGCGGAATGGGAAGCGGCAAGGGATCGATAGCCACGGAGCCCGACTTCGACAGCGTGTCTCCGGCGCGCGTGTCCGTCAGCTTCGGAACCACGATGATGTCGCCCGCCTTCGCGCTCTTCACGTCCGTGGCTTCCTTGCCCATCATGACGTACAGGTGACCCAGCCGATCCTTCTTCCCCGTGCGGGCGTTCACCAGCTCCATGCCCGGCTCGAGCACGCCGGATATGACCTTGAAGAAGCTCAAGCGACCGACGAACGGATCCGATACCGTCTTGAACACGAATCCGGCAGGCTCGCCCGTCTCGTCCACGAACGTTTCCTCGCCGTTGGCCAAGCGGAAGCGGCCATGATGGCGCGGATGGGGAAAGTAGGTGGCGATGTCTTCCATGACGCCCTGTATGCCCTGCTTGATGATGGTGGACCCCACGAACACGGGAATGAACAGCTCTTGCGCGATAGCCTTGTCCAGCAGCTGCTCCAGCTCCGCCTGCGTAAGCTGCTCTTCGCCGTCCAGGTACTTCATCATCAGCTCGTCGTCAGCCTCTGCCACCAGGTCGCACAGCTTGTCGCGCGCCGCCTGGGCCGCATCGGCGTAATCGGCGGGAATGTCCTCGACGCGCTCCGCGTCGCTGCCCTCGTCGAAATAGCGCGCCTTCATGCGAATGACATCGATGACGCCCTTGAAGTCCGCATCGACGCCGATGGGGATGGTCACCGGGCCCAAACGCGACCCGAAGCGCGCATGCAGAAGTGCCATAGCGGTGTCGAAGTCGGCGTTCTCGCGATCGATATGATTGATGAACACGGCGCGGGAAAGACGCATGTCCTCGGCCTCGCGCCACAGTTTGGTGGTCATGACCTGCGGTCCCGCCACGGCATCCACCACGAACAAGGCCATCTCAGCGGCTTGCATGGTAGCCAGCGTATCGCCGATGAAATCCGGGTGCCCCGAAGTGTCCAGCAGGTTGATCTTGTAATCCTTGTACGGAACGGGAGCGATGGACGTGCCGATGGTGAATTTGCGCCGGATCTCCTCATCGTCGTAATCGAGGTAGGATTTCCCGTCGTGCGTCGTGCCCATGCGGGGCGTACGACCGCTGACGTGCAGCATCGCTTCGGCGAGCGACGTCTTGCCGGCGCCGTCTTGGCCCACCAGCACAATGTTGCGCACGTGTTCGGTAGCAGGAGCTGCCATGTTGACCACCAACTTTCGTGTTGCGTGATCCTGCGCCTTCGCCATGAATTCCCAGGCGCGAACCACAGTCGAGCCTTACATGCCTACTTCACTCTCGCGCTCGATGCGCGAAAACCGCTGCCATCAGTGTATCGCATGCAAGCGCCGGTCGCGAGCAGATAATGACCGCAGACCTTTGAAGAAGTCGCAAAGAATTCGTTACCGAACGATGACAATGCCGCGAAGAGAAGCAATATCGGATGCCGAGCGAAAACGCGCCCCGTATAATCGAGGAAACCACACCGCGGGTTCAGCCCGCCGACCGCAAGCGAGGACGTATGAGCAAGCACGCACCCATCATCGACGTCAGCCCCGTTGCCAGCGCACGCGACAACGCAGGTCAGACGCCTTCCAGCCACGATCGCTTCGTGGCACCGTCGTTCGGAAAGCAGGCGGCGAAGAAGCCCGCAGCCCCTGCCGCTTCGGCAACGGTCATAGGCGCAGACGGGACCGCCGCCAGCAAGCCCAACCCCATAGGAGGCGCGGTGCAAACGGTCGTCGGCGGCGCGATCATGCTGCTGGGAGTCCCCATGCTCGTTTTGCCCGGCCCCGGCTTGGTCGCCATAGGAGGCGGAGCCGTCATCGCCGGGAAGGGCATCAAGAAGATCCTGGGCAAATAGCCCCGCACGCAACCGGACGCCCCGACGGCGAGACCGGACGCTCTCACACCGCACGCATGCGCACGCTCATATCGAGCGGCTTCGCCGAAAACGGCGCGGTCGTAGCCAACCCATCAACGCCCGTCGCAGCATACGCGCCGGCGTTGCGGGGATTCACGCCCCCCGCCGCGACGAGTGTGCAGCGCGGGTCGATCCGACGCAGCTCTTGAACCAGCAAGGCCAACTCGTCCGTCGGGATCTTGTCCAGCTGCAGGCCGTCCACCCCGGCGCGCGCCAACATGCGCGCTTGCTCGGCATTCGCCTCTACGAACAGCTTTTTCTCGATGCAGCGGGCTTTGATGGTCGGCAGCTGCTCGACGAACGCGTCGAATCCGCCGAAGAACGTAAGGTGATGCTCGAACACGAGCACCGTTTCGGACAGCCCCAACCGGTGAGGGAACGCGCCGCCCGCCATGACGGCCTCGGTCAACAGATCCTTCGCACCCGGCATGCTCTTGCGCGTGGTCAGCACCTCGCAGCGAGGGTTTCCCGCATGCGCGGCATCCACCATGGCGCGCGTCTTCGTGGCCACGGCCGACAGATGGTCGAACACGTTGAGGCACACCTTCCATGCCGCGTGCAAGTCCGCCGAACGACCGCGCACGGTCATGAACGTCTCGCCAGCCGCCACGCGATCCCCGTCGGCCGCAGCCGAAACCACCTGGCAGCCCAGCTTCGCCATAATGCGCGTCACCACTCCGACGCCGGCCAGCACGCAATCCTCGCGCGTGAAGTAGTCCATCTCCCCCGACTCGTCGCCAATGCCCAGCACGGCGCACGTCAAATCGACGTACGGCACGTCCTCGGCAATGAACCCATCGATTCGCGCATCGGGCATCCTCAGCATAGAACCGGCTCCCTCCATCGACATGTTCGATCACCAGCGCAAACCAAGCCGCACAACGCCCGCGCAGCAGACGACGAGCGACGCGCGGCAGACGGCAGGCGGCTTGACCGCTGCAGAATTATCACCAATCCAGAATAGTGCTTTTCCGCCCGTTCGCCTAGCTGAACTTTCCGCAGCGCCGCGGGGGCTCGCCCGCGCTTGCCGACAAACCAGCATGGATGCGAGGCGTAAAGCAGGCACGCGAAATGCGGGCGCGAATGAAGACCCGTGACGGTTTCGAGCGTAACCGGAGCCACGTGTCGATTCGCGCCCACCTCCTGAGCGCAGGCCGCCAAGCAAGAGTCGACGCGGCTACGCCCGGAACCGCCGAGCGCAGCGACCATGCGCTGCGCTCGGCAACCTCGAAGCAAGCGTTGCCAACCGGCGAACCTTTAAGCGAACGACACGGTCTGCGCCGCATCCGACTCCTCGCGGTATTCACCGAACGCGCTGCGATAGCCGTAGCTCGTCAACCCGCGCAGCTCTTCGTCGCTCGCCGCATAATACGACGTCATCTGCACCAGTTCGCCCGTCAAGTAATCGCGCTTCCTCCACACGATGGCCGAGTGGTAGCCTTGCCCTGTCTCGCCGGTTTCAGGATTCGTCCACGTGCTCACCAGGGGCGTTGCATCTTCTTCGGGAATAAGCTCCATATAGCCGCCCATGGCCTGCCAGCCGTAAGGCTTGAGCGTGATGCTCACCGTCCTATCCTTCACGTCCCAGCCGGCCAGCTCGTAGCCGCCGTATTCGCTCGTGGGCAGCTTCGCGCCTATCTGCGAAACGTCGATCTGCTGCGAGTTCCCGTCGTCGAGCGCCTTGCGCTCGTCAACGGAGAGGGACTCCCAATCCACCGCGTTCAACATAGGCGTGAACGTGACGCTCTTCGCATCGGGGGAAAGGTTCGCGTACTCCACCACGTAGTCCCCCGCCGGATCGATGCCCCCTCCATCGCCCGCTCCCACCGGCACCAATACGTTGCCCCGGTCATCGGCCACCTTGAGCATGCCGGGCGCCAGCGCGCTATCCGGCACGCGGTACAGGGGCCGACCGCTCTCCTCGGTAGTTTCCACCTCGTCGTTGCGAACCACCATCACCGTGCCCAGCTCGGACGACGTGAAGCGCTTGATGCCCATGGTCTTCTCGCCTGCGCTCGTGAAGAACGTCAAATCCTGCGACCCCAGCTCGCGCGGCTGGTCGACCGTGCTCAAATCCAAGCCGGCATCCATCGAGAAGTTCGCCGTACCGCTTTCGGCATCCGCGCTCCAAGGAGCCCAGCCTTTCAGCACGACGTCCACCTGGTCGGGCAGCGTAGACTCCGGCACGATGCGCTGCATGACCTTCACCTTGCCGTCCTCCATGTACGCGTCAAGCTGGTCAACGGAGCCGGTGCCCAAAGTTTCGCCGTTGCTTGTCAGCTCGTATCCAAAACGTGGAGCCAAGTTCTGCAGCTTCGACCAGTCGTTTTCCTGAGAACCCTGGTAGTTCGACAACTCCGACAAGTCGAAGCCGCCGTCTTCTTCAAGCGTGAAGAACAGGTTCACGATGCTGCGATCGCACGACACGGAGTCCAGCGTCGCGCGCACGCCTTCCACTTCCGCCGTCTGCCCCACATCGGCCTGCAAGCTGGAAACCCCCTTCTGCAAGCTGCTGTACACGGGCAGGTTCTTGCCGCCCTGGAAAAACAAGGCGTCGCCCGGCTGCATCTGCAGCAAGCGGGATCCCGCATACGCCGCGCCGCCCAGCATGGCCGCCGCCGCAACAGCGGCCGCAGCCACCACAAAGCCGCGCCTGGTCAGACGCTTTTCCGTAACCGGATGCACGGCCTCGTCCTCGCTTGCCGACGCATTCGAACCCGCAGCCGTCCCGGATACCGCCGACATCTGGGGGATGGAATCGAGCGAGGCGTACGTGCGCTCAAGCTTGGCACGGGCCTCGGGGGGCATCGGGTCGTTCATGCCGCGCGCCAGCAGGCGGCGCAGTTCATCATCGTTGTTCATAGGGTGCGTCATCGGGCCACCTCCGCTTTCTGGTTGTCGTTTCCGCAGTACACGTCCTTGAATCGAGAGCGTGCACGCGCCAGCCGCGCGCGCACCGCGCCAACCGACACGTTCAACATGGTCGCAATCTGCTGCGTGGGAAAATCGTCGAGGTAGAACAGCGTGAGCACCAGGCGATCGTCAGGGGGAAGCTGGGCGATCGCGCGGCGCACGTCCATCGCTTCGTCCCGGTCGGCTCGGTGCTTTCCCCCGGCAATCACGCGAAAGTCGTCAAGAGGAACCGTATCGGCCCCGCCCCTCTCGCGGTCGTCGCGGCTTGAGGGCTCATCGGCCTGAAACGCCTCGGGAGCGTAAGGGGCTTCGCGGCTTCGCTTGTCGCGCATATCGAAGGAAACCCTCAACGCGATGCGCATGAACCAGGTTTCCACGTTGCTGCGCCCTTCGAATCGAGGGATGGCTTGCCAGGCTTTGACGGCCGCCTCTTGCAGCGCATCGGCCGCATCGCACTCGTTCCCAAGCACCGCCAAGACCGCTCGCCATAGCGCAGGCCTGCTTCGCTCGAACAGCGCGACGAACGCCTCGCTGTCGCCTTTTCGGGCTCGTTGCATCAAATCTTCCAAAAGCGCGTCCTCCTCATCTTCGGCCGTTTCATCATTAGACGGCCCGGCCGGCAAAAACGTTACGCGCTTTTGCCCGGTTTCTCGAAAAAGGGCGAATACGCGAAGAATGCGGCGCGCTCGGAACCGGCCCGCAATGAAAAAGGAGGGCCTTCGCACGAAAGCCCTCCCCTATGGATTTCGGAGCCGAACCGTCCGGCCAGCAGCCAGAACCCCTTAAAGCACAAGAAATAGAAGTACCTGATCAGAACCTTTTTCTACAACTCCCCGATGATGCGCTTCGTGCGCGCGGACACCTCGGCCTTGGCGCGCTCGACGTCGATCGTGGGCCACGCGCCGTCGCGGTACACCACGCGCCCGTCGCACATGGTCAGGCACACGTCGGCACCATGGCCCGCGTACACCGCGTTCGAGAGCGGGTCGGTCATGGGCGCCCAGGACGGGCCCGACGCGTCGAGCACGCACAGGTCGGCCCGCGCCCCTTCGGCCACCAGGCCGCAGTCCTCGCGCCCCTGCGAGAGCGCGCCCGCGCGCGTGGCGGCGGCGAGCGCCTGCTTGGGCGAGACCGCCGCCGGGTCCTGCGTCGACCCCTTGTACAGCAGGGCCAGCAGGTACAGGTCCTGGAACATGTCGTGGTTGTTGTTCGAGGCCATACCGTCGGTGCCCAGGCACACGCTCACCCCGCGCTCGAGCATCTTGGGGACGGGGGCGAAGCCGCTGCCCAGCTTCATGTTGGACGCGGGATTGACGGCCACGTGCACGCCCTTGGCCGCCAACACGTCGATGTCCCCGTCGTCCACCCATACGCAGTGGGCCGCGGTCACCGGGCCGTCCAGCACGCCCAGGCTCTCGAAGTAGCGCACGGGCGTCAGGCCGCCGTGGCGCTGCTTGCACTCCTCGTGCTCCAGCTGCGTTTCCGACACATGCACCTGCAAGCGAAGCCCGTGCTCGCGCGCGAACTCGGCCATGTCGGAGACCGCCCGCGGGTTCGACGTATACTCGGCGTGGATGTTGCAATCCACCACGATGCGCCCGTCGGCCGCGCCTTGGAAATTCGCGATCAGGTCGATGAGCTGCGACTGCAGCGGCAAATCGTCCAGCCCCACGTCGCCGAACGCGATCAGCGAGTCGCTCAGGTTCATCTTGATGCCCGCATCAATGGCGGCGCGAGCGCCCTCCTGCATGTGGTAGTACATGTCCGAAAAGCTCACCACGCCGTAGCGCACCATTTCGGCGCATGCCAACAGCGTGCCCCAGTAGCAATCTTGCGGGGTGATCTTGGCCTCGAACGGAAACACCGCGTCGTTGAGCCACGCCTGCAAGGGAAGGTTCTCCGCGTAGCCGCGCAGCAGCGTCATGGGCGCGTGCGCATGCGCATTATACAGCGCGGGAAGCAAGAGCTTTTCGCGGCCGTCATACACTTCGCCGAATGCTTGGGCGGCGGCGGACTCGGGCGGCGTGTCGCCCAAGTAGGTAATGCGCCCGTCCGCAACACCCACCCATTGATTTTCGCGAAAGTCCAGGTTATCGTCGAGTAGATTGATATTTGCAAACAGCATGCGCGCCCTTTCTTTCGCGGACCGCATCGTGCGTAGCCCGCTTTCTATCCGTTTCGTTGCTTCAGCTTATGCTATCATGCGCGGTACGACGAGAGACGCGCCCGCCGCAGACGGGCGTTGAAAACCCAGAAAGAAGGAAGTCATGGCAGAAGAATGTTCGCATGAGTGCGGCAGCTGCGGCGTGTCCGGTTGCGGCGATCGCACGGCCCAAGGTCCCTCCACCATCGAAACCAACTCCCGCAGCAACATCAAGCACGTCATCGGCGTCGTATCCGGCAAAGGCGGCGTGGGCAAGTCGCTCGTGACCAGCCTGCTGGCCAGCCAAATGCAGAAGCGCGGATTCAACGTGGGCATTCTGGACGCAGACGTCACCGGTCCTTCCATTCCCAAGACGTTCGGCATCACCAACCCCCTGGCAGCCGACGCCGACGGCATCCTGCCGTCGCAGACGCAAAGCGGCATCAAGGTCATGTCCACCAACCTCATGCTTCCGAAAGACGATGTGCCGGTAGCATGGCGCGGGCCCGTGGTCAGCAACGCCATCCGCCAGTTCTACAGCGAAACGAACTGGGGCGAGATCGACTACCTGTTCGTCGACATGCCTCCGGGAACCTCCGACGTGCTGCTCACCGTGTTCCAGTCGCTGCCGGTTGACGGTATCGTCACCGTGTCGGCCCCGCAGGAGCTTGTGGCCATGATCGTGGGCAAGGCCGTGAACCTGGCTCACGACATGAACGTCGAGCTGCTGGGCCTGGTGGAGAACATGGCCTACTTCAAGTGCGACAACTGCGACAAGGAGCATCATATCTTCGGCGAGCCCCAGGGCTCCGTCGTGGCAGAGCGCTACAACATCCCCGCCTACGCCACCCTGCCCATCGATCCGGCGTTCGCGCGCCTGTGCGATGCCGGCCGCGTGGAGGATTACGACGTGGACGGAGCGCTCGACCCCATCATCGCCCAAATCGAGCAGGCCTGCGCCGCGGAATAGAGAACCCGGCAAGGCATCGCTAGACACCCCTCCCCAACCTCGACGAAGACCTCCTCGGACGTTGCTGCAAGCGTTCGGGGAGGCCTTCTTGGTTTTGAGGGAGAAGCGCGGCCCATTGGACAGGAGCGACCCAGCCCTGCGCCGCAGCCGCCCCCGGGTCGCGGACGTGCCGTAGTCGCCCCTGAACCGCGGACGTGCTGCAGTCGCTCCCGAGTCGCCGACCCGCGCTGCGGCTCCCCGGGCTGTCGATCCGCGCCGCAACCGCCCTCCGGGTCGCCGTTTCGCCCCATTCCCATCGGCAGCGCGCGAAAAAACGCCTTCGCTGGCAGGTTCTGACGGTTTGAGGTCGTTTGATCCGGCGGGACGGGCGCCCGGGAAAATGCAATTCAGCAGCTAGGATCCATGATCAGGCAAAACGCAAAACGGGTCCGGCGGCGGCGAAGAGTATGGCCGGCTCGGCAACCCCTAACCGTCAAAACCTGCCAGCGAAGGCGGTTTTTCGTGCGCAAGTTCCTTGTAGACGTTAATTCACCAGCAAAACTCGCTCGTTTTGACAGAAGGTCGAGCTTTCGCGGCACCGCGAAAAAACTCGGTTCCATTTCGCAGTCCATACGCATGCGCGACGCGGCGTGCCCCACAGGCCGATCGCCGTATATCGTGCTGTACCCCGTGTCCCGTGCGCATCGCGCCGCTCACGAGAACGTACGGTGAAAATTCATGGGGGGACCCACATTTGTGATATTTCCCCAAACATAAAAAAGCAGGCCAGACAATCACTGCCTGACCTGCGTAATTAATGGTGGAGCCTAGGGGGATCGAACCCCTGACCTCATGGCTGCCAGCCATGCGCTCTCCCAGCTGAGCTAAGGCCCCTTCAAAAGTGCGAGGACTAGTATACCCGAATCAGATCGAGGGTCAAGCGGTTTTTTGAAAAAATTTTTGAGCATGGGCACAAGCACCCTCGAGCACTTTCGAGCGCCCTCAAGCAGCCGCACTGTGCCTCGCGCGCAAAAAAGAAAGGCGGCCGTTCGATCGACCGCCTTTCGGCTTTGCTATTCGGTTTTCTCGGACGCGTAGAATGTCGCTTCGTCAAACAAGTCGGCGATCGATTTCCCGTCCGCAAAAGGAAGCGTCAAGAACTCGCTCACCGTAGGCACCAGGTCGCTCGCGTCGACATAGTGCCCCTTGTCGTTGAGCCGATCGGTAGCCTGAGCGCGCCAGTACCGGTCGTTCACGTCGGTAAGGTAGTACGTTGCGCTGCCGACCTCCATGTACACGGAATGCTTCGCGTGCAGGTAGTTCGGCAGCTCGTCAAAGGATACGTCGAGCGCCTCCGCTGCTTTCGTTCCCATAACAACCCCTTTCGTCCGGGATTACCTTGCGCTTATCATAGCAAGAAGCGCGGGGCGTTTCGTCGAAAAACAAATATTAGCTGTCCGCGAATCGAAGAAACGCCTAGGCTCGCCCGCGCGACGCGCTGCGCGACTTCGCGAAAGACACAAGCATTGGCAGCCCGCCAAGAGCGCAGAGGACCCATACGGCCACAGCCGTCACCGACGACACCTCGAGCACATGCACGCCAACGCCCACCAGAGCCCATAGAAACACCAGCTGAAACGTCACATCGCCAAACTTCGCCCACATGAAAAGACCCAGGGAAACAACGCCCGCCGTCAACACTACGACGGACAACCCGTTCAAAAGCGGAACGCCCCCTCCAACCGCCCGTGTGACCACGATAGCCAGATTCGACAACGTCGCAACCGTCACCCATGCCGTATAGATGGAAACGGGAACCCAGCCAGCAAGAGAATCGGTCCCCCGCCTGACGGTCAAATACAGCGCCGCCAGAACAAACCAGTCGATCAGAATAACGACGAAGGAAGCAGCGATCATCTGGAAATGCCACAGCACCAGCCAGAGCACGTTCAAAACGCTGCTCGCAACGAACAAGCCGGCCGTCGGCGTGAAGAGCCTACGTCGGGCGGAAGCGCCTTTGGTGTAGGAAACCAGCCACACGATCAGCGCCACATAGATCAAGGACCAGATGGAAAACACGTAGCCCGCCGGTGTGAACCAGGCGAACACCCCGTACGCAACCGTCGCCGACGTAACACCCCCAAGCCGCCCGGCCTCTATGGCCACGTTTCCCGCAACGGTAAGCACGTACGCAGTCCACATAACCACTGTCTCGGGCGTTAGGCGGCCGCGATGCCCGCCCGATTCGACGGCGGACGAACGACGCGTGGCGACGGATGCGGTTGAAGCACGATACGCACGACCGGACATGGTGCACCTCGCTTTTCTAGGAGCATTGAAGCTGCTGAGGATCGATACCTCAGCATAGCCCCAAGCAGGCGCGACAAGCGTAACGGGACCCTCTCGATAAGGGATCGCTTCGGTACGCTCAGCTCATGCGGATGCGCAGGAAGTCGCCCGGCCGAAGCTCGGCCTCGACCAAGAACGCATAAGACTCGGCAGCGCGGTTCGCAACGGCCACCGGCACGGGCGCCGGGCAAGGATCGTCCTCGTCGGGCCGAGGAACCCACGCAAGGTTTCGCGCCGACACGAAGCCCACCGGCCGACGAGGCGAGAGGACCTCCAAGCGGTCGCCTTCGCAGAACCGGTTCCGACAGGTCGCGCGCACGCGCCACAGCCCTTCCCCGGCGGGCTCGCACGACTCGACCGTGCCCGCGTGCAGGCATTCCTTCAGGTAGCCGTCGCGGTCGGGCGCCTGCTCGGCGTCGCCGTAGTAGAACCCCGTGCCGTACGGGCGATGGGAAATGGCAAGCAGCTCCGAAGCGACCTCGGCCGGATCGGCCCCGTCGAGCACCGAGCGGTACGCGTGCACCACCGAGGCCACGTAGAACGCCCGCTTGTTGCGCCCCTCGATCTTGAACGAATCCACGCCCGCGGAAGCCAGGTCGTCCAGATGCACCAGCATGTTGAGGTCCTGCGCGTTCATGACGTAGGAGCCGCGCACGTCCTCCTCGATGGGATAGTACTCGCCCGGGCGCTTCTCCTCCACCAACGCGTAGCTCCAGCGACACGGCTGCGTGCAGTGCCCCTTGTTGCCCGAGCGCCCCGCCATGACCGAGCTGATCAGGCAACGACCGGACACCGCCATGCACATGGCCCCGTGTACGAACGCCTCGATCTCCAGCTCGCGCGGCGCATCGGCGCACATGCGGGCAATGTCCTCCACGCTCATTTCCCGCGCGCACACCACGCGCGACGCCCCCAGCTCATGCCAAACGCGCGCCGCTTCGGCATTGGCTACGGAAGCCTGCGTGCTCACGTGCAGCGCCACGCTGGGCGCATGCCTCTGCGCAAGGCGAAACGCCCCCAAGTCGCTCACGATGAACGCGTCCACCTGCGCGGCGGCAAGCGCCTCAAGGTATTCCGGCAGCGCCGCCAAATCGTCTGCATGCATAAGCGTGTTCATGGTCACGAACACGCGAGAACCCGCAGCGTGCGCGAACGCGACCGCGTCGGGGATATCGGATAGCGCGAAGTTCTCGGCACGCTGGCGCATCCCGAACCGATCGGCAGCTAAGTACACCGCGTCCGCGCCGAAGCGCACGGCAGCCTCCAGCTGCGCACGCCCTCCAGCGGGGGCAAGCAGCTCGGGAGTACGATTTTGACCAAGCATAGTCGAAACCTCGTTGTTCGTAAGCGAGCAAAAGGCCGTGCAGCGTCCGAAACCGCCGCGATGCATCGCCGAGCGCACGGCAAGCGCGCGAAAGCGGCGATCAAGCGACGGAACCGTGCTGCACGACCCCGTAACGTCATCCGGCCTCGTCAGCCGGCAAATCTACAGACAGCCTAAGCCAGAGAAACCCGCGGCCCCTGCGGGGTGTCCTCGATAACGAACCCAAGGGCGCACAGGCCGTCTCGAACGGCGTCGGCACGACCCCAGTCCTTGGCCGCACGCGCCTCCGTGCGAGCCGCCAGCAGCGCTTCCACGGCCTCGGACGCATCCGAGCCAACGTAACCGGCCACGTCCGCCGCCAAGGGAACAACCTCGGCGGGATACGCGTCGGACTCGTCGCAGTCGGCAGCCGCCGCCACGTCGATGCCGAACACGCCCACCAGTTCCACGATGGTATCGCGCACCTCGCGCACGATGGGCACATCGGAAAGCGAGAGCGTTTTGCCCGTAACCTGCGCGTTCACGTCGGCCACCAGGTCGAACACCTCGCCCAGGGCGCGGCACGTATTGAAATCGTCGTCCATGGCCAAGATGAACGAGATCTTGGCCTCTTTCGCGCGCTTCATCAGCTCGCGCGTATCGAGCGGCGACGGAACGTCCTCCACGTTCTCAAGCTGCCAATCCAGATTGCGAACCGCGTTCTCGATGCGTCCGAGCGCCGCTTCGGCCTCGGCCAAGCGCTCGTCGGAGAAATCCAAGGGGCTGCGGTAATGCGTCTGCAGCATAAGGAAGCGCAGCACTTCGGGGCGCGTCGTTTCCAGCACGTCGCGCAGCAGCATGAAGTTGCCCAGCGACTTGCTCATCTTCTCGGCGTTGATCTGCAGCATGCCGCCGTGCATCCAGTAGTTCGCGAACGTGCAGCCGCACGCCGCTTCGCTTTGCGCGCATTCGTTCTCGTGATGCGGAAACACCAGATCGGCGCCGCCGCCGTGAATGTCGAACGGCAGTCCTAGGTACCTGCGCGACATGGCCGAGCATTCGATATGCCAACCGGGACGGCCCTGGCCCCAAGGCGACTCCCACGAAGGCTCGCCGGGCTTCGCCGCCTTCCACAGCGCGAAGTCGAGCGGATCGCGCTTGCGGTCCTCGATGCCTTTGCCGTCAGCGCGCAGCTCGCGGTGGCCGCATTCCATCTCGTCGACGTTGCGGCCCGACAGCTGGCCGTACGCGGGGAACGACCGCACGGCGAAGTACACGTCGCCGTCCACTTCGTACGCATGGTCGCCGTCGATCAGCTCCTGGATAAGCTCGATCATGGCCGGGATCTCTTCGGTCGCCTTCGGCCGAATGTCGGGATCGAGCACGTTCGCCTTGCGCATGTCCTCGATGAACGCAGCCGTGTACTCGGCCGCCACGGCAGACGCCTCGCGCCCTTCCTCGTTCGCCTTCGCGATGATCTTGTCGTCGACGTCGGTGACGTTCTGCACGAACGTCACGTCGAAGCCGCGCCACATGAAGTAACGACGGATGACGTCGAAGCTGATGAACGTACGCGCGTTGCCGATGTGGATGTAGTTGTACACCGTGGGCCCGCACACGTACATGCCCACTTTGCCGCGCTCGCGCGATTCGAACGGCACCTTTTCGCGCGCTTTGGTGTTGTAGAGTTTGATCATGAGCGCCCCTTCTGCTCCTCAAGTTCCTTCAGCCTGCGTTCGAGCGCCTCGATACGCTCGCATTGGTTCGCGCACCGCTCCTCGATGGGATCGGGCAGATTCTCCTTGTGCTGCGCCGCATCCTTCGCTTCGCTTTCAACGCGATGCCCGTCGCGCACCACCACGCGACCGGGAATGCCGACCACCGTGGAGTTCGGCGGCACGTCGTTCACCACCACGGCGCCGCCGCCCACTTTCGAGCCGTCGCCTATGGTGATGTTGCCGAGCACCGCCGCACCCACGCCCACCAGCACGTTGTTTCCCAGCGTAGGATGGCGCTTTCCGGTTTCCTTACCGGTACCGCCCAGCGTGACGCCCTGGTACAGCGTGCAATCGTCGCCGATGATCGTGGTTTCACCGATGATGACCCCCATGGCGTGGTCGATGAAGAAGCGTCGGCCTATCACGGCTGCAGGGTGAATTTCCACGCCGGTCATGAAGCGCGTGAACTGCGACGATATGCGAGCGAGGCTTTTCAGCCCGTGGTTCCACAGCCAATGCTCGACCACATGAGACCAGCGGGCATGAAGACCCGGGTACGTCAGCCAGATGACGAACGAGTTCTGAGCTGCGGGGTCGCGGTCCTTGACCGCTCGGATGTCCTCGCCAATGGTTTTGAATATGTTCATGAATACCCTAACTGTCGATGTGGAATTGTAGCATAGCGAAGCGTGCCGGCTGCAATTCGGGGCAGCCGACCCCTAACGACATCGACAGAGCAAACAGACTGCGGTAGCGGATATGCCCTCTTCACGGCCTTCGAAACCCAAACGCTCAGTCGTGGTGGCCTTCACGCCCACGCTGTCGACCGAAACTCCCATAGCCTGCGCAAGGTTCTGACGCATTTGGTCGCGATACGGCGAAAGCTTCGGGGCCTGCGCCGCTATCACGCTGTCCACGTCAAGGATCTCGTAGCCGCGATCGCGCACGAACGCCGCCACGGCTTCCAAAAGCTTGAGGGAATCGGCGTCCTTGAAAGCGGGATCGGTATCGGGGAACAGCTTTCCGATGTCCCCGCCGCGCACGCCGCCCAGAAGCGCGTCAGAGATCGCATGCGCCAGCACGTCGGCATCCGAATGGCCCAAAAGCCCCCGATCATACGGGATGTCCACGCCCCCCAAAATCAGTTTGCGACCCTCGGCGAACGCATGCACGTCGTAGCCCTGCCCGATGCGCAGGTTCGACAACGGATTGTCGCTGCAGGACATGCTCATGAGCGGACCTCCGGAAAAGTCGTCGCGCCCGCCACTATTCTTCCATCCCCTTCATGTACATGGCCCGTACCGCCGCTACCAGCATCAGGTAGTCCTCGGGCACGGTCAGCTTGATGTTGTCGCGCTTTCCTTCGACCACGAGCACCTTGCCGCCCAGACGCTCGATGAGCGACGAATCGTCCGTGCCCATGAACCCGTCGGACAGCGCCGACGCGTGGGCGCGCCGGTAGATGCCCGCGCGGAACACCTGCGGCGTCTGCGCGTTCCAGAACACGCGGCGATCGGGCGTTCCCATGATGACGCCGTTTTCGACCACCTTGAGCGTGTCGACCGCCGGATGCGCCACCACGGCGCCGTCCGACTCGATGTTCCCCTTGAGCGTGTTGATGGTGTGCGAGATGAGCTCCGGCGTGATGAGGGGCCGCGCGCCGTCATGCAGGATGACGTAGCCGTAGTCGTCGGGCACGTACTCCAAGCCCGAAAACGCCGACTCCTGGCGGCTGGGACCCGCAGGGGCCACTACCACGGGCGTCACGAACGGGAACGGGTCGATGGCGCGCTTGAGGTATTCGCTGCAACGTTCCTCCGGGCACACGATAACGATGAGACCGATGTCGCCCACCGCGTCGAACGCCTCGGCCGACCAGGTAAGAATGGGCTTGCCGGCAATCTCCACCAGCTGCTTGCCGCCCTCTTTGCCAAAGCGGTCGCCCGTGCCGCCGGCCAGTATGATGGCTGCGGTTTGCGGGTTCTTGTCGACCTCCCCTTTAAGCCCTCCCATCGCCTGCGAGATCGCATCGAAGTCGAAGTGGTCGAAGGCAAGCTCCGGAGATTTCAGAACCTCCGAGGAGAATACGGGGTCGATGGTCTTGGTCATACCGTTCCTTCTTGTAGGTCGTTCGTGGCATCATACAGTTCCGGCGGCCATTCGACCGCCGGAATCTTGTTAATCAGCTGCACCGCCGGACAGGGACCCGCCGCCGGACACGCCGGCATGGCCCAAGTCGTAGTTCGTCAGCAGCAATTCTGCGTCTCTTGCTATGCTATCACGTTTCCGAGGCGCGGGGATAGACCCGGAACCCGACGTGAACACCAGCTCGCCGTCGACCGCGTCCACGTCGATGACCGAACCGCTGGTCCACTTGCCCTCGAGGATTTCCTCGGACAGGGGGTCTTCCAGCAAGCGCTGGATGGCGCGGCGCAAGGGACGAGCGCCGTACGCCGCGTCGGTCCCCTCTTTCGCGACGAGCCGGCATGCGGCGTCGCTCAAGTTGATGGACATGTTCTGGTCGATCAAGCGCTCGCGCAGGTCGGCCACCATGAGCTTGACGATTTCGGCGATCTGCTCGTCGTTCAAGGACTTGAACACGATGATCTCGTCGATGCGGTTCAGGAATTCAGGCCTGAACAGCTTCTTCATCTCGGCCATGACGCGGCTCTTGATCTCCTTGTCGGACAGGCCCGCCTGCTCTTCGGTGGAGAAGCCCAACGTGGTAGGCTGCGCGATTTCGCGCGCGCCCACGTTCGACGTCATGATGATGACCGTGTTGCGGAAGTCCACCGTGCGGCCCTGCGCGTCGGTCAAGCGACCTTCCTCCAGAATTTGAAGCAGGATGTTGAACACGTCGGGGTGAGCCTTCTCGATCTCGTCGAACAGCACCACCGAGTAGGGACGCTGGCGCACGGCCTTCGTCAGCTGGCCGCCCTCGTCGAAGCCGACGTAGCCCGGAGGGCTGCCCACCAGGCGCGACACGCTGTGCTTCTCCATGTACTCCGACATGTCGAAGGACAGGAGCGCGTCCTCGGAATTGAACAGGAACTCGGCGAGCGCCTTGGAAAGCTCCGTTTTACCCACGCCCGAAGGGCCCAGGAAGATGAACGAGCCGGCCGGACGCTTCGGATCCTTGAGGCCGCTGCGCGAACGGCGGATGGCCTTCGACAGCGCCGTGACCGCTTCCTCCTGGCCGATGACGCGCTCGTGCAGCACGCCTTCCATGCGCAGCAGCTTCTCGGTCTCGGCCTCCGTCAGGTTCGACACGGGCACGCCCGTCGTCATGGAGACCACATCGGCGATATCCTCGACGGTCACCTGATGGACGGACTTCTGCGCGTCTTCCTCCCACTGCTTTTCGGCCTCTTCGCGCTTCTTCTTGAGGTCGGATTCCTGGTCGCGCAGCTGCGCCGCGCGCTCGAAATCCTGCGCGCCGATAGCCGCGTCTTTTTCGCCGCGAAGCTTGCGCAGCTCTTCGTCCAGATCGCGCAGCTCTTTGGGCAGGGTCATGTTGCGGATGCGCATGCGCGCGCCCGCCTCGTCCAGCACGTCGATAGCCTTGTCGGGCAGGTAGCGATCCTGGATGTAGCGGCCCGCCAAGCTGACGGCAGCTTGCAGGGCTTCGTCGGTGAAGTGGACCTGATGGTGCGCTTCGTAGCGATCGCGCAGGCCCTCCATGATGCGCAGCGCCTGCTCCTCGTTCGGCTCGCCCACCGTGATGGGCTGGAAGCGACGCTCCAAAGCGGAGTCCTTCTCCAGGTGCTTGCGGTACTCGTCGATGGTGGTGGCGCCGACAACCTGGATCTCGCCGCGCGACAACGGCGGCTTCAAGATGGCGGCGGCGTCGATGGAGCCCTCGGCCGAACCCGCGCCGATAAGCGTGTGCATCTCGTCGATGAACAGGATGATGTCGCCCGCGTCCATCACTTCCTTGATGCACTTCTTCAGGCGCTCCTCGAACTCGCCGCGGTACTTGGACCCGGCAACGAGCGCGGACACGTCCAGCGTGAACAGGCGCTTGCCGCGCAGGATATCGGGAACTTGATTCGACACGATAAGCTGGGCCAAGCCCTCGACCACAGCGGTCTTGCCCACGCCCGGCTCGCCGATGAGCAACGGGTTGTTCTTCTGGCGACGGCTGAGCACCTGCATCACGCGCTCGATCTCGCCGGCGCGACCGATGACGGGGTCGAGCTTGCCGTCGCGCGCCTTCTGCGTCAAGTCGGTGCCGAACTCCTTGAGCACGCTGTCCGACGTGCCGCCGTTCGGGTCGAAGGGGTTGCGACCGGCGTACACCGGGCTCTGCCCCACCAGGTCGTTGAGGGCTGCGCGCACGTCGTCGCCCGCCACGCCCAGGCGCGTGAGCACTTCGAGCGCCGTGCCGTCGCCTTCGCGAACGATGCCCAGCAGCAAGTGCTCGGTCGATATGTAGGATTGCCCCATCTGCATGGCTTCGCGCAGGGAGTTCTCCAGCACGCGCTTCACGCGCGGCGTGAAGGACAGGTGCCCGGACACGTCGGTGTCCTCGTCGATGGCGACCACCTGGCGGATAGCCTGCACCACGGCGTCGTACTTGACGTTCAGGCGATCGAGCGCCTGAGCAGCCAAGCCGTCTTTCTCCTGGATAAGGCCAAGAAGGATGTGCTCGGTCCCCACATAGGGCTGATGGAGCGAGCGCGCTTCGTCCTGGGCCAGGACGAGCACCTTGCGCGCCTTGTCCGTGAACTTCTCGAATGACATGTAAGCCTCGATTCTCGCGGCGATACTTCAGTGTTACTCGTCCATGTTAGCACTCGCACTGATCGAGTGCCAATTCACCTGGACGCCGCACACGGCGGCTCCACAAGTCGAGCCGTTGAGGCGACGGGATCCATCGTATCACGACCTTTCGCGCCACGTGCACGAACCGCCGGATTATCCCGAGACGCCCGCATTTGCCAAGGCGTCTCGCAGCGCGTTGCGGGCGCGAACAACCGCGGGTGGCGGGTGCGGGCGGGCGTGCGATGCGAGCCGCGAATGTGGGCGGGCGGGCGGGTGACGGCGGCGCGGACGGGCGGGCGATGCGAGCAGGCACCGATGCCGCTGCGGGCGTGCGGGCATGCGTGCGAGGCGCCGCAGCAACGAAGCCACCACGAGCAGGAAGCCCCGCTGCCCTTGCAGGCGGCACGTTGCGCACGAAAAACCGCCTTCGCTGGCAGGTTCTGACGGTTTGAGGTTGCCGAACGCGCGCCTCACGCTGCCCTTCCCCAACTTCATTTTCGATCGGGCTTCTGACCAGGCACGATACTGAAGTGTTTGCGGCTTGCGAAACGAAGGGCCGAAACGACGACCTCAAACCGTCAGAACCTGCCAGCGATCGCGTTTTTTCGTGCGCTGACGGCCCGAACGCAGGCGAAGTCCCGCATAGCCGCCTCGTCGGCCCGAAAGCGCCATCGCCCGGCGCGCGTCCGGCTGTCCAAGCGAGGGGCCGCCAACACGCCAGCGCCTTTGAACCCGCACAAGCAGCGAGGGCGCCCTTTCGGAGCACCCTCGCATGCAGGTTCTACTTCGCTTCGTCCCTCATGTGCGGGAACAGCAGCACGTCGCGAATCGACGGAGCGTCGGACAACAGCATGACCAAGCGGTCGATGCCCACGCCCACGCCGCCCGCCGGCGGCATGCCGTACTCGAGGGCGCGCACGTAGTCGTCGTCGTAGCCCATGGCCTCGTCGTCGCCCAGATCCTTTGCAGCCACCTGCGCCTTGAAACGCTCGGCCTGATCAACCGGGTCGTTCAACTCGCCGAAGGCGTTCGCGTACTCGTGCCCGCAGATGAACAGCTCGAAGCGCTCGGTCAGGTTCTCGTCGTCGGCCTTCTTCTTGGCCAAAGGAGACACCTCGAGCGGGTGATCGATCACGAACGTCGGCTGGATAAGCTTCTCTTCGGCCACGGCCTCGAAGATCTCGGCTATCAGCTTGCCCTTGCCCCAAGCCGCATCGGCGTGCCCGCCGTTCTTCTCCAGAATAGCCACCAGCTCTTCAAGCGTGCGGTCGAAGTTCACCGGCTCGCCCGCCCCTTCGGTGGCAAGCTCGATCATGGACTTGCGCGGCCAGTCGCCCGACAGGTCGATCTCCTGGCCCTGGTACGTCACCTGCATGGTGCCGCATGCGGCCATCGCAGCAGCCTGAATGTAGCCCTGCGTGAGTTCCATCATGCCGTTGAGGTCGGAGAACGCCTGATAGGCCTCCATCGTGGTGAACTCGGGGTTATGAAACGGATCCATGCCCTCGTTGCGGAACTGACGGCCGATCTCGAACACCTTCTCGAATCCGCCCACCAGCAAACGCTTGAGGGGCAGCTCGGTAGCGATGCGCAGATAGTAGTCGCGATCGAGCGCGTTGAAATGCGTGACGAACGGCTTGGCGTTCGCGCCGCCCAGAATGGGATGCAGAAACGGGGTCTCGACCTCGTAGAAGCCCTGGTCCTCCATGTAGCGGCGAATGGCCGCCACGATCTTGAAGCGCTTCTCGAACGTCTCTTTGACCTCGGGATTCATGACCAGGTCGACGTAGCGCTGACGGTAGCGCGTCTCCTTGTCGGCCAGACCGTGGAACTTCTCCGGCAGCGGGCGCAGGCTCTTGCTCAAAAGCTCGAACGACTGCACGGCCACGGACAGCTGCCCGCGCTTGGTGCGCATCATGGTTCCATGCACGCCGATCCAGTCGCCCACGTCCAGATCCTTGAGCTCCGCGAACGCATCCTCGCCCAAGACGTTGATGCGGCAGAACAGCTGGATGTCGCCCGTCGAGTCGCGCAGCTCCAAAAACGCAAGCTTTCCCTGATCGCGCTTGGCCATGACGCGACCGACCACGTCCACCTCGTCCTCGGTGGAAGCGCCGTCTTCAAGGTCGGCGTACTGCTGGACAAGATCGGTCAAATGATGCGTGTACTCGAACGCGTGGCCGTAGGGGTTCTTGCCCGCAGCGATGAGAGCCGCTCGCTTCGCGCGGCGCACTTCAATGGGGTCGTCTTCGATGATCTGGTCGGTGGTGTCGCTCATCTGCGGTTCCTTTATCTTAGTGATCGATCTTCTCAATGGTGATGGTGACCTGGCGGCCGGTCGGACCCGTCGTTTCCACCACATCGCCCTTCTTGCGACCCAGCAAGGCGGCGCCCACGGGAGACTCGTTGCTGATCTTGCCGGCGGCGGCATCGCTTTCCGCGCCGCCGACGATCGTGAACACGCGCTCGCGACCGCCCATGGTGACCGTCACCACCGAGCCGATGTTCACGCGCGAAGAGCGCTTCGGCGTGTTGACCACGGTCGCCTCAGAGAGGATTCGGCTGATCTCGGCGATGCGCGCCTCCATCATGCCCTGCTCGTTCTTCGCGTCGTCGTACTCGGAGTTCTCGGAGATGTCGCCGAACTCGCGAGCAACCTTGATGCGCTCGCCGATCTCGGCGCGCTTCTCGGTCTCAAGGTAGTGCAGCTCTTTTTCGAGGTTGTCCTTGCCTTCTTGTGTAAGAATGAAGTTTCCGTCTGCCATGTTTTCTCACCTGTCCCAATTACAAAAACAGGCACGCTCGTGCTTTCAAGCGTGCTTCCTTATATTTTTCGCTGTGATGAAATGCGCGGCTTCGGTGTTTCCGCACTGATATGAAAAAAGCGGTATGTGCGAGGCCAGACCTGCACATACCGCATACCGAACAAAACTGTTGAGCTATTCGGCCTTTTTCTTAGCGGCGGTGGTGGTCTTCCGAGCCGTCGTCGTCTTCTTGGCCGGCTGCTCTTCCACTACCTCTTCGATGATTTCTTCCTCATCGTCGGCGTCCTCGATGGACTTGCTGCCCATGCCGTCGCGAAGGTTTTTGACGGTTTTGCCAAGCGCGCTGCCAAGCTTCGGAAGGTTCTTCGGGCCGAAGATGAGCAAAATCACCGCAAGGATGATGAGAAGCTCCGGCATCCCCATTCCCAAAATTTTCATACGTTCCTCCAAATTGCTCGTGCAAAGGCCGCGCCTTACGACCCCGCCCCACCCTGCTCGTCAGGGTGATGTACCTATGCAAAAAAGGGATGTTGCAGAAAAGCACATCCCTTCCAAGCTCCATACCTGGGATGACGTGGCTTGGAATCGCGACCCACATCCCAAAGCGGTTCGCAGCCAAGCCAGGCCGTCGTCTGAGGTTCGTATAAGCGATACCGTCGGACAACTCTGGGTATATTACCGCAAATGCACCAGCATGAGAAGCATGCTTCCCGATTTTGCGAGAAATTGCCTTGCAGTCGCCATAGTATGCACTGACGAAGAGGCGCCCCGGCAAAGGGTTCGCAGGTGGCCGCCTTAACGCCCTACCGATCGCCGCGACTCCGAAAACGCGAGGAAGCTGCCCGCGAAGCACCGTTCAAAGACGCACGCAGCCGTTCGGCCTCTGCGGAAGATCGCGAAATCCCCTGGATGCGCTCCAGCCGATCGGCGGCAGTACGGCCCTGCGTCGCGCCCGCATCATCGCCGCGCTTCACGCGCTCGCCGTCGTTGGTGTAGTAAGCGTAATAGTATTCGGAGTCGGTCCCTTCGCAGAACGTAGCGCAGATGCCCAGGATGTTGGCATCGGCTTTTTGCAGCTGCTCGCAAGCTTCCACCAGTTCGGCACGCGTTGCCAGATTCGGCCTTACCACTATCACCGTGCCATCCGCCAACGTGGACAGGATGGCTGCATCGACGAACGTACCCACCGGCGGAGTGTCGAACACCACGTAATCGTAGCTTTCCTCAAGAAGGGACACCAGCTTGGCATAGCGTTTCGACGAGACGATGTCGGCCGGGTTCGGGATGTTCGGCTCGACGTCCAGGAAGTACAGGTTCGGCGTGGGCGTGGCGGCCACGGCCCGCGAAAGCGGCACGGCGTCGGTCAGCACCGCGTACACGCCTGCAGGAGGACGCACCCCAAGAGCGTCGGCCAAGGCCCGCCGGCGCATGTCGGCCTCCACCAGCAGCACGGTCTTGCCCGATGTGGCAATGGCGCGCGCAAGCTCGATCGAGCACGTCGACTTGCCCTCGTTCGGCACCGAGCTGGTAATCACGATGGACCGTATCGGAGAGTCGGGCGACATGAAGCGAATGTTCGCGAAGAGCGTCTTCGCCGCGTTCTGCACTTCGAGCGCGTTGGATGCGGATTTCTTTTTCCTGGCCACAAGTCGCTCCTTTGTTCAGCCGTGCTGCATTGGCCCCGGCTCCTCGCGTCAAGCAGGGCACCGTAAGTTCACTTATTCTAACTTGAGTAGAAGATAGACCCCTCGACGGCTCACGTCAAAGGAAAACCGCTCGGAAGATCTTTGCGACCGTCGGCAGCCCCGACTCTCGCGCTCGACGAGGCGGCGACCCGGACGGGCGGCGGCTCGGCCCCGCGTTGCGGACGGGCAGCAGCTCGGCTCCGAGTTGCGGGACGCGCCCGCAGCCCCAGTTCTACGCCGTCGAAGCCCCCGGGCCGCCGATCCGCCCCATTCCCCCATCGGCAGCGCACGAAAAACCGCCCTCGCTGGCAGGTTTTGACGGTTTGAGGTCGTTCGGCCCGGCAGGATGGGCGCCCGGGGAAACGCAACTCGGCAGCTAGGAGCCATGGCCAGGCGAAACGCAAAACGGGTCCGGCAGCGGCGAAGAGGGCGGCCGGCTCGGCAACCCCTAACCGTCAGAACCTGCCAGCGAGGGCGGTTTTTCGTGCGCAAGGCCTTGGCGGACACCAAGAGCGCTACCAGAATACGGCCTCTCGATGGGAACCCGGCCTTTCGCGACGCCGCAGCGAAAGGCCGGGTCCGTCCCGCGGCTCGATCGCGCGCGTCGCATCGCGCGTGCGCCGCCCCCGGCACCGCACGCCCCCCGCACCGCAAGCCCCCCGCGCACGCCGCGCCCGTGCGCGGGGGGCTTGCGGTGCCGAATTCGCCAACTCCCCCAAGTTGGCATTTCCCCAAATGCAAAAAGGTCAGCCGCGAACGACTGACCTGCAAGTTCTGGTCGGGTTGACAGGATTTGAACCTGCGGCCTCTGCGTCCCGAACGCAGCGCTCTACCAAGCTGAGCCACAACCCGAAGTACTGCTTCAAGCAGCGACGGATATGATAGCACAACGAATCGAAAAGCAAAAGGAAAAATGACCCGAATTTCCGTCAGAATTTTCCCGCCCGTTTCTCGGACTCGCTTTCAGCCGCCTCTCCCGCAGCCTCACGGCCGCTTCGGACAACGACGGCAGCGCGCCGCCCAACGGGAAAAGCCCACGATCGCGGTGCAGACCCCGTCGTCAGCGCGCGGCGGCGCGCTCCTGCTCCTTCTGAGCAAGACGCGCAAGCGGCACGATCTTCGTCATGATCACGCCGTCGGACACCACGTCGCCGTCCTCGTCGTACGCAACCACGTTCCAATACTGCTTGACTCCGCCCGCGCTCGAAGGCTCCTGACGGTCAAGCTCGGCCACGCCGCGCAGCACGCCGTTCTTCCCGCTCTTGCGATGACGCACATGCACGTCGATGCCGAAAGGACGCTCGTTATCGAAATCGGTGTTCTGCTCGGTTCCGATGCTCGCCACCGTTTCAAGCAAGGCGATGGTCGCCCCGCCGTGCAGGTAGCCATGCGGCTGGTACAGGTCCGGCGTGATGGGCATTACCGCTTCAACGCGGGTTTCGCAGACATCGGTCGCCTCGATATGCAGGGTATCGGTCAAGGCCATAAGGCTCCTCCTTACTGATCCGCTCCGCGCGGATCCACCATGTTCGAGCCTTAGTATACCCGTCCAACGCCAAAGCATCCCCGGCCAGTCCCGCGAAGCCGTCCGGCCTTACCGAGCGCCCTCGGAACACGACCTAATGAAGCGCTTGACCTCGTCCGGAATGTCACGAGGATGCGGCTCGGGACGCGCGATCAGGTACCCTTGCAGGTAGTCAACGCCCAGATCGAGCACGGCACGCAGCTCCGTTTCGGTCTCCACCCCTTCGGCAATCACGCGGATGCCGCGGTCATGAGCGTATCCCACCAGATTGCGGGCAATGTCCTGCTGGTCCTTCTGGCAGTCGATTCCTCGAACGATGCATGCGTCAAGCTTCACGAAGTCAACGTGGTAGTCCAGCAGGGACGTCTCCCCGTTGTATCCGCTGCCGAAATCGTCCACGGCAAGGCGGGCGCCCAAACGCCGCGCCAGCGCTTCTTTGTACACGGCCATTTCGCGACTGTAATCGCTTTCGATGATTTCGATGACCAGGTGCCTGAGCATGCCGCCGTAACGCTCGATCAAGAACAGCTCGTCTTCAGAGGACAGGCGCTGCGTGGCGATGCTGTTCACGAACAGCAAAGACCCTTGACCTACGTAGCGCTGCGAGAACGCATCCAAAGCTCCCAGAAACGTCATGCGCTCGACATGGTGAAGCTTCGACTGCGAACGCGCCAGCGCCAACACGCGATCCGGCGTGGAAATGGACTCCAGCTGGGGGCGCATAAGCGCCTCGAAGGCAATGACCTCGCCGGCCCGAGCATCCACGATCGGCTGGAAATGGTAATCCACAAGCTGCTCGTCGAACAGGCGGTTCAAGTCCTCGCCGGTGTTCACGATGAACGACTTCTCGTCGTAGCTGGCGCGATCGAACGTGAACAGCTCGCCTTTTCGGCTGTTCTTCGCCAGGTACATGGCGAAGTCGGCGTACTCGCGAAGGCGCGCGTAGGCAGTGGCGTCATCGGGGCAGAACGCAGCGCCCATGGAGGCGCGCACTTTAAGCGCCTTCCCGTCAGGAGCAACCAGCACGCTCTCGTCGAACGCACGGCACAGGTCGGCGAACAGCGCTTCGACATCGGCTCGGTCCGAACAGACGTCGACGAACGCCAGGAACTCGTCGCCGGACACGCGCGAGCAAGGGCCCTTGTTGCCGAACACCGACTCCACAGCGCGCGCAGCTGCCTTGATGTACTGGTCGCCCCAATCGTGCCCGTACGTGTCGTTAACGAACTTGAGGTTGTCCAAGTCGAGCATGAGCATGGCTCCGAGCCTCTTGCGGCCCCGCAAAAGCTCGGTCACCTGCTGCTCGAACGCGCGGCGGTTCAGCAACCCGGTCAGAATGTCGTGATCGCGTTCATGCTCCAAGCGGCGACGCGTTCGAATCTCGTGCGTCACGTCTTCCACCAGCCCGTACATCACGCCGCGATCCTCATCCATCAAAACGACCAAGCGCACCCACGTGGTGCCGCGCTCGTCGAAGAACAGGTAGCGATCGTCCCCCTCGCGCTCGACGCGCACGCGGTACCAATCCATGAACCGATCGAAATCATCCGCCGACATGGTGCCCGAGCCCGCGCGCCCCACGCAGAAGCGCGTCGCTTCGGGGCACTCCAAGATGGACAGCGTAGAGAACAACCCCTCGGTATAGCTGACCGTTTCCAGGATGGCGTTGTACTCGAACGCGCCGATGCTGCGATCGGAAAGCTGCAGTATCTGGGACAGGCGCGAAGACGCCGAAGCAACCTGGGTTCCCAACGACTCGATCGCGTCGGAAAGCTCGTCCACCTCGACAATGCCGGTAGGCGTGAACGAAATGGGCTCTTCAGGACCGGTTGCGCGAACCTCTTTCATAAGGTTGCGCAAACGCGATGACGACAACCACGCCACCAGCACGGCCACGATCAGGCCCACGACGAAGGCAACGAGAAACGACCGGAACAAGCTTTCGGAAAGCGCATGCGAAGCCGAGAACAGCCCTTCTTCGGGAGCAATCCCCACAAGCACCCATCGGTCGGAGGCGAACGGAGACGTGCTGTCGTACAGCGCCAGCTCCATCGCGGATGCCACGGCGCGCTTGTCCGGGTCTGCCGAGTCGAAAGCCGGATCGACCACCATGCGAGCCTGGTTGTCCAGAAAAGCCTCGATGGAGCCGTTTTCGACGTACAGGCTTTGCGTCGCCCCGCTTGTAGCCAGCACTTCGTACGCGCGCGGTTTGTCCGGCAAGGGCTCCACGCCGGCGCTGCGCTCGGAGTCGGCGGCTTGCACGGTTGTGAGCAGGTACGAGCCGTCGCCTCGCTCGTTCAGGTCGCGATACGGAAAAAACGACTCGATGCGATCCAGGCGTATCTCAACGCCCAGCACTCCGCACAATTCCCCCGAAGCGGTTCGAATCGGCACGCTGTACGTCACCGAAGGCGTGCCCGCCCAGCCAAGATCAACCGGTCGGCCCCAGTACCCCAGATCGCTTGTCTCTGCATCGGGATGCTTTTGGGCGGCACGGAGGGGCTCGTAGTAGAAGGCGCTGCGCTGATTGCCTTCGGCAGCCAGCGGAAACGTTGCCGACCACTGGCTGTCCAGGGCTATCTCCATAGTGCGCCCCACGCTGATCGGACACGATGCAACCATGAGGTCCGAGCCGCCTTCGGCGTTGACCTTCGGGTTCGAATCGCGAATGTAGAGCGCCGTGCGAGCATCGGCGGCCTCTCCCTCCGCCCCGCCGTTCGCCAGCACGAAGTAGGCGCCGCTCACCTCGTTGTGCCGGATGAAAGACACCAGATCGTCGGCCATCGCATCGATAATGGACAAGGCCACGTCCGAACCCGGAACGATATCGGACACCGAAGCTCCGCGCTCAGCCAGCACCTCGTCAACACGATCGGCCACAACGTCGGGCGTCGAGCCGAAGTCCGACCAGCGAAGGACCATGTCGCCTTCGAGGTAGCTTGCCCGACTGGCCACGCGCTCCGAGAACAGATCGTACGCAGCGTCGTCCATCTGGACGAACACGCGACTCCCGGACAGGATCGCAGCGCTCATGACGCCCTGCAAAATAAGCACGATGCAGAAAGGCAGCGCGACAAGGGCCTTGAACGTCAAGCCCTTCCGCGCACCCTTCACCTGTTTCATGCCCAGCGTCATGCCCTCGTAGCTCTATCCTTCAACATCCTCACCCTCGGGCGCTATGCCACGACGGCTTCCAATTGCATCTTCAAATCAGCCAGCCAAGCGTCGAAAACCGATTCGTCCAAAAACGCGGCGACGGCCTGGGCGGGATCGGCGCCCGCCTCGATCTGGGCGCGCACGGCGGCCCGATCCTGCGCTGCCCGGTCGAACAGCGATTTGCCCAGCACCGAACGAGCTTCGTTGCCCTTCGGAGTCGGGAACGTCCGGTACAGCCCCGCGTCCATGGTCTCGAGCGCAGCGGGCAGGGTCTCAGCGTAGTTGCGGGAAGAATCCCCCAGCGACAGAGCGACGTCCTTCAAGAACTCCGGCTCGATCGCCTCTTTGGTCACGGGCAGATACCCCGCTTTCACGGCGAACCCGGCATTCTGCTCCTTGGCCGTGAACCAGGTGAGAAACTCGACGCACGCACACTCCGTACGCTCGTCGGCCTTCGTCACCACGAAGCCCGCACCCTGCTGAGGGGCGCACGGAACGCCGCTTTCGAACGTGGGAGCAGGCAAGGCTATCACCTCGATGGGATAGCTGGTCTGATCATCAACCGTCACGGTCTGGGGAAAATACACGACCGACGAGGACGACCCCACGTAACTGAGCAGGTCGCCGGTCTTGACGGCGTCTGAGCGGAACTTGCCTTCGGAAGAGAACCAACCCTGCACCATGGGCACGTAGTAGTTGTCCCACAACGCCTTCATCGTAGCGCGATCAAGATCGAGCTCGATGCGTCCGTCACGAACGGAAAGCACTTCGTGACCCAACTGCTTCGCACCGGTGACCAGGTAATTCGTCAAAGCATCTCGGCCGAAGAACGCACGTCCGTCGTTCGGCACGTCCGGGGTTTGCGCATCGGTCCATTCGTAATAGCGCTGCGACACCGTCACGATCCCCTCGACGGTGGCAAGCTCGTCGAGCGTGCTGCCCGTTGCATCGGCGAACACCCGCCAATCGGTCAGATTCATCTGAAACGTCTCGGTTGATTTCGCCACGGGAAACACCTTCAGAGAACCCGTGCCGTCCAGATCCCCTTCGGCCAAAAACGCCTCGACGTACCGATCCTTCTGCTCGTCGGTCAGGTATCCGGAAAGATCGGCCACGCGCCCGAAGCTATCGACAAGCGAAGCCGTATCGGGATACGAAAGGAACGCGTCGGGCATATCGGCATACCCGACAAGCTCCTGCGCCGACCCGGTCACCGCTGCGGCCAAATCGTTTACGCCGCCCTGGCTGGAACTGGTAACCACCACGCCCACGCTTTTGCCCTGGGTCGCGTTGAACTCGTCGACAAGCGATTCGAACGCCTGCTGCTGGGTTCCGTTGTAGTACGTCCACAGCTCGATCTGCACGGGGTCGGCGGGATCGAGCAGCGAAGAAGCGTCTTTGCCCGACGCAGCCGCGCCCGGGCCCGAGCAACCCGCCAAGGTCAGCATTCCCGCAAGAGCAAGCGCAGCAGCCTGCCTCAGCGTCTTTTTCGCACTCATCCGCTCCCCCTCTGAATCGCGCACAACCACCCCACACCTATGCGTACGTTTCAGAACATTCTAAGTCATGAAGCGGAGCTGCGGCCGACGAACTTGCGAACGCGCCGAGACGGCAGGAAGCTTTGGGTTGGCGGCAGGCCCTTACGAGTCCCGCGGCGCTTTCGGAGGCTTCGCATCGCGCGGAGCCGCCGAAGCACGGGGAACGGCCGCTTGCTCGTGGTCACGGTCGCACAACGGCTGATCGACGTCCAAAGGAGCCCGCTGCTCGTCAAGGTGCCGCGCCACCGCCGACACTCCCGACAAGCGGCCGGCAGCATCCGGATCGTTGAGCATCTGCTTGGCATCGCGCTTGAACGTCTTGGTTGTTTGAATGAGTATCGCGCCGATAAGGAACGGCATCCAGAACACGATGCCGCGATAGACGAGCGCAATGGACAGCCCCGCCGCCGCAGTCGCCCCGAAAGACGTGAACGCCACCACCACGGCAGCTTCCACCACGCCTACGCCCTGCGGCGTGATCGAGATCATAGCGAACAGCGTTGCCACCACATAGCCGCAGATGAGCGCTTCGGGAACCGTTACGCCGAACCCAACGCCCACCAAGCTGAAGCAGGCAAGCTCGCACGCGCTTGCGGCAATGGAGCACCCGAAGGATTTCGCCGTGGTCTTGGGATTGTGCGCGATAAGGCCCGCCGCGTCGGAAAACGAGCACACCGTACGCTCCACCCACGGGTCGAGCGGCCCTTTCTTGAAGCGGGCGAGAATGCGGTTGACCAACCGTTCGATGGGCCGCAGCACGCGCAGCACGAGCGCCGGACGCTTGCGGCCCAGTACCAAGATGGTGATCATGGCCCCCACCAGCGCGATGACAAGCAGCCCGAGCAGGAACCACAGGGGCGACAAGCCCACCGTGGCGGCCAATATGGCGAAGCCTATCAGCATGATGGTGGCGAATCCCGAATCGATGGTGATCTGCATGAGCAGCGCCGCGCTGGTTGCCTTGCCCGGGGCAATGCCGCGCTGGCGCGCATCGTCCACCACCAGCGTCGTACCGGCCAGGTTGAGCGACGGCGCGATCGTGTTCATGAAAAACGTCCCGAACACCAAAGGCAGCGTCGAGCGCGGATCCATGCGCTCGTCAACCGCTTCGAACGCATACGAATACGCGAAGCTCTGCGCGAAGTACTTTCCCAGCTGGGTGCACAGCGCAGCGATCAACGGGATGGCCGCGCCCTTCTTGATGGTTTCCACCAGCTCGACCAGCTGATCGCCGCGCAAAAGCACCACCGCAAGCACGATGACGATAACAAGCCCGATGAGCAGGTTTCTGATGTTGAGCTTCACAGCCTTGCTCGCGCCCCGAACGCCTCCGCCTAGCGGAGGAATTCCTTGAGGTCGGAGTGCACGAGGAAGTCGAGCTCGTTGGCCGATTCCGCATCCGTTTCCAAGAACAGGAAGCCGTAATTGCCCACGCGCCGAACGTCGAACGGCCGCATCTCGAGCACATGGGAGAAACGGCTGAGGAACGCATCGTAGTCGAACCGCTCGTCCCCTGTAGCGTCGGCCGGCGGATTGAGCAGCGACATCGTGTACACTTTGTCGCCCTTGCCCTCGAACGCGCGATCGAAATCAGGGCGCTCATCTTCCAGGAACGCCTCGTACGTGCGATACCCGTAGCCGTGCCAGCTGACGTCGGTGCCGCCCAAACCCGCGAAACGAAGCGGGTTGAACTCGATGGGGCACACGTGCCCGTCGAGAACGCGCACCTCTACATGCACGGGGAAATTGCGCGCTCCCACAAGCGCGTTCACGCGGTCAAGCCATTGCGTGAACAGCGCGGACGTTTCGCGCACGATAGGCGCGCTCGTCACGTACATGCGGTCGGACGTATCCTCGGCTGAAACGAAGTCGTGGCGCAAGACGTTGAGGATATGCGCCGCGCCGGTGGCGTCGAAGTACGCGTCGAGCGCGTACTCGGTCCCCTCGATGTAGCCCTCCAAGATGAACGATCCGGACCCGATGACGCTTTCGGGGTACATGTCGTGCCAGGTGGACGCGTTGCGCTGAATGTCGGCAAGCGCGCGCTCCCAGTCTTCGCGATCTTGGATGGCGTACACGCCCATGCTGCAGAATCCGACGGACGGCTTCAGCACGAACGGCGCTTCCAGCTTCGAGAAGTCCAGCTTGAACAGCTCGTCAACCGAGCAGGTTTTGAAGAACAGATCAGGGTCGAGGGCAGCCAGAACCTGCCGCATAGCGGCTTTGTCCTTGAACAGCCCGATAGCGCGCGACAGGCTTTCGTTATGCGCGTTCTCGACGATCCACGCCAAGGCGTTTTCGGAATTGGTGTACACGCGCTCGCCTGCATCGATACGGCGCACGGCTTCGTCTGCCGACACCAGGTTCAACGCACGGCCCGCGGCTGTCGTGCGCGCGAATTCGTTGTCGAGCACGGGATGCTGCGAAGACTCCATCCACGCAAGCAGCGGTTCTGATGCATACGGCTCGTCAAGCACTATCATTGCTTCGAATCCTCCTTCATCGGTGCGCTTCGAGCATGCGAAGCGCTTCGCGCATCCGCCGGCGCAAACACCGCGCGGCGACAAACAAACAGTATAGCATGGGCGCGCCCGCGCCCGGCAGCCCTACTCCCGACCGGCGGCACGATAGACGCGCACAAGGTCGCGCGCGTTCGTGATGTCGAAAAGAACCGCAACCGCAAACGCAAGGCCCAGCCCTATCGTCACCGCACCTTGCCGCGGCGCGATCATGAACACGAACGGCGCAAGCACGAGCGCGATAGGAACGAAAAAGCCGATCAAACAGCTGCCCAAACGCTTCCACAGCCCGTAGACGAACGACGCCACCACGTACACGAACAGCCCGGTGGCAGGAGACCCCGCCAAGCTCAACACCGCCAAAGCCGCCGCTTTCGCCGCCACGACGGCGCCTTCCTTCTTGATGCTTTGGCGCGTCTCATCGCGCACCTGTTCCGGCGTTTTCTGAGGAGCCGATGCCCTGAACGGCGCAAACGGGTCGAACGGATCGAACGGCACGCCGCCGGGCGCGCCCTCGCCGGCGGAGCGGGCGCCGTCCCACGAGGTCCATACGTAGGTGGTGCGGCCCTGCCCTTGCGACGAACCCTGCCCGAACGGCCAATCCGCGAACGGGTCCCATTCGACCTGCTGGGGCGATCCGTACGGGTTCGCCGTAGGATGCGCGTACGGGTTGCCCGCATAGGGGCGCGGGTCGCGACGCGGGTCGAACTCCGGCGTCCACGAGCGGTTGAGCAACACGTCGCGCGCTTCGTTGATTTGCTTGGTCAGCTCTTCCGCTTCGGCGCGCTCGGCGGAATCAAGCGGAAATTTGTCCGGGTGATGGGCGATGACCAGCTTGCGATGCGAGGCTTTGACCTCGTCGTCAGTAGCCCCCTCGCTCAGGTTCAGTATGTTCAACGCTTGAGATTTCTTCATGCCGCCCACTATACCGAAGCGCATTGCGCGTTGCGCCCCCGGTGCGAGTATGTTCCTTTTACGACAAGGAAGGAACATAACCATACCCGAAACGCTCACACGTTCGCGGCTACGGCATCGATGCGAAAAGGCGGCCGTTGCCCTTCCTGCAAAAAAAGCTGGACCCGACAAGCGGATCCAGCTTTTCGATCAAGCGTGCTTGGGGGGGGCGCTGCGGGCTTCGGCCGCGCGCCAGCTGCCGGCTTAGTGCCTGAAGTGGCGATGGCCGGTGAACACGAGCGCGATGCCGTGCTCGTCAGCGGCGGCGATCACCTCGTCGTCGCGGATGGATCCGCCCGGCTCGATAATGGCCGTCACGCCGGCCTCGGCCAAAGCGTCAAGGCCGTCGCGGAACGGGAAGAACGCGTCCGACGCGGCCACGGAGCCCTTCGCCTGCTCGCCCGCCTGCTCGACGGCGATGCGCGCGGAGTTCACGCGGTTGGGCTGGCCGCCGCCCACGCCCACCGTGGCATGGTTCTTGGTAAGCGCGATGGCGTTGGACTTGACCGACTTGCACACGTTCCAAGCGAACAGCAGCTCGGCCATTTCCTCGTCGGTAGGCTGGCGCTTCGTGGGAACCGTGAACGCAGCCGGATCCTCCAGCACGCCGTCGGAATCCTGCACGAGCAGGCCGCCCTCGACGGAGCGGTACTCCACTTCCCCGCCGGCCTTGTTCACGCCGCCCGTGGACAGGAGACGCGCGTTCTTCTTGGCACTGTACATGTCCAGCGCGTCGCCCGCGAACTCGGGCGCCACGATGGCCTCGACGAACTGCTTGTTCTCGAAGATGGCAACCACCACGTCGGACGTGACCGGACGGTTGAACGCCATGACGCCGCCGTACGCGCTGACCGGGTCGCACGCATGCGCGCGTTGGTACGCGGCCACCAGGTCGGCGTCCTGGCACACGCCGCACGGCGTAAGGTGCTTCACGATGACGCACGCGGGCTCGTCGAACTCGCGCACGGCCGTCCAGGCGGCGTCCAGGTCCAGGTAGTTGTTGTACGAAAGCTCCTTGCCCTGGTGCTGCTTGGCGTGGGCCAGGCTGTGCTCGGCACCCGCGTAGCTGTCGCGACGGTAGAACGCGGCGGACTGATGCGGGTTCTCGCCGTAGCGCAGGTCCTGCACCTTGGTCAGGTTGAGGGCGCGGGCGGCCGGGTACTTCTGGTCGCCTTCGAGCTGCTCGCCCATCCAGGCGGCGATGGCGCCGTCGTAGGCGGCCGTCGTGCGGAACACGTCGAGCGCCAGCTTCGCGCGCGTATCGCGCGTGGTGGCACCGTCGTTGGCGCGCATCTCGGCCAAGATGTCGTCGTAGGTTTCCGGGCGCGTGACCACGGCCACGCTCTCGAAGTTCTTGGCGGCGGAGCGCAGCATGGACGGGCCGCCGATGTCGATGTTCTCGATGCAGGTTGCGAAGTCGGCGCCGCCGGCCACCGTCTTCTCGAAGGCGTACAGGTTCACGACCACCATATCGATCATCTGGATGCCGTGCTCGGCCGCCTGGGCCATGTGGGCCTCGTTGTCGCGCTTGGCCAGCAGACCGCCGTGCACGCGCGGGTGCAGCGTCTTCACGCGTCCGTCCATCATCTCCGGGAACTGCGTCACGTCGTCGATCGGCGTGACCGGCACGCCGGCCTCCGCGATGACGCGGGCCGTGCCGCCCGTGGAGATGACCTCCGCTCCGAACTCCTCCACGAGGACGCGGGCGAAATCGACGACGCCCGCCTTGTCCGTAACGGACATCAAAACGCGCTTGACCTTCGGATTGCTCATATGGTCTTACATCCTTTCCTTTTGGGTTCCGCCGCCTTGCGAACGACGAAACAACTCGACGCTGCGGGCCCTATTGCCCTGCACCGGCATTGCCTCCGGCGCTCTATCTACCTGCCCAAGCTGCTTTCGTGCTTGGCGCGGGCTTCTTCACTGTACCGTTGCCGGTAGCGTACGTCCACCAGCTCGCCGACGATCGCTATCGCCAATTCGGCGGGCGTCTTCGCCCCGAACTTCAAGCCGATGGGGCGCTTGACGCGCGCCCAGTCGTCCTCGGTGGCGCCCGCCGCCAAAACCAGCTCGTGCACGCGATCGTTCTTGCCAGCGCACCCCATCATGCCCACGTAATGCGCGCCGTGCTTGGCCGCCCACACGCAGGCCTCGGGGTCGAACATGTGGCCGCGCGTGAGCACGCACACGTAGTCCGCCGACGTGCAGGACAACTGGTCCAGCGCATCGAAGCTGCCGCCGGGAAGGACGATGCGCTCGGCGTCCGGGAAGCGGGCTTCGCTCACGTACGCGGGGTCGTAGTCGACCACCGTCACGCGAAAGCCCACGTGCGCGGCCAGCGCCGCGACTTCGCTGGCCGCGTCCGACGCGCCCAGCAACCACACGCGCACCTGCTCGAACAGCGGGACGGAAAGCCAGGTGAGGCCTTCGAACTGCTCGTTGTGCATCGAAGGCCCGCGCGTGACGTCCTTCATCTGAAACGCATCGCGTGCGGAATGCGGGCGCGCCGCCACGATCTCCTTCGCATCGTTGCAGAAGAACACGAGCGGCTCGCCGTCGGCGGAACCTTGGTCGCCGTACTTCTTCGTCACCTCGTTGTCGGTGTTGGCCTGGGCCTGCTGTGCATCGTAGACCACCTTGAAGCCGATCCAGGCAAGGTCGCCTTCGTCGATGGCGCGCACGGCGCGCTCGAACACGACGGCGTCGGCTTCGCCCAAGCTGCGCGCGATCACGTCCGCGTACGACGGGTCGACATGCTGGTTGCCCGCAAGGGCCTCCGCTGAAAAACACGGGAAGTCGTCAGCCGACAGGACGGGCGTGCGGCCCGCCCGCAGATCAGCCGCCACCGCGGCGAGCACGTCCCTCATCATGCGATATGCACCTTCCTGTCCTCGCCCACCGTCACGCGGTCCTCGGCGATCTGGCGCAGCACCTCGGGGTAGATGACGTGCTCCACCTCATGGATGCGCGCCTCCAAATCCTCCAACGCGTCGCCTTCGCGCACTTCGACGGCGCGCTGCGCCACGATGGGTCCCTTGTCGTAGTCCTCGTTCGCGAAATGCACGGTCACGCCCGTCACCTTCACGCCCGCATCGTAGGCGTCCTGGATGGCGTGCGCGCCCTTGAACGCAGGCAGGAGCGCCGGATGCAGGTTGAGCACGCGGTCCGGGAACGCGTCCAGCATGACCGGCGTAACCTTGCGCATGTAGCCGGCCATGACCACGTATTCCGCGCCCGCCGCACGCAGCTCGTCCACGATGCGCGCATCGGCAGCCAGCGGATCGGCGTACACGTCGCGGTTGAGCACGACGGTCGGGATGCCCGCGGCCTTCGCGCGCTCGATGCCGTACGCGTCGGGACGCGACGACACCACGCACGCGACGTTCACCGGCAACCCGTCGCGCACGGCATCGATGATAGCTTGCAGGTTCGTGCCGCTGCCGCTCAGCAGCACGCCTATCGTAAGCGGCGTGGTCATGCGAATTCTCCTATTCCGCTTCGTAGCCGTACAGCGCGCCGTCGTTCGCGTAGCGAACCTCGGCCGCGCCGGACACGACGCGTCCCACGCGATAGGTTTGCTCGCCGGCTTCGGCCAGCGCGGCCTCCACCTCGTCGGCGCGCTCCGGGTCCACGATGAGCACCAGGCCCAGGCCCATGTTGAAGGTCTTGAGCGCCTCGGACTCGTCCAGATGCGCCGCCTCGCACACGAACTTCGCGATGGGAGGCACCGGCCACGTGCCCAGGTCGACCTGCGCGTCCACGTTCTCCGGCAGCGCGCGGTTCAGGTTCTCGGTGATGCCGCCGCCCGTGATGTGCGCAAGCGCGCGCACCGCGTTCGGGCAGGCGTCCAGCACGGCGCGCACCGGCTTCACGTAGATGCGCGTCGGCGCCAAGAGCGCGTCCTGCAGGCTGGCTCCGCCCAACTCATCGCGCTCGATGCGCAGCTCGTAGTGGGTCTTGCCCTCCACGCACACCTTGCGCGCCAGCGAGTAGCCGTTGGAGTGCAGGCCGCTCGACGCCAGGCCGATCAGCACGTCGCCTTCGCGCACGGCCGCCGGATCGAGCATCTTCACGCGGTCCACCACGCCCACGCAGAAGCCGGACAGGTCGTAGTCGTCCGGATCCATCACGCCGGGGTGCTCGGCCATCTCGCCGCCGATGAGCGCGCAGCCGGCCTGCTTGCAGCCTTCGCCGATGCCCGCCACGATCTCGGCCATGTTCTCGGCGTTCAGCTTGCCGATAGCCACGTAGTCCAGGAAGAACAGCGGCTCGGCGCCCGTGGCCAGAATGTCGTTGGCGCACATGGCCACCAAGTCGATGCCCACGGTGTCGTGCTTGCCGGCCAGCTGGGCGACCTTGAGCTTCGTGCCCACGCCGTCGGTGCCGCTCACCAGCAGCGGATCGACCATGTCCTTGGCCGCCGCGATGGAGAACAGGCCGCCGAAGCCGCCGATGTCTCCCACCACCTCGGGACGGTACGTGTCGTGCACGACGCCCTTGATGGCCTCCACGGCGCGCGCGCCTTCCGCCGTATCGACGCCGGCCTGCGCGTACGTGACCGCATCCTCGTCCATCCAGCTGGGCATCTGGGGGCCGTCCTCGTTCTGGTTCGCGTTCACGGTGATTCTCTCGGTCATCTCAAGCTCCTTCTTGCCGCCCTTCAGACGGACGCCTCGTTATCGTACGCTTCTGCGAAATCCTTCTTCGTCATGAAGCTCTTTTTGGACAATGATTCGGGAATGGCCACAGGATAGTCCCCCGAGAAGCACGCTTCGCAGAAACCCTGCTCGCGCACGTCGGGCAACGCGTCCCGCAAACCCTGCAGCGATATGAACGCCAGCGAGTCGGCCCCGATCCAAGAGCGCATCTCGTCAAGCGTCATGTTGGCGGCGATCAGCTGATCGCGCGTGTCGGTGTCGATGCCGTAGAAGCACGGCCACAGAACCTCGGGGCTCACGATGCGCAGGTGCACTTCCGCAGCGCCCGCTTCGCGCAGCATCTCCACCAGCTTCTTCGACGTGTTGCCGCGCACGATGCTGTCGTCGATGACCACCAGGCGCTGACCGCGGATAACCGAGGGCAGCGGGTTCAGCTTCAGGCGAATGCCCAGCTGGCGCATGGCCTGGGTCGGCTCGATGAACGTGCGGCCCACGTAGCGGTTCTTCACGATGCCGTCCGAATACGGGATGCCGCTTTGCTGCGAAAACCCCATGGCGGAAGGCACGCCCGAGTCGGGAACGCCCAGCACCAGATCGGCCTCGACGGGCGCCTCCTGCGCCAGGATGCGCCCCATGCTGCGACGCGCCTGGTAGACGCTCTGCCCGTCGATCACGCTGTCCGGACGCGCGAAGTACACGTACTCGAATATGCAGGATGCGCGCGTGCCCGCGGGTACGCCCTGCTCGGAGTGCATGCCCTCGCGGCTGAAGCGGACGATCTCGCCCGGCTCCACATCGCGCAGGTACGTTGCGCCCACGATGTCCAGCCCGCACGTCTCGCTCGACACCGCCCAACCGCGACCGTCGGGAAGCTGGCCGATGCACAAGGGGCGTATGCCGTTCGGGTCGCGAAACGCGTACAGCGAGTCGGGGCTGGCCAGCACCATGGCGTACGCGCCCTCCAGATGCTCCATCGCGTAGCGGATGCCGTTGCGCAGATGGTGCGTTTCCTGCGTGACCCACCCGATGGCCTTCGCAGCCACTTCGCTGTCGGTACCGGCGCGGAATTGCACGCCCTCGCCCACCAGGCGCGCGCGCAGCGCGTTCGTGTTCACGAGCGTGCCGTTGTGCGCAAGCGCGATCAGCACTTCGTCGATGGCCGAGATATGCGGCTGCGCAGCCTCCCACGACGCCGCGGCGCCGCTTGTGGAGTACCGGGCGTGCCCCACGGCTACGAACCCGTCGAGCGCTGCCAGGCTCGCTTCGTCGAACACCTGCGTGACCAGGCCCAAATCCTTGGCAACCATAACGGTTTCGCCGTCGCCCACCGCAATGCCCGCGCTTTCCTGCCCGCGATGCTGAAGCGCCTGCAGGCCGAAGCACGCCATGCGGGCAACGTCCTCGCCCTCGCCGGGAGCGAACACGCCGAACACCGCGCACTCCTCCTCAAGGCGATCGGGGCGCTCGCCCGGAAACGCAGCCATGCTCATGAGGCGATCTCCTTCGACGCGTCGCCCACGGCGGCCGCAGCGTCGGGGTCGGCCAAGCCGCCTTCGGCCGCGTTGGCGGGCGCAGGCCCGATCGTGGAGTCGGCCACGTAGCCGAACAGCACCCAGCGACCATCGGTCGGCAGGTTGTCGCACGTGGCGAACGTGAAGGTCTGCTTCATGTCCGCAGCGGCGGGAAGGTCGGACACGCTCACCACGGAACGGTCGATCTTGTCCTGGACGTAGGCCACGCGCTCCTCTTCGGACGCGAACGCGGTTTGCGCAAGCGGGTCGTCGGCGGCGCAATGCACGAGCGAGAACGTGGTCAGCTTGACGTTACCCTGCGGCGTGAGGATGTAGACGGTGCGGCTGGCGTTGAACGCCGCCGGGTCGTCCATGCCGGCAATGGCCGCGAACATGGATCCGTCGTTGAGGTGATGCCCGTACACGATGTTGTTCGCATCGGAGAAGTCGCCGGCGTTCTCGGCTGCCAGGAAAATAGCGCCGAACGTGGCGATCCAGCCCTCCGAACCCTTGAAGTCATGCGTCAGATACTTCTCGTTGTCGGTCGTGTGCACGATCGGGTAGTTGATGTTCGTGCCCGGCACGTAGATCCAGCCCACCGTATCGGGGTTGATAGCCTTCAGCGCGTCCCAATCCACCGTGAAGTCGGCAAGCGACGTCCCTTCGACGTCCGCAGGCGGATTGAAGCCGTCTTGGGCCACTTCCTTGTACGTCTGCTGGCCCTGCCAATAGCTGAAGCCGATGGCGCCGAGGGCAGCCAGGGCCACCACGAACACCACGAGCGCGATCCAGAAGACCACGCGCCACGGCCCGCCCTTTTTCTTGCGCCCGTTCGCCCCGGAGCCGTTCGGCCCAGGTCCGTTCGGACCCCTGCCGGCGCCGCCGTATCCGTACGAAGCCGGTGCCGGGCGGTACGCCTGCTGCCCCGCCTGAGGCTGCACGGGGCGATATGCCTGCTGATGAGGTTGAGGTTGGGGCCGATACGCAGCCTGCTGCTGCGTCGGCTGCGCGTAGGGCTGCGCCGGACGCGGCGCCTGCTGACGGGGAGCCTGCTGACGCGGCGCCCGGTACTGCGGCGCCGGCTGCCCCTGGCCAGGCTGCTGGGGGGCCGGGGCCCTTCGGGCACCGGGGCCTGCGGCCTGCTGATGCGCAGCTTCCTGCTGAACCCGGGCACGAGCGTGACGACCGCGCGGCTCGGGATCGGGATACTGTCGATAGTCGGTCATGTTCGCCTTTCGAAGGAACGTCGAACCGCGGGCGTTGTATCGTCCTCGACCGTTTGGCGCGCCCGCTGCTGCCAGACCGTTACCATAATAAGCAAAACGCCCCCGAAACGAGGGCGCGATGTAGTCAAAAACGCAATTTTCACGACTACGGGCGTCGCCCGCGGTCAGCTACTTCTTCATCTCGTCGATAAAGCCCTTCGCAATGAAGACGACGATGATAAGCACGATGATCGCAACGACGACCCAGATGGCCTCCATGGGCACGGTCATTCCAAACAGAGTCATGTCTTCCCCTTAAATCAAGCGCGCGAAAGCGCGCAATCGGCGTTAATGGCTGCAGACCATAGTAACGCGATCTCAGGCTTCGCGCAAGCGAGCTTCCAGAGCGTCGTTGATAATTTTGAGCGCCTTTACGCGCGCATGACGCTTGTCGTCGCTTTCCAGGACGATCCACGGAGCGAAGGGGGTCGAAGTCAGCCGGAACATGTCCTCGACCGCAGCTTGGTACTGCGGATGCTTGTCGCGGTTGCGCCAATCTTCGTCGGTGATCTTCCATTGCTTGGCCGGATCGTTCTGCCTTTCATGGAAGCGGCGCAGCTGCTCTTCCGGGCTCACGTCAACCCAGAACTTGAGCAGGATGGCCCCCCAGCGCACGAGCTCCTGCTCGAACTCGTTGATCTCGTCGTACGCGCGCGTCCATTCGGCAGGCGAAGCGAACCCCTCTACGCGCTCGACCAGCACGCGCCCGTACCAGCTGCGGTCGTAGATGCCCACGTGCCCCGCCTTCGGCAGACGCGTCCAGTACCGCCACAAATGCGGGTGCAGCAGTTCGGGCTTCGTGGGAGCCGGGCTGGGGAAAATGGTGTAGGCGCGCGCATCGAGCGCCTGGGCGACGCGCTTGATGTTGCCGCCCTTGCCCGCCGCATCCCATCCTTCGTACATGAGCATGAGCGGGATGCGCTTTTGGTACATCTCCATTTCCAACCTGTTCAAACGATCTTGCTGGGCTTTGAGCTGCTCCTTATAGGCCGTCGGATCCAGCGCGAGGCCATGGTCGACCCGATCGAGCGCGGGAGGGTCGTCCACCTGGCGAAACCGCGAGGCGCGAGGAGCGCGAGCACGGGCCTCGTCAGCCTCTTTCTGCGCGGCAGCCAAGATGCGGGCCTCATCTTCCGGCGCGCGGCCGAACAGAGGGGCCTCCTCCAAAGCGCCCGCCGAATTGGCTTGCGCCTTCGCTGCCGCCGCCGCAGCTTCGGCGTTGGGCTGCGCGGCAAGCGCGCCGGACAGCGCGTCCGCCAGCGTTTCGGCTATTTGCAGGTTCGCGCGGCGCTTGTCCTCCCCGTTGACCAGATGCCAGGGAGCGTACGCGAAGTCGCTTCCTTCCAGCAAGTTGTCGTACAGGCGGTAGGCTTCCTCGTAGTTTCCTATGCGCGCAAGCTTCTCCTCGCTCACCCGCCAGCGCGTGGCGGGATCGTCGTGCAAGCGCGTCAGGCGCTTCTTCTGCGCCTCCTTGGTCACGTGCACGAAGAACTTCACCACCAGATAGCCGTCGTCCACCAGCTGGCGCTCGAAGTCGGCCGCCGACGTAAGGTGGCGGCGCAGCGCGCTGATGTGACGCTCGTCGCGCGCCTCGGCCATGGCAGCAGCCACGGCCTTGCGCTTGCCCGTGGCCTTTTCAGCCTGAGCCATGGTCAGGCTTCCGTATTCGGCGTACAGCATGTGCTGGACTGCGGCGGTGTACCAGCCGCGGTCGTAGAACGTGGTGGTGCCGCGCATGCCGAGCGATTGCCAGAACTCCTGCATGATCGGGTAGAATCCCGTGACGCCGTACGGCGCGCCCGCAAAGGTCCGCGCAGCCTTGACGTCAAGGTTTTCCGTGACGTGCACGCTGGTCGCGCGTGCGTCCAAATGATAGAGGAGATCGGAGATGCGACTGCCCTTGCCCGCCCCGTCCCAACCCTCGAACAAGACCACGAGGCCCACGCCCTGCGTGCGCGCTTGCTGCTGCAGCACCACAAGCCGGTCCATGAGCTGGTCGCGACGCAGCTTGTACTCGTCCTTCGGCAGGGCTTCCAGCGAGAAATCGACGGTCTCCAGCATGCGCGCATCCTTTCTCCGGGGGTGCACCCCATCATAGCACAGCGGAAAATCGGGCCGTTCCGCTGCATCAACTCAAGGTAAAATCTTGGTGCCGGGTTCGCGAGCGCGCTTTGCGGCCAGCCACGGTTTGCCTACAATGGAATCAATGACCAACCAGCGCGGCGCGGCGCACGACGTCGCTTACGCGGCGCCTGCCGCAGCGGCCGAACGACCCATGAAGAAGCCATCATGCCCAACTACGGAGTAATTGACCTCGGATCGAACTCTATTCGCCTCGTCATATACGAAGTGAAGGACGACCGCCGGGAAACGTACACGAACAAGGATTTCAAAAGCCTCATCAACGACAAGGTGATGGCCGGCCTTTCCGCCTACGTCGTTGACGGCGCGTTCACCCAGGCGGGCATCGACCGGGCCGTCAACGTGCTCAAGGGCCACGCGAAGCGCTCGCGGTACTTCGATTGCAAAAGGCTCGAGGTGTTCGCCACCGCCGTGCTGCGCAACGCCTCGAACTGCAACCAGGCCGTAGCCGAAATCGAGGAGCGCACCGGGCTGCCCATATCTCTGCTTTCCGCGCAAGACGAAGCCCACCTGGGTTTCGTGGGGGCTACCTGCGATCGATCGGTCGTCCGCGGAACCCTGGTGGACATCGGCGGCGGGTCGACCGAGCTCACGCGCATCGAGGACGACCGCGACTTCGACAACGTCAGCTTGGGGCAAGGATCGCTCTCGTCGTTTGCGCGCTACGTGCGCGCCATCCTGCCCGCAGACCCCGAGATGCGCGCCATCGAACGCGCGCTGCGCGACCATCTGGACAAGCTGCCGCACCCTGAGGCGTACCGAGCGGACACCCTGTACGGCATTGGCGGCAGCACGCGCGCCGCCGCCAAGATGCTGCAACAAGCCACAGGCTCGGCAACCCGGCCCAAAACCATGACGCGCGACGATATTCATGCGATACTGAAGTGGTGCCGTATCGACCCCGACGCATTTGCCCATGCCGCGCTCAAAGCCTCTGCCGAGCGCGTGCATACGTTAGTACCGGGCTGCATCATTCTCCATGCGCTGTTCGACGCCTTCGGCGCGCAGCGCCTGGAAATCTGCAAATACGGCGTTCGCGAAGGATACCTGATCGAACGCATGCTGCTCTAAAGGAACCGATTCGCCATCACGCGCATCAGCGCACGCTGACGGAACGTACGGGAAGGGAAGCTCATGGAAGCAAGCAAGAAGCCGTCGATCGAAACCACCCCCAAGCAGGGTGCGGGCCATCCGAAGACAAGCCCGGCCGTTCCCGACCACCAGGAGCCAGCCGCCCATGCATCCGCCGCGGACGGCGTTGCGGACGAACGCATGCAGGCGGCGCCCTACCTGCAGAACCGCGAGCTGTCGTGGCTCACGTTCAACGAGCGCGTGCTCGACCAGGGAGCCGATGAAACGGTGCCGCTGCTCGAGCGGCTGAACTTCATCTCCATCTTCTGGAGCAACCTGCAGGAGTTCTTCATGGTGCGCGTGGGCAGCCTGACCGACCTGGCCCTGGTGAAAAAGCACATCATCGACTCGAAGTCGAACATGACGCCCGCCGAGCAGCTCGACGCGATCTACGCGCGCTGCCGCGAGCTCTACCCCATCCAGGAACGGACCTTCGAGGAGGTTCGCCGCCTGCTGCGCGAGCGCCGCGTATGCCACCTGCGCCCCGAAGACCTCACCGACGACCAGCGCGCCTTCCTGTCGCGCCACGTTCAGCAAAACGTCCTGCCGTTTCTGTCTCCGCAGATCATCAACACGCGTCACCCGTTTCCGCATCTTGAAAACGGAGCCTTGTACGTTGTGGTGCGCCTGAACGAGGAGATCAACCTGGGCAAGAAAACCGCGAAGGCGAAGGGCGCGGACAAGGCGGCCAAGCCCGACAAGGCAAAAAACCTTGGAGCCGAAGGCGTGACGCTGGGGCTGGTGCCCATGCCGAAGCAATGCGCGCGCGTCATCGAGCTGCCGGGCGACGGGCTGCAGTTCATCTTGCTGGAGCACGCCATCGAGATGGTGGCGTCCGAAATTTTCAGCATGTACGCCGTCAAGCACACCAACGTGATCTGCGTGACGCGCAACGCCGACCTTGACGCCACCGAAGGCACCGACGAAAGCGACGAGGACTACCGCGAGCACATGAAGCGCATCCTCAAGAAGCGTGCGCGCCTGGCTCCCGTGCGCCTCGAAAGCGAACGGCCCCTTTCGTCAACCCTGGAAAAGCTGCTGCTCAAGCGCTTGGGACTGAAATCTCACCAGGCATTCGTCACGTCGGTGCCGCTTGACATGAGCTTCACCTGGGGGCTGGGCAGCCGCCTGCCCGAGAAGGAACGCGCCAAGATGACGAACGTGCCCTTCACGCCGCAGTGGCCGGGATGCCTTGACCGCAACCGCCCGGTCATCGACCAGGTAACCGAAAAGGAAGTGCTGCTGTCCTACCCGTACGAGACGATGGACGCGTTCGTGCAACTTCTGCGCGAGGCCGCCAACGACCCAAGCGTCATTTCCATCAAGATCACGCTGTACCGCCTGGCAAGCCAATCCCACCTGGCCGAAGCGCTCATCGCGGCAGCCGAGAACGGCAAGGAGGTGACGGCGCTGTTCGAGCTGCGCGCCCGGTTCGACGAGAGCAACAACATCGAGTGGTCGCAGCGCTTCGAACAGGCCGGATGCAAGGTGATCTACGGGTTCCGCGACTTCAAGGTGCACTCGAAGATCTGCTGCATCACCCGCCAAACCGAGCACGGCCTGCAGCACATCACCCAGCTGGGCACCGGCAACTACAACGAGAAGACGGCGAAGCTCTACACCGACCTGGCGTTCATCACCACCGACGAGACGTTCGGCCGCGACGCCACCGAGTTCTTCCGCAACATGGCGCTTGAGAACACGTCGGACAACTACGACATCATGTGGGTTGCCCCGCTGCAGATCAAGCCGATGATCCTTGCCGGCATCGACCGGGAAATGGAGCGCGCTCGCGCAGGCGAGCCGTGCGGCCTGTTCTTCAAGACCAACTCCGTCACCGACAAAGACGTGATCGAGAAAGTGGTCGAGGCGTCGCAGGCGGGCGTTCCGGTCACCCTGTTCGTGCGCGGCATCTCGTGCATCGTGCCCGGACTTGAGGGATTCACCGAGAACGTGCGCGTGGTGTCCATCGTAGGGCGCCTGCTCGAGCACAGCCGCATCTACGGGTTCGGCCCGCGCGACAACATGAAGCTGTACCTGTCGAGCGCCGACCTCATGACGCGCAACATGGACAAGCGCATCGAGATCGCATGGCCCGTGCTCGACGAAGAGCTGCGCGAGCAGATCCTGGGATACCTGGACGTCAGCATGGCGGACACGGCGAAGCTGCGCGAACTGCTGCCCGATAAAAGCTACACGGCGCTCGGATCGTTTGCCAAGCAGGACGATAACGGCGAGACCGCGCTGTTCGAGTCGCAGGAGTTCTTCATCAAGCAGGCGCAGAAGCGCCGATTGGAAGCGGCCGAGGACGAAGCGGCGCGCGATGCAAGCCGTCGCAGGATGGCGGCGCGGGACGAGTCCGCACCCGATGCGACCCCCAACCGCCAAGCCGCCGCGCTCGCGGAAGACGACGAGCATCCCGCAGTTCCCACCATGCCCGACGCGCAGGCGTCAGCCCGGGAAGCCGAGGTCATCGCAGCTGCCGCGAACAAGGCCGCCGAACTCGCCGCCGAGGCGGCGGCGCGCGCTGCTGCCCAGGCCGCCGAGGCGGTGCGAGCGGTCAAAGCCGAGGAGCAGGTCGAGGCGGCCGCGGCCGCGGCCGACGAAGCAGCACAGGCGGAAGCGCTCGAAGCGGATGCGATAGAGCCGCCCGCAAACGAGGGCGACGAGTCGGCCTCCCATCAGGAGATCGTAGCCGCGACAGCGCCCGACAAGAAGAAGCCGAGCCTGCTCGTGCGCTTCCTCAGCCTGTTCGTGAGAAAGTAGCCGCCTCCCGCTGCCGAGCACGGCGTTAGGGACTTTCACCCGCTAGAAACGCGCGTCATGCTCGGCGCGCTAAAAAAGAAACCCGCCAGGCGGGTTTCTTTTCGCAGCAACAAAAAGCGCTACACCTCGCGCTCGACCACCGCGGCGATCGCCGCCGCATGACGTTCGGCGTCTTCAGCGCTTGCAGCCTCCACCATCACGCGCACCACCGGCTCGGTGCCGGAAGGTCGCAGCAGCACGCGCCCGGAATCGCCCAGGGCGTCTTCGGCAGCGCGGACGGCGGCCTGCACGGCGTCGTTGTCGTCCACGGCATGCTTGTCTTGCACCTTCACGTTGATGAGGGTCTGCGGGAAGCGCGTCATGACGGAGGCGGCCTCTTCGACGGATTTCCCGGCACGCTTGCAGGCAGCCAGGAACTGGAGCGCCGTCACCAAGCCGTCGCCCGTAGAGTTGTGCTCGAGGAAGATCATGTGGCCGCTCTGCTCGCCGCCGACGACGAACCCGCCTTCGCGCATGGCCTCCAACACGTAGCGGTCGCCCACCTTCGTCTGGATAAGCTCGATGCCCGCATCGCGCAGCGCATGCGTGAGGCCCAGGTTGCACATGACCGTGGACACGGCCGTGTTGCCGGGCAGCAGGCCGCGCTGCTTCAGATCGATGGCGCACACCGTTTCCACCACGTCGCCGTCGATCTCGTTGCCCCGCGCGTCCACCAACATGACGCGGTCGGCGTCGCCATCATGCGCGATGCCCACATCGGCTCCGATCTCGGCCACCAGATCGCGCACGGGACCCAGATGCGTCGATCCGCACTGCACGTTGATGTCGGTTCCGTCGAAGTCCTCGTTGACGACCACCACGTCGGCGCCCAAACGGCGCAGCGCCTCGGCGCTGGTCATGCACGAAGCCCCATGCCCCACGTCAAGGGCCACCTTCAAGCCCGCCAGGTCAATCCCGTCGCGCGTCACCGTGGACACGGCGTGGGCGATGTAGAGCTCGCACGCATCCTCGACCGGCAGCGAAACGCCCACGGCATCGCCCGCCGGCAGCTCCTCGGCCGCCGCGCCGCCGCGCACCACGAACGCCTCGATGTCGTCCTCCACCGCATCGGGCAGCTTGAAGCCCTGGGCGTCGAACAGCTTGATGCCGTTGTACTCCGGCGGATTGTGGGAAGCGGAAATGACCACGCCGCCGTCGCAGTGCAGCTCGCGCACCAGCAGCGCGATGGCGGGCGTGGGGATGATCCCCGCTAACAGCGCCGTGCCGCCCATCGACATGACGCCCGCAGCAACGGACGACTCCAGCATGTCGCCCGACAAGCGGGTGTCCTTGCCGATCAAAATGGTCTTCCCCTGAAACGCCACGGCGGCTTGCCCCAGCTTGAAAGCCAGGTCGCACGTGAGTTCCGTATTGGCGATGCCGCGAACGCCATCGGTTCCGAATAGTCGTGCCATGATGATGTCCCTCTCTAGTCCAACAGGTTCAGCAAAGGTCAGCAAGGTCGGAGGTCGGAAGCCCGCGCCGCCGGACCGCTTCGATAGCCGCAAGGCCGTCGGGACCGCTTACTTTCCCCTTTTCACGAACGCTTCGTGCAGGCGAACGCCGCCGCACGGGCGCTCCTCGTCCGTCATGCGGTTGTTGAGTTCGGCTGCAAATTCGTCCAGGTCGATGCCGTAGCGTTCAAGCAGAACGAACAGATGGTACACCACGTCGGCCGCTTCGTAGCGCAGATGGTCGACGGCGTCGGAATACTCCGTCGGAAGGTCCACGTCAAGCGACGTCGCCTCCTCTTCCTGCACCGAATCCGCCTGGCATGCCAGCGCAGCAGCCAGCGACGAGCATGCCCAAGACTCCACGTCTTTGGCCGCGAGCGCAACTTCGCCCGCCTCTTCCATGATCTTTTTCAGCACGTCGTCGACGGAACCGGAAAGCAAGCGGTGCGTGTAGCTTTCCTCCCCCGCCTCGCGCCGCGCGGCGATGGTGCCGCTCAAAGACTCGAGCGTTGCGCCTATAGGGGAAGCCGGCGGCGTTTCGCCAGCCGGAATGTAGGTCTTATGTGACACTGGGCAACCTTTCTCGACGATTCGCCGACATGCTCGGTCGCGGGGCATGCGCAACGCGCTGCAGCGCCGAAACGCTGCATCTCCCAACCCGAGCACGGGCCTATGCAAAAGGGGCGCGCCTGAGCGCGCCCCTTGCAGCTGTTACTCCACGTCGTCCGCGTTGGAGGCTTCCTCTTCCTCCTTGCCCGTCAGGCCGAAGCCCAGCGAGCCCACGGAACCCAGCAGCGCATCCAATTCCTCCAGGTTGCGCTGGTAGGAACGAGGCGGCAAAGCCTCGCCCAGCATGTCCTCGCCTTCGGTGTTGAAGGTGGCAGGCTCGTCGCCGCCGATGAGGACGGTGTCGTCCGGGCTGAACACCATGTCGAGCAGCTGGGACATGTCGTCGCTCGTAGCCGCCAGATCGTCCTCGATCACGTGCGTCAAACCGCGCTCCTCCAAGCCCTCCTTCAGCTCTTCGATGGCCTTCACGCCAATGCCCTCGATGCGCAGCAGGTCCTCTTCGGTGTGGCCCACCAAATCGGCCACCGTCTCGATGCCGGCCTCGCTGAACTTGTTGGCCCAGCGCTGGGACACGCCCAGGTCGTCGTAGATGTACAGGCGCGCATCCTCGTCGGACAGCTGCGGACCGCGATGGCCCAGCGACAGGCCGCTGTAGTAGCTGCCGTAATTCGAGCCCATGTTGAGGTAGCCGTCGCCGTCAAGCGACCAATCCTGCGGCTGCGGCAGCAGCTCCTCGATCTCGCGCAACGCATCCGGAGCGAAGTCGGGAAGCGTCTCGCCCGCCACGCCGGAAACCGGACGGCCCTTGTAGGTGAGGCCCACTTCGCGGTAGCGCGTCAGGCCCGTGCCCGCCGGGATCGGCTTGCCGATGATGACGTTCTCCTTCAGGCCGGCCAAATGGTCGATCTTGCCCTCGATGGCAGCGTCCGTGAGAACCTTCGTGGTCTCCTGGAACGATGCGGCGGACAGGAACGAATCCGTGGCCAGCGAAGCCTTCGTGATGCCCAGCAGCAGCGGCTGGCCCACGGGCGGCTCCTTGCCTTCGGCGATAAGCGCGTTGGCAACGCCTTCGAACTCGAAGCGGTTGACCTGGCGACCCGGCAAAAGCTCGGAATCGCCCGCGTCGAGCACGGCCACCTTGCGCAGCATCTGGCGCGCGATGACCTCGATGTGCTTGTCGTTGATGTCAACGCCCTGGGACACGTACACGCCCTGGACCTGGCTCACGATGTAGCGCAGCGTGGTGTTCGGGTCGGTCAGGCGCAGCAGGTCGTGCGGGTTCACGGAACCCTTCGTCAGCTGCTGGCCCACCTTGACCTGGCAGCCGTCGCTCACGCCCGGAAGCATCTGGGCGCGGGCGCTTACCACGTACTCGCGGAAGTTGCCCTGCTGGTCATGAATGGTCAGCGTCTTGAACTGCTTGTCGCCCGAGATCTGCAACGTACCGGAGATCTCGGCCAGCACGGCAAGACCCTTCGGCTTGCGCGCCTCGAAAAGCTCCTGAACACGAGGCAGACCGTGCGTGATGTCCTCGCCTGCGACGCCGCCGGTGTGGAACGTACGCATGGTAAGCTGGGTGCCCGGCTCGCCAATGGACTGGGCGGCGATGATGCCCACCGCCGTGCCGATGTTCACCGGACGCGCCGTAGCAAGGTCCCAACCGTAGCACTTCTGGCATACGCCCTGGTCGGCATGGCAGGTCATGACCGTGCGGATGATCAGTTCCTCGACACCCGCAGCGTCCATGGCGCGCAGCTGGTCCATGCTGGTCATGTACTCGCCCGCAGCAAGGATAACGGTGCCGTCGGCGCCCTTCACGTCTTCGAGCAGGCAGCGGCCGATCAGGTTCTCGTCCACCTCGCCCTTGTCGTTGTGCAGCGGATAGGGCACGCCGTCGGTGGTGCCGCAGTCGATCTCGCGGATGATGACGTCTTGCGCCACGTCCACCAAACGACGGGTCAGGTAACCCGAGTCGGCGGTACGCAGAGCCGTGTCAGCCAGACCCTTACGAGCACCGTGCGTGGAGATGAAGTACTCCAACACCGACAGGCCCTCGCGGAAGTTCGCCTTAATGGGTCGGTCGATGATCTCGCCCTTCGGGTCGGACATGAGGCCACGCATACCGGCCAGCTGGCGGATCTGCTTGATGTTGCCTCGTGCACCGGAGAACGCCATCATGTAGATGGGGTTGAACTTGTCGAAGTTCTCGGCCATCGCGTCGCCGACCGCCTCGTTGGCTTCGTTCCAGATGTCGACGACCTGCTTGTGGCGCTCGTCGGGGCTCATGAGGCCCATCTCGTAGTCCTCGTCGATAGCCGCGACCTTCGCGTCGGCAGCAGCCAGGATCTCGCCCTTCTGCGGCGGCACGGTGGCGTCGTACACCGAAACGGTAACGCCAGCGCGCGTGGCGTAGTGGAAGCCTGCGTCCTTCAGGCCGTCGAGGATGGCGGGCACCTTCGACAGCTCGTAGCGGTTGCAGACGTCCTCCACCAGACGGCTGATCTCCTTCTTGTTCATTTCGTAGTTCAAGAAGGGGTAGCTGTCGGGCAGCACGTTGTTGAACGTGATACGACCGATGGTGGTTTCGATGCGCTCGCCGGCCTTGTGCTCTTCGAACTTGCCGAAAGCCGTTGCCACCTGGGTGTCCTTGCTCAGGCGCACCCAGATCTTGGCCTGCAGGTCAAGATCGGCGCGAGCGTCGTAGGCGTTCAGCGCGTCAGCGAAGTCGATGAACGCGCGTCCCTCGCCCTCGAAGCCGTCGCGAGCGGCCGTGAGGTAGTACAGGCCGATGATCATGTCCTGCGTCGGCACGGTCAGCGGACGGCCGTGAGCCGGGGATTTGATGTTGTTGGCGGACAGCATGAGCACGCGGGCCTCGGCCTGGGCCTCGGCGCCCAAGGGCACGTGCACGGCCATCTGGTCGCCGTCGAAGTCGGCGTTGAAGGCGGTGCAGACCAGCGGGTGCAGCTTGATGGCCTTGCCCTCGACCAACACCGGCTCGAACGCCTGGATGCCCAGACGGTGCAGGGTTGGCGCGCGGTTCAGCAGCACCGGATGCTCGGTGATGACTTCTTCCAGCACGTCCCACACGTAGCTGGCGCCACGGTCGACAGCGCGCTTCGCAGCCTTGATGTTGGCGGCGTACTCAAGCTCCACCAGGCGCTTCATTACGAAGGGCTTGAACAGCTCGAGCGCCATCTGCGACGGCAGGCCGCACTGGTGCAGCTTGAGCTGCGGGCCGACGACGATAACCGAACGGCCGGAGTAGTCGACGCGCTTGCCCAGCAGGTTCTGACGGAAGCGGCCCTGCTTGCCCTTGAGCATGTCGGACAGCGACTTCAGCGGGCGGTTGCCCGGGCCCGTGACGGGGCGGCCGCGGCGGCCGTTGTCGAACAGGCTGTCGACGGCCTCCTGCAGCATGCGCTTCTCGTTGTTGACGATGATCTCGGGTGCGCCCAGGTCCAGCAGGCGCTTGAGACGGTTGTTGCGGTTGATGACGCGACGGTACAGGTCGTTCAAGTCCGACGTGGCGAAGCGGCCGCCGTCGAGCTGCACCATGGGGCGCAGGTCGGGCGGGATGACCGGGATAACGTCCAGGATCATGTCGGACGGCTTGTTCTCGGACTTGAGGAACGCGTCGACCACCTTGAGGCGCTTGATGGCCTTGGCGCGCTTCTGGCCCTTGCCGTTGGCGATGGTGTCGCGCAGCTCTTCGGACACGGCCGCAAGGTCCATGGCGTCCAGCAGGTCGCGCACGGACTCGGCGCCCATGCCGCCCGTGAAGTAGTCGCGGTAGTTGAGGCGCATCTCGCGATACAGGGCCTCGTCCGGCACGAGCTGCTTCGGCTCGACCTTCATGAAGGCGTCGAAGGCGTCCTGACGCAGCGACTTGCGCTCGTTGAACTCCTCGTAGATGTCGGCGATCTCCTCGTCGACCTCCTCGGCGGTCATGCGCTCGTCCTCGTCGATGTCGTCGACGAAATCGTCGTCCTCGGGCACGTAGTCCACGGACAGGCGGCGCGTGGCCTCGACGAGGCGATCGCGCTCGGCGTCCAGCTCTTCGAGGTCGGCGGCCAGCTCGTCGCGCAGCTCGTCGGCGTCTTCCTCGCGAGCTTCCTTGTCAACCGACGTGATGATGGAGGAGGCGAAGTACAGAACCTTCTCCAGCTCCTTCGGCGGGATGTCCAGCAGGTAGCCCAGACGGCTCGGGCTGCCCTTGAAGTACCAGATATGGCTCACGGGCGCGGCCAGCTCGATGTGGCCCATGCGCTCGCGGCGAACCTTGCTGCGCGTGACTTCCACGCCGCAGCGCTCGCAGACGATGCCCTTGAAGCGGACGCGCTTGTACTTGCCGCACGCGCACTCCCAGTCCTTCGTGGGGCCGAAGATCTTCTCGCAGAACAGGCCGTCTTTCTCCGGCTTGAGCGTGCGGTAGTTGATCGTCTCGGGCTTCTTGACCTCGCCGCGCGACCAGCTGCGCACGTCCTCGGCATTGGCCAGAGAGATACGCAAAGCGTCGAAATTGTTAACGTCGAATTCCGTCGTCATTTATCGCTCCTCTCCTTCACCGATGAGGTCGTTCGTGTCGTTGTTGCTTTCGCCCATCAATTCTCCCAGCTCAGCGGCAATGCTGTCGAGAGCGTTCGCCGCGTCGTCCTCTTCCGTCTTGCGCGCGTCGGCCGCGATGGCCTCGTACAGCGCACGGTCGCCGTCATCCTGGCGATCGATGTCCTTGGTGACGTCGATCGTCTGGTGGTCGTGACCCTCAAGCTCCACGTTCAAGCAGAGCGACTTCATTTCCTTGACCAGAACCTTGAAGCTCTCGGGCACCTCGGCAGCCGGGATGTTCTCACCCTTGACGATGGACTCGTAGGACTTGACGCGGCCGGCGGTGTCGTCGGACTTCACGGTCAAGATCTCCTGGAGCACGTTGGAAGCGCCGTACGCGTACAGCGCCCACACTTCCATCTCGCCGAAGCGCTGGCCGCCGAACTGGGCCTTGCCGCCCAGAGGCTGCTGCGTGATCAGGCTGTAGGGGCCGGTCGAACGCGCGTGGATCTTGTCGTCCACCATGTGGCCCAGCTTCAGGATGTAGCTCTGGCCAACCGTGATGGGCTCGCGGAACTTCTCGCCCGTGCGGCCGTCGTAGAGCCAGGTCTTGCCGGTGCGGGAAAGCTGCGGCACGAACTCGTCGCGGGCCTTCTCGCCGTACTTGTAATGGTTGTAGTTGATGAGGTTGCGGTTCGCCTTCTCGATGGCGTCGGAGATCTCCTTCTCCGTAGCGCCGTCGAATACGGGCGTGGCCACGTGCATCGGGCCCTCCACGACCTCCTCGGTCTCCTCCTCGTCGGACCAGCCCCACTTCGCGGCCCAGCCCAGGTGGTTCTCAAGCAGCTGGCCCACGTTCATTCGGGACGGAACGCCCAGGGGGTTCAGGATGACGTCGATGGGGGTGCCGTCGGCGAGGTACGGCATGTCTTCGACCGGCAGCACGCGGGAGATAACGCCCTTGTTGCCGTGACGGCCGGACAGCTTGTCGCCCTGCTGCACCTTGCGCTTCTGAGCCACGTAGATGCGGACGAGCTCGTTCACGCCCGGAGCCAGCTCGTCGCCGGCGTCGCGGCTGAAGCGGCTCATGCCGATGACGCGGCCGCCGGAGCCGTGAGGCACCTTGAGCGACGTGTCGCGGACTTCGCGGGCTTTCTCGCCGAAGATGGCGCGCAGCAGGCGCTCCTCGGCCGTGAGCTCGGTTTCGCCCTTCGGCGTGACCTTGCCCACCAGCACGTCGCCCGGGAACACCTCGGCGCCCACGCGGATGATGCCGTCGGCGTCCAGGTCGCCGATCATGTCGTCGGAGATGTTCGGGATCTCGCGGGTGATCTCCTCGGGTCCCAGCTTCGTGTCGCGGGCATCCACCTCGTACTCGGAGATGTGGATGGACGTGAGCAGGTCCTCGGCCACCACGCGCTCGGACACGATGATAGCGTCCTCGTAGTTGTAGCCTTCCCACGGCATGTAGGCCACCATGAGGTTCTGGCCCAGCGCCAGCTCGCCGCCGTCGCAGGACGGGCCGTCGGCCAGCACGTCGCCGGCCTGCACCTCGTCGCCCTTGCGCACGATGGGACGATGGTTGATGCAGCCGCTCTGGTTGGAGCGCTGGAACTTCGGCACCAGATACTCGTCGTACTCGCCGTCGTTGTTCAGGATGATGATGGTCTGGCCGTCGACGTAGTCCACGACGCCCGGGTTCTGGGCGACCAGGATCTCGCCGGAGTCGACCGCGATGCGGTGCTCGATGCCGGTGCCCACGAGCGGCGCGCTCGGACGCAGCAAGGGCACGGCCTGGCGCTGCATGTTCGAGCCCATGAGGGCGCGGTTCGCGTCGTCGTGCTCGAGGAACGGGATGAGCGACGTTGCGACCGACGTCATCTGGCGCGGGGACACGTCCATGTAGTCGATCTGCGCGGGCGGCACCTCGTCGGGCTCGCCGAAGACGCCGGCGGCGTCCTTCGTGCGGCAGAGAACCTTCTTGTCGACCGTGAACGAACCGTCCTCGGCGTACGTGACGAACTCGCGCGTTTCGAGGTCGAACGTCTCGTTCGCCTGGGCGATGGTGTAGTTCTCCTCCTCGTCGGCGGTCAGGTAGTCGATCTCGTCGGTCACCTTGCCGTCGACGATGCGGCGATACGGCGTCTCGATGAAGCCGTAGGGGTTGATGCGAGCGTACGTGGCCAGCGAGCCGATAAGGCCGATGTTCGGGCCTTCAGGCGTCTCGATGGGGCACATGCGGCCGTAGTGGGAGGTGTGCACGTCGCGCACCTCGAAGCCGGCGCGCTCGCGGGACAAGCCGCCCGGGCCGAGGGCCGACAGACGACGCTTGTGCGTGATGCCGGCGGCGGGGTTGGTCTGGTCCATGAACTGGGACAGCTGCGAGGAGCCGAAGAACTCCTTGATGGCCGCCACGATGGGACGGATGTTCACAAGCGACTGCGGCGTGATCTCGTCGGGCTCCTGCATGCTCATACGCTCGCGGACGACGCGCTCCATGCGGGACAGGCCGATGCGGAACTGGTTCTGGATCAGCTCGCCCACGGTGCGGATGCGGCGGTTGCCGAAGTGGTCGATGTCGTCGGTCTGCACGCCTTCGACGCCGGCATGCAGCGCGACGATGTACTGCATCGTCTTCACGATGTCGTCGTCGGTCAGCGTGGAAGCCTCGTAGTCGGGATCGAAGCCCAGCTTCTTGTTGATCTTGTAGCGACCGACTTTCGCCAGGTCGTAGCGCTGCGGGTTGAAGAACAGGCCCTCGAGCAGCGTGCGGGCGGAGTCGATGGTGGGAGGCTCGCCGGGACGGAAGCGCTTGTACAGCTCGATGAGCGACTCTTCCTTCGTGGTGGCGGGGTCGCGGTCGAGCGTGCGCAGCACCATTTCGTCGGCGCCCAGAAGCTCGATGATCTCCTCGCGCGTCTCGGCCAGGCCGAGGGCACGCACGAGCAGCGTAGCCGGCTGCTTGCGCTTGCGGTCGATGCGCACGGACAGGATGTCGCGCTTGTCGGTTTCGAATTCGAGCCACGCGCCGCGGCTGGGAATGACCTTGGCGTTGTAGAGCATCTTGTCAGACGCCTTGTCGCGCTCGGAGGCGAAGTACACGCCCGGGGAGCGGACCAGCTGGCTGACGACGACGCGCTCGGTGCCGTTGATGATGAACGTACCGCGCGGGGTCATGAGCGGGAAGTCGCCCATGAACACGTCCTGCTCTTTGATTTCGCCCGTTTCACGGTTGATGAAGCGAATCTCCACGAACAGCGGCGCCTGGTAGGAGACGTCCTTCTCCTTGCACTCGTCAACCGAGTACTTCGGCTCGCCAAACTCGTGCTTGCCGAACTCCACGCACATATCTTTCGTGTTGTTCTCGATGGGGCTGATATCACGGAACGCTTGCGCCAGGCCCTCGCCCTTGAAGAACTCGAAACTATCCGTCTGGATAGCGATCAAGTTGGGGACGTCCATGACGTCCGGAATCTTGGCGAAGTTTCGCCGATCCCTATAAAGGCTGGTCTGATCAGTCGTTTTTCCTTGAGCCACGAGGCTTTTCCTCCTTCATGTGCACCCGCAAAAATGCGAAAAAGTCGCAAGTTCTAAAAATAGTGCGCCCGTCAAGCCATGTCAAGAAAAATTTTTACGAACTGTGGAAATTTATTGTGGATTTGGCTGTTCATCTGGGCGGATGTCGTTGGAATTTTTGGATGCGGAGGGCGATTTTTCGCGCGGCGGGGGGGCGGCTGCGGAGTTGCGCGTGCGGCGTGGGGCGGGAGGCGGAGGCCGAGGGGCTGCGCGCGCGGCGGGGGCTCGGGCGACTCCTCCCCCGGAACCCGCCTGGAGCGATCGCCGCCGGAGCGCACGCATCCGAAGCGGCTTCCAGCCTTGCGCGCGGCGGGGCCGCCGTTCGCCGCCGCTCGCTGCCCGCCGTTCGCTGACTGCCGTTGCCCGCAGCCGCCTGCCGCCTGCCGCCTGCTGTCAAAACGAGCGAGTTTTGCTGGTCCTCAAGCCAGAATAATAACGAACGACAAGCTTATGACCTGGCACGATGCAAAACTGCCTCACGCGGAACCGCCCCGATGCCACAAAAATCGCCGCAAAACTCGTCCGTTTTGACAACAGGGGACGCTTCCGCTGCTGAACGAGGTGGAGCCAGGCAACACGACGCAACCGGATCAATCCTGCCGACGCGACGCGACGCGCCGCCGATGCACCTGGTTGCCCAGCAATTCTGTTTAATTTGTCGTAAAGCCATGGAGAAGACGCCGCCGAACTGGCTTCCTCTCTCGCGCGCGTGAGAAACTTATTATTCCGCTTCGTGCTGATTCCTCCGATCGGCCCCAGCGGATGCGCGCCTTGGCGCGCACTACCACAAACGCAGATGAAACGCACCATACACGCAGAACGGAGGTCCCCATGGGACAACCCAGCGCACCGAAGGCGCTCGCCTTGGGCGTATCGCTTTCCCTTGCATGCAGCATGATGCCAGCAGCAGCCCTTGCCGACGAGCCCATTCCTTCCGAAGCTGCTTCGACGGGCGCATCGGCTTCAAACGCGATGCAGAAGCCCGCGGATTACGACAAGGACGACTTCTACTCCGACAACTCGCCGAAAACCAGGCTTGCTCGCTCTATCGCAATGCCGTACGCGGTGTCGCTCGATCCGGTTGCAGTTTCCAGCGAGATGAAGTACTTCGCCAAATACGAGAGCGGAAGAAACTACGACCAGGGGCTTTCCTATGGCGACGGATACCATGCAATGGGGTATTACCAGTTCGACAACCGCTACACCCTCAAGGGATTTCTGGAGGCATGCTACGCGTACGATCCTGAAACGTACCACATGTTCGAGTGGGTTTCCTCCACGAACATCTCGGGCGATTTGTACGACGAAAGCGCCGGGAAGCTGACCGAGGTCGGCCAGAGACTCGAAGATTCGTGGCACCTTGCATACGCTGCCAACCCGACCGAGTTCTCCGGCCTGCAGGACAGCTACGCGTACAACAACTCGTACATTCCTGCGCAGGAATACCTGGCCAGCAGGGGCATCGACATTTCGAATCGCTCCGATGCCGTGAAGGGCTTGTGCTGGGGTTTGAGCAGCCTGTTCGGATCTTCCGGCTGGAAGAAGTTCGTGGGCGGCGTTTCGGACGGATACGACTGGAACGGCACGTACCACTACCCTAGCGAAAGGTACGACTGGCCGGGAGCCGGGCTCACCAACGACATGACCGACCGCGAGTTCGTCACCAAGCTGTGCAACTACGTGGTGGAGAACGTGAGCGTGTTCTACAAGGGCCAGCCCCAGTACCACCAGGGCTGGGAAAACCGTTACCGCAACGAACTGAACGACTGCCTGGCGTTCATCACCCAGCACGAGCAAGATGCAGAAGCGAACAAGCCGGCGCCGGCGCCCGACCCCGATCCTGCGCCGGAGGCAACGCCCACCCCGAACCCGACTCCGGGCGAGACGCCGGCTCCGAACGAACCTTCGACGCCTGTCGAACCCGCCCCATCCCCCAACGAACCGACGGCTCCTATTGAGCCGCCCACGCCTTCCACTCCCGAGAACGGCGGCTCTGGCGAAGGTGCGCCGGGCAATGCCGATCGACCGGGATCGGAAGATGTCGTCGTGCCTGCTCCCCCGGCAAGCAACGAGAACCCCTCGCCAGAGGAAAGCAAGCCTGGCACGGGAGAACCGAACGCACCCACCCCGCCCGATAACTCGACGGACAACGGGGACCAGTCGGCGGCGGGCAACGGAGGGTCGAACGAAGGGAGCTCGTCGAACGCCCAGGACCAGGGAGCGGAAAACGGCCCGAAGCAGGAAGTCTCCGATTCGGAATCCGGGAGCAAGCTGGAAGAACCCGGTGCAACCTTGACGACAGAAACCTCCGGAACATCCAAGACCGAAGCCAAGCCCTTGCCCGCAGCTGCGAAGGAGTCGAAAACCTCGAACCTGACCCAAACGGGTGACGAGAGCACGAGCACGCCCCTTGTGGTTGCACTCGCTTCGGCGTGTCTCGCCCTTGTGGCAGGCGCCGCGCTGGCCATGAGGAAGCTTCTGGGAAGAGGTTAACCGCGCAGATCAACGCACATGTCGAGACGAGCCCCGAAACGGGGCTCGTCTTTTTTGGGGACGCAAATCGAGAAGGCGAACGGTTAAGCCCGATCAAAGAGCCGACAATTCCGCCCGATGCCACTTCAACAAGCACTGAGTCACCAATAGAATGCGGGAGAAATAACCGTCCGGGCTTTGCTCTTCCACGCAATCTCTAAAGGACCCAATCCAATCAAGCGGGTGATCGTCGATAAAGGAAGCGAGTTTCTGCCGAGCGTCCACGATCTCGACAGGATCGCCCGACAGCCAGCGACATCGATCGGAAAGGTATAGCAGTTCGATGCCCATATGGTCTTCATACTGGCGATTGTCGTTTCGAAGTTCAAGGCCGGCCTCGCGCAACAATTGACGCATTTCGAAAGTAGCTTGACCGAAGCCAACCGTAACGTTCGAAGCTCGATACATCGTTTCCCATGGCGGTGCCAAAGGAGACGGAGGACCAATAAACAGGCGGGTATATTCCACGGCGCAGCGTTCGACCGAGTCTTCCCCGCTCTCCTCTGCGCGTGAGCGAACAGACTGAGTCCAGCAAACGCACGCAGCAACGGCGTCAGTCAAACCTTGATCTCCGAACGTAGGAAACGCCTCCCAAAAGCGCCCGTCAAGACCAACCGACGCCGTCATGGTCATAGGAGCAAGCAGCGAATTGCCCAGGAATCCGTACGCCTCAGACAAAGCCTTCCAAGGAATACCGGCCATAGAGTCGTCCTTTCTTGAAATCAGTCGACGCGCCGAACCTGACAAAAGCGTCCGGCGCATTCTTTCTCTTACTGAACAGATTCCGACGCGGGCTCAACCACGCGACGCGCATCTGCCGAAGAGGTATTCGTCCTATTCGTCGGCATCAGCATACGCGTCAGCGCCACGAACGCCAAAGCCCCCAATGCCACAACGCCCAATACTACAACGACTTCAACCCAAGTAGGAACGTAGGTACCAGCCAGCGCCCACATGTCGGTACCTCCCTGCTGGGCATTAACAGTTCCCAACGACACACCCGGAGCACCCGGCACATTAAAATGGGAGAACGAGGTAAGCAGCAGCCACACGCGCTTGAAGAACACGCCAGCCACCACCAGCACGCTGGAGAAAACAACCAAACCTTGCCGTTGACGGTTTTTCGCAAACGCCAGAATGCAAAACGGAATCAGCAAGCCAACCACAATTTCAAACCAGAAGAAAGGCGCAGTCGCTCCGGTTGTCATGATGGCTAACGTATCGGCTCCGGCAGCACCTGGATAAGCCATGGTCAGAACCTCGCAGCCGATAAAGAACGCGTCGACAGCAACGCATACAGCCAAAAGTCCCGCCAAGTTCGCCAACAGTCTCTTGTCCGTCTTGAACACACCCGACTTGTTCAATCCGTTCAACACCAGAAGCAGCAACGCCAAGCCCGAATCCATAGCCGAAGCCACAAACAACGGCGCCATGATGGCGGAATACCAACCCTCTCGCGCAATCTGCAGACCGAAGATCCACGCGGTCACTGAATGCACCAGAATAGCGATGGGCAAGGCAAAGCGACTAACGACAGCAACCTTATCCTGGGCACCCGGCTTTTTTGACGTCATAAAGTACAGGTACGCCAGGTTGATGACAAGATACATCGTGATAACGCAAATATCCCAGAACAAGGGGGAGATCACGTTCGGTCCCGTAACAATGCGCCACACCCGTTGAATGCCGCCAAGATCGATAAGCACGAACATTCCTGCGCAGCAGATGCACACCGTGGATAGAATAACCGCGGGCAACGCCACCTTCTTGTAATCGGACACATGAAACACGCTAGCCGACGATGCAACGATGAGGCCGCCGGCCGACAAGCCCACAAAGAACATGAAGCACGTGATGTAAAGGCCCCACGACGTGCCGTTATTCATGCCCGTCACGCCAAGACCACCCATCAGCTGATAAATCCAAGCGGCAACACCCGCCACCGTCAGCATTCCCAGCACCCCGATGGCAGCTTTAGTTTTCGTAGAGGTTTGCATGGTTTGCACCTCCTCCCTAGTTGAAGTAATGGACTTGCGGGCGGGTACCTTGCTCCTCAAGGAGGACGCCGGCCTTGCGAGCAACGACGAGCTTCGATATCTCGCTCTCGGGATCATCGAGATCACCGAATGTGCGAGCTTTTGATAGGCAGCATTTCACGCACATAGGCTGCTCGTCGCGGTCGGTGCGCTCTTTGCACAACGTGCACTTTTCAGCAACGCCCTTTCCGCGCACCGGTACGCTTTTGTCTCCATAATTGAAATCAGGATCGCGAACCGGATCACTCCAATTAAACACGCGTGCATTGTACGGACAAGCAGCCATGCACATACGGCAACCGATGCACTTTTCGTAGTCAATTTCCACGCGTCCCTTGTCATCCTTGTACGTAGCCCCCGTCGGACATACGCGCAAGCACGCCGGATTCTCGCAATGCTGGCAGGCAATAGGCAGATACGTGCGCGTAACATCAGGGTAAGTTCCTTGAACTCCGAACTCAGATTCGCATCCCTCATTAATCACTCGGTTCCACGTCATGCCCATGGGCACATTGTTCTGCATCTTGCACGCCATTGCACACGTATTGCAACCAGTGCAGCGATCCAAATTGATAGCTATTCCCAGCCTAGTCATTCGATCACCTATGCTTTCTTAACTTCGATGAGCGTGTCGTTGAAAGGAGTAACACGACCTTTGGCAAGTGCTTTTCCCCTGGGGTTGACGGCATCATTGGTGACATTTTGCAAGTCCCCAGAACCCATGTACTGACTCCAAATGCCCTCGACAATAACAGCCATGCCCGGACGAACCGCCTCAGTGGCGACGCATTCGCAACTGAAGGAACCGCGATCGTTAAACGCTTCGACCATATCACCGGACACCAACCCACGCGAAGATACGTCGCCCGGGTTCATTTCTAGCGTCGGTTTGTAATACTGACGTATCCACGTAGCGTCCATGAGGTTCTGGTGAATGAAGTACTTCGATCGACGCTGGGTCATAACCAAAGGGTATTTCTCTCGCAAGGGATTCTCTTCGTAAGCCTCGCAAGGAGCTTCGTATTGAGGCAAGGCTTGATCATGCTTTACAAGATTCTCGTAATACAGATCTATCTTTCCCGATGTGGTTTTATAGGTTTGGCCACTATAGCTACGCGCAATCTCAGGCTGATTCTTAAGCGCCACCACACCGTTGCTGGCAATAACCTCGTCAAGCGTTATGCCAGCAATCGCTTTGTCGGTGGCACAATCAAGCTGAAAGCGGGCGAGTTCTTCCTGGCTTTTCGGCAAAAAATCTCCGTACCCCAAGCGCTTCGCCATTTCGCAATCGATCCAAAAATCGGTTTTGCTTTCAAACAAAGGATCGAGCACTTTCTGCTGGAGAAGAACATGGCCGCGCAGCGCGCGCAAGAAACCCACTTCTTCGTCGACTTCAAAATGAGAGCAAACAGGAAGGACAATGTCAGCCCAATCAACCGAAGGAGTATGCCAAATGTCCTGAACGACAACGAAATCGAGCGTTTTCGCCCATTCGTTCGTTCGATTCTGGTTTCCCGCAATTTGCTGAAAGCCTCCGTTTTGCACCCACATGAAACGAATGCCGCTCTCTTCATCGCGGTAGTCAACGCTCGCTTTGGGAGCCGGTGCCGTCTTGCATTCATCGGGAAGCGGCCAACTAGCCAGTTTTCCTGCGCCGAATATCTTTTGGTAAGCATTGACGTACGCGCCTGCGCCCCAACCAGGAATGTCAGTTCCAAACGAACCCACAAGGGTCGCAAGCAAAACGGCTGCATGCCCGGCAACATCAGCGTTATAGAACTTCTCACCACCGCCGAATCCAAACGAGAGAATCGAAGGTCCGTGGTTTGCATACTTGTCGGTTATTTCGACAAGAACATCTTCATCTACGCCCGTTGTCCTCGCAGCCCATGAAGCAGGGTATTTTTTCTGGCTTTCTTTTAGCAGTCGAAAAACAGTGACGAACTCTTCGCCATTGATGGACGTTTCGAAATCAAGCACTGGGTCTACGCCATCTGCGCGGTATCCAGCAAGCGAGCCCGTGCGCCCATCCCAAACCATGAACGGATTATCGTCACCTGTTTGCTTGCCGTCGACGGCAGGGCGCTCCCTTAAAAGCGATCCATCGGAACGCTTGACCAAGAAAGGCATGCTGGTATTAGCCTTAAGATACGGCTCGTTATACCATTCATTCTCTAGAATGATTGTAATCATCCCCAGATACAATGCCGGATCAGTACCCGCGATCATAGGTATCCAGCGAGAGCTTTTTGCAGCAGTGGTGCAAAAATTGGGATCCAGCGTGATAATTTCTGCACCCGCTTCCTTTGCCTCAAAGAAGTAAGGAGCCGTCACCATGCAGGTTTCGAGCATATTGCAACCGACGTTGAGAATGGTTTTAGCATTTTTCCAGTCAGCAACTTCATTCGAGGATGCTCCCTGTTGACCAGATTCAGCCAATGCCGGCGAAAACCCATTCCCTAAACCGATATCAATGCCGCGGTGGGGTTTTTCTTGTCCTTTGAGAAGCTTTGGCAAGAACGTGGTTAGGGAATCCACTGCCGTCTGGAAAGCAATGGCCCCTGCGCCGTACTTTTCTTGGGTTTCCTTTACCTTGTCGGCAATGGTGTCAAGAGCCTCTTCCCAAGTTATCTCGATAAAATCTCCCGACCCCCTCTCGCCAACGCGCTTTAGGGGAACCTGCAGCCGCTCAGAGCTGTATGTATGCTGGATCTCAGAGATACCCTTCAAGCATACGGTTTCGTTTCTCTTATCCGGCCAAGTATTCGGCTCGACAAGAACCATGCGACCATCGCGAACGGTGCACTTCAAGTGGCAGTTGCATTGACAATGTCGATAGTGGAATGCATACCCCACTCGCTCCTCAGGCTCGGCGTGGGCCTCCGAGGGCGCAAGCCAACCATCGGGCGTAGTCATGCCAACGGCGCCCGCAAGGCCCAACGCCCCAGCCGCAACGCCGGTTGTTTTCAGGAAACTCCTACGCGTGAGCCCGCTCTGCGAGCTGGTTGTTCCTGACATTTCTCCTCCTCCAAAGATCTCGTCAGGATATCCCCCTGCGAAATGGATCGCGAATCTATTGCCGCGAATCCCAAGCGCAATCCTATCGGATATCCCCCAATACGTTCCTGACAAGAATTGGCCAAATTCCCTTGCCTGCACTATACGAAATTATCCTATGACAATCAATGATTGTCATAGGATAATTTACCGGCAGTATTATTCTATTTTAGAAACAATGTCAGCGGTCGCTTCAGCTCGTACCGTTCAATGCAAAGCGCGGGAACCTTCAAATCCAGCAGATCAATAGCAGGAACGTCGACCCCGCACATCCGAGCAGTCGACAAGCACAAGCATTCAACCAGCATCAAGTCCGACAAGCTTACGCCGCACAATTATCAAGGGCAATCGGACGAGAATTGTTGCGTACGCATGAATTATGTACAAAACAGCCGCGCAACTTGGAAGCACGGCGCCAAGACCTTACGCCTTCCCGCCTTTCCCGCCAAGAGCGTCTTTCGCAGCGTCGCCGAGCACGTCCCCAAAGCCCTCGCTGAAACTGCTTGGCACCACAACCGTGCCGCCGGTTTCTCGAACGCTCTCATACAGAAGATGCATGGAGCGCAACCGCAGCGCAGCATCGTTTCTCGCGTATATATCGCCCATATCGTCCATCATTTCGCAGATATCCTGCTCAGCCTCCATAAGAATGATGCGAGCCTTCTTGCGCTGCTCGGCCTGAGCCTCAAGCGACATAACATCTTGCAACTCCTTCGGCAGCAAGATGTCGCGGATCTCCACCGACAGGATGGTAATGCCCCAAGGCTCCACCTTCTCTTCGAGCGCGCGTTTGAGCTCGCGGTCCAGCTGCTCGCGGCGAATGGCCACCTCGGCCGCGCCTCCCCGACCGATAGCGTCGCGCAAAGCCGTCTGAGCGGCAAGCTCCACCGCGCGCGTGAAGTCCCCCACTTCCATGCACGCCGCCTTTGCATCCCACACGTGCCAGAACAGGACCGCATTCACATCGAGTGGCACCAGGTCGGCCGTCAGGGTTTCTTCGGCTCCGAACGTGGTCACGCGAACGCGATTGTCCACGCGCATGGTGTTCTGCTCGACAATAGGGATGGTCCAGAACAACCCCGGCCCGGAAACTCGATTGAACTTGCCGAAACGCAGCACCACGACCTTTTCCCACTGCTGCGCGATATGCGTCGACATGGCAGCCAGCAGCCCCATAACCAGCGAAAGCGCAAGAGAAACCAGCCCCATACGACCCGTTGCCCCTATCGAGATGCCCATAACCAGGCAAAACGTCACCAGAAACACCGTCGCGGTAAACAACAGCACGCCCGCACTCGAAGCGCGCTCGCCCACCACTTCCGTATTCGCATCGGGAAGCACCCTCCACGAGGAACGCCCTCCGAACGAACGCGACTCGGCTTCAGTCGTCCGCCTGCGCCGAGCATTCCTGCTGTTTTCAAGATTCATGTCGGTTTCTTCCCTCTTCTTATACCAGTTGATCATGCGCCGCGCACTTTGCCGCCAGATGCACCGATCACGTCCACCTTCACGATACGGCCAGATCCCTCCACTGAAGTATCGTCCTCAATCCCCTCGGCCATTTTTGCCTGCTTGATCTTAAGGAGCATGCACCGCTGCACGTCGTCAAGAGACAAGCCCAGGTCGCGACACGCCGCAATGCAATCGTCCATAAGGCTATCGATCTCCTTTGCGAACCCCTCGTCCATCTCCGCGTCCAAGTCGCGCACGAACACGCCGCGCCCACGCGTCGATTCCAGATATCCATCGGACACAAGGCTGAGATACGCCTTGTTCACCGTGTTGTAGTTGATGGAAATGTCGGACGCCAGCCCACGCACCGTCGGCAACCGATCGCCAGGCTTGAAATAACCGGAATTGATCAAATAGATAAGCCGCTGGCGCAGCTGTACCCACAAAGGCACGTCGGTAGTTGCATCAACTTCGAAAGGGAACGTGGACTTATCCATTGGTCGCACTCTCCATCCTTATCACAATCCCATCTGCAAAACAGGCTGCATTCCCACTTCAACCAGGCAATACCGCAAAGCGAGCCCACCGGCTAAAACACCCGCAGCCACAGCTAAAGCCATCATCGGCAAAGGCTTCGCAACCCGCACGATCGCCAAATCAGCCGCAAGCGGAAAGGCAAGTCCGCCCGCCGCGAACACAACCCAAAACAGCCACGCGTCCGGGCCGCCAACCAAAACCTGCGACGAGACGGCCAGCGCCTGTCCGGTGCCGCTCGAACCGGAAAACGCAGGAGCCCCCAGCGCGGTCAGCCCCGAAACCGCAGCTACGTAAGCTGCCGCAACCAGAATCTCGCACGCCACGACCACGGCATCGACAGCCGCCAGCCGCCGAAACACGCCCCCGAACATTCGCGCTGCGCCTGAGAACTGACCGACAGCCAGAACCATAGCGCATCCGCACGAAAGCGACGAAAAGACGAACAGCACCGGAAGCCAAGGCGTCGACCAGAGCGGCACCGAGGGCATGCTCTGCAGCAGTAAGCCCGTATACGCCATGGTCACGACCGATGCCAAAGCCAGCAAAACCTCGGCCACGCGAACCACCGCAACCGAGAGGCGGGCCAAGCCGACCCATGCAACCAGCAAGAAGCACGCCAGCAAGAAGCACGCGGCCAAAGCCCAGGCGCCCGCCGCAACGTACGACAATGAAGGGTTCAGAAGCAGCGACGCCACGCGATCGATGCGCCCGACGTCCGCCAGCAAGCAGACCATGCCAGCTCCAAGCGCCGTCAATCCCGCGGCAAGCCCCGGAGCAAGCAGTCGCCTATACGCTTCAGGCAGGCGAACGATCCTGCAAGGCGAACCCGTGCGACCAGGCATGCGCTGCACGGTCAGAGAAGCAGGAGACAGCAAGCTCAGCGCAGCCGAAACCAGGCAAGCACCGGCTCCCGCGCCGCCCAAGAACAAGTAGCACACGATCAGCGATCCGAACAACGCGCCGCCCCCCTCCCTGGCCGCAAGCCTTCTCCCAAACGCCCGCACATTATCCTAAGACAATTATCGAGAACATTGTACGCGATTTCGGAAAGGTATGCAGCGGAGCGTGACGAAGGGCCTGCCGCACCGCCTCGTTGCAGCTTGAGACTTCTAGCGCAGCGCGTTTCCCGAAGGGCGCTTCGGCATCAGAGGTGATTGATCGAGGAAGCCTCCGCGGGAGGCGGAGACGACGAAAGACGCAGCGCTTGGAGGCGATGGCACGAACTGGCGGGTCTGCGCTGCGTGAAGCGCCCTACGGAGGGCGTCGTTTCGTGCGCTCGCACGAAAACACCAGGCCAGGGAACAGGGGGTCGCGGGCGGCGTGGTGGCGGAGTCGCCCGGGGAGCGCAGACCCGCGATTTTATGCCCGCACACGAGGATGCGGGGCCACCCTAACGAGAAAGACCCCCCACGACACCCCAACCCGCACGAGCAATGAAAGAAATCAGCCTTCGAACACAAGCGAATGAGCCCGGTTCATCCTTCGGGAGGGATGCGCGACCACGACCGAAAGAGCGACCATGGAACAACCATCGCACCGAGGCGTGCTTGCTTGCCCGCTGCAGCAGGCGGCGCTCGGCACACTCACGATAGGAGCCGCAATGTACGAGGAGCTGTACGAAGACATCCCCGATGTTCAAAAGTACTGGGAAAGGCTGGAGATGGAGCAGCCCGAGCTGCCGCTGTCGAAAAGCGACTTGGACCGCATGATCCTTGCGCACCAAAGCCGCATCCCTTTCGAGAACCTGGACGCATGCGACTACCATCGCCCTGTTTCGTTGGGCATACCCGACATATTCGACAAGGTTGTAGTCGGACGGCGCGGCGGCTACTGCTTCGAACTGAACGCCCTGTTCAACGCGTTGCTCAAGCACATGGGCGTTGAAACGTCGCCTTGCTTGGGACGCAGCCTGAAAGACCGGGGCTACGTCTACCCCATCCTGCACCGGGGCACGATCGCACGCGTAGAAGGACGGCGATACATCGCGGAAGTCGGCTACGGCGGGCCTTCGCCGGCATGCGCCATCCCCCTTGTCGATGGCGCGGAGGTCGAATCGTGCGGGCAGGCGTTTCGCGTCGAACTGCACGATTCGTGCTGGTGGCACGTCGTATACTGCGGGAGCGCAGCGAAAAGGCGGCGCGTCGACGCAACGGAAACGCCTGCGTTCGCCCTGCTTGACGCACCGATAGCCCTGACCGATTTCGTGCCGCTTTCCCATTACTGCTCCACGCATCCCGATTCCATGTTCACGCAGCAAAGGATGATCAACCGTCGGACCGAAAACGGGAACGTGTCCATCACCGCAAACACGTTCACCCAGGTGACGCCCGAGGGCAAGGAGACGAAAGCCGTCGATTCCGAAGACATGTTCCGGGCGCTTTTAGAAGAGCACTTCGGCATCGTGCTGCCTAGCTAGCGAAGCGCCTCGCGAGCAACGGCGAATCGAGTCGCCCCTTCGGGAAACAGAGCGCGCCCGCGCCGTCATCGGGAGTCACGAAATTCCCGATGCGGCCCCCAGCGGGCACGAAATCGCGGGTCTGCGCTGCACGAAACGACCTGCGGGGCGCGCCGTGTCGTGCACATGCACGAGAACCCCAGTTCAGAGAGCAAGCAGTCGCGGGCGGCGCGGCAACGAAGCTATCCAGGGAGCGCAGACCCGCGATTTCGTGCCCGCGCGAGGGGAAGGCGGAACGGTCGAAGCCGGACGGGCCGGCAAAAGAGCCGCCGCCACCCGACCGAGAGGGCGGCAAGCCGCCCCTTCCCCGTCCGCAAACCCTCTATCCCTGGAACAACGCCAGGAAGCGATCCCACAGCGTCGGCTCGGCCTTCGACTCCTCTTCTTGCGGCGCCTCGGGCTTCTCGATGGCCGCCGTGGACATCACGAACTGCACGGCAGCAACGTTCTTGTTGTCAGGCGACACGAACGACACCGGGTCGAATTCGGGGAAATCGAATTCCGCGGTCATCTCCTCGATCTGTTTGCGCATGGTTTCCGGCAGCGTGATCGTGGTCGCATTGAGCTGGCCCAACCCGCCGCTCAGCGAGCCCGCGCCTCCCGAAAGCTGGCGTGCGCCACCCGCAAGCGACGACGTTCCGGACTCGAGATCGCCATAGCTGGCAGCCAGAGCCGACACGCCGGAGGTGTACTGCACCAATCCGTCGTGGAACTGGCCGTACGAAGCAGGCAGCTGAGACAACCCCTCGACCACCTGCACCAGCTGGTCAACGCGCCCGTCGGCTACGGCCGCATCCAGCAGCTTGGCAGCGGCGCGCAACGCAGCCACCTGCTGGTCGAGCGCGACCGCGGAGGCAGACAGCGCATTGTCGGCATCGTCGAACGCCGGCTTCCCTTCGACGTACGCCGTTTTGACCGCCTGAGCAGCCTCGTACACCGACAGAAGCTTCTGCACGGTTTCAGCTTGGGAGGAATCGCCCTTGACGTATTCCTTCAACGAATCGATCTGGCCTTGCGTCGGAGCATTCGCCAACAGCCCCCCGATCGCCCCATCGAGCGCCGTCATGGCCTGGGAATACTCCTGCTGCACCGCATGCGCTTGCCGAGCAAGCACCTCGAGCCCGTCCGCTATCTTGTCGATCGCGTCCGGAAGCTGCTTGAGCTGCTCAAGCTGGCCGGGATCGATCTTCGACAACGCCGCGGGCATGGCATCGAACGCGGTCTTGATCTGGCTCGAGGCTTCCACAAGCGCACCCGAAGACGAGTCGAGCTGCGCCAAACCTTGTCCGAACGACGTCGCGCCCGACGAAAGCCCTTGAACGCCGCTCGACAGTGCGCTCGCGCCCGAAGCCAAAGACGACGCTCCCGCCGCAAGCTGGCTCACGGCATCGGACAAACTGGTCATGCCGTCCGCCATGCCGCTCGTGTCCGGCATCTCAATAACCGAGGAATACGGCAGCGCGGCTATTTGCGCACCCGCCATACGGAAATCCTTCACCTGGGCCTTCAACTCGAAGTCACCATCATGGCCAGGCAGAACGGTGAACGCTACCGTAGTGTCTTGGCCCGCGCTTGCCACCGAGGCCCCCTCGGCCGTCACGTCGGATGCCACAGCCCCCGGCAGCGTAAACGTGATCTGCATCATGAAGCTGTCGTAGAACGCCGGGGGAACCGCGTCGTTTCGCGCAGTGCTCACCCGGATGGACAAGGCCCCTGATGCGCCGGCCAGCTGATCGGCCGGCACGGTTTTGCCGTCCAGCTTGTATTCAAGCGACACGCGCCAGGGCAGCGCCGTCCGCGCCGCATCGCCCTGGTAGAAGAACGCGCCCTCGCCCGCCTCGAACACGGTGGCGTTGCCCTGGCGCTTCAGATCCGCCTGGTTGGTCAGGTTCTGCACCGCCGTGTAATCGCCGTAGTCCGCGATCGATCCCGCACCCGTTACGTCGAAGCGATTGACCACGTACACCGCTTCCGGCTTCCCGCTTGCCGTCAGGTTCGCGTACACCACTTCGGACTTTCGATACGTTGCGGTGGAAGCCGGCTGCGCCGATGCGCCGCTCGCCCCGGGTTCTTTCGCCGATTCGTCCTGGGCAAGCGCGAGCGCGCCGGGCACGCACGCCACCGACAAGGCAACGGTCAGCAGGGCCGCAAGGCCCGTGCGCATGCAGGGATGATTCCTCATGATTCGTCTCCTTCACTTGTATGGAGCACGGAAACGGAAGCGCCTCCAAGCGCGACCGAGGGATTCGAACAGCAAGCTTCCGATGCCGCAGACGCGTCGCCCGCCGCGCCCTCTTGCGTTTTGGGCGCGAAGTTCGCACGCCAGGTGGTCCGGCGAATGGGGCCGTCAAGCAGCACGAGCAATGCCGGCAAGAAGCACGTGACCAGCGCAAACGACAGCAACGCACCACGCGCGAGCAGCATGCCCAGGCTGGCAACCGCCGACATGGTGGACGAGAACGCCAGCGCGAACCCGGCTGTGGCCAGAATGCCCGCCGAAACCAGAAGCGACGGGAACGTCTCGCCCAAGGCCCGATACGCCGCTTTGCGCGCAGGAAGATTCTTGCGATGGGTCAGGTAGTGCGTGGTCAGCAGAATGGCGTAGTCAATGGTCGCTCCCAGCTGCACCGTGTTGATGACCAGGTACCCGATGAAGTTCACCGAATCGCCCGTGAAGTACGGGATGGACAGGTTGATCCAGATGCCCGACTCTATGTCCAACAGCAGCACCAGCGGCAGCAGCAGCGAACGGAACGTCACCAGCAGCACCAGCAGGATGGCCGTGAACGCCACCGCAGCAACCACCACGTTGTCAACGGCCACGATGTTCTTCATGTCGTACAAGTTCGCCGACTGCCCCGCCGTGTAGTACGTGTCGTAATGCGCAGCCGCCGTACGCTGAACGGCCTCAACCGTAGCGAAAGCCTCGCTGCTCTCCACGTCGGTGTCCGTATAAGCGATGATGCGCGCCCAATTCTGCGAGTAGAACTGATCCAGCACGCTCGCGCCCACGAAACCCTGCGGGATGGTCGCCCCTACGGTTGCCGCGTACGAGATGACGCTGGCCACGTTGTCGACCTTCGCCAAATCGGCCGAAAGCGCCGCTTCGGCGGCAACGTCGCCGCGCGGGACCAGCACCACTACCGCGTTCTGCTGACCGAACTCGTCTTGGATCATGAGCGTGTCGGCTCCTGCGCGCAAATTCGGATCAGGCTCGCTGTTCTGGTAGGTGAACACGGTATGGGCCTGGCCCAAATACGCCGGCACCACCAGCGCAAGCACCAACACGAGCGCCGGCACGCGCACCTTCGCCAGCACGCGCCCCACGTTGCGAAACGAGGGCAGCAAGGGCCGGTGCGCCGTCTTGTCGATAAGCTTGTACAGTGAAAGCGTGAGGGCCGGCAGGAACACCATGACCGTGAAGAAGCTGAACACGATGCCCTTGACCAGGTTGATGCCCAGATCGGCGCCGATTTGGAACTGCATGAACGACAGCGCCATAAATCCGAAAAGCGTGGTGACGGCGCTTGCGGCGATCGTGGACAGCGACGTGCGCATAGCCACGGCCATCGCACGCTCGGGAGTAGGCTGAAGAGCCCGCTCGGCCGCGAAAGCGTGCAGCAGGAAAATGGCGTAGTCCAGCGAAACCGCCAGCTGCAAGATGGGGCTCACCGAAAACGTGATGAACGACACCTGGCCGAACACGATGTTCGTGCCCATATTGATGATGATGGACACGCCGATGGCCGCAAGAAACAGCACCGGCTCGATCCAAGACCGAGTGGAAAGAACCAGCAGCAGCACGATGATGGGAACCAGGACCAGCGCGGCTTTTCCGGTTTCCTCGCCCGTACTGGCCGTGGTCTGCGCCGTATCGGAGGCTTCGCCCGACACCGCGTTTACCGGCCCCGCCTCGTCCACCAGCGCACGCAGCGCGGGAACGGCCCGACCCTCGAAGCCTTCGGCAACCGCTACCTGGAACAGGGCTGCGCCATTGCGGTAGTACGTTTCGACCAGCGACGGATCGGCCATTTCCAGCGGCGTTGCCACATCCATGACGTCGTCGAGCCACATAACGGACTCCACACCGTCAACAGCGGCGATCTTGCTCTTAAGTTCGAGGGCCTGCGCCACGGACACGTCGTGCACCAGCACGTTCGCATTCGGAACAGCCTGGGCGAATTCCGTGCTCATGATTTCCACGGCGGTGGTCGATTGGGCTTCGTCCGGCAGATAGTCGACCATGTCGTAGTTGACGCCGACGAACGGAATCATGGCCGCACACACGATGGCGACGGTCACGAACGCCGCCACGACCGCTTTTCGGCGCGCGATGACGCCGTCTATGATGCGGTCCGTACAATTCGTGCGTGTCATGAGGGGAATCCCGTTCGCCTTGATGCCGTTTCGTACTTCGAATAATACCCAACACCAGGTGGGGAAACAACCAACAAGCGCGCGACGATGCGCTCGCGCCCCGACGAGCTACCGCACAAGCAGGGCAGCCAGCCGTTCAACCTGGTCAAAACGAAGTCGCAACCCTTCCCGCACGTAGCGGTCGAACGAGCCGAACGCGTTGTCCACTTCCGCGAAGAACGCGTCCAGGTACGCCGGTCGCGCCTCGAGAAACGACTGGAGGATCGCCCGCTCCCCGTCGGTCATGCCCGCGCCGAGCGATGCGGCCTCCGCGCGCATGGACGCGGCGTTCACCTGGTTCGTTGCCAGGTAGTCGGCCATGACGTCGTCGGGATGGACTCCCGATGCGCGCAGCAGCACGGCGCAGAGCACACCGGTGCGGTCCTTGCCGTTCACGCAGTGCACCAGCGCAGGAACGCCCTCCGCGGCAATCGATCGCAGCGCCGTGCCGATGAGCGGATACTCGCTCACGTAGCGGCGGTAGTTGCGCACCATGCGCTCCCCCGGCGCGCCGTATGCATCGATCACGCCTGCCACCAGGCGCTTCCCCGCATCCTTGCGCCTGGTTTCCGCCGAAGGAGCCAGTGCGACGGTTTTCGCGCCCACCAGGTACGGCTCAGGTCGCGCGGCCACCTCGCTCTGGTTGCGAATGTCGTATATGGAACGAACGCCCAGTAACCGAACGATAACGTCGGCTTCCTGAGCGTCGATGGAAGACAGGTCGCACGAGCGAAACAGGCGCGCGCCCGCAAGCGGCCCGCCGCCTATCGCCCGAATGCGCGAAGCTCCGTAGGCTTCGGGCGCGGCGTGCGCGGAATCCGCGCCCAAGCCGTTCGGGCTTGCGACAGCCATCACGGCAGGACCTCGAATGCGAACCCCGACACCAACGAAGACGAGCGACCGTGCGCGTCCCGAGCACGGGCTTTGAGCAGATAGCAGCCCGGACGCTCGGGCGTGTACACGAAGCGCCAGTTCACGCCGCGCTCGGCCACCGCCCCCGTCGTCGCGTACGCCGTCCAGGTCTCACCGTTGTCGAGCGAGAACTCAAGCGCAGACACCCCTTCGGCGAAGTCGTCCACGTAGCCCTCGAACACGACGGGATCGCCCACATGGTAGACGGAACGGCCGGCCTCGGCATGCGCGCTATCGTCCATGAGGTTCGCTCTCCCCGTCGCGCATGGCCTTGAGCTTCGCCAGGACGGCAGGATCGATGCGCGATGCAACGGTGTTCTTCTGCGCCACCTTCGGCGTTTCGTCCAAGCGGGCGTCTTCGTAATGCATGCCCACCTCACGGCTGAAACCGTCGGCGCTCATGCGATCCACGCCGAAGCCGAAGACGGTGTCCTGGATGGTGGCATCGCTTGTGACCACGAGCGTTTCCACCTGACGTTCGCGCGCATCGTGCGCCAGCTTCTCGATCACCTTGTCGGCCGACTGACCGGCCGGACTGAACATGATGCGCACGCCGCCGATGGTTTCCGCCTCGCCGGTGGAAAACGCGTTGCGCGCGCCATCGAACACGATGATGGCGCGCCAGTCGCGCCCCGCGTAGTTGATCACGTCGTTGATGAGCGTTTCGCGCGCGACGTTGAACGTGTCGTCCGTGTAGTCCGGGTCGGTGACCTGACGGTACCGGCTGCCCGAGCGCAACACGTTGTACCCGTCCACGATCAGGAGTTTTTTACGTTGCCGTGCCATAGCGGTGCATCGCCTGCAATCAAGCGCGGTTCTGACGAAGCCACTCGTACATGCACGCCGTGGCCGCCTGCGCCACGTTAAGGGAAGCAACCTCGCCCTCAAGCGGCAGCTTCGCGAACAGGTCGCAGTTTTCCAGCACCAGACGAGAAACGCCCTCGTGCTCGTTGCCCATCACCAGCGCGATCTTGCCCTTGAGGTTGGTGTCCCAGATAAGGTCCTGGGCATGCTCGGTGGCAGCAGCCACCCAAAAGCCCTCTTCCTTGAGGCGGTTGATGGCCTGGACCAGGTTCGACACCTGCGCCACGGGCACGTGCGCGATGGCGCCGGCCGAGCTCTTGTACGTTGAAGCTTCCACGTGCGCGCTGCGCTTGTTGGGGATGATCAGGCCGCACGCGCCCACCGCTTCAGCGCTGCGCGAAATGGCGCCCAGGTTGCCGGCGTCGGTGATGTGATCGAGGATCACCACGAGCGCACGGCCGTCGTTGTTTGCCGCAGAGGCTTCAGCCGCGCCCACGATATCACCGATGCCCGCATAGGGAAACGGCTTCGTCTTGGCCATAACGCCCTGATGGCTGCCACGATCCGACTTGTCGTCGAGGATCTTGCGCGGAACCATCTCCACCGTTGCGCCAGCGCGCTTCGCCTTGCGCAAGATGTCCTCGATAAGGCCGTCGCGCTTGACGTTGTCGGCCATGAGGATGCTCTTGACGGGCACGCCCGTGCGCAGCGCCTCGATGATGGGGCGCTTGCCTTCTATGTAGTCAGCCATGTGGTTGCCTTTCGTGGAGGATCGCGCGATCATCTGCGCCGATCCTGGAGAATTCGATCGCTCGAAAGTGTACCACGCCGCACATGCGCCGGGAAACGAGGGGACGAAAAGCGCACAGGGCGAACGCGGAGGGCGCAGGATGTAGGCGGCGAGGTGCGAGGCGGGCGGGGCGCATGGGGGCGCGGGGCGCGGGACTGGGACCGGAAGCGCACAGCGGGGCGGGGCACAGGGTGCATGCAGCGGGCCGTGCGAACGGGGCGCCCGGGCCGCGCGAACGGGTTCCCACCCCGCTTGCGCGCGAAAAACCGCGTTCGCTGGCAGGTTTTGACGGTTGGGGGTCGTCGATTCGCTTTCGCCGCCCTTCCAGCTGAAAAGCGCTTTGCATCGTGCCTGTTCAGGAGCGCGTGGCGAATCCGGGTTGAAAACGGCCGACTTGTAGCGGGCGTCAAACGACCGCAAACCGTCAAAACCTGCCAGCGGGAGCCGTTTTTCGTGCGCAAGACGCTACCTTAGGTAGCGCTGGCAGACGGCACGCATGGCGAAAGCGCTCGCAAGCGAAACGTTCCTGCACCCCCGCCGCGCAGCCGACGCCGACAGCCTCGCGCCCGCTACTCGTCGTCGCGACGGCGCCGCAGCACGCGACGCAGGCTGCGCTTCTGTGCCGCCGTCGTGTCGCCGCCGTGCAGGAACACGCCCGACACCACGCGCTTCACCTTGCCGACGCCGCGCGCTACATGGGGCGTAAGGTCCGCCTCGCTACGCGTCTTCCAATCGTAGTACACGCTCCAGTAGCGCAGAAACACGACCGCGAACACGCAGGCAACGCCCGCGATGGGCAACGGAGCGCCCGCGTACGCCAGCACGACGAACGCAAGCGAGCCGCCCAAGCCCGCCACCGCGTAGAAGTTGCTCTGCTTGAAGATGCCGGGCGTCTCCCCCACGCAGATGTCGCGCACCGCGCCGCCACCCACCGCCGTGATGGCGCCCAGGATGATCGACAGCACAACGCCCTGCTCGCACGCATACGCCTTGCTGGCCCCGGCCAGCGCGAACAGCCCCACCGACAGCGCGTCCGCGAAGAACACCGTGGCATCCAAATGCCGGAACAATCCGCGGAAGTAGAACACGAACACGCAGATGGCAATGCAGATGACGATAAGGTCGGGGTGCGAGGTGAAGTACACGCCGTGATCCTGCATGAGCACATCGCGGATGATACCGCCGCCGTACCCGGTGACCAGGCCCAGCACAACGGTGCCGATGATGTCGAGCTTGCGGTCGCATGCGAACAGCGCGCCCGTCAGCACGCCGACGACCACGGAAAAATAATCGATGCTCCACGGCACGGTAAGCACCTGCGAGTCGGAGAGCATTTGCTGAAAAAAGGAGGTATCCATAAGCCCCTTATCGGTCGATGCGCCTATGAAACCACAACGAGCGGCGGCGCGCTAGAGGAAGAAAAGCAAAAAAGCGCGACGTGCACCCGCAAGCGCTCCCCATCCACGCGCCGCAAAGGTCAAAAGCAACAAAACCGCAAAGACGAGAAGAAACTATTGGCTAAGTGCAAATATTCATGAGATGATATCATTTGCAATTTTACCGAAAGCGCGCACGACCGAGAACATGCGAAGGCGCGCCGAATCCCAAAGCAAACCGCGTAGTGAAAAAGAGGTTTCCCATGTGGAGCAGTTGTCATCCTAAGTCCGACGAAGACATGCGAGAGTGCGCGGAGCTCGGCAAGTCGCTCAACCGTTTGTCGCAGCCCACCATCCTTACGCTGCTCGCATGCTCCGACGAGCCGTTGCACGGCTACGTCATCGTGCAACAGGCAGCATCCTCGCCCATGTTCGGCGGAAAGAAGCCCGACGCCACCGGCATCTACCGCGCGCTCAAGCGCATGGAGGAAGCCGAGCTGGTCACGTCGGAATGGGACGTACCCGAAGAGGGATCCGCCAAGCGCCTGTTCTCGCTGACCGACAAGGGTCGCTGCTGCCTGCGCCGCTGGATCGACGCCCTTGCCTGCTACGAGCTCACGCTCGAAGAGCTGCGCGGCCTGGCCGCGTCGGCCCTTGGAATCGACCTGCCCGACGCCCCTCGTTGTTCCCACTAGCAACAAGTTCCGAAAACGCGCCGCAAAACCACGCTAGGGCCGCCGCCTCTTTCGCATAGGCTGCGGCCCGCATTCGTCGCGCATGGTGCAGTGGTCGCAATCGTCGACCAAGCTCATTTCGATAAGATCCCACCCGATAGGCTCGTAGCCAAGAGCGTCGTAGAACGCGCGACTCGAACCGCGCGAGACAAGCCTGAGCTCGCCGTGTCGGGAAAGCGCTTCGTCCATGAGGGCGCGCCCGACGCCGAAGCCCTGCCACGTTCGGTACGTGACAACCGGGTTCACGAACGCCACGCCCTCCTTGGACGTGACAACGCGAATGAACCCCACGACCTCGTCGTCTTCGTTCACCGCCACGCGCACGCCCTCGATGGAGGGAATGGCATCCATCCCCTCGGCGTTCGCGTACGAATCGAGCACCGTCTTGTCTTCTTGCCGCGCATCGCGGATAGAGAACAAATCGCAAACCACGACAACCCCCTTGTTCGTACGTACGCGGCAGGCGAGGCGAACGAACGCGCCGCACGCTCCGCCTACCGGAAAAGCCCCGCCTAGAACGGCGGCAAGTATATTTTATCCCGCGACTGAGGGATGGCCTTCTTCCCCAGCTCTTTCAACCCTTTCACCACGTCGGGCATCAAGTCCACGGGAATGCCCATCATCATCATGGAATCGTCCACATCAGACGAAGCGCGGCACCCGTAGCACCCGAACGATATGTTGATCTCGCCCGACGTCAGAGGCAGCAGCGTGGTTTCAACGCACTGGGCATTATAGCCGCTTGCATGGAAATCATGGCGATGCCCCGTGTAGTACGATGTTGCCATAGACAGCCACATCATCTGCTCGGGCTTCGCGATCACGGCCACCACGTCGGCTGCGCACTTCGCGTCGTCGAGGGGGCACACCACCGTCGCGTCCACCGTGCGAGGCTCCAAGCAGGGGCGCTCGTGAACCATGCGCTTCGCCGCCTCTACGGAATCCAGCTTATGGAACAGGATGTACAGTTCCCCCGACGCAAGCTTCTCCGGCATGGGCGTAAGACCCAGAATGGACGTTCCGTCTGGGCACGCATGGCGGTTCGCGGGCATCATGATCGACGCCCCGCGGCGGGCGGCCATGAGCGACTGGCAATAACGCAGACGCTGCTCGGGAAGCGGCACGTCGGGAAGCGGTTCCCCCGCCTTGATAAGGGAGATGGCCACAGGATGCCAGCGCAATCCCAGGATCTCGCGCATCGTATCGGCCCATTCCTTGTACTGGGCTTTCACGGCCTCGTCAAGAGGCGGCGCCATCTCCCGATCGGCCTGGGCCGCACGCGCAGCGGCCGAGGCTTCGATGCGGATCGCGTGCGCCGGGCACTGTCCCGCACACGTCTCGCAGCCCCAGCAGTCGTCCAAGCGCAACGCCTGAGGAACGCCTTCCACCAGCTCGAACACGTTCACCGGGCAAAACGCCTCGCACAAGCCGCACTGCGTGCACAGCCTTTGGTCAACATGGATAGCGTAAGCCACCTCGTTGCTATTCGTCATATCAGCATCCCTTCCATAACCTCCGCGCGAAACCGAAAACCGGCCTTCGAGCCCGTCGCGCAACCTTACCGCAGCGATTCCTTGCACCAAGGCGGATACACCCTTCGCCCGCACGAGTCCGTCAAGTGATACGAGCAGAACGGAATCGCGCGACCATCGGGAACCGTGACCATCATGGAGCATTCGCGCAGCCGCTGCGTGTCCATGGACACCGCGTCCATGTAGTTCATGACGATCACCGAAAGCCCACTTGTCACCTCGACGCCCTTCTGAGCCAGGATGTCCAAGAACACCGAGCCCTGCGGGCTGTCTGGCGAGTACCCTTTGCGGTACTCTTCCATCGTCATCGCCCTGGTAGCCGGGTAGAAGCCCGACGGATGCGGCGCCACGCCCCGGGGAGGCTCGCCGTGCACGAAGAACACGCCGGTGTCGCACAGCGGGTTCGAGCATCCGAGCGGCCATACGTCGCGCGGGCCGATGAGCCCTTCCGACTGCTCGGCCAGCTTGAATATCACGTCCCCCGAGCTCATGGGCAGGGCGCGCTCCGCGTCGAAGCGCCCCGAGGTGAACGCCGGTTGAAGTGCCAAGCCCGCCACCACGTCCGCGTTGTCCAGGCAGAAGCGCAGCAGGTCCCCCAATTGCCCATCGTTCAGGCCGGCAACCACGGCCACCGACAGCACCACCTGAACGCCCACCTGGCGGCACCGCTCGATGACCTTCAGCTTGACGTCGAGGATGTCCCGGCCGCACGTCCCCTCGTACACATTGCCCGTCAAGCCGTCGAACGACAGGTACACCCCGGTGAGCCCCGCCTGCACCAGTTCTTCCAAATAGCCGTCGCGCGCGGCGATGACCAGGCCGTTGGTGTTGACCTCGATGCCCCAGAAGCCCTTTTCGCGACCCATGCGGATGATCTCGGGCAGATCCTTGCGGCACGTCGGCTCGCCGCCCGTGATCTGCACGGCACCGTCTGCGCCCACCGCGTTCACGATCACGTCGTACATGGCCTCGATCTCGTCCATCGTAGGATCGCCCTCGCCCGTTTCCGCGCTCATGAAGCACACGGGGCAATGCAGGTTGCAGTTGCGCGTGACCTCGATTTCCATGAGCGTTGCGCGACGCTCATGGCGAGAGCACGTGCCGCAGCCAAGCGGGCACGGCCCTGAAGGGGGAATGGCACCGCACGGCGACGTCCTGGGAAACGCGAGCGAGCGCAGCCATTCGTAGTGCGCGGCATCGGGCCACATGCGCGTAGCAAGCCTGCCGTGATCGGGACAGGTGCGCTCCATCCACACGACGCCCTCGGCGTCGGCGTACACGTCCGCGGGTAGCTCGCGCAAACAGTCCGGGCACAGCGCCGTGGTCTTGTGCAGCGGCACATGCTCGCTTCCTCTTGTTTTTTGCTCGCTCATCAGGTCTTCTTACTCGTCGATGTACTGACGGGGATCGTGCTCGTCGTTCGGAGGCGTGGCAACCCGGATGCCCATGAAGTCGACCCAGTCGAGCACGCGCTGCGGCACGAACAAGCCGGGCTGGTACGCGGCCGACTGCTTGATGGCGCGTATGCACGAGATGGCGTGCGCAAGGTCGGTCGATTCGTCGATGTCGGACACGGGGGACAAATAGGCGCAGGGCACGTCGCGGTCCTGAAGCTTGGCCATGTAGCCGTCAAGCGCCGGAACCCCGTCGGTGTTGTAATAGACGCTTTGATGGTTCACGGGCGTGTTGTGGCTGTACCCCACCAGCGACGTTCCGCACTCCTGGCAGGGCGCTTGCACGAAACCGGGCTTGCCGAGCGCCTGGAAATAGTCGAGCCATTGAAACGACTGGATCACGTGGGATTTGGGCAAGGTGGGAATGTCGCCGCCCACGGACACCACGTGCTCGTAGCCCAGATCGAAAAGCTGGCGAAACGCGTCGTCGAAATGGTCGTCGAACGTCGCGCCCTTGTCCGTGAGGTAATGCACCTCCATCGGCCACGGACCGATGGCGTCGTACGTCTCCTTCATAAGCTCCACGTTCGACGCCGGCGTCGTGGACACGAAGAAGTCGTAGGTGATCTTGTCGACGCTTGGGTCGGCCTCGACGGCAGCGTCGTTTTCAAGCTGCATCTCGATGAGCGCGTGCATCGAAAGCTCGCTCACGTCGTACAGGCTGCGCTTGAAGAACTCGGCAGCCTGCTCGGGGGTGAGAAACCCGCCTCGCTCGGTGGTCAAGCGCGTCTTTACCATACCCGGCACCGGAGGCTTGCTGAACAACAGCAATGCTTGCTTCTTCTCCGCCATGGGGACATTCTCCTTCTCGTCGTGTTTCTTTTCGTTATAAAGCAGCTGTTCACGACCGTCCGATCAATCGGACTTGCCGACGCTTTCCCCCGTCGGCCGCTCCCAGCTTAGAACTCTGTCGACCTTTCGCACTACGCAGTCGACGGCGTTGTAGCACCATGTGCCGATCATCGGCTCTTCCGGCTTGCACGATGTGAGGCAGTTCACGTTCGACTCCCAGATGCCCCCGAACGCAGGAGCGCCCGGCTCCCATTCGGGATGCCACCAGCCGTAGTCGACGTTCACAAGATCGTCGCGCATGCGCGCGACGGCCAGCACGAAGCAAGCGGAGCCGTTGTCGGTGGCAACCTCCACGCAATCGCCCGGAGACAGCCTCAGGCGCTCGGCCGTAGCCGCGCTCATCTCGGCCACCGGGTACGGCGACTTCTCCCTGAACGATGCGTTGTTGAAGTACATCGACGCGTTGTAGGGCTGCTTGCGCGAGCCGGTTATCATCGCCACGTGCGCCGCCCCCTTCGCCCGGGCGTCGTCGAGCAGTTCCTGCGAGCACAAGGTGATCGGCCTGGCCGGCGTAGGCAAGCGGGGGCCGCCCAGCCGCGGCAACAGCTCGCTCGCCAGCTCCACCTTGCCCGTCGTGGTTGCGAAGCCCTGAGGACGACCATCGGGGCCGAGCAGCTCGTGCTTGGCGTACGCGGGCTGCTGCCAGTACGTGCCCAGATCGCAGAACGTATCCCAGTCCACGCCCGCGCGCGCAAGCTGCGCCGCGAAGGCGTCGGCCAGCGTCTCTTCGGGCCACGCGTCCTTTTGCCCCAAGCGCAAGCCCAACTCCCGAAACACGTCGTAGTCGCACCGTCGTTCGTAGTAGGGAGGCACCGCGGCGGGACCGCCGTAGCCCATGTTCGCCACGCCGCCGTGCACCTGCAGCACGGGCCGCTCGATGGCGCCGGCAATCGGCAGCACGTAGTCGGCGATGCTCGCGGTGGGCGTCATGTAGTAGTCCAGAACCACCAGCAAGTCCAGCCCCATGAACGCCTCGAAGACGCGATGCGTGTCGGCGTACGTCAGAAGCGGGTTCGTGGCGTTCACGATAAGAGCGCGCACCGGGTACGGGTCGCCGACCTCCATGGCGCGCAGCACCAGATGCGGATGCGCCGAGGTCAGGTAGCGCTCCGGAAGCGTGCGTCCCAACCGCTCCGTAAGAGGGCGAACCAGATCGTAGCCGTCGAAGCACTGAAGCGGGGTGTGCGGCGTGTTCAAGCAGCGCGCGCGATGCTCCGGCTTCAGAGCGTCGGTCATCTCGAGCTCCATCTCGGAAACGAAGTCGGGGGCGTCGGCAAGAACGCAGGATCCCGGCTTGTCCACATTGCCCGTGACGGCGCGCAAGCAGCAGATCGCGCGGTGCGTCGGCGCGACGTTCGCGCCCGCCTGGTCGATGCCGCGGCCCGAAACGAGGGCGGCGGCTCCGGCCTGCGCGAACAGACGCGCGGCGCGCACGATGTCGTCAGCCGGCACATCGCACACGCTGGCCACGTATTCGGGCGTGTAGTGCCGTACGCATGCGGCCAACTCGTCGTAGCCGAAGCACCAAGCGTCCACGAACGCGCGATCGACCAGGTTCTCGGCAATGATCACCTGCAGCAAGCCCAAGGCCAGCGTGCAATCGGTTCCCGGGCGAACGGGCAGCCACAGATCGGCGACGGCTGCGGCTTGCGTGCGCCGCGGATCGACGACCACCAGCGGCGCGTCGGACTTCGCGAACCGCAGCACGGAGCGCCAGAATGCCGAGTTGTCGGATTCCGCCGGATTCGTGCCCCAAAGAAACAGGCATTCCGTAACACCCGGAACAATGTCGGCCTCCACCGTCCACCCGAACGTCAGAGCGTCCATCCAGATGCGTGGGTTCCAGCAGATCTGCCCGATGCCCATGTTGTTCGGGCTTCCGAACAGGTTCATGAAACGATGCAGCGGCCAAAACGAAGCGTGCGGGCCGCCGATGGCGCTGGCAAGCGTTTCCGGGCCGTGCTCGGCAGCAAGCTCCTGCAACCGCGCCGCAATATCGTCGAGCGCATCGTCCCAGCTCACGCGCTCCCACTTCCCGCTGCCGCGCGACCCTGCGCGCCGCAACGGGTAGTTCACCCGATCGGCGCCGTCGAGGGCGTCCAGGTTCATGCGCCAGCGGCGACATCCCGCAAGAACGCGAGCATCGTAGGGATAGCGCGCAGGATCGGGGTCGATCTTCACCACGCGCCCGTCCTCGACCGTGGCGAGAAGCGCACAGCAGTATCCGCAGTAATGGCAGTTCGTAGGCTTGATTTCCGTGGTCACGAGATCACCTCCGGACTCGTTTCGACGCGCTGGCCAGCGCCGACGGCGCAAGCAGCCTCGGGCGCACCGAGAGACGCGAACGCCCGCGAACTCGATGCGCCCTCCACGGCATCAAGAGCGTCGTCGAAAAGAAACCGGAGTTTCATGTACGAATCGGCTCGACTCCAATCGATGCGCCAATCGTACAAAAGCTCCAGGTAGTGAAACGCCGAGATCGGCGCCGCAAACGTTTCCAACTGCAGCGCGCAGCTCATGCACGCCACCACGAACGCGCTCGATCCGGCCGCACGAGCTTCCTGGCCATGACGGCGCGCGGCGTCGTCGGCGCGATCGAACTTCCCAACCGCCCGCAGCAACGACCCGCAGCAGTACGAGCGCTTGCGAATATGAGCCAGCTCAACCACAAGGTCGGCGGGCATGAGCGCGCGCACGCCATCGGCGGATTCCCCGGTATCCCGATCAGGGCACGAGTCGTGCACGCTCGCGCGCACCTCGGAAGCCGCGACTCCCGTCTCTTGCGCCAGCAGGCGCCGAGCAACGCCTTCGTCGATACGGTAGCCCAGATCGGCCAGCACCGCAGGCAGCGCGACAACCTGGATGCCGGCCGTACGCTCGTCGGCCGCAAGCGCGGCGCGCAGGGCCTGCACGCAATTGGGGCAGGCAGCCACGATGCGCTCGACTTCGGAGGAACGCAAACTTGCGCGCAGCTGCTCTTCGAACGAAGCGCGCACGGCGTCTCCGTCGGGTTCGTACGACAGTATCTTCCCGCAGCACAAAAGCGAGACGCCGTCGACGCAACCCGCATCCGAAAGAGTGTCGTACATGGCGTTGACCAGCGGCAATCCGTAGTTGATCAGCGAACAACCGGGGAAGAACACCGAAGAGCACGGGCGCGGATCGCCCGGGACGCGCTCAACCGCGATCTCAAGTTGCGGGAACCCACACGAAACAATGCTTCGCGCCAGGGCGTCTTCAAACACGTACTCGCTCATGCAACCCTCCCCCGTCCTCTCCATCGTCTATCCCCTCCGGTCAAAACCGCGCATCCGGGCTGCAGGCATCCTTGGAAGCCCGCAGCCCGGCGCGGGCGAATTTAGAATTGGTTATCGCCGTACGTCCACTTGGAAATGAACTCCGCGTCCTTTTTGGCAACGCGATTGTAGTAGCGGTTCTCGCCCGGAATCTCGGCACGATCGTCGGTGTTGACCACCATGAAGCGCAGCAGGCAGCCGCCGCACAGCACCAGGATGGGAGCCACAACCTGAGCAGCCGGCGAATGGCCGCCGCCCAGGTACATAAGCAGCGGCACCACCAGGCCCAGACCCACCATGCCAACCCAGAACAGGCCCGCATACGATCCGCGCACCCACCGACGAGCCGCCGCCTTTGCGGTCACGTTGCCGGCACCCGCGAACGACAGGATCATGGTCAGCAGCACGATGAGCTCGGCAATGACCAGCACGATGTCGGCCACGTGCAGGATTTCCAGCACAACTTCGGACACGACGAACGACTCCAGCGAAAAAGCCGCAGGCCAACCGCCGATGGACAAGACGATGGCGGCGCAGCCCGTCGAGATGGCCGAAATGGTGAACAGCACGGGAAGCGCCGGGGTCGCCCAAAACGCATGGGCTTTCAGCGTGGACAGCATGATGCCCGTGTACATCATGATGCACAGCCCGAAGAACCCGGCAACCAGCAAGGAGAAGTCGGCGGCGGGCTTCAGAAGATCGGACAGGCCGGCGAGCACGGGCAGCGCGTCGCCGACGAAGGCGAGGAAGAACACCAGCGCGAACACCGAGGCGATGACCAGGAACGTCGCGCCCCATTTGATGATGGACTTCGACGTTGTCCACACCCTCCAGAACACGCCCGGCTGGCCAAGGTCGACGATCAGGAACACGCAGCCCAGGGCCACGCAGCCCAGGGCCACGAGCACCGGAAGCGCGAACACTTCCGCATGACCCGGAACCACGAAGCTGTTGAAGATAGCAGCCAGGAACAAAACGCCGCCAGCCAAGCCGCCCAGGAACAGGTAGAGGGCGATGGGGGGCTCCCAGTAATGATGCTTCATTATGCCTTACCTCCCAAATCAGGAATATAGTAGATCTGAGGCTCGGTGCCCAGCTCTTCGAAGAGACGCTCGGTCTTCACCGATCCGATAAGCTTGGAAACTTCGCTGTTCGGATCATCGAGATCGCCGAAAATGCGGGCCTTCTGATGGCAGGTCAGCACGCAGTACGGCTGCGCGGAGGGATCGAGCTGGCGCTTGTCGCGGCAGAACGTGCACTTGCGTACGAAGCGGTGCATGCGATCCTCCAGGTGCGAGGCGTCACGCATGCCGTAGGGGCAGGCGTTCACGCACACCTTGCACGACAGGCACTTTTTGGGGTCGACCCACACGGTTCCGTCTTCGTCTTGCTGGCTTGCGCCCGACGGGCAGCAGGGAACGCACTCGGGGTTCTCGCAGTGCATGCACAGCAGCGGCTGCCAGCTCTTATGGACGTTGGGCCAGGTGCCCTGCGCGCCCTCGGTAACCACCGGGTTGTAAATGATGTCAAGCGGAAGCTTGTTCCACGTACGACAAGCAACCGTGCAGGAATGGCAACCGATGCAACGACGTTGGTCGATGACCATAACGTAACGAGTCATGTATCTATCCTTTCTTCCCGCTCGGCAACTAGTCTTCGACGGGGGCATACGACATGTCGTAGCGCTTGCCCGTCGCCTCGTCGATCAGATTTCCCGTGGCCGCGTCGTAGAGCCACCCGTAGTACGCATCGTGGAACGCGCCGCTTTCAGGATCCAGCAACCAGCCGCTGTTCGGATCGTAGACGTACGGAAGGTCGCCAAGGACGGCGCAGCCCGCCTCCGCGTTCCAGGTCAAGTTCTCGGGAACCTCGAACGGGGCAGCCGCCGCACCGGGATAGCAACGGACGCCCGCCACGACCACGATTTCCTCGCGATCCATCGTGTACAGCTTGCCGGTCGCGTCGTCCACAAGGCACTCGCCCGCCGCGTCGTAGCGCCAGCCGGTGTACGCGTCGTGGTACGCCTTCGTGCGGGGGTTGACGAGCCAACCCGATTCGTCAAGACGGAAATGCGTGTCCTTCTGGTACAGGGCGTTGTTCTGCCACACCCATTCGTATCCCTCGGGAACGTCCTCGGGAGGCTGCGGCTTCTCGAACGGAATAGGCTCGCGTGCAAGCTTCTGGTCGCTTGGCATGACCGTGACGCCCGGCTTAACCGAAGATCCGGGGATGGAGAACTGGGTATCCTCCGGCTTGTACTCCTTGTCGAAATCGCCGCACTTGTACACCTTGCACATCAGGCCGCGGTTCGCCCACGATCCGCCCATCGGATCGCAGTGCTCGTCATCGACCGAGGTCAGCACGTTGACGTTCGACTCAAGGCACCCGAAGGGGTTGTTCAGATCGGCGGAGCCGTCGCGCTCGGGGAACCACCAGCCGCGCGGCGCGAACACCACGTTCGGATGGACTTCCGCCTCCACGTTGGCGCGCATCTTGATGCGGCCGCGACGCGTTTCTATCCAGCACCATTCCCCGTACTCGATGTTGAGCTTCGCAGCCAGTTCCGGGTTGATGGAGAAGTACGGATCGGGATACAGGTAGCGAATGCCCTGCATCTGGAAGTGCTCCGAATGGTGGTACGGCATGAAGCCGCCGCCCGTGGTGAGCACGATAGGGTATTCCGCAGCGATCTCCGGGGTGTCGATCTCGTTTTCGATACAGCCGATGTAGGTGGGCATGCCCGCGTAGCCAAGCTCGCGCAGGATGGACGAGTTGCACTCGACCTTGCCCGAAGGCGTCCAGAAGCCGCCGTTGGTCTTGAACTTGTTCTGATGCAGCGGCGGATAGTACATGCGATAGTAGTCGACGAAATCGTCGTAGCATTCCACGCCGGGCAGGCCCAAAGGCTGGAGAATGTGGAAGTAGGCTTCTTCCTCGGTCTCCCAAGGCCAGTTGGCGGGATCCTGGCCGCACGCAAGTCCCAGCTTGCGCCAGAACGTCATGTCGGTGTGGCGGTCGTACTTGGGCTGCATGGCGCGCTTCCCGCCCATGATCGAGTCGGTTGCGCCGTAATGGGTGACGATGGTGGGCCGCTCGAGCGCGCCCGCCGCCGGGAACACGTAGTCGGACAGCAGCGCCGTGGGGGTCATCCAGTAGTCCACGGTGACCAGGAACTCGCATTTCTTCAGCGCTTCGAGCGTCATCTTGGCGTCGCCGTACGAGTTGACGGGGTTGCTGGCGTTCACGATGAGCGCGCGCACCTGGTACGGGTCGCCCGTGATGATGGCCTTGAAAACGCTGGGGCCGTGCGCCTCGCAGAACCACTCGGTGGGCAGCGTCTTGCCCCACGTGCGCTTCGCGTTATCGGAGATAAGCTGGTAACCGGGCCACGAGGTGAGCTTGAACTTGTTGGAGCCGATCTGCTTGCCCTTCTGCTCTTCGGGCAGGCACTCGTTAAGCTCCATCTCCTCGTCGGTAAGGTAGTTCAAAGCGGGGCCGGGCATGCCGTCGCCGCCGGGAACGTCCAGGTTTCCGCAGATCGCACGTATAAGGGCGATAGCGTGGCTGCCGGTGGTGGAAGCGCGACCGATCTGGTCCCACGTGCAGCCCCACTGGATGCAGCCCGGCGTGTTCATGGCGTACAGGCGCGCGGCCTCGCGAATCTTGTCAGGCTCGAGCCAGGTGATGGGGGCGGCCCATTCCGGCGTGTACTCGGCGACGTGCTCTTGAAGCTCGTCGAAGCCGTCGCACCACTCGCCCACGAAATCGTAGTCGACAAGGCCCTCGTAGATGATGGTGTGGAGCATGGCAAGCGCGAGCGCCGCATCGGAGCCGGGACGCAGCGGCAGCCACAGGTCGGCTTTGGAGGCCGTTTCGGAATACCGAGGATCCACGACCACGATCTTCAAGCCGGCTTTCTGTAGGTCCGTGTAGCCGTTCATGCCGCCTAGCGTGGAGGCACCTGGGTTCATGCCCCAGAGGATGAGGCACTTCGCGCCCATGAGGTCGGTTTCGAACGGCGACCAACCCGCCACGCAGGTTTCGGCCATGAACGTGGGGATCCAGCACAGCAGCGCGTTGTGGAACCCGTTCGGCGTGCCGAACTGATTCAGGAAGCGGCGACGCGCCCAGTCGTCGGTGCGCGTGGTGCCGCCCGCGGAAGCTACCGCTTCGGCGCCGCTTTCCTTCTTTATCTGGTTCAGCCGATCGGCAACTTCTTGGATGGCCTGGTCGTACGGGATCTTCTCCCAGTTGCCCTCGCCCTTGCCGCCCACGCGCTTCAACGCATGGTTGATGCGGGCGGGGTGGTTGACGTGCAGCAACGCGCTGGTGCCGCGACAGCACAATCCGCCTTGGTTCGAGTAATCGGGATCGCCCTCGATCTTGATTACGTCGCCGTCTTTGACGTAAGCGAGCACGCCGCAGTTGGCATGGCAGAAATAGCAGAGCGACTTGACCATGGTGACACCCTCTTGATGGATGTCCACCTCGGTCGATTCGGTATCCGGGCACACAAGGCCCTTGAGACCGCTCGACGTCTTGGAAATCTCCGTCATCTACCTTCCCCTCTTCTTCTCGTCCGTTTTCCTCACCGTTTAACCCTGTCGTACCGTTCGCATGATTATGCGCGGGAGCTCCGCTTGGCATGAACGCTCTCGCTCGCGCGGATCATCCACGCCAGTGTATAAAACGCCCGTTCCATCCACATCACCCCGGAAGCTCTAAATTCCTCCAGCGAGTAAGCCCGCTAGTATTAGTTGATCGGACCTCGATTTCCGCGCCGACCGCTCGCCTGGGCATTCCGCGCGCTCCCGGGGACATGGCACGGCTCCCCTGGATCGAACCGGCGCAGCAGCAGCTCGTCTTCTTCAACCGCCAATCGGCATCGTGCTTCTCGTCTTCTTTAGTTGCTCGATGCCAACAAGTAGTAGATTAGATCTGCTAATTGATTATAACCATGCATAAAAGCATGTGCTACCCCGATAATGGATTTTTGCGCCCCCGACGATCCAAAAAAGAGGATAACGATGCAATGAGTCCGCCCATATCGGGTACGGCTCGTCGCGGGACCCGAGGAAAGCCCGCCGCAAAAGCGATATCATGAAGCAGTGGGCACGACAAACAATCAAGGAGCAGCGATGGAAAAAGGGACGCATACGTTCACGTTCATGGGCACCGCCGCCGGGTGCGGCATACCGGCCTTCTTCTGCGACTGCCCCGCCTGCAACGAGGCTCGTCGGAACCCGCGCGCGCGGCGCGGCGATTGCGGCGTCATGGTGCGGGGCGCGAACGCCGACGGCTCGCCAGGCAGGACCGTGCTCATCGACACGCCGCCCGACGTGCGCCATCAACTCATCCGAGAGGACGTGCGCACCGTGGACGAACTGCTGTTCACGCACGCGCACTTCGACCACATGGGCGGCCTGGGAGAGCTGGAGTACCTTGTGCAGCTTGTGCGCAAGGCGGCGCTGCCCACGTACGGCAGCGCCGCGACGCTCGAAGGCATCGGCCGGGAGTTCCACTACATGACGGGCTGCCTGGACATGCGCGAGATTCAGCCCCACCAGCGCATCGAGCTGGACGGCGCGCGCTACACGGCCCTGCCGGTGACGCACGCGCCCGGCACGTACGGATACCTTATCGAAACCGAGGAGACCCGCCTGCTCTACGCGTCGGACACCGGCAAGCTGCCCCCTGAAACGGCCGAGCGCGTGAGAGGTGTGGACATCATGGCCATGGACGCCACGTTCTGGAAGCGAAACTGGTCGCCCGACGACCACCACAGCGTGCAGGAGTGCATCGAAGAGGGGTTGGGGCTTGGCGCCAAGACGCTGTACCTCACGCATTTGGCCATGCACTACGACGAGCCCGTCACGCTTGAAGAGCTGGAGAACTACCTCGAACAGTACGACGGTCGCGTGAAACCCGCTGCCGACGGGCTGTCGCTTTCGATCTGACCCCGCCGTTTCCAAATCACTGCCCCGAAGGAGCACGCATGACGAACCAACCTCTTCCCCGCCCCGCGAAAACCATGAAAGCCGTCGTTTGGGACGGCGAGAGCCTGCAGCTGGCCGATCGGCCCCGACCGCGTGTAGAGGCGGCCACCGATGCTGTGGTACGCGTTACGCGATCGAGCATTTGCACGAGCGACCTGCACATACTCCACCATGCGGTTCCGCGGGCCGTGCCCGGCACCGTGCTGGGGCACGAATTCGTGGGCGTGGTGGAATCGGTGGGCGCGAACGTTGCGCGCGTGAAGCCCGGAGACCGCGTGGCCGTGAACGTGGAGACGTTTTGCGGAGAGTGCTTCTTCTGCAAGCGCGGCTACGTGAACAATTGCGAACGGGGCGGCTGGGAGCTGGGATGCCGCATCGATGGCTGCCAGGCCGAGCACGTGCGCGTTCCGTTCGCGGACAACGGCTGCACGCCCATCCCCGACAACGTGACCGACGAAGACGCGCTGTTTCTGGGAGACATTTTGGCCACGGGCTATTTCGGGGCCGAAATAGCCGAGATCGAACCGGGCGACACGGTGGCGGTCATAGGCGCCGGACCGGTGGGACTGTGCGCCATGATGTGCGCGCGATTGTACGGCGCCGCGCAGGTGATCGCGCTGGAAGTGGATGCCGAACGCAGGACGTTGGCCGTGGAGCGCGGGCTGGCGGATGCGGCGATCGACCCCGCCGATGCAGCGACGGACCCCGAGCAGGCCGTGCGCGCGTTGACCGAAGGGCGCGGCGCGGACGCTGTCATCGAGTGCGCCGGCGCATCGGGAACGTTCGAGCTTGCTTGGCGCGTGGCCAGGCCCAACGCCGTGGTGTCGGTCATGGCGCTGTACGAGGAGGACCAGGTGCTGCCACTTCCCCGCATGTACGGCAAGAACCTGGTGTTCAAGACCGGCGGCGTGGACGCGCATTGCCTTGACCGCGTGATGAACTTGATCGCTGCGGGGCGGTTGGACACCGGGCTTTTGATCTCGAAGCGCTTCCCGCTAAACGAGGCGCTTGAGGCGTACCGCGCGTTCGAGGCTCACGAAGACGGCTGCCTGAAGGTGGTGCTGACTCCTTACGAGGAGTAGGGCGGCCTTCCCCGAGCGCTTCGCGTTTCCCTCGTTCAGCATCGCAGCAAGTAAAACAAACCATCCGATAGCATATCGGCGTCGAAACCACATGGGCTAATCAAGGGCAAGGAAGTTCATGACCAGCGCCACCATGGCGTCTTTTTCCTCTGGTTTTGATTCGGCGATCATAATAGTGACAGCCACAAGCGTGCTGTCTTCGATGATTTTTCCGGACTTCGTGAAAAGAGATTTGTTGCAATCGAGAAAATATAGGAACATGGTTGCCGCTATACGCTTGTTTCCATCAAGGAAACTGTGGTTCTTGACCACCAAGTACAGCAGGTTGGCGGCTTTCTCCTGAAGAGATGGATAGATTTCTTGGCCACCGAAGCTCTGGTATATGCTTCCGATGGTGCCTTTGAACGAATCGTCTTTCTCGACACCGAACAGGTCGCTTTCATCTCCAAAGCGCATCCCGTCGATAACACCACGACATTCTTCGTAACTAAGCACGCGGACGTCTCTGCTCCCTTGCGGAAGCGAAATCCGTTGATGATCATAGTCATCGAGCAAGTCCAGTGCGACAGTGTAGCTTCTTACGATATCAAGCACTTGGCGGGTTTCAAGACTGTCGGGGATGCGCGCCATGACGTGCGCAACATCTGCAAGCTGCTCGAGACGGCGAGCATTGACCGCCTGGCCTTCTATAATGTACTTCCGAAGGACGCCCGTCGCCCAACGGCGGAACTCGACGCCGCGCTGCGACTTCACGCGGTAGCCGACCGAGATGATGACGTCGAGGTTATAGAGGGCAACCGGGCGGTCTGAACTGGGAATATGCAAATTTTGCATATTGCTTTTACGGTCGACCTCGCCTTCTTTGAACGCGTTGTTGATATGTCGCGAGATAACGGATTGATCTTTCTCGAAAAGCTCTACCATCTGTGCCTGGGTAAGCCAAACGGTGTCTTCCTCTATTTGCACCGGGAGCGAAATCGACCCGTCGTCAGATTCGAACAACTTTAATTCTTCCACGCCCACCTATTTCTCCTCCCCTTTCAAAGCATCAGAGTTGCCCAAATCCGCAAGAAACTGCTCGATACGCTCATCAAGCTTCGCCTTGACCTCGTTCCATACAACCGCCAAAGCTGATTGTGCGGCAATAGGCCGCGTAGAACGCATCGCGGCTGCACTTTCGCAGCGCAAACAATGCCATGATTCCCTTCCTAAATAGAACCATGGATCCATTATAGGGGCCTACAAATAATTTGATAAGCCGTTCACCAATGATGTCAGCCTGCTGTCGAGCGCTTACGAAACGAGCGCGGAGCGAAACATCCTGGCCGATGATGCGAACGTCAACCACGAGGCGATCTGCAAAAAGCGTCTTGGCTCAAGAGCCGTTGGATCACGGGGTGGACGCAGGATCCTTCACAATCGGAATACGGACGAGCGCGCTTGACTACGACACGGTCCACGTGCCCAGCAAGGCCAGGTGATCGGTGCCGCTCACGTTGACGGTCTGCAGGGAGCCAACGGACATGCCGCTGTTCTTGGAGTAGACGATGTGGTCGATCTCGATCATGGGAGGTACCGGGAACATGGCGTAATCCGGCTCGGACGGGTACGTCATGTGGAAGCCCTCCCCCGCTTGCTGCGAGGCGTCCACCAGCGTGTCGCCGAGCATCTTGCGATAGCGCGAATGATCCCATGTGGAGTTGAAGTCGCCCATGATCAGGTATTCGTCGTCGTACTGGCGAAGCGAGCTCAAGTTGCGCAGGCTTTCGTTCCAGAATCCCCGCGTGCCCGACTTGGGCGACGTGGGATGCGTACTGACCAGGCGCACCGTATGCGACCCGGCGGTTACCGTGGCGGCGGGGGCGGCAGACCCCGTGATGGGCAGAATGCTCGAAGACGCGTCACTCATGGGAGCGAGCACGTAGAGGACGTTGACGCCGCCGTTGTCGTAGGGGCCGGGATCGCCGAACACGTGGTACGGAAGCAGCTCGTCGATGCCGGCCGCAGAGAGTCGCTCGATCAGCGAGGCGCTGACTTCCTGGAGCGCCAGGACCTCGACGCGCTGGTCGCGGACGATCGAGACGATCTGGTCGGCATCGGCCAAGCCGTTCTTGGTGTTGAGGGTCATGATGCGCATGACGGTATCGGCAGACGTCTGAACGGGAACGGGCTCCACCGCCTTCGGCGCTATGCGCGAAGCGGGCAGGAAGAACCCTACGTGCCAGAAAACCTGGCAGACCAGGCAGAGCGCCGTAAGCACCGAGAGAGCTTTTCGCCTGGTGAAAGTCGCAACAAGAAGCATGGCCGCGCTGGGAATGGCGAACCACGGAACGAACGCCGCCACTTCGGGAATGAGCCTCCCGTTGCTGAGGACAGAAGGCGCGTACCGCGAAGCCATGCCGACGACGAGGAAGGCCGTCAACGCCCACAAGAGAACGCTTGCGATCGTGCGCCCAATAGAGTGCCTGGGTCGTGCGTTACGAGCAGCGTGCTGTCCTTCGTTCGGCTCCATAGATCCCTCGCTTTCGAATGGCGTGCGCGGAAAGGCCAATCTATCACACTTCGACAAACGACACAGCATCGGAGACATCATGGCTCCCATCGTCTCGAACGACCTTAGACCTCCGTAGAAAGACTCGAAACTCGTACGATGCATTTGTTCATATGACGGGTTGTTATCAAATAATGGGATCAGTATAGTAACGCCCTTGGAGAATGTCGGAGATGATGTCCGCGACAGCACCATCGGAAAGAGGATCGTCGTCCACAACCCAAGCAAGAAGCAGGTTCGTCAACCCACCCGCGAGAAAGGCATCGGCATATCCGCGCGTACGTCGAGGGTGCTTTCCTTGCACTTTCTCCGTTGCGAGAGAAATAGCACACAGAAGTTCATCATATACGAGCGCATCAAGGCCGTTACGATACAGCATGCAAAGAAACGTGCGATCTCGTTCGAACGGAAGCAGCAGATCGCGAACGACATCGGACAAATCTACGATTTCACGCTTGTCGATGTTCTCGAACCCACGCCTTAGCTTGATGCGCAAGAACATGCGTATCACCTCGTCTTTTCCATTAAAAAGCTGGTAGAAGGTCTGCCGCGATACTCCAGCTTGCGCGCAAAGCCCCGTAATGGTGATCTTTTGATAAGGTCTAGATTTCATAAGCTCGTATAACGCCCAAGCTAATGCATGTTGAGATTTGAGCGCCGATGGATTTTTTCCAGAATACATGACGGATTTCTTTCTTTGTCAGGTTAGTGACACCGCGTGCTTTGACGCGGGAGAAAGCATCCGATAAAGTCTAACAAATGTCAATGTTACGACTTGTTGATGGCGCCCTAGAAGGCGCCATTACTGCCGAAAGGAGAAGCTCACTACATGCATCAAAAAGTTCAGCCTCGTTTCATGGCCACTTTGGCGGTTTTGCTATGCGTAAGCATAGTGGGATATTTAGCCCAAACCATCTTCGCTACTGGATTGCCTATTTTCATGGACGAATTTGGCGTAGACTCCGGTATGGCGCAATGGGCGTCCACCTCTTACTCGATCGTCTTGGCAGTCATGATTCCCCCCACTGCCTACATTACCCATCGGTTCACAACCCGCCAGGTTCTTCTCAGCTCTCTCGTACTGCTTACCGTCGGTTCGGTAGCGGGTTTTTTCGCGCAAAGCTTTGCAATGCTCGTATTAGCACGCGTATTGCAAGCAGCCGGTACAGGAGTTTTATACCCTTACCTCCAAATTGCCATTTTCAAGGTGCTCCCGCAACATCGCTGGCAGCTTGCCATGGGCGTTGTTGGATTGGTTATCTGCGTAGCACCCACCATAGGGCCAACGCTAGGCGGCGTGCTGATAGACTCGCACGGCTGGCGTTTCGTGTTCGCCATGCTGGCTGTTGCAAGTTGCGTTATGACCGTAGTGGCTTTCATAGTCGCACGCAACCTTACAGACAGCGAAAAGAGCGCTCTTGATTTCGTCTCTCTTGCACAATCGGCCATACTCTGCGTGGGCATTATCGTCTCGTTTTCCAATATAAGTTCATTTGGCGTGACGAGCCTATTCGTATGGGCGCCTCTCGCGATCGGCGTGTTGACTGCCGTCCTGTTTGTTCGTCGCCAGAATAGGCTTTCACATCCTTTTTTGAACTTAACAGTATTCAAAAATCAGCGCTTCAACATGGGAACGCTCATCAACGCTCTTATGAACTTTGTCAACTTGGGAGTCACGTTAGTTGTTCCCATTTACGCACAAAGCATGTGTGGGTATTCTGCAACACTTTCCGGCATGCTCTCGCTTCCGTCAGCCATTGCGATGGCAGTGTGCAGCTTGTTAGGCGGAGTTCTCGCAGAAAAAGTGGGTGTACGACGTTTGACCTTGATTAGTAGCGCAGTTCTTTGTGCGGGACTTGCCGGTATGGCATTCTTTGATTTCGAAACACCCGTTTGGGCTATCATGTTCTTCCAAGTGCTGCGCGGCGTGGGCATTGGCCTTTCGATGCAGGTCTTGACGACATGGTCTCTCGAAGCCGTAGATGATCTAGTAGAAGACGCTGCTGCGGTAAACAACACCCTCAAGCAAATAATCGGCGCTATGGGGTCTGCCGTCATGGCGGTGCTGCTCTCGCTGTTCGCAGGCGGAGCCGTCCAGGCGAACGAAACGTCCATTGCGGCTTTCCAGATGACGAACTGGGTTGGCTTCGGCTTGGCCGCCGTCTGCTTGGCTCTTTCGTTCATATTCGTGCGAACTCGAGCAAACAACGAAAATACAGCTTCGAAATCGCCTTCCCCAATTGAGGTTCTGATAGACAGAAACCCTTTGTTTATCTCGGAAAACGCACCTGTATCCGATCTTGTTGAACTCCTGGTTGCCAATAAAATCAACGGTGTTCCCGTACTGGGATCTGAAAGGCGCGTAACGGGATTCGTAACCGACGGCGACCTGCTTAGCTTCACGGGCGCGCATACTGCACTCACGGTCGACGCAACGTACGAAGTACGCGAAATACAGGATACTAAAACATTTGCCGAACGATGCAGCGCACTCATGCAGCTGCAGGTAAAAGATATTGCAACGAAAAACGTGATTTCGGTAGAATCGAATGCCACTATAGACGAAGTGTTCGCAGTCCTCAGTAAACGCAAAATCAAGAAAATTCCCGTCATAGACGAAAATCTGCTAATTGGCACCATCAGTCGTGACGAGGCGGTACGACACCTTATGGATGTTATGGTTGATCTAGGCGCAAAGCAGCAAGCCCCGATCAAAACCGAAAACAAGTGTTAAAACAGCTTCCGCACTAATGCACGAAACGACTCAGTCAGACCACCCTGCGCATCATCGACGCTGCTGCCCCCATTTCAAGTCGCCTAAGAACGAGGTAAACCTCAAGGAGGCCTACCTCGTTCTTCACAAATTCTGGCAATCTTTGCATTTTGAAGTGGAGAGAACTTAGAAACCTCGAACGAGCCTCTAAAAGCTCTTAACATACTGGCAAACGCATTGCCAATGAAGACCATAACGATACGCATGCCAACATCGTGTTTCGAGCATCATCCCCAGAGATCGCGCTCAGAGTGTTGACGTCAGGAAAATATGTTGGCGACGGCAGTAGCCTCGCAATGGGCGCTGCAGATGCAAGCTAACCACGAGCGTCAGCGAAATTGCAATGCCGAGGCACTCCATGCCCTCGTCAACAGGAACATAGTCGATGCTGGCCTTTCGCAGTACCAAATCGAGATTCAGCTCGCAAGCCTTAACGCGAGTGATGGCGATTCTTGCCGTTGCCGCAAAGCACGCACACGAAAATACCATGCCCCTCGTGCTGATTCCTAGAACTTTTTGTATGATGGATTTTTTGTTTTACCACATCTTTCTTCCATCCTCTTCATGGTCAAAAACAGCAGTCGCAGCCATTAAGCCGCTCTAAAGAATGCCTATCCCTTGCAAAGTTTGTGGCTATTTTTCGCCATAATTCTCCTAGCATAGAGCAGCGTAACGGTGTTCCACCGAGCGGTCCTTGCACAAAGGCTGCCAACAGAGACGTGAACTACAGCCTGTATGGAAACAGGAAAAATCTTGCCACCAATCATCTATCCATGCGACCATTGAGCAAAACGATACATCGACCATGCAAGCCACCAGCCCAAGAGGAAAGAAACAGTAGCCACTGCGTTTGGCGACTTATTGCTCACAAGTTTCGCACCATGTCGCGATATATAACCGAAAGCTCATGCGCCTTCGTTCTACTCTCGTAACCGTGGTTGCAAAAACGCGAAACCGGCATGATTCCCAGCAAAGAATTAGTGACGAACATTTCGTCTGCCGATATTGCATCATCCACGGTGACGACAGCCTCCTCAACATCTGCGTGTTCCATCACAAAGCCCCGCATGATGCCGGGAAGAATACCCTCCGCAACTGAGGGCGTTATAACTCGACCGTCGCGAACGATGAACAGATTCGTAGTTGCCCCTTCGCAGAGATGGCCTTGGATATTACAGAACAGAGGCTCGTCTATACATTGTTCGCGAGCCCTACGCCTTTCATAGACGCAATCGGCATAGTTCAGCGTTTTGTGAAAAGTAAACGGAGAAGTCTCGTTGCGGCGCACAGAACTTACGCTGCAGGAAAACCCCTTACGATAATCCTCTCCGACATACGTGTTGGAGCGCAAGGCCACCACGAGATTATGAGACGTGACCGTGACTTTCAATGCCTGTCGCTCCGGCGCATCGACTGGCCGAGAATCAAGAGCCTGCCGTACGCGCTCGAGTACACGCTCCTTGGGCACATCAATGCAGAGAAAGCGCAAGGCCTTGTCTAGACGATTCAGATGCTCCTCGAGCAAAACAGGACGGCCGTTCTCCACCGCCACAGTCTCAAAAGCGCCGAAACCGAAAAAGAAGCCGTCGTCGGCCGCCACCATATCGCTCATCTCGTTTCCCGTTCTTCAATAGCCAATGCTTCCAGCACCGCCTTGGCCTTTTGCAAGGTTTCCTCGTATTCGAAATCGAAATCAGATTCCACGGTGATCCCCCCGCCGACGCCTAGATACGCTGTTCCGTTTTGACATACCGCCGTACGGATAGCAATATTGAGATCGCAGTCTCCGTTTGCAGAAAAGTATCCAATAGAGCCCGTGTAGAGGCCGCGGGCATCTCGCTCAAGCTCGTCGATGATCTCCATAGCGCGAATTTTCGGCGCACCCGTGATGGACCCTCCCGGAAACGCCGATTGTACGAAACGCAACGCGCTTTTGCCAGGCGCCAGCACTCCTTCCACAGTCGCCACAAGCTGAAACACTGTCGGGTAGGCCTCGACGACAAACTCCGGATGCGCGACGATAGTTCCCGGTGCGCATGCGCGAGCCAAATCGTTACGCTCCAAATCGACAACCATGAGAAGCTCGGCATTATCTTTGGAACTTTCGGCAAGATCGGCCTTAAGCGCCTCATCTTCTTGAAGCGTTCCCCCCCTCTTGCGCGTTCCTTTGATAGGACGAGCAAGAACGTGCCCGCCCCGTACCTGCAGGAAGCGCTCCATGCTCGCACAGCAAATCTGATAATCCGTCGCGGCATCGCCCCCCTGCCCGCATAGATACGCTGAAAAGGGAGCAGGATTATGACAGCGTAGGTAACGATATGCATCGTAGGGGTCTGCCGGGGCCGAGGACCTCAACAATTGCGTCATGTTGGCAACGTATATGTGCCCGTCAACCATATAGCGCACCATGCGGTCAAGGGCGGCGCAATAATCGCCGGCACTGAAAGAAGCATCAAAGCTCGCCTGGCGCTCGTGCTTTAACGGCGTAGGCGCCGGCGTGACCTTATGCAACAATCCAGTCGCCCATGCAAGGGCATCACCATGGCTCATGCGAACGCCCTGTGTGCACAAATACAGCTTCTCGTTCGCAATATCTTCCACAAACAGCAGGTCATAGAAAGAAAAGGAAGCCTCAGGAATGCGCTCGCGCGGCAAGTGTCGCGACGCAATCTTGCACGCCTGAAGCCCCATGCTATACCCGAGATAGCCTAAAGCGCCGGAGATGAGAGGGAGCCCGGTGGTATTGGGCGCCGCAGCATCATCGAGGTAGGCGCCCAATTGTTCAAAGAACGAGAGGGGGGACGCAGCGCCATTGACGTAGCAACTCCCCCCGACTTGCTCGACGGTGGCATACGGCATCAGCCCCACCAAAGAGAACCGTCCCTGATCGCTCTTCTCGGAGGAGTCAAGGAAAAGCGCTTGAGGCATAGCCTTAACCAACTCGAACAGGTCAGAAAGCGGTTTATAGAAGCGAAATACATGAACAGCCGTGGCCACGAGTCCCCCTATCGCGCCGTCTCGCAGCACACCACAAAACGAGACAGAAGCTCATGCCCATACTGGGTTCGCGCCGCTTCGGGATGGAACTGCACACCGTACAGCGGCAGTTCTCTATGCCGCAAGGCCATGATCGCGCCGTCTTCGGAGCGCGCGTCAACGGAGAAAAAATGGGGAAGCTCGTCGTCGTCAACCACTAGAGAGTGGTAACGAACAACCTCGAACGTCTCGGGCAAAGCCTTGAACAATCCTTGGTTGTTGTGTCGAATCGCGGTAACCTTTCCGTGCATGGGACGCTTGCCCCGAGTCACGCGCGCGCCGAACACGTCAGCAATTACCTGATGGCCTAGGCACACTCCCAACAAGGGGATGCGACGACGCGCAGCCAGCCTCACGATATCGCCGCAGTTGCCGCATTCTTTGGGGCTTTTGGGCCCAGGGGAAACCACGATGCCCCGAAGAAGGCCCGCATCATCCATGTCGCGCACGGTCTTGGCGTCGATACCGTCATTCTCGTACGTGTCCATGCGAACGCCCAGCTCACGAAAATAGCTTACGAGCATCTGCGTGAACGAATCGTAATTATCCAGCATCAAATACACTGCTTGCCTCCTACGCTCCTCCGGCAAAAAACACTGCCGCAAAAGAAAAACTGCCACCCATCCGCCGTCACCGGCGAATAAATGGCAGTTTTCCCACTTGTTGCTTTGGGACACACCCTCTGTTTCAACAGATTGTACCCGTTTAACAAGTGCTTGCAAGAAAATACTAGGAGTTCCCCTCGCAACGCCCGCCATACACGAAACGTCCACACTCCCCCATGGAGCTTGTCTTGCTTGATTCGCGTCGACAGTTATGGTCGCAGCTTTCCCTTATATCGCTCCGTCTTTTTCAAGCTGATCGAGGCAACCGGCTTCTAAGATTCAAGATACGTTATTCGCTAGCCCACCGTTTTGGTTGCTAGATTCGTTTGAGAGTGCCTCCATTTGCATCCCGAACCCACCTGACCGATCATCAATTCACCACTTCTCCGGATGAATTGAATTTGCTTCGGCCCCAATGACCCCATTCAACCCAAAGGCGTCAAAGCCATCTTTTTTGTCCCTGCTCGCGAAACGCCTTAGCCCATAAACCCACTAAAGCCGCGATCGAGTTCATTAAACCCAGCTCAGCTTTAGGGGGGTCGCTTCGCGCGGTTCTCTTTATTTGGCCGTCAAAAAAACAATCAGACCTCCGCCTTGACTGCCTCGGCCATGATGTAGCCGTAGTTCATGGCAGCATCGAATCCCATCGCGTAGACGCGGCCGTCCTTCTCTTCGATCGAGCCGCAAACGTCGCCGGCTGCGTAAAGGCCCGGAACGGCGGTGCCGTCTTCCTTCTGCACATGGCAGCTCGTGTCGATCGCCAGACCGCCGGTGGTGAGGTAGAGCGTCGGCTCGCAGGAAACCACCCAGATGCCGTTGTAGGTGTCAAGGTAGGGAAGGTTCTTGCGCCCGAACTCGTCGGGCTCGCCGGCGAGCGCATGCTGGTTGTGCGCGTCGATCGTCGCCTTGAGCTCGGGCAGCTCGAGCGCTTCGGCGGCTGCTTCGACGGAATCGTAGTGAACCATGTCGCCGCGGTCGACGAGGCACTTGTAGATGTCCATCGCGTACGTCTCGTTCTTCATCGTGGTGATGTAGCCCGACTCGTCGGTGATATGGAAGAACCGGCCGCCGTTGTCGGGGTTGCGCAGCGCCTTGCTCATGACGCCGTGGTTGTCCGACATGATGTTGCCGAACTGTTTGCCGCTTCCGTTGACCATGATGCCGGGCGTGGTCTGGTACAGGAAGGCGATCTCGAAACGAGAGCCCGCCTGCGCGGTCGTGGAAAGATAGGCGCCGAGATCGCGCCCCATGCACTCGACGGCTGCGCCCGCCTCGATTCCGAGCTTGATCCCATCGCCGGTGGAACCCGGCGCGCAGTTGAACTTGTACTCTTCGTAGCCAGGGTAGTATTCGGCGATCATCTCGTTGTTCGCCGCGAAGCCGCCCGAGGTGAGGCAGACGGCCTTTGCCGAGACCTCCCAGGTGCTGCCGTCTTTGCCCTTGGCCTTCACTCCCGTGACGCGGCCTTCGGCGTTCTTCACGAGTTCGGTCACCGGCGTGGCGTACACGATTTTTCCGCCAAGCGCCCCGACGCGATCGACGAGGTACTGCATGGCGTACCCGCAGCCGCCCATGTAACAGCCAGGCGCCAGGTAGGGCGTGATGCCGTAAGCCTTGTTCACGCCGAGGCTGTAGAAGCCCACGCCGATTTTGTGCATCCAGTCGACGAGCTTGCCGGAATTGTCGTACATGGCGGTCTGGTAGGGCATCTCGCCGTTGAAGCGATCGTTTTCGGGGACGATGTACTTCTTCATGACGGCGAGCATGGCGTCTTTGTTGAACATGGGGCTGTCGTCGAAGCGGCCCAGGCCGTAGTTGGCCTGCAGCTCGGAGCCTGCGGCGGCGACGCCCGAGTAGGTCATGGACATCGAACCGCCGGGGATGTCCTGCTTCTCGAACAGGATGACGCTCTTGCCCTCTTCGAGCAGGCGGCACGCGCTGACGAGCCCGGCGGTGCCGGCGCCCATGAACACGACGTCGACGTCGGCGGTCTGCGCGGCGCCGCCCGTCCGTTCGACGGGACCCTTTTTGAAGTCGGAAGCGGAGCCGCCCGCGCTTTCGATGGCGTCTTTGACGGCCATGGTGACGGCCATCGACGTGGTGGTTGCACCCGTCACGGCGTCGACGTCGAGGTTCTTGGTTTCGAGCAGCCTTGCGGCCATCATCGGGGCGGCTACCGAGCCGACGCCGATGGTATCGTCGCAACGCAGGACTTTGATGTTGGCGATGTCGCCGCCGGACACGGTGACTTCGGTGATCAGCTCGTTGTCGTGGCCCATGGCCTTCCCGATCCATTTGCCATCGGTGAAGCTGTCGGGCACCTTCTTCTTGCCGGCTTCCCCACCCTCGGGCTTATCTTCGGGTTTCTTCGGTGCAGAGCACCCGGCAAGTCCGCCAAGCGCGGCGAGCGAGCCGACTGCAAGGGACCCCTTGATAAAATTCCTGCGATCGATTTCCATGGCATTCTCCCTCCTTGAGGCGTATACGTGTAGGCGTCGTCCATATTCTCTGGATCGCTTGCCTCTGGGTAGAATACGTCCGTTTTCAAGAGCCGGCATCACCGAATGTCGGTGCATTTGCGAATGAGGAAAATTCATTGATTTTGGGTTAGATGCTACCTTTTCCCCAGTTCGGAGCGGTCATACAAAAAACGCGGTACAGCTTGTTCCCAGCTGCTTAACCATTTTTTCGAGAACGAATCATGCCAGTAGCATTAAAATACTGCACGGAGGTGGCCGATGGGTACTACGCGAGAGACGAGGGTTCTGTCCGCTGTTGGATTTGGATTGGCCAAAGCTGCCACATCACTTGCCTACATGACCGCAATGGGATCGGTTGCATCCAGCATCGGATTTGTGTCCGAGCTTGATTTCATGATTGCCATGAATCTTGTTGCTTGCGCGACCGGCCTTGCCATAGCATGGCTTGCTGGCAAAGGAAAGCTTGCTGGGAAAAGCCTTTCCCAGGTTCCTGCCGTCATCATATTCGTTGCAGGCTTGTCGCTGAATTTTATCTCGGGCCCATTCGCACTGCCCCCGGTCTTCTTGGCAAAACTGCTTGGTGCATTATGCGGGTTTTCAATAACAATAGCTTGCGCATGCTGGCTTGAAGTGCTCTCCGCTCAAGACAGCCTCCAGCATTCGATCAACCAAATCGTCTGCGCGCTGATCATCCAGGGAGTACTGGTCGCGTGTCTTTCCTTTGCGCCAGCAACTGTCGTGAGGATAGCGGAGATTGCCTTTTTCCTTGTTTCTTCCTTTCTGCTTCGAGCAGTCCGGCGAAATATCCCGGCAACAGAGCACAAAACACCCCCCGAAACACGGCCAGACCTGCGTTTCGAGTTGTTCCAATCTTACATTTGCCTGTTCGTGCTCGTCGGCGTCGTGGGGATTCTGCACACCTCGGTTCTTGGCTCTTCGACGGAGCACATCGTGGGAGATGTGAACATGTGGTTACCGCTTGGGGTTGCAACGTTTATTACGGCCATTCTCGCTTTCGCAACCGCTCGGCGCCCCAATCCTACAAGCGTCTATAAAGGCTGTTTTCCTTGCATGCTTGTGATTTTGTCGTTGTTACCTTTCATGGGAAACTTTCTTAGCTCTTTCACGGGGTTTGTCATGATCGCCTGCTATGACGTTTGTGGCATGATGTTCCTTGTCTTCATCGTCGAACGATCGCGTACCTTGTCTTACCCCAGCTATATTCTGTCTGGACTTTACTTAGGAGGTTCAAGCCTATCTCTTTTCGTCGGCTTGTCCATCGGGCTTTTGCTTGGGGCCTTAAGCGCCGATTACGGCTTGTCGCTTCTCACCCTTCTGGCGTTTGCAACCATCTACCCGCTGGTAACCGTGCTCATGATCGCAGTCCGAAAAAGCCGGGGATCAAGCGACAGGAACCAAAGCATGCACATCGCAGAAGCGGTAACAATGAAGAGCGTCGATGCCTCAGAAGCGCGTGCCGAGCACGCGTCTGAACTAGACCCCGCCGAAAGCGAAACGAGCATCGAGCAAAGGCTTGCCGTCATCGCCGAAGAAGTGGCACTCACGAAACGCGAGCGAGAAATCATGGCGTTTCTAGCTCGCGGACGCTCTGCCAGATACATTGCCGAAGCGCTTGTCATATCGGAAAACACCGTGTGGTCCCACATCAAGCGCGTGTATTCGAAAACGGGAGTCACCTGCAAACAAGAGCTTATCGACCTTGTGGAAGCCCCAACGGAAACAAGCCATAGCAGCTAAAACGCACGAACCCGGAATGCGACCACAGGCGACCGGCCCATGGTCGCGACCGATTTCCTGCCTGCCTACCCCAACAACGTAAAAGCCAAAGGTTACGAATCGTATTCGAGGAGAGACGCCTTTGCGCCTTCCCTCGAAGCGAGTGCTATTATCGAGCTGCGCACGACCTCTCGCCTCCATACTGCATGCATGGCAGGAAAAAAGCACGCACAAACACGGCGCGCAGACAAGGGCTTGCCGGATTGTCTCGAGAGAATAGAAAGGATTGCCATGTGCTCGGGTATCAGGTTCACGGATGCGTCGGGAAACATGTACTTCGGTCGTAACTTGGATTGGAGCTGCTCATACGGAGAGCATGTATGCATTACGCCCATTGGATATGCACCCGCATCCCCTTTCGACGCCATCGAGGAAACCCTCTACCCTGTTATAGGAATGGGGATCGTCGCCGACGACACGCCACTCTATTTCGATTGCGCCAACGACCAAGGTCTTGCCATAGCAGGCTTGAACTTCCCTGGCTTCGCACAGTACGAACCCGCCTCCGTCGACGGCAAGGTCAATGTTGCGTCCTACGAGTTTCCCCTTTGGGTAACAAGCTTGCACAAAACCGTCGACGAAGTTGAGGCGGCGCTGCAAAACGTCGCGATCGTCGACAAGCCCCTTAACGCCGATTTTCAGTCGTCCCTGCTCCACTGGATCATTGGAGATGCAGCCCGATCGATCGTCGTCGAATACACCGATCAAGGCATGCAAGTGTTCCACGACGATGTCGACGTCCTCACTAACCAACCAGGATTCGCCTGGCAGTTCGAGAACCTACGGGGCTATCTCAACGTCACCAGCGACGTCCCCCCTACGCGCACGTGGCGCGCGGCAACGCTTGAGCCCTATGGATCGGGCGCTGGCATGCGCGGCATCCCGGGTGACTACTACTCCCCCTCGCGCTTCGTGCGGCTTGCATACCTGAACGCAAATTACCCGCAGAAAAACTCCGAGAAGGAGAACGTTTCCCGCTTGTTCCGTTCCCTTGCGGGAGTCTCCATGGTGGAAGGCGCTGCGCGCATGTCGAACGGCGACTTCGAAATCACCGTGTTCAGCGGGGGTTTCTCGTCGCGCACGAACACGTACTACTACTCCACATACGACGACCCAGCCATCCGCTCTGTATCGCTCGATAATTACGATTGGCGCGGCCCGAGCCTCATCTCAATCGAACAATAGAAAAACATGCGGGGTGCTCTGCATAACGCGCCAATGCGTCGCCCCGAGGGCTCTTGAACGAATCGCTTTTTTTGGGGCGTGCGCCAGAGCGCAGGCGCACGCATTCGCATGGCAGGCATTCGGGATCAAGCCCCTAGGCTTTGTCCATGCCGAAGCCGTAATTTCGTTCAAGCAGGTCTGCGAGAGGCTCCCGCATCAGGTTTTCCTGCACATGCTTCTTGTCGCGAAGCGATCGCATGAGTAGACGGTTCCGTTCTTTTCAACGCTTGCCGCAAGCCATGTTGCACTGCGACTCCAAGATGCGCGAGATAGACTTGGCCATCCAGGACGGGTACGTGCTTCATCCCGTAAAGACCAAGACGAACGCGCTGGTGAAGAAGGATGCAACCAAGAACTTCACCTACCTTGGGGCATGACCGACTACGAGGTAGGGTTCGACCATGTCATCTGCCAGGCGCAAGGGTCCTATCTGCTGGCGAAAAATATGGAGGCTGCGCCTGTTTGGACGATATCGCTCTCCAGGCTTACATGACCCATCCACGAGCTATTTTAGACACCCGAGTGTTTTTCTCATGCCTCGTTCTTGCCGCTGATCCCAAGACTTTTCGCCATCCCCGTCACTGCCGCGATACCTCCTGCGATGGCGGAGCCGGCCAACGTGGCAAGCTCCTCCATGGGGAGCTCGGAATCGCTGTCCGCCCATTGATGGTAGAGCGCCAGCAGCCCCGAGCAGAAAAACGAAACGAAAAGCTCGAAGTACGGCCCCAGGTCCTCAGCCAACCCAAGAGCGTCCCTTTCCGCAAGAACATCTGCCATAGCGGGCCTGAGCCTCGATATGAGAGCATCGGTATCCACATGTTGCACCACAGCTGCCCTCTGATCGAACGTGGCAATGAGCTCGGCACTGAGCTCCCGGAAGACAACAGGAACGTTTACGGAGCCGTCCTCGTCTGCTGCGGCAGTGGTCAGAACTTCGGCCAGGCGTCTCATCTCCTCGCGCAGAAGGCTGTCAACAAGGCCGTCTATCGAGCTGTACCTCAGATAAAAGGTCTTGCGATCAATGTCAGCACGCTCGGCTAGCTCCTTGACGGTGACGTTTTTTAGACCTTTCTCAGCCAAAAGCTCCCCAAAGGCCGTCCTAATGGCTTCGTCGACCTTCCTCCTGCGCCTGTCGCTTCTGCTGCTCCCCGGCATATCGCTCCTTTCATTTCTTGATACAAGTCTACATTAAGGCTAGTTATGTAGATAAATGCTCACTGCGGCGCAGTGTGACCATTGTTAGTACTCGCAAATCTCAATACAATCCACAGTGTTGATAGCTCCACACTGTGGATTGTATCATGGAAAGAGGTTGGCATGAGGGCTGCTGATCAGATCAAGCGCGCGGCGATGATGAAGACCGTGGGGTACCTGCTCGAGGACCCGGATAAGAACATAACCAAGATCATGGACATGATCGACAAGGTGGCCCCCGAGGACCTCTTTCGCAACCAGCGCAATGCCTTCCGCACTGCCATCGACTCGAAGAACAACTGGTACCAGCTCATCATGCGCATTCTGGAGAAGATGAACCCCGAGGTTCGCGACGCACTGGTCAAGAACCTTGTCGTGGACGGTAATCTAATGGCCTGGCCCATCCAGGAGGAGATGCGCAAGAAGCACCGGTGCAACATTCCCTGGGCTATCCTGCTGGACCCTACCAGCGCCTGCAACCTGAGCTGCACCGGTTGCTGGGCGGCCGAGTACGGCCACAAACTCAACCTCACCTACGACGACATCGACTCCATCGTTCGCCAGGGCAAAGAGCTTGGCTGCCACATCTACATCTACACCGGAGGCGAGCCTCTGGTGCGCAAGAAGGATCTGATCAGGCTCTGCAAGGCGCATTCTGACTGCAGTTTCTTGTGCTTCACCAACGCCACCCTCATCGACGAGGACTTCTGTCAGGATCTGCTGCGCGTTAAGAATTTCGTGCCCTCCATCAGCGCCGAGGGAACCCGGGAGACCACCGACGCCCGTCGCGGCAAGGGCACCTACGACAAGGTGGTCGCCGCCATGGCGCTGCTGAAGTCCCACGGACTTCCCTTCGGCATCTCGGCCTGCATCACGTCCCAGAACGCCGACGCCATCGGGTCCGAAGAATTTGTGGACTGGATGATCGAGCAGGGTGCCTTGTTCTGCTGGATCTTCAACTACATGCCGGTGGGCATGGACGCCCCGGCCGAGCTCATGCTCACCGTGGAGCAGCGCAAGCGGATGTACGGTTTCGTGCGCAGGATGCGCGAGGAGAAGCCGCTTTTCCTCATGGACTTCCAAAACGACGGTGAGTTCGTAGGAGGCTGCATCGCAGGAGGCCGCCGTTACCTGCATATCAACGCCGCAGGCGACGTAGAACCTTGCGTGTTCATTCACTACTCCAACGCCAACATTCACGACATGAGCCTTCTGGAGTGCCTGAAATCCCCGCTGTTCATGCAGTACTACGAAGGCCAGCCCTTCAATGACAACCTCCTTCGCCCCTGTCCGATGCTGGAGAACCCTGGATGCCTCGAGGCCATGGTCGAGGCATCCGGTGCGCACCCCACCGACCTGCACCAGTTTGAGAGCGCGGAGCACCTGTGCGGCAAGTGCCGCGACTTCGCGCGCGCCTGGGAGCCGGTAGCCGAGGAGCTGTGGACTGATCAGGACGACGCGCGCTACCCCTACCGCAAGGACATCTCGGTCCTCATGTCTTCGGAGGAACTGAACAAGTTCGCCAAACAGGGTCGTGAGCTGAGGAAACTGTAAGCCGAGGGATCTGCCCCTGTCGAGTTAACGTGTCCCAAACGTGTCATAAACCCGCACCGAAGATTCGTTCGATGTGGGTTTATGACAGACGCTCTATGATAAAGCGAAAACCACCTTGCCGGAACGAAGTTCACCGTGCTTGAGTATTTGCTCGCTTGAGCAGTGCCAGTATTCACTTTGAGCAACCGAAATGATTATTACAAGTAAATCGGTACATCGTTCCAAATTTCACCGGCACCCGTTACGGGGCTACCGGTACATCATTACGCTCTATCGGTACACCACAACATATTGATTTGACTCGCATACTCGTCATTCTCCAAAATCATCGCTAACGCAGCAAAGATGACTGCGTCGCAAAACGATGATTGGAGAAAATTAATGAGTAGTGTTAGCTACCGCGATGCGCTCCGCCATCGTGCCAGCGGTTTGAGTTTGCAGAAAACTGCAGACGCTTGCGGCTGTGCCCGATCGACGGTGCAAGACATCGTGCAACTCGCGAAGAAGCGCGATGTTGGATGGAAGGATGTTGAGGATCTTGCCGACGCCGAAGCGTATGAGCTGGTAAGAGGAAAGCCTGAGCAAGTCGAGCTCTACGCGCCCATCGACTACAAAAAGATCTACGACGAAATGACGCGCGACAGAACCATGAAGATGACCATTCTGTGGGAAGAATACGTCATCGAGGCGGTTGAATCCGATAAGCGCCCCTACCAATACTCGCGCTTCTGCGAGAAATACCATGTCTGGTGCGATGCCAACGATATTGCCGTCATCAGGCGATACATCGCCGCTGACATTGGAGAGTTTGATTGGGCCGGCAAGAAGCTGACCATCTGCAATCCCGATACTGGCGAGCTCGCTGATGTGCCGGTATTCGTGGCCTGCCTGCCGTATTCGCAATACGTATTCGTCCGCGCATACCCCGATATGACGATGGAAAGCTGGCTTCAAGCAGCGGCCGACAGCTTCGCATTCTTCGGCGGGTGTCCCCGCATCGTCGTTATCGACAATCTTCGAACTGGCGTAACGAAGCATACCTCCGAAGAGATCGTGCTTAACCGGACGTTCAGGGAATTTGCCGAGCATTACAACGTTGCGGCAATTCCGCACGCACCTCGCCGACCACGCGGTAAGAACAGCGTCGAGTCGTCTGTTGACAAGTTCGCCAACAAGATACGCCTTGAACTGCGAAAACAGCGCTTCTTCGATATTGACGAACTCAATGAAGCCGTTGCCGCAAAGGCAGCGGAGCTAAACGCAAAGCCCTTTCAAAAGCGCGCTTCATCTCGGGCTGAAGTGTTCTTGGAACGCGAGAAGCCATGTTTGCAGCCGTTGCCCGAACGCCCTTGGGAACGCGCGATTTGGTCGCCAAAAGTCAAAGTGGGAAAGAACTATCACGTTTTATGCGCAGCCGATAAGGTTCTCTACTCGGTTCCCCATCGCTTCGTCGGCAAAGAGGTCGAGGTCCGCACTACGCCGCATGCCGTCGAGGTTTATCGCGAGGGCGAGCGTATTGCCATTCATGCTCGTCAGCGCACGCATATGCCCGAAGACGGACCGATCACCAATCCTGAGCACCGCGCAAAGCATCATGCCGACTACCTCGATCACGACAGCGAGTGGTATCGCCATGAGGCAGCTAAGACAGGCCCTGCTACGACAAAGGTAATCGAAGGTTTCCTAAGCGAAGGACTCGCCGAAGAGCAAGGATGGGGCTGGTGCGAAAAGCTTTTAAAGCAGCGTGCATCTCATTCATCAGCAGCAATCGAGAGCGCGTGCGAAAAAGCGCTCTCGATTCTGGCGAACCCGAGCTACAAAGCCATCAACACCCTGATAAAGAATACAGCCAAAAGCACTGAGCTCGATGATCCCGCGGGCGGCAACCCGTGGGCTATTCGCCGCTACTAGCTGGAAGGATACAGCAAAATTATGCTAAAGCAGCAAACGATAGAACAACTAAAGAAACTGAAGCTTACTGCCATAATTGAAGCCGCAGAGGCGCTTGAGAGAAGTGGGCAGGCGAAGGGTCTGACCGCGCAGGAATACGCGGCAATACTCATTGACAATCTCTACACGGTGAAGATGACAGAGAAAATCGAAAGGCTCATATCGGGCGCGCATCTTGAAGAGCCCGATGCCCACCTCGAAGACCTTTGCATGGATTCAGACCGCGAACTCGACGCTGGGTTGATATCGCGCCTTGCCACAGGCGATTACATCTCTAAGGGCCACAACATCATCATACAAGCAGCGGCTGGTGGCGGAAAATCTTTCATGGAGTCGGCACTCGCCAATGCAGCGTGCCGTCAATTTGTTAAGGTGGAGTATCTGAACTACCGCGACATGGTTGACGAGCTGCTCGTACTTCGTACGGATCCATTGAAGCACAAAAAGAAGATTGCCTCGCTGAAGCGACTTCCGCTTCTTATCGTGGATGACTGGTTGCTTTCCGATTCGATTACCATCCAAGAAGTAAACGAGCTGTTAGCTGTCGTCGATGCACGCACGCGAGCCAAGAAGTCCACTATCATCTGCACGCAGTATCTTGTTGATGGCTGGCCGGTTCTTTTAGGCAATTGCCTTGCGGGAGACTCGGTGGTCGACCGTATAAAGAACAATGCGTACATCATCGAAATCAAGGGTGGGATCTCGATGCGCGAGCGCTTCAAGGATGACGATCTGAAAGAAAGCAACCATGCTGTCGCGTGAGGCCGTGCGGCAGATATTGCAGCAGGCATGCAGCAGGAATCTTTGGATGGCTGTTCCGATCGAGCTGGAAGACTACATCGCGGACTTCGCTGCAAAGAACATGCGGGCCGAGGACGTCAACGACTCAGTATGCGGAGAGTTGTTTGAGCTTGCGGCAACCTGCACGTTATGATGGCACGCCGGGGTTCTAGATCTCAGTAATCCTAATCCGTACTCACAGGGAAACGAATTGCCTGCCGACGTAAAGCCGTTTACCGCGACAACGATATACGACACACGCATTGAAACGAGCTGTATCTAGTAGCTGAAAGGGCCCGATTGCTTTCGATTGCAGTCGGGCCCTTGGAATCAATATCTTGTGGGTGTGCACTGCTAGGCAGAATCACTGTGCCGATGCTGCGGAATGCCGTACCGATGGTCTGGAACGATGTACCGATACGGGTGCAATAACCAGTGGGCGATCGGGCGCCGCCGGGAGCTCTCCGGCGAGCCCGACCCCGCCGCCGAGGACCGCGAGCTGCGCGAGGCCCGGAGGCGGATCCGCGAGCTCGAGACGGAGAAGGCCTTCCTGAAAAAAGCCGCGGCCTTCTTCGCCAGAAGCCAGGCGTGACCGAGCGCTACCGCCCGATGCGGCGGAGAAGGCCGACTTCCCCGTGAAGACGATGGCAGGGCTGCTCGGCGTGAGCAGGTCGGGCTTCTACGACTGGGCCCGGCGTGAGCCGCCCGGGGGCCCTGCGCGGCTCACCCGGTCGGCCGTCGAGCGCTGCTGGTTCGAGTCGGACCGGCGCTTCGGCGCCCGCAGCGTGCGCGCCGTGCTGGCGGCGCGCGGGCCGGCCCTGACCCTTTACCGCGTGCGCGCCCTCATGCGCGACCTGGGGATACGCGGCGTCGCCCCGAACTCCCGCAAGCGCACGACGGTGCCCGACCCGGGCGCCCCGGCCAGGCCCGGCCTGGTGCGCAGGAGCTTCGAGCCCCCGGTCCCGACGACCGTGCTCTGCGGCGCATCGCGTACCTGCGCACGGGCCGGGGGCGGCTCTGCCCGGCGACCGTCATCGACCTGCGCACGTGCATGGCGGTCGCCTGGCCGCTCTCCGAGCGCGTGGCCGCCGAAGTCGCCGCGTCGACGCTCTCCATGGCGAAGGCGCGCGGCTACGTGGCCGGCAACGCGATCTTCCGCTCCAACCGCGGGGGCCGGTACGCGAGCCGGCTGATGGCCGAGTGGGTCGCCGCCAACGACGCGAGGCTGTCCGTGGGGCGGACGGGCTCCTGCCACGACGACGCGGCGGCGGAGTCCTTCTTCGCGACGCTCAAGAACGAGATGCGCTCGCTCAGGAGCTGGCCGACCCGCGCCGAGGCGAGGAGCGCCGTGGTCGGCTGCATCGAGGGCTTCTACAACCGGGCGAGGCCGCACTCGATGATCGGCTACTAGACGCCCGCGGGCGAGATGGAGGCGTTCTTCGAGCGGACCGTCCCGAAGCCCGAGGGGCTGCCGCTCGCCGCGTAATCCCTGCCGTATCCGTGTCCGAAATCTTGAAACAGATCGGATCGGCGCCATCGACCGGGACCGGGCGGATCGGAGGCTGCCCCCGCTGATCTAGCCTCCCCTCAAATACGGCCTTCCCGATCATAGGGAGAAGCAACCGTTCGGATGACTTCGCAATTCAATCGGAAATGAAAGTCCTCGACCCCAAAGGGCGAACGTAGCCCATCTGTTCACTCACTGAAGCAGGAATGAGAAGCCCCGCAACAGAAGAAAGATCTGGAAGTAAGTAATAGCCCACCGTTCGGACGCTTTGCTAAGTACATAGCAAAGCGAAATCACCGAATGCCAATCATAACTCACGTCTACGGGTCTTTGCAGGATCTAAAGGCTGCCTATTATATCGTTTTCACTTTCATGATCATGCTGCTTACTACCGTGCTACCGCCCAACGCTCACTGCGGAATCTTAAAGGCCAATCTCCTACGATCCCGTCCTGGCGCATCTCGATCTTCTAAGTACCGCGCGAGGTCGCACTTAATATCGCGTCTCGAAAAGCCCGTCCGTTCCGTTACCGAAGCGCGGGACGCGTGATTAATAGAAACGACGCCTTTTTCAACACCTCTCAAAATAACCGCATAGTCCTAGACCAAACTTCTGACTAAGTATACGGTATCACCGTTGTCACCATCGAATATAAAGTCTTTTGACTTGTAAAATGCCATTGCCCGCTTGTTGTTTTTTCTGACTTCCAGCTTAATCGATGTCATTCCCTTAGCTTTTGAATAATCACAGGCACGAGCAATCAAAACCGTGCCGATTCCCTTTCTTCTAAAACCAGGCATGGTGGCGAGTTGCGTCACGAATGCGGTCTTTGAGGCGGTATCGTTTGCATAGACAGCAATGCCTCCTGCAAGATAGCCCCCTTCTTTACAGACAAATGTAGTTCCGTTTTGAGCGATTCTCTCTACGTAGCTTTCAAAATCCTCTAGACGCGTTGATAACGGAGGCTGATAAGCATCCGAAAGATGGTTCCATGTGTTTACGATAGATTCTCTTTGTGTCAGCTCTTCTACAAGCATGATCGCCCTTTTCGACTTAAGCAAGCCTATAGATCAATGTTGCACACAGTCATGCGAAACTTTCCGCTGCGAAGTTTAGGAATGTCATCCACGTATTCAAAAGAATAGAGACTGTCTTGTCCAAATAGTTTTCTGCACTCCGAAGTAATCATTTCTTCATAACTATGATTCTTGGTGTTTAGCTTCCATGTAAAATGAAAATAATCTTCTTGTATTATCTGGAATTGCTTAATATCCATAAGAGGCTCCAAGAAAGAGATTGCGTTAAAGAAATGAACGAGTCGGCCATCCGTGGTGTATAGCGCATCAACTCTTCTTCCCGCAATATCGGTGATATACACTCGTCCATCTGGAGTTGTCTTCTTAGCTACGAGGTCGCCGTTTTCATATCGAATCACAGGAAACGCCTTGTTGAAGTAATCTGTAATTACAAGACGACCTATCTCACCATCCTTTGCAGGCATATCAGAGTTCATTGACAACACTTCCAGAAAGAAATCTGCAGTATTGGCCCTGCAACCAAATCCAGACCCGTCTTCAACTGCTAGAACTCCATTTTCTTCATTGGCATACAGTACATATACCGGGCAATGAAAGTACTCTGCCAATGTGCTTCTCGTGAAGTCCTTAAGCGTTTCGGACACGGAAAACACCGCTTTGAACTCTCCTGTCCAAGCAGGGGCTTTACCGCTAATTACATAGCGGGCAAATCGCTCCAGCAAAGAGGACAAGGCTGTTATTGTTTGGACGTTATTGCTCCGCAAATAAGCTAGGACTTTCCCGAATTCCTCGTCATCGAAATACTTGCAGTCAATGTAATAGACATTATCCCTGTCCATACGTTCTTGAGGGATATTCTTGTCTGCCACCGTCTCGCTGATAAAAACGGTTTTCGTATGGGAAGGAACCCCGACATTGCTCCGAAAGACTTTATTCCCCGCGATCCATCTGCAGTGCTTATACCGATCCATGACCATTTTGAACGGAGTTCCTGTTGAACCGCTTGTGTATTTTATGCAACTATCCGGAAGATCAGCGTAGTCATTGACTACTATCTCGTCCCAATGATCTTTTAGGGTCTGCTTGTCGACAATTGGAAAATCGCTTAAACTTTTGCATTTGTTGAATTTTTTATAAAACTGGCTATGGGATGTGGCGTGACTCAGTATCTCGTTCAGATAATGTTTCTCGAATATTCTCGCCTCATCAGGATGAGATAGCAGAAACGACAACTCATCACAACAATTAACCAAACGTCCCCTGTTATTCTCCAAATCATCCCTCACAAATGCATCATATTTTATATCGCGATCGCTTCGCATCTTGTCCTCCTTAGAACAGTTGAACTGAATGCAACCTACTCCAGCACGATCCTTACTTCTTCGCTTATAGATTTCATTACCTGCTTCAATCTGGTCTCGCTATTGCAGAGCGCAATGTAGTAACCAACGCGCGAAGCGTCATTTGATGCTTCATCTATGCGATCACCTGGTTTGAAATTGAATGCATACACCGAAACGTCTGGCAAGGAATTCAAAAGTTCGATCCCTTCGATTCTCGCCACTTTTCCTCCCCCATGAGGGCATTCGAAAAACTTCAGGACTGCACATCTTGGCGACAATGTCGCTGCTTGTTCGACATCAAAAGACTTTGCGCCATTGACACTGCAGTCTATTAGATAGCTATAATTGTCAAACCTTGAAAGGAACGGCACAATATGCGAGGAGATAAGATTTCCTCCTCCTCTAGCAGCCATTTCAATTAAGTAATAGCGATCATTTTCGTACTTGTACTCAACATGCGTTAAGCCAAATTCTAAAGGGGTTCCTGCGAGAAGCTTATCGTTTATAGATCGGAGTTCATCATAGTCATACCGTGCATCAGATGCAGTGAAATACAATTCAGAAGCTATGCTTTTATTGTGAGCAAAATGCTTCTTTTTCGATATTGCAAGCGTGGCATGACCATTAGGCCCCTTGACTCCGTCCACCGTAAACTCAGGTCCTTCTATGAATCGTTCAACGAGTACCGCTTTCTTGACGCGAGAATAAGAGAGCGAATCCGCGAAGCAGGATTCCAAGTCTTCCACATTGCCGACAATGTGAACACCTCTGCTGCTGTTGCTGTCAATTGGCTTCAGAACAACCGGATGATTCAATTTAATCATAAATTCTCTGGCATGATCGAGAGTATTGCATAAACGATATTCTGGATAAGCAAACCCATTTGCTTGACAATGCATCCTCATAGCATATTTATCCGTAAATAAGCGAGCGGCGGCTGTACTTAATGTTGGATAACCTAAAGCTGCTCCCAGCTCAGCCACGACAGGCATCGCAATGTCGCATTCTTCAGTGATTAGCGCACAAGCATGCTCTTCTTCGCAGTATTGCTTGATGGATTTTATATCGAAAATATCCGCCTGCAGATGACCGTCAGCATATGGGAAAGACGGAGACTCGTCGTATGGATTTACAACCAAAACCCGATAGCCGTACATTTTAAGCTTATTGATGAGCGGAATTTGCCATTTAGCGCCGGGGAGAACCACGACGGTTTTATTATCGCTCACAATGCCTCCCTATTGATAATTGCTCTTCATACTGTTAAATGGGTGTGCATTCAACCTGTCTAGCTCTGTATCTATGAGAGTCGCATCGTATTCTCCCTCGTCCACAACTCTCTTTATGACATCTAGCGCAGTCTTTACATCTTTTTCGGTCTCCGCGCCAACTCCTATCCGGATAAAACCGTCGGTGCTTTCGCCATATGCTGATCCGGGAACAACTCCAATGTGATACTTCATAAGCAAGTGCATTGCTAGGTCGAGCGAGGAACGACCATATTTGGAGATATCAATAAATAAGTAGAACGTCGAACATCCCCCTAGCGTGGCGAGTCCGATATCACGAGCATAACCAACAATCTCCTGCCTGAAGCGTACCACCTCCCTCGCTTGAGGCAAGGTAGATTCAAGTATCTCGTCAAAGTGCTTGGCGAGATACATTAGAAGAATAGTCGAGGCGCATGTAATCAGATGTTGGTTTAGTTTAAGAATACCATAAATAATCTCGGGGCTTGAAATAGCATAGCCGACACGCCAGCCAGAAATCCCCAAGTTCTTCGATAGGGAATTTACAATGATTACGCCGTCTTTGTCAGGGGCAATCTTGGCCATGGATACGAATTCATCCCCAGACACAAAATCGCTATAAGCTTCGTCAACAATGATGTATGAGCCATTTTTTCTCAAAAGATCATATAGGTACCGTAACTCGCTTTCTGCATACGCCTTTCCAGCGGGATTGTTGGGGTTATTCAGAATCAGAGCCTTGGTTTTCGTGTTGATATAGCTTTTAAAATCTGAAGGGCTGCAGTTGTAAGGAATAAAAATGGGAATACCCCCTGCAAGTCGAATCTGCTCAGGATAGCTAAGCCATGCTGGCTCATGAATCAAGACCTCGTCTCCGTCTTCAAGAATCGTTTGCAGAGCCATGTAAATCAACGGCTTAGAGCCTGCTGAGATTATGATCTCATTATGGCTATCAACTTTTGCTTCGTATTGCTCTTCGTAAAAGGCAGAAATTTTCTTACGTAAATCGAGCAGACCTAGGCTCTCCGAATAATGGTAACCCGATTTAAAGTCTATATCCTCAAAACCAAAATACGGCAAATCGAAATAAGCTTCTCCGAGAGACAAAGTCGTAATCCTATCGCCCCTCCTTTTCATTCCGTATATGAGATTGTTTACATAGACAGACAGCGCTTCGGGAATGGATTCCACCTTCGAACTTAGGGACAAGGCCGGGTAGGGTTTAACGGACATGATTAATTCTCTCCTTCTTGGATTGCGCTTTTGACAATATGGCAAATCGCTTCAACATTCTCTAAAGACAAATCGGCGTACATAGGCAAAGTCAAAATATGATTAGCCACGTATTTCGCATTCGGAGTTTTATTTGAATCGAACTTACCTCGATAGCATTCAAGATCGCTTGTAAGCGGGTAGAAATACTTTCGGGCCCCAATGCAGCGCTTGGATAACGCTTCAAACACCTTATCTCGGACGAAGGTACCCGAGCCGTTGAAAACAACTGGCAAATAAGCGTAATTATGCTCGGTCTCATCCGGCGGCACGCACGCCCGAATGCCAGGCACAGATTCGAGAAGTCTCCAGTAACAATGGGCAACGGTTTTTCGCTTGTCGATTTCTTCCTGAATGTGTCGAAGATTGCAGAGCCCCATAGCAGCGCAAAATTCGTTCATTTTTGCATTTCCACCGATGTACTCTGCGGATTCAGGCCCGGTGATACCGAAGTTTTTCCACTGATTCAAAATGGTAGACAGCCTGCAGTCCCTGTAGCACAGGGCACCGCCTTCTATGGTGTTAAACACTTTCGTTGCGTGAAAGCTAAACATAGAAATATCGCCGAATTTAGCAACGGAATCTCCCGAGGTTCGAACGCCGAATGCATGAGCAGCGTCGTATATCACCTTGAGGTTATGTCTCTTTGCAATATTTGAAATAGAATCGACATCGCATATATTCCCGTAAACATGCACGGGGAGAATCGCGCAAGTTTTATCGTCGACTAGTTTCTCAATTTCTTTGGGATCGATCGTAAAATCATTAAGCTTTATATCTGCAAATACCGGAGTCAGCCCCTTTCTTGCAATTGCATGTGTGGTCGAGGCGAAAGTAAATGGCGTCGTTATCACCTTGTACCGACCATCGGCCCCCAACTGCAATGCCTCAATGGCGCATTCAAGAGCCGAATGACCGTTGGTGTACAACGCTACGCCTTCAACATCCAAATAAGACCGCAGCTGAGCTTCAAATTCTCGGTGCTTTACCCCCATATTGGTTAGCCAATGGCTATCCCAAAGTGAAGAAATCTCTGCGACGTACTCATCCAAAGGTGGCATAGACGACCGGGTGACCGATATGCTGCTCACGTATTAACCTTTCTTGTGCATAATTTTTAACTAAACAGTAATTTGATTATTGGCAAAGAGCCACTCTGTTTCAACCGACTGTTGGTTTACTTTTGCCAAGCAAAGCCTCAATGTAATCAGAAAGCTCATGTCCAGATATCTTTCTCCCGGCCGCAACCAGCCCCTTGTCATCAATGAAGCCTCGTCGCCATGCGATTTCCTCAACGCATCTCAATTTCATTCCCGAAAGCCTTTGATGCAGCTCTACATACTCCGATGCTGACGCAAGATGGTTTTTATTGGTGATTAACACTGAAAGATACCCTCGATCGGCAAGCACTACATCAATATCCTTGCTCTCGATGAGCGAAAGTAGAGCTTTGGAAAAAGAAGCGGCATCATCGATTTCGGATACTGCACTTTCGACTATATCCCTAGAGCAGAAGATTATAGGAAGAGACGTGTACGCATACCTCTCCATCATTAGCGCACGATGGCTTTTCCGTGCTACCTCTTGATCTGTTTGGCGACCGTGCGCTATGCAGTTTTGACCATAAGGTAATAAAGGATATGCAATAGACGCCAGATTCGAGCAGTGCGCCATCGCACGTTCGAGCAATCTGGTTAAATCAACTCCGTCAAAAAGAAGATAATCAAATATTGAGAAGACCTTTTTAACCGAAGACCTATTGGAGACCGATTTCCGATTGAATCGAAAATCACTCTCGCTGATTATTTTCAAGTTTATTCCGAGTATTGAGCCATCACCAAAAAGTTTATAAATATAATCACTGTTATCGCCCTGAATTATGGTTATATCCCTAATGCCAGAAAGGAGAAAATAGCTCAGTAAATAGCATATCGCAGGCTTGTCGTGTATCAATGTCCAAGGGCGAATGCCATTCTCTCTTAGAGGCAAAACCAGAAGCCCGCACCATTGAGCCCTTTCCTCTGGAGCTGCCGAGGCCACCAACAACTCTATATCCATATCGAGCAATACCGCCAGCTTACTCAAACATGAGACATCGGGAACAGAAAGACCGCGTTCCCATTTAGAAACCGCCTTATCAGTAATTCCAATGCTAGCTGCAACATCCTTTTGAGTGAGTCCGACATTCCTGCGAGCCTTGCGTATTGCATCGCCCATGCAGATTGCTGGAGTATATATTCCGGACGACTGTTGATTGGAATCTGTTTTAGGCTGCAATACATCTACCTCATTTACAAATTGATGATCGATTGCAACGATTTCATCGAACTCTTGTGTAAATGAGTAAATCAGGCGAGATGGCATTAAGACTATTTTGTGTTTCGGATGGTCTGCATTAGATAGTCGAAGACCTCGAGATGAAATACTTTTGCAAGCAATAGGTATATTCCAACCATGCTGAAACCCTGAGTAACAATCAATAGTAATTTGTTATCTATAATCAAGTTCAACGGAAATGTGGCGGAAGCGGACAATAATGTGATAAGGGCAATGGGCGCAAGATCGGCTAATTGTTCCCTGTATGAGTACCCAATGATTATTTTGTTTGGACTAGCGTTGACGAACGTAGATAGTACTGCCGAAATCATCACCATGCCAACCATTGCATATGCATTTCCGAAAACAAAAGCGGCGAGCAGTAGCAGCATGATGCCGTATGATTTTTTGATTACTTCTAGTTTGAAAAACACATCACTACGTCCCATGCCATTCAATGCTTGTAAATTTGCGGTCTGCACGGGCAGTAAGGCGAAGATAAAGCAATACATCTGCATAAACGGGACACTGGGCAGCCATTTGTCTCCCAATAAAAGAATTACCAACGGCTCAGACTCTAGAGCGAACAAGCACATTGCAGGAAAGACTAAAAATGAAGATGTTTTCAAGGCCCTACGAACAAGGCGTTTGACAAGCGTAATGTCATCTTGAACTCTAGAAACAGCTGACATCATTACAGGCTGGATCGCGCTATCCAGCATCGTCCCCAAGGTTGTAGGATACTTTTCTCCTTGTGAAACATATCCTAGCGTAGCGGTTGAAAACTTCTTTCCGATTATTAAATCAGAAAGACTTCGATAGCCAACATCAAGTAGGCCCGAAAACAAAAGTTTCCAGCCATAGGAAAGAAACCCTCGCGCTCTTGCTCGATTGAACGCCATCCTTGGTCTCCACGACACTTGGGATGACAACGCTAAGCAATTAACTGCCTGGTAGCATATTTGCTGAAAAACTAAAGCCCAGAGGCCAAACCCTTCCAAGGCCAAAGCAATACCAAGTATTCCAGAAGCAATTACTGACAGAATCGTCGGCATGAAAAACTTTTTAAACTGCAGTTCTCGTTGAATTATTGAACATTGGACTCCATTATAAGCATTTATGATCAACACGAGCGACAGAAATCTAAGAGGATTAGATAGCGATGCGCAGCCGAAAAAAGCAGAAATTTGATCCGCAAACAATGCAATCAGAAAGCAAATTAAACTAGCCGCAAATAGATTCATCCAGAATACAGTGGAGCAATCTTCATCGCTCATTGTATTTGCTTGAACCAGCGCTATGTTTAATCCATATTGTACAATTATGTTGCCAAAATTCACGAATACAACAAGGATCGCCAAATTCCCAAATTGTTCTGGAGCCAGCAGCCTTGCCATAACGATCTGGACAATAAGAGCTATCGCTTGATTACCGACACGTTCCAGCCCCTTCCAGAATAACGAGGTAATAGTTTTTGCCTTTAATTCATCCATTATTTTAAGATTCTAATGATTGCAAGCATGTCGTTTGACAAAATTAATTAGCGCAAAAGGATAGGATCCCTTTATTGAAGCAAAGACTCCGATCCCTTTTTTAACCATTGGGGCAGCGATGTGGCTCGGATTGCAATAAGAGCAACTTGCCGAAGAAGCCTCGATGTATTTCATATGGTCAATGAAATCTGGCAATTCATCGGCAACGCCGATGCGCCTGTACCGATTGTCTACGTGCCTCTGATCAACGAGGATCGCACGCATCAGGGACTGCGGCTCCACCTTGCTTTGCACCTTGCCGGGGATGGTTTCGAAATCATGCAAAACTAGCCCCGCAATTACATCTTCCTCGACAGCAAAACACAGAGTGGGAACTCCATGCTCGGCACACAACAACGCTCCCCCTGCTTTTCCGATCGCCATGTCAAAACGCCTAATTAATGACAGCGGAATGGGGCACATCGTTCCCATGAAATAAGTTTCAAGATTTGCGGCTTCTTCAACCAGTGCTTGCAGCTTTGCTTTACAGGCTGCAATATCGGCGTCACCGATTACTACAAATGCGATACTTGTTTCTGGGTTATTCTTCGCAAATAATACTACTGCTTCAAAAGCGTCCACCACGTAGGTCTTTTCGAGACGGGAGATCATTCCAATTACGCAATCGTGTCTATCCAGGAAGCCAATGTCGAAATCTAGCTCAACTGCAGCGGGGTTAGCCCTTGCAACAAGAACGTTCTTTTCGTAGTCGATACACCTCGACTCTCCGAATAATTCCCACATAGTTCCTGCGTGAATAGCAGCAAATTCTCCTCTGGCGTGCTTGAAAGCAAGAAAATCACGCTCTTCTTGTGTCATCATCGGCAAAACTTCCATAAGAGAAAATATGAAGTGTTTGGCGCCAAGTCTCTCTGCGAGCAACTCACCCCACAGACTTGCCTCCAGATTCCCCGACTCAATTACTATTTCATCATACTTTTCTATATACGCCGCTATATTCTCAATAACTCGATTGGTAAGAGACTTCTTGAGTGTTGAGGGACGCGACAGAACAAGAGAATCGTAGACAATTCGAGCGCGCCCATAGTTAATATCATATTTCTCGCCGCACCCATGAACGGCAATTACGTCCCACGAATGACGAGCAAGCCAAAGAGATTTTGCGGATACGTACAGCTGGGCACCACCCATACCTGATAGACAGGCTTGGATAAAAACATAGACTTTGCAGTTCGTAGGGTCGTTCTCTTGTTTTTTCATTGTGCATCCTCCAGCAATATAAAACTTGTTATCCAGTTTTCCCTTGGAGTTGATCTTCGACAGAAAGCAGCACGGTTGGAAAAATGGCAAAAGCAATAGCAAAGCACGTGTATGTATACGCCATATTGAAGCAGGCATTGAAGAGCCATATGAACGTAACCATGATTAGAAGCTTGCTCTTTTCCCGACTATCTGACTGCTTGCAGTACTGCAGCAACACCGCAACGCCTGAAAACAGATAAATAAGCAAGCCAATATATCCGTTCGACATCAGAATATTTATGAAATCATTATGCGCCCATATGTATGAATGCGCCGCCACGATATTGACTAGGTATACCCAATCGTAGCCACCGCCAAAAAGACGGGTGATGAAGTCCGACTCCATGAAAGCATTCAAATCTGCTTGCCAAAACACAGTTCGCCCATTAGAGATTGTTCCCCATAAATCCAGATAAGAAGTATCGGTATATCGCGTTGCAGCAATCTTGGATCCGAGTCCAGTTGCTCCAAGTATTACAACTGAAAATACAATTAAAAAGAAAACTATCATTTTAAGAGTATCGACGTTGTTAATATAGTATTTTAGGAAAATAATGTAGAGCACAAATAGCACTACAAAATACGTACGCGAACCACCCATGAAAGCAATATACAATGGAATCAAGCTAGACAATAAGTACAGCAATTTTGACTTTTTATCAAATACAACGCACTGAGTCAGCAATACCATAATCAAACAAGCCGTCGGCGCTAATCTGAAAATATCTCCCGGTAAAGAACCGAAGTAGACTCCGCCACCCCAGCCTAATCCGTATGACGAAGGTATGAATATCGAAATCCCCACAATAAGCGACCAGATAACCACTATTGTTTTTGCAAATCGAAAACTGTTAGTTATTATTCTTTTAAGTTGTTTCGAATTACTCGAGAATACCATCATGATCAAGTACCAAAAAGGTAGGTATACAAAATCGTTCAACCCGCCGATAAATTCATTGGTTTTCGAGATTGAATATAGTACCGAAAACAGTACCATCAGTAGCGTCAGCCAATTAATGGGATGATATTTCGTTAAAAAGAACGACCAGAGAAACGCGCCCATGAGAACAAAAGCGACAAATTGGTTAATCGAGTTAAAACCCGGATACGCTTGGAAGAGCGTCGTAACTGGTAAAACTAACATTAGTTTATAAGCGATCGAATTTACCTTAAATGAACTGAGCGCGCCTTTGACCATGCCCGTTTTTACCACTTTGCAGCCCTCCTCAATAGCCGGGCGTTTGCACTGCTCTTTGCATGCTCAATAGCTTTTGCGCTACTACCCACAATCATAACTTGTTAGAATCTCCTGCTCATTCTTTTGTACAGCGAACGAAGAGCGATGCCAGCACTAGGGTGTTTTTTCCAGAAATCATGAGTGACATAGACGAAACGTATAAATAATTTCTTATATATATTGATGCGGTAGACATCGTTTATTGCTTCGAATGTTTCCTTTTCGTAAAATTGCGGAATGCTATCGAATATCTCTTCGCTTATGCTTCCCCGTTTATCCATCACAACACTATTCATGCCGAATTTATCGACGCTTCCACTATTCAATCCCGAACCATCGCTGCCATAGTTTTTCGTCTTGCTGATTTTTGGATAGACACAATATTTCCCATTATCACGAGCGAAAACAGACATGAACGTATCGTTCAACGCCTTGTTCCCTGTCATTACATACCAGGCCATCGCGCCGCAGTCGTTCATGCTGCCCGTTAGAATTCTTCTTGTCCTTTCCTTATCTGCCAGAATGGAATGGTAGTAATCAGTAGCACAAAGTGCGGACATCTGCATGTAACGATCGCGCCATATGCCAAATCCCCATGTATTCGCATTCGAGTTTAGAAGAACAATCTCCTCGTTTCCATCATTCTTCCATTTAGCAGGAATTGCAAAACCTCCGACCAGCAGAAATCGACTATCATTTTCGAATCTAGCTAATCCGTAATCGACAAACTGTAGAAAAGTGTTGGCAAAAATATTATCGTCTTCACTAAGAATCACTCGATCATATCTGTCCCATATCTCACTAGACAAAAGACAATTTACGTTTTCAGCTGGTCCATAGTTTCTGTTCCTGGTAATAACCGTAAAGCTTCTAAACGCAAATGAGGCTTGGGCGAGATAGTCTTTCACTTCCTCATATCCTGCTTCGTATTCTGACGATGGGGGGTAATCTAGCGCGACATACACGTCAGTATGATCGGACAACACACACCGAGATAAAGACTCCAGGCAGTTCTTCAGGTGGTTTACCCTGTTTAAAGTGGGTATTACAACTGGTGCGTATTTCATTCAATTAACCATTCCGTTCTTCTAGCGTCATTCCAATTATTCCGACTCTTCTGCGGTGGACGCACGAGTATCAGAACGGGAAGACTCCGACAATCCATCCTTTACTTCTGCATCGGAGTCGTAAGTTGACTTTTCATCGAGTTGCGATTTCGAGATTTTCCCAGATTCATGCTCGCAGACAATCTTTAGCTCATGCATGTCGTATTTTTTGCCGGGCTTCAACTTGTGCATCACGGCCCATAAACCAGTTTTTACAATATGCTTTTTCATTGCGGGGCTAACGCTGCCAATCATCCAACAATTTCTATCGCAATGGCGAACCTTGCAACGGACTCGTTCTGCTTCTAAGCTATTCCAAAGTTCATCCCAGCTTTGCGTATTAAGGTTTCCCATAACTTCTTTATCCTTGGTTCCATTGCAGGGCATTACGTCCCCGTACGGATCAATAAAGAAAGTATCGAATGCCATATCGCAGGGCAAAAGCCTAGGTTGTCCATAAATGTAATTAATAAGACCGTGATTGAAATATGCACGCATCCATTTTTTCGGACTGTTCGACTTTAATAGCTCATTGCATAAGTTCTCAATGTTTTGAGCCACCATCGGTCGATCATCGATAATGTTCTTCGCCTCCACAAAATAAAAACTATTGTGGAGACTTGCGGTCGCAAACTCCATGCCCAGCTCATCGCTAATCTTATAAAGGGGAACCACATCGTTTGCGTTTCGGTCCTGAATGGTCATCCCAAAGCCAACGTCAGGATGGTTAAGCTCGACAAGTCTTTTCAGTGTCTGATATCCACGATTGTAGCCATTATCCAAACCACGAATTTCATCGTTGGTCTCTTGAAGGCCTTCTATTGAAATGCGTATCCCTACTTCAGGAAATTCTTCACAAAGATCCAAGATTCGATCGGTGAAGTAGCCGTTTGTGCTGATTACAATACGATCGCTTTTTTTATATATCTCTCGAACAATATCCTTCAGGTCAGAGCGAATGAACGGCTCGCCACCCGTTATGTTTGTAAAATACATAGGTGGAAGTTTCTTTATCGTTTCAAGCGTTATCTCTTCTTCCGGTCGGCTCGGCGCTTTATATCGACTGCACATATTGCAGCGGGCATTGCAGCGGTACGTCACAATGACTGTTCCGTTTAATTTCTTCTCAGCCATTTAGTGCGTCTCCTTTTTCTTCTCTATAAGCTGTTCGTACAATCCGATTAGATTGCTGACATATTCGTCTTCCAAGCAGTGAGAGAGGACATACTTGCGGCAACTCGACTGCATCAGCTGGTACCCTTCTTTGCGACTGCAAAACTCGACAGCCTCCACAATACTTCCAGAAAGCGATTCTGCATCGTTCGGGTTACATAGAAACCCCGTGCCCCCTGGTTGCACGAGCTCGGGGATACCTCCAATATGCGTCCCAATGACCGGTGTCCCTAGTGCAAATGACTCGATAATCGAATAGGGCATGTTCTCTCTCCATCGCGAGCACACGATGGAGAGGGACGCTCTTTCGACGTACTCTTGCAAGTTGACGCCCGTCTGAAAACCTACGAATTCAACGCGCCTCTTCGCATCGGAGCCCGACCTCAAGACGACATCTCCAAGAACGTCCCTTTCGGGCCCGTCGCCAGCTATTACAAGATTCCAGTTCGACGGGAGCTTGTTCAGAGCCTGCATAAACGCCTCTACAAGTACGTCAACGCCTTTTTCTTTAGAAAGGCGGCCAAAAAAGAAAAGATACGGGTTCTCTTTATCGGTACAATCCTTGTCGTCTTTTGCATACTCAAGCACTTCGCGTTTCGCGAAATTCTGCATAAAGTCGATTTGTTTCGATGGGAACCCTCCCGCAACAAGTTTTTTCTTTATAAACTCTGAAGGGGCGATTATTCGATCGATTTTCTGATAGCTGCCATGTTTGCGTAAAAAGGCAGCCTCTGCCGTAGCGAGCATGCTCTTGGCCTTTGATCCCTTGACACAACGTTTTTTAATGCATGGTTTGAAGCTTCCCGCCAAGCAGTCATCGCAGACTTGTCCTTCGCCATCAAGCATCGTGCAGTTAGGGCATACTGGAATATAATCATGCGCTGTATAAACCACGGGAATTTTATGCGCCTTAAGCCATGGAGCATCTAAGATGGAAAATGTAAGTTGCCGGTGCACTAAGTTCATGTGAATAATATCAGGCTGGAAATCTTCAAGAAGTGCTTCAAACTTTTTTTTCGCTTCAAAAGAGTAAATTAGCGAAAGACCGTCTTTAGCTTTTTTGATCAATCCCGTCTTGCCATTGTAGTCAGCAGCAGAAACAAAATAACGAGACTGCTTGCTCGGCAGATTGCTAGGATCTTCCATAGAGAAAAAGCCAACTTCGCAACCCATCCGTTCGAGGCTCTCGGCAACTGCGAAATGATAGGTTTCTGAGCCACCCTTGAAATAGTGAAACTTATTTACCATCAATACGCGCAAAGTGTCTACTCCCCACGCTTTTTCAGTATTTTGGCAGGAACCCCACCTACTACACAGAAATCAGGTACATCTTTGTTGACTACCGCGTTGGCGGCAATTATGCATCCGTCTCCGACGTTTACGCCATCAAGGATTACCGCTCCCTCGCCAACCCAGCAATCGCAACCGATAGTGACTCCCTGGCGCGTTGCTCCTTGAAGACGAATAGGCGCATCAAGATTGGTGAAAACATGGTTTTCGGTATGTATGCTGATATTGGGCCCGAAGATGCAATCATCTCCAATTTCAAGGGAGCCGCGCACCGCGATGAAAGCATTTTGAGCGAACCCCACATGGCTGCCAATCTTCACTGATTCGCCTAGCTCGCGAATCACGCCGGTACATTCAATAATCGAACCGGCACCGATAGAAACGTTATCTCCGAATTCGATGCCACCCTTAGAAAGCGCGTTGATATAAACGCCATCACCTAAAGTGAGGCCACCTTTGGTTTTAACGTGGGATGCATGGCGAACCTTAACCCTCTTGCCAACGAATATGATGCCCTGCTTCTCGCCGAAGAAAATGCCTTTCCAAACGCCGCGTACGAACTGAAAAAGCTTGTCCTTTAAAATGATCAACAAATCCATGCTGGTTATGGCCGGATCCAAGCTGTATGGTTCACGTTTAATTTTAGTAATTACTTTTTCAACGGTTTTTTTCATTCAGCAACTCCCAGATATGCGTCGAGCGTTCGGCGCACCACATCGTTCCAGTTGTAATTAGCTTCTACGCGGAGCTTTGCCGCCGACCCCAACTCATCTAGCTTTGTTTTGTTGGCAAACAGGAAAGCCAAGCTCTCCCTCAATGCTGCGACGTCCCCTCTTGGAAATGTCAGTCCTGCATTTTCCAAAACCGTAGAGCATTCTTCAATATCGCTAGTTAAGCAACAGCATCCATATGACATGGCCTCCAACAGGCTCATGGGCATGCCCTCGAGGTCGCTCGGCAGGATATACACTGCAGCGTTGCTATAAAGCTCTTCAAGTAACTGCCCTTGAATAAATCCCGTGAACAGGATACGGGGATCGCTAGAAGACTCCTTCCTTACTTCCTCGAAGTATCCCCGGCTGTCGCTCGACCCACCTGCGACCACGAGTTTCATATTCGTTTCTAGCCCTTTAAATGCCTTGATTAGATAATGCAGCCCTTTCTCGGGCACGATGCGCCCGAGAAATAACGCATACCCGTTTTTCTCAAGGTCGTATTCTCTCTTGATAATGTCCGGCAAAACGGAAGTGTGACTCTCTATTCCATTGGGAATAAAAATCGTATTGCGTCCGTACTCGGTTTTAAAGTAGTTTTGCACATTGCGACTCAGCACGATTATTTCATCGGCATGTCGAGCCGCCATCTTTTCCCCAAATTTGATATACGCACTAGCAAGCTTTCCCCATTTTGCACGCTGCCAATCCAAGCCATGAATGGTCGCAACGGTTCTGAATCCACGACGCTTTGCCAATGGAATCATTGCGCAAGGACCCTCAGCGTGGAAATGGATCAGATCTGGGCTATCTTCCATCGCAGCCTTAGTGGCAAAGTAGCTGCTTGTAAGGGCTGCAAGACCCTTGATGTCAAATGTTGCAACTTGTTTAACTGCAACGCCCTTGTATTCGCAGGTTTTTTCTTGGTCGTATTCCTTTCCAGCTGCGTTGTGGCCCTTCCTGCTATATACCGTCACTTCGTGACCTAAAGCGACCATTCTTGTCGACAATTCTTTGACAACAACCTCAACTCCGCCTTCGCGCGATGGCATTCTTTTATGTCCTAGCATGGCAATTTTCATCGCCATACCTAGTTTCCTTGAGCCGTCAACACGACGCCGACAGTCTTTGCGACCTGTTTTAAATCGGTCCATATACCGCATTGCTTGATGTACAGAAGATCGAGCTCCACCCACTCGTCGAACGTGATCTTGTCGCGATCCAAGCGCGTTTGCCAATAGCACGTAATTCCGGGCTTGACCAGGAGCCTCTGCTTTTGGCGCTCGGTGTACTGCGTCACTTCCCTCGGCAGGCAGGGGCGCGGGCCCACGATGGAGATCTTCGATGAGAACACGTTGATGAACTGGGGCAGCTCGTCCAGCGAGAGTTTGCGTATCACCCTTCCCACGCGCGTGATGCGCGGGTCCTTGGAGATCTTGAACACCGGACCCGTCTTCTCGTTGAGCTGCAGCAGGTCGTCCAGCTGCCCTTCCGCGTTCACGTACATGCTGCGGAACTTCCACATCATGAAGCGCTCGCCGTTCTTGCCGACGCGCTCCTGCTTGAAGAAGACGGGGCCGGACGGGTCGTCGATCTTGATCGCCATCGCGATCAAGGCGTAAAGCCAGCAGAACAGGACGAGGACCGTCGCGCTGAACACGATGTCGAACGCGCGCTTGGCGAACCGGTAGGCCCAGCGCTCCTCGTCGATGCGGCGCGCGGCTTCGTAGACCTCCGGGTCGGGCAGGCCCTCATCCCCAACCCCCGCGCTCGTCCTTACATAACCGCGATTATCAGACTTTTCGTCGAGCGGTTTGCTCGTATTCGCGTCGGAAGCCCCCGCTTCCGTCACCTCGACGCACCCGGCGACAATCCCCTCGCTTGCAAGCACAGCCACTCCCCCATCGGCTAGCGTCTCTATTGATTTGTCAGGATCGTTTTTGAACAATTTCCAATCCAACTTTGACGGTTTTCGTTCTGCCCATAATCTCGATGTCCAAGTAGGCCAGCCGCTTGTGGCGGTCTATCTTCTTGATCAAACCCGTCTGATGCATAAGCGGGCCGTTGAGGATCACGATTTGGTCGCCTTCTATCACACCGCTCGAAAACTCGATCACGCGCTGATCGGGTTTCGTGAATGCGTTGATGAAGGCAACTTCCTGATCATTCAGGGGAATGAACACATCGTTGTTGGAAAGAAGTCGCGTGAACTTGGGGATATCCCGTAAAGCGACTTTCAACTTGTTAGGTTTATCGCTTACTACAAATATATACCCAGGGAGCAGCACCTCTTGCGATGTGCGCCACTCCCCTTTGATGCGTTTCTTCACCTCATAGCGAGGTATGAACGATTCTTCGATAAGGCCCGGCTCGACCAGCTTTTGCATCAAGTCAAGCACGTGCTTTTCCTGGCCGCCGATGGTTTGCACAACATACCACATGCCACCACCTCCCCGGTCAAAACGGTAAAGACATAGCTTCGCCCCGACCTTTCGACCGAAGGCTACAACAACGATATGTTCTCCTGATTGATCCGGAACGCGCTCCCAGCGACGATCCCGCTTTCCTCAAGATATGGCAGCCGCATCAGCACCCAAGCGCTTCGCAGCCGGTTGCCGCTTTCGCGGCGGTTGCAGTTTCCTGCTGTTAGACCTCCCTTTTCAGGAGAGCTAGCAGAAGGAAGCTGCTTCTAAATACGGGCGTGAGCTCCACGCGTCCGGTAGTTCTTCCTGGCCTCCGCCAAATACCCGTAATGCTCAACGCGGTGAGCGTCACTGGCAATGTACGAGTACAGGTTCTCGTCGAACAGCCGCTTCGCGGGCTTTCGTTCGGCGCCCATCCTGCCGCCAGCAACGAAGTCCGCAGAAGCTTGCAGCTTACAGCCCTTCTTCACCAGCCTTCGCGCCACCTCGACATCCTCCTGAATGGCCTTGTAGCGCTCGGGATGCGCGATGATCACCTGAAAGCCCTTGCCCTGCAGCTCGTAGATGGTTCGCTCGTACACCTCGAAGTCGGGCTTGCGAGCCCGCGTGGAAAGCTCCAGCAGAAACTCGTTGGTCCCATCGAAGCACAGACGGTCGGCCCACTCCATGCCCAAATCCATGAGCTTGGCATGGTTCACTTCGAAGCCCATGGTCAGCGGAAAGCCGCCCGCGTGCGCCACCAGCAGCTCGTAAGCATCCCACATGGCGTCGTAGTCGAAATACGGATCGCGGCAATGAGGCGTGCATACGATAGACGTAACGCCCGCAGCTTGAGCGGCGTCCAACATGGCAAGCGACTCGTTCAGGTCGCGCGCACCGTCGTCAACGCCGGGAAGGATATGGCAGTGCATGTCCCTCATCGACCGTTACGCCCCTTCCCTGCCGGGTTGGACGATACGTATGCGGCACGATTGGCTGCTTGGCTTGCCTCTACGCCATGACGAGAGACCCCGCGGTTCACTTGAGGAGAATTTTGAACACGAGAAGAACGACCGGGCACAACTTGCGCCTGCGGGATAACCTTATCCGCGCCGTCCTTCAATCGACTGCCGTCTTGAGTGTAGTACGCGTAGTAGTATTCGGAGCCGGTTCCCTCGCAGAACGTGGCGCAGATGCCCAGGATATTGGCGTCGGCCTTCTTCAACTGCTCGCACGCATCCAAAAGCTCGGTGCGCTTGGTCGAATTCGGCTTCACCACCATCACGGTGCCGTCCACCAGCGTGGACAGAATAGCCGCGTCGATGAACGTTCCAACCGGCGGAGTGTCGAACACCACGTAATCGTAATTCTCTTCCAAAAGCGTCACCAGCTTGGCATAGCGCTTCGACGAGATGATGTCGGCCGGGTTCGGGATGTTCGGCTCGACGTCCAGGAAGTACATGTTGGGCGTAGACGTGGCGACAACCGCCTGGGAAAGCGGAGCGGCGTCGGTCAGCACCGAATACACGCCTGCGGGAGGGCGCACGTTCAAGGCATCGGCCAACGTACGGCGACGCATGTCGGCCTCCACCAGCAGCACGGTCTTGCCCGACGTAGCGATGGCGCGCGCAAGCTCCACCGAGCAGGTCGACTTGCCCTCGTTCGGCACCGAACTGGTAATCACGATGGTGCGAATAGGATTGTCGGGTGACATGAAGCGAATGTTCGCGAAGAGGGTCTTCGCCGCGTTCTGCACTTCGAGCGCGTTGGATGCAGACTTCTTTTTCTTGGCCACGACTCTCTCCTCCCTAGTTCTTGATGGTGGGTATGCGGCCGATAACCGGCAAGCCCAGCAACTCTTCGGCTTCTTCAGGATTGCGGACGCGCGTGTTCACCATGTCCAGCACTACTACGATGGCAACAGCCAAAAAGATGCCGGCCAAAAACGCGACTGCCGTGTACATAGCGCGCGACGGGCCCGACGGCTCTACGGGAACCTTGGCCTGGTCAACCACGTTCACGCTTTCCACGCCCATGACCTGCTGGGCAACCGTGGACAGCACCTTGGCAATCTCGTTCGCCACGATGGACGCCGCCTCGGCCTTCTCCGCCGTAACGGATATGTCGATGACGCGCGTGGTCGTGCTCGACTCGACCGAGATCTTGTAACCCTTCAACGACTCCATGCCCAACGACTGAGCTGTCTTCTCCTGTACAGTGTCCGACTTCGCCAGGGTGGCGATGTCGTTGGCCATGAGCTGGCTAGCAGTCAGGTCGTTGTAGACAGTGGTATTAGCCGTACCTTCTTTTTCCTTGGAGTTCAGGACGTACACGGACACCTTGGCCGTGTACTGGTTGTCAAGAAGGCCCCAGCTCACGCCCGCCGTTGCTACGGCAAGGACGATCGGGAGCACAATGACCAAGGCCAAGTGCTTGCGAAGCAGTTTGAACAGTTCGAGCAGTGTCATGCGATCATCTTTCTATTATCAGCGGCGTCCCGCTACTTACCTTCAACCTTCAGTCCCACGGACTCCGGATCCTTGCCCGCATCGACGGCCTCCATCAACGCCTTCCAGCCTTCGGGATTCTCATAGCACAGCCAAAGTCCCGTATCCGGATCGATATCGCCCTTGTAAGGGCCGGTGCAGGTATAGATGGAAGGGCTTCCCGACTGAGCGAAATCCATAGCCAGAGAGATCATGGTCTGCAGCTCCATGTTGGTGGTCACGCACGCGGAAAGGCGCTGCACCAGGCCGGGGATCTCTGCCGGCGGCGCCTGGAGCACGCTCTTCAGCAAAGCCATAACCATAGCGCGCACGTTGGACTGGCGTATGGCGTCCTGATCGTCGCCGTACGCGGTGCGCATGCGCGCGAGGGCGACGCATTCGCTGCCGTCGAGCAGCTGGTTGCCGGCCTCGATATGAACAGCGGGCTGGTCCTTGGTGTACACCTCGTAATCAATGGTGTACGGAACATCCACGTAGATGCCGCCCATGGAGTCGACGAACTCGGCCAGACCAGCGAACTCGATCTCGGCATAGTAGGTGATGGGAGCGCCGGTCAACTGCCGCACAGCCGTAACCGCGCCCACGGCACCGCCTTCGGCGAACGCCTGGTTGATCTTGGTTTTACCGCCATTGAGCATGTAGGGCGTGTCGCGCGGCACGGACACCATGGTAATGGCGTGGTTGACGGGGTCGACGCGCGTCAACACGAGCGCGTCGGAGCGCTCGCCGTACGTTTCCCAGTTATCCGAACCCACCAGCAGCACATAGAAGGGCTTCTGCTGGTTGTCGGCAGGGGTCAAAACGGTATCGAGCTGGGATTTCTCTTGAGCATCCATGGCCATGTTGTTGGCAAGCGTGCTGGTGTACCAGCCCGCATACGCAGCGGCGCCTCCAACGAGAACCACCAGCACAACGGCGATGATGAGCAGTGCGCGCTTGAGCTTCTTATGCTTGCGGCGCTTTTTGCGGACGCGAATGATGTCATCGTTCGAGGAAGGGTATCCGGAAGGCTGGCCGGCATGAACGCCCGCTGGCTGATAGCCGCCCTGCACGGGCCGGGCCGGGGCCCCGTAAGGGCGCTGACCTCCTTGAGGCATGCTGTGGCCCACTTCAGGAACAGGCGCAGCACCGTTCGCCCTACGAGCTTGGTCGTAAGGGCGGCCAGGCTGCTCGGGGGTGCCGTGTCTGCCGGGCGTCATGCGATTGTAGTTATCACGCGGTTCCATAAAAGGTTCAGCTGTTCCGTTCTCGCTTGTCGTTAAAAGAGCGCTTTCGCGCTCTTGCCTCCCCGATGCACGCTACATTCGATAGGTTTATAGCATGAATCGGTTTGATATGTATTAATCATCTCAACTTTTCTCCCAATCATACTGGCAAGATATCGCTTTAGCAACAAGAATTTGGCATATGGCAAAAAGCACCCCCCCCCCCCGATTTTTTGTTTTCGCAGATCAACTGCATATTTGTAAAATTATCATTTATCGTTTTGCGTAAATTTTTTTCGAGATCAACACAGCTCCTACATCCATCGAAAAACCTATCATTTCGGCAGGAAATTTTGCTTCCTTTGGCAATACGACGCTTGTGTACCGCAGACGGTAGGCAAACCACCGCGAGCGTCTTCCATGCGCCCGTCACTACTAAACGGGCAAGGCCAAACGTGCAGTCGCCAGACCCGGCTTCCGTGGAGATTCGCACACATTCAACGTGTTTCTGGGCGTTCTCTCTTCCTATATGAAGCCGCAAGGGCCATACTAGATGGTCGCTTCACACGAAATTCTTTCTCGTTTCTTTTCGCGCGTTCGCATAGTTTCGCCAAACAGATTGAGATAAGCGGCTCGGGTCAAGCGCAATGCACGCCGCAGGAGCGGGTGCGAACAGGGCAGCGCTTAGAGCCGTCCCCTTCTTGCAGGGGGAGCTGAGGGCGCATGCGAACAACCAGCGCGCATGAAGGCGCGCATGAAGAGAACGGAACAGAATATGTCCAAATTTGCCGACCTCGGCCTTTCCGAAGCTGCGCTTGCCGCAGTTGAGCGTCTGGGCTACGAGAACCCCACCCCCGTACAAGAGCAGTCCATTCCGCTGATCATGGAAGGCCGCGACCTGATTGCCGCCGCCAGCACCGGCACCGGCAAGACCGCCGCGTTCCTGCTGCCCACGCTGTCCACCCTGCCCCGCCTCAAGGGCCGCAACCGCGCGCCTCGCGTGCTGGTAGTCAGCCCCACCCGCGAGCTTGCGCAGCAGATCGCTCGCACCTGCATGCAGATCTCGCGCAAGACCGGCCACTTCGTGACCACGGTCTTCGGCGGCACGCCCTACGGCCCGCAGATCAAGGAGCTGCGCGGCGGCACCGACGTGCTCATCGCCACCCCGGGCCGCTTGAAGGACCTCATGTCGCGTGGCGTAGTGGACCTGAAGAGCGTCGAAACGCTGGTGCTTGACGAAGCCGACCGCATGCTTGACATGGGCTTTTTGCCCGACGTCACCACCATTGTGGACGCTACGCCAGAATGCCGCCAGACGCTTCTGTTCTCGGCCACCATCGATCAGTCGATCCAGAAGAACCTGGGTTCGCTTTTGAACGACCCCGCGATTGTCGAGATCGCCCGCAACGGCGAGACCGCCAAAACGGTCGAGCAGTTCATGATGCCCATCAAGAACCACGAGAAGCCCGAACTGCTGCAGGCCGTGCTGAACGAAAAGGGCTCCGAGCGCGTCATCGTGTTCGCCCGCACCAAGAACCGCACCGAGGATTGCGCCGAGGCGCTGTGCGACGCCGGCTTCCGCGCCGAGTCCATCCACTCCGACAAAAGCCAGGGCCAGCGTCGCCGCGCGCTCGAGAACTTCCGTCGCGGCAAGACGTCCATCCTGGTGGCTACCGACGTTTTGGCGCGCGGCATCGACGTGCCCGACGTGGACCACGTCATCAACTTCGACCTGCCCGACATGCCCGAGGACTACGTGCACCGCATCGGCCGCACGGGCCGCGCGGGCGAGCAGGGCTACGCCATCTCCTTCGTCACCCGCGAGTCCAGCCGCACCATGCGCGACATCGAGAAGCTGATCGGCAAGGATATCCCGCTTATGGAGCTGGAAACCTACGAGCTGAGCCTTTCCGTGCTCGAGAAGCCGAAAAAGGGCGCGGGTCAGCGCAGCGGCGGCTACAAGGGCAAGGGCGGCAAGAGCAGCGGCCGCTCCTATAACGGCAACCGCTCCTCCGCAAGCGGACGTGACGGCAACCGCGACAACAAGCGCCCCGCCGGCAAGAGCTTCGATGGGAAGCGCTCGGAAGGCAAGAGCTTTGCGGGCAAGCGCGACCAGGACAACCGTCCCGGACGCAGCAACCGCCCTGAAGGCAAGCGCAGCGAGGGACCGAAGCGCGAGGGATGCTTCGACCGCAAGTTCGAGGGCCAAAAGCGCGAGAACGTTTCCAAGAACTACTCCAACGCGGCCAAGCGCGTCTCGAAGAAGAGCAACGCCGAGCATCAGGCGAACGAGAAGGCCAAGAAGCAGCGTAGCAAGCACAACAAGCCCGCTACGTACGACTACAGCCGCTTCGTCTAAGCCGCCCGAAACGTACAATCTACGATAAAGCGCCCCGGTTGTTAACGACCGGGGCGCTTTTACATACAGGGAAGAAATAACGGCTGAAAAAGAGGCAAATCCATCCCGCACCTTCCCCCTGCACGTCGATAGGGGCGCTCTGAGCAGCGGCTTTGCGACGCTTGCGATCGCGCCACCAATGGGAAAGGCTGAACACAAGCCACTCCACCAACGGGATGGTCAGAAACGCCACCCAAGCCGGATGCGGCTGGCTCAAGACGAACGCCATGTAGAAAAACCAAGCCGTCACTCCCAGCGGATACGCTCCGGCAATAAGCGGAGCGATGCGCCGACGCCCCACGGCATGGCCCACCATATAGTACAGCGGCACGGTGAAGAACAGGAACAAGCCCATCCCCCATTGCCCGTTCATGATGCCGATCAGCAGGTACGCCAGAATAACCACGAGCGGATAGGGAAACTTCAGCCACGACCGCTCGAACTCGCGCAGATAATGCTTGCGAACCGGGATGCTCTTCCCCACCTCGTCACCGTACTTCGCACGGGCATCGTCAAGCGTCTCGAAGCGCTCGCCCTGCACGGTGTAGCCGCACGGATCGTCCCACCGGCCACCGCCCCGATGGCCGTACTTGGCGTGAGCGTCGTGCCAGCTATCGAACTGCTCGCCGTTAATGACCACGTTATCGCCGTCGATGAAGACCTCGTCGTCATCCGGGCCGTTCTTGGGGCTTTTCACATGCACGCCGTTCCACCAGACATGCACCTCTTCGCCCTTCTCTCCATCGATTACGTGAATTCCTTCGCGCCAGGAAATATGAACTTTCTCCGCGCCGTCCTCCACGTGGATGCCCCCGACGCCTATGCGCACTTTGGAAGGGTTCTCCGTATTCGGGACCTCGTCGTCCGCAGGCGCTTCCTTCGCACTGGGCTCATCGCGATTCTCGCAGGCCGTCGCCTCGCGCTCGGAAGCCCGGTCGGCCGCCTCGAATATCACGTCATCTTGCATGCCTTCGTCCACGTACAGCAAATCGTCCAGAGACACCCCGTACAACTGCGCGAGCGCGATCAGGTTATCGGTGTCGGGGGAAGACTCGGACCGCTCCCATTTCGACACGGCCTGACGCGACACGCCCAGCCTCTCGGCCAAAGCCTCCTGAGACAACCCGGCTTGTTTGCGACGCTCGGCCAGACGCTGCGCGATCTCTACGTTCATCGTGCTCCCTTTCTCGTTTCGCTCATCATAGCGTATTGAAAAGAGTACGGTTGCAACGCTTCGAGCGCGACCAATTTCAGTTGGAATCTTGCGCAACTTTTGGTTGCGCTCCCGGGAGCAACGCAGGTCGCACAATCGCAAGCTGCGGCTTCACGCTCGCACTGCCCATTCGCGCGTTCGCGCCGAATGCAAACGCACACCATGCGGAAACCGTCGACACAGCCGCTTCCACAGGGCGTTGAACAAGGCTCCCTACCACGAGCGATCCATCTGAAACCCGCCGCGAAGCGAACGCCCGGCCGCGTGGTCGCAGGGCCCACCGGGCGCTCGGGCAAACGATCGCGCCAAACGCGATTTTGCGCACGAAAAGCCGCCCTTGCTGGCAGGTTCTTGCGGTTTGAGGTCGTTTGATCGCCCGTGAAGAGCGCTCGCGAAAGTGCAGCGCGCCAAGCCGAAGCTGTGAGCAGGCAAAACGAAAATCGGGTTGAGCGCCAACAAGAGCAGCACTCGACTCGACGACCTCAAACCGTCAAAAGCTGCCAGCGGGAGCGGTTTTTCGTGCGTAAGCCCGACCCCTCCGTTGGATAGCGTCTTCGCAGCGGAAGCCAGGGGCCTCCCTCCCGCATCGCGCGGCCGCGCTGCGAGACCGCTGAACCCGCGAACGCCCGCCCACACCGCGAGACCCATCGGCCCATCCGGTCGCGCATCCCTCGGCGAAAAGCCTCAAACTCTACGGCGTCGAATGTCGACGATCACCCAGATAGACAAAATGGCAGCACCCAGATAGCCGAAGAACGCCAGGACGGGCACGCCCAGAAGCCGGGGCTCCATTGTGGACAGCGACAGCATGGACGAGCCGATGAACAACCCGGCGATGATGATTCCCATGGTCAAGCGGTTGATGATCTTGGCCAGCTTGGACAGCGGCGCTTCAGATCCAAGCACCTCCATGTTCATCTTCAGCTGCCCGCGCGTGAGCATCTTGAGCGCTTCACCTGAGTACTGGGCCGCGCCGAGCGCGCCGTTCGCGGACGAGCGCAGCGCAAGCACCAGATCCTCGACGGCCGAAATCAGCTTGCCTTGCGGGTCCTTCGAACGCTGGATATGCGCGTTGATGATGCCGACGACGCTTTCATTGGGAATGAACGGCGCAATGGTTCCTTCCAGCGTCACGATGCCGCGCGACACGCTGGTGATAGAGGACGGCAGCGTGACCTTGCAAGAACGCGTGAGCATAAGAATATCGGCAAGAAACTCGCCAATGTCGATATCGGCCACATCGCATGACCCGTAGTCTCTCAGCAGCAAATCAAGGTCGGCCAGGAAACGCGTATGGTCGATCACCCCGTTGTCCTTCGAGGCGGCGAACGACATGAGAGCATCTTTAAGCTCTGCGGAATCCTGCATGCCCACCGCTTCTATGATGCTGCCGAAGCCCGCACGGTCGCGCGGCGACAGGCGACCCATGTTGCCCAGGTCGATATACACCACCTTGCCGTTGCGGATAAGCAGGTTGCCCGGATGCGGGTCGGCATGGAAAAACCCGTGATCGAGAATCTGGGTGGCATAGTTGTCGAGGATCTTCTCGCCGATCTCTTCAAGCTGATACCCAGCGGCGTGCAACCGGTCGACCGCCAAGATGGGAATGCCGTCGATATATTCCATGACCAGCACGTATTCGCTGCAAAGCTCCGGGTACACCCGAGGGCTGTCGACGAACGCCACGTTCGCGTTCAAGCGCGCGAACTCTTCAAGGTTCGCCGCCTCACGCTGGAAGTCGGTTTCCTCAAGAAACGTGGCCCACAGCTCCTCGACCACGTCGCGCAGATCGAGCATCTGCTCGTCTTTCATGAAGCGAGACGCCTGGCGCGCCATCGTGCGCATGATGTCGATATCCTGCGCCATCGTGGCCTTCACGCCCGGCCGCTGTATCTTGATGGCCACGACGTCCCCCGTCGCAAGGCGAGCTTTGTGCACCTGCGCAAGCGACGCGCTGCCAAGCGGCGTGGGGTCGATGGCGTCGAACAAATCCCCTTGCGCATCGCCGTACATGTCATTGAGCGCAGCGAGTATCTGGTCGAACGGCAGAGGGTCGCACTCCATCTGCAGCTTTGCAAGCTCGTCGCAGTAAGCCTTCGGAAGAATCTCCGAGCGCGTGGAAAGGGTCTGCCCGATTTTGACGAAGCTCGGGCCCAGATCTTCCAGCATGGCTCGGAAGCCTTCGGGCGTGAAGCCGTGCAGCACGCGATGCTTCTGAAGGATCGAATATATCTCCTTCAGCCGGCGCGCCCTCGTCTTCCGGTTGAGATTGAAGCGCCCTTCCGGATCGATGTCCGCGCCGGTGCTGAAGAAGTGCTTGAGTACGGTGTTGTCGATCATGCGTTCATTCGCACGCTATGCGCCGGAAACCTGCTGGTCAGCACGCTCTTCGCTCTTGGCAGGATCGTCCACCTCGACGCAAGACGCATCGCCCACTTCGACGTCGGCCGGCTTGGAATCCGCCTTCGCAGCGAACTCCGCGGCTTTGGCGGCGAACTCGGCTCGCTCTTCGGGCGTCATAGCGACCATGCGCGCCTCGAGCATGTCGTAGCGCATGGCGGACACGGCGTCCTCGGCCTTGTGCTTGAGCTCGGTGTTGATCTCCTTGCCTTGATCAACCGTGAGTTCGCCCTTTGCGATCAGCTGATCGACAAGCTCCTTGGTCTTCTCCCCGGTAATAGCCATAGCGCCGATACCGGCCAAGAAAATGTCTTTGAATCCGTCGCTGAGGTTAGCCATGGATGCCTCCTTCGCCTGCGATTCGCCGGGCAATCGAAAACCCAGCCCTTGCAATCATGATGCACTAAATCGGCGAAAAGGGCAATGCGCGCAAGGAAACCGTCATGTGAATGCAAATGCAGAGAAGCGAAGCCCCGAACTGAATGCGAACCGCCGCTATGCAGCGTTCTCGCGGGCGAGCGCCAGTTGGTCGGGCAGCGCCGCGTGCGAGGCTTCCGCCCCAAGAGCCGCCACGCGTGCGGAAGCCACGCCCTCGAGCGCGCCTCGCGCAGCCAGCGCATGCTCGCGCGCGCCGGAGGCTTGACGGCCCTCTACGTACGTGGCGGCCATCACGGCGCACACGATAACGACGGCCCCGGCAAAACCGGCAGCGGAAAGCACCTCGCCAAGCAGGACGAACGAAAACACGGCGGTAAACACGGGCTCTCCCGTCAAAAGCAGCGACACCGACGACGACGGCAGCGCCGTCAACGCCAAGTTCTGCAGCAAAAACGTCAGGCACGTAGAAAGCAGGGCCAAAAACGCGATAGTGCCCCACGCGATCGGCTGCACGGCAGCCAGATTAACCGGCGCTTCGAACGCAAGCGCGCAAACCAGGGACACGACGAACGACATGGCTATTTGCGTGCCGGCCACGGCAACCGCGTCAAGCTCGGCCAACCCCCGCTCGCCGAACACGAGCGCCCCCGCCAACGCAACGGAGGACAGAAGCCCCAGGACCTCGCCCCATCCGAAAGTCAGAGCCCCGCCGTTGTTGCACAGCAGATACAGCCCCACGACGACGGCAACTTGAAACGGGATGAAGGCCAGAGGGTACCGGCGCCGATTCACCACTGAAAAGAGCAGCGGCGCGAACACCACAGGCAAAGCAACCAGAAAGCCCACGTTGGTGGCCGTGGTCAAATCGAGCGCCACGTTGCAGGTGAGGTACGCAAGCGCCATGCATACGGCCGAAGGCACCCAAACGCGCAAGCGCACGCCCTTGACCTGGCGCACGATACGCGGACCGAAGAACAGCGCGAACACGAGCAGCGCCAAGCCGAAGCGAATGGCCAGGCACCACAGCGGCGTGATGCTGTCGTACGCCATCTTCGTGATGGCGTTGCCCGACCCGAAGATAACGGTCTGCAAAACGACAAGAGCCACGTAAGGCCAACGCTTGATCGAACGATTCGCCACAACTCCTCCTTCCACGTGCGCGACGGTGCGACAGACAGCGTACGAAATAAAAGACTTCTATCAAGAAGCCTTGCACGACTACGATTGAATTTCCGACATACTACGGGTTCGGCTATAAAAAGTAAAACGAGACTATCTTTTCAAAAATTAAAGTAATTCTTGTAAAGCCATGTCATACCCCTTGTTCGTTTGCGCAATAAACGCGAGAATCACGATATCGACGCGAAAGGCGAACGGTATGGGCAATCAGAAATACGAGGCGCTTCTCAAAGTAGCCGAAACGGGCAGCTTCAAACAGGCGGCGCACGACCTTGGATACACCCAAGCCGGCATAAGCTACCTTGTAAACTCGCTCGAACGAGATCTGGGCGTCACCTTGCTGGTAAGGGAGTACGGCGGCACGCGCCTCACGGCGGAGGGCCAGGACCTGCTGCCCTGGATGCAAAACGTCTGCAACAGCGAACGACAGCTGGAAGCGCGTTTGGCCGAACTCAAGCATCTGGAAAGCGGCATCGTCCGCGTAGCGGCTTTCACCAGCACGGCAACCCAGTGGTTTCCAGGCATAGCGAAAACGTTTCTGGCCCAGCATCCCGGCATCGACCTCCAGCTCATCTGCATGGACGACGAGGATGCGCTGGAAGAAGCCGTATATCGCGGCGACGCCGACTGCGGCTTTTTCGTCTATCCCATCAAAATGGAAATGGATTCCCTGCCCCTGCGCCACGATCCCCTGCTCGTGGCGCTTCCCCCGGATCATCCGCTGGCCGACGCGCCGCGTTTCCCCACACGCTCCCTTGCAGGCGAGCCCTACATACGGCTGCTCAGCGGAACGTCGTCGGAGATGGAAGCGCTCTTCCGCAACAACGGCGTGGAAGCCAACGTGCGCTTCACCGTCGACAGCGACTATGCGGTGATGAGTATGGTGAGCGCAGGGCTGGGGTTCAGCGTGCTGCCCGACCTCATCCTGCGCAACGCTCCCTTCCCCATAGCCGTGGTGCCTCCCGAAGTGGAAACGAGTCGCGAAATCGGCATCGCCGTCCGCTCGATGAAAACAACCTCGGCCGCGACAAAAGCGTTCTTGGACGTTACCGAGCAATGGGTGGCTAAAACGTACGGCCAGCCGAATCAGACTCGGTAGGAAGAGGAACCGATCCCGAGCAACGGGGGAACGTCCGAGCAGCGCCCGCACACGTACGTAGGGCTTTCGCCAAGCAGCATGCCCCGCGAGAACATGCCCCAGAGCGCTGCCGCCGTCGCGCATCCCGCGGCGTTGCCCGCCTGCATGTCGAAGGGGCTATCGCCCACGTACAGGCACGCTTCGGGACGAAGGTCGAGCAGCCGGCACCCGTGGGCAACGGGACCGGGGCTCGGCTTGTGCTCCGGCCAGTCGTCGGATCCCACCACGAAATCGAAGTAGCCGGCCAGGTTGAAGCAATCGAGGCCGCGCATCGCCGGATCGTGCCGCTTCGAAGTGACCACGCCAAGCGGGACTCCTTCGTCTTTCAGGCGGTTCAGCATGTCGATCGTATCGGGAAAGAGCCTGATGAGGTCGTCGTGGATCACGGCGTTGTGCTCCCGGTACACGCGGCACAGCTCCTCGTGCACGGAATCGTCGTCCGTGAAATCCCGCATCTGCGTGTTGAGCGGCTGCCCCACCTTGGCCATAAGCGCCTCATCGGGAACGACTTCGCCCAGCACCGTGCGCGTGGCATAGCGAAACGTGGCCAGCAAAAGATCGTACGTATCGAGCAACGTACCGTCGAGATCGAACAGAACTGCCTGGATGTCGCGTTGCACAACGTCTCTCTTCCTCAATACACGAGCGCGCAAGCAATGTCCCGGGTGAAACGGACGAGGCAAGGGAAGCGTGCCCCCTTGCCTCGTCTCGACCTACCCTATCCTTGGACCTGCGCGCGTCTTTTATTCGAACAAGCTGCCGAAGAGCGAAACCTCGGAGCCCCACACCTTCGAGTTGCGCTGCGCGAACGCAAGCGCATCGGTCAGCGCGGTCAAGGGGATGTCGCGGCGCGCACCGGTGCTACGGCGCTTGATCTCCACCTTCTGCTCCGCCAGGCCGCGCTTGCCCACGATGATCTGCAGCGGCCAGCCGATCAGGTCCGCGTCGGCGAACTTCACGCCCGCGCGCTCCTTGCGATCGTCGATAGCCACCTCAAGGCCCATCCGCGACAGGTCGGCCGCCAGCTTCTCGGCCGCAGGCTGCACCTCGTCATCGCCCACCGTCAGCGGAATGACGCACACATGAGCAGGGGCGACGGTCAGCGGCCAGCTGATGCCGTTCTCGTCGTTGTGCTGCTCGACAATGGCGGCCATGGTGCGCGAAACGCCCACGCCGTAGCAGCCCATGAGGAAGGGCTGCTCGGAGCCGTCCTCCGTCATGAAGGTGGCGCCCATGGAGCGCGAGTACTTGTCGCCTAGCTGGAACACCTGGGAAACCTCGATGCCGCGCGCGCCCTCCAACGGAAGCCCGCAGGTCGGGCAGCTGTCGCCGGGACGCACGATGCACAGGTCGGCCCATTCGTCCACCTTGAAGTCAACGCCCAGCTGCGCTCCCACGTAGTGATAGCCGTCCTCGTTCGCGCCCACGACCCACTTCGGAACCGCCTGCAAGCTGCGCGCGGCGATCACGTACGCACCCTCGGGCAGACCCACCGGGCCCATCGAGCCCTTGTGCAGGCCGAAGGACTCCATGTCCTCGTCGGTCAGCAGCGTGAACCCGCCAGCCGCACGGGCAGCCTTGATCTCGTTGAGCTCGTGATCGCCGGGCACGAACATGACCACCAGCTTGCCCTCGTCGTTCTTGCCGGAAAGCGCCTTCACCGTCGAGGACTCGGGAATGTCCAGGAACGCAGCCAGCTCGGCGATGGTATGGACGTCGGGCGTCGCAACCTTTTCCATGGCCGGAACGTCGTAGACGGTCGGGCGAGCCAGGCAGTCGCCGGCTTCGGTGTTCGCGGCGTACCCGCACGAGCAATGGACAAGCTCCGCTTCGCCAGCCTCGGCAAGCGCCATGAACTCGCAGGTCACGCTGCCGCCGATCTGACCCGGATCGGCCTCGACCGGACGGTAGTCAAGGCCCATGCGATCGCAGATGCGGCCGTACGCCTCGCTCATCTCGTCATACGTTTGCTGCAGCGACTCCTGGTCGGCATGGAAGCTGTACGCGTCCTTCATGATGAATTCACGGCTGCGCAGAAGGCCGAAGCGCGGGCGGATCTCGTCGCGGAACTTCACCTGGATCTGGTACAGCGAAAGGGGCAGCTGCTTGTACGAGCGCAGCTCGTTGCGAACCAGCGCGGTGAGCAGCTCTTCATGGGTGGGCCCCAAGCAGAATTCATGGTCGTGGCGATCCTTCAGGCGCATGAGCTCGGGGCCGTAATCGTTCCAACGGCCGGACTCGTGCCAAAGCTCCGCCGGCTGCAGCGCGGGCATCATGATCTCCTGAGCGCCGATAGCGTCCATCTCCTCGCGGACGATGCCCTCCACCTTGGACAGGACGCGCTTGCCCAACGGCAGGAACGTGTACACGCCCGACGCCGTTTTGCGAATGAAGCCAGCGCGCAGCAGCAGTTTATGGCTGGCGATCTCCGCATCGGTGGGATCTTCCTTGAGCGTGGGGGCGTAGAGCTGGCTCATACGCATGATATTCGAATTCGTCATAGCTTTCCAATCTCCTCCATCAAAGCGTCCACGATGGCTTCTTCCTCCACCTTGCGGACGACCTTTCCCTGTAAAAACACCACGCCCGACCCCTTGCCGCACGCAACGCCGATATCGGCGTCGGCAGCTTCGCCGGGTCCGTTCACCACGCATCCCATGACCGCTACCTTGAGCGGCTTGTCCAGCCCCGCGATGCGATCCTCAACCTGCCGCGCCATGCCGATAAGGTCGACCTGGCAGCGACCGCACGTCGGGCAGCTGATGAGCTCGGGGGCGCGCCGGCGCAGGTCGAGCGCCGCAAGCAGCGTCCAACATGCGCGAATTTCCTGCACGGGATCGTCGGTAAGCGAGATGCGCAGCGTGTCGCCGATCCCCTCTTCAAGAAGAATCCCCAGGCCGCACGCGCTCTTGATGACGCCTTGGAACGTGGTGCCTGCCTCCGTGACGCCAATGTGCAGCGCAACGCCCGGAAGCTTTTCGCTGAGCAGGCGGTACGTGCGCACCGTGGTCATCACGTCGTGAGCCTTCGCGCTTACCACCAGGTCCCGAAAGCCGCGGCTTTCACAGTAGCGCGCGTAGTCGACGGCCGAAAGCGCCAGCTTCTCCGGCTGCGAAAGATCCTCGCGGGCCGCAATGGCATCGTCAAGCGAACCGGCGTTCACGCCGATGCGAATGGGAATACCCGCCTCGCCTGCAGCGTCGAGCACGGCATCGGTCTTGGCCAGCCCGCCGATATTGCCGGGGTTGATGCGCAGCTTCGCCGCGCCGCGTCGCGCCGCCTCGACCGCGATGCCCGCGTCGAAGTGAATGTCGGCCACCACGGGCAGCGGAGATTCCTCGCACACGGCCTGGAATGCGTCAAGGCAAGCGCGCCGGGGAATGGCCATGCGCACGACCTCGCACCCCGCGTCGGCCAGCGCTCGGATCTGGGCCAGGTTCGCAGCCACGTCGTCGGCCGGCGCGTTGAGCATCGACTGCACGACAACGGGCGCGCCGCCGCCCAGCGGCACGTCGCCGACCATCACCCGACGGGTGCGTTCGTTCGGTTTGGCGTCGATCGCCATCGTTTCTCCGTTTCTGATCCCCGCCGATCGCGAACGCGATGCGGCAGAACCGCGCCCGGCTCCAAAGGGCACAGGGCGCACGAGTGCATTGCAGGTTATTCTACCGCTGATTGACCGCTCGGCGAAGCAAATGCACAGGGATTTCGCGGAGCGCGTGCTTTACGCGCCGAAGCCGACGCCCGATATGATCCTTTGGATGTCTTGATTCGCCATCACCAAGAAGAAGCACACGAACAGCGCCATGCCCGCCATCGAAAGGTAGTTGAGGGCCTTCATGGACACCGTGCGACGCGCAAGCTTCTGGAACAGCTCGATGACCAAACGGCCTCCGTCAAGCGGCGGGATGGGCAGCAGGTTCATGATGCCGAGCGACACCGAAATAGCCGCAAAGAATTGGAGGATGTTGACCAGACCCCCCTCGAACGCGTCTTTCGACATGACCGCGATGCCGATAACGGACGAGGAATTGGACATGGTTTCGGCCGCAGTCGCCGGATTGAACAGGCCCGCGATCAGCTGGATCACCATGCCGATGTACGAAAATCCCATCTGGATAGCCTGAATCGGCCCCACGACGACATGCTGCAGAACGCCCGTGGTGGGGTTTTGCATGTCGATCCCGACCACCGAGAACAAGACGATGAACAGCAGCACGGCGAACAACAGGTTCACGGCAACGCCCGCTACCAGAATGATCGCGCGCTTCCAAAACGGCAGGCTGCGATACTGCTGCCGGTACTCGGATTCGAAGAACGCATGCGGATCCGAAACCGGACGCGCTTCGCCGAGCGCCCCCGCAACCGGTTCGGGAAGGCCGGCGGCGCGGGCGGACTTGATCTGCTTCTTGGATGGGACGTACTCCGGCGTTCGATACGTGTTGTACTGGTCCTTCTTCGAGGGGCCCACGATAGACCCCCACTCCGTCAGCTCTTCGAGCGCTTCGTAGGCCTCGTCGTCGGTAATGCCGCAGTCCGCAGCAATGTCCTCCATGTTGGCGGTGCCGCGCCGGTACAGGGCGGCCAGAACCTGCTCCAGATGCGGGCTCATCTCGCCCGGCTCCATGCCGCACACCTTTGCGTATCCGCCCAGGAGAATGGGCGTGACGCCGAACTTCGTGCCCCATTTGGTGAAACCGATGCTGGGGCCAGGCAAGCCCAGCATGAACTCGGTCACGCGCACGCCGAACGCGCGCGCCGCCAGGTAATGGCCGCCCTCGTGAATGAACACGAGAAAGCCCAGCACCAGCGTGGCGTACACGATCATGAGGATTACGTCCATATACACAGCTCCTATGCGCTAACGGCCTCGCTCCTGCAGCATGCAGCGCTGCATCCGAGAGCCGGCAATGTGTCATGCCCCAGTATAAAGTGAAACCGCGAAGGAACCATTTTCAAACGAGAAACCCACGAACCTGCCGCGAAATCTTCGCGAGCAAACCCGACGCCAGTACGCCGCATTGCTCCCACGGCAGCGTTCGCGCATTCCCGACGCAACCTCCAACCCGGCAAAAAGAGCCGGTTCGAGACAACTCCAGGATAGCGCCGACAGATCCGCGCGGTCACATGCACGCTCGAGCGATTCGACAACCGCAGCGACATCGGCTATCGCTTCGATTTCGGCAAGGCGAGTCGCCCGAACGAAGAAGCCTACGAAGTCAGTGTCGGCATGCTGGAGTGGATGGCGGAGGCGCTTGGCTCGACGCCCGCTCGCAGCCGCCTTGACGGTGCGCCCGGCGCGGCCATGCCCGCACTTGCGCGCCCGAGCGCTCGCGGACCCGTGCGCTCGCGGGCTCGCACGCTTGCGGGCTCGCGCGCTTGCGGACCCGTGCACTTGCGGGCTCGTGCGCTCGCGGGCTCGTGCGCTTGCGGGCTCGCACGCTCGATTCTTCTCGAAATGTTGCGGTCGAAGGGTACGTCAAGACCCGCCCGTTAACAGTGGGCATCTGCGACCAGGCAAAACTCACGACCGTATTCAACGCCGCCTTTCTGCATGTCCTTCGAACGCAACATTTGGGAAAGAATCGCACAGAGAGCAAGCTCGGCCCGATCAACCTTCGCCGACCGCAGGCAAGGCAACTATCGACTTCGGCGCGCTACATCGTTTTCCACTGCGGCGCGCATGCGTACCCATTGCGGTTTCCACCGTGGCGGGCGCACGTGCACACGCTGCAGATCCGGGTTGACAAAGGGAGCGTTTCAGCGCTTTGACCTGGCTTGTTGCGCTCAACGGCCAATATCCGGGCAACGCGCGCTGGATTCCTGCTAGGTTTTGGCTATATTCCGAACAGGTTTCTGCTAGATGCGCGTTGGAACCGCGCTAGATCCGCGCTGGAACCAGCCAAGAAACGAGCAAGCTCCACGATAGATCGCGCAAGCATTTCGCTGGACGCACGTCATCTACGCGCAAGATGCCGCAGCTAAGATAGTACCAGCGGATCCGCACAACGAAATACAAGCCTCCATCGAGAAATCGAAAGGGCAACACATGCCTGAGATCAGCTTTTTCTACGGGATCAAAATTATGATTTACCACGAATCGAACGCCCCGCATCACAAGCCGCACTTTCACGCTTCCTACGGCGAATACGAAGCGGTATACTCGACCGAAGGGGACCTGCTTGCAGGTTGCCTTCCCCCGCGCCAGGCGAAACTCGTCGTAGCTTGGGCGGCTCTTCACATGCAGGAGCTTGATGACAATTGGTATTTAGCCAGCTCAAACAGCACCTGCTTCCGCATCGATCCGTTGGTTTGAGGAGGACGCGATGAAGTGGCATCTCGACAAGCACATCATTGACTTCGGGTTACTCGAAAACGGCTCGATCGTCATCGACTGGAACGATGGGAGGCGAAGCGTATTCGATCCAAGCCCTTATCTTAAGAATGATTTTATGGGCGAGTTGACCAACCGGGAGTATTTCGAAACCGCTTACGCACTAGGCCACGGACGGGGCATAGCCTGGCCAAGAAGCCAAGACTTCGGGGCCGGTTTTCTATACAACGAGTCTTCGACCGTCGAACGAGAAGAACCGCTGCCCCCGCGAGGACGGCAAATGGTGTGGAATCCCGATAAACGTATCGAACAGGTACGGCCTTGCCCTGAAGGCGACAAGATCCTTACTAGCTGGAACGACGGAAGTTCGCGCATTTTCAGCACATGGGCCCATGCATCCAGCGATAGCATAGGCAAGCTTGTCGATCGAGATTACTTCGCGCAAGCAAAGGTGTCGCCCAAGCAAGATGCGGTGATCTGGCCCGATGGGATGGATTTTCCCGCCAAAACGCTATACGAACAGGCTGCGTTGGCGGACTAGCGAGCTTCGATCCATCGACGCGCTTCCTGGCGAGCCCAAGCATCCACGGCCTCCAGCTGATCAAGGCTCTCGACCCGTTGAACGCCGTTGCGCTCGTGCACGTCCATGACGGCTTCGACGCATTCCGCAATGCCCAAATAGGTTCCCTCTTCGGCCAAGAACGCGGCGACTGCAACTTCGTTCGCGGCGTTCATGACGCACGGCAGCGTACCGCCCGTACGCCCCGCATGATACGCCAGGTCAAGGCAACAGAACGTATCGGTGTCGGGCGCGGCGAACTCCAGCGTGCCCAGCGTGCGGAAGTCGAGCGGCGCAACCGGAGCGTCCCAGCGCTCAGGATACGACAGCGCGAACTGGATGGGAATGCGCATGTCGGTGGTGCCGAGGTGCGCCTTCACGCTGCCGTCGGAAAACTCCACCATGGAATGGATGGCGCTTTGAGGCTGCACCACCACTTCGATCTTGTCATAGGGCATCGCGAACAAATGATGGGCCTCTATGACCTCGAGCCCCTTGTTCATAAGCGTGGACGAGTCGATTGATATTTTCGCGCCCATGTTCCAGGTGGGGTGAGCCAGGGCTTGAGCAGGCGTGATGCAAGCCAGATCGGCACGCGTGCGTCCGCGGAACGGGCCGCCCGAAGCGGTCACCCACAGCTTCGACACCTCGCGCGCGTCCTCGCCGAGCAGGCACTGGTAGATTGCCCCATGCTCGGAATCGATGGGCATGAGCGCCCCCGCAGGACCCTGCGCAGGTGCCGTTCCCGCAGCTCGACGTTGGGCGTCAACCTGCGCAGCCAGGGGCATGATGAGGTCGCCGCCCACTACAAGGGACTCCTTGTTCGCCAGAGCAAGAACCTTGCCTGCCGCCAACGCTTCATGGCTTGCGCGCAAACCGGCTGCTCCCACCAGGGCGTTCACCACGATATCCGCCTCGGGAAGACTCGCCAAGCGCGCAACGGCCTGGGCACCGAACCCCAGCGCTCCTTCGCCGCCGGCTTCGCGGCGCGCAACGGCCTGGGCAAGCGTAGACGATGCGCTCGGTGCGGGCTGCGCGCTCTCGCGCACCAGGGCCGCCAGGTCGTCGGCAACCGCCTCGCCTTTCAAACGCTCGTCGCCTACCGCCACGTGACGCACCCCGAACTCCCGAGCCTGAGCCAAAAGCTCGTCCGCTCGCGAATGCACCGCCAACGCAATAACCTCAAGCTGGTCCGCATGCCTGCGCACCACGTCGAGCGTTTGCGTGCCGATAGAACCCGTAGAGCCCAGAACAACGATGCGTTTCACGTACGCCTCCTATCAGAGCGTTCAGTCACCAAGTCGTTCGCGGTGCCAGCAAAGGCGGCCGCGTCGCCCGCCCCTAGAAAAGAGGAACGGGAAACGGAATGCAGCCTCCCCCGACCAAAAGGATGGCCGAAGTCACGGCCACCAAGAACAGCGAGTCGCATCGATCGAGCAAGCCGCCGTGGCCCGGCATGATGCTCCCGGAGTCCTTGAAGCCAGAATTGCGCTTGATGCGGCTTTCAGCCAAATCGCCAAGCACGCCCATCAATCCGCTGATCAGGCCAAACACGATAGCTTGAGGAATGGACATGACCACGCCCGGAATAAACGTCATCAAGCACCAGAACACGGCCGATCCCACCAAGCCGGCAATGAAGCCCTCCCAGCTTTTCTTGGGGCTGGTCCGCGGAGCCAGCTTGTGCTTGCCGAACTTGCTGCCCACCAAATAAGCGAACGAGTCGTTGGCCCACACGCTCAAGAACACGCCCAGGGCCAGCACGCCGCCCCACGGCTGGGGAAGCGCCGTGCGGATGACCACCAGACCGGACAGCAGCATGCCGCAGTACGCCGCGCCGAAAAAGCTCACGCCCACGTCGGGAACGCGCGCCCGCATCCAGAACACGTACCACACGATCAACGCCAGAAGCAGCGCCATGCTGACGTACAGCGCCCCGTTCAATCCCAAGAAAAACACGCTGAGCGGGTACAGCATGGCCGCGATGATGCCAAGCATCTCATTGGGAAGCTTCGCATCGGAACGCAGCATATAGTAGAACTCGCCCGCCGTGATGCCGGCCGTGGCGACCAAGAACGCAACCGTGGTCCACTCGCTTGCCAAAATGCACACCACGGACAGTGCCACGTACACGAAGCCCGTGCGAAACCGCACCTGGAGGTCCGTGGCGTTCTTCAGCTTCTTGGGCGTCTTTCCGTACGCGAAGTCCTTGATGCGCTCGGTGCGCTTGCGATCATCGTTGGCCGACTGATCGCCGGGCCGCTCGTCCACTTACTTCACCGCCCCGAACCGTCGATCGCGCCCCTGGTACTCAAGCAGCGAACGCAGCAACTCGTACCGGTTGAAGTCGGGCCACAGAACGTCGGTGCACACGAATTCCGAATACGCGATCTGCCACAGCAGGAAGTTCGATACGCGCATTTCGCCGCTCGTGCGAATAAGCAGGTCGGGATCGGGAATGTCGGCGGTATACAGATGGCGAGCGAACGACTCCTCGGTAAGCTCCTCGGGCGCGCGACCGTCGCGCATCGCGTCATGAGCCTCGTCCATGTACGAGCGGACGGCGTCGAGCAGCTCCTGACGACCGCCGTAGTTCACCGCCACGACCAGGGTCATGCCGTCGTTGTCCTTCGTTTTCTCCCATGCTTTCGCGAACGCGTCACGCGTCTTCTTCGGAAGCGCATCGGTCTGCCCGATGGTCATGACCCGAACGTGCTCTTCGTGCAAGCCGTCCACTTCAGCCAGCATAGTGGTTGCGAACAGGTTCATCAGGCCGATGACCTCTTCCTGCGGACGGCGCCAGTTCTCGGACGAGAACGAATAGATGGTTAGGTAGCGAACGCCCACGTCGGACGCGCAGCGGATGGTCTCGCGCACCGCCTCGATGCCGGCTTTGTGGCCGAACAGGCGATTCTTGCCGCGCTCTTTCGCCCATCGACCGTTGCCGTCCATGATGACGGCCACGTGCTGGGGAACCGCCGCAGGGTCAAGCTGCGTCGGATCCAGGTCCGCCGGCGGATGGGGAAATATGTAATCCAAGGGCTTATTCACGCTACCACCTCACAAAAGACGAGAAAGCCGACGATCGCGCGATCGTCGGCTTCGGAGATTTATCCCAGCTTGCGCCGAGTTAAATCTCCATCACCTCGGCTTCTTTCTTCTTGAAAGCCTCGTCCACCTCGGCGACGTACTTGTCGGTGAGCTTCTGGACTTCAGCCTGGGCACGACGCTCGTCGTCTTCGGGAAGGTTGTCCTCTTTGACCGAGCGCTCGATGGCGGCATTGGCGTCCTGACGGGCCTTGCGCACGCCGACGCGCGCCTCCTCGGCGTAGCCCTTGCACTGCTTCACCAGATCGCGGCGACGTTCCTCGGTAAGCGTGGGGAACGGCAGGCGAATGACCGAGCCGTCGTTCGAGGGCGTCACGCCCAGATCGCTGGCCAGGATGGCCTGCTCGATGGCGCCCAGCACGCCTTTGTCCCACGGCTCGATGACCAGCATGTGCGCGTCGGGAGCCTTGACGCCCGCCATCTGGTTGACCGGCGTCGGCACGCCGTAGTAGTCCACCCTGATGCGATCGAGCACCATGGCGTTCGCGCGTCCCGTGCGCACAGCGGAGAAGTTGTTGCCCAGCGAATGGAGCACGCCTTGCATGCGCTCCTCAGCTTGCAGCATGATATCGTCGATCATTCCGATTCCTTTCAACCTGCTTCTTGCAATACGCTCGTCGCGCGAGCGCTACGTGCGTTCGTTCGTTCGTTCGTTCGTTGACCTTATTCTACCGTGGTTCCGACGTTTTCGCCCTTCAAAGCCCGCGAAATGTTTCCGCTTACCGTCAGGTCGAACACGATCATGGGCACGCTGTTGTCCATGCACAGCGAAGTCGCCGTGGAATCCATGACGTTGAGGCCCTGCGACAGCACGTCCATGTAGCTGATGCGATCGTAGCGCTTGGCATCCGGATTCTTCTTGGGATCGCTGTCGTACACGCCGTCGACCTTCGTAGCCTTCATGAGCACGTCCACGTCCAGTTCGCACGCGCGCAGGGCGGCCGTGGTGTCAGTGGTGAAGTACGGGTTGCCCGTGCCGGCGGCCAAAATGACCACGCGGCCCTTCTCCATGTGGCGGATGGCGCGACGGCGAATGTAGGGCTCGGAAACTTCCTGCATGTTGATGGCGCTTTGCACGCGCGAGAAAATGCCGTGGCGCTCGAACGCGTCCTGCAGGGCCAGCGAGTTCATGACCGTGGCCAGCATGCCGATGTAGTCGGCCTGCGCGCGGTCCATGCCCTCGGCCGATCCGGCCAGGCCGCGGAAGATGTTGCCGCCGCCCACCACCACGGCAAGCTGCACGCCGTCGCGCACGATGTCGGCAATCTGGTCGGCCAGGTCGTCGACCACCTTGGGATCGATACCGTAGCCAACATCCCCCGCCAGCGCTTCGCCGGACAGTTTGAGCAGCACGCGCTTGTACCGATACTCTTCAGACATAGACTCTATCCTCTCGGTGGTCGTTCATTGCTTTGAATTTAGCCTATCTATAGTACCTGAAAAAGAAACGGCCGCGTAGTCAACGCGGCCGTTTTCAGGCATTTCACGCAAAGGACAAACCAAAAAACACCGCCGAGAAGCCTTGCCCTCGCGCGTTTCGGCACTCGGTTTCGCAGAAGCGACCGCACGAGCCTCGACGGAAAAGCGGCCCCCGCTTCACATGCAGGGGCCGCTAGAAACCGCCGTCAGCTCTTAGGCCGCGCTTTGCTGCGACTCGCCGCTACTGCCGCCGAACAGGCGCTCAAGCATGGACTCCTTCGAAGTGGAGCTGTTCTGCTGCGTGGTGGCAGCCTGCGAGGACTCGTCGGATCCCAGCGTGACCTCGATCTGCTTCGTCTCGCCGTTGCGGTTCACGTCAAGCGAAACCTTGTCGCCGGGGTTCTTGGCGCGAACGGCCAGCATGAGATCGCTTGCCGAGGCAACGTCCTTGCCGTCGAACTTGGTGATGATGTCGCCCGCTTGCAAGCCAGCCTCCGCCGCGCCGGAGCCGGGATTCACGGCGGCAACGTACGCGCCGCTGTCAACCGACAGGCCGTAACGCTTGGCGTTCTGCGAGTTCACCGTGGACATGGACACACCAAGCTGCGCATGGGTCGGGGTCTTGCCATCGATGATCTGCTGGGCGATGTTGACCGCGTAGTTCACCGGGATGGCGAACCCGACGCCGGAGTAGTTGCCGGAGTTCGACGTGATCAGGGTGTTGATGCCGATCAGCTTGCCCTCGGCGTCAACAAGCGCGCCGCCGGAGTTGCCAGGGTTGATGGCCGCATCGGTTTGGATCATGTTCGGGTAGATGGTCACTTCGCCCGACCCACCCTGCTGGGCGCTGCTGTTCATGATCTGAGAGCGGCTGGTGGCCGACACGATGCCCGTGGCAACGGACTGCTCCAAACCGAAGGGGCTGCCGATGGTCATAACCCATTCGCCGATAGTCAGGTTGTCGGAGTCGCCAATTGCCATCGGCGTCAGGTCGGTTGCATCCTTAGCCTTGACAACGGCCAGGTCGGAGCTGGGATCGCTCCCAACAACTTGGGCATCGTACGTGTTGCCGCCTACGGTCACCTTGAGCGCGTCGGCGCCCTGGACCACGTGGTAGTTCGTCACGATGTAGCCGTCCTTGGTCAGCACGACGCCGCTGCCCAGCGACGACTGCGTCAGCGTGGACTCGGAAGACCCGCTCACGCCGTAGCCGTACAGCCCCATGCCGGACTGGCTGGTGTACACGTCGATGGCCGCTACGGAAGGCAGGGATTTGCTGGCCACGGCCTCGGCCAGGGTCACGCTTTCCCCTTCGGCGTTGATGACGCTGCCGCTCGACGATCCGATTTGGGCAGAAGAGCTCCCGTCACCGGAAGACGAGCCTGCGGTCGAGGCTTGCCAGATGCCGAACCCGCCCAACCCGATGACGCAGGCAAGGGCCGCTCCGGCAAATGCAACGCCGAACGTCCGGCCGGCGCTGGACTTGGCCTGAGGCGTCGACGGCACGGCGGTGTGCTGCGCCGCGGCATACCCATGACCCGGCTGCTGGTAGTAAGGTTGCTGTCCCGCAGGAGCAACGTGCTGGGCGCGCTCGTCGCCCGGCTTCGGCGGCAAGGGGCTGCCGCTCGGGGTGGTTCCATTGGTTTCGCTCATATGCTTCACGCTCCTTTATTTCGTATCGCGATCGCTCGTCTTACGTACTGCTTGTAACGCGGTCACCTTAGCACGCCAAGCTTCTGATCTGGGTCGCTTGCACTCAATCGTCATCTTCGCGTCATGGAATTACACCGATTGGTGTACGTACCGAAACCAAGCCGTACACTGGCGGGTGCAAAGGCGCCAACGAAGCGGGAGCCGACCGCGCCGCGCCCGCAGCGCAAGCGCCAACCGCCCGATCGCACGGTGCGGCGCGCCCCGAAAAGCACTCTTCCCTCCGCATTCGGCAACGGCGCGGTATGATACGAGCAACGCCGGCAAACCCCTATCGAAGGAGCGCGTATGGATCGACCCTCCCAACCGCATCGCACCCTGGCCCAGCGCGTGCAAGAGCTGTACATCCGCATCCTGTTGCGCCTGCTCCCCTTGCTGATTTCGCTGTTTCGCCGCGTATCGAAGCGCATCCAAGCAGAAATAGACTACCTGGAGCCCGGCTGCACCTTCATGTTGACCGTCGACGGAACCGAGCTGGCATGCGCGTGCCGGCGCACCGACAGCGGATCGTTCAAGCGCGTGTCGCCGAGCGCCCTTGCGCGGGACGTGGAACCGGGAAGCGGCCTGGCCAGCGCGAACGAGCAGGCCGTCACCGTGGATTACGTGATCGCGTTTCGGTCGTCGGCCTACGCGTTCGCCTGCTTCTCCGGCGGCATGACGCTGCAGGACGCGCTTGCGCAGCGCGCGTTCTCGACTCGCGGCCCCAACAGCACGGGCGTGGCCCTGACCTACCTGTTCACCGCGCTGCTGAAAATGTTCTTCGGCTGGCGCGCAGCCTACCGAATCTCAAAGCCCGCCGTCAAACCGCTCCCCCGCCCGGCGGAGCCTTGGAAAGGATAGCCATGCAAGGTTTCGAATTCAGCTGCCCCACCAAAATCGTCTGCGGCCAGCACGCGTTGGACAAGCTTCCCGGGGAACTCTCCGACCGCGGCGTCAAGCACCCGCTGGTCATGACCGACGCCGGGCTGGTGAAGCTGGGCGTTTCCGCGAAGCTCACCGACGTGCTGGACGCCGCCGGCGTAGCCTACGACGTGTTCGACCAGGTGCCGCCCGACTCGTCGATGGACGTGGTGAACCAGGTGGCGCAGCTGTACGCGCAACGCGGATGCGACGGGTTCGTGGCCATCGGCGGCGGATCGGTCATCGACACCACGAAGGGCGCCGCAGCCTCGCTTGCCTGCGAGGGCGTCGACTTCGCCACCTTGCAAGGCGCGGAGATCCTGCAAAACGACATGCCGCCTTTCATCGCCGTTCCCACCACGGCCGGCACCGGCAGCGAAGTGACGCTGGTGGCCGTGGTGGCCGACACGCGCAAGCACGCGAAGCTGTCGTTCACGTCCTACAAGCTGGTGCCGCACGTAGCCGTGCTGGATCCCGCGCTGACCGCGTCGCTGCCACCGAAGCTGACCGCGACCACGGGCATGGACGCGCTCACGCACGCCGTCGAAGCGTACACGTCCATCCAAAAGAACCCCGTGTCCGACGCGTTCGCCGTGAAGGCGATCGAGCTGATCTCGCAGAACCTGCCAACAGCGTGCCGCGACGGCGGCAACGTGGAAGCGCGCACCAACCTTGCGCTCGGATCGCTCATGGCCGGCGCCGCGTTCAGCAACGCCATGGTGGGCATCGTGCATGCCATCGGGCATTCGCTGGGCGGACTGTGCCATATCCCTCATGGGCAGGCCATGATGATGCTGCTTCCCCACTGCGTTGCGTACAACCTGGACACGGGCACGCACGCCGGCCTGTACGGGGAGCTGCTGCCGTACCTGGCGCCGGCCCGCGCGGCGTCCTTAGGCGCGAACGCGTCGAGCGACGCTCGCGACGGGGCCTTCTGCGAGCACCTGTTCGCGCTTAACGACCTGTACCACGACTCCTACGGCGTACCGCTCAAGCTGTCTGAAATGGGCGTGGAACGCGACCAGCTGGAAGCGGTGGCGAAGCAGGCGCGCTACGACGGCGCCGCGCTTTACAACAAGACCGAGATCACCGTGGATGTTGCGATGCGCATCCTGGAAGCCGCCTACTAAGAGGAAAGCGAAGGACCCCATGACCAGCACACCCGCCTTCCAAAACGTTGCCGACGTCGAAGCTCAAGCGCGCAGGATGCACGACTTCTTCCAAACGGGAGCCACGCTGCAGGTGGAATACCGCCGCCAAGCGCTCGTCAAGCTGAAAAGCTACCTCAAGGAAAACGAGGAGCGCATTTTGGACGCGCTTCACGCCGACCTGGGAAAAGCCCCGTTCGAAGGCTACGCAACCGAGCTGGGCATCGTCTACGACGAGATCAACACCTGTCTGAAGCACCTGAGCTCATGGGCGCGGCCGCGCCGCGTGCGCACCCCTATCGTGCACTTCCACTCCACTTCGAAAGTGTATCCGAGCCCCTTGGGCGTGGTGCTGGTGCTGTCGCCGTGGAACTACCCCGTGCAACTGGCGCTTGTGCCGCTGGTGGACGCCATCGCGGCCGGCAACTGCGTGGCGCTCAAGCCTTCCCGCACGTCAAAGGCCACAAGCGAGCTTTTGATCGACCTGTTGGCCAACGTGTTCCCGCCCGAGTTCGTGTGCGGGTTCCCCGGTTCGGGAGCCATGAACGACTGGCTTCTGGAGGTGCGCTGGGACCAGATATTCTTCACCGGCAGCCCGAACGTGGGGCACACTATTATGGAAGCGGCGGCCAAGCACCTGACGCCCGTCGTGCTGGAGCTGGGCGGCAAGAGCCCCTGCATCGTGGACGAAACGGCCAACGTGAAGCGAGCGGCGCAGCGCATCGCTTGGGGCAAGGGGATCAACAGCGGGCAAACTTGCGTGGCGCCCGACTACTTCCTGGTGCACGAACACGTGGCGGACGACTTCGTGGCCCAGCTGGACGCATGCTTCCATCAATACTACGGCCAGGACATCCTCGCATGCGACGAATGGCCGCACATGATATCGCAGCGCCACTTCGAACGCGTCATGGGGCTGATCGAGAACCGCAATCCGGACGCATCCGTGGCGTTCGGCGGCAACGGCGATGCCGCCACGCTGCGCATAGAGCCCACGTGCCTGCGCGGGGTGACGCTCGACGATCCCGTCATGAACGAGGAAATCTTCGGACCCGTGCTGCCCATTCTTACGTACCGCTCGCTTGACCAGGCCTTCGACATCGTGCGCACGTTCGAGAAACCGCTGGCCTGCTACGTGTTCTCCGACGATAAGCAGGTGCAGCACCGCGTGCTTACCCGTCTGCAATTCGGCGGTGCCACGGTGAACGACGTGGTTGTTCACCTGGCGAACAACCACATGGGCTTCGGCGGCGTGGGCAACTCCGGCATGGGCGCGTATCACGGCAAAGTGGGCTTCGACTGCTTCACGCACTACAAGTCCACCCTCAAGAAGGGCACGTGGCTCGAGCTTCCCATCCGCAACCCACCCTTCGGTGACAAGATAAAGCTGCTGAGAATGCTGATGAGGTAAGCCCTCCAAGGCTCCAAGAGGGTGCGTCGAGAAAGCGCGACGCACCCTGCACGACGCGCTGTTCGACAAAACAACGAGCCTTCCGGCGAATAACCTGGGCGAACGCATCCCGCGCAAGCCGCAAAAAAGCCGAGGGGGGGGGTCGCAGCCCGGTCAGCCGAATCCCAGCAAGAACCTCAAGCGTCCAACCCCGCAAGCTCGCGAAGCATGCCTACTTATTCTCTACCGGCACCTGAATCTCGGTGAGCCAATCGGACTCGTTTTCGCAGTTCCAGATGCCATCGATGTAACTCTCGCGGGCAAGACCGGTCACGCGGTAGCCATTGCGCTCGACCCATTCCATCGCGAACGCATAGGCGCGCGACAGATCGGCGTAGGGCCCGCGATGCATCACGGACGCAACGGTGACGGCCGGTGCCTCCTCGAACACGATGCCGTTGCCTTCCACGTCGAACTCCTCGACGGCCTCGCTGTACTTGATGGTGATGTCGCGCTCCTTGTACTCACCGTCGAGGTACGTGATGAAGCAGTACTCGGGCGAGGCGCACTTGAGGTTCGGGTTCGCCGCCATCACGGCACGACCGAGGGCCGGAATCACCTCGAAGTACGCGGAAAAGTCCGGAACGGTCATTGTTTTCGAGAACACGATGCAGCTAGGAATGTCTTTGATCGTTGCCTGATAGTCCATGGTGAACCCCTTTTCTTCGTCTGAAAGCATGAATGCGATGCGCGCAAGACGATCCTTGCGCGCGTTGAGTTCCCGCTCGATCCGATCGCGGCGCCGCGCGAGTATGGGACGAGGATCGGCGCCGCCCACGATAGCGGCCACCTCGTCGATGCTCAGACCCGCTTGCCTGAGCGCCTGGATCCGATGCAGATCGGCAAGCTGGCCCGTGGCGTACAAACGGTAGCCTGTCACCCCATCCACCGCAGCCGGACGCAGCAGTCCAATACGATCGTAATGATGCAGCGTCTTGATAGTGGTTTTGCCCATCTTCGAGAACTCTCCGATGTAGAACATGTATGTCACCTCCTTCTCATCGCATTCAACAGCCTCCTGCAAGGGGAGGGTCAAGGGGCTGATTCGAAATGGTATCACGCACGCCGAAGCGAAAGACAGCCCGCAACGCTCGGCACAGGATTGAAGGGGTTTCGCGACGAGCGAAACGATTCGGCATCGCGCAACGTGTTCGAGGTGAAGAGGTTCCGCGAACGTCTTTCAGGCTGTTTCAATATGGATCGATAAGCCAGCAGCTTGCCAACTCAAGAGAAAGGTGCCGCATGATCGCCGAACAGCCTCGCAAACGCGCATTGCGCGCCCGCCGCGCCGCATGCCGCCGTCGACCGCTCGTCCGGCAGGCCCTCCCTCGCGCACGGCGCGAACGCCCGATATTCAATCGGCAGCGCAGCCGCCGGACAGCCGCGCGCCTATGCGCTTTTGCGACGGCGCTGCTGATCGCGGGCGCGGTATCGTTCTCCCTGCTGACCTCTTCGCGCGCAGCCGCCAACGTCCACTCCGAAGAGCGAGCCGCGCAGGACGTGGCCGCCTTGCAAGCAGGCCCCTCCCCGATACCGAGGGCCGCATCGTTCGACGTGCCCGCGCTCCAGCAGAACCCCGAGCTTCCCACCGGCTGCGAGTCGGTTGCGCTGACGAACGCGCTGCTGTCGCTTGGGTTCGAACTCGACAAAACCGAGATCGCCGATGCATGGCTGCCCCGTAGCGACAGCGACTTCGTAACCGCGTTCATGGGCGATCCGCATGCAACCGACGGCCACAGCTGCATGGCCCCGGCCATCGTCCAGACCGCAAACGCTTACCTCTCCGCCCAGGGATCCCCTTTGGAGGCATTCGACCTTACCGGATCGACCATCGAAGGGGTGCTCGACGAAGTTGCCGCCGGAAATCCCGTCATCGTCTGGTGCACGATAGGGCTTGAAAGCCCGGGCGACGCCTATCGGGTCGAACAGGCGAACGGCCGCGTCTATCGGCTCTACCCGAACAGCCACTGCGTTGTAGTGAGCGGCTACGATCTGCATGAGGGCACGGCGCTGATCAGCGACTCGCTCGTCGGGAAAACGAAGTGCAGCTTGCAGCAGCTGACCGCACGCTACTACGAGCTAGGCGCCCAAGCTGTAGTCATCAAGTAGCAGAATCGCGCCGCCTTGCCCTCCCCTTCGCACGCCGCAAACGGCGTTCGGCGCTACAAGCGAGCCGCATCCTCCTTGCGCCCCGCGCGCAGCTTCGCGATCTCCTCCGCGTAGCCGGCAAGGTCGGGGTTGGGAGTTTCCAGGTAAAACGGCAGGTCGCGCAGCAGCGGATGGTTCGTGACAGCCGAAAGCGCCTCGAAGCCGATCCGTCCCTCGCCAATGCGCGCGTGACGGTCCTTGTGCGAACCGCACGGGTTCAAGCTGTCGTTCAGATGGATGGCGCGCAGGCGATCGAGCCCGACGAACCGATCGAACTCCTCCAGAACCCCGTCCAGGTTGTCGGCAATGTCGTACCCCGCATCCCACACGTGGCAGGTGTCCAGGCATACGCCCACATGGTCTTGCAGCTCGATCTGCGCGATAATGGCGGCCAGCTCCTCGAACGTACCGCCGACTTCGCTGCCCTTGCCCGCCATCGTTTCAAGCAGAAGCGTAGTGGTCTGGTGCGGCAGCAGTGACTGGTTGAGCGCGTCGGCTATCTTGTTGACAGCAACCTCTACGGGTTGGCCTACCGCACTGCCAGGGTGCATGTTGTACAGCTGACCGGGCGTTTCCTCCATGCGAGCCAGGTCCTCGGCCAATACCATACGCGCGAAGTCCTGCGTCTGCTGCTTGTCGGATGCCGGGTTCAAGGTGTAGGGAGCATGCGCCAGTATGCGCACGATACCATGTTCGCCCGCATAGGCGGCATAAGCCGCAACGTCCTTCGGATCGATGGCCTTCGCCTTACCGCCGCGCGGATTGCGCGTGAAGAACTGGAACGTGTTGGCATCGATGGACACGGCCGATTCGGCCATGTTGAGGTAACCCTTGGCGCTCGACAGATGACACCCGATGGTAAACATATATGATTCCTTCCAAGCAACAATTTCGAATGCCATGGTACCAGAAGCCGACGATCTTGCGGTACGCTCCGCAAGATCGCAACGAAACGGAAGCCTTGCCGAATACGGCGGCCTTGCCAAGCGCCGCGCTCTCGGATGCGCCGCGTGCGATCCGGCTACCAAACAATGCCCAGCGCCAAAGCGCTCGCCACCAAAGCCGCGCACACCGCCAGCGCGGCTGCATCCCCTCCCGCAAAGGGGTACTCCTTGTATCCGCTGGCCACCGTGCGCAGGTTGAAGCCGCGCACCTCGGCCGCAATGGCGGAGCTGTTCGTCTTGCGCACCGACGACACCAGCAAAGGCACGCACAGCGGAACCATAAGGCGCACTTTCTTGACGATGCCCCCGGCGTCGAACTCCACGCCGCGCGCCGTCTGCGCCTCCATGATGCCCTTCATGTCGTTCATGAACACCGGAATGAAATGAATGGTCGAGGTGAACGTGAACGCATAGCGATACGGAACGCGCAGGACCTTCACCACCGCATTCGACAGATCGGTGAGCTTCGTTACGTACAGGACCAGGAACAAGGGAACCGCTGCGGCGATAAGCCGCACGATGGTGGTCAGCGCCGCCATCAGCTCGTCGGTTCCAACGTAGCCCCACGGCAGCGGCAGCACGACCGCGCCCGTCGACGTGGTGAGCACCTGGATAACGGCCAGGATAAGCGAGAAGAAAAACACCGCCTTGGCCAAGCCGAGCGCCGGGCGAAGCATGCCGCACGAAGCGGCTAACACCAGGTCAAATACAAGAACTGCAACCAAGAACACCAGGTTCCCCGTGCAGAAGCACGCCACCGACACCAAAAGCGCGCATGCCAGCTTCGCCACGGGGTTCATACGATGCAGAAAGCTGTCCCCCGGCACGAACTCCAAAAAACCGCCCATCATCGGCTCCCTTCCGCCGTCGCAGCGCCGATCGCGAGGTTTCCGGCAGCGCCCGCCAGCGCCACCACCGCGGCCTCCATCTCATCCAACGTGTTGGCGCGCGCCACGGCAACGGCAGCCAAGTCCTTGCGACGATCCGCCAAGTCCAAGGACACCGCCGTCACCTGGGGCGGCACGAGCGACGCCCGCTCAAGCGTGGCCCGGTTGCGCAGCACGTCGAACGTGGGGCCGTCGTCGACCACGCGCCCATCGCTCATCACGATCACGCGCTCGGCGTAATCGGCCACCACCTCCATGTCGTGGCACACCATGATCACCGTAGCGCCGCGTTCGTGCAGGTCGCGCACGGCTTCCATCACCTTCACGCACTCGCGATAGTCCAAGCCCGTCGTGGGCTCGTCCAAAACCAGCACCCGCGGCTTGAGCACGATCACCGACGCGAGCGCCAGCAGCTGGCGAGCGCCGCGATTCAGCAAGAACGGATCGTCGTCGGCATGAAAGCCGAACGCGTCCATCGCCTCGTCGACGCGCTCTTGCGCGGCAGGGCCGTCCTCCCCCAGCGCCTTGAAGCCGAACAGCAGCTCGTCGCGCACCGTTCCCGAACATATCTGACGGTCGGGGTTCTGGAACAGGAAGCCCACGGTACGCGCAAGCTGGCTGGTCTTGAGGTCCGTCGTGGGCGCGCCGTCGATGAGCACTTCTCCTGCATCGGGCTTCAGCAGCCCGTTCATCAGGCGCATCGTGGTCGACTTGCCCGCGCCGTTCGTTCCGGCAAACGCCACGAACTCGCCTTCTCGGATAGAAAAACTCACGCCCTTGAGAATAGGCAGCGTCTCATCGTACGACGCATGCACATTGCGAAACTCGATCATGCCGTCGCCTCCTTTTCAGCAACCGGTTCCGAATCCGTCCTTGGCAGCAGCTCGGCTAGCGCTGCGGCCGCTTGCTCCACGTTGCGGCAGAGCGCCCCGTCGTACAGGCCGTCTTTGCGCAGCCGATTCATAAGCGAGGTCGAACGCGGGCAGTTCACGCCTATGGCCAGCAGCTCGTCGCTGTGCTCGAGCACGTCGGCAGGCGGCGCGGCGAACCGCACGGATCCTTCGTCCATGATGACCAGCAGGTCGGCGTATTCGGACAGAAGCGCGATCTTCTGCTCGACCACCACCACGGTGGTGCCGTGCTCGGACGCATAGCGCGCCAACAGGTCGAACACGGCAAGGGAGCTGGCCGGATCCAACTCGGCCGTCGGCTCGTCCAAAACCAGCACGCGCGGCCTGAGCGCCAGAATGGAAGCGATGGCCACCTTCTGCTTCTGCCCGCCGGAAAGCGTGGAGATCACGCGATCGCGCAGAGACGAGATGCCCATCGCCCCAAGCGCCTCGGTCATGCGAAGCTCGATCTGGTCGCGGGGAACGCCGAAATTCTCAAGCCCGTACAGCATTTCGTCTTCCACCACCGACGACACCATCTGACTGTCGATATCCTGGCACACGCTTCCCACCAGGCGCGATAGCTCGGTCAGGTCGGTGTCCACCGTATCCAGCCCGTCGATGAGCACTTCGCCGTAGAAGTCGCCGGGGTAGCAATGCGGAATGATGCCGTTCAGCGCGTACGTGAGCGTGGACTTGCCCGACCCCGCCGCGCCCGTAATGCCCACGAACGCACCGTCGGGGATGGTCAGGTTCACGTCGAGGACCGTGGGGGCGGTGCCCTCTCGATAGCGGAAACTGAAATCTCGTAGCTCTATCATGATGGGGATTCCTTTATCTTCTCAACCTGGATCCAGGCTATTTCTTCAGGACTTTTTGCAGGGGAAGGACCAGGATCTGCACGAGCACCGCGTTGAACGCCGCCGTACCGAACACCATGATCGCGTAGCTGGCCACGGCCACCACCAGATCGATGCCGTTCATGGCGGCCAGCAGCAGCACGAACGTGTAGCCCGACACCACCGTGGACACGAACGCCGCGACCGCGGTTCCCACGTTGAGGCGGCCCACCTTCATGGGAATGAGCACCAGCAACCCCATGGTCAGAGCGCCCAGCGCCTCGGAGGGGATGTTCAGCCAAGGCGTTGCGCTCAGCAGGGGAATCTGGCAGATAAGGCCCGCCAGCAACCCCACCACCAGCGCTTGCGAGGGCTTTGGCCGCGTAAGCGCGATGGCCAGGCAGTACATGGCAATGATGAAGTTGGGCTTCATGCCCGCGAACGTCAGCACGCTGCCCACCGTCAACTTCAGCACCGCGCCCGCCGCAAGCAGCACGGCGATCAGGATAAGATCCTGCGTCGTCAGGCCCGCCTTCTTCTTCGGAGCCGGCATTTCGCGCAACCGGCCCTTCGGCACCGCCGCTGCAACCGTTGCTCCCTGCTTCACATGCTGCTTCATCCCGCTTCCTTTCCTGATGCGCCGCGCACAAAAAAAAGACCTGTCCTTTACGAATAAAGGACAGGTCTTCAACCTGCGGTGCCACCTTTATTGACCTCGGTTTCGAGGCCCTCTCATGAACATGCCATCACATGCTCTGCCTTTAACGCAGGCTCACGGTCCGGATACTCGGTCGGCCGAGCCGTTTGCGGCAAGCCTTCCTTTCCCCTTTCCCTCGGCGATCCATTTACCATCCAGCTTACTGCGGGAATCTCAGCTGCGCCCGCTCTCTGTGAGTGCTCATGATGGCTTGATCTTCGCCTCATCGGTTTCAAGGTATTCAGTTGTGGCGCAAACTATAGCATAACGTTAGAGAAAGGTGTCAAGCGGTTTTCGAAATCAGGGACAAAACGGGATTGCGAACGTCGACATCGGCACGGCGAAACGGGACGCCACCGCACCGCTTCGTTTTCGCACGAGAAATTGTCACAGACCCCGATTTGCGCCCGATTTCCAAAAACCCGCTTCCGAACCCTGGCGCCGCACGTCGGCGAGCGCACCGCGCCAACCGCCTCTGCTTTTAGCGCCCGACGCGGCGCCGTCGCACGGCGAGCGTCAGAGCGCAAACTAACCCCGCTGCCGAAAGCGCCACGACCGCCTCCGCAGCAAACGCCCCATCGCCGGTTGACACGAGCGGCTTCGGGTCGGGCTGCGCCTGCGGCGTCGTCGGCAGCGTCGGCTCGGAGCCACCGCCCGGCGCAGGACCAGGGCCGGGGCCAGGGCCAGGCTCGACGGCGACGAACCGAGCGATCAGAGACACATCGGCCGTCACAGGCTGCCGATGAACGGCCTCTTCGTCAACGAGTGCGCCGTCTTGGCCGTACCATCCGGCAAACGCGTAGCCCTCGTCGGGCACGGCCGTCCAAGTGACGGCATCGCCTAGAGCAACGTGTTCCACGCGCGCGGATGCGGCGGATCCCGCAGCTCCGCCCGCCGTGCGCGCCGCGGGCGCGGCCAATGCATCGTACGATACCTTCACCTTGCCGCCTTCGGCAGCTTGAGCGCTGGCCACGTGATCGTTCGGCATCAACTCCACTTCATCGGGCAAGCGGTACAGCGACGTGGTCGGCCGGCCATCCGGGCCCTCGCTTGCAGCCAACACGTAGTACTCGCCCCGGTAGAAGCATGCCGTGGCAACCGCCGCCGATCCGTCGCCCGGAGCCTTCACGCCAAGCGAGCGCCACGCACCGGTAGCCGCATCGACCGCATAGGTATCGCCCAGGCCGTCGGCCGACGCCCCTGTGAACACGATCGAATCTCCCGTTGCAGCTGCAGCCTGTCGCGCGTACCCTTCCAGCGCATCGAGTTCGTCGGAACCGAACCTCGGCGCATCTGCGCCCGGCTCCACAATGCCGAACGTTTCACCGTCGAACGTTCCCAGGGCCATCGCGTAGCCGTCCCCCTCCGGAACGAAGCCGACGAAGCGCACCTGGTCCCCTATCGCAACAAGCGGCGCCGTGCGCCCGGACGCAAGCGAGCCGAACATCCCTGCAGGATTGGCCGCGGCGATGTCGACAACTCCCCCGTCGCCCGTTGCGGGGTCGTACTCTACGACATGTCGTTGCATCCGGGAATTAACGCTAACGTAGATGAGACCGTCGCACGAGGCCAAGCCAACCGGCGCAAAATGCCTGCCGGCGCCGCCGGGATCCGACGATAGGAAATCGACCACCTCGTCGCTCCAGGCGTCGGCTGCTATATCGTAGGAAACCATGCCCAAGAACAGCACATACGGCTTTTCGGGGTCGCCCGTTTCCCCATCGTGGAGCACCGTGAGGTACAGCTTTCCATCGGCGTAGGCGGCAGCGCCGTTTGCACGGAAGTACGACCCGTCAAACCCCGCTCCGCTCGGCGGCGCGCACGCCGTCCACCCGTCCGCGCTATCGGGATCGTACGAGTACAGGTAACGCCCCTTTGAGTCGAGGCAGAACAGCCGGTCGGACGCAGCAATCAACAAGCCCGAGTCGAACCCGGCCTCGCCGGGAATCCCCGGGTCGGGCAAGTCGGCCACTCGCTCGAAGGAAAGGCGCTGCTCGGCTTTCGGGAACGTATAGACGGCCTGATGCTTGGCCGCGCCATCCCCCACCACCACGCTGTGCCGGGCGCCGTCGAGCAGCGATGCGTCGCGAACGACCACGTGCGAGCCGTCGGCGGATGCCTCCCAACGGTCTCCATCCACGGCAACACCGTCGATGGCAAGCTGCGTGGCCCGGTCAAGGGCATACCCCTCTATCACCAGCGCTGGCGAACCTTGTGCGTCAACCCCCTCGCGGGCGTCCCACGTGTTCGGGTTCACGGCATCCCCGTTCGCCACCGACAGATCGAGCGTGCCGTTCGAAGCCGTCTGCTTGACCTGGTCGCTTGCTAGATTGCTCGCCTTCGTGCCGCCGACGATGCGACCACGCAGGTCGAGCGCCGAATCCTCAGGATGAAGCGACGCCAGCAAGCCGATGGCCCCCGCCACGAGCGGACACGCCATGGACGTGCCGGAGCGATAGTCGTATGCCTGATCGTCGACAACGAACCCCATGCCGAAATCGGTGACGGTAAGGGAAGTCGATCCTTCACCTGAAGTATCCGTGAGCAAGAGCAGGTCGACGCCCACGCGCACCGTGTCCTGATCCTTGATGCGGTTGAACGACTCTTCATCCGTGAAACGCGCGTACCCCAGGCTCTGATTGTCGAACGAGCCATAGGATGCCTCGCCACTGGTCAGGGCGTTGCCGCGTTCGTCGATCACGGAGGCCGCGGCGAAAACCATCGGCTCCCCGTCTCCACCCCCCGCAAAAGCCGAAAGCCCCGGCAGGGCGGACACGCGCACCTCCCGGGCCCTTTCCCAAGACATGTCGCGGAAGGGATTGGCAATGCGCCAGGTGACAGCGGCTCCCTCGTACTTGGTCATGCCGTCGACGGTGATTTTGAGCGCACGTCTTCCATCGAGGCCCGAGCCCGTCGACGCCGAAAGCCTGCTCTGATCAGCTGCGGGCATCCTGTCTTGGCCGTAAAGGACAAGGTGGGCGCCGCTATCAGCCTGCGCGAAGTCGGTCATGTTGTGGTAGTAAAGAGACCGCACGCCCGCAGCGCCGTCCGCCTTGTCCTGCAGCTTCGCCGCAGCAGGCAGGAACGATTGCGCGCCCCGAGCAACCGTTGAGAGGATGACCGAGCCAGGAGCCGCCACGTCCACGATGGATTTGTTGTAGTTGGTGTATGTCGCGTACTTCCCCTGCGGCAGCGTTGCCGCAACCGAAAGGATATACGGACTGCCAGACAAACCGTACGTTATGCGGTTGTTGTCCACCGACCCCGCATCGACGTCGTTGTTACCGGCAGCAAACACGGTAAGCACTCCCGCGCGACCGGCCTGGTTCATGGCGTACTCCGTCACCGGCGAGATAGCGCCACTCCATGAGTTGTTGGCAGCCACCACATTCTGGCCTGCCAGCTTCGCATGCAGCAGGTACTCGTACGCGGCCAGCACAGAGCTGTCGTAGGTGTTACCGCCAGTAGAAGCCCCGTTCGTCCTGAGCGCCATGATCTTCGTCTTCGGCGAGACGCCTGCAATCCCGGTCTCATTATCGCTGGTCGCCGCCACGATGCCAGCACAATGCGTGCCGTGGGACTCTTCGAAGCTGTTATTTTCCGGAAGCGGCTCGTCGTCGCCATCGATGAAGTCGAAGCCGTGCGTGCCCGCGCGGCCCGGTACACCGGGAATATCACCGGGGTTCTCCCACATCGCACCACGCAGGTCCTCGTTGCCGTAATCGACGCCGCTGTCGAGTACGGCAACGATGTTCTCCACCCCTTGCGTTGCCTGCGCGCACACCGAGGAAAACGATACGTCTGAATTTGCCGCGATCCCGGAATCGGAAACTATGTCGTTATCGAGCGCCCACTGCAAAGCGGACAGCGGATCGTTCGTCGTGCTCGCTTGCGTCCCCTCGTTCACCGAAAGCACCTCGGTACCTGCAAGGACCGGCTGCTCGGAAGCATGCGTTTCGCCAACCGGCGCAACCGGGGGAATGCTCGGCAAGCCCGCTTCGTATCCGTCGGGCTCCACGGCCCCGATGCTCTCGTGCACGTAGTTCGGCGCCGCCGCCAGCACGCCGTCCATCGCCCGCAGCTCTTCGAGCAACGCAGCCGTGGTTGCACCCGGCTTCGTCACGCGCGCCACCACGGCGGCATCGTCCTGGTCGGCGCCTTCTCCCGTGCTCTCGTCAAGCGAGAACGTGCTCACGGCCGCAGCCGCGCCGGCTCCGGAAAAATCCCACGACTCGGCAACCGAGAAGCCCGCAGAGGCAAGCGGGTCGGCCGCGTCGAGCGAGCGGGAGCGCGCAGGCCCCTCGTCGGCGCGGTACACCACAAGCGCCTCGCCTTCGCGGTACGCGCCGGCATTCAGCAGCTCCTCAACAGAAGCGGCGGCAGGTTCGCCCCTTTGCTCTTCGGCAGCAGCGGAAGCGGGCGCGAGGGGCACAAGCCCCAACACCAGCACCAGCGCGCACAATGCGGCGGCGAGTCGGTCGAACAGCGTGCGGGCGGAGCGAGCATGCATGAGGCGCCTCTTTTCGAAACGTGATCGATCGCGCGCGACAACACGTCGCGCATCGCATCGTTTCAGTATACCGAGCGAATGCGACAAGGAGCGTCAGGTTTCCGCTCAAGCGACGCCTCAAGACGATGCGGCGTCCCCTGCCAGCAGGTAGTTCGCAATCATACGGCGCGTGTCGACGGCGGAAGGCTCGTCGTCGCCGCGCACATGCAGGATCGCGCGCGTGCGCGCAAGACTGATCGCCGTCGACGAGGCGACCAGCGCCTCTTCCTCGATCGGGCGGCTTCCGAGCATGCGCCGTTCGGGATGTTCCACCAGCAAAAGGCGCAGCGCCTGCGCGATGGAGTGCTGAACAGCCAGGATGTCGCGCTGCCCCTGGAAGAACAGCTGGGGCATCAGGCACAATGCCTCTCGGCGCAGCTCCATGACCGATTCGTCCGCCCCCGACGACAGCCGCGCCCCCACCACGTCCACCAGCACGTCGAGGTAGCAGGTCTGCGCGTGCTCTTCAAGGATCTCCACGATTCGCGTTTCATCGGGAAACGCGTCCATCCACCCCATGACGGCGGAAGCTTTGGACGAAAAGTAGTTGAAGAACGTCTTTTTCGATATCTCGGCACGAGCGCAGATATCCTCCACGGTCACGCCGTCGAACCCATGCTCGATAACCAGCTCCAACGCCGCGCGCTCCACCGCGAGGCGCGCTTTGAGTTTCTTGCGGTACCGTAAACCTTCCGATGCTGCTCCATCCACGACGGACGCAACCTCCCATCACCAACGATGTGCCGTTTCCGTGCAGGGTACCACAACTTTGCCGCTAGGCACTTTTCATCTACCGAATGAATATTTATACTGAGTGTAAATCGGTTCCACGACGCGCAAAAGGCGTCTGCGAGGCCGGGTCGCGCACCCGTTTCGCAGGCGCCTTCGTGCGCGAAGCGGAGCGCATGCATCGTACGCAAGGGAAGCACATCGGAAGGAATCAGCTTATGGGTCTATCGCGCAAGCAAATCGCTATGCTGGCCGTATTGGTGTTCGGCACGTTCGTCACGGTTTTGAACCAGACGGTCGTAGCCCCGGCCCTACCATCGGTCATGGCGGAAATGAACGTGGGCGCGGCAACAGCGCAATGGCTTACTACCGGATTCACCCTGGTCAACGCCATTATGATTCCCATTACGGCGTTTCTGACCGACCGGTTCACCACCCGTCGCCTGTTCCTTGTGTCCATGGTCATCTTCGCCGCAGGCAGCGCGCTTGCAGGATGGGGACCCAACTTTCTGGTACTGCTGCTGGGCCGCTTAGTGCAAGCGGCGGGCGCAGGCATCCTCATGCCCCTGGTCATGACCGTGCTCATGTGGACGTTCCCCATCGAGAAGCGCGGAACGGCCATGGGCCTGTTCGGCATCGTGATCGCGTTCGGCCCGGCCATCGGCCCCACCGCTGCCGGCGTCATCATCGACCGCTACACCTGGCACGACATGTTCTACATCATCACCGCGCTTTCGGTTTTGGTGACTGCGATCGCCGCCTTCGTGCTGCAGAAGGGCGGGGACACGAACAAGAACGTGACCCTCGACGTCCCCTCCGTCATCCTGTCGAGCATCGGCTTCGGCGCCCTGCTTTACGGGCTGTCCGCCATCGGGTCGTACGGCGTGAGCGCAAGCGCGGTCATCGGCACTTTGGCAGGCGTTGCGGCGCTCGTGCTGTTCTTCCGCCGCCAGCTGAAGATGGAGCATCCCATGCTGCAGGTTCGCGTGCTGGCCAATCGCAAGTTCCTGGTGGCAACCGTCATCGGGATGCTGGTGCAGGGAGCGCTTCTGGCCGCTGGCATCCTGGTGCCCATCTACTTGCAATCGCTCATGGGCTACTCCGCCACGGTGTCCGGCCTGGTGCTGCTGCCCGGCGCCATCATCATGGGAGCCATGGGCCCTATTGCCGGGCGGCTTTTCGACAAGCACGGGCCGCGCGCGTTGAGCCTGGTGGGCATGGGCATGCTGACGGCTACCTCGTTCTGCTTCGTGTTCTTGGGCCCGGACATGGGCATCATCACGCTTACGCTTATATATACCGTGCGCATGTTCTCGCTGTCGCTGGTGAACATGCCCATCACCACATGGGGCATGAACGCGCTTGACAACGATCTGGTGAACCACGGCACCTCCGTGAACAACACGCTGCGCCAGGTGGCAGGGTCGCTTGGCACCGCCATCATCATTTCGACGTCTACCATAGCCACGAACATGAGCGCGCCCAACATGGGACAGCCCGCGGCCAGCTTCTTCGGCATTGACATGGCGTTCGCCGTAGCCAGCCTCATGTGCTTGGCAGGGTTTGTCATGGTAGTGTTCCTGGTAAAGAACAAGCCTGGAGAAACCGCAGCTCAGGACAAAGGAAACGTACGCCGGACGGTGCTTGAGTCCATCATGAAGCGCGAGGTGTACACACTGCCCGAAACCGCCACGGTAGCCGAGGCCATGCAGCTGCTTGTGGACAAGCACATCAGCGCCGTGCCCCTGGTGGACGAACGCGGGAAAGCGGTCGGGTTCATATCGGACGGCGACATCATGAGGTTCCTGTCGAAGCGCAGCGCCATGGTCATGGATCCCGTGGTCATGATCATCCAGACCATCCGCTCGGATTCGGACGACTTCAAGAAGAAACTCGACGACCTTATGTCGATGTCCGCTCGAAGCATCGGCGCGAAGGGCATCATCGGCGTGGACGCCCACGACAACTTGACCGAGGTTTGCCGCGTTCTAGGCGAGAACCACCTGAAGAAAGTGCCCGTGCTAGACGACGGGCATGTGGTCGGCGTCATCAACCGATCCGACATCACGCAGCACACCATGGGCATGTATTTGGCCGAACGCGGAGAAGAAGCCGCGAAACAAGAGCAAACTGACCGGATGATCTAGCTTTTGAGATAAGGAAGCGAAAGCCATTGTCGATCCAAAAACACGTTTTCTGGCGCTAAAACGTGTTTTTGGATCGACAATGGCCCCGCCGTTGCAATCGCAATCGCAACGGCATCGTTCGCTCTATGGCGTTTGCGCAAACGCCATAGAGCCCGCAAGATAACGCAAATACTTACAGTGCCATCATCGCTCCAACCCCTTCGTGCTACCATGAAACGATCAGCGCATCCGAAAGGGGTTCTTATGGGAAAACGCCTGCTCGCTATGGTCACAGCACTGGTTCTGGCCTGCTCGCTCGTTCCGAGCGTCGCATTTGCTGACGAAGGGGGCGGAACGCCCATTCCCGTCACGATCCAGATCGGCGAGAACGGTGCGCCAGTGGACACATCGGGCACCGGATGGACATACGAGAGCAACAAGCTCATCCTCCAAGCGGGATACGCGTTCACGCTCACGGGCCGCGCGTTCGACGCTTCCGGCGAAAACCGCGTCCGGAACAGCGGCGTCATCGTGGACGGTATCTTCGCCAACGGATCGAAGGGAAGCGGCTTCGCCGTGCGCAACGAAACGGGCGGCGTCATCCAGGGCGGCACGTTCAACGCGCGCGTCGGCAACGCCGGTACCATCCAAGGCGGCACGTTCGGCAGCAATCCGAACGACCCCAACGGCCCCTACGTGAGCACCTCCGGCGGCACCATCACGGGCGGAGAGTTCAACTGCCTGGTGATGGGATTCCGCAGCGGTTCTATCGAGGGAGGCACGTTCGAGGAAAGAGTCGACAATCACGGAACCATCGCAGGAGGCGCGTTCGCCGACATCACCAGGACAAAACCGTTTTGCTATACCGTGAATAACTACGGGTCCATCAAGAGTGGTGCGTTTTCGGTGGACGTCAACAACGACGAAGGCGGATCAATCTCCGGCGGCACGTTCGATGCGGATGCGTCGGAGCACGGCTATAGCAACAGCGTGACCAACTCCGGAACGATCGGCGGCGGCATGTTCAACGTCGACGTCAACAATAGCGGCGCCATTGAAGGCGCAGGCACGTTCAACGCCTACGTGCAGAACGGCAACGCGCGATTCGACGCTGACAGGAATAAATCCTGCATTATCTCAGGAGGCACGTTCAACTCGGAGGAGATGGACAACTTCGGAACCATCGAGGGAGGAACGTTCAGCGGCGTGCTCTCCAACAATGGAACCATTTCCGGAGGCGCGTTCCGGGGGCAGGTGGAGAACGACGAAGGCATCATCAAAAACGGCCTTGATGCTGCGGGCGATCCCGTCATCCCCTGCTTCAGCAACCCGGTAACCAACGGAACGGGTGGATCGATCGAGGGCGGCCTCTTCGAACAGGGCATCAACGTTCAAGGCGGAACGACCACCTCGTGCACCTTCCCCGTAAGAGCGAGCCTGACCGGGCTTTCCCTTGCGGAAACCGGCGCCGAGCAGCTGGTCGCAACGTATCAAAAGGATAGCCAGGAGAGCAACCACTTCACGCTCGCAGCCGACACCGGCTACACGCTGCCCACCTCGGTGAGCGTGCGCCTGGGAAGCGCCGATGGGCAAGAGCTGGTCGCGGGCGCGGACTACACCTACGATGCAGCCACCGGCGTCGTAGCCATCAAGAAGAGCGCCGTCACCGGCCCGCTCCACCTTGCGGCAAGCGGCGTTCCCGTAGCCACGCCCCCGACGCCCGCGCCAACGAATCCCGAGAACCCGGCAACCCCCGCCCCGCTGCCCGAACCGCCGTCGAACGCGAAGGCGCTGGCATCAACCGACGATAGCCTGCTTCCGTCCATCGTGCTGAGCGTCGTCCTTATCGCGGGAACAACGACGGCATGCGCAGCGGTTCGCCGCAGGAAGCGCTCACACCAGCGCTAACGCTTCAAGGCAAGGGGACGGAGCCCGGCTCATTTCGTCCCCTTGCCTTGCTCCACGGGCATGGGCGGATACTCCATACCGTCCTCGTAACGAGCCACGCAGTTTTTCCCATGCGCCTTTGCCCAGTACAGCGCGATATCGGCACGGCGATACACCTCTTCGAAAGAGGGAACGTCGAACGCAACAACCTCCCCCACGCTCAAACCGACTTCCGGCGGAGCACCGCATGCACAGGTAAGATCGCCGAAATACTCGATAAGCGCGGCTGATTTCTCGCTCACGATAGCGGGATCGTACACATCGGCCATGAACACCATGAACTCATCGCCGCCCAATCGGGCAACAACGTCGGATTCGCGAAAAAGCAGCTTCGCAATGCCAACGAGCCCCACCAGCACATCGTCGCCGATCAAATGGCCCAAATTGTCGTTAACGGCCTTGAAGCAGTCGACGTCAACCAAAAGGAAGGCGAAAGCGACGTCGGGCTGCTTCGCTCGGGTCAAATCGGCAAGCCGCGACAGCAGGTACGTCCTATTGCATGCTCCGGTCAACGCGTCGGTCTGAAGCTGCTGCACCAGTTTGACCTCTTCGGTTACGTCCATGATCTTCCCGACGTGCTTGACAGGACGACCGTCCGACCCCAAAAAGCGTCGACCGACCACGCGCCGATGCGCATACGAATCAGCCTCGACGAAAGACCCGTCACCACCGCAGGGACGCAGTCGGTATTCAAGCGAGTAAGGCCGCTCCTCCCATCCGGGAGCGCCGCCGGGCAGCTCCAGCATGCTGCGATCAGAACGATATCGTCCCAGATCATCAGGATGCACGAACTCTTCTTCGCGAACGGAACCACCGTACTGCTCAATAACAAGACGATCGCGCACCATGCCCCGGTCCCGGTCGAAGCAAGCGCTCGCCAAGGTGAGCCTGTCCTCAAGAACGTCGTATTCGAACACGACGTCATCGGTCAGCTCAGCCACAATCTTGTATCGATCGCGCTCAAGGCTCTCGCGCCGCACTTGTTCCATCGATTGCGCCGACGTTCGATGCAGCCCGATCACCGGCCCCTGAAGTCCGTCGCAAACGGAAATATGCACATGCTCGATAAGCCAGGAATTTTCGACCAAAGCGAATGCAATCGTAAGCTGGTGCTCTCGCTCGAGAAAAAAGCCGTCCGAATACGCACGATTCCGGACATTCAAGCGAATACGCGACACCGCAAGAGCATGGTCGCAAGACGCATGTGCCATACGGCACTCGCAAAAGACCAGCCGGGCATCGGCGGCGCGAACCAGGCCGCACACCTCTTCGAGCGCACGATGCGCACGCAATTCGCCCGAAGCGGCCGACGTTTCAAAACCGCACATCGAAAAGGAATCCGTCACATAGGCGTTCGCAGCAGCCTCATCGCACCGCCCAAAGCAGGCATCGATGAAGCTCCTTGCCTTCGTAAGCAAATCAAACGCCTGGTCAGCCATCGCCCCAACCTTCAAATCACCAGACCGCAAAGCGCGAACGCGTACGTGTAGCTGGTCTCTCCCCTTGAAATCATAAAGGGTTTCGCGACGAACGGCGAAAGAACCCGAGGCAATCCTAGCACAGGGCAAAGAAGGAAATACCCCCCCCCCCCCGAAAATTTCCACGAGCAATGCAAAGTTTTAGGAGAGAGGCGAATCCAACAAAAGCGCGCGCAACCTTCGCGGGGGCTTGCGCGCACTTTTCGCTAACACGTCTTTCGAGGGCTACCCCTGAACGGCATCGATCATTTCGCGCGCATGGGCAAGCGAGGCGTCCGTAGCATCGCCCGATAGCATGCGAGCGATCTCAGCCGGCCGATCCTCTGCGGAAAGGCGGCGCAGCTCGGTCTCGGGCATGCCGGATGCGCCGTCGACCTTCCGAACCACGTAATGAGCATGGCCGCGCACGGCCACCTGGGCAAGATGCGTCACCACGAGCACCTGATGCGTGCGGGCAAGATCGGCCAGCACATCGGCCAGGGCAACCGCCGTCGACCCGCCCACGCCGGCATCCACCTCGTCGAACACGAGCGTATCAACGTCGTCGGACTCGCCTAGGACCACCTTGATCGCCAACATCACGCGGCTGACCTCGCCGCCAGACGCGATGCGCGCCAGCGGTCGAGCCTGCATGCCGGAACCGGGACGGAACAAAAACTCGACGCTCGACGGCCCCGCTTTCGTCCAAGCGCTTCGATCGAGCGCCTGAATCGAGCAGACCAGCTGCGCTCCACCCATTTTCAAACGTCCCATGTGCTGCGTCACGGCAGCCGCGAAGCGAGGGGCGGCGTCGGCGCGAGCGGCATCCAGAGCAGACGCCGCATCGGCAAGCGCCTGCTCGGCGCGATCGACGGCCTGCTGGGCCGCGCGCTCCCGCTCGGCGGCGTCGTCTACTAAAGATACCAGGTCAGCGGCTTCTTCACGACATGCCAGCACGTCTTCCATACGCGGGCCGTGCGCGCGCAGCAAGCCTTGAAGCGCAGCCATGCGCTCCTGCTGCTGGGAAAGAACCTCGGGGTCGAACTCCACGCTGTCACGATAATCGCGCGTTTCACGGGCGATGTCCTCCAGAACGTATCCCGCCTCCCGCAGGGCGTCGGCGTACTCGCCCAGCTTGCCGTCATGACGGGCAGCGGCATCCAGAGCGCTTACGGCAACGCCGAGCGCGTCGACGGCCCCGCCTTCGCTCGCCAATGCTCCGTGGGCCGCATTTGCCGCCATTGCCAATGCCTCGGCATGCTCCACTCTTGCCAAATCGGCCGCCAGCTCTTCATACTCCCCCTCGCGCGGCGACACCGCGTCGATGCGCTGGAGCACGAACCGCGCTTCATCGAGCTTCGCGGATGTCGAAGCCCCCGCCTCGCGAACGCGAGCAAGCTCAGCCGCCGCGGCGTCAGCCTGGGAAAACGCAGCTTCGTACGCGGCAAGCGCGTCCGCCACGGCTTCGCCCGCCCACGCATCGAGCATGCGAACATGGCTGACGGGGCGCATGAGCCGTTGATGCTCGTGCTGTCCGCACAGGTCTATCGTGGGCGCAACCACGCGCGCAAGCTCCCCGACGCTGGCCATGCGCCCGTCGATGCTCACGCGCGACCGACCGTCCGACGTAACCCGGCGCGAAACCACCAGATCATCGGCAACCGCATCATCTTGGCCATCGCCCAGAGCCGCAATCCCGAAGAACCGACCCGATACAGCCAGCGCGTCCTCGCCGTCGCGCACGGAATCTTTATCGGCGCGCGCGCCCATGAGCAGCTTCAACGCCGAAAGCAGCGCCGTCTTGCCCGCGCCCGTCTCGCCCGTGAGCACGGTCAACCCGCGCGCGGGCTCAAGCGCGGCTTCGCGTATCAGCGCAAGGTTCTCAACCTGTATCTCATCGATCATCGCGCACCTCTTGCAGCGTTGGTTCCATTCGGGCTCCCAGTATACCAGCCCTCGTCGCGTCGAAGCCGGATCGCCCGGCAGGGACAGAACCGGCAAGACAGGGAAGCGAGGTCCCCCTTCGCGCGCTTCCTTACAGCGCGAACCGATCGCGCAACGAAGAGGGCGCGCTCGCCTCCGAGGCGCGCTGCTCGCGACGCCATTCCATCAGGTACGCCACGCAATCGGTGCGGTTGCACGAGCGCAAAAGCTCGATCTGACGGTCGAACGAGGCCTCGTCGATGAACCCGGCTTCCACCAACGCCTCAACCATGTCGCGATCGCCCTCGCGCGCGACGCGCTCCCACGCCTCCTTCCCGCATCCCCGCAGATGGGAGACGAGAACGGCGCGCACGCTGTCAGACAGTCGGTAGGGCGACGCAAGCCGATGCAGAAGCGCGCCCAAACGATCCGGCAAGTTCTTCCCCGATCGCAACAGCTCGTCGTAGCGCGCGAAGTCGAACGGAACGCCGTCGGGAGCGTCCACCAGAAAACAGCTGAGCAGCTGGTCGGCGGAAACATGCACGATAGTTCCCGTATGCAACAGCCGGCACACCGAATACTCGAAGCTGCCCTCGCCCACCGAGCGGCAACTTGCCGGAATGGGAACGGGGCCTTCCAGTTTGCGCGACCAGAAGCAATGCGCGCCGATGGAGCGCAAACCTTCGGGCAAGACCAGGCGCTTCGTTCCGCGGCACGCGTTGTCGCGCTCGATGACGCGCACCGTGTCGGGAACCACCACCGAGGCCGGGGCGAACGGCAGAGCCCTCACGCCGATGCGCACCAGCGGACGCCCTTCGACCTGTCGCGGAAGCGCAAGGATGTCGCTCGCGCTGGCCGACACGTAGTCCACCGTCGAACCGGCCTCGCCCGACGCCGCGAACTCCGTAGCCGCTTCGGCCGCTGCCGCAGACGGCGAAAGCTCGCGCGCGGCAGCGGCGGCAGCCTCGTCCGCGCCGCGCACAGCTACGGCGCGCACGGCAGCCTGCTCAGCGAAACGACGCGACACCGAAACGGGCTTCGGCGGACCCGCCACCAGCACGGCGCCCTCGTCACCGAAATCGTACCAGCATCCGTCAAGCTCCACGGCAAAAGGCCCGGCCAAACGCACGCCGCGCTTGCGCAGGGCGCGGTACGCAGGAGCTTCGGCCGGACACTTCCAAACCGCATCGTCCCAACCGCGCGCATCCACGCGCGCGAGCGCGGCCGAGCAGTCCACCACCGCAGGCGGCTCGCATCCGTCCGCAAACGCCGCAGCGGCCACGCGCTCCACGCCCTGCGGCAAGCTCACGCGCTCGCCGTAGGGCGAAGCCAGAAACACCAGCTCTTTGCCATTGTCGGAAAACAGGCTTCCCTCGCGCGCGCAATAGCGCGCATTGGCCGCATCGACCGAATACTCCCGCCGCGCCAAGCGCGGGGAAACGCCTGCAAGGTCGCAACGCTGCTCGCCCAGCTGGCTTACGCCGCGCCCAAGGTGAATCCGCTGTGCAGACATCGCCGCGAACGCGTTCGCCGCAACGTGCTCCACCGTATCGGGCACCACCAGCAGCCGCACGCCCACGCCCTGCACGAACCGCCGGGCAAACGCCTCGACCGCCACGCGCACCACGGCGACGCCGTCCACGAACGCAGGAAGCGCAACCACTAGATCCTCGCTGCGCCCGACCGCGGCAGCAAAACGATGCAAGTCGAAAGCCGTTAGAGCATAGCCGCCCGGAACCTGCCGCACGCTTATCGCACCGCGCAGGCCTTCCTCCATGCGAGCCCGCATCGGCGAAGGCTCGACGGAATCGCCGGCATCCTGCTCGGCCGCTTGGGCCAGCAGCTCATCGAACTCCCCCATCCACAGCGCGCCGGCCGAGAACAAATCCCCCTCGCGGCCCTCGCCCGAAGCAGCATCGTCGGCGCCGTCGTTCGCCACCCATGCGCGGTACGCCGGAAGCTGGGGGGACCACACCTCGCCTTCCACCGCCCGAGCAGCTTCCACCACGTCTACGTCGCGCGCGTCAAGACGGGGTGGATTTTTGATCACTTGATCAATAAGATCATCGATGGGCGCCTGCGCACCATGATAGACCAGCGTGTTTTCCATCATAGTATTGTGCTACCTCCCAAAAACCTCTTGGTAACAGGTTTGTTTACCCTTGGCCTGCCCCATGCTACACTGCGGGAAGCGACGAAGGCAAGAGCCACCGCGAAGCCAGCACGTGCTTCGCACACGCACGTCCGTTCAAAGGAGCAACATGGCCGTCGAAGCCGTAGGTCCGCTTGCGCGGCAAGCGCTCGACCTCGCGAGAACCGAGCTGCTCGTGAACCTGAGGTTCATGAACGCTGCGTTCGCGCGCCTTACGTACCTCCCCGTGCCCGGTTCCACGTTCGCCACCGACGGCGCCCGCATACGGTACAGCCCCGCCAGCATCGCGCGCGCCTACGCGGACGAGCCGGCCTCGATTGCACGGGCGTACCTGCACATCGTGCTGCACAACGTGTTTCTGCATCCGTACCCGTCTGCGCGCGTGAACGCCGCATGCTGGGACGCCGCCTGCGACATCGTGGTCGAGCGCGCCATCAACGAGCTTGACCTGCCCGTCACGCGCACCGAGCGCGCCGATCGCCAACGAGCCGCCCTCGCGCGCATCGATGCCGACGTCCCCCTGGCAACCGCCGAAACCGTCTACCGTTACCTGATCGAGCAGCAGCTGGAAGACGACGACCTGGAAGCCCTGCGCGCGCCCTTCTACGTGGACGACCACGAACCCTGGCATCGCATGGCCGCGCAAGAGGCCGCGCGCAGCAAGGCCGATTCCGAGGAGGGCCGGCGCGACGAAGGGCCGGACGCACCGGATGGCGCAGCTTCCTCGCAGGCCGCGAAAAGCGGTACCGACATGGACCTGCCTCCCGATGCCGATCAGGCGAAACGCAACCATACGTCCCACCAAGCCGTCAGCCAGGACGACATCGTGCAAAAGGAAGCGCCCGAGAAAGCCGGCCGATCCATCGACGACCGATTCGCCGACACCGTGAACCTGGACCGATCGAAAGAGCAATGGAAGAGCGCGGCCTACGAGATGGGCGTGCAGCTAGACGCGTACGCGAAGCTCTGGGGAGTCGAGGGCGCGAACCTGGCCATGAATCTGAAGGCGGTCACGCGCGAGCGCCAGGACTATCGCGAGTTCTTGCGCAAGTTCGCGCGCATGGGCGAGCAGATTCGCGTGAACGACGACGAATTCGACTACGTGTACTATTGCTATGGGTTGGAGCGCTACGGCAATCTGCCCCTGATCGAACCGCTCGAATACGTGGAAGAGCGCCGCATCAGGGATTTCGTCATCGCCATCGACACCTCGGCCTCCACGAAAGACGGCCTGGTGCGCCGCTTCATCGAAAAGACCTACGCCATCCTGGCGAACGAAACCAGCTTCTTCGCCGACATGAACGTGCTCATCGTGCAGTGCGACGCCGCCGTCACGAGCGCCGTGCGCATCGGATCGCTGGCGGAGCTGGAGGATTATCTGGAGAACCTGGAGATCAAGGGGCTTGGCGGCACGGACTTCAGGCCCGTGTTCGCCCTAGTGGATAGCGAGATCGAGCGCGGCGATCTAACGAACCTGGGCGGCCTCATCTACTTCACCGACGGACAGGGCACCTACCCCGCCCGCAAGCCCGATTACGACACCGCCTTCGTATTCGTAGACGACGTATCCGCCGCAGCCGCCCCGCCCGTTGCCTCTTGGGCCATGAAAGTAGTACTGGACGAAACCTTCGTTTTGGAAGAGGAAGAGGACATCCGATGAACATTCGGCAAGCGAAAGACCAGATCAAAAACGCAATGATAGCCTACTTCGCAAAGGATGCGTTCGGTAACTACCGCCTTCCCACCGAACGCCAGCGCCCGGTGTTCCTGCTGGGAGCGCCCGGCATCGGCAAGACGGCCATCATGGAGCAGATCGCGCAGGAGCTTGACGTAGGCTTCGTGTCCTACTCGATGACGCACCACACGCGCCAAAGCGCGCTCGGCCTGCCGTTCATCGCGAAGAAAACCTACGACGGCATCGAGTACGACGTATCCGAGTACACGATGAGCGAGATCATCGCCGCCGTATACGACGCGATGGAGGCGACCGGACGACGCGAAGGCATCCTATTCCTCGACGAGATCAACTGCGTGTCCGAAACGCTGACGCCCGCCATGCTGCAGTTCTTGCAGTACAAGGTGTTCGGCCGCCATCGCGTGCCCGACGGCTGGATCGTGGTCACGGCCGGAAACCCGACCGAATACAACCGCACCGCGCACGATTTCGACATCGCCACCTGGGACCGCCTCAAGCGCATCGACGTGGACCCCGATTTCGCGGTTTGGCGCGACTACGCCGTCGAGCAGGGAGTTCACCCCGCTGTGCTAACGTATTTGGACATCGAGCGCGATCACTTCTACCACATGGAAACCACGGTGGACGGCAAATCGTTCGTCACTGCGCGCGGATGGGACGACCTCTCGTCCATGATGAAGCTTTACGAAGAGCAGGGCCTCCCCGTAGACGAACTGCTGGTCAGCCAGTACGTGCAGAACGCCGAGATATCGAAGCGCTTTTCCGTGTACTACGACCTGTTCACCAAGTACCGGGCCGACTATCAAATTGACCGCATCCTGTTGGGCGAAGAAGACGAAACCGTGCTCGAGCGCGCGCAGGAAGCAGCCTTCGACGAACGCGTTTCGCTCATGGGCCTGATCACCGACGCTTTGGGCGGACGCGTGCGCGATGCCGTGCTGGAAGAGCGCGCCGTTGCGTTCGCGCATCGCGAGCTGACGGCCATCCGCGACGAAGCGGGAGCGAATGCAGAAGACGCGGACGAATGCGATGTGCTGCCCCAGCTGCGTGACCGATCCGCGGCCTTGCAGCGCCAGCTGGAAACGGAACGCAAGAACGGCCTGCTATCGGACGAGAAGTACGTAGCGTACGAGCGCACGTTGGCCCTGTTCGACCAAGCCATGCGCAACGCGGGTAGCTCGGTGCCGTTCTCCCAGGTAAAGCTGCTGTTCGGCGAATCGGTGAGCGCGCTTGACCAACATGTGGGCACTGCCGGGCAGGCGCTCGACAACGCGTTTGAGTTCGTGGAGCGGGCGTTCGGGGAAAGCCAGGAAATGCTGCTGCTGGTCACCGACCTGTCGGTCAACCGCTACAGCATGGCCTTCATCAACGACCACGGCTGCGATCGGTACTTCGAACACAACAAGAGCCTGCTGTTCTACGAGCGCGGCGCCGACCTGGCCGACCGCATCAACCGACTGGATTTGACGGAAGAAAACGCTTGATACACGAACTTTTGTTCTATATAATGGAACACACAATATACGTTGGTTGGGTGCTACCCTAACTTTCTCGCAAAGGACAGCCGCCTTCTTGAAAGGGGGCTGTCCATGGAACAGCTTTACGATTCCGCCTCGGATGAAACGGTTTACCAATCCGTTCGCTCAACGCTTGCGTCAGCACGCACGAAAGCCGCTGCCGCCGTGAACGACGCGATGGTTTCCGCCTATTGGGAAATCGGGCGACAAATCGCCGAGGCGCAGGGAGATCGCGCCGAATACGGAAAGCACCTCATGAAATACCTGTCCGAGCGGCTGACCGCCGAGTTCGGCAAAGGGTTCACGGAGCGAAATCTCCGCGCCATGCGTCAGCTGTACCTTGCATACCCAATTCGGCACACACTGTGTGCCGAATTGAGCTGGTCACACTATCGCCTGATCATCCGCATAGAAGACCCTGTTCGACGCGACTTCTACGTCCGCTCCGCCGTCGAGGAGCGCTGGACGGTACGACAGCTTGATCGACAGATTCACTCGTTCTACTACGAACGCCTGCTGGCCACCCGTGCGGAGGGAAAAGACAAGGTTCGGCAAGAGATCCAACAGCTTGAGCCTCCGACCAAGGCAGACGACGTCCTCAAAGACCCGTACGTTCTTGACTTCCTCGAACTGAACGGAAATTCAGACTTCCTGGAAACGGACTTGGAACAAGCGCTCATGGACAAGCTTCAGCAATTCCTGCTGGAACTGGGAAAGGGATTCTCGTTTGTCGCCCGTCAACAACGCATCAGCGCCGACGGCGACCATTACTACATCGATCTTGTGTTTTACCATTACATCCTCAAGTGCTTCGTGCTGATCGATCTGAAAACAGGGAAGCTCACGCCGCAGGACATCGGCCAGATGGACTTCTACGTTCGCCTGTTCGACGATCAATGCACCCGAGCCGACGATAACCCCACGATCGGGATCGTCCTCTGCGCCAATCGCAACAAAACGGTAGCCAAGTACTCCGCGCTCGCCGATGGGAGAGGAATATTTGCCTCGCAGTACGTGCTCTGCCTACCGACCGAGGAAGAGCTGTCGCAAGCCCTCGAAACAACCTGCCTGCTCGCAAAAGAAGATGACGACCATACCAGTCCCACGGCAGAAAAGAGCTAACCGAGGGGCACGCCAGCCGCGCGCGAGCTTCGGCTGGACGCCGCTCCTATGGCGTCCAGCCGAAGCGCCAACGCGCCCCCGGCACCACTACGAGCAGTACGCCTTGATGGCGTCGCGAAGAAACACGGTCGCACCGGGAGCCCATGCTTCGTAGTACGCCTCGAAGCGTTCGTCGGCCACATAGCCCTCGGCCAAGCAAGCATGCGCCTGCTTCGAGTACGTGCCGTCCTTCCAGAATGCGCACAGCCATTGGCGATGCAGGTCAGCGGCACGCTGGGCGTCTTCGCCCGCCGGGTCGCCCGCAGCCATGCCGGCCAGCAACGAGTCCTTGATCTGGGCCTCGAGCTCCTGCACGACAAGGTACCGCTCCTCGCTCATGCCCATAAGCTTCGCGTTGCTGGCGTCGGCGGCCTCATCGCCCCAACGTTCGCGCACCTCCGCGCCGTACTTCTTCTCGTTTTCCTCGACGAGTCCCTTCTTGAACGCCTCGAACTTATCCTTGTCCTTCATGGTTTCTTGTCCTTCCAAGCTGGCGAGCGTTCTCTGAACGCTCGCGATCAGTCCATCTATGCGAGCACGCCGAGACCGCAACTCGCGCAAATGCCCGGCCAAAGCCTCCCGCGCATCGAACGCCGGATCGTCAAGCAGTCGCTTTATGTCGCCAAGCGACATGTCGGCCTCGCGATACAGCAGAACCTGCTGCAGCCGATCCACCTCTGCAGGGCCGTACAGCCGATACCCGTTCGCAGCGCGCTGCGCCCGAACCAGCCCCGTTTCGTCGTAATGATGCAGCGCGCGCACGGTTGCGCCCGACAACTCGGCAAGCTGGTGAACCGTATAGGTTTTCTCATGCGGCATGCTGGCCTCCTTCGCCTCCGGCGCTCGTCGATCGCCCGAGCACCGGAATACAGCATAAACCCTCCCGTAACGAGAGGGTCAAGCAAGAATACCCGAATATTTCGCCTTCTTTCATATACTTTATTTCAGATAGCATTATGTACTTAACAAAGCACATTGAAAGGAGCGCTATGCCCTCCCCGATTGCACCGCTTCCCGTCATCAGGCCTATAACCGACCTGCGCACGCAGCCCAACAACGTATGCACGCAAGCAGCCGAACGGCGCAACCGGGCATACCTGGCTCTGCGCGAAGCGGAAATCGAGGAGCAGTACCGCCCCGAAACTCTGTCCGCCGAAGAGTCCGACGCGAGGTTGCGCGAGATATTCGCACTCCGGAATCTCGACTACGCACCGGTCGGAAACCGATCATGCTCGATCTCGCATGGAGGCAGCGCGCTCATCTCGACCGGAAGTCGATAGCCATCCACCTGGGGCTCGAATGCAAAAACCCACAAGCCGCCTTTGCGACGATACGGCGCATCGACGCCGCAACGCTCACCGTATGCCGTATACTCCGCCAACGTCAAAGCATCGACACGTATTCTCTCGTCGACCTGCCGGAATGAATCCGCCCACAGCGCGGGCGCCGCATCGGCGGCCCCGGCTACTCCGCGCGCAGCAGATCGCGCGGCTTCAAGCCGTTCTTTTTCGCCTGCGCATTCCAAGAGCGATGCCCCGCCATCCGGTAGAACAGGCGGGGGAAGTTAGGTTCCACGAACATCGTCTCGCCCGATCGCCCCTGCCCGATATCGTTCGCCAGCTCGTCCAAAGCGCGTCCCAGGTTCTTAAGCGGACCGACGCCCATCTTCGCAACTTGCGACATCTCGCCCGCTCCGACCGCCAAAGCCCGACCGCGGCGCATGCCGCAAGCAGCGCACCAGTTCCACAACATCTCGATGGCCAATTCGTTCTGACGCGCCTCGTAGAATCCGCTGTTAACGATCAGGTAGAGCATCGGCGCCGTCTGCGCCCTTGAAACATGCTCGCGGATTCGATCGAGCGCCTCGTACAAAGCGGAAGGTATCGCATCCGCGTACAACGGCAAGGCGATCACCAAAACATCGCTTGCAGCCACCGACTCGGCAAGGCGCTCGTTCGCGTCCGAGATCGCAGCTGCAGCTTGGCGCACCTCCGCATGCGCATCCTTTTCCATGCGATCCTTCAGCTGCTCAAGCAAGTACGCCGAATTGCTTTTCTTTGCTCGCGGGCTTCCACACAACAGCACTGCATTCATAGCGCAGCCTCCTTCGCTTGGTTTACGCCCTCGTGAAAATGCACATCAACCTCTGAAACGTTGAAGTTGACCGCGTTCGCCCGGACGAAGCGACGCGCCAGATCGCGTTCCTCGTGCGTGCTGGGCCCATAGAAATGAACCTCCTGGCGATACGCATGATCGTAGCGCATGGCATGATGCATCTGACCATCGACCATGCGGAAGTACGGCAGCAGGTACCCGATAGACCGATCGAACACAGCCTTGACGGAACGGGAATAGCCCCCGTACACCAAGGGGCTCACAACCACCACCGCATCGTTTTGCCGCAAAAGCTGCGGCATCTGCTGACACCGGTCGCGCAGCACGCACATACCCGGGGTTTTCAGCCAACAGCCGAAGCAGCCGATGCACATCCGAACCTCGGGCGTGGCCGAGAACAGCACGTCCCCGTCGGAAAAACCCTGCGCGAACGCCTCTTCCCCCATATCGCCCGCGTCGAAAATAACCAACCGCCTGCTCATAGCGTAGACCCCTTCTTGTTGGAAGTCGCAGCAAGAACGCGCTCGCCGCCCGCGAGCGACGACATGCCTCTGAATGCCTCGTCAAGCCGTTCGTACAGTTCTTCGTCGTCGAACCGCGCACCCGAAGCGAGCATGGTTGCCATACCGTGGGTATAGACGATCATGTGCAGGTACAACGTCCGCGCCGCAACGGAATCAAGCCCGCTCAGCTCCTCCACGCACCTCTCCACGTTTGGCAGTGCAACGCTGCGGTACACGTCCTCGAAGCTGGCAGCATCCATGTGCGCGGTCAGGTACAGGAACCGGAACAGGTTGCCTTCGGTGCGCGCCAAGCGCAAATGGGAAAGCCCGTTTGCCGCAAACGCGTTCGGAGCGCGATGCTCGTGCTCGCGGTTGTACGCGGCAACCCAGGCGCGCGCATGGTCGTATAGGGCTTTCACCAGGTTTTTCATGTCGCCGAACAGGCTGTATATAGGCTGCACCGAACAACCCGCGCGATCCGCGATAGCCCGCGCGCTCAGTGCGCCCTCCCCCTGTTCGCGCACAAGGGAAAGAGCTGCCTCGAGCACCGTCTCGCGCGTTACCTTCCGTTCCGGCATAACCGTACCTCCAAAATAACAACTGTTATATAACGATTGTAATATACAGCACGCGCGAAGGTCGTAAAGCAGCAACCCTCCTAAATAAGGAAAACCCCTATCTGAACAAGGCAAGAAAACCGGCGCCTCGCGCGCCCCGGCCCATTCAACGCTTCAGCATCAGCGCGAGCACGTCTCGGTCCCATCTTTTTACCGCCCGGGACGCGAAAACCGGGCCGTCCTACAATCTGCGCGAATCGTATCCGCAACGAAAGGACCTTCATGAAGAACATCGAAGAACGCCGCAACCGCACCATCGCCCGCACGCCCAGCCTTCACGCGACCATGCGCGCGCCGCACATCGACAAGACCGCCATCAGCCCGTACGACGACTACTGCGACGGCTACGGCATGCCGGGCGCCTACGGCAACGGATACGTATCGGTCCTCAAAGTGTCCGCCGGAACGGTCGAGAAAACCAACGACATGCTGATCGACGGCATCGTTACCTACGACAAAGCCGAAACGGCCGATGCCTACGTCGGTCAGATCAACATGCTGACCGCCTCGTCGTTCTGCGGCATGGCCGGGCAGGTTTGGGGCTACGACCTGGCCCGACATGACGACATCGCATCGGGCGCAAGCACACCGCTGTTCACCGAGAAGCAGTTCGATGGCAGCGAGCTCAAGGTGTTCGACGCGCAGCCCTTGCTTAATGCCGGCATCGAACTGTTCGGAACGGCCGAGAACCGTCGCTACCACCCCATCCCCGGTGCGCACACCATCTGCGCCAACAAGGGAATCACGGCGTACCGCCCCAAGGAAGACCGCCCGCTCAAGGAAGGCGAAGCGTACGGCGTATGGTCGTTCATCGCCATCTCGCTTTCCGCGGACCGCGATTTCGCAGCCGACCTCTTCATCGAAGACGCCGGCGTCTGGACCGAAAACGACAACGAGCAGGACATGCTGGCTTACCTGGAGCAGCATCGCAAGGAGATCGTCTGGTCCGTGGTCGAATGCGGACGCGACTCCAGCGTGCTGTTCGACCGCACGTACGTGAGCTTCGCCTACCGCATGATGAAACCCAACGAGATCGGCAACGCCATTACCGTAGGACCCTACGTCACGCTCGCGCGCAACGCCGTGCCCGCAACCGGCTTCGCATCCCTCAACAGCCTGCACCTGTCCGACTGGCTCAAGCAGATGGACTTCGAACCGCTTACGGTCCTGGCAAACTAGCGCATCGCGCACCCCATTCGCACCCTGGCGCGTCCGCTCTGGCGGGCGCGCCCTCATTCGACAAGGATTGGAATCATGGCAGACAACACCGCACCCGGTTCCAACGGAAGCAGCGCACCGGCACAGGACAGCTCCAAAAAAGTTGGCCTGATCGGCCTGGTAGGCATCGTCATCAGCGCGATGATCGGCGGAGGCATCTACAACCTCCCCCAGAACATGGCGCAGGACGCTTCCGCCGGAGCCATCATTATCGCCTGGGTGGTCACGGGCATCGGCATCTGGTTCATCGCGAACACGTTCCGCATCCTGTCGGCCGCGCGCCCCGAACTAACGAACGGCCTGTACACGTACGCCGAAAAGGGCTTCGGCAAGCTCATCGGCTTTTTCGTGGCGTACGGATACTGGATATGCAACTGTTTCGCGTTGGTGGCCTACTCCGTTTTGGTCATGGCCACGCTCAATTACTTCGTGCCCGACTTCGCCGGCGGCAACAACATCCCGTCCATCATCGGCGGCTCCATCATCACCTGGGCAATGTATTTGCTTGCGCTGCAAGGCGCGAAGCAAACCAGCTTCCTGAACATCATCGGCACGATCGGCAAGCTGCTGCCGGTTGCCGTCTTCATCTTGGCCGTTGCCACCGTATTCAAGCTCTCGGTGTTCATGGAGGGTTTCTGGGGCATGAAGGGCGGCATCGACCTTAGCTTCACCTGGGACAACGTCATGCCGCAAGTGCAGGCGACCATGCTGGTGACCCTGTGGCTGTTCCTGGGAATCGAAGGCGCCGTGGTCGTGTCGGGCAAGGCCAAGTCGCAAACGGCAGTGCGCAAGGCCACGACCATCGGCTTTTTGGTCACCCTGCTGCTCTACGTCATCGTATCGCTTCTGCCCTTGGGCGTGTACTCCCAGGCCGACATCGGGAACATGGCCGACCCGTCCATGGCCGCCATCATGCTGGACAAGTTCGGCAAATGGGGCGAGATCCTCATCAACGCCGGCGTTATCATATCGGTCCTCAGCTCTTGGCTGGTATGGATGCTCATGCTGGGCGAGATGCCGCTGGCCGCCTCCAAAAGCGGCATTTTCCCGAAGGCGTTCGTCAAGGAAAACAAGAAGGGATCGCCTTCGACCTCGCTTCTGTGGACCACCATCGTCGTGCAGATCGTGCTGATCGTGTCCTACTTCATCGGCAACAACGCCTGGACCACCATGATCAGCATCACCAGCGTCATGGCGCTGCCGTGCTACCTGTTCTGCACGCTGTTCTTGTTCAAGATCGCGCTCGACGAAAGCTACCCGAAAGGAATCTTCGCCAGCCGCGGAATGGCCCTGTTCACGGGCGCGGCGGGATCGCTGTACGGGCTATGGCTCATCTACGCAGCCGGCTTGAACTACCTCATGGTCGCGTGCATCGTGTACGCCGTCGGCCTGCCGCTTTACGTCGTGGGCATTCGGCAGCACGACCCGAAGGCCCGGGTGTTCGAGAAAACCTCGGACAAGGTCATCGTCGCCGTGGTGATAGCCTTGGGCATCGCGGGGCTCGTCTACTCGATCATCACGTTCGGACACGTGGCGCTGTAAGGAACAACCGCAACCTCTCGCAAGTGCAGGTCGGAGCGCTTCCCCATGCGCTCCGACCCCGACACAAGGCTCGGAGCGCATTCTTCCACCACGTTGACGCTTTCACCTAGGAAGATCGACGAACAGGCACGCTTCAACAATGCCGCATCCTCAACCGAGAAAGCTATGCTGGGAATATCCGGCTCGTAGCCGTAACCGACCGATCCCATCGTATCGGCCCACGTCTTCGCTTTGAGAGCATCTTGGCCAAAAGCCTTGACGCATTTCAAGAACCGGTCGCCTTCGTCTTGCCTCATCCACGGATGCGCGCTTCTGAGCGCTTCGTCGGCAAAGAACGCCTTGTTCTGCTGGTATATCTGCCCTGTGTTCTTATTGTCGGAGCTGCAATAATGAACCCCCAGCTTCAAGTCCTCAAGCTGCGCGAACCTCAAAAGTTCCAATGCTTCGCCCTCGCTGCCAGCAACGGGAACCCCGCCGCCGTACCAATAATTGTAAAGATACTTGAAAGGACGCCTGCGCAGCGCAAATCCCCGCTTCTTGAATTCCGAAGCGTTATGCAGCGGAAAGCAGAATTCCAGCAGGTTGATTCCGCGAATGCCGATGGCGTCGGATCGGACAAGAAGCTCCTTCATCTGCGAAAGCGAGCCTGGTATGACGGGCATCTCCACCATCACGTCAGGAATGCTGCGAACCGCTTGCTCCATAAGCCCGTAAACACCGGCCCGACCATGATCCAGATCAAACGGCTTTATGCTGAACCTGATTTCCGTCAACCCGCTTTCGGCCAGATCGCGAAGACCCTCGCCGTCAAGCAGGTCCCCGCTTGTATACAAACGAGTATGCACCCCCGGATACAGCACCGAAGCGCGCTTCAAAAAGTCCAGCACCTGTCGCTTGTGCAAGAGAGGCTCGCCTCCAGTGATGGCAAGGTGCCGGAACTCAGCGCCGGCAGCATGCGCTTGCTCAAGCTCGGCCACGATATCGCGCGTATGGCTAAGGAAGTACTCGTAGCCGTCCTGGTTCGGATTGAAGCAGAAATAACAGCTCTTGGTACAGCGCAGATCCACGAAGAACGTCGCAGTTTCGTCACCGGTACGACACGCCAAGCACGCTGGCGAAATCCAATTGCTCCATAACGAAGAAGAGCCGTTCTCGCAATGACACCCGCACGACCGCGCCGTGCTTTCGCGTTGTTCGCGAGCCGCGGTCTCCACCGACTCGAACGCTACGCCGTACGACTCGACCGCGGATTCAAAATCCCGCTCGGCCTCGTCGAACGCCTGCGCATACTCCCTGAGATCCACTGCACTCCTTCCGTACGACGCTGCGCGCTACCCAGCCAGCTCTCGCTCGACCCTCGTCAATAGCACCTCGTCAAGGTGGGCGAACGCCGCCATCGCACCGGCAAGCGCACCATAGCACGCATGCTCGTCGTTCTCGATAACCGTATTCGCGAACTGGTCGACCCAAGTTGTTATATGGGAGATCAAGAACCGACGCTGTTCTGCGAGTACCTGAACGGCATCTTCATCGCACCCGTCAGCATACGCCTCGTACGCACGATGTCCCATGCGACCCATGTAGTCCATCATGGCCGCAATGTGGTCATCGGGAAAGCTTCCCTCGGTCTGCAACTTGAACCCTGCGTTGCGATAAAACGACCGAACATCGAGCGTGCTTTCTTGAAACACCATGGACTCTTTACCGATATGAGGAGACTCCCAAGGATGGACGTACAGCTCTCCCGGAACCTGAAACAGCATGTCGTAGTCTGATCGCAAGCTTTCGACGAATGCCTCAACGCAAGCCGGATCTTCGATCTGAACTGCATGACGCTCAATACATGCGACAGCTTCGCCAACCCACTCGCCAAGGCTTCGTCCGCACGAGCCAACCGACAGCGCGGCAATGCAACCGCAATCTTCTTGAGACAGCGTCTCATCTACAAACCTCAGCATGTCCCGCGCCTCCTTCGAAAACGCCGCAGAGACGACGTCTCGGGTCGGTCGGCTGCCAAAGACGACGTGGCACAAACTGTACAGGTACGCGCGGCGAGCAAGAAGCATTGCGAGTGCAGCTTCGTGGTCACGGTTGGACATTGCGGCTCCCATCTTTACCATGGCGGCCGGGCCAGGCCGGCGCAACAACAAGCAAACGCGTCGTCGCACCGCATCCCTCCTGCGGTGCGACGACGGCGAACATCACCAAGCGAGAGGACGATAATCTTCGTCGAAGGCACACTCTTTCGCCTTGATCAAAATATGCGGCTGAGTTTCGTCCGGAGAGGGAAGCACGGCGATGCTTCCCTCGTCCAGGCTGCCGCCGAACTCAGCACGAAGCTCATCCACGTCGCCGAACTTCAGCGCGCGATTAGGACAGCCCGCAACGCACGCCGGGTCGCTGCCGCTTTGGCGAAGGCCGTAGCAGCCGTCGCACTTGCCGGACACCCCCGAGTCGGGGAAGTACTTCGGCTGCCCATACGGGCACGACATAACGCACATGCGGCACCCGATGCACTTGCTTTGATCCTGGATAACCGTTCCGTCAGGAGCTTTGTAAATGGCACCCGTCGGGCAGTTGTGCAGGCAAACAGGCTCTTCGCAGTGATTGCAGCCGAACGAGTAGCTGTAGCCGTCCACATCGGGAAACTTCCCCACCGTGTAGCTATGCACTTCGCGATACAGCGTGCCCACTTCAAGGCGATTCTTGTCCTTGCATGCGACCTGGCACGCACGGCAGCCAATGCAGCGCGTCACGTCAAGATAAAATCCAACAGCCATGATGCATCCCCCTTCCCTAGCCAAGCTCGACGATACGCCTGTCGGTATCGCAATCGTTTTCCAGCGACGCTCCGACGTACTTTTCAAAATTGCAGTTATTGTTGTTATAGCTGGTCACACCGCAACCGGAAATATCATCGCCGATAAGATAGTTGTCCGCACCGCCGTGGTCGATCCCCGTGCTCTCGTCGACGCGCACCCACGATCCGTGGGGAATCCCGACTTCGCCCGGACGCATGTTCTCCATACAGCAAGCTTTGCGAAGCACCTCTCCGTACTTCGTCCATACCCGAACGGTGTCTCCGTCCACGATGCCCTTCTCTTCGGCATCGCTCGCGTTGAGGAACACCGGATTCGGCCACGCCTCGCGCAGCCACGGGCAGTTGTCGAACACGCTGTGGGAGCGCCTGAAGTAATGCGGATTGAACATCAAGTACGGGTACTCGCCTGCTTCGCCGTCGATCTTCCCGTCTTTGAACGTGGTCTCGTAGCCAACCGTCGGCACAATGTACTCGGGGTACGGCTTGTATTCGCGATCCGTTAAACCGATGCTGTTGAACAAATCGGCCTTGGCCTGGCACGTGATCTCGAACTTACCGCTCGCGGTCTTCAGCGGATTGGCGTCAGGGTCTTTTATGAAATCCGCATAGCCTATGAACGAACTGTACCGATCGCCCAGCTTACGCTCCACCTGATAACCGCCGTTGCTGACAAACTCTTGAAGGGTCACACGACCGGCTTGAGGCTCTCCCGTGACGCCCCATTCCCGAATGTCCGCCTCCGTGATGGTCACCAACGGCTCGTACTTGCCCGATCCGTCTTCCGCGACGACGGTGGCGCCGGCGATCTGATTGAAGAACGCCTGCGTCTCGCTGATGGGGTAAACCTTCGACGGATCAAGCCCGAGAGCCTCCATGATCAGCGTGTTGATCTGGGCGTCGGTCTTAGCCTCGTACAGCGGCTCGGTAACCTGCGAGAAGCAGTACAGGAATTCGCGGTTAGAGGACGACAGGCCGCCTGGAACCTCCCACTGCGTGGTCACGGGCAGAACGATGTCCGAATAAAGCGCTTGCGTGGTCAAGAACTGCGCCTTGGACAGAACGAAATCCATCTTGCGGTGGGCTTCGATGCCGCGCTTCATGTTGGGGCCCGTCTGCAAGTAGGCGTTCTCGTCATGGATGATGCAATGGATGTCGCACGTCTCGTCCACGCCCGCCTGGGCACCGGCGCCGGCGTACCAATCCCCGACGTTGCGGTATTCTCCTGTCAAGCACGCCTCCCACACCTGAGGACCGGGAATGACCCCCTTGATGGGGTTGTCCAAAGCAGGAAGACCGGATTTGCCCGCCTTCACGAGAGCAGGGCCGCCGTTGCCAGCATTGGCGTGGTAGTTGTTCGCGGAGCAATTGCCCGGCTTGCCGTAGTGGCCGCCCATGGCAGAAAGCGTCATGAACAGCTGAGGAACGTTCTCCGACCCGTTGCAGCGGGCGGCGGCGAAGTTGTGCAGCATCCATACGTCGTGGGTCTTGCCGATCTCTCGGGCGAAGTACGTTATCTTTTCCACTGGAACGCCGCAAATCTCGGATGCCCACTGCGCGGTCTTAGGCTCGCCGTCGTAGACGCCGTTCAGGTAATCCAAGAAGTTCACGTCTTCGGACAGATCAGCCGGCTTGTGCTCGGCATCGAACCCCACCGTGTACTTGTTCAGGAACTCCCAATCGACAACGTCGCCCTCTTCCTTGTCGAGGCGAAGCATCTCGGAGGCGACGCCCAGCATGAACGCCGTATCCGTACCGGTCCGAATCGGAATCCAATACGCATCGAGAATTTGAGCGGAAGCCGTGTAGATGGGATCGACCGTAATGAACTTCACGCCCGCTTCTTTAGCTCGGATGTAGTGGTAGCTGGGAGTGCCGGCGGCAGACCAGGCAGGATTCGAGGCGTAGAGCACGATGGTCTCGGCATTGAGCATGTCGGTTCGGTCGTTGCAGACGCCTGCATCGGTTTTCGGCACGCCGATGGTGGTTTGCGTGTTCAGCAGATACGATCCATGGGAGGTGGAGTCGGCAACGGACGTATGGCCCCCGAACGCCAAAAGAGGGGCGAACGCGTAGCGAGAGCCGTAGCTGCCGATCAGGAAAGCCTGGTTGCCGTACTTTTCCTTGATCGTCTTGAACTGGTCGGCAATGTAGCCGATGGCCTCGTCCCAGCTAATGCGCTCCCACTCGTCGACACCGCGCGCTTGACCGTTCGGGTTCTCGGGAGACCAGCTTTTTCGCTTCATGGGGTACTTAAGCCGATCGGCGCCAAAGCACTGCTGCTGCTGGGCCTTGCCGCGCACGCACCCGCGCTGCTGCGGATAATCAGGCGAGTCCTCATGCGTGTCGTCGGTCTTCTGGCGAATGACCGAGCCGTCCTTCACCATGACCTTGTTCATGCATCGGCCGCCGCAGTTGTGCCAGCATGCCGCAGCCACCCAGGTACCGCTGTCGGCCGGATCGGTCGGCAGATCGTGCTTGTCGCTTGGTTCAAGGCTCGCTTCCGCAGAGCATCCCGTGCTCGAAAGCACCGCGACGCTCGCAGCTACCGCCGCCGAGATGCCGAGAAAGCTGCGGCGAGACATGTTCTTAGATTCAATGCTCACGATAATCCCCCTTGCTTCCTTACGCTACCGTGCAGGTCGCGTAAAACGCGTAGCGCGAGATGGCAATGCCGACAATTGAAGCAGCGCAAACGGCAACCGCGAGCGCCTTCTTGTTTTCAACCTTCGACGAAAAGGCCACCAACACGCTAGAAACCACCGGCGCGATGCCAATCGCCGCAATCTGGGCAACAGGGCTAAAGCCCTCGGCCACGAACGCAGCCGCTTCCAAGCACAGGCCCACGGCAAGCACCGCGTTTGCGGAAAACGCAGCCAAGCGGATCTGCTTTTTGCCGTAATCAGCGGAATCGAGCAAAGCGAACAGCGCTAAGCCCATTGCAAGATCGCCGGAAAGAAACGTCAGAATCGTTGCAGGGGCGTTGCACCACACGGCATTGCCGTAAATGTCGATGTAGGCGACCCCCATCATGATCATGCAGGCAACCCCGGCCACGGCGCCAGCAGCGCGCAACCCGTAAGGGCTATCCTTTTTAACCACCGTGATTACCAGATCGACAACAGCCAGAAGCAGGAAAACTCCCGCGACGGCCACTTCCTGAATCATGCCGGATCCCAAGTTGACCGTGCCGCCCAGCACCGATTGAAGCGCACGCGGAATGCTATGGACATGCGTCGTCGCAGCCAGCATCCCTATTGCGAACAGCACCACGACGGCCAAAGGAACCAGCCACGGTCGCGTGCCTTCGCGCGTGCGGCGTAGGCACGTTTCAAACGCATATGCGCCGGCAGCCAACCCCCCTAGCATAGTGAATAGATACAAGGATTCAAGCCCCATGCTTAAGCCTCCTCTTCCTATAGCCCGCCTTTGCGGGCACTCGACTTGCGGCAGCGCAGCAGAGCAGAGCCACAGATATGTTTTCGTAGGAAATCGGCCGATCCCTTCGGTGCCTATTATGAGAAATTGTCGTGCGACAATCAATACTGTCGCACGACAATTTCTCGGTGTTTTTATTCTATTTTAAGGATAATAGCGTGTTAGCTTTTGGAGGATTCTCTATCTGATTCCGCCGTAAAACCCTCGCTGTAAGCGCTCGGAACCACAACAGTACCCTCGCTTTCCTGCATCCCCTCGTACACCAAATGCATTTTACGAAGCGAAAGGGCAATCTCGTCATGCGTGTACGTTTCCGCAACCTCTTGAAGGATGGCGGACACATCCCGTTCTGCCTCCATGAGCGTGATGCGCGCGTTCTTTCGACACTCAGCCTGCGCCTCGAGCGACATGACTCCCTGCAGTTCTTTAGGGATGATGATGTCGCGAATCTCCACCGAAAGCACGGTGATGCCCCAGTCTGTAACCTTCGCTTCGACGGCCTCCTGCAATTCCTGATCAAGCTGATGCCGGCGCATCACCACATTGGAAACCGACGCACGGCCGATAGCGTCGCGCAACGCCGTTTGGGCGGTCAGGGCGACGGCAAAATGACAGTCCTGGACCTCCGTGCAGGCTTTTTCGGGATCCCATATCATCCAGAACAACACAGCGTCAACATCGAGAGGCACCAGATCACTCGTCAAAGCCTCCTCCGCCCCGAAGGGAGTGGCGATCGTGCGCTGGTCAACACGCAGCGTACAGAATTCCGCCAAAGGAATACTCAGAAAGATGCCTGGGCCCGCCAAGCGGCTGAAGCGTCCAAATCGCATGATCACCGCGCGTTCCCATTCTAGGCACACATGCACCGAGGACAGAACCGCAAGCCCGACGATAAGAGCCACGACGATGCCAGCGAAGCTGAGAACGCCGGAAATCACATACCACAAAGCGAGCACCGCAAGAAAAGCCATTATCGAAAGCGAAACGGTTATCATCACGGCTCCGTTTCGCGTAGCCTTCCTACTAGGATCGGAGCGATATGCATCGGCGGCAACGCCGAATTCCATTTCGGAACGGCGATACGAATCGCGCTCATCGCGAATAGCGCGCTCATCATTGCTTCTCTTCATGGCTCCTCTTCACCTTCCGAATATGCTTAGACACCAGTTTGGGTATATCGTCGTACGTCATACCTTCCTCAAGGCAGCTTTTAACAAATGATTCGACCAGAGCACCTACATGATCGTCTTCTCGCGGGAGCGCGCCCAAATCGTTAACGAACACGCCGCTACCACGAACTGTTGTAACGTAACCGTCCCGCTCAAGGCCCATGTACGCCTTGCTGACGGTATTGTAAGCTATGTGCAAGTCAGCTGCATATTTGCGCACAGTTGGAAGCTTTTCGCCAGGTTTGTAGAAACCCGAATTGATAAGAAACGCCATGCGGTCGCGCAACTGCACCCAAAGAGGCAGATCGCTTTGGTCACAAAACGTGAATATCGGTGTATCTTTTGCCACGATCGATTGGAGCCGCTTTCCTCTAGACTGCCGTTTGGACGCCGGCGCTCACCAGGACAAACCGCAAACAGAATCCACCCACGAGAAGAAGCACCGCCATGGCGGCGACGACTCCGCTCGAATGGTTCTTCCGAGCGGTCAACGCAGATGCTTCGATAACCAGCGGAATAAGTATACCGCACCCCACAAACCCGAACCAAAAAGCGCAAAGCTGGTCACCCACCAGCAGCGCGTCGAACGGCCGCTCGACGCTCGCTGCGTTCACCGTTGCCGCACATGCTACGGCAACCACAGCCTCAAACACAACTATGACCAGGTCAACAACGGAAAGACCCTTCACCCATGAAGACGTGCCCGCGTAGCCCTCGGAAAAGCAAGTGCTCAGCAGCACGACCCCGCAACCGCACGAAAGCGCCGAGAGCAAAAAGAGCACGGGAAGCCACGCAGATCGCCAAAGACCCACCGCCACGACGTTTTCTAAAAGCATCCCCGTATAAACCATGACTGCAACCGCAAGCACCATTCCGACAGCTTTCGCTGCAAGGGCGATCCTTTCCCATACAGGAGGAAGGGCGAGAACGGATTGCGCAAGCGCGACGGCCAGGCATGCCGAGAAAAGCGTAAGCGCGAATGTTCCTATGGAAACAAAGCTGCCTGTCGGGTACAAGAAGAGCAAGTAGAACGCTTCCGGTCGTCCCAGATCAGCTAGCAGGCACAGCATGCCTACGACGACCATTGAAAAAGAAATCGAATAGCCTGTTTTGGTGATGCGTTCCTGCGTCGCACTTAAAGCGCGATGCCCTGAATACCCGACCGGGACCCCGACGAACCCGAAGCGCAGGCGAAAGGAAAAGGCAGCGTACAGATCGACCGCGGACAGCACGGCAAAACTTCCGGCAGCCGTGCCCCCAAGGAACAGGTACAACACGATAAGATCGCTAAACGCCACCTTGCCCCCTTCGCCGTTTCAAAGTCGATTTTCACGCGCACCAGCACAGGATACCATTTTGCCGCACGACAATCAGCCTACCCTTCGAAAGAAGAGTCGCCGGCGAGCCAGAAGAGCGTTCTTTTCCCGACCCGACAACCGCCCCGGCCTTTGTGCATGGAGGATCTGTATATCTTGCAGGAACAACGGGAATCGCTGGACGTTTGCAAGATCGTGAGCCATGCTATACGTTCTGACGATGCGCGCCGAAGAGGGTCGGCTGCGCACAATCGATGCGGGAGGTTCCCTTACTATGTCCATTGCCGGCGTTATCATCAACTTCGTGCGCGGATTCTGCATGGCCCTTGCCGACAGCGTCCCCGGCGTTTCAGGCGGCACCATCGCCTTTCTGCTGGGATTCTACGACCGGTTCATCGGCTCGCTCGACGACTTGTTCCACGGTCCGAAAGCCGCCAAGATCGATGCCGTCAAGTTCCTGCTCAAGCTAGGATTCGGCTGGATAATTGGATTCGGGCTTTCGGCGCTTGTGCTGACCAGTTTCTTCGACTCGCATATCTACCAGGTCAGCTCGCTGTTCATGGGATTCATCGTGTTCGCCATCCCCATTGTCGTCCTTGAAGAAAAAAGCACGCTGAAAGGCCATGCCGCAAGCCTGGTCTTCGTTACAATCGGCGCCGCCGCAGTCGTGGCCATCACCCTGCTCAGCCCCGTATCGGACGAAGGCGTAAACGTGGCCGTCGGCAGCCTGAACCCCGGGATGGTGGCCTACGTGTTCTTCGCCGCCATGGTTGCCATTTCCGCCATGGTGCTGCCCGGCATCTCCGGCTCCACCCTGCTGCTGATCTTCGGCCTGTACGTGCCCATCATGGGGGCCGTGCGCGCGGTTATGGGATTGGATTTGGCCTATCTGCCCATCTTGCTGGTGTTCATCGCGGGCGTTGCCTGCGGCGTCCTCTTGTTCGTGCGCCTGATCAGGATGTGCCTCAAGAAGTTCCGACCGCAGACCATGTACGCCATCGTGGGCATGATGCTCGGTTCGCTGTTCTCCATTACGCAAGGACCGCTCACCTTGACCGAGCCCTTGCCCGCCATGAGCTTGGATACGTTCAGCCTGCTGTTCTTCGTGATCGGCGGCGTGGTGGTCGGCGGTTTGCAGCTGTTGAAAACGCGCCTGGAAGACCCGGCGGAAGCACGCAAGGACAAGGAAGCGTAACGAAGCGCGCGCCGACCCCTCGCGACGCTCGTCCAGGGTCGGCGCGCAATCTACAAACGGCGTCAGACCTGCTTGACCGCCGCCTGCAATCGCGCAACGTCGGCATCGTCCGGATGGCCGACGGCCGCGTCGAAGTTCTCGATAAGCTGCTGCATGCGCGCGGCTTGGGCTGGCTGGGCCTGGGCCGTACGCTCGTAGCGAGTGCGCACGCTTTCGTTCATCTGCCCTTGGCACATGAACGATCCCGCGATGCGGGCAGATTCGGGAACATGCCGAGCAACGCGTGCCATTACGCCCGCAAAGTACGTCTGATCTGCGCCGAAGCCCGCGGTTCCGAACAGGAACACGTCCTTGTCCTCCAGCTGGGACAGAACTTCGGCCATCTCGTCGGTGCAGTCGCCCCGATTCGTCCAGAATCCCGCGTACACGCGATCCGCCGCCGCCAGATCCTCCGAAGCCACGTCTCCAACGCGTCCGAACGCCACAATTTCTTCCGCAGGCAGCGCTTCCTTCACCGCGCAAGCCAATCGTTGCGTATTCCCCGTGCTGCTGTCGTACACGATTGCGTAGCTCATGGAAGTCCTTTCGCCAACGCGCGATTGCGCCTCAACACCCGATCGTCTTATGCCCGATACGTTATAACGCTCGGGAGCGTTTTTGCAAACGCGCGGCCAGCGGCCCCATGAAAGCCACGCATAAACATCCCGCGTGCATCCTTGCCCCCGAAGCCCTTCTTGCCGTAGGATTCTTGCAGCAAGCAAATCTCGCAAGCGAAGGAGCCTCCATGAGGGCAGTCGTTCAACGCGTAAGCCGTGCGCAGGTGGAAATCGACGGCAGCACGGTAGGATTCATCGGAAAAGGCCTGGTCATTCTTTTGGGCGTGGGCCATGAAGACACCGAAGACCAAGCGGAGCGCCTCTGGAGCAAGATAAGCCGCCTGCGCATATTCGAGGACGAAAACGGCAAGACGAACCTGTCGCTTGCCGACGTGCACGGCGACGTGCTGGTGGTTTCGCAGTTCACGCTGTTCGCGAACTGCAAGAAGGGAAACCGCCCTTCCTTTACGCAAGCGGGCGCACCCGACGAGGCGAACCGATTGTACGAATGGTTCGTCGAACGGGCGCGCCGCGACGTGCCGCGCGTGGAAACGGGGCGCTTCGGAGCCTACATGGACGTAAGCCTGACGAACGACGGCCCCTTCACCCTTTGGCTCGATACCGACGCGCTCTAAACCGCTACAGAAGAGCCTGCTCCCACTCGGCTTCCTTGAAGCCCACCAGCACGAAGTCCTCGCCCACCACAAGCGGGCGCTTCACCAGCATGCCGTTCTCGGCAAGCAAGGCGTAGGCGTCCGCATCGCTCAGCCCTGCATCGAGCAGCGCCTTGATATCGCGCTCGCGGTACACCATGCCGCTCGTGTTGAAGAAGCGGCGCAAAGGCAGCCCGCTTCTCTCATGCCAAGCGGCAAGCTCTGCAGCCGTCGGGTTGTCCTCCACGATATGCCGATCCTCGTACGTAACTCCCTGCTGGTCGAGCCACGCCTTGGCCTTTTTGCACGTTGTGCATTTCGGGTACTCCAAAAACAGCACGCTTGCCATACGCTCCTCCTATCACCGGAAACGCTCCGTCAAAGACTTGTTGCGCTCATGATACCAAAGGCCGCAAGCGCAGGCTCCCTCCCCTTGCTATACTGGGGATATGTGCCAACTACAGGGCAGGGGCAAACCGAAAGGCGGCTACTATGATCTTCTATTTCACTGGAACCGGCAACTCTCTTGCAGCCGCGAAGATCGTAGCCAAAACAACCGACGACCTGCTGGTCGACATGGGCAAAGCCTACAAGTACAAGGACTTCGACTTCACCTTGGAGCAGGGAGAAGCGCTCGGCTTCGTCTTTCCCACGTACGCCTGGACCACGCCTCCTCTCGTGGACGAATTCATACGCCGCGCGAACTTCCGCACCGGCAACAAAGAGGTGTTCGCCCCTTGCTACTGCTACGCCGTTGTCAGCTGCGGCGCGTTCGTCGGAAACACCGCGCGCATCTTTGCGGATCGACTGCGACGCTGGCAGGGAATCAATCTGGACGCCTCGTTCAGCGTGAAATCGGTCGGAAACTGCACGTACCTGTACGCGCCCGCTCAGGGAGAGAAACGCGAGCGGCTTTTAGCCCATGCGGAAGTCGAGGCCCATCGCACGGCCCTGCGCATCAAAGCGCGCGAATGCGTGCACGCCGAGCGACGCAACCCCTTGGGCATCCTGCTTTCCCAGGTCACCGAACAAGACGAGAAGCCGCGCTCGACCAAGGATTTCCACACGCTTCCCACCTGCATCAGCTGCGGCCGCTGCGCCGATATATGCCCGACGAACACCATCACGCTCATCGACGGCACGCCGCGCTGGGCTGAGCTGGGCTGCACGCAATGCCTTGCCTGCCTGCACCGATGCCCCGTGAACGCCATCCAGTACGGCAGCAAGACCGAAGCGCGCGGGCGCTACGTGAACCCCGTGCTCGGACCGGCGAAGCGCGCCTAGTCCTCCCCTGAAAACTTCGAACCCTCCGCCAGGCCAAGCCGGGCGCTTGCAAAAGGGTTGCTGCCCCATGGACCGCCCGGGTTGCACGAGCCGCGAACGGGGCTGTCGTCGCGCAGGCTACCTGGAGCACGCAAACCGAAAACGGGGTCGCAGCCACACTGGCTGCACGACAGCACGAGCCGAAAACGGGACCGTCACCGCCCAAGCCGCGTCTGAGCGGCAAAACCACCTAGCTGCGCACGAAAATCCAGCTTCGCTGGCAGGTTCTGACGGTTTGAGGTCCTTTGACGCCCGCTGCAAGTCAGCCGTTTTCAAACCGGATTCGCCACGCGCTTCTGACCAGGTACGATGCAAAGCGTCCTTCAGCCGAAAGGGTGACGAAAGCAAATCGACGACCTCAAACCGTCAAAACCTACCAACGGTGGCCGTTTTTCGCGCGCACGCTTCCATTCGCCAATCCTGAGCACCGTCGAACCCTGTCCCTTGCTTGGAGCATCACCGTCACGGGCACGCGGAGCAAGCTGAACGGCGGCAGCCCAAGCCAGGAAGCAAGATGTCCAACTGAAAAAGATGCTCGCTCGCATCTTGACGCGATCTCGTCAACTGATTATAGTGTGCATATCGGGTATATACACACTGTACAGTTCGCTATGCACACCATCGAACATGCAGAGGCGAAGCCCGACGGAGCCAGCAAGGAACGTGCTTGCGACCTCCCGGCGCGCGACAGGACGCTGCAGCGCGCCACCCGGATGCTCCGGGGACGCCCGAGCATCCGCGCACCACTTCGCTGCAGGCAATCCCGCGGCGAATACGAACTGGAACAGGAGCGATGTTGGACATTATCATCTCGAACGCAAGCGACAAGCCCATCTACGAGCAGATCACCAGTCAGCTGAAAAATCTCATCCTGACAGGCGAGCTCGCAGAGGGTCAGCAGCTTCCCTCGATCCGCGCGCTGGCGAACGACCTGCACATCAGCGTCATCACCACGAAGCGCGCCTATGCCGACCTCGAAGCGCAAGGATTCGTCGAAACGGTGCAGGGCAAGGGCAGCTTCGTAGCCGGCGGCAACATGGAACTGCTGCGCGAGGAGCGTCTTCGCCATATAGAAGACCTGCTGACGAAGGCCGCGAACGAGGCACGGAGCTCTGGCGTGAGCCTTGCAGAGCTGCACGACATGCTCGACCTGGTAGCAAACGACAACATCTAGACGCATCCGAAACGAACGAGCACCGCACACGACCGAAAGTGACGACTGATGAACGACCTTCTGAACATACGAGGCCTCTCGAAGCACTACGACGGTTTCGACCTGCAGGACGTGAGCCTGCGCGTGCCTTCGGGCAGCGTAGTGGGATTCATCGGCAGCAATGGAGCCGGAAAAACCACCACCATTAAATCCATCCTTGGCTTGACCAGGCCCGACAGCGGCCAGATTGCCCTGTTCGGCGAAGAAACCGTAGGGGCTCCCCCCAAACGCCTCGCAGAGCTGAAGCAGCGCGTCGGCGTGGTCTTCGACACCTGCTCCTTCCCCGAGGAGCTGACGGTCGAAGCCGTGGGCAAGCTCATGTCCGTAAGCTACCGCGCATGGGATGCCGCAGGCTTTCGCGAGCGCATCAAGCAGTTCGAGCTTCCTCCGAGCAAGACGGTGAAGGACCTCTCGCGCGGCATGAGCATGAAGCTGTCTTTGGCATGCGCGCTCTCCCACGACGCCGATCTGCTCATCTTGGACGAAGCAACCGCCGGCCTGGATCCGATGGCGCGCGACGAAACGCTCGACACCTTGCGCGATTTCATGACCGACGAGAACCACGGCATCCTGATGTCCAGCCATATCACCAGCGATCTGGAGAAGATTGCCGATTACATCGTGTGCATCGACGAGGGGCGCATCGTGTTCTCCATCGAGAAGGACGCCATCGTCCATCAGGCGGGCATCGCTCAGTGCCGCGCGTCCGAGTTCGCCGCCCTGGCGGACAGCGGGCTGTACGCACCGGGGAGCCTGCACTACGCCCGCAACGCGTACGGCACCTCGGTGCTGGTGCCCGATCGGTTCGCCTTCGCCGAGAATTTCCGCGACGTCGTGGTGGAACGCGCCGACATCGATTCGTACATGAGCCTCATGCTGAAGGGAGAAGTACTGTGAACGCCATGCTCCTGTCCGATCTTCTGATCGCGAAGAAATACTTGATGCCGCAGGTGGGGCTCGGTATCGTCGTGGGTATATTCATGTGCATCATGATGGAGAACATCTACGTGATCGCGCCCGCCATCGCGGCAATGACCCCGTTTTCCGTAGCGTTCACCATACTGGCTTTCGACGAACGCGGGGGCTGGGAGCAGTTTAGGCTGGCGCTGCCGCTATCCCGCAAACACGTCATCACCGGGCGCTACGCAAGCTTCGCGGTGATCGCCATAGTCGGATTCATGACGGGCATCGTTGCCACGGGCCTGGTCATCATTGCAGCAACACTGTTCTCGAACGTGCCGCAGCTAGCCGCGCTCATGGTGAACTTCTCGTGGCAGGCTATCGTCTTGGCAAGCATCACGGGCGTTGCGGTCATCGTGGTCATGCTATCCGTCGTGCTGCCGATGGTCGCGCGTTTCGGCATGACGAAAGCGGTTCGATTCGCGCCCCTGATCATTTTCTTCGGCGTGTTCTTCCTGTTCACGGCAGGCGGCAACGGCGAGGTTCCCCAATTCCTCGCCAACCTTGCAAGCTGGGTGCAAACGCCCGAGGGAACGCTGGGAATGGCCGGTATCGTGGTGGCCGCCGCCGCAGCCCTCTACGCGGCATCGTGCGCACTGTCCATCAAGTTGTACGAACGACGCGAATTGTAAAGCGGGAACCGTACCGGGGCTGCCGTTCGAGCAGCCCCCTTCGGAAAGGAGCCGCGCTTATGAAGCGCAGCGATGCTATCCGATCTCATCGTCATGAAAGATAGGCTGGTTCGCATGACCGCGTGCTGGATGCTGATCACCTTCGCCACTTCGGTCATCGTGGGAAACATTCCCCTGATTGTCATATACGTTGCAATCGCCAACCCAATCATGACATGCAGCGCCCTTTTCCTCACGGAGAGCGCATCAGGATGGGAAGGACCGCGCCTCGCCCTTCCGCTATCGCGCAAAAACGTCGTAGACGGCCGCTACGCCGCCCTTGCAGCAGTCATGGCGGCAAGCGTCGTCACCGGCGCGCTCGCGTATGCAGCGGGATGTTTAGCCACCAGCATATTTCCCGGGCTTTCCCTGCTAAGGGAGGCCGCATCGTTCGATTTCGCCTCCCTCGCGCCCTGCTGCGCAAGCGCTGTTGCGTTCGCCGCCTTCGCTCTGGGCGTGATGATGCCACTCAACCTGCGCTTCGGTTACGAGGGAGCGCTGAAGTACGCACCCGCGATCTTCGTACTGGCGCTCGCATTGATTCCACAGGCTTTGGGTCCGTCCGGCCTGAACCTGCTCGCTGCCGGCGCGCCCGCCCTTGAGGCATCTTCAAGCCAAATCCTGCTGCTTTCGGCAAGCCTTGTTGCCCTAGGAGCCACGTGGTACGTCGGATCGGCTTCGGTTGCGGTACAGCTCTACGAGCGGCGCAGCTTCTAGCGGATCCGCCGACTTTACGGGCGCTTCGCCAAAGTCGACAGCTTCACGCTGTCGGCGTACGACTCGATCGCGCGATCCAGCCCGATCCAAAATTCCCGCGCCGAGCAACCGCTGCTCCGCTCGCAATGCTCCGAGTCTTCAACGCAGGCAACGGGAGCCGAGCTTCCCTCGGTGGCCCGCAAGATGTCTCCAACGGTAATCTCATCCGCCGGACGCGCAAGCAGGTAGCCGCCGCTCACGCCTCGCACGCTTTTGAGCACGTCGGCCTTCACCAAAGCGCCACCTAGCTGCTCAAGATACTTGACGGACAAACCCTCGCGCTCCGCCGCCTGCCTCATGGTTACGAGCGACCCGACTTCTCCCTGTTTCGCTATATCGATCATAAGACGCAGAGCGTAGCGTCCCTTCGTCGAAACCATCATGTTCGCTCCACCGTCCTTTACTCGAGTCCCCCCGACGTACCACTGCCAAGGACTAGCTGGCACGCCGCCTCCGTAAATACATGCAATGAGGTAAGTATAGCCTATGCCCCTGAATTTAAGGCAGACCTCCCCTTTCAGGAATGTAAGGGAGGGGCAAGCGGTCGGTAAGAAAGCCTTAAGAGTTGGCTGGTATAAAGAATGGAGTCCCGATCACCGCATCGAAAGGAGCCGGGCATGACCGCTGGAACGCTCTTCAAACGATCGCTCGCTCTCGCGCTTATCCTAGGAGTACTTGCAACCGCATTCTTCGCGGCACGAGGATTCAACCTGTACCGAACCGCACTCGAGTCTCAAAGCCTCGACGATATGGCGACGGCTATCGAGAGCGAGCAGGGATTCACTTCCCTCGATAAACTTCCCGATCTGTACCTGCAGGCCGTTGTTGCAGTGGAGGATCATCGCTTTTACGCGCATCCCGGCTTCGACGTTATAGCCACCGGGCGAGCGCTGGTCAACAACATCAAGGCGCGATCCGTAGTGGAAGGCGGCAGCACCATCACGCAGCAGCTGGCTAAAAACCAGTACTTCACGCAGGAGCAAACGCTCGAGCGCAAGCTGGCCGAAACGCTCATGGCCTTCACCATGGAAAGCCATTTTTCCAAACGGAAGATCTTGGAACTGTACGTAAACTCGATTTACTTCGGCAACGGGTACGAGGGAATCGGGAACGCAAGCATGGGATACTTCGGAAAACAGCCCAGTCAGCTAACCGAAGACGAGTGCGCCATGCTGGCAGGCATACCGAACGCTCCCTCCGTCTACTCCCCCGCCAAAAACCCCGACCTTGCGCGCCAGCGCCAACAGGAAGTGCTGCGCAAGCTGGTCAGATACGACTACCTGGACCAAGCGCGCGCCCAACACCTGTCCGCGCGGCCCACGCTGTCAGCCGTAACGCCGAAAGCAATGACGATCCCCGCATAGCCAGGCCCGCGCCCGCGGCAACAACAGCAAGTTCTGTAGTCGTCGCGCGATCGTCGCTGCGCGCGCAATGCTCGCAACAGCCTCTGGTAGGATACCCGCATGAAACCTCGAACCAACAAGCGCCGCAGCCACGGCAAGCCTCGTCACGCCGCAACGTACGCGCCTGCGCCCCGCAGCTCTTCTCGGCATGCAAGGAAAAGCCCCCTGGTCGGCGTCCTGCTCGTCATGCTTGCAGGGCTTCTGTTCGTAGGGATGCTTGTGGGCCTGGGACAATGCACGGCTCCAGAAAGCGCCCCGAAAAACGCAGAGTACGTAAGCCCCTACGATTGGAGCAGCCTTGAACGTACCGGCGACCGCCTGGCGTATCGTCCGGGAGGATCGTTGAAATCCCAGGTTGGCGTCGATGTCTCCGATCATCAAGGCTTCATAGATTGGAATGCGGTAGCCGCAGACGGCATCGATTTCGCTTTCGTGCGCATAGGAAACCGCGGGTACACCCAAGGGGGCTTGTCCGCCGATGCCCGCTTCGACGAGAACGTGCGCGGCGCGCAAGCCGCAGGGCTCCAAACGGGAGCATACTTCTTCTCGCAAGCAGTGAACGCTGCCGAAGCCGTCGAAGAAGCGGAGTTCGTGCTGGCCCAACTCAACGGGCGCGCCCTTGAACTTCCCGTTGCCTTCGACCATGAGCCCGTGGCGGATCCCAACGGACGCGCCAACAACCTGGACAAAGGCACGCTCACTGCCGCGGCGATCGCGTTTTGCGAGCGCCTTGAAGCCGCTGGGTACAAGACCATGATCTACGGAAACAACGGGGATATGGCGCGCTACGACCGAGCTGCGCTGGGAAACCGGCCCATCTGGTTTGCGGAATACGACGCCGCCGTGCCGCGGGCGCGTTTCGACTTCGCCCTGTGGCAGTACACCAACGGCGGCACCGTCGCAGGAATCAGCACGTCGGTCGACCTCAACCTGCGCATGACCGAAGCGCTGTAGCTTCAAACGCGCCAGCGCGGCGTGAGCGAAAAGCACAGGGAAGCCGTAAAGGCAGGTCGCTCGGCACCTTTCGCCCGCAAACGCCCTTGTTGGCCAATCACGTCACGTATGTTACACTGGTCGCCGCGATTCTGATCAAATTTCTAGGAGCTCTGTTTTGATGGCGGGACAAATCTACTAGCAAATCGCCTTGCGATTCCTGCATCGTTCTCATGATGCGTGCAAGCGCAACTTGTCGTTGCGCTCGTTTCGTCCCGATTCCATGCAAAATTGGTAGCGCAACCGCATGCGCAACCGCATCATCAATTCAGCACACCACTATCAAGGAGCATCCTTATGACCGAATCAACCGCGCTCATGAGCGCAGGCGGGCAACCGCTTCCTAAACGATGGCTTGCCATCATCGCCACCATCTGGGCCGGGCAGGCCGCCTCGATGATCACCAGCTACGCCGCAGGATACGCGGTGATCTGGTACATCACCGAAACCACCGGCAGCGCCATCATGCTGTCCGCCGCAGCCATCTGCGCCTACCTGCCGCAAGGGCTTCTTTCGCCTTTCGGCGGCGTGATAGCAGACAAGTACAACCGGAAAACCGTCATGATCGCAGCCGATCTGGGCATCGGCATCATATCGCTTGGCCTGGGCTTCGTCATTTTGTTCGGCCAGGTTTCGTTCGGCCTGCTCATGGTGCTGGTCATCGCGCGCAGCGTCGGGCAGGCGTTCCACGGGCCGGCCATGATGGCGGCCATGCCGCTGCTCGTGCCGGAGAAGCACCTGCTGCGCATCAACACGCTTGACCAGCTGCTCATTTCCGTAGCGTCCATCGGCGCGCCTGCGTTCGGCATCTTCCTGTACACCACGTTCGGATTCCACTCGGTCATGTTCCTGGACTTCCTGGGAGCGCTTTTGGCCGTTGCCGGCCTGGCCCTGGTGAAGATACCCACGGTTGTCGACGAGTCCGCAAAGGACCAGCACGTGCTCGCGAACATGCGCGACGGATGGAAAGCCCTGTCGGCCAATCGCGGCCTGGTCATCCTGATTGCCGGCGTCACGATCGGCATGGTCACCTTCGCCCCGCTCGGTGCGATCTTCCCGCTTATGACGTTCGACCATTTCGGCGGAGACGGCTACGCGGCGTCCATCGTGGAAGCATCGTTCGGCGTGGGCATGATCATAGGGTCGGCCATCCTCATGATCTGGGGCGGCGGCAAGCGGCTTGCCCTTTTGATCGGGATCGCGGCCTTCATCGTGGGCGCGACCACCATGGCATGCGGATTCCTTGCACCCACCATGTTCTGGGCGTTCGTCGTGCTGTGCGCCGCAATGGCGGTCGCGTGCGCCTGGTTCAACGGCCCGCTCATCACGCTCATCCAGCGCAACACCCCTGAAGAGAAAACCGGTCGCGTGCTGGGTCTGGCCATGGCGGCCATGGGCCTGGCCTCTCCTGTGGGAATCGCGTTCGGCGGCGTGCTGGCCGAATCCATCGGAGTTGCACCGTTCTTCGTGGTGGACGGCCTGATCTGCCTGGTTCTGGGCCTGGCGATCTACCTGCCCAAAAGCGTGCGAGCGCTCGACAGCGACAAGCCGACCATCGTGCGCGACAGCGGTGCGGCGCAGAACGCAGAAGCCGCCGAATAGCACATGCCGCGACCGTGGGCGAAGGCGATCCCTCGCCCACGGTCGACACCCCGCATCGAACGTGCGGCTCGCTAGGACCTTCGGCTTGAACCGTACGCTGCGTTCTTGCGATTGCCGAAAGCGCTTCCCTTGCGCGCGCTCTTCTTGAGATCCTTGAGCACGTCCTCTTCGCTCGATCCCTCAACCTGCGCGCGCAGCTTCACCACCTGATCGCGCAAGCGAGCGGCTTCCTCGAAGTCCATGCTCTTGGACGCCGCCGCCATGTCGTCTTCCATAGACGATATGATGCGCAGGACCTCCTCGCGCGACAGCTCGGCCAGCTCCTTGTTGACCTGCTCCGCCGTGGTGTTGCCCATCTCGTCGGTCACGTAGCTCATGATGTCGTTGATGGCCTTGCGAATGGTCTGCGGCTCGATGCCGTGATCCTCGTTGTACTGCATCTGGATAGCGCGACGGCGCTTCGTCTCGTCGATGGCGCGCGCCATGGAGTCGGTGATCTTGTCGGCGTACATGATCACCTGGCCCGACACGTTGCGGGCGGCGCGCCCGATGGTCTGGATCAGGGAGCGATGGTTGCGCAGGAATCCCTCTTTGTCGGCATCCAGGATGGCGACAAGCGACACTTCCGGCAGGTCCAAGCCCTCGCGCAGCAAGTTGATGCCCACCAGCACGTCGAATTCGCCGCGGCGCAGGTCGCGCAGGATCTCCACGCGCTCAAGCGTAGCGATGTCCGAGTGCATGTACCGCGTGTTCACGCCCTGGTCGAGCAAGTGATCGGTCAGATCTTCCGCCATCTTCTTCGTAAGCGTGGTAATGAGCACGCGCTCGTCGCGGGCAGCGCGTTCCTTCGCCTCGTCGATGATGTCGTCGATCTGCGAAGCTGATCCGCGCACGATGATCTCCGGATCGAGCAGCCCCGTCGGTCGAATGATCTGCTCGACCTGCTGCTGCGTGACCTTCTCTTCGTAGTCGCCCGGCGTAGCCGATACGTACACGAACTGGGGAACGCGGTCCTCGAACTCGTCGAATCGCAAAGGACGGTTGTCCAAGCAGCTAGGCAGACGGAACCCATGCTCGGTCAAGGTGATCTTGCGCGAGCGGTCGCCTTCGTGCATGCCGCGAATCTGAGGCACGGTCACATGGCTCTCGTCGATAATGCAGAGGAAGTCTTTCGGGAAGTAATCGATCAGGGTGTACGGCGGCTCGCCCGGCTGGCGGCCGTCCATGTGGCGGGAATAGTTCTCGATGCCCGAGCAGAACCCCATGGTTTCGAGCATCTCCAAATCGTACGCCACGCGCATCTCCAAGCGTTGAGCCTCCAGCAGCTTGCCTTCCTCCTTGAACTGTTGCAAGCGCTCGCGCAGCTCGTCGCGGATCGTGCCCAGCGCGCGGTCCATCTTGGGGCGCGCGGTCACGTAATGCGACGCCGGCCAGATGGGCAGCGCTTCGAATTCGTTGACGACCTCGCCCGTCACGTTGTCGATCTCGGCGATGGCCTCTATCTCGTCGCCCCAGAACTCGATGCGGATGGGATTGTCCGCGTACGGCGGAAACACGTCGAGGGCGTCGCCGCGCACGCGGAACGTACCGCGCTTCAAATCGTAATCGTTGCGATCGTACTGGATGTCGATAAGCTCGTGGATCACCTGGTCGCGATCCATTTCCTTCTGCTTGCCCACGAATACGGCCATCCCCGCGTAATCCATCGGGCTGCCAATGCCGTAGATGCACGACACCGAGGCGACCACGATGCAGTCGCGCCGCGACAGCAGCGCGGACGTTGCCGCATGCCGCAGCTTCTCCACCTCTTCGTTGATAGAGGCGTCTTTCTCGATGAACGTGTCCGACGAAGGAACGTACGCTTCCGGCTGGTAGTAATCGTAGTAGCTGACGAAGTACACCACGGAGTTGTTGGGGAAGAACTCTTTGAGCTCGCTTGCCAATTGGGCGGCCAGCGTCTTGTTCGGCGCCATGACCAGCGTGGGCTTCTGCACGGCCTCGATGGTCTTGGCCATGGTGAACGTCTTGCCCGATCCGGTCACGCCGAGAAGCGTTTGGTAACGAAGGCCGTCGTTCACGCCTTTGGCCAACTTCTCGATCGCTTGGGGTTGGTCGCCCGACGGCTCGAAGGGAGACACCACTTCGAACGGGGTGGTGGACAATCTCACTTCCGGCAGTTTGCCTTCCATTTCGATGCCCTCGATATTCGTAAGATGCGCCATCTATGATCCCTTCGAACAAGCAGGCGAGGTGGAAGGCCGGCGAGTCATCAACCCCTCTGTCTCACCGTCTTTCCACCTCACCCTCGGTCCCGCTTTAGTTAAAGGCTTACAGCTCCTGGGAATATTCCCCCCACCACGCAAGCACCTTGTTGCGCATCTCGTCGGGAGTGCCGTCGTTGTTGAACACCACGTCGGCAGCTTCGATGCGGTCGGCATCGGTGATCTGCTGAGCTATGCGACGGCGAACGTCGGCCTCGTCCCAACCGCTTTTCACCGCCCGCTCGATGCGCATATCAATGGGAGCCAGAACGGCCATGACCACGTCGGCGTCGTACGCCAGAGAGGTTTGGCGATTCTTGAACACGGAATACTCCACGACCACCGCCTTGTGGCCCTCTTGTTCCAGCTCGGCAATACGGTCGGTGAACGCTTCCTCGATACGCGGCAGCGTGATGCGGTTAAGCTTGCGCGTCTCGGCAGGATTCACGAAAGCCTTCGCCGCCAAAGCACGGCGATCGATCTCGCCGTCTTCTCCCAAGATGTCAGCGCCGAACGTGTCGGTCAGCTCGGCCTTCACCGTATCCCACAGAAGCACGTCGTGGCCAACCTTGTCGAGGTCGACGTTCGGCAGCCCCTGTTCTACAAGAGCTTTGCGAGCGGTTGACTTTCCGGCTCCCATTCCACCGATGATGAACAGCTTTTTCATGCTTGCTCTACCTCCTCGATCATGCCGCCTCCCAGCACGGTATCACCCTCATAGAGAACAGCGTACTGCCCCGGCGCCGTCGTTGGCTGCGGGCTTCGCAGCGCAATGCGCGCACGCGCGCCATCTTCGAATTCTATGATACACGGTACCGCTCGGCTTCGGTAGCGCAGTTTGACCATCGCGCTACGCGGTTCGCCGAACGTTTCGAGCGCCTGCCAGTTCGCATCGCGAATGCGGACCGCGCGAATAAGCGTCTCCGCCGCGAACCCCACGACCAGCTGGCCGGATGCGGCGCGCTTTTCCACCACGTAGTACGGCTCTTCAGCGGCCAGGCCAATTCCCTTTCGCTGTCCAACCGTATAGTTCGACAGCCCTTCGTGCTGCCCCAGCACCGTGCCCGTTCGGTCGACGATGTCGCCGGGGGCGTCCTTCACCCCGCGCTGGCGAAGAAAGTCCCGGTAATCGCCCTCCACGAAGCAGTTGTCTTGGCTTTCCGGCTTTTCTGCAACATGAAGCCCCAGATCGGAAGCGATAAGGCGAACGTCGATCTTCGTCATGGCGCCCAGAGGAAGAACCAGGCGGGAAAGCTGCTCTTGGGAAAGCATCGACAGCATGTAACTTTGGTCTTTGCGCGCGTCAAGCGCGGTCTTCACCACGAAGCGGTCGTTGCTCGTCAAACGCGCGATGCGCGCGTAATGGCCCGTGGCCACGCTGTCGCAGCCGTGGCTGTCGGCAGCCTCCAGCAACGCGGGAATCTTGCAGCGCGCATTGCAGCACACGCAAGGGCTGGGGGTGAGCCCGCGCGCGTACGCGTCGACGAACGGCTCCACCACGCAACGCTCGAACGTCGCCACGCTATCGTGAACAACATGGGGAATGCCCAGCAAAGCGCACACCGCAGCCGCATCGGCCTCAGCCTGTGCGCTGGCTTCGTCATCATGGAACCGACACGTTACGCCCAGCACCTGGCATCCCGCCCTCAGCAGCAACGCCGCCGATACAGCGCTGTCCACGCCGCCGCTCATGCCGAGCGCCACCTTCGCACCTGCCTGCATGCAACCGCCTCTCAACCAACGATACGCGTAGTTAACCATATTTTGAAACCTTGCAGCCCGGCCATTATAGAGCAAGCGCGCTGCTATACTAAGTCGTTACGCTGCATCCTAAGAAAGACCAGGAGGGTGCCGGAATGCCGGCTGAAAAATCTACCACGAAATCGCGCTACATCCCTGCTCTCGACGGCCTGCGCGCCTTCGCCGTACTTGCGGTTATCGCCTATCACATGGGCATGTTCTGGGCACCGGGCGGCCTTCTGGGCGTCACCGTGTTCTTCGTGCTGTCAGGTTATCTTATCACGAGCCTGCTGCTTATCGAATGGGACAGCACCCGTCGCATCAACCTGCCGCAATTCTGGCTTCGACGCATCCGGCGGCTCATGCCGGCCATCGTGTTCGTTATCATCTGCTCCGCGGTGCTTTTCACCGTGTTCGACCACAGCTTGCTCACCAAGCTGCGCGACGATATGTGGGCAGCGCTTCTCTGGGTCACGAACTGGTGGTACATCTTCCATGACGTATCGTATTTCGACGCGCTGGGCGCACCGTCGCCCCTCACCCACTTCTGGTCGCTCGCCATCGAAGAGCAGTTCTATCTCATTTGGCCTGTCCTGCTGTTCGCCGCGCACAAAGCCGGCCTCAAGCGCACCACCATGCGCAACGCCACGCTGGTGCTCGCGCTGCTCTCCGCTGCCGAGATGGCTCTCCTCTACAATCCTGCGGCAGACCCCAGCCGCGTGTACTACGGCACCGACACGCGCGCGTTCTCGCTGCTCATTGGAGCCTGGCTGGCGTTCGTTTGGCCTTCGCACCTCCTCGGGGCCAAAGGAGAGATCCATCTGACCAAGCAGGTGCGCAAGGCTCTTGACGGCGTGGGCATCGTCGCGTTCGTCGGACTGCTGGCGATGGCCGTGTTCGTAGACGGGTTCTCGCCGTTCTGGTATTACGGCGGAACGCTGCTGGCCTCCGTGCTCACCGCCATCCTCATAGCCGTCATGGTGCATCCCGCCAGCCTGCTGGGACGAGCCGCGAGCGCGAAACCGCTTGTATGGGTGGGTTTGCGATCGTACGGCATCTACCTGTGGCACTACCCGCTTTTGCTGCTCATGAACCCCCGCAACTTCACCGGCGAAACCCCCTGGTGGATGTACCTGATTCAACTTGCAGTCATCTTCGCTTGCGCTGCGTTCTCGTACCGATTCGTAGAGAATCCCATTCGCCGTGGAGCCATAGGATCCTTTATCAAGGACGTTCGTTCGAAAGAACTCGACGCTCCCTCCTGGCTGCGCACGCACGCCATACCGACCGTTGCCGCCGTAGGCGTAACGGTCGTTGCCGTAGGCGGCCTGGTACTCGTACCCCCTACGTCGGCACTCGAAGGCGCTAATCTGCTCAAAGACGAAAGCGCGCAAACCTCCGGCATTCCGGAAACGCTCCCTGAGGGAGAAGATGCTCCTGCCGAACAGCCGAAACTCGACATCATGATGATCGGCGATTCGGTTTCCGTGCGCACTATCCCCTACTTCAAGGAGCAGTTCCCTTACGGGGCCATCGATGCAGCCGTGAATCGGCAGCTTCCCATTGGCGCCGAGGTGTACAAGGGCTACGAACAACAAGGCATTATCGGAGGCGTGGTGGTGTTCGCGCTGGGCACCAACGGCCGGGCAACCGACGAGCAGATCGACAGCCTTGTCGACTCCATAGGCCCCGATAAGCAGGTGTTCCTGGTGAACACGCGCAGCCCGCAATCATGGGTGGCCGACACCAACGACGCACTCGCCCGAGCTGCCGAGCGCCACGCCAACGTGCACGTGATCGATTGGTACTCCGCAAGCGCCAACCAAGACAGCTACTTCGACGGCGACGGAACGCACCTGACCGAAGAGGGTGCTCAAGCCTACGTCGATCTTATCTACCAGGCCGTTGCGCCGCTGCTGCCCAAGCATGAAGAAGGTGCCGAAGCAGCGAAGGTGGAAACGCCGCTTGAGGCGTCCGCCACGAAGGCGAACGCCTCCGCGTCGGACGCCGTGCGATCGTTGGCGCACACGATGGTGCAGGGCATGGCGAAGCAGAAGTAGCACGCATCGGGAGGTCGGGGCGCCCCGACCTCCCGAAGAACGGTGCGCTGGCTTGCGCGCTCCTTTCCCCAAGCATCGTCGGGAAATCCTGCATGGTTCGCACCGACTGATTCCCGCTTGCGTCGCCCCATGGTCGCCCATAGTCGCCCCATAAAGAAAGGGTCCCATCGCTGGGACCCTTTCGCATACACTCGGTGCTGAGAAGTTTTATTCAGCAGCCTCGGGAGCAGCAGCTTCCTCGGCAGGAGCATCCTTCTTCTCGGCCTTCTTCTTAGCCGGCTTCTCCTCGACGACGATGGACTCGTCCACCTCGATCTCGAAGCCCAGGTCAGCCGCAGCGGCCTTCATGGACAGGGAGATGCGACGACGCTCGGGGTTGATCTCCATGACCTTGACCTTGACCTCGTCGCCGGCCTTGACAACCTGCGCCGGGGTGTCGATGTGACGCTGAGCCATCTCGGAGATGTGCACCAGGCCCTCGATGGACTGGCCAAGCTCGATGAACGCGCCGAACGGCACGATCTTCGTCACCTTGCCGTCGACGATGGAGCCAACCGGATAGCTCTCGACGAGCTTGATCCAGGGATCCTCCGTCGTCTGCTTGAGGCCGAGCGAGATGCGCTCGCGCTGCAGATCGACATCCAGAACCTCGACCTCGACCTCGTCGCCAACCTTGACGACTTCGGACGGATGGTTGACGTGGTTCCAGGAAAGCTCGGAGATGTGCACCAGGCCGTCGATGCCGCCCAGGTCGACGAATGCGCCGAAGTCGACGATCGAGGAAACGGTGCCCTTGAGGCGCATGCCCTTGCTGAGCTTCGCGAGGATCTCGGCGCGCTCGTTCTTGCGGCCTTCCTCGAGCAGCACGCGGCGGGACAGCACGACGTTGTTGCGGTTGCGATCCATCTCGATGACGCGGGCTTCGATCTCGGTGCCCAGGTACATGTCCAGATCCTTGACGCGACGAAGGTCGACCAGCGACGCCGGCAGGAAGCCGCGCAGGCCGATGTCCAGGATGAGACCGCCCTTGACCACTTCGATAACCTCGCCCGTGACCACTTCGCCGGCCTTGAACTTCTCTTCGACACGGATCCAAGCACGCTCGTACTCGGCACGCTTCTTGGAGAGGATCAGACGACCGTCCTTGTCCTCCTTCTGGAGAACCAGAGCCTCGATCTTCTCGCCCAGCTCCACGATGTCGGACGGATCGGCGTCCTTGCGGATGGAGAGCTCGCGGGACGGGATAACGCCCTCGCTCTTGAAGCCGATGTCAACGAGCACTTCGTCGTGCTCGATCTTGACGACCGTGCCGTCGACCAGGTCGCCCTCGTCGAACTCGGTCAGCGTGCCGTCGATCATCTCGTTCATGAGTTCGTCGGAGATGTCTTCGAAGTCGATGACGGACGTGTTCTTGATGTCGGTCAAAACGGACCCCTTTCAATTCTTCTAATCGGGGACCCTTCGTCATGATTGATTGCTACGTGCACCATGTCCGCTCTGCACGAAAACGCGTGTGCCGAGCTGTGTAACAAAACATGTCTCGGGGGCCTACATTGCTATGCGCTTACAGGACTGCCCTATAAGCTGAATTAGTATAGCATAGGCTTATGAACGCACTACGTTCTTTTTAGCGTCTTACGCGATATTTACGAGCAAAACACGCTTCTTGCCCGCAAGCGGCACGCTCAGTTCGCGTGCGCCGCCCGACACGTTGCGCATACGCCGTCGAAGATGATCTCGTGGCCCTCGATAGCAAAGCCATGAGCGTCTTGCACCTGGGCGGCCAAGTCGTCAAGATGCGGCATCTCGATGTCGAATACGCCGCCGCACACGCGACACTTCGCATGGTAATGGGGCTTGTTGCGGAAATCATAGCGATCAGCGCCGTTGGGAACCTCCACCCGCAACACTTCGCCGCGATTCGCCAGTACGCCCAAGTTGCGATACACCGTGGCGCGCGAGATATTGGGGTGCTTTTCGCGGACGACCTCGTACACGTCGGCCGACGTGGGATGATTGCACAGCGACTGCACCGCTTCTAAAACAAGCGCTCGCTGAATGGTGTTGCGCGTAGTCGCGCGTTCCTGCTTTTCGACAGTCGAAGAAGACATGATGCGTACCTGCCGTTTCATGGTAACTATACGTTTGATTAAATAGGATTATATATCGTTAGCATCAAAACGCAAGCGTGCTGCTAGGATGTCGCCCGTCCTTCGACGAACATCCATATCTTCATCGGCTCAACCGCCGCAGCAAGGACGCCGCCGTCGACGAATTCGAAGAGGTCTTTCAACAAAGGAGAAGCATCAGCGTTACAATGCAAACCAGCCTACATGAACACCGCGAGCATACCGTCGCGCAGAAAGGAACGCCATGGGAGCAACGAACGTCGCATTCGCACCGGTAACGTCAGACGAAGATCGCGCCCAGCTAGCAACCCTGGCAGATGAGATCTGGCACGAGTACTGGCCCGCCATCATCGGCCCCGAGCAGACGGATTACATGGTGGAGCAGTTCCAAAGCCTCAGCGCCATCGAGCGGGACATGCGCGAGCATGCCTATGAATACTGGTTCCTGCATGCAGAAGACGACGGACGCATCGTGGGGTACACGGGAGGCCGCGTGGAAGCGGAAACGAACCGCTACTTCATATCAAAAATCTACCTGCTTGCCAAGGAGCGCGGTTGCGGATTCGCGTCGCGCACCATCGCGTTCTATGATCAGCTGGCGCGCGAACGCGGGTTGAGCGCGTTGTACCTGACGGTCAACAAGCATAACGACCTGGGCGTCCGAGCTTATCTGGGCAAAGGGTTCAAAACGATCGACGCCGTGGAAACCGATATCGGCAACGGGTTCGTCATGGACGATTACATCATGGAACGCGCGGTTCTCCCCGCCTGACGTCGCTGCGAGCGCGAAACAAGGCAAGGGAGCGCAGACGGCGCCCTGCCAACCCGCTTCCTTGCCTTGTCTTACCTGCCGTTTAGAAGACCATCAGGAACAGATGCGTAAAGCCGAAGGCAAGCAGGCCGCAGCCGGGGAACGTGAGCACCCAGGTGAGCACCATCTTGCCGGCAAGGCCCCACTTCACCGTGCGCAGGCTTTTCTCGGCGCCAACGCCCATGATGGCCGTAGTCTTGGTGTGCGTGGTGGATACGGGCAAGCCGGTGAACGTAGCCAGCCCAATGCAGAAGCATGCGGACAGGCAAGCCGAGAATCCCTGGTACTGCTCCATCTTCACCATGTTCATGCCAACCGATTTGATGATCTTCTTGCCCCCTACGGCCGTTCCGAGAGCCATGGTCATGGAAACAAGAAGAATCAGCCACATGGGGAATTCCACATCGGAGTACGCCACGCCGTCCATCGCCAGCATGATGCCGAGCATGCACAGCGACAAGAACTTCTGCCCATCTTGTGCGCCGTGCAAAACGGCCACGCCCGCGCCAGAAACAATCTGGGCCCACTTGAAGAACGAATTCGCCTTGGTGCGTTCGGCGCCCCTGCAGGCCACTTTTATCAAGCGCGTGAACAGCCAGCCGGTTCCAAAACCCAAAACGGTGGATATGACCAGGCCGTACACCACCTTCATCCACTCGTCGCCGTTAACGCCGGCCAAGCCTCCCTGCAGCGCGATGGCCGCGCCAGTAATGCCGGCGATGAGCGAATGGCTCTGCGACGTAGGTATGCCGAAGTACCACGCGGCCACGCCCCAGACGATAATGGCCACCATAGCGGCCGCAAGCGCAACGAGCGCCGCATGGTTGTTGCCTCCAAAATCGACCATTTTGAAAATGGTCATGGCAACCGCAGAGGAAATCATCGTGATGGCGGCCAAGCCGATGAAGTTGCATACGGCGGCCATCGCGATAGCCGGAGTCGGCTTCATCGCCTTCGTTCCCACGACCGTGGCGATGGCGTTCGGCGCGTCGGTCGCGCCGTTGACCACCGTGGCGCCCAACGTCAGAAGCACGATGAGCGCAAGGACGGGATCGCTGCAAAACGCGGCGATGAACGCCCCAAAATCGTAGTTCATGAAAAGCCCTTTCACCTGAAAACGCCATGCAGAAACGCCACAAAAACGATATCAGGACTTTGCAAAGAAAAGATCAAATGCAGGTAAAGTTTCCCTACCCCTGCAAACGCTTCTCGATAGAGTCCGCGATACCTTCCGGATCCAAGCCCAAATCGTGCAGAAGCGCGTTGGATCCGCCTTGCTGGATATAGCGATCGGGGATTCCCAGGTTAAGGGTGGGGGCGATGCGGCCCATGCGCGCCATCTCGCCCAACACGCCTTCGCCGACGCCGCCCGCAAGCACGCCGCCCTCAACCGTGACCACCAGCTTCGTGTCTGCAGCGCGCGCGATTTCGTCGACATCGAGCGGCTTGGCCCAGCGCATGTCCACCACGCGCGCGTCGATGCCCCGGTCCGCCAGCAAATCGGCGGCCCCGAGCGCGCGCGAAACCATGCGCCCGAACGCAAGGATGGCCACGTCGCGGCCTTCGCGAATAACGCGGGCCTTGCCCTCTTCAAGCACCAGAGGCTCTTCGGGAAGCTCGACGCCCTCGGCTGCGCCGCGCGGATAGCGAATGGCGAAGGGACCGCCCAGTGCCAGTGCCGTATGAAGCGCATGAACCAACTCGGCCTCGTCCGAAGGCGCAAGCACCCTCATGTTGGGGACCATGCGGGTGTACACCAGATCGAACATGCCGTGGTGCGTGGGGCCATCCTCCCCCACCACGCCGGCGCGGTCGATGGCGAACACCACATCGAGGTTCGGCAGAGCGTTGTTGATGATCATCTGATCGATTGCGCGCTGCAAAAAAGTCGAGTACACGGCAATAACGGGCTTCTGGCCGCCAAGCGCCAAACCGCTGGCCAGACCCACCGCATGCTCTTCTGCTATGCCGGCGTCCACGAAACGATCGGGGAACTCCTGAGCGAACCCGTCCAGACCCGTCCCCCCCTGCATGGCGGCCGTGATGGCGACGATGCGATCGTCGCGGCGAGCTTCCTTCACAAGCGCCTTGCCGAACACGCTCGTATACGACGGAGCGGAAGCGGGCTTCTTCTTCACTTCGCCCGTGGCAATGTCGAACGGCGCGATGCCGTGGAACTTCTCGGGGTTGCGAACCGCGGGCTCGTAGCCCGCGCCCTTGCGCGTGACCACGTGGATGAGCGCCGGACCGTCGGTGGCGAGCACCGCGGCCAGCGTTTCCTTGAGCAGCCCGATGTCGTGCCCGTCGATGGGAGCGGTGCACAAGATGCCCAGCTGCTCGAACATCATCGAACGAGGGATGATGAACTGCTTCATGGACTCTTTCACGTTGCGGCCGAACTTAGCCAAGGCGTTGCTGAACGGGCCGCCGCTTTCCAGCACCTCCTGCACGCTGTCGCGCGTTTGACGATACTGCGTGGACGCACGCATGTACCCCAGGTGTTTCATGAGCGCGCCCACGTTGCGAGAAATGGACATCTCGTTGTCGTTCAAGATGATGACCAGGGGCGTTTGCGCTTGCCCAATGTTGTTGAGCGCCTCGAAGGCCATGCCGCCGGCAAGCGCCGCATCGCCGATGACCGCCACGATCTTCTCGGTTCCGCCCGCCAGATCGCGCGCCTCGGCCAAGCCCAACGCTACGGAAAGCGAGTCGGAAGCATGACCGGACGGATGCACGTCGTACGGGCTTTCACCCGGCTTCGGGAAGCCGGACAGGCCCCCGTACGTACGCAGGGTGCCGAACTCCTCAAGCCGACCCGTCACCAATTTGTGCGCATACGCCTGATGCCCCACGTCGAAAACCAGCTTGTCATGAGGGCAGTCCAACATGCTGTGCGCCGCCAAAATGATCTCCACCGCGCCCAACGACGAAGCCACGTGACCGCCGGTATCCGACGTCACCGTGATGATCTCCTCGCGGATCTCCTGCGCAAGAATAGAAAGCTCCTCGTTATTCAGGAGCTTCAAATCTGCAGGAGACGATACTATGTCCAGAATACGCTTCTCGTTCATGCAGCGTGCCTTTCAAGCATCAAGCCGTAGCAGGATCGCTCGGACTTGCGTCAGAGGGATCGGCGACAGGTTCGGCGGGAGCGGCTGCTCCCGCCGTTTCGGCTGCATCGCCTTCGGCCTGGTCGGCCGCGCGCTGCGCCTCTATATTCTCTTCAAGCAAGTCGCTTGCGCGCAAGCCCAAGCCCACTGCTTCTTCGTACAGGGCCAGAGCTTCGTCAAGCGGCAGCGACTCGTCGCTCACCGCATCGACGATCTGATCGAGGCGAGACTTCACGTCCTCGAACGTCTGGTAGCCTTCGTTAGGCATTCGAAGCCTCCGAAGCAACGCACGGTGCAGCCACCTCTTCAACAGGCGCTTCGAAAACGGGAGCCGGCACGGCTTCCGCATCAGCGGGCACCGTTGCGGAAGCCTTCGAGGACGGCTCCTCCTCCGCAGGCTCGCCTGCGGAACCGCCCGCCGCGTCCTCCACGCCGTCAAGACGCTTTGCAATGCGGCCGAGCACACCGTTGACGAAACGCGGAGATTCGTCTTCGCCGCCGAAGTCTTTAGCCAGCTCAACGGCCTCGTTAATGCTGACCGAAGTCGGCACGTCTTCCACGTACATCATCTCGTACGTCGCAAGACGCAGAATGGAGCGGTCGACGATGGGCATGCGGTTGAGCGACCAGTTCTCGGACGTTGCCACCAGATGGTCGTCGATTGCACAGCGATGCGCTTCCACCCCCCTGATAAGGGACAGCGCGTAATCGGGCAAGAACCCGTCGTCGGTCAAGCGCGCGTCACCTTCGGCGATAGCCGCCGGCGACTCGTCGGTAATTTCGCTTGTGTAGAGCACCTGCAGCGCAACGCGGCGTGCGTGCGTGCGTTCATGTCGTTTGGCAGCCATAAATGTACCTGAAACCTCCGCTGCTTAGCGAGCGAACTGGATGCCGTCGATGTACACGTCAACGGAAGCCACGCTTGCTCCCACCTGGCTGGACACCGCATCAGCGATGGCCTTGCGCAAGTTGACGGCAAGATCGGGCAGCACGTAGCCGTAGTACACGTCGACACGCACGGAAACCTGCAGTTTGTCGTCTTCGTCGATCGCGACCTCGATGCCTTGCGTCGAGGGCTTGCCCGCGAACACCGAGCGAAGGCTGCTCGTTGCCGAAGGACCGACCGAGGCAACGCCGTCAACCTCGTTGGCGGCTATGGACACGATGGTCTCGACGACGCCCGGCGCAAGCGCCATGCCATCAAGATTCAATTCCGTCATAGCACATCTCCCATCTGGGTTTCGATAAAATCGGTTGTCGCATCGCCCGCGCAGAATACAGCGTTCTCCAAAACGCGGCGATGGAACGGTATGGTGGTTTGAATGCCCTCGATGACGAACTCGTCAAGGGCGCGACGACCGCGCGCCAAAGCCTCCTCGCGGTCCTGCCCATGCACGATAAGCTTGGCAACAAGCGAATCGTAGTACGGGGAGATGCGAGAGCCCGTGCGAACGTAGCTTTCCACGCGAACGCCGGGGCCCGAAGGAGCCTCGAACTTCGTCACGTTGCCCGGGCACGGACGGAAGCCGTGCTCCGGATCCTCCGCGTTGATGCGGAACTCGATCGCATGGCCTTGCGGCGTGAACGGCGCACGGGAAGCGCAGCTCATAGGCTCGCCCGACGCAATGCGCAACTGCTCTTTGATGATGTCGGTACCGGTGATCTCCTCCGTGACGGGATGCTCCACCTGCACGCGCGTGTTCATCTCCATGAAGTAGAAGCGACCGTCGGTGTCGAGCAAAAACTCGATGGTGCCCGCGTTGCGGTAGTCCACGGCGCGCACGGCCTTGATGGCCGCAACGCCCATGGCGCGACGCAGATCTTCGGTCAGCGCCGGAGAGGGCGCTTCCTCGATGAGCTTCTGGTGACGGCGCTGCACGGAGCAGTCTCGCTCGCACAGCGCAATGTGGTTGCCGAAGTCGTCGGCCAGCACCTGCACCTCGACGTGGCGCGGACGCAGCACCAGCTTCTCCAGGTACACGCCGTCGTTGCCGAACGCAGCGCCCGCTTCGGTACGAGCGGCCTGGTACTGGGCTTCCAGTTCGGCGGGGTCGTGCACCTCGCGCATGCCCTTGCCGCCGCCGCCGGCCGTTGCCTTGATGAGCACGGGGTAGCCCACGGAGTCGGCGAAAGCCTTGGCTTCGGTCGCCGTATCGATGCAGCCATCCGAGCCGGGAACGGTGGGCACGCCGCACGACTTCATGGTCTCGCGCGCGGAGCTCTTGTCGCCCATGCGCTCGATGCAATCGGCCGCAGGGCCGATGAACACCAGGTCGTTGTCGACGCAGGCGCGAGCAAAATCGGCGTTTTCGGCCAAGAATCCGTAACCGGGGTGGATAGCCTCGGCTCCGGTGTTTTTTGCAGCAGCGATGATGCTGGGCATCACCAGGTAGCTCTTGTTCGCTTGAGCAGGGCCGATGCATACGGCTTCGTCAGCGTATTGCACGGGATAGGTGTCGGCGTCCTCGGTCGAGTAGACCGCAACCGTCTTCACCCCCAGCTCCTTGCAAGCGCGCATGACGCGCAGCGCCACCTCGCCGCGGTTTGCTATGAGGATCTTCTTGAACATTACACGGTCTCCGGAATCTTGGACTGCTCGCTGACGGGCTCGACGTAGAACAGCACCGTGCCGAACTCGACCGGCGAGGCGTCTTCAAGGCAGATCTCGCGAACGGTGCCCATTTCCTCGGCCGTGATCTCGTTCATCAGCTTCATGGCTTCGACGATGCACAGCGTCTGGTTGGCAGTCACCTCGTCGCCCACCTGGACGAAAGGCGGCTCGCCCGGCGCGGGAGACGTGTAGAACGTACCTACCATGGGAGCCGTAACGGCGTACCAGTCGGCCGGACGGCTGTTCTCGGCAGGAGCCTCGGCCGGAGCGGCTGCGGGCGCAGCCGGAGCGGCGGCAACCTGCGGGACAGCCTGAGGCTGCACGGCCACGGCGGACATGGCGCTTGGCATGCGCACGGCAATGCGGGCGCCCTCTTCCTCCACGATGATCTCGCCGACGCCGCTTTCCTCGGCAACGCGAACCAGCTCGCGAATCTGATTGATATCCACGTAATCGTCCTCCTTGGTCTGGCTCGACTCCTGCTCCATGAGGAAATCGACTTTCTCGGATGTGCGGTGCTTGCTCAGGAACGTGCGCGCCTCGTTCGGGAACAGGGCGTACATGAGCACGTCCTCCTCCGTCTTCGCAAGATCGCCGATTTCCGCGGCAACCTCGTCGAACGTGGTCGTCACAAGGGAACCGGGCGCCACGTCGGGCGGAAGCATCGCCGAGTTGCCGACAACCTTCGCCACGATATCCTTGTCCATGCGGCCCGGCGCCTTGCCGTAGTAGCCGCAGATGTAATCCTTCATTTCCTTGGAAACCACGCCCCAGCGCTTGCCGGTCAGCACGTTGAACACCGCCTGCGTGCCCACGATTTGCGACATCGGGGTAACCAGCGGCGGATAGCCCACTTCGGCGCGCACCTTGGGGATCTCGCGCATGACTTCCGGCAAGCGGTCGCTGGCGTTTTGCACCTCGAGCTGCGAAAGCAGGTTCGACATCATGCCGCCCGGAACCTGGTGCGAGTACACCTGCATGTGAATGAGCGAGGAAACGCCGCGCTTGTAGTGGCCGCGCTTGCGCACCTCTTCCCAGTATTCGGCGATCTCGAACAGCAGGTCAAGATCAAGACCCGTATCGTAGCGGCTTTCCTGCAGCGCGGCTGCGATCATCTCTACCGCCGGATGGCTGTTGCCGAACGCAAGCGGCGCATGCGCGGTATCCGCAATAGCGGCTCCGGCTTCGGCGGCCTTGAGGATGTTGGCAGGCGCCATGCCGCCGACATAGTGGCAGTGGATATGCACCGGCAGGCCGATTTCAGCGTTGAACGCCTTGACCATGCGCTCGGTGCGGTACGGCGTGAGCATGCCGGCCATGTCCTTGATGCAGATGGAGTCCGCACCCAGGTCCTTGAGCTGCTGACCGTAGTCGAGGAAGCTGTCGAGAGTGTGAACCGGCGACATCGTGTACGAGATGGCGCCTTCGAAATGCGCGCCGCACTCCTTGATGGCTTCGGCGTTGTCTATCACGTTGCGAATATCGTTCAACGCGTCGAACACGCGAAACACGTGGATGCCGTTGCGGTTGGCAGCCTTAATGAAGCGATTGACGATTTCGCGCGAGTAATGCTTGTAGCCCACCAGGTTCTGGCCGCGAGAAAGCATCGCGAGCGGCGTGTTGGGCGTATTGGCCTTGATGGAGCGCAGGCGGTCCCACGGGTTCTCGTCGAGGAAGCGCAGGCACGTATCGAACGTCGCGCCGCCCCACGACTCGATAGCCCAGTATCCGACACGGTCCATTTTAGGCAGGATCGGCAGCATGTCGCCAATCTGCATACGCGTGGCCCATAGGCTTTGCTGGCCGTCACGGATGGTGGTATCCATGATTTGAAGCCTTGGCATGAACTCACACCCCCTTCGGTTTGCAGTTAGTCAAAGATCGAATTAAGCATTATAGAAGAAGGTTACACCCTACGGGCTCCCAGGGGAAAAATTCACCGGTAAGCAACAGAATACGAAGGCGGGAGGAGGCGCGCGCGGGTTCGAAGGGCGAAACGAGCGCGTCGATCGAGCCTTTTTGGCGATGCCGTTGTTTCGAAGGGAAATAGCAAAATGTAATCAACCGATTACAGCACTATGTAATTGCGTGATTACGCTGTGCCCATGAACGGCTCGAGCAAACAGAAGCGGACGGCGTACAAGGATCCCCTTGTGCAGCTTTACGCGTTCCGTTTGGGCAAGAGCCTTCGCGATCTGCGCAAAAAGCAAGGGCTTACGCAAGAGCGGCTTGCACTGATGATCGGCACCAAGCATTCGCGTATCAGCAACATCGAACGAGGCTGCGCGATACCAAGCTTCCCCGACGTGGTGAAGCTGTGCCGAGCGCTTGAGGTCGATCCGAAAGATCTGGCGGACGTCTCGACGCTCAAATGCTCCGAGCATCCCCTGCCTTCCGACGATCACGCACCCGTATGAGAAAAAGGGCGAGGTCATTGACCTCGCCCTTTTTCTCATACGGGGAGCTGAGATCCGAATCGGAATCTCAGCTCCTTCGCGAAAGACGCTTTAGACGCGCTTAATGAAGCGGCCGTCGCGCGTGTCGATCTGCAGGATGTCGCCAGGCTCGACGAACATGGGAACCTGCACCGTAGCGCCGGTTTCGAGCGTAGCGGGCTTAGAGCCGCCCTGCACGGTGTCGCCCTTGAAGCCGGGGTCGGTTTCGGCCACTTCAAGCTCCACGAACATCTGCGGCTCGATGCTGATCAGCTCGTCACCGGCATACAGCAGGCTGGCCTCGTCGTTTTCCTTGAGCCACTGCGCCGCGTCGCCCACGGTCTCGGCCGGGATGGCCATCTGCTCGAACGTGTCGTTGTCCATGAAGTTGAAGTCCGCACCATCGTTGTACAGGTACTGCAGCTTCTTCGTCTCAAGACGCACGGACTCAACCTTAACGCCAGCGTTGAAGGTGTTGTCGATAACGCGTCCGGTCTTGATGTCGCGCAGCTTCGTGCGGACGAAGGCGCCGCCCTTGCCGGGCTTCACGTGCTGGAATTCAACGATCGTGCACAGCTTGCCGTTGTACTCGATGCACATGCCGTTCTTGAAGTCGGCGGTAGAGATAGCCATTCTCGGTATTCCTTTCGTTCACGGGTCTCCGCTGCGTGCCGCGGGGCCCGATCAGCGTTCAAACTGGTTTATTATACTCATAGCATGCGTTCTTGGCATGCGCGTATCGCTCCCGTCAGAAAAAAATCAGGAGTTGCGCGGCAACGCGACCAGCATGCGCATCGGAGCGCTTTAAGGCCCTTGCGCGGCGGGACTTTGTCAAAACGAACGAGTTTTGCTGGTCCTCGAACAAGGATAAAACGCACCGTCTAGCCTGTGACCTGGGATATTAAAAAGAGCCTCGCGAAAAGCCTGCTTCAAAGGGTCGTCTGGACCCGCAAAACTCGCCTGTTTTGACAAGCCGGCACCCGGCCTGCCAAAACGGGAGACTGCGTCGGGGTCCACGCGCACGCTCGCACCCGATTCCAACCGTCCGGCTAGAGCACCACCGGATCGTGCGAAGAGCGCGTGAACACCTCGAACCCGGTTTCGGTGATCACGCCGAAATCCTCCAAACGCATGCCGAACTCGCCCGGCAGGTACACGCCCGGCTCCACCGTGACCACGTTGCCCGCCGCGAGCGGACGCTCATTGCGGGGAGACAGCACGGGTTCTTCATGCACGTCGATGCCCACGCCATGACCCAAGCCGTGACCCATCTTGCCAGCGAAGCCCGCTTCCGCCAAAACGCGCTCGGCAAGTTCGTGCGCCTCCTTGCCGGTAACGCCCGGCCCGAGAAGCGCCTCCACCTGCTCGTTCGCAGCACGAATAGCCTCGTAAGCGCTGCGCATGCGGGCATCCGGCTGCCCCAGGAACACCGTGCGCGTCATATCGGAGCAGTACCCGTAAGCCCGCGCGCCGAAGTCGAGCACCACGCACTGGCCCGCCTCGAGGCGGGTTGCTCCCGGTATCGCGTGCGGGCTGGCACCGTTCGGGCCCGTGGCGACGATCGACGAGAACGCCAAGCCGTCGGCACCGTGGCGACGCATGAAGTCCTCCAGCTCGATTTGAACCTCGCGCTCGGTCATGCCCACGCGCATGAACCCGACGATATGGGCAAACGCCGCATCGGTGACGGCCTGCGCGGCCTTCATGCGGGCAATCTCGGAAGCGTCCTTCACGGCGCGCAAGCCCAACACGAAACCGGACGTTTCACGCAGATCGACCGCGCTTTCCGCGAACGCCGATTCGAGCGCGCGGTAATTCGAAAGAGTCAGGGAATCCTCGATGCCCAGATCGAAACGGGGCGCTTGCTCGCATGCGCCTTCCTGCGATGCTCGGCCGCGACCCTTCTCCCGCAAAGCAGCTACGGATTTCGCCGCGAACTCGGCGTGCGTCGCACGCTGGGCGTCCACGACAATCGAGCCCTCGGGCAAAGCGGCGGCACGGGCAGCTTCACTGTAGCGCGAATCGGTATGAAGGACTGCGGCCTGCGGATCGACCAGCAGCGCATGGGCGCTCTCGTCGTCGAAAACGCCGTCGAACGCCGTCAGCCACGCGATGTTGGACGTATCGCGAACCAGAAACGCCCCCATGCGCTGGTCAGCGCACGCCTTGCGCAAGCGCTCGAGACGTCGCGCGGCGGCCCCTGGCTGCATCGGCGCGGCCGCGTCGGAAGCAGCCTGATCGGCCGCAGCCCGCTCCGTCCGGCCGCCCACGATCACCTGTCCGGCAGCGTAGCGATCCTGGTACCCTTCGCCCAGACGCTCGCACGCGCCTTCAAGCAGCACGTCGATGGCGTCGCAGTACCCCTTGAAGCCGCGACCCTTCACCTGAGCAACGCAAACGGGCGCGATCACCGACACGCGGCGAAACGGCTCGCGCGCATCCACGTCCGAGATATGCACCTCGACGCATGGAACGTCGATGCCGCCAACGGCATCGCGCAGCGCGTAGGAGTAATGGGTATGCGCGCCGGGGTTGTACACAATGCCGTCGTACGCGTCGCGGGCCGCATGAATCTTGCGAATGAGCTTGCCTTCGCTGTTCGATTGAAAGCAAGCAACCTCCACGTTGCGCTTCTTGCCGTACGCCTTCACTTCGCGCTCCAGGTCGTTGAGGGTATCGCGCCCGTACACCGACGGCTCGCGCACCCCCAGCATGTCCAGGTTCGGCCCGTTAACCACCAGTATCTTCTTCATGGTCTACCCCTTGCTTTTCGCCCAGGCGTTCAAATGCTCCAAGATCACGCTATCGGAAACGTCCATCAGTTCCCACGAACCCACATCGCGAGGCAGCACGAAGCGAACCTGTCCATGGCGCGCTTTCTTGTCCCGCTTCATAGCGGCCAGCATATCGCCAGGCTCGGCCGACCACGCAAGAGCCGGCAATCCCAACGCGTCAAGCAGATCATCTTGCGCTTGCACGAATTCCAAAGAAGCGCCCGCTAGATCCACCGCCAGGCGCGCGGCGAACCGCATGCCCTCCGCCACGGCCGCACCGTGCGAATACGTGCCGTACCCGGCTAAAGCCTCCACGGCATGACCCAACGTGTGCCCGTAGTTCAAGCACTCGCGCACGCCCTTGCTCTCCTGCTTGTCCGCGGCCACCACGTTGGCCTTGAACACCACCGATCGAGCGATGGCCTCTTCAACCGTGGCCTGATCGCGCGCAGCCAGCGCCTGCGCCGATTCGACAAGCCAGAAAAAGAACTCGTCGGACTCGATGACGGCCGACTTTGCGATCTCGGCGCATCCGCACGCCCATTCACGATCGTCGAGCGTGGACAGCACGGCGGTATCCGCGCACACGTACGCAGGCTGGTTGAACGTGCCGACCAGATTCTTGCCCGCCGCGAGGTTGACGCCGGTCTTGCCGCCCACGGACGAATCCACCATGGAGAGCAACGTCGTGGGAACCTGCACCACCGACACGCCGCGCATGTACGTCGAGCCGACGAAGCCGGCCAGATCGCCCACCACGCCGCCGCCAAGGGCAACCACCAGGCAATCGCGCCCCAAGGACAGCTGGGCCATGGCTTCCCAGATTTCAGCAGCCACCTCGACGGACTTCGAACCCTCGCCCGCCGCAACCGTCACGTCGCTCACGCGAAAACCCGCTTGGGCAAGCGCAGCCTTCGCATCGGCAAGGTAGAGCGGAGCCACGTTGTCATCGGTGACGACGAGCACGCGCTCCACGCGCTCGAGTTCCGGATGCTTCCGCACATGGACGCCCAGCTTGGCAAGCACCCCCGCACCGATGCGCACGTCGTACGGGCTTTCATCCGCAAGGTTGACCACTACTTTCGTTGCAGGCACAAGACGCCCTCCTTCTCAAGCGCAGCTTGCACCTCGCGGGCGATAGCTGCAACGCTTTTCCCAGCAGTGTCGATGGTAATGTCGGCGACTTCAGCGTACAGGGGCACGCGCTCCTCCGCCGTTTGGCGAGCGGACTCGATGTTTTGGAACAGCGGGCGGGTGGACGTGTCGCTGATGCGCGATTTCGCCTCGTCGGCCGTCACCTTGAGGTACACGACAAACCCTGCATCGTGCAAGATGGCGCGATTTTCCGAGCGCTTCACCACCCCGCCGCCGCATGAAACCAGCAGGGGGTCTTTGGCGGCAAGCTCGCGAAGCACGTCGGTCTCGATGTCGCGGAAGCCGTCCTCGCCCGATTCGGCGAAGATCTCCTTGACGCGCTTTCCTTCCCGACGCTCGAGGTACGTGTCCATATCCACCGACGCGACACCGCAGGTTCGCGCAAGGCGCCGTGCCACCGACGTTTTACCTGCGCCCATGAATCCCACGAAAAACACCGGACGGCAAAGCTGCCCCGCAACCCGGGGCCGCGAAGCAGCCGGACGCGAGCCGCCGGACGCGACGTGCGCATGCTCCCTATTGGTGCTCGATCCCCCGCCGGTCATCGGGACATCGTCCTCAGTCGCTGCCGATACGCCTTCACGGCAGCCTTGATGTCGGCCATGTTGTCGCAGCCGAACTTTTGCAGGTAGGCGTCGGCCAGCACGAACGACACCTCGCTTTCGGCCACCACCGCGCAAGCGGGAACGGCGCAGGTGTCGCTGCGCTCTTTCGACGCCTCCTCAACCTCGAGCGTGTCCAGGTTCACCGTCTCAAGCGGGGTCATAAGCGTGGGGATGGGCTTCATGGCGGCCGTCACGATAAGCGGCATTCCCGTGGTCATCCCGCCTTCCAAACCGCCTGCGTTGTTCGAGGTTCGCACGAATCCCGCCTTGCCGTCCAGCGCGATGGGATCGTGCACCTGCGATCCAACGCGGCGCGCCGCCTCGAAACCCAGGCCGAACTCGACGCCCTTGATGGCGGGGATCGAGAACAGCGAAGCTCCCAAGCGCGAGGTCAGGCGATCCTCCGCCGTCGCATAGCCCCCTACGCCGGGAAGCAGTCCGCGAACCACCACGCGAAACGTCCCGCCCAAGCTTTCGCCCGCGTCCTTCGCGCGATCTATCTCGGCCTTCATGGCCTGGGTGGCCACCTCGTCAGGACAGCGAACCTCGCTGGTCTCGATGGCGAGCGGCTTGTAATCCGCTGCGCTCATGAGCGGATCCGGCTCTTCGAAAACGGCGGATCCGATGGAGGTGACGTACGAGAACACCTCCACGCCCAAATCGGCCAAGAACTCGCGCGCAATGCCGGCGGCGGCCACGCGAGCCGCCGTCTCGCGCGCGCTTGCACGCTCCAAGATATTGCGACAGTCGTCGGTGTTGGTTTTGAGAGCGCCCACCAGATCCGCATGACCGGGGCGCGGGCACACTTCGCGCACCAGGTCAGACGGGGTGTCACCGAACGCAGCCATGCGGTCGGTCCAGTTCTGCCAGTCGCGGTTGCGCACCACGAGCGCGATGGGGGTTCCCAACGTGCGCCCGAAACGCACGCCCGACGTCACCTCGACGGTGTCGGTTTCGATCTTCTGACGCCCGCCGCGGCCGTAGCCCGCCTGACGCCGAGCCAAGTCGATGTTGATCTGCTTTTCGGAAATCTTAAGGCCGGCCGGCACGCCCTCCACGATAGCCGTGAGGCACGGCCCGTGGCTTTCGCCTGCTGTGAGGTATCTCATGGTGGTTCGCTTTCCGCGTTATTCTAAGTACGTTCATAGAATATTGTAGCGCACCAGTTCAGCAAGGCCGGCGAAAAGCGGGCGCACGTCGAGAAACGCCACGGCAAGGGAGCGAGTCCTTCGCGAAAGCCGCCTTCTCGGCCAAACGCTCGCTAGCAGTCAAACTCCGCGGCCTGCGCCATGATGTCGAACAGCTCGGCTTCTTCCAGCTTCACCTCGACGTCTGCAAGATCGCACACGGTCAGCACCGTGGCCACTGCCTGGGCCACCAGCATGCCCGACCCGTCGAGCACCGTGCACCCCGCTTCGCGCGCCGCAGCTACGAGCGCGGTTTCGCCATGCCCGTACACGGCGTCGAACACGGTTTGGGAGGGGCGCAGCAACGCGGTATCGAACGGCGCCGTATCGCCCGCCTTCATGCCCAAGGGCGTGGCGTTCACCACCAGATCGGCCGACGCAAGCGCCTTTTCCGACGTAGCGTAGCTACCGAATTTGAACGTGGTGCGCTCGTATGCCGTGCGGAAACTGCGATGATGCGGACGCGCGGGCGGCAGGTCGATCGTTGCCGTGGCCATAAGGCCAAACCGCTCGACGTACGCTTCGAGAGCCCGGCGCGTGCGCTCTTTATCGCGACCGACCAACAGCGCCACGTCCGCACCGGCCAACGAGCTTGCATGCAGGATCGACAGCGCCGTAGGGCCGGTGCCGCACACGGCCACGCGCTTGCCCGCAAAGCTGAAACCCGTGCGCTCCAGATAGGACACGCAGCCCTGACCATCGGTGTTGAAGCCGATCAGAGCGTCGCCTTTCCGCACCAGCACGTTGGCGCCCAGCGCCAGCTTGGCCGTTGCCGCCTGAGCCGTTGCCGCTTGGAAGGCAAGGGGCTTGTACGGCGTGGTGATATTGACGGAAAGGAAGTCGCGCGCATCCAGGAACGCCCGCGCTTCGTCGTCGGTGGCGCAGTCTTTCGGGAAGTACGTCCACGGCAGGCCCAGCCGTTCGTAGACGGCGTTGTACATGACCGGCGATTTCGAATGCGCGATAGGATGTCCCAACAGGTACAAGCTTTGCGGTTTCGTGGCCTCGGTCATGGCTATCCTTCCTTGTTCGCCGACTCTATGTTCGTTGGAACGTGCGCCCCGTTCGCCTTTTCGGCGGGATGCGCGGTCGAGGTCGAAGGCGTGCAGGCGCCCTCCGGCTTGCGATCCCCCATAACCAGACGCTCGAAATTGCGCAGCATAAGCGTGTGCGGCAGGTCCTGCTCCACCAAAGGAGCCAGCAAATACGCTTTCATGCCCATGAAGTGAGCCCCCAGCACGTCGGTGACCAGCTGATCCCCGATCACCACGGTTTGCGCACGCTTGGCTCCCAGCTTCGAAAGCGCGATCATGAACGCGGGCGGCAAGGGCTTGACCGCCTTCGCCACGATGGGCAGCGACAACCGCTGCGCCAGGTGATACACGCCCTCGTGCCAATTGTTCGACACCAGGCAAAACGAGATGCCCGCATCGCGCGCCTGGCCAAGCCACAGCCCCACGTCGCGCGGAACCTCGTGCGTATCGCGCGTGAGTATGGTGTTGTCAACGTCCAAAAAGACGTTGCGGTACCCCAACGCCAGAAGATCGCGATCGATATCGACCTTTGAAAGGCGCGAGAAGTATCTGTCGGGTTTCAAAAACGGCATGGTGGCGAATTCGTTTCAGCGGGCCGCAGCCTACGAGAACGTCTTTATGTGTTCGTCGTAGGTTTTGCTGAAGAAGTAGTTGCCGTCCTTGTCGAAGTAGAAGAAGAAATAGGTGCCCAGCGCCTCCTTATCAGGAGCCGTTACCGCCGTAAGGCAGTCAAGGCCCGGAGAGCAGATGGGCGTAGGCGGCAACCCCTTGTTGGCGTACGTGCTGTACGGCGTTTGGGCATGCACTTCTTCGGCCGTGGGATCGTGGCCCACCTCGTACGCAGTGGTGGCGTCGGACTGAAGGAAGCCGTAGCTGGGGTCTCCCTGCGTGGCCAAGCGGTTGTAGAACACGGCGGCAACCTGGGCGCGCACATGCTCGTCTCCACTGGATTCCTTCTCTACGATAGAGGCCAGCTTGACCGCATCGTAGATGGACAAGCCCTGCGACTGAGGATAGGACCAGTCGAGGTTGGCCGTTTCGGTTTGGAACTGGGTGAGCATCATGCGAACGATAGAGTCGGCCGTAGCGTCATCTCCCAAGCTGTACGTCTTAGGGAACAAGAAGCCTTCCAAGCTGTTCGTTCCGGCATCGGCCAAGAAACTGTAATCGGCAGCGTAAACGCTTGCGTTGGACGCAGCCGCCGTGAAGTCCTCCGCCGAAACGCGGCCTTCGGTTGCCGTCGCAACGGCGTTGGCGATGTCGGCAAGCTTAAAGCCTTCGGGAATGGTCAGGCCGCCGGTCATGACAGGCCCGGTTTCCAGGGCCTTGATGATGCTGTCAAGCGATGCGCCGCCCGCGAACGTGTACGTGCCCGGCTTAAGCTGGGACGCCGCGTTCAACTCGTTCACGCGCTTGGTGAACTCGCTTGCGCTCGACACCAAGCGAGCCTGAACCAGCTGGTCGGCGATAGCGGAAGCGCCTGATCCGTCGGCAACGGTGATCGTAGCTTCTTCGCCTTCGGCCAGCAGCTCGACCTGCGGACCCGAGCAGCTGTTGAACAGGGTGAGCACGCCCCATCCCAAACCGCCGAGCACGATGATAGCGAGGATGATCGCAAAGACGATGGGCGCTTTGCTTTTCTTCGGTCGGATATAGCTGGTATCGTACGTTCTAAATTGACGTTCGCCGCGAGCGTGCGCAGAACGAGCTGCATGGTTCGGTCGCTGCGAATACGTGACTTGCCTTTTCCGTGAGGGCATGGGCTGTCCTTCACCTTTCCCCGTTGCGGCGAGCATCGAGCCACGCCTGCAAGAACAAACTCGCGGCTATCATATCTATTTTGCCGCGCATGTCGCGTTCGCTCAAGCCCTTTTCACGCAAACTCCGTTTGGCTTCCTGGGAGCTAAGACGTTCGTCGGCGAACTCAACGGGAAGATCGCACGCCCTTCCGATGCGAGCGGCCGTCTCGCGGATGCGCGCCGCCTGCGGCCCCTCTGCCCCCGCCATCGTGTAGGGAAGCCCGCACAGCAACAGCTCCGGCTCCCAGTCCTCGAGCACGCGCTTGAACGACTTCGCTCCTCCAAGCACCTCGCTTGCCGGAAGCACGCACACCGGCGACGCAACCCGCTCACCCGGATCGCACACAGCGATTCCGATCCGCGTTTCTCCGATATCCAAGCCCATGATGCGCACAAGCGCTCCTATCCGTCGTTGAAGACCCTTTCGACTACGCGCCTGCGGCGCTCCGTCCATGATAGCGCCCCAAGCCGCAGCTCACGCGCAGGATGAAAAGGGCTTCTCCGGTTCGGGATGCGCCCCCGCCGCCACCGCGACCCTCGCCCCGCCCCGAGCGGCAGGCAAGACGCCTCGGACGCGAGCGGAAGGGACCGAGGCGCCCCTGCACGAGCACGGGCGCCCGTGCAGGGGCGCCCGTGCGAGCCAAGACTGGCTGAGCATCGGGCTCTTCCACCCGCGCCCAGCCAGAAAGCGTTTTACAGCAGCATCTCGCGCGCGGCATCGAGGGCCGCGTCGATGCCGGAAGCGTCCTTGCCGCCGGCCTGAGCCATGGCGGCCTTTCCGCCGCCGCCGCCCTTGATGTTCGAAGAGATAGCCTTGATCACAGCGCCAGCGTCGAATCCGGCAGCCACCGCTTCGGGAGTGCCGGCAGCCAGCAGAATGGGAGTGCCGTCCTTTTCGCCAGCGAGCACCGCAGCGCCCGGCGCAGCCATGCGCGCACGCAGAACATCCCAGCCGTTGCGCATCTGACCTGCGTCGGCTTCGCCCAGACGCCCGATGATAACCGGGTATCCGCCCTTGGCCGCAGCCGCGCTGTCGACCAGCTTCGTGATGCCGTCGTCGGCCACGGTCTGGCGATTGCGCTTGAGCTTGCCCTGCAGCTCCTTGAGCTGCTTCATGTTCGCAGCCGTACGCTCGCCCACGTCGAACAGTGGAACGCGCAGCTCTTCCGCCGTTTCCTTGAGCTCGGCCTCCACGCGGTTCATGTACGCCAAGGCATCGAAGCTGGTTACTGCTTCGATGCGGCGCAGGTTCGCACCCACGCTCGATTCGCTGGTCACCTTGATGAAGCCGATCTCGCTGGTAGCGGACACGTGCGTGCCGCCGCACAGCTCCTGGGAGAAGCCCTCGATATCGAGCACGCGCACGAACTCGCCGTACTTCTCGCCGAACAGCGCCATAACGCCCGCTTCGCGAGCCGAAGCCAGCGACGTCTCGTATGCGCGCACGGCGTGGTTCTCCATGACCTTCTGGTTGGCCAAGCGCTCGACTTCGGCGATCTGCTCGGCCGTCATGGCCTCGAAGTGCGTGAAGTCGAAGCGCAGGCGGTTTTCAGCCACCAGGCTGCCAGCTTGCTTGACGTGATCGCCCAGCACCTCGCGCAGCGCCCAATGTAGGATATGCGTAGCCGTATGGTTGCGACGGATGCGCTCGCGGCGCGGCACGTCGATGGCGGCGCGAACGGTGTCGCCCACCTGAATACGACCCTCCGGCGCGTCTTCCAGCATTTTCACACTATGCGCGATCAGGCCCTTTTCGGGCTCTTTCGTATCGAGGACCGCCGCCAGGGCATCGTTTTTCGCTAGCACGCCCGTATCGCCGATCTGACCGCCCTTCTCGGCGTAGAACGGCGTGACGTCCAACACCACGCGACCTTCCTCGCCTGCGGCGAGCGCATCCACTTGCTGCCCGTCCTTCACGATGGCCAGCACGCGCGCGTCGGCGTCGTTCTTCGTATAGCCCACGAACTCGGTGGGGCCTACGGCCTCCAAGATCTCGGCCATCACGCCGCCGTACGTGGACCATGCCGCCTCGGCGTCTTTCGTGTTGGCTGCACGGGCGCGGTTGCGCTGCTCTTCCATGCACACGCCGAACCCGTCCATGTCAACCTGAATGCCGCGCTCTTCGCACAGCTCGCGCGTAACCTCCACCGGGAAACCGTACGTGTCGTGCAGCGTAAACGCCTGATCGCCCGGCAAAACCGTACCCTCAAGCTCAGCAAGGGCGTCATCGAGGAAGGCACGGCCCTGACGCAGGTTCGCGCCGAAGCGCTCCTCTTCGGAGAGGATGATGCGGCCCATGAGCTGGCGGTTATCCACGATCTCGGGATACACGTGACCCATAAGGTTCACAATCTCGTCAACGTAATCGTTCAAGAAGGGCTTGTCCAGGCCCAGCAGGTGGCCCTTCATGACGGCGCGACGCAGCAAGCGACGCAAAACGTAGCCGCGGCCCTCGTTGGAAGGCAGGATGCCGTCGGCGATCATGAACGCCACGGCACGGCTGTGGTCTGCCATGATGCGCAAAGACAGGTCCGCCGCCGGATCCTCGCCGTACACGGTGCCGGTCAGCTTCTCGCCCACGGCCACCAAGCTGCGAAGCACATCGGTCTCGTAGTTGGACTGGACGCCCTGCATGATGGCGGCCATGCGCTCAAGGCCCATGCCGGTATCGATGTTTTTCTTGGGCAGCGGCTTGAGCGTGCCGTCTTCCTGGCCGTCGTACTGGGTGAACACGCAGTTCCAGTACTCAAGGAAGCGATCGCAATCGCAGCCCGGCGCGCAATCGGGGCTGCCGCAGCCGAACTCCTCGCCCTGGTCGAAGTAGATTTCCGAGCACGGGCCGCACGGGCCGGTAGGCCCAGCGCGCCAGAAGTTGTCCTCTTCGCCCAAGCGCGAGATATGGTCGTCGGGAACCCCGAGCTTTTTCCAGATCTCGATGGTCTCGTCGTCGTCCAAGAACACCGTGAAGTACAGACGATCGGCCGGAAGCCCCAGCACTTCGGTGGAAAACTCGTAAGCCCAGGCGCACATTTCCTCTTTGAAGTACTCGCCGAAGCTGAAGTTGCCCAGCATTTCGAAGAAGCTCTGGTGACGACCCGTGGTGCCGATGATCTCGATGTCGTTGGTGCGCACGCACTTCTGCACGGTCGTGGTGCCGATGTACGGAGCCTCCAGATGCTTCTGCTGCAGGAAGTAAGGCTTGAACTGCACCATGCCGGCACTCGTCAGCAGAAGGGACGGATCGTCCGGGATCAGGGACGACGAGGGCCAGCGCTTGCAGCCCTTTTCCTCGAAAAAGCTCAGGTACTTTTCACGGATCTCCGCGCTGGTCATGTACTTCATAGGGTTGTCTGTCTTTCTATCTTCGCCTGTCTTAAAGCCTGGCGCCGCGTACGGCCGACGCTCAGTGTTTCCTGTGGTGGCGAGCCCGATTGGAGGACTCGGCCTTGCGCTGCTCAACGCGTTCGAACGCCGCCGACACATCGGGGTGCGGCGAGGTTGCATCGGCAATGGGATCCAGCTTGCCGTCCAATGCGGGCGTTCCTTGGAAGAACACGCCGTCCTGGCTCACCAACGGGCGTCCCGTGCGCTTCTCGAAATAATACACGAAAACGGACTTCGCAACGGCCACGGCGGGAATTGAAGCTAGCATGCCCACGAGCGATCCCATGAATCCGCTCATGGCCCCGCCGATGGCGGAACCCGCCATCAACGCGATCAAGGTGAGTGCCGGGTGCACGTCCACGGAGTTCGCCATGATCTTGGGAGAGACGAACGTGTAGACGACCTGCTGGATGACGATAGTCGCCACCAGGGCGAACAGCGCGATCCACGGGCTGACGAACACGCCGACGATGGCGGCCAGGGCACCGCCCAGCCACGGACCCACGATGGGGATGATGTTGAGCAGACCGGTGATGCCGCCAAGAGCCGCGTAGTTGGGAACGCCCAGCACGCCGAACACGACGCCGCAGCCCGCGCCAATAATGGAGCACTGCAAAAGCGTGCCCTTGATGTAGCCGCCCATAACGCGGGTAAAGGTGACGTGAAGCATCTCAATGGTTTCCGCGTGCTTCGGACCAGCAAGGCGCATGCTCTCGCGACCGAGCGCCGGCAGCTCCATGAGGATCCAAAACGCAACGACCAGCGAAAAGCCGATGGCCACCAAGCTGTTGACCACGCCCGTGCCCACGGCCACCACGCCGGTTGCGCTGCTTTTCGCGAAGTCGGAGGCCCAGGTGCCCAGCGCATTGAGCGCATCTTCGAGGTAACGCTGGACATCGGCATTCGCAAGGATGTCGGAATACTGCGTGTACACGACGTTGCCCCAGGCGATGATGTCGTTGACGTACGTGGGGATGCTCTCGATAAGGTTGACGAACTGGTCGCCCACGCCGAACACCGGCGAGAACATGAGCAGGCACACCACGGCAAGCACCGCGAACATGAGGACGTAGGCGATCGTGGTCCCCCACATGCGCGGAACGCCCAGCTTCTCCAACTTGTTCACCGGGCCGCGCAGGCAGAACACAATGATGACCGACCAGAGAACAATGCCCACCGGCACGCTCAAGACGTTGAACAGGTACACGGCCACGCCGGTTAGCAGAATAGCACCGACCGCCGTCCATACCATAAGAAAGCTTCGTTTCGCTTTCTCGGTTTTCACGGCGGAATCAGCCGCTTCCAACTCGATCTTGGGTATATCCACAGGGCATGCTCCTTCGCGCGTCTGCCGATCCTAGCGATCCTGAGCGGACGCACCTTGAGAATCCGCAGACTGAGGGGCGCCGTCGTAAGTGAAGTACTTGGAAGCAGCTGCAGCATCCTCGTCGACGGAAGCGGTCACCGCATCGGCCATGGTGGCGGCGGTTTCGGCCGTCTTCTCGGCAACCGCCCTCTTGGCGGCCGCCTTCTCCTCGCGCTGGACGCGCTGCTCAGCCCGCTGTTCGCGCTGCTCGGCCACCGCTTCCTGCGTGGCTTTGGCTGCCGTGACGGCCGCTTCCTTGACCACCTGGGTTGCAGCGGCGGCGGTTTGCGTCACGGACGCGTTCGACGCCTGCTCGAACCGCGCGTCTTGCTCGGCCTTCGCCTGACCGAGCGCAACGGATTCGTCGCTGGCGCGGCGCGGCTTGAAGGCGCTGCGCACGCGGTTGGTAACGGAGTTCACCAGCTCCATAGGGGCGTTCGTCACCGTATCGACAGCCTCGACGGCAGAGGACACGGTGTCGGTGATCTCGTTTACGTCTTCGAGAATCTGATCGACTCGCATAAGCTCAAGGTTTGCGGCATCCACCGTCAGCGACACGCGGTCAACCAGCGGATCGACCTTCGCCGCCACCGGCTCCAAAGACGCGGTTATGCGCTCGACGCTTGCAAGGGTGGGCTCGACCTGCTTGTGCAGGTCCTCGACCGTCTGGCGCGCTTTGCGCACCGTCATAATCAACTCGACGGCCAGCCATACGAGAACCGCCCCGACGATCACGTAGACAACCGGCAACGCCACGTTGATAAGTTCGCTGAATTCCACGAGAAGCCTCCTGTTTCCGAAGCCTACACTATAGCACGATCGGTTTTGATTCTAACGAGACCACTCCGCCTTTCCACCCCTCGTTCACAGGAGTTGGAAATCGGTTACCTTTCGCGCGACGTGGGGTTTTCTCCTGAAGAAAGGCGATCCCGAGCAGCGGCTTCGCTGCGATACGCCTCCCATCCGCGGTCGCTGGAACGATAGAAGCACCCCCGCTCCAAGCCGTCGGGCAGGTAGCGCTGGGCAACCCACCCGCTTGGATAGCTGTGCGGGTACTTGTACACGCCGTACTGCTCCGATCCCGGACGGTGCCGATCGCGCAAATGGTCCGGCACGTTGCGCAGAGGGCCGTTGCGCACTTCGGCCAGCGCGGCGTCGATGCCAGCCTCGGCCGCGTTGCTTTTCGGGGCGAGGGCCAAGTAGATCGCCGCCTGAGCCAGGTTGATGCGGCATTCGGGATAGCCGATCACCTCGGCCGATTTGAACGCCGCCTCGGCAATAAGCAGCGCTTGAGGATCGGCGTTTCCAATGTCTTCGGAAGCAGCGATGAACATGCGGCGCGCAATGAACTTGGGGTCTTCTCCCCCGTCGATCATGCGGGCAAGCCAATACAGGGCGGCATCGGGGTCGCTTCCGCGCATGGATTTGATGAACGCGGAAATAACGTCGTAGTGCATGTCCTTGTTCTTGTCGTAAGGAAGCGCGCGATGCGGCGTGGCGGCACGCACAGCTTCCTCCGAAACGGTGGCCGGAGCCTTCGAGGTTCCCGGCTCCACCATGCCCGCCGCAAGCTCGAGCGTGGTGAGCGCAGTGCGCCCGTCCCCTCCCGCCAGGAGCACGATCGCCTGCAGCGCCTTGGCATCGAGCCGGTAAAGACCTGCCAGGCCCCGTTCGTCCGCAACGGCACGGTTCACCAGACGAACGATCTCCTCGTCGGACAGCCCGTGCAGCTCGACCACCCGGGAACGGCTGATCAGCGCCGAGTTCACCTCGAAAAACGGGTTTTCCGTGGTAGCGCCCACCAACACCACCACACGATCCTCCACCGCGTGCAGCAAGGTGTCTTGCTGGCTGCGGTTGAAACGATGGATCTCGTCGACGAAGAGGATGGTGCGCAGACCGCTCATGGACAAGCGCTTTTCGGCTGCGTCGATCTCGCGCCTGAGGTCCGAAACGGTTCCGCCGATGGCCGACACCTCCACAAACGTTGCCTTTGTGGTTTCCGCGATGACGTGGGCAAGCGACGTTTTGCCCGTTCCCGCAGGTCCGAACAGGATAACCGAGCTCAGGCGATCCTGCTCGATCGCGTTGCGCAGCCAGCTTCCCGGACCGACGGCCTCTTCTTGCCCGACCACTTCTTCGAGTGTGCGCGGACGCATGCGCACCGCCAGAGGCGCCACTTGGGACTTCCGTTCGTTCTCCATTGCTGTAAATAAGGTATCCATGGTTCGTATGGTACCATGCGAACGCTTGTTTGCCTAGAAGCTGCTTTTCGAATCAGGCTCTGCTGTTTTCGAGATCCTTTTCATGAAAATATATGTCAAGACTTTATTTTGCATTCGATGCCCATATACTCAAGTACAGGTCCTGCCCTCGAAGCCATACTTTGCGATGGACCGATGCTAATACACGAGGGAGCTCAAGATAGTGCGTGGAATGGAGATTCGCATCCGTCGATGCGAAAGCCAGGAAGCGAACTGCGAGCACCCACCTTTTGAGGTGGGTTCATCCTTCTGGCCGGGGGTAGGGCTTTCTTCTTGCAAAATCACTGACTCGGCAATCTTCTCGAGCGCGGAACCGCCCGCATCCTCGTGCGCCCCGCACGAGGATCAGTTCGACTTCCCCGCCCCGGCGCCAACCCCTTCAGCGTCGCCACCGGCCGCCTTCGACGCTATTCCGCCGGGAACCGAAGCACAAAGGTAGTCCCCTTGCCTTCGGCGCTTTCCACCGTGATCGTTCCCCCGTGGTGGATGACCGCGTGCTTGACGATGGCAAGGCCCAGGCCCGTGCCGCCCGTCTCCTTGGACCGGCTTTTGTCCACGCGGAAGAACCGCTCGAAGATCTTGTCGTGCATCTCCTCGGGAATGCCCGGACCCGTATCCGTCACCCGAACAACCGCCTGTTTCTGGACCAGGGGCTGGCCTTCGCTTGCAGCGTGGCGCTGAGAAGGGCTTTCGATCCGCCCCGTCCGCTCCGAAACGCGGGGAGCCTTCACCATTTCCAGCCCGACCGACATGGTCACGCTTCCGCCCTCATGGTTGTAACGAATACCGTTCTCGATCAGGTTGTAGAGCATTTCCTCTGCGAGCGTCTCGCTTCCGGCAATGCACGCGCGACCGCCCTCAACGCTCACGCTCACGTTCTGGTCGGCGGCAAAGCTGGACAAGCGCCCCGCCACGCGCTGCGCCACGCCGTGCAGGTCGATCACGGACGCGCCTTCTTTGCCGAACGCCGATTCGTCAAGCTTCGACAAGGTCAGCACGTCGTTGATGAGCGAGCGCATGGCCTGAGCCTCGTCGTAGATGAGCGCGGCGAACTTCTGGCGATCAGCCGGCTGCACCATGTCGTTCTTCATGAGCTCGGCGTAGCCGGAGATAACCTGCAAGGGAGTTTTCATCTCGTGGCTCACGTTGCTCGAGAAATCACGGCGCATGTTCTCCGCCTCGGCAAGCTCGCGGTTTTGCTGCTTGAGCTGGCGCTGCTGCTCGTCGATGCGAATAAGCAACGGGTCCATCTCTTCGTAGATCTCGTTTTCGAGCGGGCTGGAGAAATCGAGCGCATCGATAGGCTTCATGATGCGCTTCGTAAGCTCTTTGGACAGCAAGAACACCAAGGCCACGGCGATGACGAGCGCCACCAGAACCGGCATGAGCATGTCGCCCAGAAACGACAACAGCGAATGACGCGTCTCGGACAGGCGCACGAACGTGCCGTCGTCAAGCTTCACGGCCGCGTACACGGTGTCGGTTCCAAGCGTTTCCGAATAACGCATGGTCACGGCCTCGCCCGACTTCGCAGCCTCCTGCACTTCGGGGCGGTCGGCATGGTTGTCCATGTGCGACGTGTCGGCAGCGCTGTCGAAGAGCACCGTTCCGTCCGCGCTGATCAGCGTGTAGCGGGTCAGCCCCGAGAACTGCTCCTCGAGCGCAGGAAGGTTGGCCGACGTAGGCGTGGCGTTCAGATACGTGGCGGCGTTCTGCGCGTTCGCGGCGATTTCCGCCTCGGCGTCGTGCTCGTAGGACAAGTAATAAATGGTGGTCATGACCACGGCCAGCACCAAGATAATGCCCAACGTGAACGCAAGGACGCTCGAGAAGATTTTCCCTGAAAGGCTCTTCACCGTAAAATGCGTGGGACTCATAGCTTAAGAAGGCTGCTTGATGCAATAGCCAACGCCACGCACCGTTTTAATGCAGGAATCGGCGCCTTCGCGAACCGCCGAGAGCTTCTGGCGCAGCGTTTGGATATGAACGTCCACCGTGCGCGTCTCGCCCACGTACGTCATGCCCCACACGTCCTCGAGCAGCTGCCGACGCGACAGCACGTGCCCCGCGTTCTTCATGAGCGTATGCAGCAGGTCGAACTCCTTGAGCGTGAGCGTGACCGGCTGACCGTCCACCGACACCGTATGGGCCGAAACGCACAGCTCGATCGGGCCGCATGCCATGTCGTCATCGGGAATGACCGCCGGCGCGGAGGCGCGACGCATAAGCGCGTTCACGCGCGACACCAGTTCCATCATGCCGAAAGGCTTCGCCAGGTAATCGTCGGCGCCGGCATCGAGCCCACACACGGTATCGAACTCCGTTCCCTTGGCGGTAAGCATCATGACGGGCAGATGCTTCGTGCTGGCGTCCTCGCGCAGCATGTGCAGGATTTCCAACCCGTCGATCTCGGGCAGCATGATGTCCAAAAGAACCAGCTCCGGCACGCGCTCGCGGCAGGCTGCGAAGAACTCGCCGGCCGCAGCGAACCCCTCGGCCTCGAATCCCGCCTGCTTGAGCGCGTACACCGTAAGGTCGCGGATGTTGGTATCGTCTTCTACGTAGTAAATCATTGATGGCTCCCGGGTGGCAGCTTCGGTCGTTTCGGCCCATTGTAAAGCAGCGTGCTTGCCAACGGGGCAACGAGCGAGTCAAATTTGCGTAAAGTGGTGCAGGGGTCATGCCCTCGGCAGCTCGCCGAACCCCAAGGTCGCCCCACGGCGTCCGCGCAGCCGAGCGGGACGAGGTTTGCGAACGGGCAGGAGGCTCTTCTGGCGGCGGAAACCTCCGAACTTGGCGCGGAATCGCGGGTCTGCGCTCTTGGATAAGCGCCTTCAGCAACCGCCGAATCCGTCGAGCTTCGATGACCTGGCCTGTTGATGCAAGCGCTCAAAATAACCGCAAGTAATGGGCTGCTCAAGGAGCGCAGGCCCGTGATTCTGTACCAAGTTTTGCGGCATCCGCTGTCGAAACGGCCGAGCAGCCCGAGGGTCCCGGCGCAAAAAGCTCGCGGCGTCCACGGCAGAGCCGACGCCGGGACCCGCGCAGGGGCGAGACGGTCCTTGCGATCGAAAGCGGAGTAGCCGCACGCGGGTCACCTCCGCACGAGGCAGCCCCGCAAGGGCGGCCCCTCCGCACGCGGGTCGCCTCCGCACGAGACGCCCTCGCGCGGGCGTCTCGCCCCCACGCGAAAGGCGGCCGGAACGCCCAATCGCCGGCCGCCTCGCACGCCGCTCGGCCTAGCCGAACCGCCCAGCGACGTAGTCGGCAGTGCGAGGATCGTTCGGGTTGGTGAAGATGTCGTCGGTATCGCCAGCCTCCACCATCTCGCCCAGCAGGAAAAACGCCGTTTTGTCGGACACGCGCAGCGCTTGCAGCATATTGTGCGTAACCATGATGACGGTGTACTTGCTTTTGAGCTCGCCTACCAAGTCCTCGATCTTGGCCGTGGAGATGGGGTCGAGCGCGCTGGTGGACTCGTCCATGAGCAGCACCTCGGGACGAACGGCGAGCGCACGGGCGATGCACAGGCGCTGCTGCTGTCCGCCGGACAAGCCCAGCGCGTTCTTCTTCAGGCGATCTTTGAGTTCGTCCCAGATGGCGGCGTCGCGCAGGCTCTGCTCGACGATCTCGTCCAGGTCGGCACGGTTTTTGACGCCGTGCGTGCGCGGCCCGAACGCCACGTTGTCGTACACGCTCATAGGAAAGGGATTGGGCTGCTGGAACACCATGCCCACGCGGCGGCGCAGGTTGTTCACGTCGATGGAACGGTACGCGTCCTCGCCGTCGAGGGCGATCTCGCCTTCAACGCGACAGCCCTCCACCAGATCGTTCATGCGATTGAGCGACTTGAGCAGCGTGGACTTGCCGCAGCCGGACGGCCCGATAAGAGCCGTCACCTGGTTCTTGGGAAAATCCAGGTTGATGCTTTTCAGCGCATGGAAGTCCTTGTAGTACAGGTCAAGGTCGCGCACGCTCATTTTGGCGGGAGCGTTGGACGGCGCCTTGGCCTTCGCGCGACGGTCCGCAGCCTGACCTTGAGCGGTGGGCATGTAGGTGGGGTTGACGATCACCTGATCGGCGGTCTTTTCGAGCGTGGCATTAATCATCTTTGCCTCCCTTGTTCATCTTCTTCGCGGCGAAGGTGGCCATCAAGTTGAGCAGCACCACCATGATCAGCAAGACCACCGCCGTAGCGTACGTTTCGTTCACGTGCAGGCCCTCGCTGGCAAGCACGTACATGTGCACGGCCAGCGTGCGCGTTGAATCGAACACGGCCATGGCGCCCGCATCCAGGAAATTGGGGATCTGAGCAATGGAGCCCGCCGTGAAGATAAGAGCCGCCACCTCGCCGACGCAGCGGCCGAGCGCCAAAATAACGCCGCCCAGAATACCCGGAACGGCCGTGGGCAGCACGCAGCGAAACACCGTGCGCAGGCGACCGGCCCCTAAGCCGAAACCGCCTTCGCGATAGGCGTCGGGAACGGCCAGCAGCGCCTCTTCGGTGGTGCGCATGACCACGGGAAGCACCATGATGGCCAGCGTGCACGCGCCCGCCATAAGGGACAGCCCCCATTGCAGGGCCGTCACGAAGAACAGCATGCCGAACAAGCCGTAGATAATGGAGGGAATGCCCTGCAACGTTTCGGTGGTCGTGCGCACGATCTGCACGAACCTGCTGCCGCGCTTCGCGTATTCCACCAAATAGATTGCCGACCCCACGCCGACAGGCACCGCCATGACCAGCGAAAGACCAGCCATGACCAGGGTGTTCACCAGCGCCGGCATAAGCGAGACGTTATCGGACGTGTACTCCCATGCGAACAGGCTCGGCGTGAGGTACGGTACGCCGTTCACCAGAATATAGCCCACCAGGAACAAGAGCACCGCGGCTGTGACCAACGCGCCCAAGTACACCACCCAACGCAGAAGGGCGGATACGATGCGGCGGGTTTTGCCATGGCGGGTTTCCGCGGCTGCGAACAAGGCGTCGATGCGGTCGTTTGGATTGGACGGCGCAACGGGGCTCGCATCGCCGGATTCGTAGGCAATAGTCAATTTCGGTGCCATTACCTCATCTCACCCCGCTTCTTGATGACGTTGAACAACATGGTGATGAGCAAGACGAACACGAACAGCACCACGCCGGTGGCAACAAGCGCACCGCGGTGCAGATCGGCGGCGTAGCCCATCTCCAGCACGATATTCGCCGTCATGGTGCGCACGCCGCTGAATATGCTCTCGGGAATGAGCGTTTGGTTGCCGGCGACCATGATGACGGCCATGGTCTCGCCGATGGCGCGGCCCACACCCAGCACCACCGCGGCCATGATGCCGGACACGGCGGCGGGCACGATAACGCGAAACACCGTACGTTCATGGTCCGCGCCCAGAGCAAGCGCCCCTTCGTAGTACTTCTTGGGAACGGCGTCGAGCGCGCTTTGCGCGACGGTGATGATAGTGGGCAGGATCATGATGCCCAGAAGCACGGCAGCCGCCAGCAAGGACAAACCGTTGCCCGGAGCGTCGGCCGGGGCGTTAGCGCGAATGAACGGCACGATGATCACCAGGCCGAAGAAGCCGTACACGACCGACGGAATGCCCGCCAAAAGCTCCACGCCCGGCTTGAGCACCGCCGCGATCTTGCCGCTGGCGAAGCGGGACAGGAAGATGGCGCACAGAAGCCCCGTAGGGACGCCCACCACCATAGCGCCCGCCGTTACGTATACGCTGCCCACGATCATGGGGAAGATGCCGTAGATATCGTTGGCCGGACGCCACGTTGTACCGAAGAGAAATTCCGGAAGGCCGATCTGCGCGATAGCCGGTACGCCGTTCGCAAAAAGGAAGACGCAGATAAGGGCCACCGCGAGGATCGAGATCCCCGCGGCAGCTACGAACAGCGCCTTCGCAATGCCTTCTTTGATGTGTACGCGAGACATGCGAGTCCTACTCGATTACGTCGCTCGCCCTTAGGCCAGCGCGTCTTCCCACGTGGTCAGCTGGCCGGTGTAGATGCCCTTCACCTGATCGGAAGTAAGGCCGTCCACCGTAGAGCCGTTGTTCACGATGATGGCGATGCCGTCCTGCGCGATGACCGTCGCCTTGACGCCGGTCTCGGAGTCCTTCAGCTCACGGGAGACCATGCCGATGTCGCAGGTGCCTTCCGTAGCCATGTTGACGCCGGTGGTGGAATCGGACTGGTTCACCTCGATGGTCACGCCGGAGTTGAGCGCCTTGTAAGCCTCGGCCAGCTTCTCCATGACCGGAGTCACCGAAGAAGAGCCCGCGATGACGATCTTGCCGGACTTGCCGGAAGCCTTGTAGGCGGAAGCGCTGTCGGCAACCGAGATAAAGCCGTTCTCTTCGACGACCTTCTGGCCGTCAGCGCTCATGATGTAAGCCACGAAATCCTGAGCCACGTCGGACAGGCCGTCCTTCGTCACGATGTTGAAGGGACGGGCAACCTTGTACTCGCCGCTCTTCACGTTTTCGGCCGTGGGCTGGGCGCCATCGATGTCAAGGGCCTTCACCGTGTCGTTCAGGGAACCCAGAGAAATGTACCCGATGCCGTTCTTGTCGCCGGACACGGAAGTCATCATGACGGACGTGGAGTTCGTGATGGCCGCCGAAGGCGTGGTCATGTCAACCTTCTTGCCGCTCGAGTCCTTCTCCTCGATGCCAAGCAGCTCGACGAACGCGCCGCGCGTGCCAGAGCCGTCCTCGCGCGAGTACACGGAAACCGCGCCCGACGGAGACGACGAGCTTTCGCCGTCAGCCGCACCGCCGTCGCCCGACGCGCAGCCGAACAACCCGAACAGACCCAGCGCCAGCGCCGCCGCGCTCACCGCCATAACCAAACGCTTCTTCATGCTCTTCCTTCCTTCGATGCGCCCCTCGAGCGCATTGCTCGTTGCAGTAGTACGGGCCTTCCGGCCCGTTGCAAAGAACATGATGAAGTTGAAGCATCAAAGGAATGTCGGATGCGGGTTAAAACTCTGTAAAGTTTATCGTTTGCCCAGTTCAGAATTACAATTACTTAATTACGCACCAAAGCCGACATCCAGGTGAACCGGCGCGCCCGCCCGCCTGCCAGAAGGCCGACGAGCACGGCGCGCGCCTGGATACGCCAGCAACGCCGCGCGCCAAAGCAAGCTAACGACGCACGATGTGCAAGATTCTCGGCTGCGTCTCGATCAGGCGAAGCATGCAATCGACCACGGAGGGATCGAACTGGGTGCCCGCGCCGTCGCGCAGCTGCTGCACCGCATCTTCGAACGAAAGATGCGCCCGATACTGGCGATCCGAGGTCATGGCATCGAACGCATCCGCCACCGCGATAATGCGCGCGTTCAGCTCGATGTCCTGACCGGCGATGCCGTCAGGATAGCCCCGTCCGTCGTAACGCTCGTGATGGTGCCTGATCACGGGCACAATGCTCTCGAACATCGACACGGCCGACAAGATCATGGCTCCCTTCATGGGATGACGCTTGATCTCTTCGTACTCGGCATCGTCGAGCGTGTCGGTTTTGAGCAGGATATCGTCGGCGGTCCCGATCTTGCCGATGTCGTGGAACAGGCCGGCCACCCGCAGCTCTTCGAGCGCATCGGCGTCGAACCCGTACGCTCGACCGATCTCCACCGCCAAGGCCGCCACGCGATCGGAGTGGCCGCGCGTGTACTCGTCTTTCGCGTCGACCGCCAGGCGCAGCACCTCGACCGTATCCATGTACCGCTGCTTGAGCTGCGCGTACGTGTCATGCAGTTCTTCGTTTTTGATATTGACGAGCGAATGCAGAAACGCGTTGCTGATAGACGATGCAGCTTGATGGGCGTAAATCTCCAAAAGCTTGATGCCGTACTCGCTCGACACGTTGCGCGCGTAAATCACCCCGAGCGAGCGCTTCTGCTCGTCGCACAGCGGCAGCACCACGCCCTCGGGAGCATGCACGAGCGCGCAATCCGTGCGCGCGCGGCCGACGGCCTCCATGAGATCGTGATCCAAAAGGCTGGTGAACGAATCCACCGAGCCGCGGTACGCGCCGATGCCGCAGAAGATGCTCTTGCGCTCTTGAGAGCCCGTGCCCGCCGCAGGATCGAACGACTCGGGCAGCTCGTCTATGAGAATGAACGCGTCCTCGCCGTTGACCAAGGGCAGGATCTGACGAAGAATCTCCTCGAGTATGTTGCCGATGGGCTGAAGCTGGTAGATTTTGGGGACGGCGCCCAAAATGCTGTTGAGCCCTTCCTGGAACTGCTTTATGGTGCGCATCTGGCTGATGGACTTGACGCCGGATTCCACCAACAGCTGCAGCTGGTCGGTGCGGTCGCTTTTCTCGCAATACGCCTGAATAGCCAAAGACTTGAGCGTGCTCACCGGCGGCGCAAGCTCTTTATGCCCGGTCAGAAGAAGTATGTACAGCTCGTAATCGGTCTTGCGAATGCGCTCGACCACCTCGTCGCCGTGAATGGGCTGCATAAAATAGTCGAGGATGAGCAGGTCGTAGTGCTCGCGCTCAAGCTCCTCGAGCGCTTCAAGCGGATTGGTGAACCCCTTGCACCAGTATCCGCTGCGATTCACCATGGCAACAACGGTGTCGATGATCCCCTCTTCGTCATCGACGACCATAATACGGTATTCCTCGGAAACCTCCCGACTACGCCGCTTGCGCATACAATGCTACCCTCGCTTTCCTGCCAAAGGAATCTGAATGAAGAACGTGGTGCCCGCGCCCGGCTGTGTTTCGAACCACATGCTGCCGCGGAACATGCCTTTTACCGTACTGTAGGACATGTACAGGCCAAGCCCGGTCCCATGCTTGCCCCTTGTTGTCGTCATCTCTTTGAACAGGAGCTTTTGAACGTCGGGCGCAATGCCCGCCCCTTGATCGGAAACGGAGAACCGCACGCCGTCCTCGACCGGCTCCACGTTCAGCTTAATCGTGCCACCGTCCCCATTATACGCATGGATGGCATTGTCGATGACGTTATCTAGAATCTGGACAAGACTGTTCACGTCGCCGAACACCACCTGCTCACGATTGACGTTCACCTCGGTTTCCAGCGTGCATCCGCCCTTCACGAGCGAATGCTGCATGAGTATCTGCGTTCGCTTCAGCACCTCGCCAACGGTGAACGGATGCGAGGAGTCCTCGCTGAATTGGGCTGCCTGCCCCTTGACGGTGGATATGATGTCGGACATGTACGAAAGCTGGATCTTCATCTTCGCAAGCCACTCGTCCATATCGCGAGCGATCTCGCGATGGTCGTCGTCGGTAACCTCTTGGTCCCCTACCGAGTCGCGATACTCCGACACCAGCCATTGCACCTGGTCGATTCCTCCCGAAATAGCCAAAATGGGGCTTTTGAGATTGTGCGCGATCCCGCCGATCATCTGCCCGAGCGAAGCCAAGCGCTCCCGCTCAAGCAGGATGTCTTGATTGTCGCGCAGCGCCTGCAGGTCAAGCACGTGCTGCGTGACGTTTTTGAACAACAGCACGAGCGCCGGATACGACAAGCTCTCCGACAAAGGCGTGTACTCAACCGTGTAGAACAAAGGACCTTCGCCCGTTTCGACGGCAAGGTCGGCCGTTTGCAAACGGCCGGACTCGAAGGCAACCGCAGTGTTCCAACGAACGGAGACAACCTGGTCGGCGGACAATCCCATGCCGATCAGCAAATCGTCGAGCTTCGCTTTTTTCTGGGCGCTCGATCGATCGTAGAACTGGCGCGTGAACGATTCGTTGCAATCGAGCATGCGGAGTTCGCGATCGATGACCACGAAACAGTCCGAAATGCGATTGATGACGGTTTGCGTGGCAATGGGAACGGTTTTAAGGAAGCCGAATCGAAACAGCGACACAATGTAGAGCAGCACGGTGATGGTGAACGCAACCGGCGTAGTGTACACGTAGAAGCCGGGGACGTGCAGCGTGTAGCAGATGTTCGTGACCGTGGGAATAAGCGCAGCCGCAACGTTGAGCAGCGCCTGAAGCGAAAGCACGCCCGAGGTTTTGATGGCGGTATAGCACAGCAGCCCCATGCCGGTGAACAGGCACGCGTACGAATACAGGGCGTAGAACACGAAGTACGGTCCCTGCACGTACCCCACGCCCGGCGTGTACGAAAGGTAGAAAAGATGGTGGAAGTCGTTCGTGAATATCACAACCATCGTGATAACGGGAAACACGAACAGCAGCCCGTAAGCCCTCGAAAAGCCTTTGAAGCTTTTCTGGTACGCCAAACCCAGCAGCAGCATGGTGACCGGCACAAATGCGGCCCCAAAGTAGGCGAAGTTGTCAACGAACACGGAAAGCCCCGGATCGGCGGCAACGTACTTGCCGCCGAGCACCGCCGTATTCCACACGATCAGCTCGATGATGATGGTGATGAACAGGTAGTGAAGCGTTTTCTTCTCTTTGGCGAACGCCACGTAGCACAGCATGGCGACCAACGCGATGAGAACCACCGTCAACACGATTGCGGAAGCAGCGTCCACGTTAGCTCCTTTCTCGAACGGGGCCCGAAGCCTCGACGGCGGCTTGAATCTGAGCGAAGTAAGGGGCGAAGTACGCCGCATCGGGGTCCGGCCAGGAAAAGCCCTTCGCCTGCAACGCAGCGCACGTGGCCGCCACCGACGCCTCGGTGGGTTGGGCGGCAGGGTGTTCCACAACATCCCGAACGATGCCGAACAAGCTTTTGAACTCGCTGTTCAGGCGTTCGGAAACGCGCTGGGCAAACGCTTGGTCGGACACCGGCTCAACAGGGTGGCCGCAACGCCGCAAAAGCGCAGAAAGCTCCTTGACGTCGATCTGCCGATCGCTGCATACGTGCGCAATGCAATGCGAGTCGCACGTTGCCAAAAGCACGATGGAGCGCGCGCATGAGTCGACGGGCGTCATCTCGAACCGTTCGGCCAGGCTTTCAGGATAGCATCCCAAACGGGCGTAAGCGGCAAGGCGCATCGCGAAGGCGTTGCGATGAACGTCGCGCTGAAACGCCCCGTCACGAGCGCGGCCCGTCAGATTCCCCACGCGAAACACGCGACCCGCAGCGCCCTTCGCGAAAGCGTCGAGCACGACGGCCTCAGCCCGGTACTTGCTTCGAGCATATTCGTTGAAATCGACGTCTTGCCCCACGTCGAACGATCGCTCGTCGAACAGCGCACCGCCCCTGCCGGCCACGCTCATCGTCGACACGTGCATGAACTGCGCTTCCAGCATAGCGGCCAGCTCCAGCATGCGACGCGTGCCCTCGACGTTGACGCGTTCGTACTCCTCGCGCCGACCAACATGGTCGGTGATGGCCGCGCAGTGAAACACCGCGTCGATCGCACCGAGCGACGCGGCCAAACCGCGATCGTCTTTCGCCACGTCTCCACGCACGGCGCGGACCACAGGGGCAAAGTCCATCCCGTAAGCTGCCAGTGCATGATCGAGGCGCACCTGCGCCTCGACGTCGTCAGCGGCGCGCACCAGGCAAAGCACCTCCCCCGCGCCCGCAGCTAAAAGCTCCGCCACCACATGGGCGCCCAGAAACCCGGTTGCTCCCGTTACGAGCACACGGTCGAGAGAACATGCGGCAACGGGCTTTTCGCAAGCCGCTGCCGCATTGCGCGCAACCGATGCCGCCGCTTCGCTTCGATCGGCCAAACGACGATCCGATGCGCTTCCGCCCGTGTTCTGCTGATGCTCGGAAACGCTCTTCGCGCCAGGCATGTGCGCACGTGCGAGCAGATCCCCGATGGTATCGGCATCGTAGAAATCCTGCGTGCGCAGCGTCCACCCGTGCGGGGCGAGCCGCGCCTGGATGGAGATGACCGCCAAGGAGTCGCCTCCCAGATCGAACACGTTGTCGGTCAGGCTGACGCCGCGCACTCCCAGGACGTGCTCGATCGCGCGCAGGAGCCGTCGTTCCTCGGCCGAATACGCCCGCTTCGCAGGCGCGCCGGAAAGCGGGCGGGAAGGCTCGGCCGTCGTCGCGCAAGCGCTCGCGTCCGGATCGGGAAGGCGCCCGCGATCCACCTTTCCGTTTGCCGTTTCGGGCAGAGCCTCGAGATAAACGAAGCGCGCGGGCACCAAAAACGAAGGGAGCTGCGCCGCAAGCGCAGACCGCAACCGCGAAACCTCATGCGACTCGGACGCCGTATAGTACGCAACCAGCTGCTTGCGCTCTCCCGCCCCGTGCGCCACCACCACGGCTTCGGCGATGCCGTCAAGAGCGCACAGGGCCGCTTCGATCTCGCCGGGCTCGATGCGCAAACCGCGCACCTTCACCTGATGATCGACGCGCCCCGCAATGAACAGCTCGCCGTGCTCGTCGTAACGGCACACGTCTCCCGATCGGTACATAACGCCTCCCTCGTGAAACGGATCAGGGAGAAAGCGCGACTCGTTCAGATCGGGGCGGCCGATGTAGCCCGGCGACACTCCCGCTCCGGCAATGTAGGCTTCCCCGTACGTTCCCACGGGAACAGGCCGCAGCGCCTCGTCGAGCACGTAGACGCGCGTGTTCGCGATAGGTCGCCCAATGCTCACGTACGCGCAGTCGGTCATATCCTGAAACGAAGTGTACACGGTCACCTCGGTCGGGCCGTACCCGTTTTTAAGACGTGCGCCAGGCATGATGCGCTTGCACGTTCGAACCAACGGAAGCGGCGGCTTCTCTCCTGCCAGCACCACGGTCGAAAGCCGCGAAGCCGCTTGGACGAACGCCTGGTCGCGCACCATGATTTGCATGCGCGAGGGCGTCGCCTGCAAAAAATCGACCCGTTCGCGCTCGATAAGACCGGCCAGCAAACGAGGCTGTCGAAGTTCCTCTTCGTCGGCGAGCACGGTACGGCAGCCGTACGTCAAGGGAAGCAGCGCGTCCGCAACGAAGATATCGAACGACATCGTGGTCACCGAGACCGCGGTCCATGCAGGACGGTAACCGATGCACGAAGCCATAGCATCGCGCAGGTTCGCCACGCCCGCACGCGTAAGAAGGCTTCCCTTCGGCACCCCGGTCGACCCGCTTGTGTAGATGACGTACGCAGGGTCGTCCGGCTTCGCCTCGGAGCACCTGCGCATACGCTCGTTGCGAGCCTGCGCCGAATCCAACGAGGCGCGCGCAAGAAGCGCATCCTCGACGACCACCCTTGCCGCGGCGGACGGGACCTCCGGGCAGGCGTCGCACGTCTGGCGATCGACCAGCACAAGGCGCGCCCCGCTATCGGCCAGCATGAGCGCCTTGCGATCAGCCGGATACGTCGGGTCGACGGGAACGTAAGCAGCGCCCGCTTTCATAACGCCGAACAAAGCCGGAAGCAGCGCCGCGCTGCGACGCATCATGACAGCCACCAGTGCTCCGGGCCCTGCCCCTGCTTCGGCAAGAGCGCATGCGATGCAGTCAGCTTGCCGATCCAACTCGGAAAACGTCAGCCGACCGTCCGAGGCCACAACGGCTTCGTCGCACGGGCGCTGGTCGGCAAGGTCTTCCACCCACGCGCAGAGAGGCCGGTTGCGAACGGGCACCTTATCTCCCGCAAACCCGCTTGTCACCAGCTGATATTCTTCCAAGGGCAGCACGCTCACGCGCGCGACGCCCTCGTCGGGAGCCTCGAACAGCGTTGCTGCGGTATGGACGAAACGATCGAGCATGCGCCGCGCTGCTGCAGCGGAAAACAGGTTTCGATCGTACTCCAATCTGCACGTCAGGCCGTCCGCCGCTTCGTAGGCGAACAGCGTCACGTCGAGCTTCGCCGTTGCAACGTCCACGAACCGAGGCGTTGCGGATACGCCTTCAAGCGTCAAGTTCACCTGGTCTTTCCCGAACACGAGCATTGCATCGAACAAGGGGTTGCGCCCGCGCTGACGCGCGGCCCCCGCATCGGTCACGATGCGCTCGAACGGATAATCCTGATGGAAAACGGCTTCGCTCAAAGCGCGATGCACCGCGTTGAAGCATGCGCGGACGGTCTGCCCGTCCGAAAACGCGCACCGCACCGGAACCGTGTTGATGAAAGCGCCCGCCGTATGCTGCATCGCGGGTTGCATCCTGTTTTCCACGGGCATGCCGATCACCACCTCGTCTTGCAAGGCGGTACGGGAAAGCACCAGCCCGAACACGGTCATGAGCGCCGTAGCCATCGTTGCCTTTTGGGAGCGGACAAGGGCATGCAACGATGCGAGCGCGCTCGCGGCGATGCGCGCCTCGCACGTTGCCCCCTTCCGTTCGCCCGTTCGAGGGCGCTCGGTGGGCAGGGCCAGCACGGGAAGGTCACCGGAAAGCCGTTCGCGCCAATACGCCGCATGTTGCTCCAAAGCGTCCGAGGCAAGGCGCCCCTCCAGCCAAACAGCGCAATCTTTGTAATCGACGGCAAGAGGAGGCAACGCGTCCCCCTGGTACAAAGCGGCGAAGTCGTCGAGCACGATCCGAAGCCCCGCCTGGTCGCAAACGGCATGATGGAAGTCGAACAGCAACGCATGCCGCCGGGGCGTTCGAATGGAGACAAGCCGCATGAGCGGAGCGCTTGAGACGTCGAAGGGCCGAACGCGCCGCTTCGCGCATGCCGCGATGCGGGCGTCGGCGCACGCAACCGACTCGTACGGCACCTCGACCGAACGATGAACCCGTTGCACGATCGCGCCGTCGCGCACGTGCAGCGACGTGCGCAGAACGGCATGCCGAGCGAGCAGCTTTTCCAAGGCGGCCTTGAGCCGGTCCTCGTCGAGCATGCCTTCGAACACGAACAACGCCGGCACGTTGTAAGCAACGGAATCGGGGGCCTCGCTTGCCGCCAAAACCATGCGCTGCTGCGTTGACGTGGCCGGATAGTAACGGCGCGCTGCCACGGGCTTCACCGGCTTGCAGTAGCTGGCCTCCGCCCGATCGATCAGCGCGGCACAGGCGGCAAGCGTCGGGTCGCGGTACACGTCCACCAAATCGATGTTCGCATCGAAGGCATCGGCCACTGCGGCTATCATGCGCACGATGGACAGCGAATCCCCGCCGATTTCGAAAAAGTGATCGTCGGGACGAACGCAACCCATCCCCAGGATGCCCTCCCACAGCTCCGCGAGCTTTCGCTGAGTATTGGTTTCGAACGAGCGCGCGCCCACCGCCTCCCGTTGAGGCTTGGGGAGACGACGCACGTCAAGCTTTTCGCTTGTCGTAAGAGGAAGCTCGTCGAGCTCCACGAAGCACGAGGGAACCATGTAGAACGGCAGCGATTCGGACAGGTGCGCCTTCATCCGCGCAGCAGGGGGCACGCAGTCCCCCGCCACGTACGCGCACAGCGATTTGCGTCCGTCCTGCTCGTCGTGCGCCACCACCGCCGCCGAACGGATCCCCTCCAACTGCAGCAGCCTGTTCTGGATCTCTCCCAGCTCAACGCGGTACCCGCGAATCTTCACCTGGCGGTCGATGCGCCCGAGAAACTGGATTTCGCCAAGCGGATACCAGCGGCCCACGTCGCCCGTGCGGTAAAGACGCTCCCCTTCCACGAAGGGAGACGGCACGAAGCGCTCGGCCGTCAACTCGGCACGCGCAACGTATCCCCTGCTCACGCCAGCGCCTCCAACGTACAGCTCACCTGGAACGCCAATCGGAACCGGATTGAGGTGCGGGTCCAGAATGTAGACGCGCACGCCGTTCATGGGCCGACCTATGTTGACGTCGACACGGCCGGTCACGTCGCAGCACGTGGCCGCAATCGTCACTTCGGTAGGTCCGTAGAAGTTCGTGACGCACGACGACGTAACCTGCTGGATGCGCCGCAGCAGCTCGGGCGGAAGCACGTCGGCCCCCAATCCGATCTCCCGAACCCCTCGCAGCGCATGAGCGCCCGCCTGGGCCGAAAGGATCATCTCCATGCGTCCCGGCGTGACCATCATAAGGTCCACGCGCTCTTTCCCCATAAGCGCGCACAGGTCGTCGGGGTAGTCGGCCTGCCGATCGTCGGCCACCACGAGCGTACGGTTCGAGAACAAGCCGACAGCCGCCTCCATGATGTTGATGTCGAACGACACTGGCCCCACGCACAGCATCCTGCCGCCGGGGGTGCGACCCCACACCGCGCGCATCGACAGCACGAAGTGGGCAATCTGCGCATGTTCGACCACCACGCCCTTCGGCGTGCCGGTCGAGCCCGACGTGTAGATGAGGTACGCCGCCTGGCCGGGATCGGGAAAGCGCCGTGCAGCGCAGATCCCCTCTGAGGCAGCACCCTCCAAGCAGCGGCTCTTCCCCGCGGCCGCCTCCGATCGCACGCAAGAAACGCGCCGCACAAGCTCCTCGGCGCGCAGCGAGGCCACGGGGACCGACAGGAGCGCCCCCTTCTGTCGGTCCTCCAAATCCCCTGGTCCAACCAGCGCGAACCGCGTGCCTGACTCGTTCAGCATATAGCGAACGCGCTCCTCGGGAAGCGAGGGATCAATGGGCATGAACGCCGCGCCCGCCTTGAGGGCGCCCAGCATGGCCGCATAGTAGACGTCGCTTCGCGGCAACGCAAGCGCGACCACATCGCCCGGCGCAACCCCCGCGTTCGCGAGCACGTTGCCAACCTCGTCGGAGGCCCGGTCCAAATCGGCCGCCGTCCAACTTCGACCGCGATAGGTCAACGCCGGTTCGCAAGGGCCCTCGGCAACGCGGCGCTTCCACAGACTGACCAGGTCGGTTCGCTCGAAGCCGTCATCGGTGTCGTTGAACCGGTACAGCACCTTGTCTCGCTCTTCCGCAGAAACCATGGCAAGCTCGAAAAGCCGCTTTTCGGGATGAGCAACGGCATCGGCTACGATGTTGCACAAATGCTCGTGGATGAAATCAACTTCCTTCGCCGCGAACAGGGGCGAGAGGTAATCGTAATCCAGCACGAAACGCCCGTTGTTCTCGCGATCGTTCCAGTGAATGTTGAGCGAGGATGCCTGATGCCCGCTGAAATGCCAACGCCCTTCGTAGGAGAAGCAGCGCTTCTTCGTTTCGAACGTCCCCACCTGGTACGACAAGGAAATATCGTACAGCTGGTCGATGTCGGGACGACGTTCGCGAATCTTCTCCATGAGCACGTCGTACGGATACCGCTGATGCTTGAGAACGGAAAACCATTCGTTGGACACCCCTTCGGCAAAATCCAAAAACGCACGCTCGTTGTCGACCGCCACCCGCACGGGCACCGTGCTCACGTACATACCGAAACGCTCACTGGACCCCGCGAACGTGCGGTTCGATACAGGAGCGCTTATGACCAGGTCTTCTTTCCCCAACACGCGATTCAGATACACGGAAAACGCGGACAGCAGCAACGCGAACACCGACACGCGATGCTCTTTGCAAAAGCCCCGCACCGCCGTGGAAAGCTCAGCTGAAAGCACGCACGCCTTGCGCTTCGCTTTCGTTGCAAAGCAGTCCGACGTTCGAGGCTTGAGCAGCGTGGCATCGGAGAAGTCGGAGAACCGCTTGAGCCAGTACGCCTCGTCGTAAGCGAATCGCTTGGATTCCCGATAGAGACGTTCCTCCTCGACGTAATCGAGATACGAAATTGCAGGCCGGGGCACGGGAGTTTCCCCGCGCAAAAGCATGTCGTACCAGTCCATGACCTCGTTTGCGAACACCACGAACGACACGCCGTCGGAGATGATATGGTGCATCTTCGCGTACAGGTACCCCTCGTCGGGGGCGGTTTTCGCCAAAGCGAAGTAATAGAGGGGGCTGTCGATCAGCGACATGGGCGCCTGCGTTTGACGAACATCCCACTCATACAGCCCCTTCACGCCCGTGGAGCTGAAATCCAGTCGATCGATATGTACGGGCCGATGTGCAGCCACATACTGCATGGGCTGGCCGTCGACAAGGCAGATGCGCAAGCGAAGAGACTCGTTCGCCTCCAAAAACAGCTGAATGGCCTTGTCCAGCAAATCGAAATCAAGACGCCCGCGAATCTTGAGCGTACCGGCGTTGTTCCACATGCTGGTTCCCGGATGCGATTGCTCGACATGCCAAATGCGGCTCTGCGGGTGAGTCAACGGATACCGACCTGCCATAAGGGACGCTCCTTCGTTTCTGCTTGCGCGCGCCGGCGCATCGGGCAACGGCAACGCGCTACGGGTATCCTCGTTTTGCTTCACGATCACAGCCCTTCCCTTTCGGCAAAAGCAAGCAACTCCTCAATCTGCACGGTTCGAGGAGACGCCCGCAACGGGGCGGGTTTCGGCAACGCAGCGCACACGGAAGCCGAATACCCGGCAGGAGCATCAACCGCGCATGACGACACGCCTTCCGGAAGAATAAGATCGGCCCTTCCAAGACCCGCGATTCCAACTCCCCACCACTTCAGCTCGCTTTCCATGCGAGCCCAGCAATCGCAGAAGAGCGTTGCTTTGTCGGAAGATTCCAGCCATGCTTCGAACGAGGCCGCGTCCATAACCTTGCGCGCAAGCCGCTCGTCCGCCTGGCGCCGTTGCTGGATATCCACGCCAATGGGGACATCATCGATCCCGACCAGGACGTACGATCCGGAATGGCTCAAACTGAATTCGACCGAGCCGTCAGCGTAGCGCACGAACGGCTTTCCGTAATCGCCCTCGAAGCGCTCAACGGCGCGCAAGTTCACGCCCCGCTTTTCATGCAGCGCCCACGCAAGCAGAACCTCGGCGAGCGCCATGCCCGCGCGCTGCTGCGCAACGCGGCAACGCTCCATGCGGGCGCGCTTCGCCGGCGTCGCAAAGGGAAGCGCCGCTTTGGCGAGCAGCTTCTCGTCAGCGGCGGGCACGGATGCAAGGAACAGGTCCATGGCGCTTCAGCCTACGCTTCGATCGCTTCCAGATAACGCACGATGTCTTCGACCGTCACGAACTGGCGAATGTCTTTTTCCGGTATCTCCCGGTCGAATTCCATCTCGAACGCGCACACCAGCTCCACCAACTCAAGCGAGTTGATGCCCAGGTCGCTCAGCACGTCGGTATCAAGCGTGATCTCCAGGTCGTCGCGCTGGATGTAGCCCTGGATGATGCTTCGAACGCGATCAAACATGTACCATTCCCTTCGTATCCTCAACAAGCAAAAACCGCTTTACCTTGCGCGTTGTCGTTTTCTCGAACGGCTCGGCGCGCACCGCAAACGTTGCTATGCGCTTGTAAAACGCCAGGCCCCTGTTAACGCGCCTGATATCGGCGCGCACCCGATCCCGAGCGGCCGCCGCAGCTTCTGGAGACTTCGCATCCAACCCGATAGCTTCAAAGTCCGGGTAGATGTGCGCCGCCAAGCACTCGGAACCGTTGCCTGTTCCAGGCCCGCCGATAACCACCGCTTCGGCTACGGAATCGCACGCCGTCAAAGCACGCTCGATTTCCTGGGGCATAACGTTCTTGCCGTTGCTCAGGACGATGATGTCTTTGCACCGACCCGTGATGTGCAGAAACCCATCCGCGTCCAAACATCCCAGATCGCCCGTTGGAAACCAACCGTCGACCAGCGTTTCGGCTTCTTCATCCAAGTACCCCGCCATGACCGACGGGCCGTTGACCCAAATCTGCCCGCTTTCGTCGAACCGCACGCGCGCGCACGAAATCACTCGGCCAACGGAATCGTCTTTGAACTCGTTGTTGCGGTTGACCGAAACAATGGGAGAACATTCGGAAATGCCGTACCCTTGAATAAGATTGATGCCGAGAGAGCGGTAAAACGGCGCATAGGCTGGATCGAGCGGCGCTCCTCCGCAGATGACAAGTCGCAGACGGCCGCCGAACGCCTCCCGGGGCTGCGCGAGCAACTTGTCCGAAACGTCGACGCCAATGCGCCGAAGCAGCGAGCTTGCTTTGCAGGCGAAAGCAAGTTGTCGTTCGCGGCCGCCCTCTTTTGCGGCGCGAAGAATCTTGCTTCTGAACGTTTCGACGTACAAGGGGACCAAGCACAGAATGGTAGGCTTGAACGCGTCGAGGCATTTCGGGAGCATTTTCAAACCGGAGCAGAGCCCCACGGTGCACCCATAGTACAACGGACAGAAGATGCCCGCCATGTCCTCGTAGGCGTGATGGATGGGGAGAACGGAGACCAGCGTATCCTGCGGGCCGAAAAGCACCAGCTCGCAAGCCCCTTTTATATTGGATGCGAAGTTTCGATGGCTCAGCAAAACGCCCTTGCTCACGCCCGTGGTTCCCGATGTGAACAAAATCGAGCACACCGCATCCGGATCCAGTTCAACCCGCGCGTACCGATCGTTGCCGAGCGCGATCTGATCTCGCCCGCAAGAAAGCAGGTCACATGCCAATTCGCCCGCAGACAACGACCCCATGTCAAAAAGCTCCACATCGAGCCCGCGGCGCTCCTTCAACGCATCGGCCGCGCGACGCGCCTCGGGCGCGTACGATGCAGTATGGCACAGCGCATCAACGTTCGCCCTTGCCATTTGGTCGACGATCTCAGAGCAGGAAAGCTCTTTATCGAAGGGAACCACCGTCATCCCGCTGTTGACGATCGCGAAGTACGCAAGAATCCACGCGTAGGAGTTTTCCCCGATGAGCGCGATGCGCTTGCCGGCGTACCCGCGCTCCAAAAGCGCGGTGCCCAGGGCCCGCACGTCCTCGAGAAAGCAAGCGTAGCTCACTTCGCGCAGCCCCGAAGAACGCGACAGCTCGGCAAATGCGGTTTTACCCGAAAAGAGCCGCGCGCTGCGTTCGAGCAGATGACGCAGGTCGGGTAATTCCTCGATGTCGTTAAGTCGATAGCTCCTCATACGAGAATCACAACCATTCTACTTGCAATTAAACGTTCAAAAGCCTACCAGGCCCTGCAAGCAAGAGAAGCGTCTACCCAACTTGCACCGCAGGACTCACGCGGTCGAACCATGATCAAACGACGATGTCGCGTAAGCTAAGAAGCAGCCCTTCCAGAAACTTCGCCGGAAGGGCTGTCGATGCAAGCGCGACCAGAAAGGCGGCTTTTAAGCCGCAGCTCCTAGCGTGGTCAAAATAGCAGCCAATTCTTCGGGCGTTCCAAACGGCTTTTCCTCGCCAGTGGCCGCAACGACCACTTCGCCCGTCCATGCGCGGCGCGCGGACGCAGAGGAATCCAATGCGGTCTGAGCAGATTCCATCGACTGGTCCTTTACGGCCTCGGGGTTTTCTTCCGTCCGGAATTCCTTCGTGCGCACGAAATACTTCGCTTGAAACGCTTCCTTATCGGGAAACTCCTCGCGCGTGAAGTCGTACTTCAAGTTTTCAACAATGGAAGCTACCACGTCTTGCATGGGCTCCCCCTCCGAAAAGCGCATAAGCCCCTTTTCGCTGTTGAACGTGGCATTGTCGCCCACGTACACGGTTCTAATGCGCCGACGGCGAACCCGCTCCGCGCGAACGATGACCGCGATGGAAACCGCGATAACCGCCCACCATACGATGGACAAAACCAGGTCAAGCGGATCGTCGACCCTGTTAAAGCCCAAGAAGTACCACAGCCACAGCAGAAATACCGAGATTGCCGCAAGCAGGGCAAAGACGATGACGTTGCTCTTTTTCATGCGTATCCTCCCTTCCCTACTCGTTCAACCCGGCAGCTGCAACCGTCCCCGCAGGAGCACCCTGAGAAACGTTTGCCGCGGAGGCCTCGTCGTCGAACCGAGAAGGCGCGCCGGGAGCGGGGTCACCGCCCCCGGTCAGGTTGTCTTCGTACTGCTTCAGCTTACGAGAGAACAGGCTGCGACGCAGCGTCACGCAAGCGGAATATATGGCCGTGACAATGATGCCCAGTATGATGTACCAGTGCACCCAGCACGACGCATGATCGTGACCAGCAAGCGGCGTTTCCCCATCGGAGATTTCGGTTTCGCGCTGAGCAAGCGGGGTCTCGTTGTCGCCGATGACCGCTTCGGCAGCGCCCCCGAGCACGTCCACGATGGGCGCCGGCGGGGTCGGCCGTGCCGTTGCCGTCGGTGGCGTAGCTCACCGCGTAGGTCTGGCCGTCGTCGGGGACGAACTTGGCCGTGAAGGTGGTCGCCTTGTACAGGTCGCCGTCGCGGTCGACGTTGGCGGCGGCCAGCTCGGCGCTCAGCGCCGCCCCGGCCCCCTCGATGCGCGCGTCGCCCTTGTACCAGCCCTCGAACTTGTAGCCGGGGGCGGGCGCGGCGGTCGAGCCGGTCACGCCGGAGGTGCCGAGCACCTGGATGCCCCGGTTGTCGGCGGGGTCGGCCGTGCCGTTGCCGTCGGTGGCGTAGCTCACCGCGTAGGTCTGGCCGTCGTCGGGGACGAACTTGGCCGTGAAGGTGGTCGCCTTGTACAGGTCGCCGTCGCGGTCGACGTTGGCGGCGGCCAGCTCGGCGCTCAGCGCCGCCCCGGCCCCCTCGATGCGCGCGTCGCCCTTGTACCAGCCCTCGAACTTGTAGCCGGGGGCGGGCGCGGCGGTCGAGCCGGTCACGCCGGAGGTGCCGAGCACCTGGATGCCCCGGTTGTCGGCGGGGTCGGCCGTGCCGTTGCCGTCGGTGGCGTAGCTCACCGCGTAGGTCTGGCCGTCGTCGGGGACGAACTTGGCCGTGAAGGTGGTCGCCTTGTACAGGTCGCCGTCGCGGTCGACGTTGGCGGCGGCCAGCTCGGCGCTCAGCGCCGCCCCGGCCCCCTCGATGCGCGCGTCGCCCTTGTACCAGCCCTCGAACTTGTAGCCGGGGGCGGGCGCGGCGGTCGAGCCGGTCACGCCGGAGGTGCCGAGCACCTGGATGCCCCGGTTGTCGGCGGGGTCGGCCGTGCCGTTGCCGTCGGTGGCGTAGCTCACCGCGTAGGTCTGGCCGTCGTCGGGGACGAACTTGGCCGTGAAGGTGGTCGCCTTGTACAGGTCGCCGTCGCGGTCGACGTTGGCGGCGGCCAGCTCGGCGCTCAGCGCCGCCCCGGCCCCCTCGATGCGCGCGTCGCCCTTGTACCAGCCCTCGAACTTGTAGCCGGGGGCGGGCGCGGCGGTCGAGCCGGTCACGCCGGAGGTGCCGAGCACCTGGATGCCCCGGTTGTCGGCGGGGTCGGCCGTGCCGTTGCCGTCGGTGGCGTAGCTCACCGCGTAGGTCTGGCCGTCGTCGGGGACGAACTTGGCCGTGAAGGTGGTCGCCTTGTACAGGTCGCCGTCGCGGTCGACGTTGGCGGCGGCCAGCTCGGCGCTCAGCGCCGCCCCGGCCCCCTCGATGCGCGCGTCGCCCTTGTACCAGCCCTCGAACTTGTAGCCGGGGGCGGGCGCGGCGGTCGAGCCGGTCACGCCGGAGGTGCCGAGCACCTGGATGCCCCGGTTGTCGGCGGGGTCGGCCGTGCCGTTGCCGTCGGTGGCGTAGCTCACCGCGTAGGTCTGGCCGTCGTCGGGGACGAACTTGGCCGTGAAGGTGGTCGCCTTGTACAGGTCGCCGTCGCGGTCGACGTTGGCGGCGGCCAGCTCGGCGCTCAGCGCCGCCCCGGCCCCCTCGATGCGCGCGTCGCCCTTGTACCAGCCCTCGAACTTGTAGCCGGGGGCGGGCGCGGCGGTCGAGCCGGTCACGCCGGAGGTGCCGAGCACCTGGATGCCCCGGTTGTCGGCGGGGTCGGCCGTGCCGTTGCCGTCGGTGGCGTAGCTCACCGCGTAGGTCTGGCCGTCGTCGGGGACGAACTTGGCCGTGAAGGTGGTCGCCTTGTACAGGTCGCCGTCGCGGTCGACGTTGGCGGCGGCCAGCTCGGCGCTCAGCGCCGCCCCGGCCCCCTCGATGCGCGCGTCGCCCTTGTACCAGCCCTCGAACTTGTAGCCGGGGGCGGGCGCGGCGGTCGAGCCGGTCACGCCGGAGGTGCCGAGCACCTGGATGCCCCGGTTGTCGGCGGGGTCGGCCGTGCCGTTGCCGTCGGTGGCGTAGCTCACCGCGTAGGTCTGGCCGTCGTCGGGGACGAACTTGGCCGTGAAGGTGGTCGCCTTGTACAGGTCGCCGTCGCGGTCGACGTTGGCGGCGGCCAGCTCGGCGCTCAGCGCCGCCCCGGCCCCCTCGATGCGCGCGTCGCCCTTGTACCAGCCCTCGAACTTGTAGCCGGGGGCGGGCGCGGCGGTCGAGCCGGTCACGCCGGAGGTGCCGAGCACCTGGATGCCCCGGTTGTCGGCGGGGTCGGCCGTGCCGTTGCCGTCGGTGGCGTAGCTCACCGCGTAGGTCTGGCCGTCGTCGGGGACGAACTTGGCCGTGAAGGTGGTCGCCTTGTACAGGTCGCCGTCGCGGTCGACGTTGGCGGCGGCCAGCTCGGCGCTCAGCGCCGCCCCGGCCCCCTCGATGCGCGCGTCGCCCTTGTACCAGCCCTCGAACTTGTAGCCGGGGGCGGGCGCGGCGGTCGAGCCGGTCACGCCGGAGGTGCCGAGCACCTGGATGCCCCGGTTGTCGGCGGGGTCGGCCGTGCCGTTGCCGTCGGTGGCGTAGCTCACCGCGTAGGTCTGGCCGTCGTCGGGGACGAACTTGGCCGTGAAGGTGGTCGCCTTGTACAGGTCGCCGTCGCGGTCGACGTTGGCGGCGGCCAGCTCGGCGCTCAGCGCCGCCCCGGCCCCCTCGATGCGCGCGTCGCCCTTGTACCAGCCCTCGAACTTGTAGCCGGGGGCGGGCGCGGCGGTCGAGCCGGTCACGCCGGAGGTGCCGAGCACCTGGATGCCCCGGTTGTCGGCGGGGTCGGCCGTGCCGTTGCCGTCGGTGGCGTAGCTCACCGCGTAGGTCTGGCCGTCGTCGGGGACGAACTTGGCCGTGAAGGTGGTCGCCTTGTACAGGTCGCCGTCGCGGTCGACGTTGGCGGCGGCCAGCTCGGCGCTCAGCGCCGCCCCGGCCCCCTCGATGCGCGCGTCGCCCTTGTACCAGCCCTCGAACTTGTAGCCGGGGGCGGGCGCGGCGGTCGAGCCGGTCACGCCGGAGGTGCCGAGCACCTGGATGCCCCGGTTGTCGGCGGGGTCGGCCGTGCCGTTGCCGTCGGTGGCGTAGCTCACCGCGTAGGTCTGGCCGTCGTCGGGGACGAACTTGGCCGTGAAGGTGGTCGCCTTGTACAGGTCGCCGTCGCGGTCGACGTTGGCGGCGGCCAGCTCGGCGCTCAGCGCCGCCCCGGCCCCCTCGATGCGCGCGTCGCCCTTGTACCAGCCCTCGAACTTGTAGCCGGGGGCGGGCGCGGCGGTCGAGCCGGTCACGCCGGAGGTGCCGAGCACCTGGATGCCCCGGTTGTCGGCGGGGTCGGCCGTGCCGTTGCCGTCGGTGGCGTAGCTCACCGCGTAGGTCTGGCCGTCGTCGGGGACGAACTTGGCCGTGAAGGTGGTCGCCTTGTACAGGTCGCCGTCGCGGTCGACGTTGGCGGCGGCCAGCTCGGCGCTCAGCGCCGCCCCGGCCCCCTCGATGCGCGCGTCGCCCTTGTACCAGCCCTCGAACTTGTAGCCGGGGGCGGGCGCGGCGGTCGAGCCGGTCACGCCGGAGGTGCCGAGCACCTGGATGCCCCGGTTGTCGGCGGGGTCGGCCGTGCCGTTGCCGTCGGTGGCGTAGCTCACCGCGTAGGTCTGGCCGTCGTCGGGGACGAACTTGGCCGTGAAGGTGGTCGCCTTGTACAGGTCGCCGTCGCGGTCGACGTTGGCGGCGGCCAGCTCGGCGCTCAGCGCCGCCCCGGCCCCCTCGATGCGCGCGTCGCCCTTGTACCAGCCCTCGAACTTGTAGCCGGGGGCGGGCGCGGCGGTCGAGCCGGTCACGCCGGAGGTGCCGAGCACCTGGATGCCCCGGTTGTCGGCGGGGTCGGCCGTGCCGTTGCCGTCGGTGGCGTAGCTCACCGCGTAGGTCTGGCCGTCGTCGGGGACGAACTTGGCCGTGAAGGTGGTCGCCTTGTACAGGTCGCCGTCGCGGTCGACGTTGGCGGCGGCCAGCTCGGCGCTCAGCGCCGCCCCGGCCCCCTCGATGCGCGCGTCGCCCTTGTACCAGCCCTCGAACTTGTAGCCGGGGGCGGGCGCGGCGGTCGAGCCGGTCACGCCGGAGGTGCCGAGCACCTGGATGCCCCGGTTGTCGGCGGGGTCGGCCGTGCCGTTGCCGTCGGTGGCGTAGCTCACCGCGTAGGTCTGGCCGTCGTCGGGGACGAACTTGGCCGTGAAGGTGGTCGCCTTGTACAGGTCGCCGTCGCGGTCGACGTTGGCGGCGGCCAGCTCGGCGCTCAGCGCCGCCCCGGCCCCCTCGATGCGCGCGTCGCCCTTGTACCAGCCCTCGAACTTGTAGCCGGGGGCGGGCGCGGCGGTCGAGCCGGTCACGCCGGAGGTGCCGAGCACCTGGATGCCCCGGTTGTCGGCGGGGTCGGCCGTGCCGTTGCCGTCGGTGGCGTAGCTCACCGCGTAGGTCTGGCCGTCGTCGGGGACGAACTTGGCCGTGAAGGTGGTCGCCTTGTACAGGTCGCCGTCGCGGTCGACGTTGGCGGCGGCCAGCTCGGCGCTCAGCGCCGCCCCGGCCCCCTCGATGCGCGCGTCGCCCTTGTACCAGCCCTCGAACTTGTAGCCGGGGGCGGGCGCGGCGGTCGAGCCGGTCACGCCGGAGGTGCCGAGCACCTGGATGCCCCGGTTGTCGGCGGGGTCGGCCGTGCCGTTGCCGTCGGTGGCGTAGCTCACCGCGTAGGTCTGGCCGTCGTCGGGGACGAACTTGGCCGTGAAGGTGGTCGCCTTGTACAGGTCGCCGTCGCGGTCGACGTTGGCGGCGGCCAGCTCGGCGCTCAGCGCCGCCCCGGCCCCCTCGATGCGCGCGTCGCCCTTGTACCAGCCCTCGAACTTGTAGCCGGGGGCGGGCGCGGCGGTCGAGCCGGTCACGCCGGAGGTGCCGAGCACCTGGATGCCCCGGTTGTCGGCGGGGTCGGCCGTGCCGTTGCCGTCGGTGGCGTAGCTCACCGCGTAGGTCTGGCCGTCGTCGGGGACGAACTTGGCCGTGAAGGTGGTCGCCTTGTACAGGTCGCCGTCGCGGTCGACGTTGGCGGCGGCCAGCTCGGCGCTCAGCGCCGCCCCGGCCCCCTCGATGCGCGCGTCGCCCTTGTACCAGCCCTCGAACTTGTAGCCGGGGGCGGGCGCGGCGGTCGAGCCGGTCACGCCGGAGGTGCCGAGCACCTGGATGCCCCGGTTGTCGGCGGGGTCGGCCGTGCCGTTGCCGTCGGTGGCGTAGCTCACCGCGTAGGTCTGGCCGTCGTCGGGGACGAACTTGGCCGTGAAGGTGGTCGCCTTGTACAGGTCGCCGTCGCGGTCGACGTTGGCGGCGGCCAGCTCGGCGCTCAGCGCCGCCCCGGCCCCCTCGATGCGCGCGTCGCCCTTGTACCAGCCCTCGAACTTGTAGCCGGGGGCGGGCGCGGCGGTCGAGCCGGTCACGCCGGAGGTGCCGAGCACCTGGATGCCCCGGTTGTCGGCGGGGTCGGCCGTGCCGTTGCCGTCGGTGGCGTAGCTCACCGCGTAGGTCTGGCCGTCGTCGGGGACGAACTTGGCCGTGAAGGTGGTCGCCTTGTACAGGTCGCCGTCGCGGTCGACGTTGGCGGCGGCCAGCTCGGCGCTCAGCGCCGCCCCGGCCCCCTCGATGCGCGCGTCGCCCTTGTACCAGCCCTCGAACTTGTAGCCGGGGGCGGGCGCGGCGGTCGAGCCGGTCACGCCGGAGGTGCCGAGCACCTGGATGCCCCGGTTGTCGGCGGGGTCGGCCGTGCCGTTGCCGTCGGTGGCGTAGCTCACCGCGTAGGTCTGGCCGTCGTCGGGGACGAACTTGGCCGTGAAGGTGGTCGCCTTGTACAGGTCGCCGTCGCGGTCGACGTTGGCGGCGGCCAGCTCGGCGCTCAGCGCCGCCCCGGCCCCCTCGATGCGCGCGTCGCCCTTGTACCAGCCCTCGAACTTGTAGCCGGGGGCGGGCGCGGCGGTCGAGCCGGTCACGCCGGAGGTGCCGAGCACCTGGATGCCCCGGTTGTCGGCGGGGTCGGCCGTGCCGTTGCCGTCGGTGGCGTAGCTCACCGCGTAGGTCTGGCCGTCGTCGGGGACGAAGCGGGCCCAATAGCTGCCCCCGGCATAAACGCCGTCTACCTTAGAAGGAACGAAACGCGCGTCACGGGAAATCGGATTTCCCGATGCCTCCGCGTTGTCATACCAGCCGTCAAATCTATACCCAGAATCTGGCGAAGCCGTCGAGCCAGAAGCGATGCCCGTTACAGGAGCGATCGTTTCGGAAGCACTGCTTACCGACCCGCCCGTCAAAGCGGTATACGTGTAAGTTACAGGCTTGCTTTCCTTCCATTGAGCGTACAGCGTGGTGTTGCCCGTCAGCGAAAGAACTTCGCTGACGGAGTAAGACCTGCCCGAACCATCAGGTTTCGTGTTCCAAACCGCGAAAGAATACCCTGCCCTGTCAAACATACTGTCAGGCAGCGTTACATAATCGTTCTTTTCAGCCGTCCATGTTTCCGTAGCAGGGTTGCTCCCGTAGTTAGCATTGAAGACAAGGCTCACCGCCAAACTAGGATTCACGTAACGAGCAACGAGCTTTGTATCGCCGTTCATCTTGATAGTGTTCCCCGGATAGTACGTGCGACCAGATCCGTCAACCTGCCAACCGACGAATGTCTTGCCGGACGCAGAAAGCAAAGCGTCTTTTACAGGAGCCTTTACGCCAAGCGCGTAGCTGTTAGTATCGACAGGCACGCTTCCGAAACCGATCCCCTTGTCGTACGTCAAAGAAAACCCATCGGTTTTCCAGCGCCCGTACAAGGTCACATCACCGGATACAGGCGTCTCCCAGCTATAGGCAACCAGGCGATCGGTTCCCGGAAGATACCAGTACCATCCAAGAAACTCGCCCAGACCCTCATAGCCCTGACCCACAATGTACACCCCAGGATCTTTGATGTACTCGCCCTGAGCAATACCCTGCGTCTTTACCGGGGTCCCATCTCCCTCGTGCGTGTAGAACTTGGCGGAGTATTGGGAGGACTCCCATTTCGCATATAATTGGACGTTGCTGCCCGGCATAGTGGCTGTACCGAAATCGTAGGGCAGCATATAGTCGCTATCCAGATACCATCCCTTGAATACGTAATGTTCGCGAGTGGGGTCGTCAGGTTCGTGCTGAGCCATAGGAGCTTCGTACAAGACCGTTTTAGAGAGAACAAAGCTTCCGCCCATGGAGTTGAAGGACAAGGTGTATGCATTGCGATCATAATAGAAGTTGTAGGTAGACACCCACTGGCTCCCGTCCCATTCCCAGACAGGATCTGTATTGTAGTCCGATTTTTTGGAAAACCCGCCGATGGTCTTCGCGCTTAGGCTTCCGCTGTGAAGCAGCTCTTGCGTATATTCGTTAAGAGCGCTGTAGTATTTGCCGTTCGGCATTTGTTTCGCATCCGCAGGAAGATTAGAGGGATCCGCCACCTCAAGCCAGTAGTTTACCTGGCTTCGCGACACCGTGTTCCACGACGCTGTCGCCGTTATCACCTTATCGTTGTTGGCGCTCGCTATGATATCTTCGGTCATCGTAAAACGATGGCTCACGAACGTGCTGTAGCCGAAGCCGGTCCACCCGGCAAAGCCCTGATTCCGGTTGCTCCAAAACGTCGCATTCTTAGATGACACCCAAAGGCTTCCGATAGACTGCTCGTATTTTGCTGCAAACGAATACTTGCTGGAGTTCCAGCCTCCACTGTACAGAACACCGTCAAAGCTCATCCAACGAGAACTGCTACTGCCCAGATCGAATTGCACCGTATACAGCGTACGCTTGTAATACACGTTTATTACCGTGGAGCCCGTGCCGGAAATCTGGGTCGTATCGCCGAACGCGTAGTATCCGTACTTAGCCAGGTCGCTGTATTGATTGGGATTCAAAAGACCTGAAGCCCGCAAGCTATCGCCCGACACCGTGCTCCCCGCTTGAGCGCGCATGGTAACTTGCTGGCTAAACGAGTAATTGCTCGTATTCGTGCCGGCATCGCCGGCAATATTCGCATGCTCGAAGTTGTACACAAGCGTGTAATCGACGGTCGCGCCCTTCCATACGCCGTACAAGACCGTATCGGCCTTGATCTGCGTATCGAAGTTGAACGCCCCCGAGCTTCCATCCTCGCTCGTCGACCAATACTGGAAGTCGTACCCCTCGCGAGTCGGATCGTTGGGCTTGGGGACGGTGCCGCCATCGCGCACGATCGCAGAAGGCACAGCCGACCCCTTGGAAACGAAGTGCACATAGTGCGTATCGGCGAAGTGCGGAACGAGCGTAATATTGCCCGTCACCGGGGTATTGAAGTTGTAAGGCTTCCCGTCAAGATACCAGGCATCGAACTCCTGCCCAGAAGGGGCAACGGGAGTATGCTCGGGCTGCTTTGCCTTTTGATTGTTCGAGACCTCTTGCGTCTCGACAACCTTGCCCGCAGCATCCTGGAACAGAACGACCCATTTGTCGCTGAATTTGGCAACAAGCTCGATATCGGCCACAACGGGCGAGGCGAAATCAAAGCGATTGGAAGACAGCGAACCGTCCTCCATCTTTTGATACCAACCGAGAAACGCAACGTAACCTGCAGGAATGACAGGCGTCGCAGGCTCGGGGCACATTTCGCCCTCTACCACGTTTTTCGAAATGGGATCGTTTCCTTCAGCAGTGAACGTGACCGTATGCAACGCAGCGCTCACCGCATCGACGGCAAGAACGGGCGACAAATGGCTCAACGTCGCCCGAGTTCCATCGGAAACCTTCTCAACGTCTGCTATATTGCCCTCGGAGTGATACAAAGACGTGGACCCGGCCTTCAAATCAGCGTTCGCCAACGTCAGGGAAACGTCGCCTTTAGGCTGGATCTGATTCCCCGCGGCGTCGAACAGCGTCACATCCACGGCGACAAAGCCGACCAGCTTCTTTCCTTCGGCCGAAGCTTTCTCCTCGGCAACTTGGCGAACGTCCTCGCCCCCAAGCGGAACGACCTTCATGGCAACGCCCGCAGGGAGCACGCCAGCGGGCGCCTCCAAAGAGACCGTGGTCGCACCGACCGTTTGGGAGAGAGAAACAGCCGGAGCATTGGAATTCCCAGTCGTATCAACCTTCGAGTCGCCGGTAATAGGCGTGGTCTCGGGCGCCGGCGCAGGCTGCTCGGCCTCCACGGCCTCGGCGTTCACGGTAACCACCAGCGTGCTGTCCACGTGCTCGGCGGCAATGGCGTAGCCGCCGTCAATCTCTTGAACCGGTACGTTCTCGCTCGCGGAGTTGCGTGCAACAACCTGGGAAACCCTGTAGCCCGTATCGGCCGAAGCGGCGAACTTCAGCTCTTTGTGCAGCTTGGTTGTAAGCGTCTTGGCATAAAGAATCTGGTCCTTCACGGACACGTAGGCATGCTCGGCCTCAAACGTGACCACCGCTTCGTCAACCTCGGGCGCAACGATAGGCCCGGCCTGCGATGCGGACGAGTCAGATCCAGCGGCATCGGCACCGTGCTGCACGGCGTCTTGAACCGCCTGCTGATCCTGAGAGGCCTCAATGGTCTCCGCCGATTTCTGCGCAGAAGAACCAGCCGACGCTCCGTCGGCGCCGCCTTCGGCAAAAGCCGCGAAATTCGTCATGGTCAAAACCATGACAACCGCCATGAACACGGCCAGGCATTTGCCTTCAAACGTGTTTTTGAGATCGAGCATCTTCTCTAGCATACGTATCACCCACACTTCTACCGGATCGCCATTCCGGATTGACGCTTGCGCCGGGCAACTAGCCCGCACGATGCGAAGCGCGACGAGCGCTTCCCCTGTCAGTGTGCCGTTACGTTATCGAGCATGCTCGTGTTCGTGACTCCCGTGGTAGGCTTGCCCGAGCTTCCGTTCATGCGAAAACCGTACAAACCCTTAATTAGTTTACCATGCAAGCGTTCAAATGTCTCTTTGTCGGGTGCATTTTTCGGCTGTTTACCCAACTGTTGAATAAGCGGTAAAACCTGATGAACGTACATAAACAAGCAAATCGAGCCCTGGGGCGCCCTTCGAAACAACACATCCTCCATGCCTTTCCCGCAGCTTGGCGTACCCTGCGATCCACGCTGCAGCATAGCGGTATAATGCCCAATACGGCTCAACCCCAGAAAGGCGTGCATGCAGGAAGACGCTGCGATAGTCGTCCCTTGTCGACAGTCTGCGAAATCGGCGGCTTCCATGCCCCGGAGAATTCGCGCGCACCGCATCTTCCGCTGCCTGCGCGCGGCCGCGTTCGCCTGCGCGCTCCTGGTTCTTTTGACAAGCTGCAGCGAAAGCGGCCGAGGAACCGACTCTCCGTCAAGCGGCAACCAGGGGCAAACCTCCGGGCCAGCCTTCACGCAGACCGAACCCGCCCTCTCCCCCTTCGACGCATCGGCCGCGACCAACCTCGACGGAGCGCTCATAGACGCTTCCCATCTTTCGGAGGGTTACGTTTCGGTCAGCGCCACATCGCAATCTCGATTGAAGTTCCAAGTGAAAAGCGGGGGTCTGGAGTACAACTACGACCTCCCCAACGACGGTACGCCCATATCGTGCCCGCTCAGCGAGGGCAACGCAACCTACTCTTTCACCGTATGGGAGAACACGTCGGGAAACCGCTATGTCGAACTGGCCAGCCTGCCCGATCAAAACGTGGCCCTTTCCGACGAGTTCCAACCGTTCATCAGGCCCAGCGTCTATTGCAACTACGGACCGGACAGCGCCGCGGCAAAACTGGCGAACGAGCTATGCGCCAACGCGCAGAACCAAGGCGACGTGGTGCGCGCCGTTTACACTTGGATCGTGGACAATGTAGCGTACGACGAGGAGAAAGCCGCTGCACTTGCCGACGCAACCGGATACGTTCCCTCCCCCGACGCAACCATCAACGCCAAAACCGGCATCTGCTTCGACTACGCATCCCTCGCAGCGGCTATGCTTCGTAGCCAAGGCGTTCCCTGCAAGATAATCACCGGAAACGTCTCGCCTGATAATATATACCATGCATGGAACATGATATATATTGATGGCACGTGGATCGGCGCCGGTATCGACGTCAGGCAGAACACCTGGACGCGCATCGATACCACGTTTGCCGCAGGGGGCGCGTCAAGCTACGTCGGAGACGGAACCGGCTACACCGATCGTTACACGTACTGACATGCTAGTTTGCGCATGAGGGCAAGATAAGGAGCGAGTAGGGACATGGCCACGAAGATGCTCGAAAGCAGTGCGATCGCCGCATTTTGCGAAAGCGCCGCCGTCATGCACTCAGCCGGCATTCAGATGGACGAAGCCGTCTACCTGCTAGGCGAAAACATGCAGGACGCCGCGTTCAAGAACGCCTGCGACAGCGTATATGCAGAGCTGATCTCAGGGAAATCACTGGCTGAGGCTTTGGAAAAGTCAGAGAGCTTCCCCCATCACGTGGTGGACATGGTTGCCGCCGGCGAACACTCGGGACGCTTGGAGAACGTGCTGTGGAGCCTGGCGAAGTACTACGACGAAGAAGACCGCCTGTACGCTAAAACCAAAAGCGCCGTTGCCTACCCCGCCGCGCTCCTGTCCGTGATGACGGTGATCCTGCTGTTCACCGTAGCCGTCATCCTGCCCGTGTTCGTTGACGTTTACACCGGCTTGACTGGCAACCTGACCAGCGGATCTTTCGCTTACGTGAACGCGTCCATCATCATCGGATGGACCGCTTTGGGCATTACGCTGCTTTGCACGGTGCTGGTGCTTGTTGGCATCGTCGCCAGCCGCTCGCCCCAAGGCCGCAGCAAGCTTGTCCGACTGCTCGAACGCATGCCGCTCACGCGCGAACCGCTGCGTCAAATGGCCGTCGGGCGGTTCACGGCCGCACTCGCCACGTTCGTCGCAGCCGGCGTAAACACCGACACCGCTATGGAGCGCGCCGTTGCCATGGTCGACCATCCCGCCTTGAAATCCCAGCTTGAGAACGTGCGCGGCCAAATGACCGACCCGTCGCTCGGCAAAAGCCTGGCGCAAGCAGTATTCGACAACAACGTGTTCGAGCCCGTCTATGCGCGCATGCTCGTGGTAGGCACACGCTCGGGAAGCCTGGAAACCGTGCTGGCCAGCTTGTCGGACACGTTCTTCGACGACTCCTCCATCCGCCTCGATCGCCTCATCGACAGCGTGGAGCCCACCTTGGCGGCCTTTTTGACCGTCAGCGTGGGAGCAACGCTGATAGCCGTCATGCTGCCCCTTATCGGCATCATGGGATCGATCGGATAACGCCATGTACCGCGAGATGACAAAACAGGAGATCAGAAAGCGAACGCGCAAACGTATGTCGATATTTTTCGCCATCGTTGCCGCAGCGGCGCTCATTTGGGTCGCCTACGGTTTCGTCAGCGCAACCCTACGCGAGCAAGGCGAGCTTTCGGTGCGAAACGCCATACTGAACAGCGCGAAGCAATGCTGCGCGATCGAGGGCACCTATCCGCCGTCCTTGGCGTATCTCGAGAAAAACTACGGGCTTGTCGTAAACCGGAGCGACTACGCAATCACCTACGAGGTGTTCGCCGACAACGTCATGCCCAACGTCGTGGTGCTGGCAAAATGAACGGCAACCACAACATAGCACAGGCGCTTGTCCAGGCAACGCACCCGGGTCAAGCCGCAAGCCGCCCGAGCCAAAGTCGCGACCGCGTGTTCATCACGATCTTGTTCGCGGTGCTTTCGCTGTTTCTCCTGATCTCGCTGCTTGTAGGAACGAACGCGTACAAGTCCATCAACGCCGTGCGCACCGCCTCCGACGAAACACGTCTGGGATTGTCGCTCATAGGAAACTCCATTCGCGCAAACGATGCGACCGACGCTGTAGGAGTGGCCGAAGGACCGGAGGGGTCGGCGCTCGTGCTGACCGAGCGCCTGGAAAGCGGCGTGTACGAAACAAGACTGTACGCCTACCAAGGATCGATCGTCGAAGAATACGCTCGCGCCGACGCCGCCTTCACGCCGGAAAAAGCGCGTGAAATCGTGAAATCGAAGCGATTCGACTTCGCATACGAGAACGGCCTGCTAACCGTGTACACCGACCAGGGCTCGACCTCCGTCGCCTTGCGCAGCGTCCGAGGGGGTTCATGATGGTCGTGCAGATTCCGCGCCACAGGCGCGCACGCGAAGAGAACCGCCGTTCATGGCATGGCGGCGCGTTCATCGTTGAATCGCTTGTGCTTCTTGCATTTCTGATGGCCGCGCTTGCCGTGGTGGTTCAGCTTACGGGAATCGCGCACGAGCGCGGAACGGAAGCCGACCACCTTTCAAACGCCGTCACGATTGCTGCGAACAACGCCGAAGCGTTCGCAGCCGACCCAGCATCGGGGAACATGACCGCATCGTTCACCATTGCAAACGGTAGCCTGGTGGAAGTCGACGGTACGCCGGATGCAGGAAACGAAAGCACGACATACCAGGTCAACCGCACGGTAGAGCAACATGACAAGGGCGGCGGAACCCTGTATACCGCCCATATCGCAGTAACGCAAGGTGCCGAAACCGTATACACGTTGGACACGTCCCGCTACTCGACCAGCGCAGAGGAGGCTTGATGAGCAGATCGAAAGGATCGGTACGCATCGGACCCATCAGCCTGTTTACCCTGATGACCGTCTTGTGTTTGGCCGTACTGGGAGTTTTGTCCATCAGCACGGCTCAGGCAACGTACGCGGCAGCGGAGAAGCAGGCGGCGTTCACCGCAGACACCTACGTCAACGAAAGCGCGGCACAGAATCTGCTCGCAAACGTCGACGAAACGCTGGCAAGCGTACGGAAAGCAGGCGGCAGCCTCGACGCCGCCCTCGTTGCGGTGGACGGCATGCTGCCGAGCAACGCCAAGCGCGAAGGAACGACCGTTTCGGCGAAGTTCAGCACCGAAAGCGGCCGAGCGTTGGACATCGAACTAACCGTGCGCGCCAACGCAACGTACGAGATAACGGCATGGAAAGCAACGACGCAGTGGACGAACGCGAGCTCGGGCGAAACGCTCTGGTCGGGCGCCGCTCAAACACGATAGGAGACACCATGAAACTGGAACAGCTTTTGCAGGAGATGGTTGACGCGAAGGCGTCCGACGTCTTCATCATAGCAGGGCTTCCCCTGGCCTACGAAGCGAGCGGTCAGCAAGTTCGGCTGGACACGCCCCCGTTCAAGCCCGCCGACACCGAAGCGTTCGTACGCGCGATCTACGAAGTATCCGGGCGCAACATGGATCGATTCCTCGACAACGGCAATCACGACGAGGATTTCTCATTCGCCATTTCCGGAATCGGGCGTTTCCGCGCGAATATCTTCCGTCAACGCGGGTCGCTCGGCGCCGTGATCCGCGTCATCCCCTTTGGGCTGCCCGACCCCGCAGCGATGGGAATACCGGAGGAAGTCCTGCGCCTTTCGCAGCTGCAAAAGGGACTGGTGCTGGTCACCGGCCCTGCCGGCGTAGGCAAATCAACCACGCTTGCCTGCATCGTCGATCGGCTGAACCACGAGCGCAGCGGCCATATCATCACCATGGAAGACCCCATCGAATACGTGCACAAGCACGGCAGCTGCATCGTGACGCAGCGCGAGGTGCCCACCGACGTGGCCAGCTATTCCGAAGCGCTGCGGTCGGCTATGCGCGAGGCGCCCGACGTGATCCTGCTTGGCGAGATGCGCGACCACGACACGATCGGCACCGCCGTGACCGCTGCCGAAATGGCGCAGCTTTTGCTGTCGACGCTGCACACCACGGGCGCAGCCAGCACGGTCGATCGCATCATCGACGCCTTCCCCGCTTCGCAGCAGCGCCAGATCCGCATCCAGCTGTCCATGGTGCTGCAAGCTATCGTCAGCCAGCAGCTGGTTCCCGCAATCGACGGCGGCGCGGTGCCTGCATTCGAGATCATGTTCGCGAACACCGCCATTCGCAACCTTATCCGCGAAGAGAAAACGCACCAGATCGACAGCGTGATAGCTGCCAGCGGCGCGGAAGGCATGCGCACCATGGATCAAAGTTTGTTCGACCTGGTAAAAGAAGGCCGCGTGACAAAGGATATGGCCCTGCAGTACAGCATCCACCAGGAAGCTCTCAAGCGCCGCTTCGAAGCAGCGAGCTTGTAACAGCTCCCAACCGCATGGCAGAACGAAGGCGAGGTCGATGACCCCGCCTTCGTTTTATTGGGGGGACTGGCGGGGTGTTGCCGGGCGACGACGGGCGGCGGGCGCTGCCCGGCATCCTGTTGGCCCCGATCGACAGCGTCCCGCTACCAATCGGAGCGCCGTTGGCAGCTTGTCGGCAGCGCGCCGTTGGCAGCTTGTCGGGAGCGCGTCGTTGGCCGGCTTGTCGGGAGCGCGTCGTTGTCGACAAGCGCCCCCTTACCTGGCGGGGCCCCGCCAGCCGGCAGCGCGCCCCTCGTCGCTACCCCAATCAAGAGGTTGCGCGCGAAAAACCGCTCCCGCTGGCAGGTTTTGACGGTTTGAGGTCGTCGAGATGAACTCCGCTTGTCTCACCCCTTTGCTCACTTTTTATTTTACCTGATCAGAGCGTTGTGATGTCGGATGAGGTTCCCAAGGGCGCTCGTCCCGCCGGACCAAACGACCTCAAGCCGTCAAAACCTGCCAGCGGGAGCGGTTTTTCGCGCGCAAGTCGTATGCAAGCCTCATTCCGGGGGACGGAGAACATGGGCGCCCCGTCCCGACCGCCGCATCGCATCGAGCGCCAAGCCTGAAGCACCCACCAACGACAAAAAGGGGCGCAGTTCAGTTCGCCTTGAACTGCGCCCCTTGCTCTAATACACGTTGTGGATGACCTCGGCCGACCCTAACAGGTTCGCCACTTCGAACACGGTGCCGTCGTCGAGCGTCACCGTACCGTCGAACCTTCCGAATACCTGGTGCTGGTCGGTGCGAATCACCTTGAAGTCCATCCAGTCAACGCGATCGAGCATCGGCGTGAACACCATATCCAAACGACCCTCGTCGTCGGTCACGTGCCAAGGCTGGTCAAGCTGGTAGCGATCCTCGGTCTTTTTCGCAACCGCAGCCCCCGCTTTCTCGGGAATGCCGAAGTCGACGCGATGCAGCTTGTGGGCAACGCCGTCCACGAACACCATGTTCTCGGACGCAGCGGACGTGTCGCCGAAACCGTACCCCAGGTTGAGTCCGAACCGATGAGCACCGGGCTGCGCCCCTCCGTGCCCATCCTGCCAACCTTGCGCGACGGCCCAGTACCACGTGTTGTCGCGCGTCCACACGCCGCGGCCCCAATCGAGCAAGCCAAACGAACGCTCCGGCGAAAAGCCATGTACGAGCAGGCCCTTCTTGAAGCTGCCCTGCGCTCGCATGGCAACGATCTTCTGGTTGTAGTAGAACGCGAGCGGGTCTTCGGCCCACGGCGTGGCAATCACCATCGTGTCGCGCGGCTCTTCGTCAAGCACCGCCTCAAACGTCAGATCGTCGCGCCCGTCGAATCGAGCGAACTGGGCCTTTATGCGACGGCACCCGTCCTTCACCTCGAAGTCGAACGACACGCGCCCGTTCTGGAACCGCGACACGCCGGAAGACGACGAGGACGGCAGCCGGAACCGGCCCAGGGTCAAGGGAACCATGGTGCTGGCCGTATGCGAAACGCCCTCGGCAAAGTCCATGACAGACGCCGAAATGAGCCCGCCGTACCCCAAATCGCCCAAGGTGAGCGCCACGGCGTACTCATCGTCGTTCACCAGGTAGTAGTCCCATTCCTTGATGCGCAGAGCCGGCGCCTTCACACGCGCGCGGTCGTAGGAACGAACGAGCGCGGTAGCCCAACCGCATTGGGCCAGAGATCCATCGTCGTTATGCAAAGGACCTTCGGTCAATCGCGTTTCAGCCATTCGTCCTCCCTCCCTCGTTTGCGGAATCCTCGGCCGCTTGCTGCCTCCCCGCCAAAACACCGTCGATCAAATTAATGCCGTCCTCCCTGGTCAATGGAGCAATGGCACGTAGTACGGCATCGCCTGCCCGAGCACCCGTGCGGCTATCCGCCACGCGAAACACAATGGATCCCTTGAACCCCGCATCTTCGACAGCCGAAAAGGAAAGGGCCGGCTGCTTCGTCAGCTTCGCCACTTCGGATGCGGCCTCGGCGGCAACCCGCTCGATGGCCTCCGCCAAGTCGTCAAGACGGGATCCGTCGGTTGCCACGACAACGGGAATCGATACCTGGTTGGTGGGAGGAAGGTGCACGAGCGCCGTCTTGTTGATGATGGAGTTGGGAATGATGACCTCTGCGCCAGCGCTGTTCCTAATGGTGGTATGGCGCCACGTCACGTCCTTGACCACGCCCGAAGACGAGCCAACTTCTATGTTGTCGCCCGGCTTGACAATGCGCATGAGGCTCACCTGCAAGCCGCCGATCAGGTTGGATATCGTGTCCTGAAAGCCAAGCGAGATGGCGATACCGCCAATGCCCATGGCCGTTATAGCGGCGCTCACGTCTACGTTGAAGCAGGTGGACAGCATGATGCAGATGCCCAAGACCCACACTGAAGCACGTGCGATGTTGACGAAGATGGAACTTGAGGGGAGGTTCTTCTCTTCGTTGAAATGCAGCAGCTTGCGCATGAACCGCATCACCAACCGCGCGCACACCGCCGTCAAGGAAAGAATCACCACAACCGTTATCGCCGTGATAACCCAATCGCTTCGCACAAAGCCTTCGATGGCTTGTTCGAGTTGTCCCATGCCGCCGTCCTACCCTCTTGCAATCCTCATCGCCCTGAAAAGCGAACGCCTCACCATGACGGAGGCTTTTGAAACACGTCTTCCTGAGTTTCCCACAAAACGATACGCCCCTGGCTCCTTGTTGCGGGAACGTCAATCAACCGTTGGTTGGAAGAACCGCGCCACGGCAGATCGAAGGAGTGAAGCGCCTGCACGAACGGACCGTCCACCAGCACGTCGGTCTGGTCGAGCAAATCGCGTGCAGCGGCATCGGGAAAGCCGTCCTCCAGCTGCTCGTAGCGATAGCCGGAATACGTCCATACGTTCAAGCCTCGTTTTCGCAGCTGACGAGCAAGTTCGGCGCATGCGGCGGCCTGCTCGAACGGCTCGCCGCCCGAAATGGTCACGCCCCGCGCCAGCTTGTTGGCCGCAATCTCGGCCACCAGCTCGTCGATGCGGCGAACCTCGCCGCCCGCGCACGGCTGGCTGTCGGGGTTGTGGCAACCCGGACAAGCGTGCGTGCATCCTTGCACGAACACGGCGAAGCGCAGCCCCGGACCATCGACGATGGAGTCCGGGGCCGTACCGTACAAACGAATGGTGGCGGGAGTAGTCACGAGGGGGTCTCCTTATGCGCCCGAAGGGCGCATATTGCACTCACAGGTTGGCGTAGTAAGTCAGTGAGGCCAGCCACGGCGCCCTGAATTCGCGGGATCGCGGAGGCGAAGCGTACTGCGTACGCAAGCTTCCGGGATCGCACGAAGGCAGGGCGCCGTGGCTGGCCGCGGCGGCGGTGCGCTCCGGCGGCCGGCAAAAGCCGCCGGAGCCGCCCGCGTCTGGCTACATCTGATGCTTGACGCGATCGTTCTCCTCGGCGCGCTTGGCGTCGTTGAAGCGATCGAGCGTGCCCACCAGGTAGCCCGTGATGCGGCGAATGCGCTCGAACGACGTGCCATGCTCGGCCTCGGTGCGGCCGCACTTGGGGCACACGTCGCCGATGATGCCGTTGTAGCCGCACACCGGGTCGCGATCCACCGGATGGTTCACGGAACCGTAGCCGATACCGCTGTCCTTCATGTGACGAATAACCGCCTCGAACGCCTCCAGGTTGTCGGACGGGTCGCCGTCAAGCTCCACATAGGAAATGTGGCCCGCATTCGTGAGCGCATGATAGGGCGCCTCGATCTCGATCTTGTCGAACGCGCTGATGGGATAGTACACCGGCACGTGGAATCCGTTCGTATAGTAATCGCGATCGGTCACGCCCTCGATGGAGCCGTAGCGCGCACGGTCCATGCGCACGAACCGACCCGACAAGCCCTCGGCCGGCGTAGCGATCAAGCCGTAGTTCATCCCGCGCTCCTGCGACAGCTTGTCCAGGTATCCGCGCATGTGCCCGATGATCTCCAGGCCCAGGTTCTGCGACGACTTCGACTGGCCGTGATGCTGGCCGGTCAACGCCACCAGCGCTTCAGCCAGGCCGATGAAGCCCAGCGACAGCGTGCCGTGCTTGAGCACCTCGCGCTGCTCGTCGTCGGGCGAAAGCTTCTCGGAATCGATCCACACGCCCTGGCCCATCAAGAACGGCGCGTTGTACACGCGCTTGCGCGCCTGGATTTCGAAGCGCTCGTCCAGCTGCCCCACCACCAGCGCAAGCTTCGCGTCCAGAAGGTCGAAGAACAGATCCAGATCGCCCTTGGCGCGAATGGCCAAGCGCGGCAGGTTGATGGACGTGAAGCTGAGATTGCCGCGACCGGGCGTCACTTCGCGATCGGGATCGAACACGTTGCCCATAACGCGCGTGCGGCAGCCCATGTACGCCACCTCGGTCTCGGGCGTGCCCTTGTAGTACTGAATGTTGAACGGCGCGTCCAGGAAGCTGAAGTTGGGGAACAGGCGCTTCGCAGAGCAATGCATGGCAAGCTTGAACAGGTCGTAGTTCGGATCTTCAGGGTTGTAGTTCACGCCTTCCTTCACGCGGAAGATTTGCACGGGGAAGATGGGAGTCTCGCCCGAACCCAAGCCTCCTTCGGTTGCCAACAGCATGTTCTTGACCACCATGCGCCCCTCGGGGGACGTATCCATGCCGTAGTTGACCGAGCTGAACGGCGTCTGCGCACCGGCGCGGCTGTGCATGGTGTTCAGATTGTGCACAAGCGCCTCCATAGCCTGGAACGTCGTGCGATCGGTATCGGCCGTGGCGTTCTTCGCGGCATACGCAAGCGCGCGATCAGCCGTAGCGTCGTCGGCGCCCGCCTGTGCAAGGGCGGCGCGCACGGCGGCCTCGAACTGCTCGTCCATGTGCAGACTGGCGATCGTGCCCGTCTGGGCTTCCACCGCGTCAAGCGTGTCCTGCGCGAACGCGCGGGCGTCCTCTGCGTTCATCAGCAGATCGACGGCCTCGGCCAAGTGCTTTTTGTACAGGCGACGATACGTCTTGCGCACGCCGTCCGCCAAACCGTAGTCGAAGTCGCAGATAGCCTGGCCACCATGCTGGTCGTTTTGGTTCGACTGAATGGCAATGCAGGCAAGCGCCGCGTAGCTGGCGATGTCGTTCGGCTCGCGCAGCACGCCGTGACCCGTGGAAAAGCCACCCTTGAACAGCTTCTTCAACTCGATCTGGCAGCACGTGGTGGTCAGCGTGTAGAAGTCCATGTCGTGAATATGGATGTCGCCGTCCCGGTGAGCACGCGCAAATTTCGGATCGATGACGCACATTTCGTAGAACTGCTTGGCCGATTCTGACCCGTATTTGAGCATGGTGCCCATAGCCGTGTCGGCGTCGATGTTGGCGTTTTCGCGCTTCATGTCGGAATCGGATGCCTTGGAAAACGTGATGTCCTTGAGCGTTTGGATAAGGCGGCTGTTCACGTCGCGAGCACGGTTGCGCTCGGCACGATAGAGAATGTAGGATTTGGCGGTCTGAACGAATCCGTCCTCGATGAGCGTTTCCTCCACCAGGTCCTGCACGCCTTCCACCGTGGGAACGCCCTCGATGGCGCCGGCTTCAAGCTTGTCCACGACAGCCTGTGCGATGCCGTCGGCAACCGAACGATCCTGCATGGCGCCGCATGCCTGGAACGCCCGCTCCACCGCCTCGGCAATCTTGTCCGCCTTGAACTCCGCCGTGCGGCCGTCGCGCTTTACTATGGTCGTGACCATGCGCCTGATCCTCTCTTCGCCAGTCTTATTCAATCGCTTCCAAATGCGTGCTTTTAAGGGCGCGATCTGTGGTTTCGCTTGGTTTATGCGCAATCTTTCCACAGGATCTACCCAAGATTTTCCACAACATATAGTGGGTGAATGCGTTTCAAATGTTCAGATATAGTACCGGCCCGCCTACGGACGCGCAAGGCGTACACAGTTATTACACGCAGCAAACAGGCCCGGTCGCCGCTATTCGACGGTTCCGTACACCTGCCCCCACGCGTGCCCGCCGATAGCCGAGTTCAGCTGATCGCACAGACGCTGGCGAGTGTACGTGCCCGGAGGCAGCAGCGCGATGATCTCGGCCAGATCTTCGGGAAGATCCGCCGATTCCGCCGCGACAACCACATCGAGCCGTCGCACGGACTTCACGTCCCGATCCGCGAACAAAGACTCGACCACGCTCTGCAATGCGCCGTAGTGGGGACTGCGCACCGTGTTCGTCCGAAAAGAGTCAGCCATGGACTACGCCTCCACGTCCGGACGAACGACGTCGAACCCCTCGCTTGCAGCAACAAGGGCGCCCGTGTACGCCGGCGTGGCAGCGCCGCCAGCGCGCAGGAACTGAGCGCCCGCACCGCGCAGCTGCGTACCGGCCGCCACCAGAACATCCGGGCAGAAATACGGATTGGACTCCGTGGCGCCGCCCTGCTTCGGGTCGTGCGCCCCCACGATCAGCTGAGCCAGAACCGGCAGGGAGCCGGCTGCGCATGCCTGTCGCGCCAAACTCGTTGCGGCCTCAAGGGGAGCGCGCGTCGCAAAGCCCGCCACCGACGCCTCGAAGTCCACCATAACCTCCAACGCCTCCGCGAACGTATGGCGGCCGCCGGAAAGCACGCCGTCAGCATCCACGTCGACCGAAGCGAACACCAGCGCATCGCTCACCTGGCGAACGCCCATGAGTGCGCACTTGAGATCCGACGGGTTCGCGAAACCGTTCAGGAAGAACGCGTCGAACGTCGCCCCTGCGCATGCGCGCGCGGCGTCGGCATACTGGCTGCGATTCTCGTTCAGCGACGCTTTGCTGGAGGGATCGAGCGGCAGCCCGCACGGGCCCACCTCCACCAGCACGTGCTGGGGCTTCAGCTGGCAAGCGATATCCAGTCCGGCCTTCACGACCTCTTGCGCGCGCTCCTCCAGACCGTGGTGCGCCAGACGAGCAGCCGTGATGCCCGCCGTGCTAGTCACCAGGCACTGAGCGCCGGCAACCTTGTTGAGCCGCAGCGCTTCGCGCACAGCCTCGGGCTCCACCAGCGTGGCGTACTCCAGATCTCGGTCGATGTCGAAGCCCTGGCGCTGCAGCACGGCAGCAACCGGAGCGGACAGAACCAGCATATCCCGGTGGAAGCGAAGATCGATATCAGGCATGGAAGATTCCTTTCGTCGAGTGCTTATGATAGCAAAAGAACGGTGCCGCATGGGGCGAGTTGACGTTCACCGATCGTCCGCACCCGTTACACAAGACGAACACGCGCCGGTCACATGTTTTTCAAGGCTGACTTTTATACTGGGTATCGCAAACGAAAGACTCCCCTCCTTTCCGTTTGCACTGCGTAGAAGCAGTAGCGACGCCATCGAGCGTCGCATCATCCCCCTCCTTGTGGGCCGCGAAGTTCCCCTCTTCGCGGCCCGATCTTTTTTCGCGACAACCCCGAATTCCGCTGCTGAACCGCCGTCGACGCGCGTCGCGCTTTCGCCGCTGCGCCGAGCGCTTGCGACGATTTGCCAAGAAATTTGCTTATTTGTTACTTATAAGACCACCAATTCACAAAACGCGCACGTGCGTCACATATCATCTGCAACCTCGGCACGTATACTAGGCTCCAGCAAATGAAAGGCTCCCCTCCTTTTCAGTTTGCTTCTGCTTACCCCTTAAAGCAGAGTCGGTGCCCAAGAGGCACCGTACATCCCCTCCTTGTGGCCCGGCGGAGTTCCCCTCTCCCCGGGCCGATCTTTTTCCAGGGAAGGAATGCGTCCGCAAACCGCGATGAAGGACTCCTCATGAAGTACCTCAAAGACAAGGTTTCACGGCTCCCGCTTCCCGTAGTGCCCGCCACCTTGGGCCTGCTTGTACTGGGAGGGTTTTACGAAACGATCGGATACCCGTTCGTCCATGCGATAACCGCCGTAATCTCGACCGTTGTAGCGCTGGCGTACTGCCTGAAGATCGCCTTCCATCTCAAAAGCGTGATAGCCGCGGAATACGCGAACCCCATGCTTGCCGCGCTATACCCCACCCTCCCCATGCTGATCATGGTGCTGTGCGTATACTACGCAGGCCTCGCGCCCGTCCTGCACGACGGCGCTCGGGCGGTGTTCTTCGCGATGCTCGGGTTGCTGATCGTGCACGTTGCGGTGTTCTTCGTCCGCTTTTTCCTACGGCGATTCGAATGGAAGACGTTCATGCCCAGCTGGTACGTCACCACTAACGGCGTCATGGTGGCCACGGTCGTCGGCATGCCGTTCATGCCCGAGCCGCTGGCACTAGGCATAGTGGTTTGGGGCATCGCGGCGTACGTTGCGCTTACGCCCTTCATGCTTTGGCGCATGAAGCGCTGCGAAGTCGCCGAAGCCACCATGCATTCGCAAGCGATCATGCTCGGTCCGTGCAGCATGTGCCTGGTGTCGTACGTCAACGTTGCAAGCGAGCCGAACCTCATCGTGCTCGCGGCGCTGTTCGCCTGCGTGGCGGTATCGCTTGCGTACGTGGTGGCAAAGCTGCCGAAGTTTTTCAGCGTGCAGTTTCACCCCGGATTTGCCGGCATGACGTTTCCCATGGCCGTAGGGCTGCTGGCAACCCACGGGTTCGCTTCGACGCTCGCCGCCGCCGGATTCGCCAGCGCCGCGTCCATGATTCAGCAAGTGGAGGGCATCCAGCTGCTGCTGGCCACATCCATCGTGGCCATAGTGTACGCACGCTTCCTCGGCATGTTTGCGGCAGGCTTGAAGAACGATCGCGTCAACGGAAAGCTGGCTCCCGAGCAAACCGCAGCGCTGCGCGCGCTCAGAGCGTACCTCAAGCGCGGATCGGACGCGCTTGAGCACCCCGCGAAAGCCGAAGCCTTCGTCCCCGTAGCTGCGGGAATCGATTGCAACGCAGCGTGCGAAGAACCGGGCAAAGCCGAAGAGCGCTAGCATTTGCCGCGTTTTCCTCTCATGGTTACCTTCTTGTTACTTTCAGAAGCATCGATTCACAAAACGCGCACGGTCGACACATACGTTTTTCAAGGTCAACTTTTATACTGGGTATCAGCAAATGAAAGGCTCCCCTCCTTTTCAATTTGCTTCTGCTTACCCCTTAAAGCAGAGTCGGTGCCCAAGAGGCACCGTACACCCCCTCCTTGCGGCCCGGCGGAGCTCCCCTCTCCCCGGGCCGATCCTTTTCCGGGCAAAAAGCAAGCAAGGCAGGACGGGGCATCAGCCTCGTTTCCCGCCTTGCTAGTCCTGCTCCCTTGCCCAGCCCGCCAACGCCTACTTTCCCGCGTTCTTTCGCTCGAACAGAATGTTGTTCGTTTCTAGCCAGCTTTCCACGGTACCGGTGTCGAACCCGTCGGCCGGGTCGATGACCAGCGCGTACATCTCCTCTTCGCGCAGCACGGCGTCGAGCGCGTCGGTCAGCTGGATCTCGCCGCCCACGCCCGGCTCCACGTCGGCCAAAAGCTCCATCACCCGCGCGGACAGCAAGTAGCGGCCGAACACCGCCAAGTTCGACGGCGCGTCTTCAAGCGCCGGCTTCTCCACCAGCGCGTCGATCTTCCACACGTCGTCGGCCACGGGAGCTCCCGCGATCACGCCGAAGCGGCTCACCTGGTCATCGGGCACCGGCATGACCGCGATCACGCTGGCTCCGCCGTGAGCGTCGGACACCTCCTGCATGCTCGGCAGCATCTTGTTGTCCGGCACCAGCACATCGCCCAGCAGCACGTAGAACGGCTCGTTGCCGGTCTTCTCGTGGGCGCAGCGCACCGCATGCCCCAGGCCCAGCGCCTCGTCCTGGTACACGTAGCTCACGTTGTAGTTGCCCACCTGCTCCACCACGTCGGCGTACGCATCCTTGCCGCGGGCGCGCAGCGTGGCAACCAGCTCCGGGTTCGGGCTGAAGTGATCTTCGATAGCCTGCTTCTCGCGGCTGTTGATGATGACCACCTCGTCGGCGGCGGATGCAAGGCCCTCTTCGACAACGTACTGGATGGCCGGACGATCAACAACCAGCAGCATTTCCTTCGGCTGCGCCTTCGTGGCAGGAAGGAAGCGCGTGCCCAAACCGGCGGCGGGAATCAGAGCTTTCATGGCTTCGGGACCTTTCTTGAGTCGCATTTCATACGCGAAGCGCCGCAAGAGCGGCGCTTCGTCTCATTCGTTTCGCTATTGTAGCACGGACGCAAGACGCGTCGAACGTCCCGCTATTTCGCCGCGGTCTTCTCGGCCAGGGCCTCCTCGAGTACGGCCATGTGCGCTTCGGTCTTCTTCAGACCACGCACGATAATGAACACGTACACCAGAATTGCAGCCCACATCAGGGCATACGCCGCGATGATATACGGGGCCGACGGAATGATGGTGCTGTAGATTTCAACAAGAACCGGATTCATGGATGCTCCTTCTCAACGACTCGTTCGTCATGTTCGCGCAATTCCCCGCTGTCGCATCGCCTATCGTGCAGACGCGGCAGCCGAGCGCGTTAGTCTTCCAGCTGCTCCTTGACGGCCTCCACGCGCTGCGCCAAGCGAACCTGACGAAAGCGCAAGCGGTACAAGGCGAATCCCACCATGATCATGCCCAGCATGACCACGCCCACCGTCATGCCCATATCCGGCGACATGCCGCCCTCGCGCAGCACCACGGGATGGATGCTCGAGGGAATAAGGCGCGTCACCATGTAGCAGATGGGCACGTCCACGCATGCGATGATGCCCAGAACCGACGAGTACGTGGCACGTCGCTCCGGCTCGTCGATGGCGTTGCGCAGCACGAAGTACGCAATGATGATCAGCATCAGGATAAGGTACGTGGTCAAGCGCGGATCCCACGTCCACCACACGCCCCACTCGAAGCGCGTCCACAAATCGCCCGTGATCATGGTGCACGTCACGAACAAAAGCGCAATTTCCATGCACACCTTCGCGCACGTGTCGAAACGCTGGTTCTTCGTCATGAGGAACCGAACGCAGTAGTAGCCCGCAAACGCCAGCGCGCCGAACGAAACCAGGGCGACCGGCATGTGGAAATAGAAGATCTTCTGGGACAGCAGCAGCTTCGACGACACCATTTGGCCGCCGATCAGCTCCACGCCGTTCACGGCGGCGCCGTTCACCGGCCCTGCGTAAAGAAACGCCATAAGGAAGCCGACCGTGGTCAGCACGGCCCCTGCCAGCAACGCCCATGGCGCCACCCGGTCGGGCCACTGCCCCGCCTCCGGCAGCTTGAGCGGCTTTTTCTCGTCAGTCATAAACCCTCCTTTTGTCGAGCGCCCCAACACCTTGCAGCGTTGAGCGGCTTCAGCGACCATCAGGCCGGCGAAGCGCCTACACGCTGATAACGAAATCGTACAGCACCCAGCTCAGCAGCAGCATGATCACATCGTAGCCACCCGCCAGCATAAGCGACAGCGAAAACACGTCCATATACCCCTCGGCCCCCACGATCACGGCCGTCGTGGCCGACGCGCACGCGTACAGCAGCGGGAAGATGAGCGGCACGAACAGCACCGCCAGCATGACGTCCTTGCCGCGCGTGTTGATGGTGATGGTGGACAAAAGCGTGCCGATGCCCGCCATGCCCACGGTTCCCACCAGCAACGGCACTACGAGCAGCCAAAAATGCTCCGATGGCGAAACCGTTGTCAGGAAGAAGAAGTAGAACAGCGGCACGGCCAGCACTTCCACCACCAGCAAGAACAGGAGGTTCGACGTAGCCTTCGCCAGAAAGATGACTGATCGATCCAAGGGCACCAGCAAAATGCCCTCCATGCAGCCCTGCTCCTTCTCGTGCGAAAACGAACGGTTCAAACCCAGCAGCGACGTGAACACGATCAGCGCCCACAGAAGGCCGCCGCTGATCTGGAGCACGTCCAAAGCGCTCGTGGTCTGGCCGAGTGCCGCGCCGTACACGATAAGCACCAACAGTGCGTAGATGCCCATGGACGTGAGCATCTCCTTGGTGCGAAACTCCTGCTCCAAGTCCTTGCGCAAAAGCGTCTTGTACTGCTGGAACGTCGAGGGCTTCTTCAAAACCACGGACATGTTACGCCACCCCCATGCCGACGGTCTGGCGGTACAAGCCGGAAAACTCGTCGAAGTCCAGCGCGTCCTTCTGATCGAACGCGACCACCTTGCCCTTCGCCAGCACCAGCGCGTGCGTGCACATGGCAAAGCCCTTCTGCAGATCATGGCTGACCATGACGAAGGTGCGGCCCTCGCGCTGCTGCTCGATCAGCTCATCGAATATCTCCACGGCATGCGGGTCCAATCCCGAGTACGGCTCGTCCAGAAACACCACGTCAGGATCGTGAATCAGAGCGCGCGCAATGCTCAAGCGCTGCGTCATGCCGCGCGAGAACGTGCGCACGACGTCCAAGCGGCGATGTTTCAGCTCAACCGACTCCAGCAGTTCGAGGACGCGCGCCTCGGGGTTTTCCACCCCGTAGAGACGCGCGTAGATAAGCAGGTTCTGCTCGGCCGTCAAATCCGGGTACAACATGGAGTTGTGCGAAATGAGCCCGATGTGGTCGCGCGCTTTGTCGGGTTCCTCCTTGATGTCGATGCCCATGAGCGTAGCCGATCCCGACGACGCGCGGGCAAGCGTGGACAGCACGCGCAGAAACGTCGTCTTGCCCGCACCGTTCGGCCCGAAGATGGACAGGAACGCGCCTTGGGGAACTTCGATGGACACGTTGTCCACCGCGCGACGGTTGCCGAACACCTTGGAGAGCTTCTTGGTCTTGATAGCCGCTTGCGCATCGGTCATGACGATTACGCCTCCGCTTTCGCAGATGCAGGTTCGCAGCCCTCGCTCTTCGAATCTTCCATCGACGCAGCAGCATCCGCACCCGTCAGCTTGCGGCTGGCGCCGCGCTTGCCTGCCGTGGCAATCAACACGCCTGCCATCAGCAGGAAGAAGCCGATCCAAACCTGGGAGATCAGCGGGTTCACGCGCACGTCCATCGAGAAGTCGCCGTTTTCGTTCACGCCGCGATACACCACGAACAAGTCCTCGGTCGGGAACGAAATAACGCTGGCCACCAGCTTCTGCTGCTGAGTGGACTGCACGAACTGCACGGTCGGATCAACCGAGCCGACGAACTGGCCGTCCTTGTACGCATCGAAATGCACCGTGTACAGGATGTCGTCCTTGTTGTCCTGCGGCACGATTTCGTTGCCGGTGTACTTGAGCGTGTAATCCTTGACGACGAAGTCCTCGGAAGCGGTATCGGTGGCCTCGTCGTAGCCGACGTAGGCAACCTTCTCCGTCACGTACATGGACGAGCCGATCAAGCCCACCAGGATGACCGCCATGCCGAAGTGCGCGACGAAACCGCCGAACGTGGAAGCGCGATTCACCAGCATGCCGAAGGCAGCCGACACCGGATTGCCGCCATGCCCCTTTTGGTAGCCGCGAACCGCGCGGCCCAGCATGAACAGCGAGTTGAAGAACAGCAAGCTGGCCACCAGCAGACCCACGGCCGCCAAGCCGTTGTAGTACCACGCCGGACCTTCTTCCATCAGGCCCTCGGCATTGATGCCGCCTGCCGCGATCACCGCGTTGTAGCTGGGAACCAGATACGTCACGAAGTACACCATGAGCACGGCGAACAGCACGAGCGCGCACACGGCCGGCACGCGCGCGCGCTTCCAGAACTGCTTGCCGTCGGTCTTGCCCCACGAAAGCAGAGGGCAAATAGCCAAAATGGCAAGGTAGACAATGCCCAAAGGACGGGCGATGGCATTGTACGTGCCAGCGGAAATAGCCTGGCCGCCAAACGGCATCCAACCCGGCAGCGCAGAAGCGATGGTCAGGTACGCCAGCAACGTGGCGAACACCACCATGATCACGTTGTTGAAGTAGTAGGCCGCATCCTTCGAGAGCATGTTCTCAACATCGTCGGAACCCGAAGCGCCCGGACCGAAGCTCTTCCAACGGATGACCAGCCCAACGATACCGGCCACGACGGACAGCACGATCAGCGCCCCAAACAGCACAAGCGAAACCGGGTCGCCCTCGAACGCGTGAACCGACTGAACCAAGCCGGAGCGCGCGATGAACGTGCCCACGATTACGAACGCGAACGTCAGGCACGCGCACATCACGCTCCAGCGCTTGAACGCGCCGCGTTGACGATACACGGTGAAGCTGTGGATGAGGGCCACGCCCACAAGCCACGACAAAAGGCTTGCGTTCTCCACGGGGTCCCAGCCCCAGTAGCCGCCCCAACCCAGCACGACGTACGCCCAAACCGCTCCCAGGCCGATGCCCACGCCCAGGAAGAACCACGAGAACAGGGTGTAGCGCTGCGAACGGACCACCCACTCTTTAGAGGAGTCGTTCACGATGAGCGCGGCAATGGCGTACGCGAACGGGATGGTCAAACCTGCGTAGCCGATGAACAGCGTGGGCGGGTGAATGGCCATAGCCCAGTGCTCCAGCAGCGTGTTCATGCCCAGCATGGAAGCCGAGCTTGTCAGCGTGCCGTCAGAATTGAAGTACTTGAGCGGCGTAGCCGTGAACGGCATGTTGCTTTCGGAAAGCAGCAGCACGCCCACGAACGCGGCCAGCACCAGCTGGCTGACCAGCAAGGCCATGGAGTCCAGCTTGCGCGGGCTTTTCAAATTGCGCACGGCCACCACCGCGTTGAACGCGGCGATGAGCCACGCCCAGAACAGAAGAGAGCCCTCGCGACCGGCCCACAAGCCGGACAGTTTGTACAGCCAGGCCAGCTCGCCCGAAGCGTCGCTGTGCTGGCGCAAAACGTATTCGATGCTCATGTCGCCCGTCATGAAGCAGAAGACCAGGATGCCGCAGCAGAACGTCAGCGCCACCGCCGACAGGATCACGCCGATATGGCCGCCCCAGGTCAGCGTCTCGCCTATACCGCCTGAGCGCTTGCGCGCAAGCAGCGCGCCCGCAAGCAGGCACACGACGGACACCGCCACGCCCGCAAAAGCGACCAGAAGCCCGATCACACCAATAGTTGCCATGTAGTTTCCTTCCGAAGCGGCGGCCGAAGCCGCCGCCTATCGTCTTAAGATTCGCGTTTCCGCTAGCCCTGCAAAGCCACCTCGGTCGCGGCGAACTTGCCGCCAGCGTTGATGGAGCCCGTCAGCACCAGTTGGGTGCCGTCCTTGATCTCGTCGGAGATGGCGCCGTCGAACAGAACCGGCAGCTCTTCCCCGCTTTCCGCGTCAACGAGCACGAAGCGGTCGCCCGACCCGGCCGCGACCAGCGTGCCGGTCTTCACCGAGCCAGCCACCTTGACCGGCTTGTCAAGCACCTCGTCGCCGTAGCCCACCAACTGGGCGACCGTAAGCGCGTCGGCCGAGTTCTCGTACTTCGACGGGCACTTCGTAACCAGCTCGGACGCGTTCAGAATGCCTTCTTCGGTCATCTTGCCCGTGCAGATTGCCGTCACGTCATTGCCGAACGTAGCCGAAACGCCGCCCTCGAAGCGCACTTTGACCTGCTGGGACTTGTCGCCTTCGGGGTCGTAAATGGCAAACGTCAGCACGTTGTCCTTCGTTTCGAAAGAATTCTCCACCACGTTGCCGCTCACCTGGATCTTCTGGTCAGCGTATCCCCCGGTTGCAGCTTCTGCAATCGAAACGCTCTTGGCAGAGCTCGATCCCCCGACCACGGCCAAGACCACGACCAGCACCATAACGATAATCCCCGTCACCACGACCATACGACGTTTCGTTTTCGCGTTCACGCTCGCCTCCTCATGCTGTTTCCCGTACTGTTTTCTGCAATGTCTCAAAGTTCCGAAGAGCGCCATGGCAAAATCCAAGAGCTTGCCATGCGAACCGTCCACGGCGTGCGCGCTCGCGATGCGAAGCGTACTTCGCACGTGCCGCGACCAGCCATTTCGTTCTTCGGACCTTTGACAAAAGGAGCCCGTCCAAGCGCATTGCGCTTAAGGCGGGCTCCCTCGTGCTATTCAATTGTTCGCTCGAAACGCGAGCGTACGAAGCAAAGCTTTACGCCGTCTGGAGCTTCTTCGCCTCAGCGACCGTCAGCCAGCCCTCGGGCACCTCGGCCTCGCTGTGGCACGACGTGCAGTACATCACCGACGCACGGTGTGCCTTATGGCACTCGGTGCACTCGATCTCGCCATGCTGCGGCACGTGCGGGTTGAACTCCATGCCGCTCGTAGCCTTCACCAGATCGTCGCGCGTCAGGTTGTGGCAGCTCTCGTTCAGGCAGAACTGGTCAGCCTCAAGACCGCGAGCCTCAACCAGATCGGCGCCCGTGCGCTCCTCAAGCGGATACACGTAGTTGCCGGTAACCCAGTTGATGCCTTCGGACATCTGCTCCGACATAGTCGGAATGTGGCAGCTCATGCACGTTGCGCCAGCGCCGCCCTGATCGGTCGGCATCTTGTGCGACACGCACAGCATAGAGCTGGTGTTCTTCACTTCGTTGCCCCACTTGTCAACGCCTGCCGTGTTCGGCTCCTGGTCGTACGTAGCGTTGTACTGATCCATCGGCGTATGGCAAATGGCGTTGCAGAAGCTCGGCTGCTCATGCCAAACCCAGAAGCCGGCACCGGCTGCAATCAAAACAACCGCGACGACACCCACAACGATCGGCCACTTCTTTCCCTTTTTCTTAGGAGCGGCTTCCTTGGTCGTGGAGTTATCAGCCTCAGTTGCCTCGGTGGCGGCTTCCACTTTGGTTTCCTCTTCGCTCATACTCTTTAACCCCCTTTCAAACATACTCGTCTCTTGCATCCCGTCTGCATCCGTTTAGGGAAGCATCGTTTCGATGCCAAACGGAAACACAAGAACTTTACCACATGCATACTACCGGTCAACCGGGAAAAAACCTATCACCCATTTGGGGGGAATTAGCCCGGATTGCCCCCATTTTTCGTGTGATTCGGCTTTTTTCGCTCAATTTTTTGCATAACCTCGCGTAACCCCGCACGACCGAAATCCGGCTCCCCTGGAACAGGGGAAGGAAGCATGCGCCCCCTTCCCCTGCCCTCAGAAACGTTGGAGAGAACGTCCCTGTCGCGTTATGCGAGTTTCGCAAGCCCCTCGTCGACAGCTTTCTCGGCCTTGTCAAGCGTCTCGAACGTCAGCGTGGGGTTATGGGCGCCCTCGCTGTTTTCGACCATCACGAAATCCCAGTAGAACTGAGCGTTGCGCTGAAGCTTCTGCAAGGAGGCCAGTTCCTCGGAAGCGGCGGGAACCTCGGTGCCTGCTTCCTTGGCAGCCTTCATGGCGGCGATCTCGTCAGCGTACTTCTCGGCGATGCCCTTGGTCAGAGCCTCGATCTTCTCGCTGATAGCCGTCACGCGAGTTTCTTCTTCAGCCTGCCAATCGGCAACCTGCTTCTTGAGATCCTTGTGGCAGCTGTTGCAGTCGTTCTCGAGCAGCTGCTTGTTCTCGAGCGGGCTGGTCCAGTTGTGAGACGTGTACTCGCCGTTCTCGCCCTCGACGGTGCCCATGTGGCAATCGCCGCAGCTGTAGCCGTTCTTGGCCATCGTGGTCTGCTTGCCGCCGTAGATGGTCTCGAACTCAGGATGCTGCACCTTCAGCATGGGGGCCAGCGTGTCAGCATGCTCCCAATCTTTGAAGTTGCGCTCGTCGTAGTACGCCAGAATAGCGTCGGGGGTCATCTGCTCGAGGCCCGTGTACGGGTTCGTGGTGGCCTTGGTCTCGCCATCGAAGTAGTACTCGTTGTGGCACTGGCCGCACGCCTGGGCGCCCAGCGGGGCAGCCTTGTCGTCGTTGGCGGCGTTGCCCAGCGAGTCAACCCAGTACGAATGCGTCAACTTGATCTGAGACGGATCGTTCTCGTGGCAGTTGTAGCAGCTGATCGGCTCGGTGAACTGACCGATCATGTCGTTGAACTTCTCCTTGTAGACGCCCTCGCCCTTTTCGTTCACCATGGCGGTGAACTGCGGCGTCTTGCACGTGATGCAGCCGGCAAGCTGCTCTTTCTTGATGGTACGAGGAGTTTCCTTCACGCTCTTCAGCGAATACACGTGGCTGGAAGCCTCGTCGTAGCCCAATGCGAACGCATAACCTTTGTACATGGTGTTCAGAGCCGGGTACAGCTCCAGATAGTTATGCTTGCCGGAATCCGGCGAGTTGGCATCGTTTTCCTTGTACGTCTTGTACTGATCGGGATAGATGTCCTTCCACGAATCAGCAACGACAACCCCGAACTCGTCTGCAGCGGGCGTTTCCACCTTCTGCGTCTTGCTCTCTTCTTTCTGGTCCGCTTTGCCGTCGGTAGCAGCCTGGGGCGCACATGCAACCAGCCCCATGACCATACCAAACGCGCATAGCGATGCGGTCCAGAGAGCGAGTTTGTTCTTCTTGACCTTAGTCATACAAATCTCCTCCCTTTGACTGACGATCTCTCCTCCACAAAATATACAAGCTTTCTCAACATAAAGCGAGCATACCAAGATCAACTGCGGGGATTTCACCTTGCGCATTAGGGAAAAACCCTTACATGCTGCGTCAGCCTCATGCCGATGCGGTTTCGATCCTCAATGTCGCAACCCGTTTATGCGGTATCATGGACTTATGAGTGACGCGCATATCTTTCTCATGTCTAAGGAGTTTGCGCCCGAGCGGGTCTTGCTTCAACTATAGGAGCCCCATGCGTGCAGGAATCAGAAACTCGACAGCTTCGCTGGTTGCCATGCTGGCCATCGACATCTTGGTCGTGCTTATCTTGTCCCTCGGATTCCTAAACAGGGACCAGGGCGACCTGGGAACGTTCCTGCAATTTGGCAGCGGCCGCATAGAGAGTACCCTTGGCCAAGCCTACTTGGGGATCGAGCTTGCGGAAGCCGTAGTGGAATCCGGCTACGATACGCTTTCCGACGACGAACTGGAAATCCTGCTCGACCCCATAGCCCGTCAACCGGAAGTGCGCAATATCTCGTTTCTCCCCCATGGCATCGTCGAGCACGTATTCCCCCGCGAAGGGAACGAAAGCGCTATCGGCGACAACATTTTCGAAATGCCCGAGCGCAAAAAAGAAGCGGAGATCGCTCTGGAAACCCGCGAGCCCGTGCTATCCGGACCCTACGAGCTTACCCAAGGGGGGTCGGGGTTGATTTTGAGAAAGGCAGTGTTTCTGCCGGACGAAAACGGAACGGAAGAGTTCTGGGGCATGGTGTCTCTTGTGATGGACACTCGGAGCGTGCTTGAAACCATCGACCTGGAAACGGTCGACATGCTGGGATGCGAGTACGAGTTGAGCGCCACGGTCAATGGAGGAGAAAAGACGCTCATGGAGGCCAGCAGCAACTATACGGGGCGCGGCGCCGTGTCCGTCAAGATTCCCCTGGCGAACGGATTTTGGCAGCTTGACATCGAAAAGCGTCCGGACAGCTTGGAAGGCGCCATCGTTTTGACCGTGTTCCTATCGGGCCTGCTTATGTCCATCATGCGATTCAGGTACCTGAGAAGAAAGGAAGACGAGCTAGACCGCGCGCGCAACGAAGCGTTCGTCGACAACCTGACCGGGCTTGGCAACAGGAGCAAGCTCAAGGAATTCGAATCCTTGACAGCCGAAGGCTCCGGTTCCTATACGATTTTCTACCTGGACCTCGACAACTTCAAGAACATCAACGACACCTACGGCCACGATGCCGGCGACAGGCTGCTGATCAGCGTTGCCGACAGGATACAGTCGATGATACGCAGCGACGATCTGGCTATCCGACTGGGCGGAGACGAGCTTGCGATCGTGCTTCGAGACGTGTCCGGCGAAAACGGGATTCGCGCGTTCTGCTTCAAGCTGGAAAGCCTGAACAGCGAACGCGTCGACATCGGGCAGACCGAATTGCCGATTGCCTTGAGTTTCGGCTACGCCACCTTCCCGACCGAAGGATCGAACTTCGAAGAAGTCCTTCGACTGGCCGATTCCAGGATGTACGAGCAGAAGAGAAGCTAAAGCGACGGGCGCCGCATCGGGCAAGCCGTATGCGACGTGGTTGCGCTGCGAGTGCGTATGCACTCGCAGCTTCGCACCCTCCCTGTCCAGAAAATCAAAAATGCAGGCCGGTTTCCCGACCTGCATTTACTTTCCGTGGTGGAGATGATGGGATTCGAACCCGCGACCCCCACGTTGCGAACGTGATGCTCTCCCAAAAGGTACGTATACCATCACAATTCAGTAACTTAATTGGTAATTCGTTCTTTGACTTGAAAACGACCCACCATATCCCTCGAACAAGAAGGGGCTCGAGGCACTCTTGATTGCGCTGTTGTTTTTAAGCATACTCGTTTTACCGGCTTCTGAAAGGAACGGCCTTGGAAAACGACGGCGTTGAGATGAGCAGCGGAACTAAAGCGACCAACGATATCGCTTTGACTTCATTCGACCCCATCGATGTCAAGAGCCTCATCTACGTTATGCGAAACCAGCAGGTCATGCTAGATAGTGATCTGGCAATGCTGTATGACGTGGAAACCAAGGTTTTCAATCAAGCAGTGAGGCGTAACGAAAACCGCTTTCCCGAGAGATTCCGATTCCGGCTTACCTCAGAAGAGCACGAACGTTTGAGGTCACAAACTGTGACCTCAAACGGAAGAGGAGGAAGGCGCTATCTTCCATATGTGTTCACCGAACAAGGGATCGCGATGCTTTCTACAGTTCTCCGTAGCGACATCGCAGTCGAGACGAGCATTCGCATCATGGACGCCTTTGTGGAGACCCGTCGATTCCTCGCAAACAATGCGGCTCTTTTCGAACGTATCGGACAAGTAGAACTGAGGCAGCTTGAATATCAGAAGGAGACCGACAAAAAGCTCGACCAGGTTTTTGCCTGTATAGATAGCGTGCCTGAAACAACCCAGAGAGCTTTCTTCGATGGTCAGTTATTCGATGCTTTCAGTCTTCTGGTCGAACTCATTCAGAAAGCCCAGTACAAGATCGTGCTCATAGACAGCTATGTCGACGTTTCGACGCTCAACATCTTGGCTAAGAAAGCGACGGGGGCGACTGTGACCATCCATACGTTGCCCAATACAAGGTCGACACAAACCGACATCGACACGTTCAACTTTCAGTATCCCGCATTGAAAGTGCACCACACTCGGGCCTTCCACGACCGATTCTTGATTATCGACGATTCAATCGGATATCACATCGGGGCATCGCTCAAGGACGCCGGCAGGAAGTGCTTCGCTATAACGAAAATCCAAGATGCCAAAATAGTGGAAGACATCCTGGACCGACTGAAGAAAGCTTAAAGGCGGGGATCCTTAATTAAGCCGAAAGCCGACGATTCCCCACTATGCGGAAAGAGAAAAAATCGGGGCGAAGCCATTGGGCTCGCCCCGATCAAAATTCCGTGGTGGAGATGATGGGATTCGAACCCACGACCCCCACGTTGCGAACGTGATGCTCTCCCAGCTGAGCTACATCCCCACGGCATGTGCGCTTATCGCGCGAGGCAACATTTTGCCCGTATCGGGCCCATTTGTCAAATGGCATTTTGCGGCACTCTGCAAAATGCACACGAACGGAGCCGCGCCCGACCCCATCAAGGCTCCGCGTACCCGTCCTCGAAGGGATCAACGCCGAATTCGGCCCGATATTCCTCATCCGACATATACGAAAGGATATCGCCAGGTTGGCACTGCAGCACCTCGCACAACATCCCCAACGTCGAAAACCGCATGGCCTTCACCTTGCCCGTCTTGATGCGAGACAAGTTCACGTTAGTAATGCCGACCTTATCCGCCAGATCGTTCAGCGAAATGCCCCGGTCCGCCATAACGCTATTAAGTGTAAGGACAACTGGCATGTATCCACCTATATGGTTTCGTCCGAGAATTCCTGAAGAAGTACGCCGTATTTGAACACAAACGAAAAAGCGAAGATGACCGCCGAAGCAACAAAGGGAAAGAGGTTCAACGTGGGAACAAAGCCTTCGTCAACGCCGCCTGCCATGAACGGGACAACGCTGGTAAGCACAACCTCAAGCACGGCGTATACCAGGAAGAACGCCGACACAACCCTCAGACGGCGAACCTGAAGCATGGTAAAAGGAGACCGACCTTTCGATGCGTCCGAAAACACCTTGATAAGCGTCACGCAAACCGTGGCCATCGCCGCCGAAGAGGCAATGTACACCAGAAAAAACGGGAGGGTGACCGCGTAATCGTAAAAGCCCGGAACGATCAGCGAGAAAGCCATCACGCTCGCAGAAGCTAGCCACCACGCGCAAAGCAACACGAAAACAACCTTCATGAGCAAGCTGATCGTCTTGCACACCCTGCCCGTCTTGGCCAAAGACTCTTCCACCGATAGAGGCTCACCGCCGAACATGCCCACATCCCCTTCCGAAAACAAATCACGACGGCGCAAGATCTGCGCCGACCGCACATCGCGATCGCGGCAACTTAAGAAGGCGGGGAGAATCCTCCCCGCCAACTGATCTAGATGCCTATTGCAAAGCAAGAACCGTTAATACCAATAGGATAGCAGATCGCTTTCGGATCGACATCGCTATAGAACAGCATGGGCCTACCTCCTTCCCTGAATGGATTCGGACATGGCTCGACCCAAGGCATCGTAAAACGCCTGGGTCATCAGGCAATAGGAATCCCTCGATTCCAAATTGCCCGATTCGAACAGCGAGCGGGCCCGACAGCCACCCCCGCAGATTCGCACATAGCGGCACGCTCCGCAGTCCTCGAACTCCGCCGCGTCGAGCATGCGGAACATCCGCGACACGTTTGACTTGAGCGCCTCGGCCACCGATCCGGAAAACGCATTGCCCATCGCATATTTGCCACGATGCAGCATGTGGCAAGGGTATATCGTCCCATCGGCGGCAATGCTCAGCGTATTGTAGCCAGCCCCGCAGTTTCGACGAACCGACAGGCTCATCCCCACCGGCGCGTCCATGGCGGGAATCGGCTTGCCTTCTCCGAGCGTCAGCAAAGAGCGACCCAGCATGCGCAGTTCTTCATCCCCCGGCAGCAAACCTCCCAAAACCTCGTCGGATGGCTCGCAAGTAAGCAGGCTGAAGTTGAGCGTTGCTCCCAAATCCTTGGACAGCCTCACGTAATCGGCAAGATCGTTCACGTTGCGCGCATGAACCGTCGGGATAATATGCGCGGCGATGCCCGCTTCGCGCACCATGCGCACCGCTTCGACCAGCTCGGAAAAACGCTGCTTTCCACGAATGTACGCCCGCGAGCCCTCAGAACATCCATCGAACGATACGGACACGCAGTCGACAAAAGGCGCCATGCGCTCCAAAGCGGCACAGGACATGCACGTTCCGTTGGAAAGCACCGTCACCGACGCCATGCCGCATGTTCGCTTCGCATGCTCGACAATAGAGGGAAGATCGTCGCGCAAAAACGGTTCGCCACCCGAAACAACCAACCTCGATGCGCCGGCGACAGCCAGCTCGTCCACGCCGCGCAAAACATCGGCAAGAGGAGCGTCGTCAAGCGCATTGCGCTGATCATCCAAGGAATAGCACCCAGCGCACGTCAAATTGCAGCGTTGCGTAACGTGAAGATAGGCGGAAAGCACGCGCTCGGACGCAACGGCCTCCTGAAAGAACCCTCCCTTGACCAAGTGCTCAAGCAGCAGAGGATCGACAGCGGAAACGTCTTCCACCGGCACGTTTTCCTTGAACATGCGCGCGCAAACGCCCGCACCCGCCTCGTCCAGGCCAATCACGTACCCCGTCGAAAGACACCCCACAAGCGTCACTCCCGCAAACTCGAACGAAACAACACCCTCGGCGAATTTCATACACGCTCCTCGTCGCAGTCGAATCGCTTACGTCAAGCATTATGGTGGCGGCCCCCTTGCCCCAAAAAAACAAAACGTACCAACGATCAATCAAATGTTGCAAGCAAAACAATTGATATATGATAGTTAGCTTCAATATGTAATCCAGGGATTACGTATTGAAATTACGGCTATCATCTGGGGCTTTATTCAATCCATTTACTCGCAAAACTACACAGCAATTTAATGTTTTATGATAAATTTATACCTGAGCGAACCAGAGAGGCCAACCCTTCGAAAGAACGACGTCCATGAACATCAGTCAGCTGGAATACTTCGTAACCACCGTGCGATACGGCAGTTTCTCCATGGCTGCAAAGAAGCTTTTCGTGACGCCGCAAGCAATCTCCAAAGCCGTTGGCGACCTAGAGCGCGAACTCCACGTATGTCTTTGCGAAAAGACGGGACGTGCCGTCGAGCCCACCGAGTTCGGCCGCCTGTTCTGTATACGCGCATCGGAAGTGCTCTGCTGCTTGGCGGACCTGGAATCGCTCGCGAAAGACCACGCAGCCGGGCAATCGAAAGAAGGCCGGGCAGCGGTGTCCGTGGCGTGCTCGCCCTGCCGAGGGAACGTGCTGCACGTCCAAGACTTTTCGGCATTCAACGCGTCGTACCCTCAGATAAAGATGTCTTTGTCGTTCAACGCGGGCAGCACGGGATTGTCCGCCGTCGAAGAAGGACTCATCGACGGCGCCGTCATCCTCGGCCGCGTGACCAAGCCGAACATCACTTGCATAAAGCTGCATTCCGTTCAGCCGTCCCTGATGGTGTCGCAAAACCATCCGCTTGCATCAAGAAGCGCGATTCACCTTGAGGACCTTCGGAAAACCCCTTTAGCGGCCCCGGAAGACATCAGGTACTGCCAAGGCGTCATAGCCGACCACCTTCGCGCGAAGAACGTCGAGCCAAGCTACACTATGCTCGAACCGTTTGTTGAGGCCCATCGGCGCTTTCTCGACAAAGAGCACGGTGCGGTGTTCGTCATCGACGATCCAGCCTTGCAAGAACTCTATCCGAACGCCGTTGCGCTGCCCCTTGCACCCGAAGATCTTATCTCCATCCCACTTTGCTTCGTGCACGCAAGCGGCAATGCCAACAAAGCGATGCTCCAAGTAGAGCGCTACCTGCTTGGCATCGTCACGCGCCTAAGAAGAAAACCGCAAGCCATGCCCGAGCACCATTGACGACAAGCCAAGCGAAAGAAGGAAGGAAACGATCATGGGAACATCTTCAGATCGCGAGCTGAACCTCCGCATCATCGAACTCTCGCAAGCCATCGCGTCGCTTTTCGACACCGCGGACTCGACCGACGACGTGCCCTCGCTGAGAGACGACGTGGTGCGCGCCATCAGCGAGCAATCCAGCATTGCCCGCCAGAACGTTTCCACCTCAGAGCCGCAAGACTAGCCCCAAGGCGAGTCGCAGTCGCAACCGCACAGGAAAGTTCCGCTTGCTGTTCCTATCAGGCAGCAGTCTGCAAAAAGTCCGGGAATATCCTTGCCGCAGGAAGCGAACGTCCCGGTGAAGGGCTTTGCCGTATACTGTGCGCATGGATACTTTCGAAACAGGCGCCCCCAAGCGCGACGCGATACCGCTCGAGCATGAGCACGAAACTCACGGCCCCAGCGACACCGGAATGATGACGCATCGGTTCTATGCGTTCAACACCGTCGTCACGTTGCAAGCCTACGCCGACCCCGATCGATGCCGCGCCGCGTTCGAAGACGCGCGCGCTGCCTGCCGCTCGTTCGAGCGATCGCTGTCGCGCACGCTTCCCCATTCGGACATAGCGCGCCTCAACGCTGCCGAGGGGGCGTCGACGCCCATTGGAGCCGATACTGCCCAACTTCTGAACGAAGCTTTGCGCTACTGCGCGGACAGCGAAGGGCGGTTCGACATCACCATGGGGGCCGCAGTGCGCCTCTGGAACTTCCACAAGGGCGTCATACCTGATCAAATAACCTTGGAGGAAGCCCTTTCCCATGTGAATTGGCGCGGCGTGCACGTGGAGCAAACGGGCGGCGGCTGGGAAGCACGGCTCGACGACCCGCAAGCGGCAGTGGACGTAGGCGGAATAGCCAAGGGATGGATAGCCGATCGCCTGGCGGAACTCCTAGCATCACACGGCCTTGAATCGTCCATCGTGAATTTAGGCGGCAACGTGGTTGCGCACGGGCAAAAGCCGGACGGAAGCCCTTGGCACATCGGGTTGCAAGACCCGCGCGACAAGCATGCACTGGTAGGAGCTGTTGCGATCAGGGAAGCTTCCGCAGTAACAAGCGGCGTGTACGAGCGGTGCTTCACCCGGAACGGCGCGTTGTACCATCATATCCTGGACCCGGAAACAGGGTACCCCGTCCAAACCGACGCAGCGGGCGCAACCGTGCTCGCGCGCCGATCGATTGACGCCGAAGGATACTCGACCACGCTGCTGGCGCTGGGCATAGAGCGCGGATGCGCTTTCGCTCGCAAGCATCCCGCCATCCTTGCCGCGTACTTCGTCAACGCCGAAGGCAACGTGATCGAAGCGTAGGCCAAGCGTCAAGCGACTCGAAACGAAAGGCGGGCCCGTTCGCACGGTGCCCGCCTTCTCTATAAGTATGCCAAAAGGCTAGGAAAGTACTTTCTCTCCCTCAGCGGGGCTAACCTCGGAAACGGCGCCTTCGGCCTCGGGCACGAAGGGCTCGAACAGCGGCTCGCCGTTCTGGGAAAGCTCAACCATGCCGGTCAGAACGTCAACGTACTGGTAGGACTGACGAGCGGTGCGCCCGCGCTTGCGATCGACCTCCAGGATGAACAACTGAGGGTGCACCTGCATGAGCACGCCTTCGCTCTCAACAATCTTGGAGCGGCCCATGTTGGCACGCACTTTTAGGCGTTGACCGACGAAGTCATGTAACGTATCATGAATGGAGTCGACGATTTTGGCTTGTTTCGCTAAATCCATGCTCACTCTTTCTCGCTTATGCTATATACAGAGATAACAAATTAAAATTATACCATTACAGTCAATACAGAGGGAAATCTGCACGAATCCCCCTTAATTCGCATGTTTTCAGCCCCTTACAACCTTTTTCATGCAGAATCGCTCGCGTGATCTATGCAATGTTTTCTTAGGTAAACTATGTCGCTTTCGTTTTGCTCGTTCACAAGCTTCGTCCTTATATGCTACTTTATTGGCATCATATAAGGACGAGGACGAGCAGGAAGCACCATGGGAAAGAAACGCGATCAGGAGAAGAAAGCCGCCAAGAAGAAAAAGTCCGCGAAGGCCGTCGAGAAAAGCAAGAAGGCTTCCGCGAAAAAGAGCGGAAGCCCGATTGAGAGGCGGACATGCCCCTGTTGCAAAAAGTCATGTCCGCTCGCAAACCCCAAATGCGGAAAAGGCAAGGCGCTCAGAAAAAAGCTGCTGCAAGCTTTCGAGAACGCAGCCTAAGACGCGTGAAATGGGCGGGTCGTTGACCCGCCCGCAACAAGGCAAGAGCGCTGCGCCGGCGAGGCGCCTCCCCTGGCTCACGGGCTCCGCCTCCCCGCTTCGCCCCTAAACGATTTGCTGCAAAGCAGCTCCCAGCTTGATGAACTCGGGCAGGTCAAGGGTTTCTCCACGACGCTTGGGGTCGATGCCGGCGTGATCAAGCAGTTCGGGCAGGCGCTCGATCACGCGCGCGCCCTCGGCACCGCGCCCGCCGAAATACGTCTTGCACGAATTCGCTATGGTCTTGCGGCGCGTCGCGAACGATGCGTCCGCCATCACGGCAGCAGCCTTGAGGGCGGCGGCGTCAAGCGGATCGCCGGCCTCGTCGAACACGGGACAACGATCGAGCCGCAGGACCGCGCTTTCCACGCGCGGAGGCGGGAAGAAGTTGCCCGGTCCCACCGCAAAACGACCCGCCGGCTCCGCGTACAGGCGCAGCTTGACGGTGTACGCGCCGTACGTTTTGGTGCCGGGCTGCGCTGCCATACGGTCGGCAACTTCCTTCTGCACCATAACGGTGGCGCTTTCCAGCGATGCAAAGCCCTCGAAGTAATCGAGCACCACGGTGGCGGCAACCGCATACGGAAGATTCGCTACCAGCTTGGTCGGGGAAAACGGCAAGTCCTCGGTGCACAAATCAAGCGCATCCTTGCTGATCAGCGTAAAGCGGTCCGCCCAGGGCGCAAGCGTTTCCGCCAGCACGGCAGGCAGATCCGCATCGCGCTCGACCGACGCGACGCGCCCCGCATGCTTCAGCAAAGCGATGGTAAGCGTCCCGATTCCGGGGCCCACCTCCAACACGTCGTCGCTTTCGGACACCTGGGACAGCGCGACGATCTTTTGCAGGATAGCGTCGTTGATGAGGAAGTTCTGGCCAAGCGAGTACTTGGTCGTCAAGCCGTGCGCTTCCAGAACCGCACGCGTTTCAGCCACGCTCGCCAAAGGCGAAAGCTTGGTCATAGCGAATCTCCTGTCGCAGTTTCGGCGCGCGGCTCGACCGCACGCGGATGGACGCCATCGGGGCCCGAGCACGTGTAAGCCGAAGCGGGGTGCACGCGCCCGCCCGTCAAAACGTCAGTACCTTCGGGCACGCTACCATCAGGCGGAATAAGGCCCACCCAATCATGCACCGTATCCAGCCGAAGCCCCGCCACGGCCAAAGCCGATCGCACGGTGCCCACAAGCGGGCCGAATCCGTGCGGATCGCCGCCCTCCCCCACCACGTGCAGGTCAGCGGGGCGCTTCCGCTCTTGACGGCGATTCGTCCAAAAGTAAGGTTGCAGCCGATCGAGAAACGCCTTGAACTGCGCGGGGACCCCGGCAAAGTACACCGGCGTCACCACGACAAGCTGATCGCACTCGTTGAGCAGCCGGCGAACGCGCACCATGTCGTCGGCGATGATGCAGTACAGCTCGTCGCGCCCGGGCACGTTTCGCCTGCACACATCGCACCCCGTGCACGGCGCGATATGCACGTCGGACAGCATGACCACGTCGACGCGATCGTCGGGACACGCATCCTCGTACGCCCACCGAATCGCCTCGCACAAGGCCGCGCTACGACCTCGCGCGCGCGGAGACCCGCATATAATCAGGCGATTCACGTGCATCACAACCCTTCGCGCGACAAGGCAGCACCTGCGGAACCAGCTGCTCGAGCTTCGGACGCCGCCTTCTGCCACGCCGTTGCAGGGCGATCCAGCAGATCGCGCGCGTTTTCCATCATGCGCTCAAGAAGCGTCGCGCGGTCTTGCCCCGGCTCGCACCCGCGCACCTGCGCCATGCGCTCTGCGGTGAAGATGACGTGCTCGGGACCGCAGGTCATGCCGCGCATGGGCTCAGGCGTCATGTACGGAGCGTCCGTTTCGGTGACCAGGCGATTCTCCGGAACGCGAGAGGCGGCATCGCGCACGTCGTCGGCGTTCTTGAACGTGAGCGGCCCGCCAAAGGCCACATAGCACCCCTCTTCGACCCACGGCTCCAGCACGTCCCACCCCAAATTGAAGCAGTGGAGCAGCGTCCCCGCCGCAGGGAAGCCCTCTTCGCGCATGAGGGCAAGCGCCTCGTCGTGAGCCTCGCGCACGTGCAGCACAACGGGAAGCCCCGCCTCTTTCGCCAGGCGAACCTGACGGCGAAACGCACGGCGCTGATCTTCGCGCGGCGAGAAATCGTAATGGAAGTCCAGCCCTATCTCGCCGACGGCGCACACGCGAGGATCGGCCAGTCGCGCGCGCAGATCGGCTTCCAACCCGTCGTCGTAGTACCGCGCGTTATGGGGATGGCATCCCGTTGCAATGCGAATCCGCGGCACGCGCGGAAACGGATCGCTTCAAGTCCATCCCGTGAAACGCTTCGCAGCGGCAGCCGCTTCGAAGCGCCACGAATTCAGACGATCGAACGTGGTCGACCCGTCCTCGAACGCATCGACGATCGTGCAAAGGAAGCCCACCTTGTGCGCGGCGCAGCGCGCGATCGCAAGCGACGGGCTGGGCAACAGCTGCAAATGCACGTGCGTATCGGCCACCTCGGCCTCCAGCTGCGGCGCTTCTACCACGCGGTACGTTCCATGCTTGCGCTTCTGGCGAAACAGCGGGTCATCGAAAACGGGTTCTTTTCGTTCGTCGGTCATGGGCAGGCCCTTTCTTTCTTGCAGGTTCTCCCCAGGTCAGCGAGGTACGCTCCCGCGCGTGATCTTCGTGCGAGAACGTACCGCAGCGTCGGGTGGTTCCGCCGACCCGGCGGCCGGCGAAACGCGCTTATTCCATATTCAGATCGATAGAGTCCATATCCAAGCGCGGGAACAGCGGATCGCCGATCTCCACCTGGTTGCCGGCGGGAAGCTGGCCCCATGCCGTAGCGGCTTCGATATCGGTCACGGCCGTGATGTCACCCAAGCTCAAGCGACGGAACACCTCGGCCGACGTGTTCGGCATGAACGGAGCCATGTACAGCGCGATGATGCGAATGGCCTCGAGCGCATTGTAGATAACGGCTTTCAGCTGGTCAGCCGTCTCTTCGGACTTCGCCAGGTTCCACGGCGCGGACTCCTCCACGTACAGGTTCACGCGACCGGCAAGCTTCTGCACCGCAGCCGCCGCACCGGTGAAGTCAACCTGGGACATGCACGCGTCGTATTCGGCATACAGCTCGTCGGAGATCTCGCGCAGCGGGTTTTCCGCAGCGAACGCCGGCGCCTCCGGAACCTTCGAGTCGAAGTACTTCTTCGTCATGTTGAACACGCGGCTGCACAGGTTGCCCCACGTGTTCGCCAGATCGGCGTTGTACACCTGCACCATGCGCTCCATGGAAATGGAGCCGTCGCTGCCGAACTGGACGTCGCTCATGAAATAGTAGCGGTACGCGTCCACACCGAACACCTTTACCAGATCGGCCGGCTTGAGGGCGTTGCCGCGAGACTTCGACATCTTCTCGCCCTTGGTCAGCAGGAAGCCGTGCCCGAACACGGTATGCGTGATGGGCAGTCCTGCGGCCATGAGCATAGCGGGCCAGATCACGCAGTGGAATCGCGTGATGTCCTTCCCCACGAAATGGTACTGCATGGGCCAGCGCTGCTCGAACTCGTCGGAGCGTTCGTCGTCGGCGTACCCGATGCCCGTAAGGTACGCGATCAGCGCGTCGGCCCACACGTACGCCACGTGGCTTTCGTCAAACGGCAGCGGCACGCCCCAATCGAACGTGGAACGGCTGATGGACAGGTCTTTCAGGCCGCCGGCCACGAACGACACGATCTCGTTCCTGCGCGTTTCGGGGCGGATGAAATCCGGATGCTCCTCGTAGAACTTGAGCAGCGGCTCCTGGAATTCGGACAGCTTGAAGAACCAGTTCTCCTCGCCGCCCGCCTTCTGCACGGGGCGCTTGCAATCGGGGCAGACGAACGCGCCTTCCTCGTTCTTCTCAAGATCGCTCTCGGCGTAGTACGTTTCCTCGTGCACGCAGTACCAGCCCTCGTAGCTGCCCTTGTAGCACCAGCCCTTGTCGAAAAGCTCCTGCCAGAACTTCTTGACGGAACGCGCATGGCGCGGCTCGGTGGTGCGCACGAAATCGGTGTACGTGATATCCAGCATATCCCACGCATCGCGAAACGCCGGCTCCATGGAGTCGCACCAGTCCTGCGGGGTCATGCCCTTGGCCGCCGCCGTATCGGCCACCTTCTGGCCATGCTCGTCCATGCCCGTCACGAACGCCACGTCGTAGCCGTTCATGCGCTGATAGCGCGCAACGGTGTCCGGCGCGATGGTGGCGTAAGCCGTGCCCAGATGCGGGGCTGCGTTTACGTAGTAGATCGGAGTGGTGAACGAGTAGGTTCCCTTTGACATGGTGCTTCCTTTGTTCTCGGGGCCGCGTGGCGCATGATGCCTCGTCGGCCGGATGGTCGGCGCGCTCCGCGGATGATGCGGGCGCCTGCATGTGCCGTCTGCGCGAGCAAGGCTGCGGCGCAACAGCAACTGGTTATTTTAACACGGTCGTTTGCCGCCGCCGCAAAGCACGTCGAAAACGCACGGCACGACGATCCCGCGCGTAAGCGCGCGGGCGCGGGATGGGGGGCACACACGTTGGGAGGGATGCGGCACCCCGTGCGGAGAGGGGCGCTCGGCTGCGTTGTTGCGTGCGTCCGCGGGGCGGGCTGCGGCGCCCCATGTGTCCGCAGGGGGGGTTGCGGCGCCCCATGCGTCCGCGCGGCGGGTTGCGCTCGAAAACTTGCGATTCTTGGCAGGTTTCGACGGTTTGAGGTTGCTGCACGGACGCATGGCCTCGGCACTGATGGGCTTGCTTTTCGTTTCCCCAGTTCAAAGCGGTGCGTCAATACGCTTGGCACTTAGGTTGCTTCCGCAAGCCCGAAACAACAACCCCTAACCGTCAAAACCTGCCAGCAAACGCGATTTCGCGAGCGCAAGCTGGCAGCGACAGCGCGCAAGTCGCCGCAGGCATCACGCAAGCCGTTGCGGGCGTCGCGCAAACTGCCGCAAGCGCCGCGCAAACCGCTGCAGTCGTATCGCAAACCGCTACAGACGCCAACCGCGCAAGCCGAAAACGCATGGGGCGGCGCTTTTTGCGGAAACCCCTTCAAACCCAATCGCCGAAAGCGTACGCTGGAAGTGTCGCTTCGCGCCGTTTCCGCGAAGCGCGCCAACCCGCTCTCGAAGGAGGCATCTCATGGCAAAGCAGGCGTACGAAGGCCGTTTCGACGGAAAAGTCATGATCATAACCGGAGCCGCGCGTGGCATCGGACGTGCCACCGCTCTGCGCGCAGCCGCAGAAGGCGCGAAGCTCGTGCTGGTCGACCGCCTTGAAGACGAGGGCGAGAAAACGCTTGCCGAGGTTCGCGCCGTAGCTCCCGATGCGCTGTTCCTGCCCCTCGACCTCTCCATAGAAGAGAACGCCCAGGCTATGGTGGCCAGAACGATCGAAGCGTTCGGACGTCTGGACATCGCCGTGAACAACGCCGGCGTGATGGGCCAGCCCGACAACGTGCACGAGCTGACCAAGGAGCAGATGGACTACACCATGGCGAACAACCTCTACACGGTGTTTTTCTGCGCAAAGCACGAGCTTCGGCAGTTCATCGCGCAGGGCGGCGGCGGGTCCATCGTCAACGTAGCGTCCATCGCCGGCATGACCGGCTTGCCGGGCAACCCCGCCTACGTTGCATCGAAGCACGCCGTCAACGGCCTGACCAAGAACCTCGCGCTGGATTACGCACGCTACGGCGTGCGCGTCAACTCGGTCAATCCCGCCGGAACCGCCACGCCCATGGTCGAAGAGGCGTACGCATACGTGATGGAGAAGCAGCAGGCGGCCGTAGCCGCTGGGGCGGATCCGGCCGACGCCGCATCGATGGCCGGGCAAAAGACCGAGTCCATGCTGAAACGAGACGCCGAAGCCGAAGAGCAAGCCGCCTCGATCCTGTTTTTGGCCTCGGACGATGCCTCTCACATGACCGGCGAAGTCGTCGCAACCGACGGCGGTTGGACGTCGTTCTAGCTTCAACCGCACGTGAGGCGCGCGAAACCTTAAGGAAAGTTAACAACGTGCGCCGGAAAGGTCTTCTTTGCGTGAAGACGCGTGGCTGCCTGCAAGGCTGCCCCTATACTGAAGCCTCTCGCAAGCAGCCGCGCCGTTCGCATTGACAGGAGGCCCATGCGCACCACGCCCGCACGCCGCGTCGCGTCCACCGCCGCGGCCATCTTCGTCAGTCTTATGTTCTTGGGAATGTTCCTGATCCCCCTTCGCTATCTGGGCGCCACGATGGGCATTGTGCCCACGGCACGCGTGACCGCCGAAGCGTCTGCGCCTGCACCAACCCCCTCGGCAACAGGCAAGACCATCACGGCCGAATACTGCAGCGAGGCCGTAACGGCAAGCAATCCATCGAACCTTGCGGGACGGACGTCAACGAACTTGGTCTTCAACGACTCTTGGTTGCTTCAAGATGCCGATTCCTACCACCACGATCTAGCCACGGCTTGCGCAGTGCTCGCAGCGGTGTGCAATTCGGAATCGCAATACTACAGCAATGTCGAAGGAGCGGCCCCCTACGCCGAGCAATCGCTTTGGGCCCTGGGCTTCGCCGACGTGCGCACGGAATCCTACGCGCTGCGCAGCAACATCCTTGACGAGCTGGGAGCGCTTTTCATAGGATCCCACGACGTTGCCGCCTACACCTTCGCCAGCAAAACCATTCCCGACCCGCAAGGAGGAACGCCCCTCACACTGGTGTTCGTGGGCGTGCGCGGAAGCTACGGCATCGAATGGATCAGCAACTTCAACCTGCACGACGCACAGGGAGACAGCGACGACCACCACGGGTTCGGAAAAGCCGAAACCGAAGTGGAGCGCGCGCTCGCCCGCTACGCGCATGAAATAGGAGCAAGCCCAGAACGCACCCGCATTCTGATCACTGGTCACAGTCGCGGAGGCGCCATCGCGAATCTGCTGGCTGCAAGGCTGAACAACCTTGGCGAAACATCGAACAAGATTGCTCCCGCTTCGGGCATCTACGCCTACACGTTCGCAGCTCCCGGGTGCACGCGCGAGTCCGACCGGCAAAGCCCCGCGTACGACAACATCTTCAACATCGTGAACGAATCCGACATCGTGCCGAAGCTTCCGCTTTCAACCTGGGGATACGGGCGATACGGAACCACCGTTGCACTGCCAAGCGTTTCCAGCGACCAGTTCTCGACGCTGTTCGACCGCATGCGAGAGGCATTCCAGCGCAATACGGGAATCATGCCGACCTACGACAAGGCGGGGCTGGCGTCGATCGATACGTTCGAGAACAACATGGACGAAGTGCTGACCTCGATCGGAAGCCCGGTCAACCCCGCACGCATCGTCGCGGCAGCCGGATCGCTGCTGGGAGTGGACTTCGGCGCGGCTCTGGCCTCGCACTTCCCCGATACGTACATCGCTTGGATGCAAAGCACCGACGACAACAGCCTCTCGTTCGACGCGCCCGCCAAGCGCACGGCGATCGCCTCGTAAGCAGGCGGGTCGTCAACGTCCACCAAGACGCGAAACGCGTTTCGCTCAAACGCATCGTCGCCGGCAAAGCAGCAGCGAAAGCGTCACTCGAAATAGAACAAGTCTTCGAACTTCTTATCCAGCGCAATGCAGAGCACGAGCGCAAGCTTCGCCGTTGGGTTGAACAAACCCGTCTCGATAGATGAAATGGTCTGACGCGACACGCCCACCAATCGAGCAAGCTCCAACTGAGAAAGCCCCGCTTCGGCTCGCGCCGCTTTCAGGCGGTTCTTCAGTTCCAACTCGCCATCGTTTCGATGAACGTCGTCAAAGCCGAACGAGGGCATCTTAATCACGAACGATCCCCTTACATCGTGATCAACACATGCTGGACAGCCCAGATCACGGCGGCAACAGCAGCGAAAGCGCCCAGGAACAGCGCCCCTTTCATGCGCAGTTTGGAGTACTGCGCAAACCCCATGCTGGCAACCCCCGCCATGAAAACCGCGTTGATCCCGTTCGTTTCAAGACCGTGCGACCGATCCCACACCTGCAAGATTGCCAACCCCAGCATCAGCGTACTTCCCACGATCACGAGCATACGCTGCTCCATAGACCGGAAGCGCTCGTCGACCAGCCCATTGTCCTCACGGCTTTTCTCAAGAATCTCATGCTTGTCCATACCGAATCCTTTCCGGCAGTCCCGAAGGAGAACCCGCGCACAACCCATAATCCCAGCCCAACCGTGTTCCGATCCAACGGTAATGTCAAGTACACTTGACATTACGATAAGTTTACTTGACATCATGCAAGAATACAAGCTGCGTGCCCCAAATCAGAAACCCTGCATCGCTTTCTTTTGCTACCATAACGATCATGAAAGCTAACGACGAAACACCCCAAGCCAAGAAGGCGCACAAGCCGCGCGCGAAGTGGCCTCGCCGCCTTGCAATCGCCCTAGCGATTGCGCTGGTCGCAGCGTGCTTGGCAGCAGGCACCTTTCTCGTGTACGCCAGCTCGTACTACCACGACGCAGACGCGCATCACGAAACCCTCGCGTCCACCGCGCAGCTTCCCGTTGAGCAGGGCGACGGATACCTGGCATTCGGAGACCCGAACGCCAGCGTCGGCTTGGTGTTCTACCCGGGAGCGAAGGTCGAGTACAGCGCCTACGCCCCGCTCATGCGCGACCTAGCCGAACGCGGCGTTTTCTCCGTGGTGGTGCAGATGCCGTTCAACTTCGCGTTCTTCGACATCAACGCAGCCGACCGCGTTCGCGCCGCATACCCTGCGATCACCTCATGGTGGGTGGGCGGTCACTCCCTCGGCGGATCCATGGCCGCACAATACGCCGTCGATCACGCAGACGACCCCAGCATGAAGGGCGTCGTTTTGGCGGCCTCCTACTCCGCGAGCGACCTTTCGCACGCCAACCTGGGAGCCGTTTCCGTATACGGCTCGAACGACCAGGTGCTCAACCGCTCGAAACTCGAAGAAAACGCGGGGCTTCTGCCTTCCGAGTCATCCACCGTGGAGATAGCGGGTGGAAACCACGCAGGTTTCGGCGACTACGGCCCGCAAGACGGCGACGGCTCCGCGTCGATCTCCCCCGAACAGCAGCGTGACCAGGCGGCGGACATCATTGCAGCCTACCTGCTCGATCGCGAGCAGGCGGCAACGCCCCAAAGCGCAAGCCTGCCCCAAGCAGCTTAAAACGAACGAGCCGCTTTTCCGCACCAACAAGCAAGCCGCCGCACGTTACGCCGCCTTCCGAGCTTTTCCACGCGGAAGCAAGAGCATCCCCGCCACGAACCCGGCCACGATGACGCCCGCCTGCACCTCGAAGCTCACGCCGAAGCCGAACGCATCGATGCCCAGGTCGTTCGAAGACGCCTGCGCCATGATGGCAATGAGTACCGAGGAGGCAAGCGCCCGAAGATCTGCCGAAACGACGTGATGATGGCCGTTCCTTGAGCCAGGTCCTCGGCAGGAAGCGACGCGCACGCGTACGCCGTCATGGGCATCATCAGGCACGCCACGCCCACGGTGCGCACGCCGAACAGCGCGGTCACCGCCCACTCAGGCGTACTGGCATCGCACGCCGCGAAGGCAAGCGTCCCAACAGCCAGCACCGCGGATCCAACAACGATCAAAGGGCGCGGACCGTATCGGTCCAGCAACCGGCCCGTCACGGGGTTCAGCACCCCCAGCAGCAACGCCCCGGGAAGAATGGCCAGGCCGGACGACGTGGCGCTCAGCCCCTGCACATCCTGCACGAACAGCGGGACCATGATCGACCCCGCCATGAACGCAATCTGCGCGATCATGACCAAGCCGGTAGCCACGGCGAAGGTTCGGTTGCGAAAGCACGCAAGCTTGAGAAGGGGTTGATCGATGCGCGCCTGCCTTCGAGCGAACACCGCCAAAGCCGCCACGCCGCTCACAAGCGCAAGGACGGGCGGCGCGCTCAAGCTCCCGTCCGCCTCCATGAACGTAGTCCCCGCCATGATGGCGCAGAACCCAAGCGCATAGAGCAGACCCGAGGGAACATCGAAACGCTCGCGCTTCCCTTCGCGCTTCATCACATCGGTCAGCAGGGGAAGCGACAGCGCTATCACAACAATGGTCACGGCGCCCAACACGATGAACACCGAGCGCCACCCCCAGAAGTCTATGAGGAAGCCCGATACGGTGGGGCCGATAGCCGGCGCGAACCCGATGATCAAGCCCACCAGGCCCATAGCGCGTCCGTACTCGTTGCGCGGATACACCGAAAGCGCCACCACCTGAATGAGCGGCAACGCGATGCCGGCACCGCCCGCCTGCAACAAGCGCGACGCCAGCAGCAGCGGGTAGTTCGGTGCGAACAGGACGGCAGCGCACCCCGCCACGAAGCACAGCATGGCGGCAACGAACAGCTTCTTCGCATCAACGCGATTCACCAGGTAAGCCGTCATGGCCGAAATAAGGCCCAGCATGAAAATGTAGGATGTGGTAAGCAGCTGACCAAGAGCGGCGTTCACCGCGAACTCGTGCATGATGGTGGGCAGCGCCGCTATCATCATGCTTTGGGAAATGCACGCGGCAGTGGTGCCGGCCATCATGATGGACAGCACGACGGTTCGCTGTCTGCGCGGCAGTCCGTCGTGCGCGGCAAGCGCATCGTCGCCCGCAGCCCGGTGTTTCGCTCTGTCCGTTTGCTGTCCCATAAGGCCATGGTAGCACCGGCACTTTGGGAGCCCTCACCCTTCGGCAAACGTGCACATTACAGTTCGGCAACGTATCGCATGCGAACTAATTTGCCTTCTAACCAGGCTTTATCGCAGCTTGTCGCGCCGTTCGCACCAATCGGGCATGAAGGTATCCATAAGCTCTTTGAAGCGCGGGCCGTGGCCCCGTTCCAAAAGATGGCACAGTTCGTGAACCACCACGTACTCCAGGCATTCCGGGGGATACAGCGCCAGGCGCACGTTCAGGCAGATGCGGCCCGTCGAAGGCTGGCAGCTGCCCCAGCGACTGGTCATGTTCCGGTACGCCAGCTTGCCCGCCTTCACGCCCATGATGGGCTCCCAAGCTTCCACCAGCACCGGAGCGCACGCCTCCACCACGGCGCGCCATGCGGCAACCTGCTCCGGCGAAGCCTGAGCCGCCCGAGCCGCAGGCGACGACGCAGCCTGCGCGCGCTTCTGGTCGATCCACGTCCGCTTCTCCCGAACGAAGCGCTCCACATCCTGGTCGCGCACATGCAGCGGAGCGGAAACCTCCACGCAGCCGCCCGTGCGCGCGATGCGCAGGTTGAGGTTCTTCACGCGCTTGCGCGTCAAGCGTACGGGCAGACCGTCCACAAGAAGCTCTACCGCAGCATCGCCCGCACGACGCCCGCGCGCCGAACGACCTGCGGGTGCAAGAGCGCCGCTCCCGCGCTGCGCATCGCGAAAACCCTGGGACATGCGGCTCCCTACGCCTCGAGCGCGATGTCGTAGGCCGCGTTGCGCGCAATGCCGAACTCGTCGGCTATGGTGCGAGCTACGTCCTTGTTGCGCGCGCCGGCAGCCTTCAGCTCTGCCGCTCGAGTCCGAGCGGCAGACTCGGCGTCTTCCTCGGCCGCAGCACCCTCCGCCACGCTGGGACCATCGATCACCAGCACGATCTCGCCCTTGATGCCGCCGCCTTCCGCACGAGCGGCAAACATGTCGCGCAGGCGCGGCAGGGAGTCGCGCGCCACTTCCTCGTGCAGCTTCGTCAACTCGCGGCATACGGCGCCCTCGCGGTAAGGGTACGCCTCGGCAAGCGATTCAAGTGCGCTGACCAGGCGATTAGGACTTTCGTAGAAGATGAGCGCGGCGTCGAGGGCACGCAACGACTCCAGCGTGGCGCGGCGCTCCGCATCCTTGCGCGGGAAGAAGCCGCCGAAATAGAACCGCGGGTTCGTGCTGCCGCTGGCCACGTACGCCGTAGCCGCAGCAGTCGGACCGGGCAGCACCTCCACGGGCACGCCGGCCTCATGCGCGGCGCGCACCAAACGCAAGCCGGGATCCGACACGCCGGGCATGCCGGCATCGGAGCAGTACGCGATCACCTCTCCGGCCGCCACGCGATCGACGATGGCCGACGCGCGCTCGCCCATGAGCGCTTCGTCAAGGCGCTCGATACGCTTCTCGATGCGATACGCCGCCAAAAGCCTGCCCGTGACGCGCGTGTCTTCGGCACATACCGCATCGGCGGACTGCAAGGCCGCAAGCGCACGCTGCGGCATGTCCCCCAAGTTGCCGATAGGCGTCGGGCATATAACCAGCTTTCCAGCTGCGCGAGTTCCGGCTGCACAAGATTCCACTGGCTACCCCGCTACTTTCGACGCATAAGAACGAACGCCACCACCAGCACGACAAGCGCGAGCGCCACCACGCCGCCCACGATGAACGGTAGCGGATTGTCTCCCGTACAGGCCAGGCAGCCATACGCAAGCTCCATGCAACTCCCCTTTCGTCGTGCCGGCGCCTCGGTGCGCAACGGCGTTTCAACCGGTCTCCATTGTCGGGCATGACGAGCCCAATGGCAAACGCAACCCGCCAACCATCGCTCACAAAACGCAAGTCGGCGGGTTGCGCGCGAACGCTAGCGCGGCCGACAGGCTGCGCGCGAGGCTAGCGCATCTTCTGAGCTCGGGCAACCCACGCGTCGCCCAAAAACTGTATCGCCTGTACAAGCACGATCAGCACCGCAATGCACGACACCATGACATCGGCCTGATAGCGCTGGTAGCCGTACCGGTACGCCAGATCGCCCAGGCCCCCGCCGCCCACGATGCCGGCCATCGCGGAAAAGCCCAGGATGGAAATGGCCGTGATGGTAATGCCCTTGATCAGCGGAACACGCGCCTCTGGCAGCAGCACGAACAGCACGACCGCGGTTTTGCTGGCGCCGGCGGCGAACGCGGCCTCCAGCATACCCCGGTCAACCTCCGCGAACGAGGTTTCCGACAACCGCGCGAAAAACGCGATCGCGGCAATGGACAGGGGAACCACCACGGCCTCGCTGCCGATCTTCGTGCCCACGATCAAAGACGACAGCGGAAGCAAGAAGATGAGCAGGATGAGAAACGGAATGGAGCGCACCACGTTCAGCACGGCCCCCACCAGCCTGTTGACCCAGACGTTCTTCACGAACAAGCGCGTGCCGGTGACGTACAGAAGAATTCCCAGAGCGCCCCCGACCACCACGGCGGCCGCCAGCGCAACCGAGCACATGAACGCGGTCTGACCCAACGCAACGCCAAGCTCCGGCGCAATTCGCACGATGTTATCCAGCATGGCGCACCACCTCCAAACGCTCCACGCGCGCCCTCAAGTGCGCCGCGACTTTCTCTATTTCCGCAGGCTCGCCGTTCACCAGCACGTACAGAATCCCGTAAGGCTGTTGGGCAAGGTACTCTATCCGCCCGTGCACGATCGATATCGTCACGTCGAACGAAGACCCCGCTTCGAACAGAACCGGCTCGGTTGCGGCAGGGCCCGCGTACGTTAATTTGAACAGCGCTCCGCTTTGCTGCAGCACCTCTTCAGGCAGGTCGAAGCGCTGCGTTTGCTCGACAAGGCCCTTCGCCACCTCCGACTGGGGATTCGAAAGCACGTCGAACGTGTTGCCATGCTCCACGATGCGGCCCTTGCCCATAACCGCCACCCGATGGCAGATGCGCTTCACCACGTCCAGCTCGTGCGTGATGACCACCATAGTGACGCCCAGCTCCTCGTTCGCGCGCCTAAGCACGTCTAGGACCGATGCGGTGGTCTCCAGGTCGAGCGCGCTCGTAGGCTCGTCGCACAGCAGGATGCGCGAACTGGGGGCAAGCGCCCGCGCGATCGCCACGCGCTGCTTCTGCCCGCCACTGAGCGTGCGCGGGTAGACGTCCTTCTTGTCCAGCAGGTTCACGAACCTCAGCACCTCGTCAACGCGCTCGTCCGTCTGCCGCTTGCTCCACCCGGCCTGCTTGAGCGGAAACGCAACGTTTTGGCCGACGGTCTTCGCGTTCCACAGATTGAAGTGCTGGAAGATCATGCCGATGCCCGCGCGGGTTTCGCGCAGCTGCCTGCCCCTTTGCCCCACGATGGAAACGCCATCGACGATCACCTCCCCGGCGGTGGGCGCTTGCAGCAGGTTGATCGTTCTGACAAGGGTGGACTTCCCAGCGCCGCTCGACCCGACGATGCCGAGCACCTCCCCTTCGCGCACGGCCAGGCTCACCCCGTCAACGGCCGGCGCCTTGGATTGCCCCGAGGGAAATTCGACGCGCACGTTTTTCAACTCGATCATGATGCTCCTCACGTGGACGAATCCTCTTAGTAACCGCTCGGCCTACTGAAGGCGGAGAAGGGGCGGCTGGGGTCCTCGATGGCGCGTCGGAAGGCGTCCGAGCCCACAATGGCAACGATGTCCTGGGCAAAAGGAGCGGCAGCATCCTCTCCGCGCACCGCGATCACGTTGTAATAGCCCTCGGAAAGCTGCTCTACGTAGGCCGCGTCGGCAAGGTCGAGGCCCGCGCCGATGGCGTAGTTGCCGTTGACCACGGCTGCGTCCACGCTATCGAGCACCGTGGGCAGAATCTCGGCGTTGACCTGCTTGATAACGATGTTCTTGGGGTTGGACGCGATATCGTCGACCGTCGCCTTGGCGGGGTCCACCGCCGAATCAAGAAAGACAAGACCAGCCTGTTGCAACACGCGCAACGAACGCGACAGGTTGGTGTCATCATTGGGAACGGCCACCGTCGCCCCTTCGCTCAACTGGTCGAGCGAACCCACCTTGTTGGAGAAAACGCCCATGGCCGCCGTAGGAATTTCGGCGAGAGCGGCCAGATCAAGGCCATGCTGCTGGGCAAAGCTGTTCAGATACGTGGAATGTTGGAACACGTTAAGCGAAATGTCTCCGTTGACAAGGGCGTTGTTGGGCTGGACGTAATCCGAGAACTCAACGTAGCTCACGGAATACCCCCGTTCCCTCAACGACGGCTCGACGGCTTCGCGAAACAGATCCTGATACGGACCGGCGACCACGCCCACTTTGAGCGACTTCGCGCCGGAATCATCCGTTCCAGGGGCCGAACAGCCCGAAAACAGGACCAGCGCGGCGCACAGGCTCGCAACGATCGAGAGCAGAGCAACAAGCTTGCATTTCATGACAAGTACCTTTCTTTTGCAGGAGGACGACCCGAGTTCGGGCATAAAAAAAGAAGCCTGAGGCTTCCGAGAATCGCGACACGGTATGTACGTTCACCCTAAGAAACAAGGATAGCGTTGCGACAATTCTCGAAGCACGACATGCGCATGCGCGGACGCATGCCCATCAGCACGGACAGAGCGCGGGGCATCATCATGTTCATGTACGAGAAAACAGCTATCATGGCCAACCTCCTTCCGGGTGCAAAAAGCCGATCCGAATACTACAGCAAATCACTAGGTGTTCAGTATAGGGAAGGAATCCGCGCCGTCAAGACCCCAATAAGAATCGATGCAACGGGCGACGGCGCGGGGCTCGCGAGGTCCGTGGGGTTCGCGGACGACGCGGGGTTCGCGGGGTTCGCGGACGACGACGCAGGACTTGCGAGGTCCGTGGGGTTCGCGGACGACAGCGTGGGACCCGCGGGGTTCGCAGGGCTCGCGGACGGCGCGGAACCCGCGAACGACAGCGCGGGGTCCGTGGGAGCAGGAAACGCACATGGAGCACGGGCGGTTGGGGATGGCGTGCATCGCGGGCCCGTGATGCGCCCGGAAGCCGGGTCGCGCGCGGCACGCAGGCGCGGATGCGCAATGCGCCCGTGTCTGCGCATCGAGCGTCGCCGCCGCGCAGCCGGCCCCGCTTCCCCCTGCGCAACGCGCTACAATGGAACCAACGTCGTACCCGATAGAGAGAAGGTCCCATGCACCAGGAACTCACGAAGAAGGCAGCAGAAGGATTCCTGCTGGTCGGACGCATCGACGCGCCCGAAAACCCGAAGGCGTGCGCGGTCATCGTCCATGGCCTGTGCGAGCACTACGGCCGCTACGATTACGTGGTGGAGCAGCTGCTGGCGGCCGGTTACGCCGTGGTGCGCTTCGACCATCGCGGGCATGGCCGGTCGATGGGCAAAGCGGTCTGGTACGACAACCGCCAGCAGATCGTGGCCGACACGGATCTGTTCGTGGAAGAGGCTCGCGCGCACTTCCCCGACCTGCCGCTGTTCATGATCGGGCATTCCATGGGCGGGTTCGGCGCAGCCAGCTACGCAACGACGTACCCCGGGAAGCTGGACGGCTACGTGCTGTCGGGAGCCTGGACCCGCGATCATGCCGGCTTGGCAGCGGGCGTGGTCGAGCAGGGGCTCGACCCGCAAACCTACCTCCCCAACGAGCTGGGCGACGGCGTATGCTCGGACCCCGCCGTGGGCGAAGCGTACCTGGCCGATCCGTTCGTCGTCAAAGAGTTCTCCGTTGCGCTGCTGCGCGCCGTGCACGACGGCCACGTATGGCTCCGCGAGCACGCTGCGAATTTCTCCGACCCGGTGCTTTTGCTGCACGGCGGCGATGACGGCCTAGTCAGCCCGCAAGACAGCATCGACATGTACAAGGAGGTGTCGGCCACGGACAAGTCTTTGCGCATCTACGCCGGCCTCTACCACGAGATATTCAACGAGTTCAAGCGCGACCGCGTTATCCGCGACGCCATCGAATGGCTGGACGACCGCGCACGGTAAGCGCTCCTCGCCGAAAAAACGCCGCCGAGCATTCCCCCTGAGAGATCGAACGGGTACAGTTCCACGAAACCGCTCGACAATCAGGGGGATTATCATGTCGCAAGGAGCCTTTGCTTCCTTTCTCGCGCGCAAGGACATCGAGATCTCGCCGCAGCGCTACGCTATCGACGCGCTGTCGGCCATGGCGCAAGGCTTGTTCGCCTCGCTTTTGATCGGAACCATCCTCGCCACCGTGGGAGACCTTACGGGAATCGCGTTCTTCAACGAGGTAGGCAGCTTCGCCAAAAGCGTTGCCGGGCCCGCCATGGCCATCGCCATCGGGTACGCCCTGAAAACGCCGCCGCTCGTTCTGTTCTCGCTTGCCGCCGTGGGCTACGCCGCGAACGCTGCGGGCGGCGCGGGCGGACCGCTGGCCGTGCTGGTGGTTGCCATCGTGGCATCGGAGTGCGGCAAGGCCGTGTCGAAGGAGACGAAGGTCGACATCCTGGCAACGCCCGCCGTCACCATCCTGGCGGGCTGCGGGCTGTCGATCGCCGTCGCCCCGGCCATCGGCGCCCTGGCGTCGTCCGTGGGCGGGTTCATCATGTGGGCAACCGAGTTGCAGCCGTTCTTCATGGGCGTCATCGTGTCGGTGGTCATCGGCATCGCCTTGACGCTGCCCATCTCGTCGGCCGCCATCTGCGCCGCCCTCAGCTTGACGGGGCTGGCAGGCGGCGCGGCCGTAGCTGGATGCTGCGCCCAGATGGTGGGGTTCGCCGTCATGAGCTTCAAAGAGAACAGCTGGGGCGGATTGGTGTCGCAAGGCCTGGGCACGTCTATGCTGCAAATGGGCAACATCGTGCGCAAGCCGATCATCTGGCTGCCGCCCATTCTGGCATCGGCCATTACCGGCCCCATCGCCACCTGCGTCTTTCAACTCCAGCAAAACGGCAGCGCAATCGCATCGGGCATGGGAACGTGCGGGCTGGTAGGCCCCATCGGCGTGTACGCGGGATGGGTTGCAGACGCCATGGCGGGCGCACCGGCAGCCGGGCCCCTCGACTGGCTGGGGCTAGCGCTGATCTGCTTCATCCTGCCCGCCCTTCTCAGCTGGGGAATATGCACCGGCATGAGAAAAGCGGGGCTCATCAAGGACGGCGACCTCAAACTGGAGGCGTAAAGGCGCGCAGGTGCAAAACGGGGTGCCCAAGCGTTGCTCGGCACCCCAGTCGGAAAGCAACTTGGCCCGCAACCGACTACAGCAGCTCTTCCACGGCGGGCGCGACCGCATCGGGAATGCTTGCCGTGGGCTCGAAGCGGCGAACGACGTTCCCGTCGCGATCGACCAGGAACTTGGTGAAGTTCCACTTGATGGAGGGCTTCTGGGCGTATCCGGGATCGGCCTTTGCCAGCAGGTCCTCCAGAACAGGCGTCAGCTCATGGCCCTGGTCGAACCCCTCGAAGCCCTTTTGCTCTTGCAGGTACGCGAACAGCGGGTCAGCTCCTTCGCCGTTGACCTCGATCTTCGCGAACTGAGGAAACGTCACGCCGAAGCGGGAGGTGCAAAACGCCGCGATCTCCTCATTCGTTCCCGGAGCCTGATGGCCGAACTGGTCGCACGGAAAGTCCAAAACGTCCAGCCCGCGCTCGCGCAGGACGCGATACAGTTCTTCGAGCTGGGCATACGTCGGCGTAAAGCCGCATTCGGTGGCGGTGTTCACAATAAGCAGGACGCGTCCGCGGTAATCGGCAAGCGAAACGGCGTTGCCCTGCTGGTCTTTCACGGTGAAATCGTAGATGCTCATGAGCGCCTTCTTTCGAGAGGTTTCCAAGAGGGTCCGATGGACGACCTTAGTGTACGCCCAATTGATACTTTGTTGATTACAGTTTACGAAACCGTTGCCGTCGCCCTTGGCGTCCGCTCCTCCACTGCCGCAAACGGCTTGCTCGCGCGGGCGGCGATGCGCTTCGAAGCCTTTGCCCACACCCCGTCCGTCGCCCGCTCCCTCAAGGCGTCCCCGCAACCAACCTGGTATCATGAGTCCAACAAGGAGCTAAAGCGTACGGCGATCTCGCCGCTTTCCAAGGAGACTCATGAACTTCATTCGCAGCACCTGGAGGCTGTTCGCGTACAACCTGCGAACCGTTTTCCTGTTCGAAGCAGGATTCCAGATTGCATTCGCCATTTTGTTCGTGCCGCTCAGTTTAGGGCTCATAGACTTCGCGCTGTACGCCGCCGGCCTTTCCTACCTGTGCGACGCGAATCTGGCGACATTCCTTGGCAGCCCCGTAACCTGGCCGTGCGCCTTGTTCGCCATACTCTTGCTAAGCCTGGGATCGCTGTTCGAAATGTGCGCGCTCGTGCTGCTGATGCAGGCCGGAAGGATGCGGCGAAAGATTGGGGTGCGCGAGCTGGCGAACCGCACGTTCGAGCAAGCCGTGCGCATCGTCCATCCACGCAACTGGCTGCTGATCCCCTTCGTGCTGCTGCTTGTTCCGCTCACGAACCTGGCCGTGACCTCGTCGGTCTTGACCGATTTCAGGCCTCCCGAATTCATCATGGACTTCATCTGGGAAAACAACGTGCTTTCCTGCGCGTTGATCGCGTTGTTCGTTGCCCTGTACATCCACGCTTTCTTCCTTGCGTTCGGCGTGCACTTCTTCACGCTGCGCAACGAGGACTGGATGCAGGCGCGCGTTTCGAGCAAGCGCCTGCTGCACGGCGCTCGCTGGATGCTGGCTCGCCGCATCTTGGCGCTTGTCGGCCTGTTCGCCGCAGAAGCGGCGGCGGTAGCGCTCATTGGGATATTCACGCTAACGGTGCTAATCGAGGGAGACGCCTCCCCGGTTGCCTCGATAGGGCTTGCCGTCATTTCGCTCGGGTTCTTGATAATCACGCAATGCCTGCTCACCCCGTTCAGCTACGCTGCGCTGAGCTGCACATTCTACGAACTCACCGACAAAAAGAACCTCCCCGTCGACTACCGCTTCGAGCCATCGGGCCCAACCGGGCGCACGCCGTTTGCCAAGAGGGCAACGGCAGCAGCGCTCGTCCTGATCGCGTTTGCATCCTCGACTTCGTACATAACTTCCCACGGCCTGTTCGAGCCTTCGCAGGAACCGCCCGCCCGCGTAGAGATCACCGCGCATCGTGGAGGAGCCCGCACCGCCCCGGAGAACACGCTTGCCGCCTTTCAGCAGGCTATCGACGAAGGCGCTGATTGGGTGGAGCTCGACGTGCAGCAAACCGCCGACGGCGTGCTCATGGTCATGCACGACGCCAACCTCAAGCGAACGACGGGGCTGGACAAGAACTTTTGGGAAGTCACGTACAACGAGATTAAAGATCTGGACAACGGATCCTGGTTCGATCCCGCGTTCGCCGATCAGCGCGTATGCACGCTCGAGGAAGCACTTGCCCTCTGCAAAGGCAAAATCAAGATGAACATCGAGGTCAAACCCGACGGTCACGGCACCGACCTAGAGCGGAAGACGGTCGACCTCATCAACGCTTACGGCATGCGCGACCACGTGGCGGTTGCCAGCATCTCCTACGACGCGCTCGTACGCGTAAAGCAAGCCGACCCGCTCATGCCCACCATGTATGATATGACGCTGGCGTACGGCTACCTTTCCCACATACCGTACGTCGACTACTTCAGCGTTGACGACTTCTTCGTTACGCAGCAGCTTGTCGACGACGCGCACCGCGAAGGGAAAATCGTCTACGCTTGGACCGTGAACGACCCCGCCAACATGGCGCGTTTGCTCAGCTACGGCATAGACGGTCTGGTCACAGACGATGTGACCGCCGCACGCGAAATGGCCGAGGACTTCCATCCCGCCGACTAGGCCCCGTGCGAACGGCGAGAGACGCTCCCGCATCCGCGCGGCCTTCGAAGGGAACGACCGACTCTGCGCTGCAAGGGAGCGCTACCCGTCCGCGAGCCGGATCGCGTCCCATCCCGAATCGTATCCCATCCCGCCACGCCCTCTTCGTCGAGGTTCTGTCAAAACGGACGAGTTTTGCTGGTCCTCAAACCAGGATAAATGCAACGAGCAAGTCTCTGAACAGGAATGATGAAAAACGCCCCTTGGCAACCTGTCGGCGAGAGGCGAAAAACCCCCGCAAAACTCGTCCGTTTTGACAGAGCCCGGAAACCGCGCGCGAAAAAACAGGGGGGCTTTTCAGCCCCATTACAGTAGAAACCAGCCTGATCGAGCCATGTTCAAGGGGCTTGGCGGCCCCGGTTGGATTAGCGACCCAGCCAGTCCTTAATCTAATATTGACTTGGCCCTCTGGGCTGCTGGCCGGCCGC